>CALRYV010000026.1:0-87226 GCA_943372495.1 Ramlibacter sp. 2FC | reverse complement strand
GCGTCGAGCACGAACTTCATGCCGGTCTCGAGCGTCACCTTGCCGTCGGCGAACTTGCCGACCCGGATCGTGGGCCCCTGCAGGTCGGCCATGATGCCCCCCTCGCGGCCGGCCCGCTGCGCCGCGGCCCGCACCAGCGCGGCCCGGTCGATGTGGTCCTGCGCCTTGCCGTGGCTGAAGTTCAGCCGCACGACGTTGACACCGGCGCGGATCATCTGCTCGAGCAGGTCGGGATCGCTCGACGCGGGACCCAGGGTGGCAACGATCTTGGTGGCGCGGCGGACAGGCATCATGGAAGCTCCGGTGGACATCTGGCGCGATTTTCACACGGAAGAGCGGAGCCGTCCGGCGCGTATCAGACCACCGACGGGCCGCCCCTAGGTGGGCTGGGCCCCCTCGGGGGGCAGAGAACGAAGTGAACGTGGGGGCTCAGGTTCAGCCGGCGGCGCGCTGCTGCAGGATCTCGAAGGCCGGCAGGGTCTTGCCTTCCAGCACCTCAAGGAAGGCGCCGCCGCCCGTGGAGATGTAGCCGACCTGGCCCTCGATGCCGTACTTGCCGATCGCGGCCAGCGTGTCGCCGCCGCCGGCGATGCTGAAGGCCGGCGATGCGGCAATGGCCCGCGCGATGGTTTCGGTGCCGTTGGCGAAGGCGTCGAACTCGAACACGCCGACCGGTCCGTTCCAGACGATCGTGCCCGCCTGCTTCAACTGGTCGGCCAGCCGCCGCGCCGTGTCCGGCCCGATGTCCAGGATCAGGTCGTCGGCGGCGACATCGGCCGCGTGCTTGACGGTCGCTTCAGCATCGGCGGCGAAGGTCTTGGCCGTCACCACGTCGGTGGGGATCGGCACCTCGGCGCCGCGCGCCTTCATGGCGGCGATGACGGCGCGTGCGTCGTCGAGCAGCCCCGGTTCCGCCAGCGACTTGCCGATCGGCAGGCCGGCGGCCAGCATGAAGGTGTTGGCGATGCCGCCACCGACGATCAGCTGGTCGACCTTGGCCGCCAGCGCCTGCAGGATCGACAGCTTGGTCGAGACCTTGGAGCCGGCCACGATCGCCACCAGCGGCCGCTTCGGGTTCGCCAGTGCTTTCGTGATGGCGTCGATCTCCGCCGACAGCAGCGGCCCGGCGCAGGCGACCGGGGCGAACTGCGCGATGCCGTAGGTCGAGGCCTCGGCCCGGTGCGCGGTGCCGAAGGCGTCGTGGACGAAGATGTCGCACAACGCCGCCATCTTGCGCGCCAGCGCGGGATCGTTCTTCTTCTCGCCCTGGTTGACGCGGCAGTTTTCCAGCAGCACCACGGCGCCGGGCGCGACCTGGACGCCGTCGACCCAGTCGGCCTTGAGCGGCACCGGGCGTCCGAGCAGTTCGCCCAGCCGCGCCGCCACCGGGGCCAGCGAGTCCTCGGGCCGCAGCTGGCCCTCGGTCGGCCGGCCCAGGTGCGAGGTGACCATCACCGCCGCGCCGGCGTCCAGCGCCATGCGGATGCAGGGAATCGAGGCCCGGATCCGGGTGTCTTCGGTGATGCGGCCGGCATCGTCCTGCGGCACGTTCAGGTCGGCACGGATGAAGACGCGCTTGCCGGCCACACGGCCCTGGGCGCACAAATCGGAAAAACGCAGGATGTTCATGGAAGGACGTGGATGGGACGCCGCGGAGCGGGCGTCGAGGCCGCCATTGTAGAAAACGCCGGCCTACCAGCCCAGACCGAGGTGCAGCGGCAGGTACACCAGCATCCCCAGCACCAGGGTCAGCAGCACGCTGCGCCGCCAGAAATAGACGGCGACGCCGGCCAGCGCCGCGAACAGGCGCGCGTCCTGCCAGGTCGACACCAGCTGGCCATTGAGCATCACCACTTCCGGCACCACCACACCCGCCAGCGCCGCGACCGGCGCGTACTGCAGGGCGCGATGGGCCCAGGCGGGCAGCGCCCAGGGCCGGTCCAGGATGAAGAAAAAGCAGCGTGTGAGCACCGTGACCGCTGCCAGGCCCGCGATCGCCAGCAAGGTCCACGCGTCGGTCGTTCCGCTCATGGCGCGCTCCGCGCCGGCAGCTTGCGCTCCAGCAGGTAGCAGGCGGCGACGGCGATCGCGATGGCGGCCACGATGTTCAGCTTGAGCGGCAACGCGTACAGGGCGACCGCCGCCGCACCCGCCAGCGCGGCCGACAGCAACCGCAGCGGGGTGTTGGACAGCGAGCACAGGATGCCGACCAGGCACAGCACGCCGGCAAAGCCCAGCCCCCAGGCCGCGGGGATCAGGTTGGCCAGCGCGATGCCGACGACGCTCAGCCCCATCCAGCTGCCCCAGGTGACGAAGTAGTTGCCAGCGAGATACGCCTCCTGCGCCAGCTGGTCGGCCGGCGCTGCCGCCGGCTGCGGGAAGCGCTTGGTGAACAAGGCGTAGCTCAGGTCGGCGGTGAGGTAGCCGTTGACCAGCCGGCGCCAGCGCGGCATGTGCATCAGGTAGGGCCGCAGGTGCAGGCTGAACACCACGAAGCGCAGGTTGACGCAAAAGCCGGTGGCCAGGATCACCCAGATCGGCGCGCCGGCCACGATCAGCGGGATCGCCGCGAGCTGCGAACTGCCGGCGTAGACGAAGAAGGTCATCGCCAGCGCCTCGATCACGCTCATGCCCGACTTCACCATCGCCACGCCGGTCATCAGGCCCCAGGCGCCGATGCCCGGCGCCAGCGCCGCCATGTCGCGAGCGCCGCTGCGGAACTCGGGATGGCGGTGGATCGTGCGCAGGAAAAACACTATGCAGACGGCTGGCCGAAGACCATGCCGGGCGCCAGGCCGAACCCGCGCAGGAAGTCGGCCACCGCCAGCCGCTTGCCGCCGGCGCGCTGCAACTGCGTCAGGCGCAGCGCGCCGTCACCGCAGGCGACCAGCACGCCCGCCGGGTCCACCGCCAGGATCGTGCCTGGCGCGGCTCCCGGCGCAGGCGCGGCAGCGGCGAGCTCGGCCCGCCACAGCTTGAGCGATTCGCCGTTGACCGTGCTCGCGGCGCCGGGGAAGGGATCGAGCGCGCGGATCTTGCGCTCCAGCCTCGGGGCCGGCTGGCGCCAATCCACCAGCGCTTCGGCCTTCTCGATCTTGTGGGCGTAGGTGGTGCCTTCCGCCGGCTGCGGCACCGGCTGCAACTCGCCGCATGCCGCCAGTTCGAGCGCTTCGACGATCAGGCGGCCGCCAAGCGGCGCCAGCTTGTCGTGCAGGCTGGCCGTGGTATCGCGCGCGTCGATCGGCAGCCGCTCGATCAGCAGCATGGCGCCGGTGTCCAGGCCGGCGTCCATCTGCATGATGGTCACGCCGGTCTCGGCGTCGCCGGCTTCGACCGCCCGGTGGATCGGCGCCGCGCCACGCCAGCGTGGCAGCAGCGAGGCATGGATGTTCAGGCAGCCCAGGCGCGGCTGGTCCAGCACCCACTGCGGCAGGATCAGGCCGTAGGCGGCAACCACCATCGCGTCGGCGCGTGCGGCGTCGATGGCGGCCCGGGCCGCGGCGGCGTCCTCGGGATATTTGCCGTCCAGGCGCAGGCTGCGCGGCTGCGCCACGGCGATGCCATGCTCCTGCGCGTACGACTTGACCGGCGAAGCCTGCAGCTTCATGCCGCGGCCGGCCGGCCGGTCCGGCTGGCTCAGGACCAGGGGAATGTCGAAGCCGGCGCGGTGCAGGCTCTCGAGCGCCGTGCGGGCGAAGTCCGGCGTGCCGGCGAAGATGACACGCATCGGGCGCCGGGCCTATTCGCGATCGGGCGCGTTGTGGAACTCCATGCCCGGGTGGGCGCGCTGCACCACGTTGCGGCCGTCCAGGTAGACGTAATAGAACATGTCGCTGCCGTCGTTCCAGCGGTAGGTCAGGATCGGCCCGTTCCAGCTGGCCACGCCGTCAACCATGGCCGGCGGCCCGAATTCGCGCTCGACGTCGTCGCGGGTCCACTTGCCGACCTCGATCCGGTTGAACTCGCTGGCCGTCATCACCTGGCGCGAGCGCACCACCCGGCCGCCGGCATCCAGGTCCACCATCCAGGCGTACTGGCCGAACGGCTGCAGCGAATACTGCAATCGCTCGCCGGTGGGCACCTGCACCACGCGGGTCGGCGGCCCCAGCCGGGCAATCACGGCGTCGCGCGTCGTGCCGGGCTGCACCCCATAGGCATTGAAAGGATTGCCGGCGCAGGCCGCCAGCAGGACAGCCAGGCCGGCAGCAACCAGAATCTTCTTCATCTTGGACCTCCGATCGGCCGCAACTCAGGCCCGGACAGTGTCGCGCCGCGCCTTGAGCATCTTGGTCTTGATGCGGTTGCGCTTGAGCGGGGACAGGTATTCGACGAACACCTTGCCCAGCAGGTGATCCATCTCGTGCTGGATGCAGACCGCCAGCAGGCCCTCGGCTTCGATGGTGCGCCGCTTGCCGTCGGCGTCCAGGGCCTCGACCTTGACCGCCGACGCGCGCTCGACGCCGTCGTAGATGCCGGGGACCGACAGGCAGCCCTCGTCGTTGACCTGCTTCTCGGCGCTGGCCCAGGTGATCTCGGGGTTGATCAGCACCAGCGGCGCACTGCGCTCGCCGGAGACGTCGATCACGACCAGCCGCTCGTGGACGTCGACCTGGGTCGCGGCCAGGCCGATGCCATCGGCGTCATACATCGTCTCCAGCATGTCGGCGATCAGGGCCTTGATGCGGCCATCCACCGCCTGGACGGGACGGGCCACGGTATGGAGCTTGGGGTCGGGATAACAAAGAATGGGTAGCAGTGCCATGGGATCTCACCAGAGGTGTCGCTATTTTCGCCACTTTTGCCTTTTCGGGCGTGGCCGCCGGGCTATAAACGTTGCCCAATCAAGGGCTTGAGCGCAGAATTGCCAGTGATTTATCAAGATTTTTGGCGGCTCCACGCCCGCATCGGCGGGCTGCCGCCGGGACCAAAAACTCAGGAAGAACTCCATCATGGCGCAAAAAAAGGCAGCTTCTGGACCCACCTCGCAAGCCTTCGGCGCCTGGACGGCGTTCCTGGTGCTGGCGGGCGGGCTCACCACGTTGCCGGCCTTGGCCCAGAACTTCCCGATCACCCCGGCCCAGCGCTCCACGGCACAGCAGGTGGCCCGCACCGGCATCCCGCTGAGCGAGCTGGCGCCGAACGCCCCGGCCGAATACACCGTCAAGCGCGGCGACACCCTGTGGGGCATTTCCGGCCTGTTCCTCAAGCGCCCGTGGCGCTGGCCCGAGCTGTGGGGCATGAACATCGAGCAGATCCGCAACCCGCACCTGATCTATCCCGGCCAGCACCTGGTGCTGGAAAGGATCGACGGCATGGCCCTGCTGCGGCTGCGGGCCGACGGCAGCGGCACCGGCGCGATCCCGACCGACACGGTGCGGGTGTCGCCGCGGGTGCGTTATGAAAGCCTGGCGGCGACGGCCCTGCCGACCCTGCGCTCCAACGTGATCGAACCGTTCCTGGCCGAGGCCATGATCGTCGACGAACTGACCCTGGAGCGGGCGCCGCGGATCGTCGGCACCCAGGACAGCCGGGTTCTGCTCACCCGGGGCGACCGGGCGTACGTGCGCGGCGCCACCGGCACGCCGTTCACCGAAAAGGACCCGACCCGGACCGAGGAATTCCGGGTGTTCCGCAATGCCAGGCCGCTGCGCGATCCCGTCACCAAGGCCATCCTGGGTTACGAAGCCTCCTTCCTGGGCAAGGCGACCCTGGCGCGCAGCGAGGGCATGAGCGAGGTGCGCAACAGCAGCGGCGCCCTGGTCAACACGGTGGTGGCCGCAGCCGTGGACATCGTCACCGCCAAGGAAGAGATGCGGGTTGGCGACCGGCTCGTGCCAGAGCCGCCGCGCCAGCTGCTGAGCTACACGCCGCGGGCGCCCGAACAGCCGATTGACGGCAGCATCGTCTCGGTTTACGGCGACGCCGTCGCGATGGTCGGCCAGAACCAGGTGGTGGTGATCAGCCGCGGCACCCAGGACGGGATCGAGAGTGGCCACGTGCTGGCGATCCTCAAGACCGGTCCGGTCATCGTGGACCGGTCCCTGCCGGGCGAGCGCACGGCGGTGAAGCTGCCGGACGAGCGGACCGGGCTGCTGATGGTGTTCCGCGCCTTCGACCGACTCTCCTACGCACTGGTGCTGGAAATCAACGACACCGTCCAGGTCGGCGACAAGGTGACCAACCCGCGCTGACCGGACCCGGACCATGGAGCGCGAGGAACTTGCCTCCTGGCTCCGGCTGGCGCTGACGCCCGGCGTCGGCAACGAGACCGCCCGCAAGCTGCTGGCCGCCTTCGGGCCGCCGGCCGACCTGTTCGCCGCTCCTGCATCGGCCTTGCGCCAGTTCGTGGGCGGCCCGCTGGCCGCGTCCCTGGCCGAACCGCCCGCCGAACTGGCTGCGCAGCTCGCGCAGACGCTGGACTGGCTGGCGCAGGACCAGCCAGGTGCGCCCCGGCACGTGCTGCACCTGGGCCACCCCGACTACCCACCCGCGCTGCTGAACATCGAGGACCCGCCGTTGATGCTCTATGTGCTGGGCGAGATCCCGCGGCCCTGGCCCGCCGCCCTGGCCGTGGTCGGCAGTCGCAATCCGACGGCCCAGGGGCGGATCGACGCGCGCCTCTTCGGCCGCAGCCTGGCGCAGGCCGGCCTGACCGTGGTGTCGGGCCTGGCCCTGGGCATCGACGCAGCGGCGCACGAAGGGGCGCTGGAAGGCGCGGCGCCCGGCCAGCTGGCGACCATCGCCGTGGTCGGCACCGGGCTGGACCGGGTCTACCCGCGGCAGCACGAAGCGCTGGCGGACCGGATCGCCCGCCGCGGCCTGCTCGTGAGCGAGTACCCGCTGGGGACGGCGCCGCTGCCGGCCAACTTCCCCCGCCGCAACCGGCTCATCTCGGGCCTGAGCGAAGGCACGCTGGTGGTCGAGGCCGCGCTTCAGTCGGGGTCGCTGATCACCGCACGCATGGCGCTCGAACAAGGCAAGGACGTCTTCGCGATTCCCGGCTCGATCCATTCGCCCCAATCCCGTGGTTGCCACGAACTGCTGCGGCAGGGCGCCAAGCTGGTGGAATCGGCGCACGACGTGCTGGAAGAGTTGCGTCCCGGTGTCGCCGCCGCCGCCCCGTCGGCGCCGGGCCCCGCTGCCCCCGGGGCGGCCGGGCGGTTGCTCGATGCGCTGGGTTTCGATCCGGTCGGTCTCGATGCGCTGGTGGACCGCACGGGCACCAGTGCCGCCGAACTGCAGGCCCATCTGCTCGAACTGGAACTGGCAGGCCATGTGGCGCGGCTGCCGGGCGGCCGGTTCCAGCGGACCGCGGCCGGTTGATGACATTCGCCACAAACTGCCGAAAGGCGACGCCGTCCAGCGCCGCGTTCTAGGCTATATTGAAGACATGTTTGAAGTGCTCGTCTTCGTGTACGAAAACTACTGGCGCGGCGATGCGTGCCCCGAGCTGGAACAGCTCGGTCGCAAGCTCAGCGCCCATGGCTTCGAAGCCGATGAAATCAATGAGGCGCTGGTCTGGCTCGATGGCCTGAACCTGGCCGCCCAGAACACCCAGCTCCCGCCCGACGTCTCGCCGCAGCCGGCCATCGGTCGCGCGCAGGCCAGCACCAGCATGCGGATCTATTCGGTGGCGGAGCAGGACCATCTCGGCGCGCAATGCCTGGGCTTCGTCAGCTTCCTCGAATCGTCCGGCGTGTTGCCGGCGCCGATGCGCGAGATCGTGGTCGATCGGGCGATGGCCGCTTCCGGCTCGCCGGTGTCGCTCGACGACCTGAAGATCATCGTCCTGATGGTGTACTGGAGCTTCGGCGAGGAGCCGGACGCCCTGGTCCTGGACGAACTGTGCGACGACGCCGAATTCCGGCTGCCGCACTAGCCAGCGCCGCCTCTCAACCCAGCAGCCGTTCCGGATTGGCGTCCAGCTTGGCCAGCGCGTCGCGCGTGGCACGCACCGTCAGCGCTTCTTCCTCGTTGGGCAGCAGCAGGCCCGCCTGCAGGTAGGACGCCAGCCGCCGGGCCTGGATCAGATAGCTGCGGCCTTCCGGCGAAGCGAACAGATGCAGCTGCTTGCGGTCGCTGCGCCACACATACTGCAGCTGCGCGGTGATGCCGTTGTGGTCGATGGTGAACCAGTTGCCAAGTTGCAGCTCCTGCGCCCAGGCCACCATGGCGATCGTCGGACGCGACCCGCCATCGGCCACCACCTCGATCATCGAGGCGTCGATGCCCAGCATCATCTCGATGCTTTCGGCGTCCAGCGGCAGGTCGGTGTTCGGATCGTCGCCCACGAAATCCTCGAGATTGGCCAGCCGCTGCGCCATGGCTTCGATATGCGCCTGCGGAATCGCCTCGGTCTTGGACAGGAAGGCGTCGGCGAGCGTGTCGCCGATGACCTTGATATGGCTTTCCTGCTCCGACCCCGTGATCCCCATCAACTCCATGCCCTGGCGCAACTTGATCAGCAGGGCCGGCAGGTCCTGGATGACGCGGGCGCGGTCATTGCGGTTGGGCTTGGCGCTGGCCGCCCACACCAGGTCGGTGGCCGACTTCTTGAGCGACAGCGTTTCTTCGTGCTGCGGCCCGTTCTTGACGGCGGAGACCGCCAGCACCTCGGCCCAGACCTTGAACAGGAATTCGCGGATCTCCTCGCGCACCGGCATGTCGTTGAGCATCCGGCGCATCTCGATGGTGTACTGGATCGCCATCGTTTCCTTCTGCTCCACCTGCTGGGCCACGCTCACGAGCCGCTGCGTCGGCCCCTTTTCCGTCAGGAAGCGGGACAGGAACTTCTGGAATTCGTCGTACACCAGCTGGAACACCCGCCGGCCGGTCTCCGGATACTGCTCGATCACCTGCACCACGCGCTTGATCTCCGTCTCCAGCGCGCTGCCGCCGATGCTGCTCGCGTCGAACCCCATCACGCAGGAGCCCATCCGGTCGATCAGCTGGCGGGCCGGATGCGAGAGCGAGCCGAAGAACTCGGGTTCGGCGATCGCCACCCGCAGCACCGGCATCTGCAGCCGCGCGAACCACACCCGTACGGCCGGCGGGATCCGCTCCTCGGCCAGGATGCTCTGGAACATCAACGCGACGATTTCGATCGTCGCCTTCTCGGTGGATGTGACCGCCTTCTTCTTGAGCTCGCCGGTCCGCTGCCGCAGCTCGACCGCGACCTGCTCGACCCGGGCATTGTCATAGACCACGATTTCGTCGCCAACGCCTGCCGGTGCGCCCGTCCCGGACTGCAGCACGCCGCCGGCCGGCCCGGCCACGGTGTTCTGGACCGCGGTCTGGTGAATCGACAGCGCTTCGTCCAGGGCCGGCGACGGACGCGTCTCGTGGTTGATGTCGAAGCCCGCCACCCGGTCGGTGAGCAGCCGCCGCAACTGACCCAGCACGCCATTGGCGCGCTGGCGGGCTCGCGCCAGCGGCGTCCCGCTGGTCATCATCCTGGTTTCGTCGTGGACGTTGCCGGCGCCGCGCGTGACCGCACCTTCCCCGGAGCCGCCCTTGCCGTGCGACCCGATGGCGCGGCCGTTGCCGCCCGGACCGCCGCCGTAACCACCCTGACCGGAGCCGGCGCCACCGCCATAGCCGCCATAGCCGCCATGGCCGCCATGGTCGGTATCCCCGCCGCCGCCGTAGCTCCGGCTGTCGCTTGCGCCAGAGCCGTAAGCTCCTTCGCCACCGCCGCCCCCGCCGTAACCGGCGCGCCCGCTGCCGCCGTGGGCCCCCGCCGCTTCGTCGCCGAGCCCGGTGGACTCGCCATGCGCACCGTGCCCGCCGGGCCCCTTGCGGCCGCCGGGCGAGGAAGAGCCGCGCTTGACCTTCTTGGCCAGGTCGATGTCCGGCAACACGCCGTTGTCGACCAGGAATTTGTTGGTGCGCTTGTAAGCTTCCAGCAGCCTCTCGACCATGTACTGCTGGATCACGTCCTTGGCCAGGGTCCAGCTCTCGCGCTTCAACTCAGCTGCCGTCCACTGTTCGATCAACAGCTGCGCCACCGCCTCGGGCTGGAGAATGTCCTGGCTGGCCACGTCGTCGGTGTCTTCGAGGTGCTGCATCCGCACCTTCAGGTCGTTGAGGTCCCAACTGGCCTTCTCCCGCACCGCCAGCGCCAGCCGCGAGGACAGGATCTTCTTCTCGACGACGTCGTCGCCGATCAGTTCCAGGTTCATCGCGCCGAGCCGGACCCGTGCCGTGGCGGTCGGCGGATTCACCGCGTCCTGCCAGGCCTTGGCCGTGGCCCGGACCCACTGGGCCCGCTGCCGCTCGAACTCCAGCACCGCGTCGCGCCGGTCCTGCACATCACGGGTGCTGGTGCCGGCGTCCACCAGCTCGATCAGCTTGATCCGGATCGCGTCCGACAGCGCCGGCAGCACACCCTCGACATAGGCCACGAACTGTTCACGCACCTGCCGTGCCAGGGGCACGGGGGAAGCTGGTGGCAGTTGGTAGGCCATAAGGGGAATTAGACGGTGGCGCCTGCGTTCGGGTCGTTGGGGTCTTCGTCCTTGCGCGCCGACGACTTGACCAGGTCTTCGCGCTTGACGCCCAGCCACATGGCGATGGCGGCTGCGACGAACACCGACGAATAGATGCCGAACAGGATGCCGATGGTCAGCGCCATCGCGAAGTAATGCAGCGTCGGCCCTCCGAACAGCAGCATCGACAGCACCATGATCTGGGTCGACCCGTGGGTGATGATGGTCCGGCTGATGGTGGAGGTGATCGCGTTGTCGATGATCTCCACCGTGTTCATCTTCCGGTAGCGGCGGAAGTTCTCCCGGATCCGGTCGAAGATCACCACCGACTCATTGACGGAGTAACCCAGCACAGCCAGCACCGCCGCCAGCACCGCCAGCGAGAACTCCCACTGGAAGAAGGCGAAGAAGCCCAGGATGATGATCACGTCGTGCAGGTTGGCGATGATGGCTGCCACGGCGAACTTCCACTCGAAGCGGAAGGCCAGGTAGACCATGATGCCGACCACCACCATGGCCAGCGCCTTCAAGCCGTCGGTGGCCAGCTCCTCGCCGACCTGGGGGCCGACGAACTCGGTGCGGCGCAGGATCACGCCCGGCTCCTGCTCCTTCAACTTGCTGAGAACTTTCTCGCTCTGTTGTGCCGAGCTGACGCCTTTCTGGGCCGGCAGCCGGATCATCACGTCGCGCGAGGTGCCGAAGTTCTGGACCTGGACGTCCGAAAAACCCAAGCCTGCGACGGTGCTGCGGATCTTCTCCACATCGGCCGTCTGCGAATAACCCACTTCCATCACCGTGCCGCCGGTGAACTCCACCGACAGGTGCAGTCCCCGCTGGAACAGGAAGAACACCGCGGCAGCGAACGTCAGGAAGGAGATCACGTTGAAAATCAACGCGTTCTTCATGAACGGGATGTCCCGCCGGATCTTGAAAAACTCCATATTTCTTGTACTTCCTACTCGCCTTTGGTTATAACGCCTTCGCCGGCGGGACGCCAGACGGTGCCGATCGAAACGGCCTTGAGCTTCTTCTTGCGGCCGTACCAGAGGTTCACCAGGCCGCGGGAAAAGAACACCGCCGAGAACATCGAGGTGAGGATGCCGATGCAATGGACCACCGCAAAGCCGCGGACCGGTCCCGAGCCGAATGCCAGCAACGCGACGCCGGCGATCAGGGTGGTGATGTTCGAGTCCAGGATGGTGGCCCAGGCCCGGTCGTAACCGGACTGGATCGCGGCCTGCGGCGACGCGCCGCTGCGCAATTCCTCGCGCACCCGCTCGTTGATCAGCACGTTGGAGTCGATCGCCATGCCCAGGGCCAGCGCCATGGCCGCCATGCCGGGCAGGGTGAGCGTGGCCTGCAGCATCGACAGCACCGCCACCAGCAGCAGCAGGTTGAAGGCCAGCGCGATGCCGGAAAACACGCCGAACAGCATGTAGTAGATCGCCATGAAGACGCAGATCACCGCAAAGCCCCAGGCCACGCTGTGGAAGCCCTTGGTGATGTTCTCCGCACCCAGCGTCGGGCCGATGGTGAGTTCCTCGATGATCTCCATCGGCGCGGCCAGCGAACCGGCGCGCAGCAGCAAGGCCGTGTCGGCGGCCTCGGTGGTCGACATCCGGCCCGAAATCTGGACCCGGCCGCCGCCGATCTCGCTGCGGATCACCGGAGCCGTCACCACCTCGCCCTTGCCCTTTTCGAACAGCAGGATGGCCATGCGCTTGCCGACGTTCTCGCGCGTCACGTCCTTGAAGATGCGCGAACCCTTGGCGTCGAGCGTCAGGTGCACCGCCGCTTCCTGGGTCTGGTTGTCGAAGCCCGGCTGGGCGTCCGTGAGGTTCTCGCCGGTCAGGATCACCTGCTTCTTGACGATCACCGGCTGGCCGTTGCGCTCCAGGAAGCGCTCGTCGCCGAACGGCACCGGACCGCCACCGGCCTCGGCCGCGCGCGCCTCGGCGCTTTCGTCGACCAGCCGCACTTCCAGGGTGGCCGTGCGGCCCAGGATGTCCTTGGCCTTGGCGGTGTCCTGCACGCCGGGCAGCTGCACCACGATGCGGTCCAGCCCCTGCTGCTGGATCACCGGCTCGGCGACGCCCAGCTCGTTGATCCGGTTGTGCAGCGTCACCATGTTCTGCTTGAGGGCCTGCTCCTGCACCCGGCGCGCCGCCTCGGGCTTGATGGTGCCGGTCAGCTTGTAGTCGGTGCCTTCCGGCGCGTCGACGGCCTGCAGGTCAGGGAACTGATCGGCGATCACGGCCTTGGCGGCTGCCAGGGTCTGGGTGTCGCGGAACCGCACCTCGATGCTCTGGCCATTGCGGCTGATGCCGGCGTGGCGGATGTTCTTGTCACGCAGGATGCTGCGCAGGTCGCCGGAGAACGACTCGGCCTTCTTTGTCAGCGCCGCCTGCATGTCGACCTGCAGCATGAAGTGCACGCCGCCGCGCAGGTCCAGCCCCAGGTACATCGGCGCGGCGCGCAAGGCGGTCAGCCATTTCGGGGATCCGGACAGCAGGTTCAGCGCCACCACGTACGACGGATCGGCGGGATCGGGCACCAGGGCCTTCTGGATCGCGTCCTTGGCCTTGAGCTGCAGGTCCCCGTTCGCCAGCCGCACCTTGACCGAGTTGGGGTCCAGCATGACGGCCTCGGGCTTGATGCCCGCGGCCGCCAGCGCCTGTTCGACCCGCGTCTGGGTCGTGCTGTCGACCTTCATGGTGGCCTTGCCGGAGGACACCTGGACCGCCGGCGCTTCGCCGAAGAAATTGGGAAGCGTGTAGATCGCCCCCACCAACAGCGCGATCAGGATGATCGCGTACTTCCACACCGGATATCGGTTCATGTTCTCGCTTTTCGCTGGCGTTCGACGGTCTGGTCTTTACTTGATCGTGCCCTTGGGCAGCACCTGGACCACGGCGCTGCGCTGCAGCGTGACTTCGACGCCATTGGCGATCTCGACGCCCAGGTAGACGTCGCCGAGCCGGGTCACCTTGCCCAGCAGGCCGCCGGCGGTGGCGACTTCGTCGCCCCTGGCCAGGGCCTCGACCATGGTGCGATGCTCCTTCTGGCGCTTCATCTGCGGGCGGATCATCACGAAGTACAGCACCACGAACATCAGCACCAGCGGCAGCATGCTCATGAGGGACGACTGCATGTCGCTGCCACCGGCGGCGGCGGGTGCGGTTTGGGCAATGGCGGAAGAAATGAACACGGAAACTCCTGGACGGGTGCGGTTATCGATGCGTCCGCTCACGGGCGGGCACGCCAGGGCGTGCCGCGGGCGGGACTTGCGATTGTAGGTGCAGGCCCCGGCCGGTGTCGGGGCAGGGAAACCCGGCCGCCGCCGCGGCGGCGCGCCCGGTCAGGCGGCCTCGCGGGCGCGCTGCGGCGCGCCCCACTGCTGCAGCAGCCGCGCCCACTGGAGCCTGGCCGCGGCCAGGTTGCGTTCCTTGACGTGGCCGAAGCCCTTGATCTGCTCGGGAATGCGGGCGATTTCCACCGCCAGCGCATGGTTGCCCGCATCCAGCGCGGCCAGCACCCGAGCGATACTTTCGCGGTACTGCCCGATCAGTTCCCGTTCGGTACGGCGCTCCTCGGTGCGGCCGAACACGTCGAACGCCGTGCCGCGCAGGCCCTTGAGCTTCGCCAGCAGCCTGAACCCGGTCAGCATCGCCGGCCCGAACTTCATCTTCTGCAGCTCGCCCTTGTCGTTGCGCTTCGCAAGCATGGGCGGCGCCAGGTGGAAGTTGATCTTGAAGTCGCCTTCGAACATGGCGGCGACCTGCTTCTGGAAGCCGCTTTCGGCGTGCAGGCGCGCGACCTCGTATTCGTCCTTGTAGGCCATCAGCTTGAACAGGTAGCGCGCCACGGCCTCGGTCAGCGCCGTCTTGCCCAGCGGGCCTTCGGCGACGCGGACCTTCTCGACGAAGGCCTGGTACTCGCCGGCATAGGCGGCGTTCTGGTAGGCGGTCAGGAACTCGACCCGGCGGCCGATGATGTGCTCCAGCGTTTCGCGCTTCTTGAACTCGATCACCTGCGCCGGCGCCAGCAGCCTTTCCACCGAGGCCCAGTCGTGGGCGGCGCGCCGGCCCCATTCGAAGGCGGCCTTGTTGTTGTCCACCGCCACCGCATTGAGCTCGATGGCGCGGATCATCGATTCGCGGCTCAGGGGAATCCAGCCCTTTTGCCAGGCATAGCCGAGCATCATCGGGTTGGTGTAGATGCTGTCGCCCATCAAGCGGGTGGCTGCGGCATCGGCGTCAAAGGCAGACACCCCTTGCGGCCCGACCGCGTGCACGATCTCGGCGGCGCAGGCGTCGGCGGGGTTGGCCCAGTTGGCGTTCTTGACGAAGGCCGCGGTCGGCGTGCTGTGGGTGTTCAGCGCCACGTGGGTGCGGCCCTGGCGCATCCGCAGCACCGTTTCCTTGCCCGCCGTCACGATCGGGTCGCAGCCGATGATCAGGTCGGCGCCGGCCATGCTGACCCGGGTGGTACGGATGTCCTCGGCGCGCTCGCCGATCAGCACGTGGCTCCAGGTCGCGCCGCCCTTTTGCGCAAGGCCGGCGGCGTCCTGCGTGACGATGCCCTTGCCGTCGATGTGGCCCGCCATCCCCAGCAGCTGGCCGATGGTGATGACGCCGGTGCCGCCGACGCCGGCCACCACGATGCCGAAGGCGCCGTCGATCGCCGGCAGCTGCGGCTCGGGCAGCTCGCCCATGGTGAAGGGCGACAGCGCCTTGTCCTTGGCCTTCTTCTTCAGCTGCCCGCCTTCGACGGTGACGAAGCTGGGGCAAAAGCCCTTCAGGCAGCTGGTGTCCTTGTTGCAGGTGCTCTGGTTGATGGTGCGCTTGCGGCCGAATTCGGTTTCCAGCGGCTCGACCGACAGGCAGTTGCTCTTGACGCTGCAGTCGCCGCAGCCTTCGCAGACCAGGTCGTTGATGACGACGCGCACGGCCGGATCGACCAGGGTGCCCCGCTTGCGCCGGCGCCGCTTCTCGGTGGCGCAGGTCTGGTCGTAGATGATGACGGTGGTGCCCTTGATCTCGCGGAACTCGCGCTGCACTTTGTCCAGCACATCCCGATGCTGGATGGCGATGCCATCGGGCAGTCCCTTCACGTCCTCGTATTTCTCCGGCTCGTCGGTGACGATGGTGATCTTCACCGCGCCTTCGGCCCGCATGCTCTGCGCGATCTGCACCACCGAGTGGCCCTCGGGCCGCTCGCCAACCTGCTGGCCGCCCGTCATGGCGACGGCGTCGTTGTAGAGGATCTTGTAGGTGATGTTGACGCCAGCGGCGATCGCCTGGCGGATCGCCAGCATGCCGCTGTGGAAATAGGTGCCGTCGCCCAGGTTGGCGAACACGTGCTGTTCGGTGCTGAAGGGCTGCTGGCCGACCCAGGGCACGCCCTCGCCGCCCATCTGGGTGAAGCCGATGGTGGCGCGGTCCATCCAGGTCGCCATGAAGTGGCAGCCGATGCCGGCCATCGCGCGGGAGCCTTCGGGGACCACGGTGGACGTGTTGTGGGGACAGCCGGAGCAGAACCAGGGCTGGCGGTCGCCCTTGACCTCGAGCACCTGCATCGAGCGCTCCTTGGCCTCCAGGATGGCCAGCTGCGAATCGATGCGCGCCGCCATGGCGCCATCCACGCCCAGGCGCTTGAGGCGGTGCGCGATGGCACGCGCGATGAGCGCCGGGGACAGGTCGGCGTTGGCGCGCAGCAGCGTGTGGCTGGACGGATTGGGCCGCGACCATTCGCCGCCGGAGAAATCGCCCTCGTCGTCGTTGAACTTGCCCACCACGTGGGGCCGCACGTCCGGGCGCCAGTTGTAGAGCTCTTCCTTCACCTGGTATTCGATGACCTGGCGCTTTTCCTCCACCACCAGGATCTCGCGCAGGCCGGTGGCGAATTCGCGCGTGCCCTGGGCTTCGAGCGGCCAGACCACGCCGACCTTGTGCAGGCGGATGCCCAGTTGCCGGCAAGCGGCATCGTCCAGGCCCAGGTCGATCAGGGCCTGGCGGGTGTCGTTGAAGGCCTTGCCGCTGGCGATGATGCCGAAGCGGTCATGGGGGCCCTCGATGACGTTGTAGTTGAGGCGGTTGGCGCGGATGTAGGCCAGCGCGGCATACCACTTGTAGTCGAACAGGCGGGCTTCCTGGTCCAGCGCGGTGTCGGGCCAGCGGATGTGGACGCCGCCGGGCGGCATCTGGAACTCGGGAATGACGATCTGCACGCGATCGGGGTCGATCATCGCGGTGGCGCTGGACTCGACGATCTCCTGGATCGTCTTCATGCCGGCCCAGACCCCGGAAAATCGGCTCAGGGCGAAGGCGTGGATGCCGAGGTCGAGGATTTCCTGCACCGAGGCCGGGAAGAACACCGGCAGTCCGCAGGCCTTGAAGATGTGGTCGCTCTGGTGGGCCGCGGTCGAACTCTTGGCCACGTGGTCGTCGCCCGCCACGGCGATGACGCCGCCCCAGGGCGTGGTGCCGGCCATGTTGGCATGCTTGAAGACGTCGCTGCTGCGGTCGACGCCCGGGCCCTTGCCGTACCAGATGCCGAACACGCCGTCGAATTTCTGCGTGCCGGCCGGTGCGAAGCCGAGTTGCTGCGTTCCCCACAGCGCGGTGGCCGCCAACTCCTCGTTGACGCCGGGCTGGAACACGATGTTCTGCGCCTTCAGGAACTTCTCCGCCTTCCACAGGGCCTGGTCGTAGCCGCCCAGCGGCGAGCCGCGGTAGCCGCTGACGAAGCCCGCGGTGTTCTTGCCGACCTGGGCATCGCGCAGCCGCTGCAGCATCGGCAGCTTGACCAGGGCCTGCACCCCGCTCATGAAGGCGCGGCCGTAATCGAGCGAGTACTTGTCGTCGAGCGTGACGGTTTCCAGGGCCTTGCGGATGTGTTCTGGCAGCGGTGCGTTCATAAGGCTTTCTTGTCTCCGAAAATCGTCGGCAAAGTGTATGCCGACGAGCTGGATAAGTCTTTGCGTTCTGTGCCCGGTTATCGGCCGGCCGGGAAAGGATCTTTCCTAGAATCGACGGATATGGAAACACTCGACAAGTTTGACGTGAAGATACTGGAACAACTGCAGGCCGATGCGCGCCTGACCAACACCGAGCTTGCGCAACGGGTCGGCCTGTCGGCGGCGCCGTGCTGGCGCCGGGTCCGGGCGCTGGAAGAAGCCGGCTTCATCAAGGGCTATCACGCCGAGATCGACCGCCACAAGATCGGCATGGGGGTGCTGGCCTTCGTGCGGCTGGACGCCAACCGCAACACCGGCGAACTCACGCGCGAGATGGAAGAGGCGATCCGCCAGATTCCCGAGATCGTGTCCTGCCACTACATCAGCGGCGCCGGCACCTTCGAGCTGCAGGTGGTGGCGCGCGACCTGGACAGCTTCTCGCAGTTCGCGCGCAAGGTGCTGATCAACCTGCCCAACGTCAAGGACCTGCACACCAGCTTCTCGCTGGGCGAGGTCAAGGCCAGCAGCGCCTTGCCGCTGGGCCACCTGCAGCCGGCCGCGCCGTGACGCGGCTCACCTGGGCCACAGCACCCACAGCCGCAGCGGCTGCTTGAGCCGGCCGGCCAGCTCGCCGGCTTCGCCCCCCCAGCCGGCGAAATAGTCGGCGCGCACCGCGCCCGTGATCGCGCTGCCGGTGTCCTGCGCCAGCACGAGCCGCTGCAGGTTGATCAGCGGTCCGCTGGACGCCAGCCAGACCGGCGTGCCGTACGGAATGCTCTCCCTGTCGACCGCGATCGAGCGGCCCGGCGTCAATGGCACGCCCTGGGCGCCGCGCGGGCCGAAACCGGCGTCGAGGTCCGACAGGGCTTCCTCGCGGAAGAACACCGTGCGCGGATTGCTCCACAGCATCTCGTTGACGCGCTGCGGGTTCTGCGCGGCCCAGGCTTTGATGCCAGGCCACGAGGCGTCGCGCAGCGCGCCTTGTTGCAGCAGCCAGCTGCCGACGCTGCGGTACGGATGGTCGTTGCTGGCCGCATAAGCCAGGCGCACCACCCGCTGGCTGCCATCGGGCTCCGTCACCCGCAGGCGGCCGGAGCCCTGGATCTGCAGCATCAGCGCATCGAGCGGGTCGGCCAGCCAGGCGATCTCGCGCCCGCGCAGCGCCGACCGGGCCGCCGGCAGCGTGTCGATCTCCTGGCGGCTGTACCAGGGCTTTTTCTGGCCGAGCCCGGCCGGCACGCCATGCAGCGGCACGGCGAACCCTGGCGCCGGCTGGCGCGACGCCACCAGCACCGGTTCGTAGTAGCCGGTGAGCAGGCCTTCGGACGGCCCCTGCAGCGGCTCGACCCGGTACGGCTGCAGCCGCCGCACCATCCAGTCCCGTTGGTCCTCAGCGCTGGCGATCGACAGCCGGCGCACCTCGGGGCACAGGGAGGCGAACACCGGCCCCGGCCGCTCGCAGCTCTTGACCCAGGCATTCCACGCCTCGTGCAACGCGTCGTCGGCGAAGCCGGGCAGCTCGGCCCAGCGCACCGCGGTCCAGCGCGCGCGGCCCTGCAGCAGCGGCGGCGGCAGCGGGTCGGTGTCGCCGGGCAGGTTGGCGCCCGGGGCCGGCGCCGCGGGCGCCACCGATCCCGGGGCCGCGGGCGCTGCCGCAACGGGCTCGGGCGGCAACGGGACCGAGGTGCACCCGGCCAGCATTCCTACAATGGCCGCAATCCTGAGGTAACCGTTCATGCTGCTGATTCTGCTCGAAGCCCTGCTGGCGGGGGTGCTGTTCGTCGCCATCGTCTGGTGGACCATGTTCGCCGGCCGCAAGGGCGGCGAGCCGCCCAAGGACCAGGGGCCCGACCAGCCCTGAGCCACGCACGATTTGCCCCCACGCTTGTCACTTCGTGGACTGCGCTGCCCCCCGGGGGGGCGTTCGCGTCTTGACGCGGCCCGGCGACGCTCAGAGATTGCGCAGCAGGTTGGCCAGTTCCACGGCCGACTTCACTTCCATCTTGTCGAACACGCGGGCGCGGTGGACTTCCACCGTCCGCACGCTGATGTCCAGCTGGTCGGCGATCAGCTTGTTGGGCAGGCCTTCCACCACCAGGCCCATCACGTCGCGTTCGCGGTCGGTCAGTTCCTGCAGCCGCGACTTCAGCTGCTGCTTTTCCCGGCGCGCCGCCAGCACGCCGGCCGAGTGGGTGATGGCCTGCTCGATCCGGTCCACCAGCGCGTTGTCGGAGAACGGCTTCTCGCAAAAATCGAAGGCGCCGCGCTTGACCAGGTGGACCGCGGTCGGGACATCGGCATGGCCGGTCAGGAAGATCACCGGCATCAGGTCCACCAGGGCGCGCGCCGCCAGCAGGTCGAACACCTCCAGGCCCGACAGCCCCGGCATGCGCACGTCCAGCAGCAGGCAGCAGGGCTGGCCGGGCGCGAACCCGGCCTCCAGCATCGCCACGAACTCCTCGCCGCTGGCGTAGGTTTCCGACAGCAGCCGGCGCGAGCGCAGCAGCCAGGCCAGCGCCTCGCGCACGCTGGCGTCGTCGTCGACGATGAACACGGTGGCGTCGAGGGCAGGTTGCATCAGGTTGGGGTGGGTTGCGGACCCGGGTCGACGGGCAGGGTGAAGCGGAAAATCGTACCTTGCGGGCGGTTGGGTTCGAATCCGAGGAATCCCCCGTGCTGCTCCACCACCGTGCGGCACAGGCTCAGGCCCAGGCCCATGCCCTCGGCCTTGGTGGTGTAGAACGGCGTGAACAGTTGCTGCGCGACCGCCTCGGGGATTCCCGGACCGCAGTCGGTCACGAGGAATTCCAGCCAGGCCTTGGGTCCGGTGTGGCGCTCGCCGCCGCCGGCGCGCCGCACCTGGATCACCAGCGACCGGTCCACGTCCCCGGCCTGGTCCATCGCCTGCATCGCGTTGCGCGCCAGGTTGAGCAGCACCTGTTCGACCATGGTGCGGTCGCACAGGACCCGCGGCAGGTCGTCCTGCAGCCTGAGCTGGACCTGGACGCCGAGCTTGCGCGCCTGCAGGCTCACCAGCGGCATGATGGCGTCGAGCAGGGCCCGCGGCGCCACCGGCTCGCGTTCCTGGTCGCGGCGGCGGACGAAATCGTGCACGCTCTTGATCACCTTGCCGGCGCGCTCGGCCTGCTCCGCGATCCGCCGCATCGCCAGTTCCAGATCGGCCAGCGCATGCGGCCCGCCGCGCAGCAGGTTGAGCGAACCGGTGGCGTAACTGGAGATCGCCGCCAGCGGCTGGTTCAGCTCGTGGCTCAGAAGCGAGGCCATCTCGCCGACCGTGGCCAGCCGCGCGGTGGCCTGCAGCCGTTCCTGGCTGGCGCGCGACAGCTCCTCGATCCGGCGCTGCTCGCTGATGTCCAGGAACGCGCTCATCCAGCCGGTCTGCAGCCCGAGCGCGTTGATCAGGGGCGCCTCGATGATCAGCACCGGAAAGCGCGAGCCGTCCTTGCGCATGAAGACCGACTCGAAGCCTTCGCGCGGCGGCGCGTGCTGGCCGGCCAGCCGCACCTCCTGGCGCTTCCGGTATTCGTCCGCCAGTTCGGGTGGCCAGTAGGGCGCCGGCGTCGCCTGGCCGAGCAGCTCCTCCTGGTCGAAGCCGACCATCGCGCAGAACGCCGGGTTGACGTAGGTGGTGTGCCCCTGCAGGTCCCGCGCGCGCAGCCCGGTGACCAGCGAATCCTCCATCGCCTTGCGAAAGGCCAGCGCGTCGGCCAGGTCGTGCTCGGCGCGCAGCCGCCGGCGCATGTCCTTGCCCAGCATGACCAGCACGGTCACCAGCGCGATCGACATCGCCGTCACCAGCGCCGTCAGCACGTTCGGGAACAGGTCGGGTGCGCCGCGCCAGCTGTCCATGCGCAGCACCAGCGTGTTGCCCGGCAGGTCCAGCAGCTGCTGCGACGTGAAGACCCGGGAGCCGCGCCGCGCCGACCCGTGCATCGACAGGCGGGTGCCGTCGGCTTCGGTGAACGACACCTCCTGGCTGCGGGTGAGCTGCGGGCCGACCAGCCCGACCAGCATTTCGCCGAGCGAATAGGTGGCGATCGCGTACCCGGTCACCTGGCCGCCGGTGACCAGCGGCAGGCACAGCTCCATCACCTCGATGCCCAGCCCGTCGGACTGCGGCACGAAGTAGCTGTTGGAATAGGCCGGGCCGCTGATGCGCCTGGCGTTGGCGCAGGCCAGCGCCACGTCGGGCTGCGTGCTGGCGCGGCCGAGCCGCGAGAACACGGGCGCGCGAAAGGGCGTATCGGCGCCCTCGCGGGCGACCAGCGCCCGATCGCGCCATTCGAGCCGCATCCACTCCCGGTGCTCTCGCAGCAGCGCCTCCGCGCCCGCGGTCCAGGCCTGCGGTTGCAGCTGGGCCGAATGCAGCGCCTGCAGGCTCTGCACATTGCGGGTGAGCGCCGAGCGGATGTCGCTGAGCGCATCGAGGGTGTCGCGATCGAGCTTGCTTTGCACCTGGCTGGCTTCGTAGCGGCCGGCCAGCCAGACCAGCGTCACCAGCAACACGGCCACCAGGCCGCTAAGGAGGGCCCACAGCGACCAGCGCCGATAGGCCGAGAGCCGGCGCGGAACCGCCAGCGGCGCAATGCTCGGGGCGCTCACAGCACGCGATGCTCGAGCGCAGGAAGCTGGGCGCGGACCTGCGCCAGCCGCGAGCGCTCCAGCGTCGCCGCCACCACCGCTGCGCCCTCGGCCTGCTGCGCCAGCACCTCGCCCCACGGATCGACCACCATCGAATGGCCCCAGGTGCGACGGCCGTTCTCGTGCAGGCCGCCCTGCGCCGGCGCCACCACGTAGGCCAGGTTCTCGATGGCGCGCGCCCGCAGCAGCGTTTCCCAGTGGGCCTGGCCGGTGGTGTGGGTGAACGCGCTGGGCACCAGCAGCACGTCCGCCTGCAACTGGCGATAGAGCTCCGGAAAGCGCAGGTCGTAGCAGACCGACAGGCCGATCCGCCAGCGCTGGCCGTCGCGGGCGGTGAGCTCGAACGCCACCGGCTCGCGGCCGGGCTCGATCACCCGCGATTCGTCGTAGGCCTCGCGGCCGTTGTCGAAGCGAAACAGGTGGATCTTGTCGTAGCGCGCCACGCACTGGCCGTCGGGCGCGTACACCAGCGTCGTGTTGCGCACATGGCTGGCGTCGGCCGCCTCCAGCGGCAGCGTGCCGCCCACCAGCCACAGGCCGTAGTCGCGGGCGCTGGCGGCGAGGAACTGCTGGATCCGGCCGGCGCCGGCGCGCTCGCGCAGCGCCAGCTTGTCCGTGTCCTTGCGGCCCAGCAGGCAGAAGTACTCGGGCAGCACCGCGAGCTCGCAGCCGGCCAGCGCCGCCTCTTCCAGCAGCGCGCGGGCGGCCTGCAGGTTGCCCTCCAGGGTCAGGCCCGACACCATCTGCAGCGCGGCGACTTGCATCAGTTGTTCGCTCCCATCTTGTTGTCCGCGGCGCCGCTGCGGCCGTCGAGCGGCGCGGTGCGGCGCGGCACCTTGGCGATCCTGGGGTCGGCCCAGGTGCCGTCGATGTGGAACTCCTGCGTCGCGGCCCGGATCAGCGGCTCGCGCAGGAACATCTGGGCCAGGAAGGTGCCGACGCCGATCGCCGGGTTGATGACCGACGCCACCAGCGAGGCCGTGCCGGCATTGATCTCGGGGATCACGACGACCTTGATGTCCTGCGTCTCGCGGGCCAGGTCGGCCTTGCCTTCCATCAGCACCGCGGCGTTGACGCCTTTCATCTGCAGGTTGTTGGTGGCCGCCGTCCCCTGCTGGATGGTGATGTCGCCGCGCACGAAATCGAAGGCGAAGCCCTCGCTGAAGACGTCCCGGAAATCGAGGCTCAGCCGGCGCGGCAGCGATTGCAGGCTCAGCACGCCCAGCAGCTTGGCCAGGCCCGGATCGGCCTTGAGGAACTGGCCGGACTCCATGTTGACGTTGAAGGTGCCGTTCATCGACGGGTAGTCCAGCGACAGCGGCGAGCCCAGCCACGACACCTGGCCTTCCATCTTGCCCTTGCCGCGCCGCACCACGTCCTTCATGCCGAAGCGCCCCAGCAGCGACCCCGAATCGGCGATGTCGAAGCGGAAATTCATCACCATGCGGCGGCGCTCGGAGGGTCGGGCCCCGGTGCGCACCGCCGGGGCGGTTGTCGTCGCCTGCGCATTGAGCGCGGCCCAGTTGCCGCTGGCGCTGAAGGCCGCCTCCGGCATCGTCAGGTTCAGCTTGTTCAGGCGCCACTCGCGCAGGCCCTGGCCGGCCAGGCGGTTGACCGCATCGATCTCCAGCCGGCCCAGCTTCTTGCCGCGCAGCTCGAAATCGTCGACGACGATGTCCAGTGCCGGGATGCTGGTGGGCTGCTCCTCCAGCAGGGCTTCGACTTCGCTGGCGGCGGAAGCCGCGATGTTCAGGCGCGCCAGCCGCGCGGCCACCAGCCCGCCACCGGCGCCGGACGGCTGCCGGTACTCGACGTACCCATTGAGCTCCGCCGCATCGACGTTGGCGCGCCAGACCAGGCCGTCGCGCGAGCCGCCGACCACCACGTTGTGCAGCTTGCGGCCTTCCGCCGTGAGCTCCTTCGCGCGCACCGCCATCACGGTCGGCAGATAGCCCTGGGAACCGGCGGCGCCGCCGCCCGGCGACCGCAACGGCGCCGCGGCGGGACCGGCCGCTGCTTCCAGCACGCGGGTCCAGGCGTCGAGGTCCACGGTGGCCAGGTTGATGTTGGCCTGCACGCCCTGCTCGGGCAGCGGCGCCGACTCGCCGGCCGCCAGGCCGACGGCGATGCCGCCGCGGACCACGCGCGGCTCCGGTCCCGACACGTCGCGCACGTACACGATGGAGGCGACGCGCCCCAGGTCCAGCGCCAGCTGATCGTGCAGCCGCGCGCCGCTGGCCAGCGATTCGCGCACCAGCGTGTTGTCGAAGCGCAGCGGCAGCGCCGTCTCGGCCGGCTTGTTCAATGGCGGCGGCAGGTTCAGCCCCAGCCCCTGCAGCGTGCTGGTCACCGTCACTTCGGCGATGCCGCGGCGCAGCGCCAGCGTGGCGTTGTAACCGGCGCTGCCGCTCGCATCCCTGGCGATGCGGGACAGGAAACCCAGCTCGCGCGCCTGGCGCAGGCCGTCGGCGCTGGCCGTCCCCTGCACCCGCAGCACCATGGTCGGCTCGCTGCTGCCGGCGGCGACGCTGTTGCTGCCTCCGTCCAGGCGCAGGTCGCCGCCCAGGGCCCGGGCCTGGACGGCCGCCATGCTGAACCCGGTGTCGCTGAAATTGACCACGCCGCGCGCGCGCGCCAGCAACGGCGTGTCGGGCGAGATCTGCACGTCGTTGCCGGCCAGCGTCACACTGCCCTGGACCTTCGACTTGTCCAGGTGCGCCACCGGCAGCTCGAGCTGCAGCCGCACCTCCGCAGTGCCACTGGTGACGGCCTTGGCCAGCGCGTTGGACAGCAGCGCCGACACCGGGGAGCCGTTGACGAAGGCCACCGCTTCGTTCAAGGGACCGCGCACCTCGCCCTTGACCTTCACCGTGGTGGCGCGCAGGTCGGCAATCTCCGCCTCGGCCTTGAACTGCAGGCCGGCGTGGCCCGCAAAGCGGCCCTGGGCGCCCTTGATCTGCATGCCGTTGCGGTCGAACACCAGCTCGCCGCCCAGCTGGGTGAGCGCGGGCCAGGCGGCCGCGCCGCTGTTCATGCTGCGCGGGACATAGGCATAGGTGGCGTTGCGCACGTCGGCCGTGACGCGGAACTCGCCCGACTTGCCGTCGCCGAAGGGGAAGTCGTACAGGTCGCCCTTGACCCGGAACTTGACGTTGCTCGCGGTGCCCTGGGTGACGGCCTCGCGCACATAGTCGCGGGCGTTCTTCGACACGCCCTGGGGCAGGTAGCGGTGCACGCGCGTGCCCTCGGCGCGGCTCAGGCTGGCCTGCAGGTCCAGCACGCCGGGAAAACGGGAGCGGGCCGGCGCCTTGGCCGCGTCGGTCGTGCGCCAGGTGGCGCGGCCTTCACCCTGGGCGTCGGCGTTGGCGAACTTGAGGTTGGAGACCGAGGCCGTGATCTGTTCGCCCTTGCGCTGCCACTGCAGGTCGGCGGCCAGCTCGTCGAACGGAATGACCGGCTCCTCGAACACGCCCGGGAAGTCCAGCGCGCCCTTGCGGATCGTGATGCGGGCCTTGCCGCCGGCCTGGCTGACCTCGAAGTCCAGCGCCGCGCCGCGGATGCCGGGGCTGCCGATGGGCGGACGGCTTTGCGGCGCGGGGCGCGGCGCGACGCCCGGACGCGAAGCGAGTTCGAGTTGCGAAGCGCGCCCCTTGGCTTCGTAGCTGACCGGCGCATCCAGCGGACCCTGCCACTTCGCCTGCACGGCGTCGACCAGCCCCTTGGGCGCATAGGCCTGGATCGCGGCATGGGTGACCGTGCCCAGCGGCAACCGCGTGGCGACCTGGCTGAGCGCCTGGAGGTCCAGCTTGTCGGCGCGCAGTTCGCCCTGCGCCGGCGTGCTGCCCGCGGCCTGGCTCCAGGCCAGGAAGACGTTGCCGCCCGGCCAGCGCTGGCCTTCCTGGGTCTGGAACTGCAGCTCCTCGGTCTGGAACTCGAACCCGCCCTGGCGCCGCTTGCCGCCGAGCCGGCCGGACGCGGACCGCAATGCCAGCGGCGCCAGGTCGCGCCCCAGCGTCGCCTCGACATCCGCCAGCACCACATCGGCGGTCGCGCCCACCAACTGGCCCTTGGCCACGTCCACCCAGGTGCGCAACGCACCCCGGCCCTGCGTCACCTCGACACCGAGGCTGGCATAACGACGCAACTGCGAGACGTCGACCCGGGAGAAATCGGCGAAGAGCTGGCCGTTCCATTCCCGCCAGAGCGCGCGGTGCCGCGACAGCAACGGCTGGCGGAACTGCCCCCGCAGCGAGAAGCGGTCGCCCCATTCCGGCGGCGGCGTGGCATCCAGGCGCAGCGCATGCCGGCGCGTCGAGTTGCGCATGGTGAAGTCGACCTCGCGCAGCGACAGTGGCGGGGCGGC
Source organism: Ramlibacter sp. 2FC (assembly GCA_943372495.1). GTDB lineage: Bacteria > Pseudomonadota > Gammaproteobacteria > Burkholderiales > Burkholderiaceae_C > Ramlibacter. Next base: position 60,756 of record CALRYV010000026.1, on the reverse strand, counting down.
GCGCAATTCGTCGGTCCAGCGCACCGTGCCCTGGCGCACCACCAACTCGGTCTGGCCGAAGAACCAGTCGGCCGCGCGGCTGTCACCGGTCTCGGCCTTGGAGAAATCGAGGCCGGCCACGTGAATGCGGCCATCGGCGGAGCGGCGGATGTCGACCTCCGGCCGGTCGATCACGAGTTGTTCGAAGCCCAGGTTCCACAGCGACTTCGGCGTCAGCGCCGCCACCACCCGCGGCAGCCGCAACGCCTCCCGGCCCTGGGTGTCCAGCAACACCACGTCGGACAGCTCGAACGAGGGGATCAGGCCGCCGCTGCGCGCAGCGATGCTGCCGATGCGAACCGGCACCCCCAGCACCCGTGCGGCCTCGATTTCCAGGTCGGGGCGAAGCTCTCCGATTCGGGGCACAATCCAGCCATGGAGCGCTCCCCACGTGAGGGCAAGGACCAGCCAGCCGGTGGCAAGAAGCCACAGTAACCACTGCGCGATGCTGGCGGATGCCTTCAACAGACGTGAGGGAGACGGCGGCGACTCGTTCATGAATACTTGGATGTGGCAGGAATTATGACCCTCGGCGGTCGATCGGGTTCACTCGCGGCAACGGCGCTCGTGTCGGACAACGGCGCTTTCGCGGCGGCCGCTGACCAGCCCCTTTCGGGCCATTCCCGCTTCGCCCAGCGCCTGCGCCGCCGCTATGGCGCCGAGCTGCAATTGCTGGCTGCGGGCGCTCCCGACCGGGCGCTGATGGAGCAGACCTACGCCGCGCTGCGCGCGCGCGGCGACGACACCGGCACCGCCTTGCGGATCCTGCGCCAGGTCGTCATGGAGCGGCTGATGCGGCTGGACTGCGACGAGCAGGCACCGCTGTCGCTCGTGACCCAGGCAGTGACCGAACTGGCCGAATTCGCGCTCGACATTGCCTGCCTGCAGGCCCGGCAGGACCTCGATGCGGCGCATGGCGCGCCGCTCGGACCCGACGGCAACCGCGCGCAATTGTGGGTGGTGGGCATGGGCAAGCTCGGCGCCCGCGAGCTGAATGTCTCCAGCGACATCGACCTGATCTATGTCTACGACCAGGACGGCGAGACCGCCGGCACCGGCGAGGGCAGCCGCGGCCGGATCTCGAACCACGAGTACTTCGCCCGGATGGTCAAGGCCATCTACACGCTGATCGGCGACACCACCGAGCACGGCTTCGTGTTCCGGGTCGACCTGATGCTGCGCCCCAACGGCAATTCCGGCCCGTCGGCGGTGTCGGTCGGAGCGCTCGAGGAATACTTCCAGGTGCAGGGCCGCGAATGGGAGCGCTTCGCCTGGCTCAAGAGCCGCATCGTCGCGCCCAGCGCCGCCATCCGAGACGGTTCGGCCGCCGCGCTGCGCGGCACCGTGCTGCCCTTCGTCTTTCGCCGCTACCTCGATTACAGCGTGTTCGACTCGCTGCGCGTGCTGCACAAGCAGATCCGCGAGCATGCGGCGCGGCGCAGCGCCGGCCGGCCCGAGCGCGCCAACGACGTCAAGCTCTCGCGCGGCGGAATCCGCGAGATCGAGTTCATCGTGCAGTTGCTGCAGGTGGTGCGGGGCGGCCAGTTTCCGGAGCTGCGCACGCGGCCCACGCTGCAGGCGTTGCAACGGGTCGCCAAGGCCGGACTGATGTCGCAGGCGACGGCCGACGCGCTGGCCCGGGCCTACGAATTCCTGCGCCGGGTGGAGCATCGCATCCAGTACCTCGACGACCAGCAGACCCATGTGCTGATGTCCTGCGACGACGACCTGGCCTGGATCGCCCACACCATGGGTTACGCCGACTGCTGCCCGTTCCTGCACGAGCTCGACACCCACCGCGAGTTCGTGGCGCAGGAGTTCGACACGCTGCTGGGCGGCGGCGCGACCGAATGCAAGGCCTGCAACGGCCCCAAGGGCGCCCGCGCCGCGCCGCCGGATTTCGACACCTTGCTGGCCCAGTTGCCGCCGCAACTGCGCGAGCGCGTGGCGCGCTGGCGCGAGCACCCGCGCGTGCTCGCCCTGCGCGAGGACGCCCGGGCCCGCCTGGTGCGGCTGGTCGCCCGCACGGCGGGCTGGCTGGCCGAAGGACGCGTCAGCGAGGAAGCGGCGCTGCGCATGACCGACTGGATGGAGCCGCTGCTGCGCCGCGAGAGCTACCTCGCGCTGCTGGTGGAGCGGCCGAGCGTGCACGAGCGGCTGCTGCGCCTGCTCGGCGCCGCGCGCTGGCCGGCCCGCTACCTGCTGCAGCACCCGGGCGTGATCGACGAACTCGCCAGCGACGCGCTGCTGTCGGACCGCTTCGTGGCCGAGGAGTTCGATCGCGAGCTGGAACACCGGCGCAAGTCGCTGCAGATCACCGGCGAAGACGACGACGAGGCGCTGCTCAACCTGCTGCGGCGGGCCCACCATGCCGAGGTGTTCCGCACGCTGGCACGCGATGTCGAGGGTCGGCTGACGGTGGAGCAGGTCGCCGACGACCTGAGCGCGCTGGCCGACACCACCTTGCGGATCACGGCGCGCTGGTGCTGGCAGCGCCTGAAGAACGCGCACCGCGCGCAGCCGCGCTTTGCCATCATCGGCTACGGCAAGCTGGGCGGCAAGGAACTGGGCTACGGCAGCGACCTCGACATCGTCTTCGTCTACGAGGACGACGACGAGCGCGCGCCCGAGGCCTATGCCGCCTTCGTGCGCAAACTGATCAACTGGCTGACGGTCAAGACCCCCGAGGGCGACCTGTTCGAGATCGACACCGCGCTGCGTCCCAACGGCAATTCGGGCCTGCTGATCACCACCTTCGAGGCCTACGCCAACTACCAGCAGCGCCGCGGCAGCAATACCGCCTGGACCTGGGAACACCAGGCCATGACGCGCGCCCGCTTCGTGCTGGGCGAGGAAGCGCTGCGCGAACGCTTCGACGCGGTGCGGCAGGCGGTGATCACGGCGCCGCGCGACGCGCAGGCGCTGAAGCAGGAAATCGTCAGCATGCGCGACAAGGTGCGGGCCGCCCATCCGGTGAAGGACGGCCGCTTCGACGTGAAGCACAGCCGCGGTGGCATGGTCGATGCGGAATTCGCGGTGCAGGCGCTGGTGCTGTCGCATGCGGGCGACCATCCGGAACTGGTTCCCAACGTCGGCAACATCGCCCTGTTGCAGCGGGCGGAAGCCGCCGGCCTGCTGCCGGCCGGAGTCGGCGTGGCGGCAGCCAACGCCTACCGCGAGCTGCGCCGGGTGCAGCACCGCGCGCGGCTCAACGAGGAACCGACGCAAGTGGCGCCGGATGTGCTGGCGGTCGAGCGCGACGCCGTGCTGGCGCTCTGGCAGGCCGCCTTCGGCTAGCGGCTGCGGCGCGCCGCCGATGGTAGGCTTGCGCCGATGAAAATCTTCCCCCTGATCGCAGCGGCGACGATGCCGCTGTGGCTGGCCGGCTGCGCCACGCCGCTGCCCGCACCGCCGCTGGCCGCGACGGCGCCACCGCAGTGGTACGCGCCGCTGCCGCACCAGGGTGCGCTGGCCGACCTGACGCAATGGTGGCAGCAGTTCAACGACCCGCTGCTGGTGCAGCTGATCGAATCGGCCCAGGCCGCGAGCCCCACGGTGGCCAGTGCCCGCGCCCGCATCGAGCAGGCCCGCGCCACCCGCACAGCCGCCCGCGCCGCGCTGCTGCCGACGCTGGATGCGCAGGCCAGCGCCGCGCGCGGCAACACCCAACCACCGGCGCCGCTGGCGACGACACTGCAGGCGGGGGTGCAGGCCGGCTGGGAGATCGAGCTGTTCGGCGGCAACGCCAACGCCCTGCAGGGCGCACAGGCGCGGCTGGAATCGGCGCAGGCGGGCTGGCACGAGGCGCGGGTGTCGGTGGCGGCGGAGACGGCGGCCAGCTACGTCAACCTGCGCAGCTGCGAGCGCCAGCTGACGGTGACCGTGAACGACACCCAGTCGCGCAAAGAGACCGCGCGGCTGGCGGATCTCACGGCCCGGGCCGGCTTCACGGCGCCGGCCACTGCCGCACTGGCCCGCGCCAGCGCGGCCGAAGCCTCCGCGCGCGCGACGCAGCAGCGGTCGCAATGCGACATCGAGGTCAAGGCGCTGGCGGCCCTGAGCGGCCTGCCGGAACCGCAGCTGCGCCAGCAACTGCTGGCGCCCTGGCAGGAGCCGGCCCAGGGCCCGCTGCTGCCGATGCTGTCGTTGCCGGCTCAGCTGCTGGCCCAGCGGCCCGACGTCTACCAGGCCGAGCGCGAAGTCGCCGCTGCCAGCTTCGAGGTCAGCGGCGCGCAGGCCCAGCGCTATCCGCGCCTGACGCTGGCGGGTTCGGTTGCCGCCGGCCTGGTCCACACCGGCGGCGTCACCAGCGATGCACTGACCTGGTCGATCGGGCCGGTGGCGGTCTCGCTGCCACTGTTCGACGGCGGCCGCCGCGCCGCCAGCGTCGCGGCGGCCCAGGCCCGGTACGAGGAAGCGGTGGCGCTGTACACGGCGCGTGTGCGACAGGCGGTGCGCGAGGTCGAACAGGCGCTGGTCACCCTGGAAAGCGCCCGGCTGCGGCTGGAGGATGCGCGCATCGCCGCCGAAGGCTACCGGACGTCGTTCGTGGCGACCGAAGCCCGTTATCGCAGCGGCCTGGGCAGCCTGGTGGAGCTCGAGGACGCCCGCCGCACGTCGCTCGCCGCCGAGACCGCCCTGGTCAACCTGCAGCGCGAACGCAGCGCGGCCTGGATCGCTCTTTACCGCGCCGTCGGCGGCGGCTGGGCCCGGCCCGACGCACCGGCCGCATGACACCGATGGAACGCACACCGATGAACAAGAACAAGCTCCTTCCCGCCGCCCTGGCCGCGGCCGCCGGCCTCGCGATCGCCGCCCTGGCCTTGCAGGCCGGCAGTTCCCGGGCCGCCGACGACAAGCCGGCCGTCAAGCCGGCGCTGACCGTCACCACCACGCTGGCGCAACGGGTCAACCTGCCGGTGAAACTGGCGGCCAACGGCAACATCGCCGCCTGGCAGGAAGCCAGCGTCGGCACCGAATCCGGCGGCCTGCGGCTGACCGAGGTCCGCGTCAACGTCGGCGACCGGGTCAGCAAGGGCCAGGTGCTGGCGACCTTCGCCGCCGAGACGCTCGGCGCCGAAGCGGCGCAGGCGCGCGCCAGCCTGGGCGAGGCGGAGGCCAATGCAGCCAACGCAGCGGCCGACGCCGACCGGGCGCGCAGCCTGCAGGCCACCGGAGCGCTCAGCGCTTCCCAGATCAACCAGTACCTGACCGCGGAAAAGACGGCGCGGGCGCGGGTCGAAGCGGCCCGCGCCCTGTTCCAGGCACAACAGGTGCGTCTGGGCCAGACCCAGGTGCGCTCGCCCGACAGCGGCATCATCTCCGCCCGGCTCGCGACAGTGGGTGCCGTGGTCGGCAGCGGCGCGGAGCTGTTCCGCCTGATCCGCCAGGGCCGGCTCGAATGGCGCGCCGAAGTGACCGCCACGGAACTCGGGCGCATCACCACCGGCACCACCGCGATCGTGACGGCGGCCAGCGGTGCGCGGCTGGCCGGGCGGGTCCGCACGATCGGGCCGACGGTCGACCCGCAGACCCGCGCGGCGCTGGTCTATGTCGACCTCACGCCCTTGCCGGGGGCCGCCAGCGGCAGCGCCCGCGCCGGCATGTTCGCGCGCGGCGAGTTCGACCTCGGCGCCGTGCCGGCGCTGACAGTCCCGCAAGCGGCGATCGTGGTGCGCGACGGCTTCAGCTATGTGTACCGCGTCAACCCCGACAACCGGGTGGCGCAACTGAAGGTGCAGACCGGCCGCTTCGAGGCCGGACGGGTCGAGATCGTGTCGGGACTGCCGGCCGACGCCCGGCTGGTGGCCAGCGGCGCCGGCTTCCTGAACGACGGCGACCTGGTGCGCGTGGTCGACCCGGCCCAAAAGCCCGTGCCCGCCGCGCCGGCCGCCTCGGCGGCGAAGTAGGGAACCGCCATGATGAATGTGTCGTCCTGGTCGATCCGCAACCCGATTCCGGCGGTGATGCTGTTCGTGCTGCTCACGTTCGGCGGCTTCATCGCGTTCAACGCGATGAAGGTGCAGAACTTCCCCGACATCGACCTGCCGACCGTGATGGTCAGCGCCGCCCTGCCGGGCGCCGCGCCGGCGCAGCTCGAGACCGACGTGGCCCGCAAGATCGAGAACGCCATCGCCACGCTGCAGGGGCTCAAGCACGTCTACACCAAGGTGCAGGACGGCGCGGTGACGGTCACCGCGGAGTTCCGGCTGGAGAAGCCGGTGCAGGAAGCGGTGGACGACGTGAGATCCGCGATCGCGCGGATCCGCAGCGACCTGCCGGGCGACGTGCGCGAGCCGATCGTCACCAAGATGGACCTGGCCAGCCAGCCGGTGCTGGCGTTCACCGTCAACTCGCCGCGCATGGACGAGGAGGCGTTGTCCTGGTTCGTCGACAACGACATCTCGCGCAAGCTGCTGGCGGTGCGCGGCGTCGGCGCCGTCAACCGGGTCGGCGGCGTGACCCGCGAGGTCCGCGTGGCCCTGGACCCCTCGCGGCTGCAGGCGCTGGGCGTGTCGGCAGCGGAGATCTCGCGCCAGCTGCGGCAGGTGCAGACTGAGAGCGCCGGTGGCCGCGCCGACGTCGGCGGCGGCGAGCAGCCGGTGCGGACCCTGGCGACCGTCACGACCGCGCGCGAGCTCGGCGAAATCCAGCTGGCCATCGGCGGCCGCAGCATCAAGCTCAACGACGTCGCGACCGTCAGCGACACCACGGCCGAACCGCGCGCCGCGGCGCTGCTCAATGGCAAGCCGGTGGTGGGCTTCGAGGTCTCGCGCAGCCGCGGCGAATCGGAAGTGACCGTCGGCGCCGCGGTGCAGAAGGCGCTCGCGGACCTCAGGCTGCAGCATCCCGACCTCGAGCTGACCCAGGCGTTCGACTTCGTCACGCCGGTGCGAGAGGAATACGAAGGCTCACTGCACCTGCTCTACGAGGGCGCGATCCTGGCGGTGCTGGTGGTCTGGCTGTTCCTGCGCGACTGGCGCGCGACCTTCGTCTCGGCCGTCGCCTTGCCGATGTCGGTGATCCCCGCCTTCATCGGCATGTCGCTGCTGGGGTTCTCGGTCAACGTGGTGACGCTGCTGGCGCTGTCGCTGGTGATCGGCATCCTGGTCGACGATGCGATCGTCGAGGTCGAAAACATCGTGCGCCACCTGCGCATGGGCAAGACGCCGTACCAGGCGGCGATGGAGGCCGCCGACGAAATCGGGCTGGCGGTGATCGCCACCACCTTCACGCTGATCGCCGTGTTCCTGCCGACGGCCTTCATGAGCGGCATCGCCGGCAAGTTCTTCAAGCAGTTCGGCTGGACCGCCTCGCTCGCCGTGTTCGCCTCGCTGGTGGTCGCCCGCGTGCTCACCCCGATGATGGCCGCCTACCTGCTCAAGCCGATCGTCACCGCGCACCAGGACCCGCGCTGGATGACGATCTACCTGCGCTGCGTGAACTGGAGCATGCGGCACCGGGTCGTGACCATGGTGCTGGCGACGCTGTTCTTCTTCGGGTCGGTGGCGCTGATCCCGCTGCTGCCGACCGGCTTCATCCCGCCGGACGACAACTCGCAGACCCAGGTCTACCTCGAACTGGCCCCGGGTTCGACCCTGGAGCAGACCAAGGCCGTGGCCGAACAGGCCCGCCAGCTGGTGGCGAAGGTGGACCACGTGAAGAGCGTCTACACCACCATCGGCGGCGGCAGCGCGGGCACCGACCCGTTCGCCAATGTCGGCGCGGCCGAAGCGCGCAAGGCGACGCTCACCATCCTGCTGGCCGAGCGCGGCGACCGGCCCCGCAAGCAGGGCATCGAGAACAAGCTACGGGCGGCGCTGGAGCCGCTGCCGGGCGTGCGCAGCAAGGTCGGCCTCGGCGGCTCGGGCGAGAAGTACGTGCTGGTGCTGACCGGCGAGGATCCGCAGGCGCTGCAATCGGCGGCGCAGGCGGTGGAGCGCGACCTGCGCACCATCCCGGGCCTGGGCAGCGTCGCGTCGACGGCCAGCCTGATCCGGCCCGAGATCGCGGTGCGGCCCAACTTCGCCGCCGCCGCCGATCTCGGCGTCACCAGCGCGGCCATCGGCGAAACCCTGCGGATCGCCACCGCCGGCGACTACGACATCGCGCTGCCCAAGCTGAACCTGTCGCAGCGCCAGGTGCCGATCGTGGTGAAGCTCGATGAACGGGCGCGCCAGGACCTCAGCGTGCTGGAGCGCCTGTCGGTGCCGGGCAGCCGCGGCCCCGTCATGCTGGGCCAGGTGGCCACGCTGGAGATGACGGGCGGACCGGCCGTGATCGACCGCTACGACCGCTCGCGCAACGTCAACTTCGAGATCGAGCTGTCGGGCCTGCCGCTCGGCGACGTGGCGGCGAAGGTGCAGGAGCTGCCCGCTGTGAAGAACCTGCCGGCCGGCGTGCGCGTGATCGAGGTCGGCGACGCGGAGGTGATGGGCGAGCTGTTCGCCAGCTTCGGCCTGGCCATGCTGACCGGCGTGCTGTGCATCTACATCGTGCTGGTGCTGCTGTTCAAGGACTTCCTGCACCCGGTGACCATCCTGTGCGCGCTGCCACTGGCGCTGGGCGGCGCCTTCGTCGGCCTGCTGATCGCGCAGAAGAGTTTCTCGATGCCGTCGCTGATCGGGCTGATCATGCTGATGGGGATCGCGACCAAGAACTCGATCCTGCTGGTGGAGTACGCGATCGTGGCGCGGCGCGACCATGGCCTGTCGCGCTTCGACGCGCTGCTGGACGCCTGCCACAAGCGGGCCCGGCCGATCATCATGACCACCATCGCGATGGGCGCCGGCATGCTGCCCATCGCCGTCGGCTTCGGCACCGCCGATCCGAGCTTCCGCTCGCCGATGTCGATCGCCGTGATCGGCGGGCTGATCACATCCACGGTCTTGAGCCTGCTGGTGGTGCCGGTGGTCTTCACGTACATGGATGATCTGGAACACGCGATCCGACGTTTCGCGACGAAAGTGCGGGGATTGCGCAGAAAGCCGCAGTCCGGCTAGCGCCGCACTGGCGCCGTCTCGTCATCCGGGTTATACCGCCGCATGTTCAGCATGTTCCATCGCCATCCGGCGATCGTTCGGTTCGTCGGCTATTGGTGCGGCTTTTCGACCATTGCGCTGGCGGGCTGGATCGGCCGCACCTTCGGCCAGCCGAGCATCGACCAGATCCTGTACCACCTGCGCTACGCCGACGGCGCGGCGATCCAGATGGGCGAGATCTTCCTCATGACCTTCGTCGTGGAGCTGGTCCTGTTCCCGATGGCGTTCGCCGCGCTCGCCGCGTTTGTCCATGGCCGTCTGACCGGCCATTTCGGCGGCTGGCCGCGGCGCCTGGTCCGCCTCGCGCCGACCCTGGCCATCGTTGCTGGCGTCGCGATGGTGCTGGTCCACTTCTCCGCCTTCTCGTATGCAGCCGCCCAGTTCGGGCCGGACGACTTCGCCGGGCAGTACGTGGACCCGCGCCAGGTGCGGGTGGAGGCGGCAGCACGCCGCAACCTGATCCTGATCTATGCCGAGAGCCTGGAGGAGACCTACAGCGACAGCAGCGTCTTCGGGCGCGACCTGCTGGCGCCGCTGCAGACCCTGGGCGGCCAGAAGTTAGGCAATTACGGGCCGGCGCCCGGAACCAACTGGACGATCGCCGGGATGGTGGCCACGCAATGCGGGGTTCCGCTGCGGGTCTACAGCGAATACGACATCAAGCGGCGCGAGGGCGAGCGCGTGTTCCTGCCGCGGGCGACCTGCCTGGGCGATCTGCTGCAGGCGCGCGGCTACCGCAATGTGTTCATGGGCGGCGCACCGCTGTCGTTCGCGGGCAAGGGCAGCTTCCTGCGGGACCACGGCTACACCGAGACCTATGGCCGGGACGAGTGGCAGCAGTCCGGCATCCAGCCCGGCGAGCTCAACGAATGGGGGCTCTACGACAGCGCCCTGTTCGCGCGCGCGCGGGCCCGGCTGGACCAGTTGCACGCCGCCGGCCAGCCATTCAACCTGACCCTGCTTACGCTCAACACCCACAATCCGCACGGCTTCCTCTCGGCTCGCTGCCGCAGCCGGGGCGCCCGCGACTTCGAGGGCATCGTCGGCTGCAGCAGCGACGTGATGGCCGATTTTGTCCGCCATGCGCGGGCGAAGGGGTACCTCAAGGACACCACGCTGGTGATCCTCGGAGATCACCTGGCCATGCCCAATCCGGTGTACGACAAGCTGGAAAGGGCCAGCGCCCGCAGGATCTTCAACCTGGTCGTCACCGAGCCGCCGGTGCAGCTCGAGCCACGGGAGCTGCTGCCGTTCGACTTCTATCCCACCCTGGTCGAACTGGCGGGCTTTCGCGTCGCCGGGCACCGCCTGGGGCTGGGCTTTTCGGCGCTCGGCGATGTGAGGCGGCCGCCCTCGGGCGTGCCTGCGGTCAACGGCTCGTCTGCCTATCGCCAGCTGTGGGAGCCGCTAGCGGCCGCGCCCTGAAGGCGGCGCGCCGTCCTGACGTCCCGCAGCTTCGGCTCCGCGGATCCGGTCGACCAGCTTGGTCGTCGAATAGCCGTCGACAAAGGGAATCGCTTCGGCCCGGCCGCCGTAGCTCTCGACCAGGCGGGTCTCGGCCAGCTTGCTCATGTCGTAGTCGCCGCCCTTGACCAGCACCGCCGGCCGCAGCTCGCCGACGATCTCGAGCGGCGTGTCCTCGTCGAACCAGGTGACCAGATCCACCGATTCCAGCGCCGCGATCACGGCCGCGCGGTCCTGCTGCCCGTTCAGGGGCCGGTCCGCGCCCTTGTTCAGGCGGCGGGCGGAGGCATCGGTGTTGAGCGCGACCACCAGGCTGCCGCCCAGGGCGCGAGCCTGCGCCAGGTAGGTGACATGGCCGCGATGCAGCACGTCGAACACACCATTGGTGAACACCACCGGCGGCAGCAGCGCGGCGACGCGGGCGGCTGCTTCGGCGCGGGGCGCGATCTTGCCCAGGAAGGCGGGGCCGGTCACGCGGGCGCCCGCGTCAGGCCGCGCCGGTCACCGGCGCCGGGCCGGCCTGGGCCGCGGCCAGCGCTGCGGTCACTTCCTTGCGGAAGCGATTGAGCTCCTGCACGGTCTTGAAGCTGCGGTCCATCAGCAGGCTCATGTTGTGCAGGATGCGCTCCACCACCTTGCTTTCCCAGACGGCGTCGAAGTTGATCTGCTTGTCCAGCCAGTGCTCCAGCCATTCCGGATCCGGCAGCCGGCTCTGGATGGTGTCGTTGGGAAACAGTGCCTTGTTCACATGCAGGTTGGTGGGATGCAACGGCTGGGTGGTGCGGCGGGCGCTGGCCATCAGCACGCCAACCTTGCTGAAGGCTGCCCGGGCTTCGTTGCCGAAGTTGTTGATGGCGCGCTTCATGTAGCGCAGGTAAGCGCCGCCGTGGCGCGCCTCGTCCTGGCTCAACGTGGTGTAGATGTGCTTGATCACCGGCTCGCTGTGCCATTCCGCGGCGCGGCGGTACCAGTGGTTCAGCCGGATCTCGCCGCAGAAATGCAGCATCAGCGTTTCCAGGGCCGGGGCCGGTTCGAACTCGAAGCGCACGTCGTGCAGCTCCTTCTCGGTCGGCGCCAGGTCGGGGCGGAAGCGCTTGAGGTATTCCATCAGCACCAGCGAATGCTTCTGCTCCTCGAAGAACCAGATCGACATGAAGGCGGAAAAATCGCTGTCGTCCTTGTTGTCGCGCAGGAACATCTCCGTGGCGGGCAGCGCCGACCATTCGGTGATGGCGTTCATCTTGATGGTCTGGGCCTGTTCGTCCGTGAGCTTCGCGGGATCGAAGGCCGCCCACGGAATGTCCTTGTCCATGTCCCAGCGGACGGATTCGAGTTGCTTGAACAATTCAGGGTAGAGCATCGAGTTCTTTCTTGACCAGCTGATTTTACGCGGCCGTGTTAAAAGCGCTTGACAGGACAGCGGATACTTTTCAAGGCACTGGAGCGCACCCATGATCAAGACCATTTTCCGACTGCTGGCCCTGACATTGTTGTTCCTCGCCGGCCTGCCCGTGCCTGCGGCCCAGGACGCCGCCTGTCCCGCCACCCTGAGCCACACCTTTCCCCGCCTGCAGGACGAGAAGCCGCAGTCGCTGTGCCAGTACAGCGGCAAGGTGGCCCTGGTGGTCAACACGGCCAGCTATTGCGGCTTCACGCCCCAGTACAAGGGACTCGAGAGCCTGTACGGCAAGTACAAGGACCAGGGGTTCGTCGTGCTGGGCTTTCCGTCCAACGACTTCGCGCAGGAAAAGGGCAGCAACAAGGACATCGCCGATTTCTGCGAGAACACCTATGGCGTGAAATTCCCGATGTTCGGCCAGAGCAGCGTGCGCGGCCGCGACGCCAACCCGCTGTTCCGCCAGCTGGCCGAGAAGACCGGCCGCCAGCCCCTGTGGAACTTCCACAAGTACCTGATCGGCCGGGACGGCTCGATCATCGCCAGCTACACCAGCCTGACCGACCCGGCCGACAAGGCTCTGCTGCGGGACATCGAAAAGCAATTGGCCGTGCGGTAGTTCCTTGCGGCGCCAAAACTCGTCGGTCATAATGCGACCGATGAGTTTTCTGCGCGCCCGGGCCCGGCCCCTGTTCACAATCATTTACCTGCTGGCAAGGGCTTGGGCGGGGAACTGGCGGCGCGCCGCCGTCCTCTATCAGGGGCGTGCGGGACAAATCCCGTCGAGACTCCAGTTATTGCTGCGAAGCCTGCCGGGAGCAGTCAGCCCGGCTGCAATCCCGGGGCGACTCTTCTCCTCCTCCCTCCCTCCCTCCTTCGTTCCGGGGCGCTTCGCAGCATTTTTATTTTCCGCTGACCGGCGCGGGCACTTCGCATGAAGGTCGCCATCGTCGGCTCGGGCATTTCCGGCCTCGCGGCGGCCCATGCGCTGGGCGGCCACGCTGACATCACCCTGTTCGAGGCCGGCAGCTGGTTCGGCGGCCACACTCACACGGTGGACGTCACCCTGCCCACGGCCGAAGGACCGGTGACGCATGGCGTCGACACCGGGTTCCTGGTCTTCAACGAGCGCACCTATCCGCACCTGATCGAGCTGTTCGCCGAGCTGGGCGTGCGGACGGTCAAGTCGGACATGTCGTTTTCGGTGCAGGTGCCCGGCGCCTTCCGGGGCGGGCCGCTCGAATGGAGCGGGTCCAGCCTGAACACCGTCTTCGCGCAGCGCGCCAACCTGTGCCGGCCCCGGTTCCTGCGCATGCTGGCCGACCTGTTGCGGTTCAACCGCGTGGCCACCCGCAGCGCGCGGTCGGGCGACGAGGCCCGCCTGCTGCAGCCGCTCGGCGAGTTCCTGGGCGAGCACCGCTTCAGCGACGAATTCCGCGACTGGTACCTGCTGCCGATGATCGGCTGCATCTGGAGCTGCCCGACCGACCAGATGCTGCGCTTCCCCGTCGCCACCCTGGTGCGCTTTTGCCACAACCACGGCCTGCTCCAGGTGGCGGACCGTCCCCAGTGGTGGACGGTGGCCGGCGGCGCCCGCAACTACGTGGAAAAGATCGTCGCGCGGGTGCCCGACCGGCGGCTGAACACGCCGGTGCGCCGGGTCGTTCGCACCGCGGCGGGCGTCGCCGTGACCACCGACAGCGGCACCGAACGCTTCGACCACGTCGTGATGGCGTCCCACCCGGACCAGACCCTGGCGCTGCTCACCGATGTCAGCATGCAGGAGCGCGACGTGCTGGGAGCGATCCGCTACCAGCGCAATCGCGCGGTGCTGCACACCGACACCTCGGTCATGCCGCGCAATCGCAGCGCCTGGGCCGCCTGGAACTACGAGAGCGCCCCGGGCCACACCGGCCAGGACGCGCGGGTGTGCCTGCATTACTGGATCAACCAGCTGCAGCCGCTGCCCTGGTCGCAGCCGGTGCTGGTGTCGCTGAATCCGCTGCGCCCGATTGCGCGTAATCACGTCATGGGCGAATACGACTATGACCATCCGGTGTTCGACCGCGTCGCCATCGACGCCCAGACCCAGGTGGCGCAGTTGCAGGGACAGCGGCGCACCTGGTTCTGCGGCGCCTGGACCGGCTACGGCTTCCACGAGGACGGCCTCAAGTCCGGCCAGCGGGTCGGCCGCACCCTGCTGAACTACGCCCAGGCGCAGCGCGAGGCCCGGGCCGAGCGCATGCTCGAGGCCGTGCCATGAACGTGGCGTTGATCGGTTTCGGCCAGGTCCGCCACACCCGGGTGCGGCCGGTGCGCAACGCCTTCGCCTATCCGACCTATTTCCTGATGCTGCCGCTGCGGACGCTGCACCGGGACGGCAGCCGCCTGCTGGCCCACAACCGGCGGGCCGCGCTCAGTTTCTACGACCGCGACCACGGCGACGGCGGCGACAACGCGCTCGAGTGGCTCGACGCCTTGCTGCGGTGCGAGGGCATCGACGACGCCACCGGCGAAGCCTGGCTGCACTGCTACCCGCGGGTGCTGGGCTACACCTTCAAGCCGGTGAGCTTCTGGTACTGCCACCGCGACGACGGCTCGCTGCGCGCCATCGTGGTCGAGGTCAACAACACCTTCGGCGAGCGCCACTGCTACCTGCTGGACCGGCCGGCCTATGGCGTGGAGTTGCGCGCTGACAAGGTCTTCCACGTCTCGCCGTTCTGCGCGGTGGAAGGCGGCTACCGCTTCCGCTTCATGGTCGATCCGCAGCGCACCCACACCGTCGCGCGCATCGACTACGACGACGTCGAGGGCCTGCTGCTGCAGACCAGCGTCAGCGGGGCGCTGGAGCCGGTCACGCCGGCGGCCCTGCGCCGCGCCTTGTGGCGTCACCCGGCGATGACGCTGGCCGTCATCGGCCGCATCCACTGGCAGGCGCTGAAGCTGTGGTCCAAGCGCGTGCGTTTCCTTCCCAAACCGCCCCCGCCCGACGTCTTCCTGACGCGCTAATCCCAGGCCATGAACACGACCACCGCCTCCCCTTCCTTCGCCTTGCCGACCGGTGCGCCGGCAGCGGCGCGCCAGGTGCTGCGCCTGCTGCAGCGACTGGTCCACGGCTCGCTGACGCTGCAGTTGCCGGACGGCAGCAGCCAGCGCTTTGGCAACGGGCAATCGCCGCACGCCGCGATCGCGCTGCGCAACTGGAACGTCTGCGCCGCCGCGCTCAAGTCCGGCGACATCGGCTTTGCCGAATGCTATTTCGCCGGCGACTGGACCACGCCCAACCTGACGGACCTGCTCACGCTCTTCATCGCCAACCGCCGCGTCATCGACGACGTGGTGTACGGCAGCTGGGCCGGCCGCTGGTTCTATCGCATGCGGCACCTGCTCAATCGCAACACCCGCGGCAACAGCCAGAAGAACATCCATGCCCACTACGACCTGGGCAACGCGTTCTACCAGCTGTGGCTGGACGGCACGATGAACTACTCGTCGGCCTGGTTCCAGGGCAACCGCGACCAGCCCATGGCCGCCGCGCAGGACGCCAAGGTGCGCCGCGCCTTGCGGATGGCCGGCGTGCGTCCGGGCGACCGGCTGCTGGAACTGGGTTGCGGCTGGGGCGCGCTGGCCGAACTGGGCGCCGCCGAGTTCGGCGCCAGCGTGACCGGCGTCACCCTCTCCACCGAGCAGCTGGCGTTCGCGCGCCAACGGCTGGCCACCGCGGGCCACGCCGGGCGCGCCGACCTGCGGCTGCAGGACTACCGCGACATCACCGATGCGCCGTTCGACGCGGTCTGCTCGATCGAGATGGTGGAAGCGGTGGGGCGCGAATACTGGCCGCAGTACTTCCAGACCGTGCACCGCCTGCTCAAGCCGGGCGGGCGAGCCTGCATCCAGAGCATCGTGATCGACGACGCGCTGTGGGACCGCTACATCCATTCCACCGACTTCATTCAGCAGTACATCTTCCCTGGCGGCTGCCTGCCGTGCCCGCGCGAATTCCGCCGCGCCGCGGACGCGGCCGGCTTCGACGTGATCGACGAAATGGCCTTCGGCGCCGACTACGCGGAAACGCTGCGCCGCTGGCGCGACAGCTTCCTGGCGCAGAAGAGCCAGGCGCTGCAACTCGGGTTCGATGAAAGGTTCGTCCGCATATGGGAGTTCTATCTCGCGTACTGCGAAGCGGCGTTCGACCAGGCCAACATCGACGTGGTGCAGTACACGCTGCGCAAGCGGTGACGGCGCGCGCGCTCGCAGCCTGCGCCCTCTTCCTGCCCGCGATGCTGCTGGCCCAACCCGTCCCCGGCCTGCAGGAGCTGGTGCCCTCGGCCCAGCCGGCGGGCCAGGCGCGGCTGCGGTTCTGGGGCCTGGACGTGTACGACGCCAGCCTGTCGGTGGCGCCGGGCTTTCGCCAGGGCGATTTCGCCGCCCACGGCTTCGCATTGCAGTTGCACTACCTGCGCGCTTTCACGGGCGCCGACATCGCCCAGCGCTCGCTCGAGGAGATACGCCGCGCCGGCGGCTTCTCCGCCGCCCAGGCCGCGGCGTGGCAGTCGGGGCTGGCGCGGCTGCTGCCCGACGTCCGCCCGGGTGACCGGATCACCGGCGTCAACCGGCCCGGCCGGCCGGCGCTGTTCCTGCACAACGGCCGCACCCTCGGCGAACTGGGCGATGGGCAGTTTGCCCGCCTGTTCTTCGGCATCTGGCTCGGGCCGCAGACGTCCGAGCCGGCAATGCGCGCGGCTCTGCTGGCAGGCACTGAGCGATGACCGCGCAGCCGCGCTTCACCGCGGCCGACGGGCTGAGCTATGGCCTGCTCGGGCTGCCGCTGGCGTTCGTCGCGCTGCCGCTGTACGTGATCCTGCCGAACCACTATGCGCGGGAGTTCGGCGTTCCGCTGGCCACCCTGGGCGCCGTGTTGCTGGGCGCGCGCCTGTTCGACGCGGTGATCGACCCCTGGATCGGCCGGCTGAACGACCGCCTGTTCGCCCGCTCCGCCGGCGCGGTGCTGGCGCTCGGCGCGCTGGCGGCGCTGCTGGTCGCCTGCGGCTTCGCCCTGCTGTTCTTTCCGCAGACGCGGGAGCCCTCGGCGCTGCTGGTTTGGGCGACGGCGGCCCTGGTGCTCACCTATGCCGGCTACAGCGCGCTCACGATCGCGCACCAGTCGTGGGGCGCGCGACTGGGGGGCGACGAATCCCAGCGCGGGCGCATCGTGGCGTGGCGCGAAGGCCTGGGACTGGCCGGCGTGTTGCTGGCATCGCTGGTCTCGGTGGCAGCCGGACCCGCGGTGGCCAGCGCCGTCCTGTTCGCGGCGCTGGCGGCCGGCTGGCTGGCCTGGGCCCGCGGCCGCCGCCCGCCGCCGGCGCAACGTGAGAGCGCAGGCTTCGACATCTGGCTGCCGCTGGCGCAGCCCGCCTTCCGCCGCCTGCTGGCCGTCTTCCTCCTCAACGGCATCGCCTCCGCGATCCCGGCGACGCTGGTGCTGTTCTACGTGCAGGACCGCCTGCAGGCACCGGTCGCGATCCAGCCTGTCTTCCTGGGCAGCTACTTCCTGTGCGCCGCGCTGTCGATGCCGCTGTGGCTGGCGGCGGTGCGGCGCATCGGCCTGGCCCGCAGCTGGCTGGGCGGCATGGCGCTGGCGATCGCGGTGTTCGTCTGGGCGGCGGCGCTGGGCACCGGCGACATCGCTTCGTTCCTGGCGGTG
Organism: Ramlibacter sp. 2FC; assembly: GCA_943372495.1. GTDB lineage: Bacteria > Pseudomonadota > Gammaproteobacteria > Burkholderiales > Burkholderiaceae_C > Ramlibacter. Next base: position 43,112 of record CALRYV010000026.1, on the reverse strand, counting down.
TGTGTCCTCTCGGGCGTCGCGCTGGGCGCCGACCTGGCCTTGCCCGGGGCGCTGCTGGCCGGTCTCATCGCCGACGCCGGGGCCCGCGGCCGGGCCGAGGGCGCTTACTTCGGCTGGTGGAACTTCGCCACCAAGCTGAACCTGGCGCTCGCCGCCGGCCTCGCCCTGCCGCTGCTGGCCCTGGCCGGTTACAGCCCCGGCGCCCGCGACGCCACCGCGCTGGGAGCGCTGGTGATCGCGTATTGCGTGCTGCCGTGCGTCCTCAAGCTGGTCGCCGCCGCCACCTTGTATTTCAGCCTGATCCGTCCCGGGAGTCCGTCATGAAACGCCGCCTTGTCCTGGGCGCCGCCGGCGCCGCCATGCTCACCGGTTGCGCGGCGCCGCAGCTGGCCGATTACGCCGACGCGACGCCGCGGCTCGACCTGCGCGAGTACTTCAGCGGCACCATCGACGCCTGGGGCATCTTCACCGACCGGGGCGGCAAGATCGTCAAGCGTTTCACCGTGGTGATGAACTGCAGCTGGCAGGGCGACCAGGGGGTTCTCGACGAGGCCTTCCTCTACTCCGACGGCAGCCGGCAGCGCCGGATCTGGCGGCTGCAGCAACTCGCGGACGGCAACTTCACCGGCCGCGCCGACGACGTGATCGGCGAGGCCGCCGGTCGCCAGCTGGGCAACGCCTTCCGCTGGCGCTACACGCTGGCCCTGCCGGTCGACGGCAAGGTGGTCGAAGTGCAGATGGACGACTGGATGTATCTCATGTCCGAACGCGTCATGCTGAACAAGGCGTCGATGAGCAAGTTCGGCGTGCACCTGGGTGAGGTGACCTTGTCCTTCACGAAGCGGTGAGCGGCAGCTGGTTCGGCCCGCTCAATCCGCCCCAGCGCGAGTGGCGGGGGCGCACGGTCTGGCTGGTGGGCGGCTCGACCGGCATCGGCCGCGCCACCGCCTCGGCGCTGCACCGCGCCGGCGCGACAGTGATCGTCTCGGCCCGCAACGAGCATGGCTTGCAGGAATTCGCCAGCCTGCATCCGGGCGCCCTCACTGTGGCGATGGATGCGGCCGATCGCGGGGCCGTTCGCCGCGCGGCGCAGGCCATCCTGGCGCGCGGCCCGCTGGACACGGTGCTGTATTGCGCCGGCTATTACCGCGAGCAGCGGGCGACCGACTTCGACCTCGACGACATGCTGCGCCACCAGCAGGTCAACTACGTCGGCGCGCTGCACGTGCTGGACGCCGTGTTGCCGCACTTCATCGCCAGGGGCGCCGGCCACATCAGCCTGGTCAGCAGCGTGGCGGGCTATCGCGGGCTGCCCAAGAGCCTGGCCTACGGGCCCACCAAGGCTGCCCTGATCAACCTGGCCGAGACCCTGTACCTGGACCTGCGGGACCGGCGGATCGGCGTCAGCCTGATCTGCCCCGGGTTCGTGGCGACCCGCCTGACGGCACAAAACCAGTTCGAGATGCCGGCCCTGCTCACGCCCGACCAGTCGGCGCAGGCGATCCTGCGGGGCTGGTCGCAAGGCAGGTTCGAAATCCATTTTCCGCGCCGCTTCACGCTGGCGATGAAGCTGCTGCGACTGCTGCCGTTCCGGCTCTATGGCAGCGTGGTGCGCCGCACCACCGGTCTCTGAGGCCCGGTCAGGCCGGCTTGCTGTCGATGAAGCTCTGGCGCTGCATCAGCTTTTCGTGCAGCTTGGCCAGGTTGGGATAACCGGCGCGCCAGTCGATCTCGGGAAAGCGGAAGTCCAGGTAGCCCAGTGCGCAGCCGACGGCGATGTCGGCCAGGCTGAGATAAATGCCGGCGCAGAACGGCTTGTCGCCCAGGCCCTGGCTCATCGCCTTCAGGCTGGCGTGCACCTTGGAGAGCTGCCGGTCGATCCAGGGCTGGCAGCGCTGCGCCTTCGGCCGGCCGGCCCAGTTGTTTTCCAGGCGGGCCAGCAGCAACGCATCCAGCACGCCGTCGGCCAGCGCCTCCCAGGTCTTGACTTCGGCGCGCTCGCGCCCCATCGCGGGAATCAGCTTGCCCACCGGCGACAGGGTGTCGAGGTATTCGACGATCACCCGCGAATCGAACAGCGCCTCGCCGCCTTCCATCACCAGGCAGGGCACCTTGCCCAGCGGGTTGGAATGGCCGATGGAGGTGTCGGCGGCCCAGACGTCCTCGAGCACGAACTGGTAGTCCAGCTTTTTCTCGGCCATGACGATGCGCACCTTGCGCACGTAAGGGCTGCTGTCGGATCCAATCAGTTTCATGAAGGCTCTCTGGGTCTGTTCGACTTGTCGCGGAAGATTTCATTTTAGGGGAAGCTGCCTTTCCCCCTGTGGTTCCACGGCGACACGATGGCCGCGACCTACAATTGACAGATGACGTTTTCGACCATTTCCGCCCTGTCGCCGCTGGACGGACGCTATGCCAGCCGGCTGGCGCCGCTGCGCCCGCTGATGAGCGAGCAGGGCTACATGCACCGCCGCGTCCAGGTGGAGATTTGCTGGTTCATCGCACTGAGCGACGCCGGCTTCCGCGAGTTCAAGGCCCTGACGCCCGGAGCACGCACTTACTTGCTGGGCCTGGTGAAGAACTTCTCCGAGGCCGACGCGCTGGCGATCAAGGAGATCGAGAAGACCACCAACCACGACGTCAAGGCGGTGGAGTACTGGATCAAGTCGAAATTCGAGGCCCGGCCCGAGCTGCGGGCGGCCAGCGAATTCGTCCACTTCGCCTGCACCAGCGAAGACATCAACAACACCAGCCATGCGCTGCAACTGAAGGCCGGTCGCGACCATGTGATCCTGCCCGCGCTGGACGCCGTCATCGCCAAGCTGCGCGAGCTGGCCCACAGCCACGCCGCGGTGCCGATGCTCAGTCGCACCCACGGCCAGACCGCCAGCCCGACCACGGTCGGCAAGGAGATCGCCAACGTGGTGGTGCGCCTGGCGGCGGCGCGCGAGAAGATCGCCGCCGTCAAGCTGCTGGGCAAGATGAACGGCGCGGTCGGCAACTACAACGCCCACCTGGCGGCCTGGCCGGAGTTCGACTGGGAAGCGTTCAGCCGCAAGGTCGTGGAAACGCCCGAGCCGCTGGGCCTGGGCCTGACGTTCCAGCCGTACAGCATCCAGATCGAACCGCACGACTACATGGCCGAGTTGTTCGACGCGGTCGCGCGCGCCAACACCATCCTGATCGACTGGTCACGCGACATCTGGGGCTACATCAGCCTGGGCTACTTCAAGCAGCGCCTGAAAGAAGGCGAGATCGGCTCGTCGACCATGCCCCACAAGGTCAACCCGATCGACTTCGAGAATGCCGAAGGCAACCTGGGCATCGCCAACGCGCTGCTGCGGCACCTGTCGGAGAAGCTGCCGGTCAGCCGCTGGCAGCGCGACCTGACCGACAGCACGGTGTTGCGCAACATGGGTGTGGCGCTCGGTTACGCGGCACTGGCCTACCACTCGACCGGAATCGGGCTGGGCAAGCTGGAGCTCAACGAAGAGGCCCTGGCCGCCGACCTGGACCAGGCCTGGGAAGTGCTGGCCGAGCCGATCCAGACGGTGATGCGCCGGTACGGCGTGCAGGGCGCCTACGAGAAGCTCAAGGAAGTCACTCGCGGCAAGAGCGTGCGGCCGGAAGACCTGCATGGGCTGATCCACTCCTTGGAGATTCCGCAAGCCGAGAAGGACCGGCTGCTGGCCATGACGCCGGGCAGCTACATCGGCAAGGCCGCCGAACTTGCAAAGCGCGCGTAGCCCGTGGCGCTCAAGTCCACCATCTTCAAGGCGAACGTCCAGGTTGCCGACATCGATCACGGCTACTACGCCGATCACCAGCTGACCCTGGCCCGCCATCCCAGCGAAACCGACGAACGCATGATGGTCCGGCTGGTGGCGCTGGCCCGCAACGCCCACATGCTGCAGACCGTGCTGGGCGGCGACGGGACGCTGGCGTTCGGCGCCGGCCTGTCCAACCCCGACGAACCGGACGTCTGGCTGCGCGACTACACCGGCCGCACGCGGCTGTGGATCGAAGTCGGCCAGCCCGAGGACAAGCCGCTCACCCGCGCCTGCAGCAAGGCCGACGACGTGCAGGTTTACTGCTTCCACCACGCCGCCGAGGTCTGGTGGCGCGGCATCGAGAACAAGGTGGCGCGGCTGCAGAACCTCAGCGTGTTCCGGGTGCCGGCCGAGGCGTCGCAGGCCCTGGCCGGCCTCGCGCAGCGCAGCATGCAGCTGCAGGCGACGATCCAGGAAGGCACGCTGATGCTGGGCGACGGCAAGACCACCGTCGACATCGAGCCGGTGCGCTGGAAATAGCCTGTCAGGTTTCCGGCATGGGCCGGCCGCATTGCCAGCAGGCTTCGAAGCCGCCTTCCACGGTTTCGCCGCACTCGCATACCCAGCGCCGCTGGGGCACGTTCTGCAAGGCGTGCAGCAGGGTGCGGGCCGGGACCTCCTGGGCGTCGTCGCTGACCCACACTTCGGGCAGGCACTGGTCGGGCGGCATTTCGCCGGCCACCGAGCCGAGGAAATAGCGCTGGGTCGAGGCGTCGATCCCCGCATCGCGGAGCGCATCGACCCAGAACGCGGCGATGGCGATGTTGGGAGCCTGGGCCACGCGGCGCATCGACGCTTCAGCCCGCCGGCGAGGGCGCCGGCGCCGGGCCTTCCACGGCGCGCTCGGCGTACCGGTTGAAGCGCCAGGCGTCGCTCTCCAGCGTGATCCGGCGCCAGGTCTGGCGCTTTTGCGCCGGGCTCATTTCGGGCCAGTGCTGGACTTCCTCGAAACTGCGCCCGCAGCCCTTGCAGGTGGCGTCGCCCTGGCTGGTGGAGCAGATCGCAATGCACGGCGTGTCCGGCGTGCTGTCGTACCAGGCTTTCCAGGCCGCATAGGCCTTGGGCGGAAAGCCTTTTTCCTCGGCCTGGTCCTCATGGTAGAACACCATGAGCGCATAGACCTCGGCCAGGGCGCGCAGCTCGGGCGCGAGCGTCACCCCGTCCGGTGAAGGGCTTTTGTCCCGCCAGAAATTGATGGCGGACTCGATGTCGGTGATGTGGATTCCGGCCATGGCTGGGGAGTGGGGACGCGATGATAGCGCTCCAGCCGCGCGGAATCGGCCGTCCTGTGATTTAATCGGGGCACGAAGGGGAGTAGCTCCCGCTCGTTGCAGCACAGCCGCTGCAACAGCATCAGCAAGTCGTCAATACGAAGCCTCGGCTTCCGGCTTGCTGGGCACATCTGCATGACGCATGCCGAGCAAGACCTTCGATTCGAATCCGGGATGGGTTCGGTCGAAGCGCACTTGTGATTCACGGCAATCATCGGTTCCGGATTTCGACTGCGCCCGCCCCGGCTTGTTGATCGTTTTCTTCAATCCGGAGTGCTGTTCATGGAATTTATGTCCGCCCCCTGGTGGTCGGCCTTGCTGGCCATCATCCTCATCGACCTGGTGCTGGCCGGCGACAACGCGATCGTGATCGCGCTGGCCGCCCGCAGCCTGCCCCCCCACCTGCAAAAGAAAGCCATCATCTGGGGCACCGTCGGCGCGATCGTCGTGCGGTCGGCCATGACGGTGGGCGTGGTCTGGCTGCTGCGCATCCCCGGCCTGATGCTGGTCGGCGGCCTCGGCCTGCTGTGGATCGCCTACAAGCTGATCGCCGACCAGGGTGACAGCGAGCACACCGGTCCGGTCGCGAGCACCTTCTGGGGCGCGATGAAGACCATCGTCATCGCCGACGCCCTGATGGGCATCGACAACGTGCTCGGCGTCGCCGGCGCGGCGCACGGCTCGTTCGACCTGGTGATCATCGGCCTGCTGGTGAGCGTCCCGATCGTGGTCTTCGGCAGCACGCTGGTGCTCAAGCTGGTGGAACGCTTCCCGCTGATCATCCAGGCCGGCGCAGCGGTCCTGGCGTTCACGGCCGCCCAGATGGTGGTCAGCGAGCCGCTGCTGGACCCGCTGTTCGATCCGCCGCAGCTCCTGAACATGGTGGCCCGTTATGGCACCTACGTGGTGGCCATTGCCGGCGTGCTGCTGGCGGGCTGGTGGGTCAGCCGTCGCAACAAGACGATGGGCGGTGCTATCCTGCGGCCATGAAGCTCTTGACCAGATGGCTGCTCAGCGCGGCCGCCCTGCTGCTGGTGGCCTACATCTACCAGGGCGTCGAAGTGCGCAGCTTTACCGCGGCGCTGGTGGCGGCTTTCCTGATCGGACTGCTCAATACCATCGTGCGGCCGGCACTGGTGCTCCTGACCCTGCCGGTCACCGTGCTGACGCTGGGACTCTTCCTGTTCGTCATCAACGCCCTGATGTTCTGGGCCGCCTCGGGCCTCATGGAGAGTTTCCACGTGCGCGACTTCACGGCAGCGCTGATCGGCTCGCTGATCTATTCGGCGCTGGGCCTGGTGATCGATTCAGCGCTCGAGCGCCTGTTCCCGAAGCAGTGACTCGACCTGCCGCGAGCGGGTGTCGATGATGGACGCCTCGATGTGGTCGCCGCCGGCGCCGTTTCTCCGGACCAGGTCCTGGGCCGCCTTGAAGCGGTCGAGGGCTGCCGCGTAATCGAGATGCGCCACCTGGGCCTCGGCCTCGGCGCGGATCGAGCGCAGGGTCTGGCCCTGCGCCGCATAGGAGCCGGCCAGCAGCTGCCAGGCGCCGGCATCGCGCGGATGGAGCGCGACCCAGGTCTGCAGCCGGGGCGACGCTTCGGCCGCGCGACCCGAGCGCACCCGGGCCTGGGCCCCCAGCATCACTTCGGGCCGACCCGCTGCCCCGATGTCGACCAGCTGCGCGGCTCGCGCGGCGTTGCCGCCATCGAGCGCGACTTCGGCTTCCAGCAGGCGGGCGAACCGGGCCGCCCTGGCGTCGTTGCCGGCCACGGCGGCCAGCCGCGCCAGCCATGTCGCCGCGGCCTGCGGCTCGCGCAGGCGGGAACTGGCCAGGGCCGCTGCATAGAACACGGCGGCCTGGCGGACCGGGGCGACGCCGCCGGCGTCGAGCCCCTGCGCTTCGGTGCCGAATGAACGCAGTCCGTCGACGCCGGGATTGGACAGCACCCTGGCCCGCGCCGCCATCATGCTGTGCTCATAGGTCGGGGCCAGGGCCGGGCCGGTCCGGCCCATCGGCTGGCGCGACTGCATTTCCGCGATCCGTTCCGTGTTCATGGGGTGGCTGCGCAGGTACGGAAAGCTGCCGTTGTCGTTCAGCCGCGAGGCCTGCTGCAGCTTCTCGAACATCGAGACGAAGCCCTGGGGCTCGAACCCGGCCTGCGTCAGCACGCCGAAGCCGATCCGGTCCGCCTCGCGCTCCATGTCGCGCGAGAAATTGAGCTGGCCCTGGGCCGCCAGCGCCTGGCTGCTGGCGATCACGGCGTTGGCCGCGTCGGGGTTCTTGCTGGCAGCCAGCATGCCCAGGATCATGGCGCCCAGCAGCAGCGGGCCCTGCCGGCTCTCCTGCGTCATGATCCGGGAGATGTGGCGCTGCGTGACGTGGCTCAATTCGTGGGCCAGCACCGAGGCCAGTTCGTCCTTGCTGGTGGACACGCTGATCAGGCCCATGTGCAGGCCGAGCCAGCCGCCCGGCACGGCAAACGCGTTGATCGAACGGTCCTTGCCCAGCAGCACCTCCCACGCGAACCGCTCATCGAGTTCCGGCGTCAGCTCGCCCCGCTTGCGGGCGGCGGCCAGCAACTGCTGCCAGATGCCCTGGACGTACTCGGACAGCAGCGGGTCGTCGATGTAATCCGGGTCGCGGTACAGCTCGCGGGCGATGCGCTCACCGAGCTTGCGCTCGGCGCTCACGTTCATGTCGCTGGAGTCGCCGAGGGTGGGCAGCTGCGCGCTGGCGGGGGCCTGCAGCAGGGTCAGGCCGGCGAGCAGCAGGGCGACAAACTTTCTCATGCTGGCACTCTCAAAATGAATCCAGTGGCACGAATCCGATCACGTCGGCACTGACCGGATCGATCAACGCGGTCCAGAACACCTTGCGGCCGGCGACCGGCAGGTAGGCGGTCGATTCTGCTTTTCGTCCTGATTTCGCGAGCGCCGCGTCGATGGCCTGGGATTGCCCCGGAAAGCGGGTCTTGAGCTGGGCCACGGTCCTGGCTGCCTCCAGGACCTGCGTGCGGGCGGCTCCGTAGGACTGCCACAGGTCAGGCCGGGCACTGAGCGAAATCCCCTGCAGCGCCACCATCGTCGCCTGCGCTTCTTCGTTGCGGTCGCGAAACCTCCTGACCGACAGCAGCGTCGGCCCGGTCAATGGCAGCGGCTCGATGCCTGCGGGCACCTTGTCCATCAGGTCGGCCGGCACGTCGATCGCGTGCACCACGCGCAACCGGTCGACCTCGAACGCCAGGTGCACCGGCCGTGCGACGAACACCGTCCACAGGCCGTACGCCAGGGCCGCCAGCTGGATCAGGCCGACGATGGCGAGGTCTCGCCGCAGTTCGGCGCGTGGCTTGCTCCGGTTGAAGATGGCGAGCGTGATCAGAGGGCCGAGCACGACGTCCACGGTGATCAGGATCAGGAAGAGCTCGCGTCCGCCCGAGAGCTCGCCATACGGGTAGGGATACCAGACCACGAACACCAGGGTTGCGGCCAGTGCGGCAATGACGAGGCTGATCCTCAGGTGGATGGCCGCAGCCTTGAATCGGTTTCTCCAGTAAGCCATGGCCGTATGATGCTTGAGAAAATTGAACGTTCCATCTCCGGTCCAGACAGCCACCGCGCCATGAGCTCACTCACGCATTTCGACTCCCAAGGCCAGGCCCACATGGTCGATGTGGGCGCCAAGCCCGCAACGCTTCGGGTGGCCGTCGCCGCTGGTCGCATCGAGATGCAGCCCGCGACGCTCGCGCTGATCCAGGCCGGCAATGCAACGAAGGGCGATGTGATCGGCATCGCCCGGATCGCCGGCATCCAGGGCGCCAAGCGGACCAGCGACCTGATTCCCCTTTGCCACCCCATCGCACTGACCCGGGTCGCCGTGGACTTCACCATCGACGCGCAAGCCTCCTGCGTGCACTGCGAGGCGACGGCCGAAACGGTCGGCCCGACCGGCGTGGAAATGGAAGCCCTCACCGCGGTGCAGGTCGCCTTGCTGACGATCTACGACATGTGCAAGGCGGTGGACCGGGGCATGACCATCACCGACGTTCGGCTGCTGGAAAAAAAGGGCGGCAGATCCGGCCACTTCATCGCGCCGGTCCCGGTCAGGGCCTGACGGGGACTTCGACCCCGACTGGAGCCCCAGCGCCGGGCGTGCTCGCCGGCTCCTGCGGAAAGGCGGCCCGCTTGCGCGCCAGCAACCACAGCGCCTGGTCCTCGCGGCCGATCCAGACCGCGCTTTCGACCGCCGTGTCGATGACGCGCGGCTCGGGCGAGTAGTGCAACAGCTCCATGGCGAGGGCGTGCACGCTGGCCGCGTTGTCCCGCGTCAGCGCGGTGATCGAGAGTTCGGCGAAAGCCAGTTGATCCCGAAACAGCCACGAATCACCCAGCTGCGGCAGTGGCCGATCGCGGTACAACACGCTGCGTTGCTCCGGCGCCGTGTAGAGCTGGCTCACGCGGTGGTAGTCCCACGCGGCGTACAGCAACGCGGCGCCGAGCGTCGCACTCACGGCGGCGCGGCCGAAGCGGCCGACCGCGCGTGCAGCAGGCACGGTCCGCCCGCTTGCCAGCAGCCCCAGGCTGAACCCGAACGCCATCTGGAACGGCCCGTACCACAGCGGGTATTCGAGCAGGCTGTGCAGCAGGATCACGGCGATCACCGACCAGGCCAGCTGGCGCGTCGCATCCGCCTCCCGCGCGGGCCGTTGCCGCAGCAGCCACCAGCCGAAGCCCGCGCATACCAGGGCAGCGGCCGGCACGCCCAATTCCACGGCCAGATGCAAGGGCAGGTTGTGCGCGTTGTCGAGGATGTCGCAAAACCGTGCGCCCGGATACAGCGTGGCGAAGTGGGCGTAATCGAGCTCGCCCCAGCCCCAACCCAGCCAGGGCTTCTGCGCGATCAGGTACAGCACGTTGTCCCAGAGAATGGCGCGGCTCCCGCAGCCGTCGTTCGAGGCGATCCGACCGAAGGCGTTGGCCGCGCTGAAACCGGACAGGCGCTGCAAAGCCACCGGCAGCAGCACGGCGGAAACGCCATAACCCAGGACGGCGGTGGCGCAAACGGCGGCCACGCCGCGCCGCATGGGCCGCAGCCACCAGAACGTCAACATCACGAGCAAGGCGATCTGCAAGGCGCCGGTCCGTGACGCCGACGCCGCATTGGCGGCAGCCAGCAAGAGCGCTGCCGGCACGACCCAGGACAGCCTCGCGCCCTGGTGGACGCGCCAGAGCAGTGTTGCGAAACCGATGGACGTCAGTGTCGCGAACTGGTTGCGCTGCCGCAGGTTGGCAAAGGCCTCGCCCGGTTCGGTGGGGCTCACCAGCCCACCGAGATGCGGCGACAGTCCGAAGTACTGGACCAGCGCCAGCACGCTGCTCACGAGCGCGGCGAACAGCCAGGCATTTGCGATGGCGTTGGCAATCGGACCTCGGCTTACCGGCGCGGCCCCTATGGCGGCGCCGAGCGCAATCACGGCCAGCCCGCCGATCGCCAGCAGCACCGGCGGCGCGGCGGCGCCGACCGCTGCCAGCGCGATTGCGACCACGGCGGCCAGGGCGAGGTGCGTCCGCGAGACCTGGGGCTCGACCAGAGTCCAGAGCAGCAGGGTGGCCGCTGCCGCCACCAGCCAGGGCTGGATGACCGCCGAGGGCCCGCCGGCGAGCGGATTGAGCCAGGGCACGGCCACGCAGGCCAGGCACAGCCCGAGCATCGCAGGACCCGGACCGGGCCCGGCAGGCAACCCGGGGCGCGCAATCTCCGATGCAGGGCTCATCGGCGTCAGGGTCCGTCCGCGAGCGCCGACTCCAGTTCCAGCGGCGACCGGCGCCACACCTGCCACGCCGTTTCGATCACCTCCGAAAATTCGCGCTCGAACCGTTCTTCGCTGAACGTTTCCGCCCAGCGCCGGCATGCCAGCGGATCGAACACCGCACCCGCGTCCTCGAACGCCTGGACTGCCGCAACCAGGGCCTCCGGAGTCTGCTGCGCGAAGAACAGGCCGGTGGGTTCCGGGGCCTCATGCAGGTTGCGCACTGTCTCGCGCGAGCCGCCGACGCCGTAGGCAATCACCGGCGTCCCGCAGGCCTGGGCCTCGACCGGCGAAATGCCGAAGTCTTCATGGGCGGCAAACACGAACGCCTTCGCGCGGCCCAGATAGTCCTGCACGACGTCGTCCGGTTGCCATCCCATCAGCACCACATTCGCCGGGCAGGTCCGGCGCAACGCGTCGAGATCCGGCCCGCCGCCGATCACCACGAGCTTGCGCTGCGGCATTGCGCGAAACGCTTCGACGATCAGGTCGATCCGCTTGTACGACACCAGTCGGGACACGGTGACGTAGAAGTCTTCCTTCGCCAGGTTCAACTGGAAGGCGGCTGTCCGCACGGGGGGATACAGCACCCGCGACCGGCGCCGATAGGTGCGCCAGATCCGCTGCTGCACATGGCGCGAATTGGCCAGGAACAGGTCGACGTTGTTGGACGTCTGCCGGTCCCAGATCCTGAGGCGATGAAAGATCCAGCGCGCCAGCATGCCCTTGAGGCCGCGATCGAGCTTGTAGTCGGCCATGTACTGGTGGTGGAGGTCCCAGGCATAGCGCATGGGGGACTGCACGTAGCTGACATGCAGTTGCGGGCCGGTCGTGAGCACGCCCTTGGCGAACGCGTGATTGTTCGACACGATGACATCCGCAGCGCCGAGGTTGTGGGATTCGACGGCGACGGCGGTGATGGGCAGGTAGTTCCAGAACCGCTTCGCGATGAACGGCATGCGCTGGAGAAACGATGTGCGAATGGACTTCGCGCCCAGCCGAGCCCGATCTGACTCGCTCAGGAAGTCGATCGTGGCAAACAGCTCCGCGTCGGGATAGCACCCCAGCATCAGACGGGTCACGTCCTCGGAACCGCCCCACTCGATCAGCCATTCGTGGACGAAGGCCAGTCGCCGGAAGGGAACGATGTCAATCACGCGCGGCGAACCTCATGCCCCATTATCTCCGGGCGCGGCCCCCGGCCTGGGCACGGAGCCGGGCCAAAGCATGAGCCGAAGCACGAGGCCCGCCCGCTGCCATTCGGAATGAAGCAGGCGATCAGCGACGACGAGCGCCAGGCTCAGCCAGACAATAGGGAGCCGCCACGGCGCAAACTTTCTGGTGAATCGCAGCCGATTCACAACGCTGTAGTACTCCGAGAGCATCGAGAGGTCGCGCACGCCGCCCGAGGAGCCTGTGCTCGCGCCTTGCTTGTGCCGCACTTTGCTGTGAAGGGCGACCGCCGGCCGGAAGCCGTGCCTGCGTCCTCGTTCGACCCAATCCATCTCCTCGAAGTACAGGAAATACGAATCGTCCATGAGACCCACCTTCTGGACGAATTCATTGGTCACGAAAAGTGAAGCGCCCACTGGATAGTCGACGTCCGTGAACACCCGTTGCTCGGATGAAACCGAGGGTGGCAGACGCGTGAGGTGCCCACCCACACCCAGGCTCCAGCGAAAGATGCCACCGATCGCCTGAATGCGTTCGGGATCGGTCCATTCCAGGAGGAGGGAGCCGCACAGGCCGCTAGCAGGTCCAGAACGAGCGCACGCGACCAAATGGCTCAGCGCTTCCGGTTCGACTCGAACATCGTTGTTCAGGAGCCAGAACGCTGTTGGCGAGAGCGCCTTCTGTCCCCACTCAATGCACCGATTGATGGCGCCGGCGTAGCCGGCATTGCCTTCCAGCCGCATCACGTGGACGCTCTTCACGACACCCATCCCTTCAAGCGGGTGGGCGGCGTGGTAGCTGACCACGCACCCCTGGCTTCCCAGATCACTCCTGCTTTCCGTGCAGGGCCCCAGGGCCCGCCGCGCCCACTCCTGCAGGTGCGAACACGACCCGTCGCTTGATCCGTTGTCACAGATCAGGAGATCGAACGCCGGAGCAGCGATTCCGCGCATGCTGTCGACGCAGGTCAGCGTGTCGCGCCACCCGTTCCAGTTCACCACGGCAGCCAGGATTCGTTCCGGAGTAGCTGACATGGCTGTTACGCGTTCCCGGGGAACCGGAATCGCCTGGCGACCCACCGCGCGACGGAACTCGCGCACCTGGCGCGCACCAGGTCATACACCATCATTCTGGCGCCGCTGTTTCGCGTCGCCAGGCAGTAGAGCGCGACCGCGCCGTTCACGCCTCTCGCGGGCAGCGCTGCGATCAGCCGACTCCAGGGATGGTGGGGCCGCTTGCCGTCTGCCAGGAGGGAAAGGTATTCGGACGGTCCATAGGCGCCGATCGCCCGATAGTGCAGCAAGGTCTTCAGGCTCTCGGCTGGGTGCCTTGCCGTGATGGCCGTCCGGGCGGACGCACTGAACTGCCCGAAGGACCAGACCAGGCTCGGCCACTTGTCGACCCAGACTTCGAAGCCACGCGCCGTCCACATCGCATTTCCATACCGTATCTGCACGAGCGGCCGGGCAATGACCTTCGCACGGGGCAATGCGGGCGGCTGGAAGATCACGCCGAAGTGGATGAAAAGCGAGCCGAAATACGGCGTCCGCTCCCGCGCCAACCAGGTGCTGCGCCGCATGACGACGGCACCGATGAATGTGAGATACGAGGCTGTCGCGGAAAACAGGGCTTCGCACTCGTGGGCCGTGAAAGTACGGTCCGATTCCATCTCAAGCTGGCTGGGCTTCAGCAGCAGGCCGAGGTCCTTGCTCCGAACCTCTGCATTGGCGACGACCACATCGGGATCGTCCGACAGGCAACGCAAGACTGTCGAGATGGCGCCGGGAACAAGGATGTCGTCATCGCTCATCAGCCAGCAATACTCTCCCGATGCGTAGCGGACGGCCTTGTCGAAGTCCTCGTCAACGCCGCAATTCTTGGTCTCCCGCTGGTAGACAACCTGCGGGTGGCGCGCCGCATAGTCGGCCATGACCTGAGCGGTTGCGTCGGTCGACGCGCCGTCCACAACGACCAGTTCGACATCAGGCGTGAGTTGTGCTGCGATCGAATCCAGTGTCTGGGCGATGAAGTCAGCCCGGTTGAAGGTGGCGATGCAGACAGAAAGCCGCATTGCTCAGATTATTTTGCCGAGGGCCATCTTCAGGATGCGGAAGAGCCGGGGGTAACTCTGTTTCATGGATTGCGCGGTGGCGACTTTCCACCGCCGATACCGCATCCGGGCGTCATGGGGAAGAAGCTGGAAGAGCCCATATTTGGCACGGAAGGCGAACGCTGCCAGCAGGTGCAACTGAAAGGACGCAAGCCGTGGCAATGGCATGTCGTTCACGGAGCTGCGCGGATTCGCGGGAAAGTCGCTGGCTTTTCCGAAGCCAAGATAATCCAGAAGATCGGCGTCGCGGCGGTCGAAGAAAGCGGGGTTCAGCAGCAGCTTTTCCGCAAACCGATCACTCTGATCGACCTGGAAGAAGATGGACTTCCGCACGAAGGTTTTCGAGACGATCGGCTTCGCGCGATGGATTCCATAGGTGTCGTAGACGATCAGGCTGCCGGCCGGCATCTTGAAGCTTCTGATCTTCTCGCCGAACTCGCGCTCGACGGATTCGTTCGTGTAGTTGTAAGACCAGCTGCCGCTTTTCCTGGCCTTGTAAGAGTCCGAGACCAGCTGGAATTCGCCGTCTTCGACATCGTTGACATACAGGATGAAGATCAGTCCGTTGGAGTCGGTAACAACGCCTTCGTTGGTCACGTTGTCCGCGTGCCATTCCATGCTGTGGCCCGGTCCCGTTTCATAGTAACGGTGGCACTTCAGCCGAAAGCTCTTGCCGAATCTGGATGCGCAGACCGCGCGCAGGATGTCCGCCGTCACGTAGTCGAAGTAGGCCTTCGAGCAGGCAAGCGCATGGGGGAAGAAGTACTGTTCGTTGAACCAGACGGGCGCCGCATCGTTCAGGTTCTGCGACGGGCGGTGAGGCGCCAGCTCCCGTTGCAGGGCCTCAAGGAACGCTGGCTGTACTGCGCGGGCGAAGCTGTAAAACCCGGCTTCGTCGATGGCCTGCACGATCGTGTCGGGATTGACCGCCAGGAACTCGGGCGTGAAGAGCGGGCTCGTCGGGATTGCGTTCATCATCTCACCCTGGTTATCGGTTTCGCAATATCTGTCGATAGAACTCCGCATGGGCCTGGGCAACGATGCCCCAGCCCTCCTGCGGCACGGCCTGCATGCGGCGGCCCGCCAGCGTTCGCAACGCAAAGCTCATGTCCTGAACATCCGAGATAGCCGCAGTATAGAGATTGCGAGCCGGATCGTCGCCGAA
This sequence comes from Ramlibacter sp. 2FC, assembly GCA_943372495.1. GTDB lineage: Bacteria > Pseudomonadota > Gammaproteobacteria > Burkholderiales > Burkholderiaceae_C > Ramlibacter. The sequence continues at coordinate 27,754 of CALRYV010000026.1, read as the reverse complement.
TCCGGCCTTCGCCGTCGTGATCACCAGGGTGCCCTGCGCGAGCGCCCCGTGGATGGACGTATTCCATTCGCCACCACCCTGCAGAAACGGCAGGACGACCGCGTCGGCCGCAGCGATCAGGTCGGCGGCGTCCTCTTGCTCAAGGTAACCGGTGTAATGGACCTGTTCTTTCCAGCCGCGGACGGCAGCGACCTCTTCGAGCTGCCTGCGGTACGCGGGGTCGAGAACGCCGCCGGCGATGACAAGCGAATGGGTCGACGGGTCTGCGATCTCGAACAACTGTTCCACGCCCTTGGCGGGGTGCACAAAGCCGAAGAAAACCACCAGGAACTGTCGACCGGCGAGGTACCGCTGTTGCAATTGCCGGCGCTCGTCCTCGCTCATGCGGCTGGCGGGCAGGGCAGCGGCGCTGCCGATGGTGCGGGTGGGGCATGACGGCATGAAGCGCCGCAGAAACGGCGGCATCAATTCCACGTAATCGGGTCGTACGAAAAGCAGTCCGTCGATCGCCATGCGCTGCAGCAGGAACCGGTGGCTGTCCTGCATGGGCCACGGTTCATGCCAGGTTTGCACCACCCGAAAGCCCAAGGCCCTGCAAAGCGCCGGGAGCAGCGCAGGTAGAAGGCGCCAGCCAAATCCCTGTGATGGATAGTGGATGTGGATCAGGTCGGGCCGCCAGCCGCGAATCCCCCGGAGCAACGCAGGCAGTTCCCACAGTCGCCAACTGCGCGCCGTCGCCAGCACCTCCACGCCCTTCGCGCTCGCCGTGGCGGCCGTGCGTTGGGTCAACACCCCGACGACCAAGGCACTCGAGCGGGCCAGCGCTTCGGCCAGTCGAGCCGTATAGTCGCCCACGCCGCAGCGTCCCGGGGGGAACGTACCAGCAACCAGCAGGACCCGCATGTCATCCCTTCTTCTGCAGCACTGTCCATGCAAAGGTGTAGTCGAAGCCTCCGCACTGCACCGTGCGCTCCTTCGCTTCCGGCTTGATGTCTCCCAGCGGTTCCAGGCCATGCCGGCTCGCGAGGGTCAGCATGCAACGGAAATCTTCCTCGGAAAAAATCAACCAGCTCAGGTCGAAGAACGTGGTTTCGCGAGTGTCGATCTTCTGCGGCCAGTAATCGAAGGAGGCGATGAACAGCCCGCCGGGACGCAGCAACCGACCGACTTCGGCGAAGAGCCTTTCCGGCTGGTAGCCGTGCTCAATGACTGAAATTGCCGTGATCGCGTCGAACTTGGAATCCGGAAACGGCGTCTGGGTGAAGTCCCCTACCGAATAATGCACCTTGTCGGCGAATGGCATCCGCACGACAGCCGGGTTCAGGTCGATGCCGTGAGCCTGTGTGTAGCCCATACGGGCGAGGGCGACGGGCACCTCTGAACAATACGCGCCCAGGTCGAGTACCGCCGCATCACGAGGAAGCCGCTGTTCGATGACCTGCAGCGTTCGCGCAACGTCCCAGCTCTTGTTGTACTCGCCCACCGGCAATCCCGGCACAAGGTGCCACTGGCGCAGCCTTCTGAGCACCGCGTTCTCCATCCCAGAACGACCGCTGGACTCCAGGGCGCGGCGCGCCTCCTGGAACTGTCGCCGCGACTGCAAAACTTCCAGCATCATTTATCTCCAAAATATTCGGGTTAGGGACAACCGCAGGCGTGCCATCGAAAGCACCGTCAAGAGCACGGTGACAAGCCAGCACGCCGCCAGCTGCAGCCCCGTCAGCCAGCGGGACGTCAAATCCGCCTGCCATATTGTCGCCAGCAACAGGGACACGACGAAGCTGGTGAGTCCCGGCGTCAGCACATCGTCGCGATACCAACGCCACTTTTCCGCTTTCAGAAGGCGTCGATGCAACAGGGTCGGTGTAATGACCAAGTGTCCGGCGTTCAACAGGCTCCAGGCGGCCGCGCCCCCGACTGCTCCAAACCGGGTGGCTGCCCACCATGTGAGAGGAGCCACGACGATGAGGGACGCGATGTTCAACCAGACCGACAGGCTTGTCCAGCCAGCTGCCAGCTGCAGCGCGTAAGGAATGTTCATAATTCCATTGAGGGCGGCCCCGATCACCAGGAACACCAGAATGGATGCAGCGGCCAGGCTCAAGGCCGGGTCGTTGGTCAGGACGTAGAGCGATGGGGCGGGAAAGCAGGCCAGCACCGCAGCCAGCGGCATCACCAGCGCTGCCATGGCTTGGCTGCTGGCGTGATACAGCTGTGCGAGGTGCGGCGTGTCCGCGCCATCCCAAGCTGCAGAGATGCGCGGGTAGATCACCGAAAACATCGGGCTGATGAGGATGTACAGGCCCGTCGAAAGACTGAGTGCAACCGCGTAGGTTCCGAATTCGGACAGCGGCAGAATGTGACTGAGGATCAGCTTGTCCGTCTGCGTGAGCAAAATGCTCGTCACCGTAATGGCGGTCATGCCCCCCGCGAACTGGCGTGTCTGTGCCAACAAGCGCCATTGCGCGACCGGTCGATGACCCGGCAGAACGAGCGCCCGCCACAGTTGAATGCGGGTGCCGAGGGCTTGCAGGATGGCTGTCGCCAGTTGAGCCCAGAAGAAACTCTCCAGGGTGGGGACATTCCAGAGGCACAGTATCGTCACACCGACGCGCAAAATGGCGAACACGCTGGTCGAGATCGCCAGCGGGACCTGCCGGTGGAGGCCAGCAAGCCCGGCGCTGTAGAGGTTCGTGGGCCAACCGAATGCCAACGACATGGCGGCCAACTGAAGCGATAACGTCACTTCAGCCGGCGTGAGTGCACCCAGGTTGACCCACGTGGACGCAATCCAAGGCGCTGACACGGCCAGCAGCAAGGCCGCAGTGACGGACAGGCCAAGGTACGCCCGTTCGAATGTGACAGTGGCATCCCTGGCATGTGCCAATGCACTGGCGTCCACGCCGACCCGCGCCAGCTGCCGCGTCAGCGTCGTCGCAAGGCCAAATTCCATGAAGGAGATCAGGGCCTGCATGCTGGCGAACAGTCCGACGACCCCGTAGGCTTCGACGCCAAGGTAGCCAAGGTAGACCGGCAGCGCCAGCAATCCCGACACCGCAGCCACGGCACGCGCTGCGATAGAGACCGAGAGCGCGGTCTTTACGCCTTCCATCTGCACGCCAGCACTGTCATTCCGGTATTCAGGCGGCAGGAGCGCCTGCAATTCAGATGCGCAATGTTCACGGCCTCTCCGCGAGCAGCCGCTGGTAAGCTAGGCAGCCATCCCCTGGCGGGCAGGCGGCTTGCCGGCGCTTTCCGCAACGTTTTCTCTCCCCCTCTTCGATGACTCCCATCGCCCTGTCCGTCTGCATCCCGGTCTACAACTGCGGGCAATTTCTGCCAGCGGCGCTCGATTCGATCCTGGGCCAGATCGACGAACAGGTCGAAGTGCTGGTCTACGACGGCGGCTCGACTGACAACACGCCCGAGGTGATGGCGGCGTATGCGCGTCCGGGGCTGCACTACAACCGCGGCGCCGTCCGCGGCGGCATCGACGCTGACCTGGCCACTTGCGTTGCGCATGCACGCGGCGAGTACTGCTGGTTGTTCAGCGGCGACGACGTCATGCGGCCGGGGGCGCTTGCTCAAGCCCTGGCCGCGATCGGCAACGAATCCGACGTGATCGTCTGCCGGCACACGATCTGCGATATCCGCATGCGGATCCACAACGAGTACAGCGTCCTGGTCCCCGTGGCCTTGCCCATGACGGTTGAATTCGCCGACACGGCCCAGCGACAGGCGTGGTTCGCCAGGGCGACGACGACCGAAGCGTTTTTCAGTTTCCTCAGTGGCCTGATCGTGCGCAAAAGGGCATGGGACCGCGGTTCGATGCATCCGGACTTTGCGAAAAGCTGCTGGGCCCACGTCGTTCGACTGTTGTCGCTGAGCAAGCAGGGGTTGCGCGTCAGCTATGTGCCGCAGGTGTGGCTCGATCAGCGCGGAGAGAACGACTCGTTCGCGGCCGCTGGCGTAGTCAACCGCTACCGCATCGCAATCGAGGGCTTCCACGCGATCGGGGACGCCTTGTTCGGCCATGACAGCATTGAAGCGTTTCACATCCGCAGGGTGTTGCGCTTCGAATTCAAGCTCGAGATGTTCCTGACGGCGAAGATCCTGTGCCAGCAGAGCCCCGCCACGGAAGATCGGGCGCTGCTTGACAAGCTGTACGCGCAGTTGCATTGCGATCCGACTCTCACCCGGTTGCCGCTGTTGCGCACGTATCGCCTGACGCCGGTCTGGTTCGTCGCCGGGCTGCGCGAATGCGTGCGTTGGCTGCGGCGCTATCTCAAACCCTGATTGATTCCTGGCGCTCACGTCGGCTGCTGGTGAAGGATCTTTTGCAACGTCATGGACGAGAAATACGTCCGCCTGGGAATCTTGCCGAACAGCTCGTACTGCGGGTCGTAGATCTCCTCGTCGGCCCAGGCCCACGTCGCCCCAGGAGGGCACTTTCTTTGCGGATGGGTCGGCCCGAAGATTGCGGTGACCTTGTCGTTCACCGCGGCAGCCATGTGCATCAGGCCCGTGTCCGTGCTGTAGACAGCCTGCGCCTTGGAAAGCACGTCCCAGGCCTGCCGCAGCGTGATCTTTCCACAAAGGTTGACCGTTCGCGGGCTGTCGAATTGCGCATAGAACGCACGCTCATTGGCCGCGCCCAGGAACACGACGGTCCCGTTCACCGTATGTCGGCGCACCAGTTGCGCAAACAGGTCTCTCGGCAAGCGGCGCACTGAAGACTGCTCGTTGTCATTGTTGCCGCCGCTGTTCACCAAGACGGTATAGGGCGTGGCGAGAGGGTAGGGCGTGGCTTGCGGCAGATCGAGCGAGACGTCGGCCGGATCGACGGGAATGCCAAAGGCGTCGCCCAGGGCCAGGTAGTAGTCGATCTCGTGCCGAACCGCTCCATAGCGAACACTCCTCGTGTGAAGCCATCCCTCCAGCGGCCTGCGCGCAAACCCGATGCGCACCGGAATGCCGGCCAGGCGTGCCAGCACGGCGAAGATCCAATGCTTGTCGAGCACGAAGATCACATCGTAGCCACGCAGGAGTTTCACAACAGAGCCGAGCCTGCCCACCTGTCGTCCAAACAGGATTGCCTCGTCGAATGTGACGACGCGGTCGAGGTTCGGATTCTCCTGAACCATCACGGCGCAGGATTTACCGACGATGAAGTCGATCTGCGCGCCAGGACAGGCCTTCCTGAGCTGCCGGACCAGCGCGGTCGTCATCAGCACATCGCCAAGCGCGCCGATTTTCCAGAGTGCAATTTTCATGGTCCTTTCCGCGGTCACTGTCGCACCAATGGACCGGCGCGTCAGATCCCCCTTTCCCAGGGAAGGCCGCTTCGGCCCCGGATCTGATCGCAGTCCATGATGAAGGCGGGTTGCAGGACGTCGTCGACGGTTCCCAGGGACACCGGGTTGAGCGCTCGCAGGTACTTGTACATCACCTGTCCGTTGTCGAACACGTACAACTTGAAGTCAGAGCCGGGATAGCCACGCACCGCGCCGGAGGGGATATGCAGGCTCACAGCTTCCCCGGCCCGGAAGATCCGGGGACACTGCTGCTCCAGCCTCTCGAACGCCCGCTCGGTCCGGATCGGGAATGGCGCGGACTTGGTCGCCCGGGTGCTGGCGTGACGTGCCAGTGGGCACAACCAGAAGCCGTGCGGCCCGGGAGTGGCGGTCTGTGCATCGGCCAGGCGGTTCGAATCCAGGCGCGCCGCGGCCGCGGAACGCAACAGGCGGCATTGGCCTTCCCCCTCGATGGACAGCCCCTGCCGCGCCAGCAAATCGTCGATGGCCTTGCTCGCTCCCGGATCGAGCCCTCCCGGCAGTTGTCCGCCCGGCACCGTCGGGAAAATCACGCGCAGGGTGCCGGGCGCCGCGATCAGCGCCTGCACCCGCAGGGCATCTTGCGAGGTGTCGGTGATCCCGATCTGACTCGAGATGTTGACCCAGCGGGAAGCCGGATGGAACCTTGGCGCGATCAGCGAATACGAAATGCCGGAAACGGTGACATACGTGGCCGGCTGTTGCGCGATCTCCGGCGGCACTTCCAGGTCGAATGCGGGTGCGTCGCCCCAGGTGACGTGGCCCCAGTAGCGCCATGGATTGCTGTCATAGATGAGAAAGCCCTGCCACGCCACCATTCCCATGGCGAGCGCGAGGACGAACGGCCGGCTCACCGGAAGCAGATGGAGCAGACCGACGCACAGCGGACCGGAGATCAGGAGGAAAGGAATGAAGTAGCGGCCGTTGCCCGTTGTCGCCAACCACGGCACGAACGCCACGGCGGTCAGCACGAGCAGGACCAGCGCCGGCGAAGTGCGGCGTTGCTTCCCCCGCGTGAACAGCAGCCACGCCAGCGCGAGGACGAGGATGAACGCAAACCTGAAGTCCGGCGCAATGATCTCGACGTACACGCCCGCATCAGGGGAGGCCAGTGCCAGCGGCCGCCAGAGCGCGTCCCGCCAGGTGTCCGGAAGAAAGCGGATCATGCCGGCTTGCCCAGCAAGACCCGCAAAGGCGCGAACCAGGGGTCGTAGAACGGGTAGACCGGGTTGCCGTAGTGCTGCCACAGCTGCAGGCCCCAATAGCCGTAGGCAACGAACAATCCCGCCAGCGTCGCGAGCGATCCCCACGCGACGTTCCTCAGCCGCAGCATGAGGGAAGGTCCGTGCAAGCCCCAGAGCAGTGGCATCAGGACGGCGAGTGGCCCGTTACTGAGCTTGAATGCAACGGCGACGCCAGCGCAGAAGCCTGACAACACCATCAGCCGTCCCGTGGTCATCCAAGCCGGCCTTTGCGCGTCGAACGGCTCCAGCGCGAAGGCGATCGCCCAGACCAGCGGAATGGCCGCCAGCAGGTCGTTGGCAGTGGAGTCGAACAGGGAAAGCACCACGCCCGTCAGGAAAGCCAGCGCCACTGCCAGCGAACGCAGCGCTGCGCCGTACCAGCTGCGTTCGGGAACGCAAACTCGCGCGAGCAGCCAGAGCGCCGGGACGGCGATGACGTTGAGCGACACCAGGACGACACCAGCCCACCGGCCACTCAGCCCCATCTCGTACAACTTGTAGACCGGCCAGTAGAGGTACGGATACTGGAAGGACTGGTAGGACGCGGCGAGAAAATCGCGGTCGAACCTGGGCTGGTCGGCGATCCAGCCAAGGTAGATGTGGTGGTTGAGAGCGTCCCAGCCCAATCCGATGCCGCCAAGACCGAGCGGAATCGCGGCGAAAGCCAGCCACGCAACCAGGACCAGCATGCCCAGTTCAAAGCGCCCCGTCGGCGGCGATGTCACTGCCCGGCGTCGGTTCATCGTCAATTCTGGCGGGCGGACCGCCAGCAGAAGTGAAGGGCACCGGCGAAAAACGATCCGATGCTGGCCTGCATCCCGGTCGCCATCAAGGTGACCGCGGGGATGGCCGCGCGCATCGTCTCGACCGGGTCCAGCGGCCCGAATCCGCCACGACCCCACTCCAGCGTGAGCGCGACCGACCAGGCAAGTCCGGCCAGAAACGTCCCCAGTCCGAGCAGCAGGCCGTTTTCGATCGTGAAGGACGCTGCCCAACGGCTCATCCACGCCGGCTCGGGGACCAGGTCGGCCAGCACCGCGATCCATTTGGTCAGCAGCGCGAACATGATGAACTGGACCCCCAGGATCGTCGCACCCCCCAGATACAGCAAGGTGTGAATGCCCAGGTGCATCGGACCCGACCCGGGCGCATACGCAACCCCGAGCGCGAGGCCGGCTAGTCCGGCCACCAGGAGCGCTACTCCGGGGTAGAGAAACAGCCACCTGGGACAAAACAGAAGCAGGAAGCGCAAGTGCCGCCAGCCATCGCGCCAGGTCCGCAGGTGGGAGGGCCGGCCCCGACCATCGGGGCGAAGCGTTGTGGGGACCTCCTCGATTCGCAGTCCCGCGAGAGCAGCCTTCGCGACCAGCTCGCTGGCGAACTCCATCCCCGCCGTGATCAGGCCCAGACGCAACACGGCGTCGCGCGAGAACCCTCTGAGCCCGCAATGGAAGTCACCGATCGACGTGCGAAAGAACAGGCGCCCGATGAAGCTCAGGACGGGATTGCCCAGGTAGCGGTGGAGGAACGGCATCGCGCCTGGCTCGATCCCGCCCTGGAACCGGTTGCCCATCACCAGGTCGGCACCGTTGCGCAAACGCTCGACAAACGCCTGGAGCCGAGAAAAATCGTAGCTCTCGTCCGCGTCCCCCATGATGATGTACTTGCCGCGCGCCGCGGCAATCCCTGCCATGAGCGCAGCGCCGTAGCCCCGGGCAGGCACCGCCACGATGCGCGCGCCGGCGGCAGATGCGATCTCGGCCGACCCGTCGGTGGAGCCGTTGTCGGCCACCAGGACTTCTCCCTGGATGCCGGCTGCCTCAAAGTACGCAAGTGCCGCACGCACGCAGGCTGCCACGGTCTTTGCCTCATTGAGGCAAGGCATGAGCACCGTCAACTCCAACGACCCGACCTGACCAGTCATCCGCGCTCTCGAAAATCAAAAATGTACCGCATCATCGAGGATCAGCCTCGAGCAGCCTGGCTGTCAAGATGGACGGCCCCCCGATTTCATCGGGTCAGTTGCCGCGGCATGAACCGGGCAGGTAGTTCAGGGAGATGGTGGTGCCGGCGCCACCGCAGATCCAGCGGTTGACCGCGACGGCGCTGCCGCTGTAAGTGAGGGGCGCGCCCGTTGCATCCGCCGGAATCAAGGTCACCACCTTGCCGTCGACTTTCGCCGCATCGATTCCTTGCGCGGTCACAGTGACCTTGCCATTCGGATCGGTTGCGATGCCAGCGACGTATTTGGAGGTCGCGCCAGAGCTCTCACAGCCCCATCCCCCCGCAGCAACGCTTGATTGCGATCCGCTCTGGTACACCTCGGTGATCGTCGTGCGACAAGACGACGCCGCGAGGATCACCTCGGACATCTTGGCCCGTTTGGTGTAGTCCTGGTAGGCGGGCAATGCCACTGCGGCCAGGATCCCGATGATCGCAACCACGATCATCAACTCGATGAGGGTAAAACCTCGTTGGGTCGAACGGTTCATCACACCTCCAGTGTCAAGATGCAGCCGGCAATTTCAATTGCAGTGCCAAATCAGCCTTCGGGTCGCCGCGGCGCATGCATGGCGCGCGCAGCCCCGTCTCCCAAAAAAAAGAGGGGCAGAGCCCCTCTTTTTTGGCTTTCTCAGCGATTAAGCGCCGCGGCAAGAACCCGGCAGGTACTTGGCCAGCACGGTGGTGCCCGTGCCGCCGCAGATCCAGCGATTGACGGCCACGCCCGGAGCGTAGGTCAGCGCGGCGCCGTTGCCGTCCGCCGGAATCAGCGTCACATCCTTGTCGTCGATGTTGGCGTCACCGACGCCCTGGGCCGTGACAGTGACCTTGCCGTTGGCGTCGGTCTGGATCTTCTTGACGTACTTCGACGTGGAGCCCGAGCTCTCGCAGCCCCAGGCGTTCGCGGCGACAGTCGACTGGGAGCCAGACTGATACACCTCGGTGATGGTCGTGCGGCAGGCCGAAGCAGCCAGGATCACTTCCGACATCTTGGCGCGCTTGGTGTAGTCCTGGTAAGCGGGCAGAGCCACCGCAGCAAGAATACCGATGATCGCGACCACGATCATCAATTCGATCAGGGTGAAACCCTGTTGGACGGAACGCTTCATAAATCAACTCCTCAGGTGGTTTGGGTCTTGTTGGTCAGCAGGTTCTGTGCCAGTCCGATTGGGGCCATCCCGCACCTCCCGGACGTGAAAAAGTGCAGTTTGGGCGGACCGAAGCGTCATTTTTGGCAGTCCGGCACTGACAAAAATGTCCTCGCTACTTGATGCAGACGGAACGCACCTGCTTCAGGTCCGTCAACCCCAGCATGATCTTTTCCATTCCGTCCATCTTCAGGGTCCGCATCCCGCTCTCGACCGCGGTGGCAAATATCTCGGCCACGCGGGCCCGCTCCTGAATCAGCCGCTTGACGTTGTCGTCCGTGACCAGCAGCTCATGCAGGCCGATCCGGCCCTTGTAGCCGGTCTTGTTGCACTTCTCGCAGCCCACCGCCCGGTAGAACTTCAGGTTGCCGTCGTGGCCGTAGAGCTCGACCCAACTCTCATAAAGCAGCTGGGCTTCGCCCCCCGGATCGAGCTTCCACTTGGTGGTGTTGTGCAGCTCCTGGGCATATTCCGCGATGAAGGTGCGCAGCTCCTCCGAACTGGGGGTGTAGGCCTCCTTGCAATCGCACAGCTTCTTGGCCAGCCGCTGCGCCAGGATTCCCAGCAGCGCGTCCGCGAAATTGAACGGGTCCATTCCCATGTCCAGAAGCCGCGTGATCGACTCCGGCGCCGAATTCGTGTGCAGGGTGGAGAACACCAGGTGCCCGGTCAAGGACGCTTCCACACCCATCGCCACCGTTTCCTTGTCGCGCGACTCGCCGACCATGATGATGTCCGGGTCGGCCCGCAGGAACGCGCGCATCACCAGCGCGAAGTCGATTCCCGCCTTCCGGTTGATCTGGACCTGGCGCAGCCCTTTCTGCGTGATTTCCACCGGATCCTCGGCGGTCCAGATCTTGGTGTCGGGCTTGTTCAGGAATTTCAGCACCGAGTGCAGCGTCGTGGTCTTGCCGGAGCCGGTGGGGCCGCACACATAGAACAGCCCGTAGGGCTTGCTCACCGTCTTCTCCAGCCGCTCCTTGTTATGCGCCGTCAGTCCCAGCTTCTCCAGCGGAATCGGCTCGCCCGCGGCCAGGATCCGCATGACGACGTCCTCGACCCCGCCGGCCGAGGGAATGGTGGCCACGCGCAGCTCGATGTCGAGCGGCCCGAACTTCTTGAACTTGATCTTGCCGTCCTGCGGCTTGCGTTTCTCGGAGATGTCCAGATCGCACATGATCTTCAACCGCGTCACCAGCGGCTGGCGGAAATGCGCCGGGACCTCCACATACGGCTGCAGGCTGCCGTCGATCCGGAAGCGGATCCCGGTCTTGGCCTTGCCCGGCAGCGGCTCGATGTGGATGTCCGAGACCCGCTGGTGATAGGCATCCACGATGACCTTGTTGACGAACTTCACCAGCTCGTTGTCCGCGGCGGCGGACTCGAGGCTCGAGTCATCGCCGCCCTCGTCGTCGATGGGCGAGCTGAGGTCGGCCAGCAATTCGTCGATGGATGCGCCTTCGCCGTCCCCATACAGCTGCGAGAGGGTCTGCTCGAACTCCGTCTTGGTCGTGACCCGGTAGGCGTACTTGCCGAACCGCGGGAACACTTGCGGCACCACCCGCGAGCCCCGCACCGCTTCCGGGTCCAGGCACATCACCACCAGGCCCTCGGGCAACTCCTCCAGCGGCAGCCAGCCCTGCTCCTCGACGAACTCGCGCTTGAGCGGCCCCTGCAACGCCTCGATGCGAATCCGGCCGGGGTTGAACGGCTCATACGGCACACCGAAAAATTTCGCCAGGGAGGTCCCGATCTGGGCCGGCAGGATGCGGAAGTCCGACACCAGCGTGGCTTCCACCGGACGCCCGTCCTCGCGCGCCTTCTGCACGCAGGCCTGGAGTTCGTCTGCGGTCAACAGGCCGTCGGCGATCAGGCCGTCGAACTTGGTGGACTTGCGGCGCAGGGCATCTTCGGCCTTCTGCATGCGCTGGCGGATCGCCGTGGCCAGGGTCCGGCAAAGCTGCGTGGCGCCTTCGATCTCGAGGTCGCCGAAGGGCTGGTCGCTCTTGTTGTTGATGACCTGAAGCACGCCGTGCAACACGTCGCCGTCCAGGATCGGCACCACCAGCATCTGCTTGGTCCGGTAGCCCGAGCGCTTGTCGACCTGTTTCAGGAAGCTCAGGGTCGGGTGCAGGCGCCTGAGCGCGTCCTCGTCATAGACATCCGCGATGTTGACCATCTGCTTGCTGTACGCGGCATAGCCCGCGATGCTCTGCGTACTGATCGGCAGCTTCAGGTCGCTGGTGGTGTTCAACCCGGTCTTGACCTTGGAGATGATGGACGAACGGTCCTCGCTGATGGCATACAGCGTCAGGCGGTCCGCATTGAACAGCTTGCAGATGTCCTGGCTGACGTCCAGCATCATCTGGTCCAGATTCTCGGTCTCGTGGATCCGTGCCGACACCTGCTGCAGCTGGCGATAGAACAGCACCTCGAAGGTCACGCCCCGCTTCTCGGGCGGCAGCATCTGCGAATCGAAAAAGGCCTGCTCGGAATCCCGGATCGGCTTGAGGACGGCGCTCACAGGTTGAACTCCTGGCCGGCGCGCAGCCAGCGGATGTCGTGGACGACGTTCACCCCGAACGGCTGCGTCTGGTCGAACTTCTGGATCTCGCTCATGATCAGCTCCGTCTCGGCGGGCTTGGTGTGCGTGATGTAGATCGGGAAGGTCTTGCCCTTGTCGATGCAATCGAGCTCCTCGGCCAGCGCCAGCGGCGACAGATGCAGGCTGCGCCGGGCAAGGTCTTTCTCGCGGTTGCTGAAAGCCGTTTCGATCACGAGCGCGGCGACGTCCATCTGGTTGATCCGCCGCCAGAAGGCGGGGTTGCGCTCGGTGTCGCCGGAAAAGACCCAGCAGCCGCGCCCGCCCGTGACGGCGTAGCCGACGGCGGGAACCGTGTGCACGGCCGGCAGCACCTCGATCTGCTTGCCGGTGATGTTCAGCGTCTGGCCGATCTCGATCTCGTGGAAGGTGATGAACGGCGCTTCGACCGTCGGGATCCGGCTGAAATCGGGCCAGATCACGTTGTTGAAGATATGGGCCTTGATCGCCGCAATGGTTCCGGCCAGGGCATGGATCCGCACGGGGCTGGACCGCTGCGAAGCGATCGCGTCGATCATCAACGGCAGCGCCGCGATGTGATCCAGGTGGGAATGCGTGAGCAGGACATGGTCGATGCCCTTCATCTCGTCCAGTGTGAGGTCACCCACTCCGGTGCCCGCATCCACCAGCATGTCAGCGTCGATCAGGAAGGACGTGGTTCGGCAGTCCTTCGCGATTGCGCCAGAACATCCGAGCACGCGCACCTTCATTTTCGGGGCCTCACTTGGTTTCGAAATTGGTGGCGCCGTCCCATCCCGGATCGAACGGAAGCAACCTCATCGAGGCTACACGGTCCGAATAGAGTTCGTAAAGGTATTTTTTCGCATTGATCCGGTGCAGGTTCAGCAGCATCAGGTCGCACTGCTCCCAATCCTGCGCCCGGTACGCCTTCACCAGCGCGGCCCAGGTCTTCAGTTCGTCGGCCTGCGCCTTTTCCAGCTGTTGCAGCAGCCCGAGCGGATAGTAGATGGCCACCGCCTGTTCCTTGCCCTTGACCCGGACCTTGTCCAGCTCCTGCCAGCCGAATTCCGGCGCCAGCCGGCGGGTGGTTTCGCTGACCACGATGTCAACGCCGTAGATCTTCGACAGGCCCTCCAGCCGCGACCCCAGGTTGACCGCGTCGCCGATCACCGTGTAGCTGCGCCGGATGTCCGACCCCATGTCGCCGACACACATCGTGCCGCTGTTCAGGCCGATACCGATGCCGATCTCCGGGATCCCGGACGCGCGGTGCTCCTCGTTGATCTTGCGGACGGCAACCGACATCTCGAGCGCGGTCTTGACGGCCAGCTGCGCATGGTTGGGGGTCTCGACCGGCGCGCCCCAGAACGCCATGACGCAGTCGCCCATGTACTTGTCGATGGTTCCGCGGTTGGCCTGGATCACGTCGGTCAGCCGGCTGAAGACTGCGTTCAGGAGCTCCTGGAGCTGGGTCGGCTCCATCGTTTCGGACATCTTGGTGAAGCCCCGCATGTCGCAGAACATCACGGTGAGCTCCTTGTTGGTCGCCTTCATGCTGTAGCTGAGAGGGTCCTTCACCATCTCGTCCACCAGCTCCGGCTGCACATAGGTTCCGAACAGGTTGGCAAGTTCGCGCTTGGAACGGCTTTCCACGAAATAGCCATAACTCATGTTCAGCGCGAACGCGGTGACGGCCACCGTCAGTGCGGACCCCAGCGGCAGCACCAGCCCCGCGCCCAGGTACAGCCAAACATTGAGGGCCACGAGCAGGGCAACCATCGCGACGCTGACCAGGACCGCGCGGGTGGCGGACAGCAGCGGCAAGGCGAAAGCCAGTGCCAGCCCCGACAGCACCAGGATCACGACTTCGTAGCCGATCGCGTAGTCGGGTTTGACGAAAATCTTTCCGTCCAGCAGGCCGGAAATCACGTTGGCATGGGCTTCCACTCCCGGGTAGGTTTCTCCCACCGGCGTCACCCGCAGGTCCTGCAACCCGGGAGCGGTGGTGCCCAGCAGGACGATCTTCCCCTTGAGGGTGTCGGGCGCCACCCGTTTGGCCAGCAGGTCGGCGGCCGAGACATAGGCGAACGATCCCCCCGCGGGACCGCCGGGGCCGCGGAACGGCACCAGCGTCGCCACCCGGGCGTCGACGGGGATGGCCAGGGTCTTTTCGCCTTGCCGCAACACGATGCTTTCCAGCCCCTGGTAACTGCGCGACACCAGCCGGTCACGGGGAAAACCGGGTTCGACCGATGGCAGTCCATTGAGGAGGCGGAACATGGCCAGGGCCAGCGACTCGTAGTACTGGCCCTTGTATTCGGCGACCAGCGGGATCGAGCGCACCACGCCATCGGTGTCGGTGATCGCATTGAAGTAACCCGCCAGCGGGGCGGCCTTGGCGATCGGCGCGATATTGGAGCCATAGCCGGTCCAGCTGGTGAACGTGATGGGCCGGCCCTGCAGGTTCGAGCGCTCCATCACGGGCGCCGGCAGCACGCCGGACGCCCGGCCCTGGCGATCGCTGGTGAGGTAGAAGCCGAGCACCACCGGACGCCGCTCCAGCGCCTTCGCGAACAAGCCGTCATAGTCCAGCGCCGGCTGGAGCTGGCTGAGCTTTTCGACGAACCCGGCCTGGTCTCGCAGGTCGGCCTGGGCCAGTTGCTGCAGTTGCTTGAGGCCCGAGCTCTCGTCGGCCTCGGCAAACACGATGTCGAACCCGAGCAGCGCGACCTTCTGCCGGCCATAGAGCTCATCGACCAGCGCCGCAACGCGATTGCGCCCCCAGGGCCACTGCCCCACCTCCGCCAGGCTCTTTTCGTCGATGTCGACAATGACGATGCGCTCGTCGAGGGCGCGGGGCATGGTCGCCCGCAGTCGCGCGTCATAAATGATGTCGTCAAGGCGCTGCAGGACGCCGATCGGGAGAATTCCCGTTGCATGCAGCAGGCCGAAAACCAGCGGAATCAGCGTGACGGCGATCCGGGACCAGTGTTTTGAGAGCAAGCCCATAAGCCCCCGAACCTCGCTAGCGTGGGGTTGGCGGCATCGGACGGCAGGGGCTCAAACCTGCACGAATTGCATCTGCGTCCCAGCCAGTTCCAGCAGATCGCCGTTTTTGAGGGTGACCGGCTCGGCGCCGATGGCCGCGCCGTTCAGCGTCGGCTTGTTGACACCCTCGACGTGGGCGACCACGAATCCGTGCGGCCGCTTGGTGATGGCGGCGACGGCGACGCCCGGTTTGCCGATCGTGGTCACGACCTTCACCAGGGGCACCTCGCGTCCGGCGGCCGCGCCGGACAGCACCTTGATGGCAGCCGCCAGGCTGGCCAGCTCCGGACTCGCCACAGTCCCGCCCTCGGCGCGTGCCGGAGCCGCGGCGGGGGGAATCGAGCCCGCCTTGATGATCATCGTCTTCTCGTAGCCGGGACTGGCGACCTCGTTGATGTACTTGATCTTGTACTTCCCGATCTCCACCGTGTCGTTGTTCTGCAACAACTGCTTCTTCACGGCCTTGCCGTTGACGTAGGTTCCGTTGGTGCTGTTCAGGTCTTCGAGATAGACCTCGCTGGCCATCATCTGCAGGACCGCATGCTCGCCGCTGACGGCAAGATTGTCGATCACGATGTCGTTGTAGGGGCGCCGCCCCAGTGTCGTGCGGTCCTTCGTCAACTGCACTTCCTTGATGACAACACCGTCGATCGAAACGATCATTTTCGGCATGGTCGGCTCCTGTTTCTGAACTCGTTATCTGAAACTATCATCAAGTTCTATTTTCCCAGCAATCTGGAGATGAAGCCGCGTTTTTCGGAACCGACCTTGGCGTGGGCCAGCAGAACGGAGATATTGTCCCGCCCGCCGTTCGCGTTTGCGGCCTCGATCAGTTGCTGCGATTTCAGCTCCAATGTCGCATCGCCGACCACGATCCGTCCGATCGCGTCGTCATCCAGCATGTCGGACAGGCCATCAGAACACATCAGATAGAGGTCGCCCGGCTCCACCTTGTGTTCGTTGACTTCAAGCAACACCGCGTCTTCGACGCCCAGCGCGCGGGTCACGAGGTTCTTGTTGGTCGAGACCGCCGCCTGCTCCGGCGTGATCAGGCCGGCGTCCATCTGCTCCTGCAGCAGCGAATGGTCCTTGGTGATCTGGCTGAAATCGTCCCCGCGCAGCCGGTAGCAACGGGAGTCGCCGATATGCCCCAGCATCAGGCGGGCGTCCTGGAACACCCCCAGCACGAGGGTCGTGCCCATCCCGCTGTACTGGGGATTGGAGTTGGCCGCATTGAAGATGGACCGGTTGGCGTTGTCGACGCAGATCTCCATCGCCCGCCGGACTTCCCGGCTGTTGGCGTGGCGGCCGGCCTGAGACAGCCAGCGCCCCAGCTCCGACTTGATGAACGTGGTGGCCATGCCGCTGGCGATCTCCCCGGCGTTGTAGCCGCCCATGCCGTCGGCAAGGATGCCCAGCCGGGTCGGTTCGTCGATGGCGACGGAGTCCTCGTTGTTCTCCCGGGCGAGACCCGGATCGGTGCGGATGCAGAACTCGTAAATCATAGGTGCCCGGTTTTCGTGTCATCCGGACCGGTCTGGCCGTCTCCGGCGGAAGCTGCGCCGAAGTCGTCTGGCCTGGTGAAGGCCGCCGTCCTGACAAAAACCTCGGCGTCTCCTGCCCCTGGATGCTGTGCGGAATCATAGCCGGGAGCGCCCGACGTCATGACGGTGGTCTTCTCCGATACCGCGGGAACGTCACTGTCGGCTCGCATCACGGGCCCGGTGTGTGGCTTTTCCGCAGCAACAGGCTGGCCGGCGAGCGTCGCCATCACGGCCCTCAGGTCGGCGGCAAACGCGTCGCCGTCCTGGTAGCGGGCGTCGGACCGCTTGGCGAGCGCCCTTGCCACCACCTGGGCGAGCTGGTCCGGGATCTCGTTGCGCACGATGCGGATGTCCGGCGGCTCCTCGTTGGCGATCTTGTACATCAGTTCGGCCATCGAATCCCCCCTGAAAGGCAGGACCCCCGTGAGCATCTGGAACAGCATCACGCCCAGGGAATACAGGTCCGAGCGGCCGTCCACCTTCTTGCCGGCGATCTGCTCGGGCGACATGAAGCTGGGCGTGCCGAGCACCAGGCCGGTCTTGGTCTTGCTGGAGTCGGTGATGCGGGCGATGCCGAAATCGGTCACCTTGACGGTGTCGCTGTCGACCTCGTACATGATGTTGGCCGGCTTGATGTCCCTGTGCACCACGTTCTGCCGATGCGCATAGGCCAGCGCTTCCGCCACCCGCGCGACGATGGACAGTACTTTGGGCATCGGCAACAGGCTGCCGTTCTTGCAGAAGTCCACCAGGTCGCGGCCCTTGAGGAACTCCATGGCGATGTAGGCCAGGTCATGCTCCTCGCCGGCATCGAAGATGGTCACGATGTTCTGGTGCTGCAGCCGCCCGGCCGTCTCCGCCTCGCGGAAGAAACGTTCGCGGGCGTCCGTCAGCTCCTCGCCTTCGAATTCCTGGCTCAGGGCCATGGTCTTGATCGCCACCACGCGGCCGATCTTGGGGTCCTTGCCCAGGTACACCACGCCCATCGCACCCTTGCCCAGCTCCTTTTCGACCTGGTAGCGGCCCAGCATCGGCTTTTCGACCGCGCCGCCATCGAGCAGCATCGTGCCGCCGGGATGGGTGCCGCCGCCGCCGAGGATCACCGTCTCCGACAGGTTCTTCGCGCGGTTCAGCTTGGACTGCAGGTCCTTGTAGTTCTTGTTCCACGCCGCCATGTGCTCGTAGATCGCCTGCGCCTTGTTGAACTGGCGCTTGCGCTCAAAGTCCAGCGCCAGGTTGTGCAGGTTTTCCATCAGCGAATCGCTCATCGGCACGCGGCGGAAGCGGTCGAACGCGGCATCGAGCTGGCCCTGCCCCTGCAGCGCGAGCCCCATCATCCGGTTGGTCTCGGCCGACTCTTCATCGGATTTCACCTTGCCGGCTTCGGTGACCAGGAACCGCTTGGTGGTGAGGGCCAGGTGGCCGATGGCCAGCAAGGCAGCCGGCATCACCAGCGGCAGCCAGACCGCCGCGCCGGAGAGCAGCACATATTCGGTGATGATCAAGGTGGCGAAGAGCGCCACGGTGATGCCGGCTCCCATGCCGGCCGACAGCCGGGGCAGCGCGGCGATGAGGTAAGCGGCCACCAGCAGCACCAGTCCGGCGACTGCCAGGCCGGCCCAGACGGGTTGGACGACGAAATGCTCGCTCAGGATGCTTGAGGTCACGTGGGCCAGGTATTCCGCGGGCGACAGGCCGGCGTAACCCGGCGCGGGAAACAGAGTGCCCACGCCCGGGGCGGTGGCGCCCACGATGACGATCTTGCCGGCGTACTTGTCCGCGGGGATCTTCCCGCTCAACACGTCATAGAACGAATCCACTGAGAAGGGCGGCTTGCCGTCCCGTTGCGCGTAGAACTGGACCTGCATTCGGGCCGCGCCGTCGGTGCGGATGCGCAGCTTGCCGATCTGCACCGACTCGCCCGCGTTCACCTTGATGTCGCCCGGGCCGAGATTGAGGCTGCGGGCCGCGGCCAGCAGGCCCATCGACGGCACCGCCTTGCCGTAAAAATTGATCAGCAGTGGTTCCGCGCGCACGGAGCCGTCGCGGTCGTAATCAGGGTTGAGGTGGCCCACGCCCGCCGCCGCATTCCCCAGAACGTCCAGGGGATACTGTCCACGAATGGCCGGCACCGAAAAGCCGCCGTTCTCGTCGACCGCGCTTTTCGCCACCGCGGCCGGCAGCGGCTTGTCGGGTTTGCCGAGGGGATCCCCGAGGTCGAACACCGAGGGCAGCAGCACATTGCCCGCCTTGGCGATGCTGGCGGCCAGCTTGGTGTCGGTGTCCAGGGTCTGCTCGGCCTCGGCCAGCAACCTGGTCACCGGCTCGTTCTGGACTGCATCGGCGCCAAGGGCTTCCTTGAGCTTGCGGATGTAGACCAGCCCGCGGTCGGTCTGGGGTTCGATGAAGAGCACGGCCTCCACGAGGGTCTTGACCTTGGCGGCGGCCAGCTTGTCGATCAGCTGGGCGTGCACGTCGCGCGGCCAGGGCCAGCGGCCGATATTGGCGAGGCTCTGGTCATCCACCGCGATGACGGCGACCCGGTCCGAGGGCTGGCGCGAGCTGCTGGTGACCCCGAAGTCGTAGAAACGGCGCTCCAGCGTGCCGATGGTGTCCGAGGTGTAGTGCATCAGGAGGACCGCGGCAACCACCGCCGCCCCGACGAACCAATCAGCGCGCCAGAACCGGCCCCGCTTCGACGATGAAGACTTGCTCACTGACGCCCCTTGGGAGTACGACGGCCCCGTGCCCTGAAAAAGCCCCAGAGTCCGCCCGGCCCAATTGCTGGGCACAGAACCCCATGGATGACGTTAACAAACGGCTTCGAATCGGACAAGGGTGATTGTCACAGGGAAACAATGATTGTTACAGCTCGTGCCGTCTTTGTCTCCCCCGGCTGCCGTGCAGGACCCTTCGGTACGCCCCCAGCGGTCTCAAGGTTCGGCTGACCGGGCCTTGCTGCGAAGTTCCAGCGCCTTCCCGACGACAAACACGAGGATGGCGCCAGACGCTGCGGCGATGTACTCCCAGGTCTTTCCATCGGGCAGGTAAGGCTTCAAGGCCGGGTCGGTGTAGGCCATCTGGCCGGCGATCCACCCGAGCAGCATGCCTCCGAGCGTGATGATGAACGGGAACCGGTCCATCAGCTTGAGCACCAGCTGGCTCCCCGCCACGATGATCGGAATGCTGACCAGCAGGCCGAAGATCACCAGCGGCAACTGGTGCTGTCCGGCCGATTCGGCGGCGCCTGCGATGGCCAGGACGTTGTCGACGCTCATCACCAGGTCGGCAATGATGACGGTCTTGACTGCGCCCCACAGCTTGTCGGACGCGTTGATGTTGGTGTGGCCGTCGTCCTCCTGCGGCACCATCAGCTTGACACCGATCCACAGCAGCAGCAAGGCGCCGACCACCTTGAGATAGGGCACGGCCAGCAGCGCGAGCGCGAACGCAATCAGGACCACGCGCAGCACGATCGCGCCGGCCGTTCCGTAGATGATGCCGAGCTTGCGCTGCTTGGGCGGCAAGCCGCGGCAGGCCAGCGCGATCACGACGGCGTTATCGCCCCCCAGCAGGATGTCGATCAGGATGATCTGCCCGACGGCAATCCAGAACGGGGCGGCGAAGATGACTTCCATGCGCTTGTCTCCAGGAGCCTGTTATGAACGAAAAAACCGATTGTCCGTCGGCACAATCGGTTCAGGGGGGCGACCGCCCCGTCGGGACAAGCTTGTGTCTACAGAAGCGCCTTGAGCAGCTTGGCCAGTTCGGAGAAGTTGCGCGTCACGGTGAAACCGCTCTCTTCCATGATGGAGAGCTTGGCTTCCGCGGTGTCGGCGCCGCCGGAGATCAGCGCGCCGGCGTGGCCCATCCGCTTGCCGGGAGGCGCCGTGACGCCCGCGATGAAACCGACCACGGGCTTCTTCATGTTCTGCTTGCACCAGCGCGCGGCGTCCGCCTCGTCCGGACCGCCGATCTCGCCGATCATGATCACGGCGTCGGTGTCGGGGTCGTCGTTGAAGGCCTGCATCACGTCGATGTGCTTGAGGCCATTGATCGGGTCGCCGCCGATACCGACGGCGCTCGACTGGCCCAGGCCGATTTCGGTGAGCTGCGCCACGGCTTCATAGGTCAGCGTGCCCGAGCGCGAGACCACGCCGATGCGGCCCTTGCGGTGGATGTGGCCCGGCATGATGCCGATCTTGATTTCGTCCGGCGTGATCAGGCCGGGGCAGTTGGGTCCCAGCAGCAGCGTCTTCTTGCCGCCCGCTGCTTCCTTGGCCTTCATGCGGTTGCGCACTTCGAGCATGTCGCGCACCGGGATGCCTTCGGTGATGCAGATGGCCATGTCCAGGTCGGCCTCGACGGCTTCCCAGATCGCGGCGGCGGCGCCGGGCGGCGGCACGTAGATCACCGACACGGTGGCGCCGGTCTGCTTCGCCGCTTCCTTCACGGTGCCGAAAATCGGGATGTTGAAGATCGATTCGCCGGCTTTCTTCGGGTTCACGCCGGCGACGAAGCAATTCTTGCCGTTGGCATATTCCTGGCACTTTTCGGTGTGGAACTGGCCGGTCTTCCCGGTGATGCCCTGGGTGATGACCTTGGTGTCTTTGTTGATGTAGATGGACATGTTCGTGTTCCTTAGGCTGCTGCCTTGACCGCTGCGACAACCTTCTGGGCGGCGTCGGCCATGGTGTCGGCGCTGATGATCGGCAGGCCCGACTCGGCCAGCAGCTTCTTGCCCTCGACCTCGTTCGTGCCCTTCATGCGCACGACCAGCGGCACCTGCAGGTTCACCGCCTTGCAGGCCGCGATCACGCCGGTGGCGATGGTGTCGCACTTCATGATGCCGCCGAAGATGTTGACCAGGATGGCCTCGACGTTCTTGTTCTTCAGCATGATCTTGAAGGCCTCGGTGACCTTCTCCGGCGTCGCGCCGCCGCCCACGTCCAGGAAGTTGGCCGGCTCGCCGCCGAACAGCTTGATGGTGTCCATGGTGGCCATCGCCAAGCCGGCGCCGTTGACGAGGCAGCCGATGTTGCCGTCCAGGCTGATGTAGGCCAGGTCGAACTTGCTGGCCTCGATCTCCGCCGGATCCTCTTCGTCGAGGTCGCGCAGGGCGACGATCTCGGGATGGCGGAACAGCGCGTTGGGATCGAAGTTGAACTTGGCGTCCAGCGCCTTGATGCCGCCATTGCCTTCCAGGATCAGCGGATTGATCTCCACCAGGCTGGCGTCGGTCTCCATGTAGATCTTGTACAGCTTCTTGAGCACGTCCACGGCCTGCGCGGTGGAGCCCGAGGGAACGCCGATGCCGTCGGCCAGCTCCTTGGCCTGGGCGTCGGTGAGGCCGGCGATCGGGTCGGCGAACACCTTGATGATCTTCTCGGGCGTGGCGTGCGCCACTTCCTCGATGTCCATGCCGCCTTCGCTGGAGGCCATGAAGGCCACCTTCTGCGAGGCGCGGTCGGTGACGGCCGACACGTAGTATTCCTTCTTGATGTCGGCGCCGTCTTCGATCAGCAACCGCCGCACCTTCTGGCCCTCGGGCCCGGTTTGGTGGGTCTTGAGCTGCATGCCCAGGATCTCGCCGGCCAGCTTCTTCACGTCGTCGATCGAGCGCGCCAGCTTGACGCCGCCGCCCTTGCCGCGGCCGCCGGCATGGATCTGGGCCTTGACCACCCAGACCGGACCACCGAGCTTCTGGGCGGCCTCGACCGCCTCCTGCACCGTGAAAGCCGGGATGCCACGCGGCACGGGCACGCCGAAGTTGCGCAAGATTTCCTTGCCTTGGTACTCGTGAATCTTCATGAGGTCTCTCTGGAGGATCGGGTGAAATTTTGGGCCCGGAGGCTGGGCGCTGGCCCCCGGCAGAGGCTGCAAGGTGCAGCGATGAACTGTATCATGCTGCAATGCACAAATAGAGTGCATGGCGTAGAGTGAGCGTACGCATTTCCCACAGGAGAAAAGATGTCCAGGGTGTTCATCGACGGAGAGGCCGGCACGACCGGATTGCAGATTCGCGAACGGCTCGAAAAGATGCCGCAGATCGAGCTTGTCAGCATCGCGCCGGAGCGACGCAAGGACCCGGCGGCCAAGCGCGAACTGATGGCGACCGTCGACCTGGTGATCCTCTGCCTGCATGACGACGCGGCGCGCGAGTCGGCCGCCATGGTCGCCGACATCGAGAAGACCGGCGGCAAGCCCGGCCCCAAGCTGATCGACGCCTCCACGGCCCATCGCACGGCCGACGGCTGGGTGTTCGGCTTTCCCGAGTTGACGCCGGGCCAGCGCGACGCCGTGGCGAAGGCGCGGCGGGTCAGCAACCCGGGCTGCTACGCCACCGGCGCCATCGCACTGCTGCGCCCGCTCATCGACGCCGGGCTGCTGCCCAAGGACCACCCCGTGGTGCTGCCTTCGGTCAGCGGCTATTCCGGTGGCGGCCGCGCCATGATCGAGGCCTACGAAGCCGGCACGGCCCCCGCCTACGAGGTGTACGGCCTGGGCCTGAAGCACAAGCACCTGCCCGAGATCATCAAGTACAGCGGCCTGACGCGCCGGCCGATCTTCATTCCGGCCGTGGGCAATTTCCGCCAGGGCATGCTGGTGGAGCTGCCGCTGCACCTGGACACGCTCCCAGGCGCGCCCAAGGTCAAGGATCTGCACGATGCGCTGGCCAAGCACTATGCCGGCAGCGAGTGGGTCAGCGTCCAGCCTCCGACCGAGGATGGCAAGCTCGAGCCCGAGGCGCTGAACGACACCAACCAGATGGAGCTGCGGGTCTATGGCAGCGACGAGCTGCGCCAGGCCGTGCTGGTCGCCAGGCTGGACAACCTGGGCAAGGGCGCCAGCGGCGCCGCGGTGCAGAACCTCAAGCTGATGCTGGGGGTCTAGCCGGGCAATCGCCTGGCTAGAACCGGTGGCGGACGGCGACCGTCAGGAAATTCGATCCCACCTGGCGCGGCGCGACCAGGCCGTAGAAGCCCGAGCGGTGGTGCACCCGCGTGACCAGGCTGGTGTTGGGAAATTGGTCCAGGCCGGCCTCCAGCTCGATCGCGTTGTAGTTCTGGAATCGATAGCGACGGGAGCGGTCGAACTCCGGCCCGTCCTCGTAGCTGGGCGTCCCGAATGCATAGGACGCCCCGATCCCGACGCCGGCCCTCACCCGCGTCGGCCCGAAGTGGGCAAAACCGGTGCGCAAGACGAAGGCCAGGTCGGCTTCGAAATTGGATTGCCGGCCCCGATGCTGCACGCCCAGCACTTCGACGACCGCTGTCGGCTCCGTAATGCCCATGGAGCCCAAGCCGGCCGTCGCCCAGGCCGGCAGGGAGACGGGCTGCGCATAACCCACCGCGGTGAAGTACGAAGGCTCCCACTTGATGTTTCCACCGAGGATCTGCTTGGGCAGGCCGGTCAGGTTGGCGTCGACGCCCTGTCCGGCATAGAGTGTCCATTCGGGACGATTTCGCGTCATGGTGCTTGTCTGGGCTAGGGCCGCGCCCGCTTGGCAAGCAACGGCCGCCAGGACGACCGCCACTTTGATAGCTACGGAAGGTCTCATTGGAGGCTTGGTTGGGAGAGGCTGGACATCTGCGCATGCTAGGGTGCCCGCACCCGGGCGCGGGTCAGACAACATGCCGTCCGGACCGCCGAATTTGTCCCGGCTGAGCAGCCCGCACAAACGCCGTGCTCGTCGCCCGAGTCGGCCGATCAGCGGCTCAGTTCGGCTGCCACGCGCGAAATCACGCTTCCCCACTGGCGCTGCTCGTCCTGCCGAAACAGCCGTGCGGTCGGATACCAGGGGCTGTCGTCCCGATCCAGCATCCAGCGCCAATCCGGCACATACGGCAGCATCAGCCACAACGGCTTGGCGAGAGCCCCGGCCAAGTGCGCGACGCTGGTATCGACGCTGATCACCAAGTCCATCGCACCGACCAGAGCTGCGGTGTCGGCGAAGGACTGCAACTGGTCGCCGAAGTGGCGAACGCCGAATTCCGCCAGCACCCGTTCATCGTCGTCCCTGAGCTCCTTTTGCAGGCTCACCAGCTGGCAGTGGCCCGGCAGGCTGGCGAGCAATGTTCGCAAGGGAATGGAACGGTTCGCGTCATTCCTGTGGGCCGCATTGCCCGACCAGACCAGCCCCACGCGGCGTCCCTGTACCGGGCCCAGCCTGCGCGCCCATTGCTCGTGGCGCGCGGGGTCGCTGCTCAGGTACGGAACCTTGCCAGGAATGGTGTCGACAGTAGTCGCAAACGCGTAAGGCAGGCTGAGCAGAGGGCAATGAAAGTCGATCGTCGGCATCGGGCTTGCTTCCTCCGCGAGCTGACATCCAGGTGCGAGATCCTGCAGTAGCGGCGCAAGGGCACCCGACGCCCGCAACAGGACCAAGGCTCCCCTTTCGACGAGAAGCGGGACGTAGCGCACGAACTGCAGCGTGTCACCGAAGCCCTGTTCGACCGTTAACAGGATGGTCTTGCCCTGCAACGATTCGTCCCCGGTCCACATCGGGCAGGCGAAGTCGGGCTTCGGCGGTCGCGGCCCCAGCGTACTTGCTTCCCACCTCCACTCGTATTCGGCCCAGCCTTCGACCAGTTGCCCTTGCAGGAGGTGGCCGAGCGCCTTGTTCCAGTGGAGATTCGCATCGAGGGGATGGAACGCGAGGCCTCGCTCGCTGCACTCGATGGCTTGGCGGCACTCGAGGAGCTCGAGCAGGCACGCGCCGAGGTTGTGCGAGGCAGCCGCAGAGTCGGGCCGCAGCTCCAGCGCCCGCTGGATCAGCGCAAGTGCCTTGCGCCGCTGGCCGAGCCGCTCGTAAGCCGCCCCGCAATTCGACAGTGCCTCCACGACGTCGGGTTGCACCGCCAACACGCTCTCGTAATCTGCAGCCGCCGCCTGGTAGCGTCGCAGCGCGAACAGGACGCCGCCCCGCGCGTGTCGCGACTGCAGGTCGGCTGGATCCACCAGGATCGCCGCGTCCAGGACGGCGAGCGCCTCGTCACGGCGGCCCAACCCATCCAGTGCCGTGCCCCGCAGCATGAGCCAGCGAGGCATCGCGGGGTCCAGTTGTTCCAGCAACGCCAGGGCGGCTTCCCACCGTTGCGCTTCAACTTGCAGTCGTGCGAGATCGATCCCCACGTCGGCAAGGAAAGTCGGATCGCATGCGATCGCCCGCTCGTAACTCTCCGCGGCGGCCTCAGGATGTCCCAGTTGTTCCTGGCTCCTGGCCAAGTCCGTATGCGCGTGCGCAAAGCTGGCGTTCGCCCGAAGCGCTGCTGCGAAACTGGCGGCAGCGCCCTGGAAGTCGCCCAGCGCGAACAGGGACTTGCCCAGCAAATAGTGCGCATCCGCCATCTGCGGATCGAGCGCAGCAGCTTGTTCCAGGCTGGCTCTGGCCTGCGCGTGCTGGGACAGCTCCTGCAGTGCGTAGCCCGCGTTCAAGTGCGCCAGGGCATTGCCCGGTCGCGCCGCGATGGCCTGCCGATAGGCCGCCAGCGCCTGCTGCCGGTCCCCCTGCGCTAGCAAAGCGTTTCCGCGGGCGATCGCCTCGGTGCTGCCATCGGCGGATTGCGCGGCTGGCCGTCGCGCGTTGCGTAGCCTCCGGAAGAGAGATCCCAACATCCTTGCTCAGAGCCTCAGCGTCAGCCACTCGGTCAACTCGTCGGCGTAGGGCGCCGGGCACTTGGCGTCCCGCAGGCTCCAGAGAAAGACGTTGGCCAGCTTTGCCTTCTGGTAGGGATTGAGCTTGTGCGCCGCCTTGAAATCTTGCAATTGCCTGGCTGCTTTCTGCAAGGTCTTGCCGGCCTTGGCAGCGAACTTCGTTTCCCTGGTTCGCGCAGCGGCCGGCATCTCGTCCATGATGAATTTCGCGAGCGACGTGCCGAACAGCCGGACCTCACGGGTCCTGAACCAACTGAATATCAAAATATTGCCCCTCTCTGCCCCATCGGCCAGGCTAATTTAGCAAGAAATTCCCGCGCACCCGGAAGGACCGTCTGCAGGCGTCAGCCGGCCTTGTCCGCATCCTCGTCAGGGCCGGACAGAACCCGGCGCACCACTTCGCCATCAAACCCCCGCGCCGCCAGGAACCGCGCCTGCTTGCCGCGCTCTGCCGCATCCGCGGGCAGCGAGTCGAACTTGCGCCGCCACACGTCCCGGGCGCGCACCAGTTCGGTCGACTTGAGCCCGGCCAGCGCCTGCTGCACCTTCTCGCTGTCCAGGCCCTTGGATTGCAGCTCCTGGCGGATCCGCATGGCGCCGAGCTTGCCGGAGCGGCGGTACACGACCGAGTCGACCACCCGCTGCTCGTTGATGAAATCCCTGGCCTGCAACTCGTCGAGGATGCGGGCCAGCTGGCCCGGCTCTTCTTCATGCGCCGCGAGTTTTCTTTCCAGCTCGGCCCTTGAGTGCTCGCGGCCGCTCAGCAGCCGCAGGGCCCGGCCCTTCAGGGACAGCGTCGGCCGGGGCAGTGGCATCGCGTGCTCCCCGATTGAGTCACGCTTCCTCGACGTCGGCCGGCAGCAGCGGGATCTCCAGCGACTCGCGCACCTTGTTCTCGATCTCGCGCGCCAGCGCGGGGTTCTCGCGCAGGAACTCGCGGGCGTTGTCGCGGCCCTGGCCGATCTTCTCGCCGTTGTACGCGTACCAGGCGCCGGACTTCTCCAGCACGCGGGCGTTCACGCCCATGTCGATGATCTCGCCGTGGCGGCTGATGCCTTCGCCGAACAGGATGTCGAATTCCGCGGTCTTGAACGGGGGCGCCACCTTGTTCTTCACCACCTTGACCTTGGTCTCGTTGCCGATCGCTTCCTCGCCCTTCTTGATCGTGCCGGTGCGGCGGATGTCCAGCCGCACCGAGGCGTAGAACTTCAGCGCG
>CALRYV010000025.1:0-89617 GCA_943372495.1 Ramlibacter sp. 2FC | reverse complement strand
CCAGGTCTGACCATCGCAATCGAGCGTCGCCGTGCGTTGGTTGATGCGCACGATCAGGCCAATGCGGTGCTCCAGATGCTGGTCCGTGAAGCTCACTCGCTGACCGACGCGGAAGTCGGCGCGACCGGCGATCTCTGGTGGCGGCCTGGGCGGACTTTGGTGTGGTGCTGCGCCTGCTGCCTCGGCAGTGCTCGGCTCTGTCAGCACGATGGCCGCATAGGGCAGCGTGAAGTGCGCGCGAGTTGCCTCGTCGAGCACCGTGACGCGGCGGTCCTTCATGGAGACGACCCGCGCGGACCGCAACTTGCCGTCGTCCCAGTTGAGGTACTGGACCTGCTGGCCGGTGTGCAGTTGCCCACGCGCCTGGACGATGCGCCGTGGGTCGGCCAACAGTTGGTCGATCACCCAGCTGAGCTGGTACAGCTCGGCACTGGTAGCCATCGGCAACTCTTCGATCAGTTTGATGCGCATGAGCTTATTTTGCCCATACCCGCCAGCGACCGCGCTCAGGCGGCCATCGGCAGGTCTTGCGCGTGGGCGTCGTCCGCCAGCTTGGCGGCGACCGCCCAGGGCAGCAACTCGTCGATGCGGTCACTCGCATGGTCGGCGATGCGCTCCAGCACGTAGCGCAGGTACCGCTGTGGGTTGATCCCGTTCAACTTGGCCGTGCCCAGCAGCGTGTAGATCACCGCCGCCGTGTGCCCGCCGGCGTCCGAACCGACGTGCAAATAGTTTTTTCTTCCGATCGCGACACCGCGCAGCGCCCGCTCGGCCGTATTGTTGTGCGCGTCGATGCGCCCGTCGCCCACGAAGTTCGTCAGTGCCGTCCAGTTGCTCAAGGAATAGCCGATCGCCAGCGCCATCGGCGACTTCGCCGACACCTGTGCCAAGGTCTCGTTCATCCAGACCTTCAATTCCGCCAGCACCGGCGCCGTGCGCGCCTGGCGCATTCGCCTTCGCCGCAGCGCCGATCGCCCGCTCACCTCGGCCTCCACCTTGAACACCTCGCCGATCCGCACCAAGCCCTGGTGCGCCAGCGTCCCGGGCAGGCGGTGCTGCTTCACGTGGATGTCCCACAGCTTGCGGCGCGCGTGGCTCCAGCATCCAGCCTCCAGGACGCAACCGTCCTCGTAGATCGCGTTGTACCCGGAGTACGCATCGGCTTGCAGGATGCCGCTGAACTTCTTCAGGTGCCGCGCCGGGTGTTCGCCCTTGCGGTTGGCCGAGTATTGGAACCACACCGCCGGCGCAGCCTTGTCGCCACTGGGGCGGTCATCTCGAACGTAGACCCACAGCCGCCCCGTGTGCGCCTTCTCACCCTTGCCGCCAAGCGCGCGGATCGGCGTGTCGTCGCCGTGGACCTTGTCGGCTTGCAGAACGTAGCGTCCGACGGCATCGGCCAGCGGCGTCAACAGCCACGCTGCTTGACCCACCCAATCCGTGATGGTCGAGCGCCCCAGCTCGATGCCCTCACGCGCATAGATCTGGCACAGCCGGTACAGCGGCGTATGGTCAGCGAACTTGCTCACCAGAATGTGCGTGAGCAGTCCGGCTCCTGCCAGGCACCGGTCCACCGGCCGGCTCGGCGCCAGCGCTTGCGTGATCGTGTGGCAGCGCGCACATGCCAGCTTGGCACGAACGTGGCGCACCACATGGAAGGTGCCCGGTTCGTAGTCCAGCACTTCAGAGACGTCCTGGCCGATCTCGCGCAGACCAGTGCCGCAGGCCGCGCAGTTGCACCCGCCCTGCGGGGTGTGCACCACGGTGCGCCGCGGCAAGTGCGCCGGCAGTTCGCGCAGCCCGGGCCGTAGCTTGGGCTCGCGCTTCTTGCGCTCCTCCTGCAGCGACGTCACGTTGGACTTCAGCTCGTCGTGCTCGCCAGCTTCACCCTGCGGCTCAGGCATGACCAGCGGCTGCGCGAGCTGGCCGCCCACGAGTTCAAGCTGAGCGTGCTCGAGCTTCTCGCTGGAGCGGCCGTACTTCATGCGCCGCAGGTACGCCAATTCGACCTTCATCTTGTCGATGGTCAACTGCGCGATCTTCAACGCCTCGTGCGAACGCCGGACCTCGCCGCTCAATGCGGCGTTGCTGGCTACGAGGTCCGTGAACGTCATGGCCGTGACTTTGCCCGCGTAGACATTCACTCGCAACGGGACTTGTCCCGTCAACCATCTGCCCGCTCGAACTACACCGCCATGCGCGGCTGCCACGTCCGTTCAGGGTGCCGCCAGTCGATCCCTTCGAGCAGCATCGACAGCTGCGCGGTGCTCAGCGAGACGCTCCCGCTCTCGGCCTGCGGCCAAACGAAGCGGCCCCGCTCAAGACGTTTGGTCAACAGGCACATGCCGTCGCCATCGCTCCACAATAATTTCACCAGGTCGCCTCTGCGGCCGCGAAACGCGAAGACGTGACCGCAGAACGGATCCTCGGCGAGCGCCATCTGCACTTTGGCCGCCAGCGAGTCAATGCCGCAGCGCATGTCCGTCACACCGGCGGCCAGCCACACCCGGGTGCCAGCGCGCGGCCCGATCATGCGCTCTGGCGCAGCGCGCGCAGGACACCAATCAGCATCGCCTCGTCAACGCCACCGTGAAGTCGCAGCTGGGCGCCGGCAATCTCCAGCTCAATCACGCCCGGGCGACTTGCCCGGTTGGCCGGCGCAGCTGGCGGCACGGGTCGAACTTGCATCGTCCTGTCAACCTGCGGAATCACGCAAACCGGCAGCAACGTTGCGGCCTGCGGCCGCGATCCTTGCGCCCTCAAGTGATCGCGCCGCCACTTGAATAGAAGATTCGCGTTGATGCCGGCCCTCAGCGCGATCGCCGACACCGAGGCGCCAGGGCGCAGACTCTGCTCGACCAGGTCGGCCTTGAAGGCCCTGTCATGTTGCCGGCGCGTCGGCGCCGTGACTCTTGCGTGACTCTTCATGGTGTGCACTATCTCCTGCTGGTGCACACCATCAAGCGGGTCTGCACTCCTTCAGGTCAGATGCTGCAGCGCCGACGGTCGACGGGCAAGAACGGTACTGGTCGGACTATTACCTCCAACCTCACGCGCAACGACTTCAACCGCCGCGCTCTCCGGCGCCAGCAACCTCGCCACCGCTCTGTCTTTGAATGCCTGTCCGTATCGAGCCACTTCTGTCCTTCATCGCCGCCCCCAGGTTCTTGGTTTCTATCGGGGCGACAACTATTCTGACGCGGGGGGTGATCCGACAGACCGTGCTCGCGCAGGCCGGGGCGAGTGTGCGCCATGACGGCCTCTCGCGCCCGCAACAGCAGGAGAGGAAGATTGCGGTTAACCAGAGCGGTACTCACGGGATGCGGCAGGGCCTATTGGGCCGCAACCTGACTTTGGTTCGACTTACGGCGTGGCGTGTGGCGCCCCAACACGCCAATGGTTCCTGCTGCGGTCGGCCGATGGCGACCATGGGAACCGCGCGTGAGTTCCACCGGGCCAGTACACATCCAGCAGGCCCCATCCCACAGAGCTCAGTCCGGGCGCCGTACGAAGCCGGGCACCCAGAGCTCTTCATCGATGCGCACCGGCGCAAAACGCAGCGGCAGTCCAATGCGCAGAGTCACGGAATCAAGCTGCGATAGGTGCCCCATCACGCGCACGCCTTCGGCCAAGTCGACCAGCCCTACGGTATAAGGGACCATCGCCTTGAAGGCCGGGTGGAAGGCTCGGCATACGGTTGTCCAGGTGTGGAGTTCGCCATTGCCCGACACTTCAACCAACTCGGTCTGTTCCTCCTGGCAGTGGTGGCAAAGTGTCCGCGGGTAGTGACGGAAGGCCCCGCAGCGGGCACACCTTTGCAGCCGCAGCCGCTGGTGGTGTTGCAGCGCCTGCCAAAACGGTTCGGTCGCGGTGAGTGGGAAATGGCTGACTAACGAGATCGGCTCTGTCGTGGTGCTCATCTTCAGCCCTTGCACAGAATTGCCATCGCGCCGTTGCCGAAATCGCCGCACCCCGTCACCACGCCAATCTCCGCGTCGCGCACCTGTGCAGTGCCTGCGGCTCCCCGCAACTGTCGCACCAATTCTACGATGTGGTTCATTCCCAGCATGTGTGCCTGCGAAAGCAAGCCACCGTGGGTGTTAATCGGCAAGGCACCACCCAGGCGGGTCGCGCCGCTCGCGACGAAAGGTCCGCCTTCTCCTTTCGCACAGAAGCCGACATCCTCGATCTGGCAAAGGACCATATAGGTGAACGCATCGTAGATCTGGGCAACATCGACGTCCGCAGGCCGAAGGCCGGCTTTGGCGAACACCGTCGGAGCCACCTTCGCGATGCCGAAGCGCGTGAGCTCGCCCCTTTGGCTGATCGTGGAGGGTGAGTCGATGAAGCCTTGGCCAGTGGCAAGGACTCGCACCGGCGGCTGGCGCAAGTCCGAAAGTGCGTCTCCGTGGCTCACCAGGAATGCGCAGCCGCCGTCACTCTCAATGGCACAATCGAGCACCCGGAGCGGGTCGGAGATCATTGGGGAGTTTGCGTAGTCCTCCGTGGAGATTCTCTTCTTCATCATGGCGTTGGTGTGAAGCAAGGCGTGCTCCCGCGTCGCGATGGCCACAGCGCCCATCTGCTCACTCGTGGTGCCGTACATCTCCATGTGACGGCGCGCCAGCATCGCCATGATCTGCACCGGTACGTTGATGCCCAACGGCATCTCGAAGTCGCGCATGGTCCGGAACTGCGGCGCCTCGCCCATCCGGGAAGCGACCCGCGAACCTGAACTGCCATTGCGGGCAAAGCTGACCAGCACGTGCCGGCAGATGCCCGCGCCTATGGCCGCCATGGCGACTTCGATGGCTGCCACTGGGCTTGCGCCCCCAAGGCTCATGGTGGCGGAGTAGCGGAGTTCCTCAAGGCCAAATGCAGTGATGATGTCATCGTTTGTCACCCCGCCGGATGAACAGTTGATCAGGCCATCTACTTGAGTTGCTGCAAGCCCTGCGTCGGCGAGTGCATCGCGCACCGCGCGAATCTGCATCGTCAGTATCGAGGACCCGGAGTTTTTGGAAAAAGCGGTCTCGGCCACGCCCGAGATCCCGCTCGCGACACGCGGTGACACGGCGCGGCGTCCTGTCAGTCGCTCTTGATGCCCGACGCACGGATGAAGGGCACCCACGTGCTGCGCTCGCGATCGGCGAATGCCGTGGCCGCTGCCGGCGTTGACGGTGCGAGAGCCTCGCCGCCTTGCTGCTGTATCTTCTGCTTGAAGAGATCTGACTTCACTGCCACATTGATCGCATGATTCAATTTTACGACTACGTCGGGCGGCAGCGTCGCGGGCGCGAACACGGACGTCCAGCTGTAGGGGTCGAAAGTGGTGATGCCCTGTTCGCGGAATGTTGGAACATCCGGTGCGGAGACATTACGCTTGTTTCCACCCACAGCAAGAATACGAAGTTTGCCTTCTTTCGCGAGCGCCGAGCCCGAGACCAGCGTGTCCATAAACAGATCGATACGCCCGGCCATAATGTCCGGCAGCACCTGCGCCGCAGCTCGGTACGGCACGTGCATGGCATCAATACCCGTTTGCTTCATGAACATCGCCGCGGAAATATGACCGATCTGTCCATTGCCGCCGCTCCCATACTTGAAACGTCCGGGCTCGGCGAAGGCGGCTTTGACGAACTTGCTCAGTGGATGCGGCACTGAGTTAGATGCGTAAAGAACCAGCGGGAACTTGGCAACGA
Organism: Ramlibacter sp. 2FC; assembly: GCA_943372495.1. Taxonomy (GTDB): domain Bacteria; phylum Pseudomonadota; class Gammaproteobacteria; order Burkholderiales; family Burkholderiaceae_C; genus Ramlibacter. The sequence goes on along the minus strand of CALRYV010000025.1, from coordinate 83,915 downwards.
GGCCCACCATCTGCAGGTCCTTGTCGACGTCAAAACCCAGCTTGTAGATGCCCGCGTTCATCACCAGCTGCGAGCTGGTACCGAATCCCAGCGTGTAGCCGTCGGGCCGGGCGGCTGCAACGAAGCTGGTGCCGATGACCCCGCCAGCACCCGACTTGTTTTCAACGACCACGGGCTGACCCAGCACGGTGGACATCGACTGCGCCAGGGCTCGCGCCATGATGTCGGTCGTTCCACCGGCTCCGTAGGCAACTACAAGCGTGATGGGCCGAGTGGGAAACCCCTGCTCGGCGTGAACAGGTACCGCAGCACACGCCGTCGCGACCAGCAGAAGGTTCAGACAGTGACGTACTACACAAAGAAGCTTCTTCATTGGATATTCTCCTGTACTAGCAAACGTTTGAGCTCGGACTTGTCAATCTTTCCGTTCTCGTTACGCGGCATCGTTTCGATGAAGCGGAAAGTCTTTGGGCATTCAGGCTTGCTGAGGAACTGCTCGCAATATCGCCGGAGGTCCGCGTCCGGGGGCATGGGCACGCCAGCGCGCACTTTCACAGCGGCGGCGATCGCCTCGCCCCATTCCTCGTGCGGCACACCGACCACGGCAACTTCCTCTATCGCGTCGTGACCGCTCAGCACCGCCTCCACATTGGCGGGGAATACGTTCACGCCACCGGTCACGATCATGAAACTGCGCCGATCGAGGAGGTAGAGGTAGCCTCGATCGTCGATGCGTCCTATGTCATTGGTCCTCACCCAACCATCCCTCATCACTTCAGCCGTGAGTTCGGGCTGGTTGAGATACCCCGTCATAAGCGTTTCGCCGGTGAGCCAGATTTCACCCACGTGGCCGGGCGGAAGCTCGCGGCCGTTCTCATCTCGCACCGAGGCCATGCATTGGGGAATCACATGTCCGGCGGACCGCAGCAGCCCAGGCTCCGAACGGATTGCCAAGTCATGATCCTGCGGATACAGGTAAGCGACCCAGCCGGTTTCCGTACTGCCATACGACTGGTGCAGTTGGCATTGGAACGTTTCCTTGGCCGCCTTGATCAGAGCCGGGGTCGCCGGTGCGGAGCCGTACATCAGGAGACGCAAGGAAGACAGGTCGAACTTAGCGCTCTGCATGTGGCGGATCGCCCTGAGGATCAGCGTCGGCGCCAGTTGTGCAGCCGTCACTTTCAGGCGCTCGATGTCGCGCAGGAACTGCACGATTTCGAACTGGCCGTCGACGATGACATGACTCATGCCGTTGACCGTGCCCATGGCGTTCAACAGGAATGCCACCCAAGAGGACTGGACCGGCACGTAGACGATGTCGCCGGGCAACATGCCACGGCCAATCACCGAGTGATACACCTGCGCGGCCACCGCGCCGTAGGACAAGACAACGCCCTTCGGCTTGCCAGTCGACCCGGAGGTGAAGGTGTATAGGGAAGAGTCGACGGGTGAGAGTTGTGGCGAATCGAGCGGCTCGCGGCCGAATTGTTCCAGCAGCGTTTCGTAGTCCAGCTCGAAGTGGTGGTCGGGACCGAATCCGATCACAATCACGCCCAACCGCGATAGCGCCTCGGCGTGGGTGTGGATCGCTTCCGCACAGCCAGCCTGTACCAGCAGGACACGAGTCTTGCTGTCCTCCAGGATGTGGAGAATCTGCGGCGCGGCATAGCGCCAATTGATGCCCACGCGGATCGCGCCCAGCTTCGAGCAAGCGAAAAAGTGCTCGTAAATCTCGAAAGTTTCGCGCGAGAGGATGCCGACAACCGCTCCCTTGCGGACCCCAAGGTTCTGCAGGGCAGAAGCGAAACGCTCAGATCTCTGGTCCACTTGACGCCAGCTGCGCGATTCGTTACGACAGTAGTAAGCGATCTTCTCAGGCCGATTGCGCGCGCAGCGCCTAAGGAGTTCATGCACGAACAGCATGTCAGTCCTAAATGATGAACGCCAGGCTCGGCAGCGGGCCGGAGACGGTGATCAGATCAATCCGCTTTCGAAACAGCTTAAGCCCGGAGTCGCCTCGGCGCAGGCCGTACTCTGTGCGTCCCGGCCAGATGTACATTTCGCTGGCAGCCTGGACGCGGAACTCGAACAGCGCGAAGTTGCAGTGGACGGTGTACTCGCGCTGGCCGGCGCGCGCGATTTCGACATTGGACAGGAGCCTGCGCATGGGCGAGGGTGGATCCTGGGCGTACCGCTTGCCGGTCTTCAGCTGCTTGAGGCGGTTGGAGAGCCGGCGCCGATTGTCCGCTGCAATGGAGGCATGCTTGCTCGCGTCGAATTCGCCTTCGCGCAGGGGGATGAGATAGCTCATGTCATCCGCCAAGAGCCCTTCCCACTCGTCGTACCGATGCTCATCGAGAAGACGCGCTTCGCGAATGAGAAAGCCCACGATCTCGCGCTCCTCGGCGAGGTCGATGTCTCCGGAGCTGGTCGCCAGGGGGGAGTCAAAAGTTTCTGGATTCATCTCAGCTCGGGTCTTTCTGCATCACGGACAGGTACTGTCGCCACAGTCCACGTTGCGTGGTTTCGTCGGTATGGTTGCCGGACATGATCCCGTTTTCTGGCACTTCGCGGTTCAGGCCGCGACTGAGTTCGATCCACCCGGGGCTCTCGCGCATCGCGATCTGCTGCCGCTCCGAGATGATTGCGTCCTCGGGGATGAGAAACGCCGATGGTCCGATCGCCGCGGACGACTGACTGATTGAACGGGTGTTGACGGCCTCCGGTGCGCCCTCCAGCAGAACCGGTGTGTGCCACTGGATAGTTTCATTCGCAGACAGTGGCTGCAACATAACAATGCTCATCTCTCCGAGGAACAAGTTTGGAAAGATGAATGCATGCGCTGGACCGATGGTCAGCTTCCTGCGTGCTTCCTCCTCGCCGTAGCGATCAGCCAGCATACGCACATATTCTTTTGATTTTTCCTCGTCCGTGCCAAACCACTCAAGTGGCCGGGTGTAGGTGGGTGAGTAGTCCAGCTCGACATGTCCGTTTCCCCAGTCACGAGCACGTGTCTTGCGCTTTTCCTCGGAGACCATGATCTCATCATAGTGAGACCGGAAGGTGCGCAGGAACGAAGCGTGCACAATGACGGCGTGGTAGCCGTCTACCGAATTTTCGGCCATCATCTTCCAGTTGCCCCGGATGCGATGCTTCGCCCAACCGGCGGTCAGGGCGATCCTGCCGCTCGGTGCAAGCTCTACAGTGCGATCTATCAGTTCCACCGCGCGGCCGAGATGATTCTTCAGCGACTTGGACTCTTCGTTATAAGTCGCAAACACGAACCCTTGGTAGCTTTCCACCTTGGCCGGACGCTCGAGGTGCAGCTCCGAGGCATCGACGGTGGCGCCCTGGCGGAACAGCATCGCCGAGAGTTCCCCGTCAAGGTCGAACGTCCAACCATGGTAGAGGCATGTAAGGGTGCTGGTCTTGCCCCGCTCCTTCACGGCCAGGAGGTTGCCGCGATGGGTGCAGCGGTTGGTGAATACGCGGACCTGGTGGTCCTTATTTCGCAACAAAACGACGGAGCGCTGGCCGATCATGCGGGTGATGTAGCTACCAGGCTCCGGGATCTCGGACTCGTGCCCGACGAACACCCAACTGCCGTAGAAGATGCGGTCCAACTCGTCGCGGTAGACGGTGTCGCTCGTGTAAAGGTCACTGCGGATGCGCTGCGGCAGGATGAGCTCTCGGTAATCAAGATGGGTGTACGCCTGCGGCGGTGGACGGGTGTCAAATCCCACGGGATTTCTCCTTGCGAAACTGGTGTTTGGGAGAGAATGGAAGAAAGGACAAGCTAGCTTGTGGCCAACCACTAGCTTGCGAGGTCGTTGGCCAGAAGGTCGCCGAGACGACTGAAGTCAGTGCATCTCTCCAGGAGCGCTGCGCTCGTGCGGGGTGATCGCTGCCCTGCTCGTTGGCGACAGCGCCAGCAGCGACGATGCGCTGGCCGATCTCGGGGTTTGGGCCGGTGCTCATGGCTGGGCCTCCTTCGCGGCCAGGTTGGCGAGGATTTCTGCACCCCGGTTAGCCGCAGACAAGCCGCGGAAAAGGAAGCAGAGGCTCACCACCGCTTGGAGCTCCTCCCAGCTCGCGCCGGCGCGGCGTGCAGCCACCCCGTGGAGGTTCGCGGCGTCGCTCAAGTCCATCAACAGCATGCCAAAGAGCATGAGCTGTGCGGTCTTCACATCGAAGCACTTCGGATACATGGCATGTGCGCGCAGTTCTTCCTGCAGCGCGAGCACTTTGGGATCGATGGCGCCTGTGACCCGCAGCCGGGCTTCGATGCGCGGAGGCACGAAACCGACAAGCTCCTTATAGATCTGTTCTCGCTCTTCGCAGCTAACCTCCGGGTCTGCGTAGGGGCCTATAGCTTTTAGGACCGCCTCGCGGTCGATGCGTTGGGGAAGCAAACTCAATTCCTTTCCTGCTCGGGCCAATAGGCGAAGCCCAGCCCTGTTTTGGCGTGATGAGCGGGGATGTATTCGACAACCTTTCCCGTCCACTGGCAGGCGGCCGCAGCGACAATCCACGCCCGGGTCTCCCCCGTTCCGCCCCGCATGGTGTCGGAGTCGAACGTGAACAGGTTCTGCAGGTCAGCGCCCCTGTTGCTGGCAATCCGGTCCAGGATCCACTTATCCAATGCGGTGTCGATCCAGCCGGCCCGCGGGCCCACCGGGTCGTGCGACAGGCCGCCGGACGCGTAAATCGCGACTCGTTCGGGCCGTTTCGCGAGGATGCGCGCCAGCGCCTCACCAAGCTGCCAGCAGCGCTTCGCCGTCGGCAGGGGCGGGAAGTAGCAGTTCAGGTACAGCGGAATGATCGGCACGTCCAGGTCCGGCATGAGGCGCTGGGCCGGGTACACGATCATGTGCGAGGTTCCGCGCTCCGGGTGTGGGCCCATCGGCTGCATGATCGAGGTATTCGCCACATCGAATCCTTCCTGGAGCAGCTCCGACAGCAGGTGCTTCGAAAGATCCGAATGGGCTTTGAGGCGAATGCGCGAAGCTTCCGCCGGCTGGTCTACATAGAAGGGTGCTGCCGACCCCCAGACCTCTTCTCCGGTGAACAGACAGAGAGCGGGATTGCAGCGCTTGTCGAACATGTCCTCCTGGTCATCGCCGACGAAGATGACAGCGTCCGCCCGGTATGCCTCGAGCTGTTCACGCAAAATTCGAAAGGCCGCGTCGATGCGCTCGACGTAGCCGCGGATTACTTCGGGCGTCTCAAGCTGCGCAGTTTGCGGCTGCGACAGTTTTGTGTACTCGGGGATGGCTGCGTAAACCTTGGGCCAAAGTTCCGGAGGACAGAACATGCCTGGTGCGTGCGATGATGCGAGACCCAATCCGATCATGTTTTTAAGCTACCTTCATTCGAGATATTTCAAGATTTAGGCCATTGGTGCGCCGTTCTGCTCGCGAGGCGAGCGCGTGGCCGGCAACGTCTTCAGCCTTCAAGGCATCGCGCATGAATTTCTGGACCATCGCCCCCGTCCGTTCGCAATGTTGTCGCAAGAGCGCACAGGCCTTGTTACCGTCGCGCGCGAGCGTCGCAGTCACGATATCCGCGTGTTCCTTGGCCACATTGCGTTGCGGCGGATGGTCCTTCAGGTAAAGTCGACGGTAGCGATCCGACTGGTCATGCAAGGTGCTACAGAACTGCACCAGCATCGGCATGCCGCAGCCGGAAATCAAAGCCAAATGGAATTCGTGGTGCGCTCGCTCCCACTCGTCCAAGAATGGCAAAAAACCGTCACTTTGTTCGATGCGCTTATGACGGTGCGAGGTGGCGACGAGCTTTTCTTCCCACTGCAAGTCCCCTCGTTCGATGGCCATGCGGAGCGCGAACGGCTCGAGCAGCGCCCGCAGGGCCGTGACCTCCTCAAGGTTCTCCAATGAGGCCATCGCCACCCGAAAACCACGCTGGTCTTCGCTCACGACGAATCCTTCGCCCGCTAGGCGCAGCAGCGCCTCTCGCACCGGGCTAAGGCTCACACCATAGGCGCTACCCAGCTCTTCCAGCCGCAGTTTGGAGTTTGGCTGGTATGCACCCCGCAAGATGCCATCTCGGATGTGAAAAGCTAGCTCAGTGGCGATGCTCGGCTTGGCCGTTTTGCTCTTGTTGCTCATGTATGTAATGGTGGGTCGTCGTTTCGAAGTATACGCGCGCTATATTTTTTCGCAAGTATTTCGAAATTCCATAGGCGAATCGAAGATTCGCGGCAGCTTCCGCTCCTCACTTGACCTGATTGTTCTGACCTGACACGTCTGGCCAGACGGAAGCGCTGTTTCGCTTGGCGCGCTGCGGCCAGCTTGAAGGAAGGCCTGGACGAGACGGTCACGCTGCGGGCAATAGGCATCAGCGCGGAGAGAAGGTTGGACCGAATCCCTATCCGTGCCTGGGGCGTATAGTGCATGGCAGTGACTTATAAGCTGGTCGTTAAACGCGAGATGCGTGGTTCAGATTTGAGGTACCCATGAACAGTCCCCCTATCCCAAACAACAGCGACGGCCCCGTAGTGCTTGGTTTTCACCCATTGGACGAAGTCCATGCAGAGTTCGATACGGTGGTGACCGAGGCGCAGGCTTCAAGCGACGAGGTATTTCCAGCGCACTTGGCAAGAGTGATCGATCACCTGCGCGCTCATTTCGGAACGGAAGATGCCTGGATGCGCGACACTGACTTTCCTCCTCGCGATTGCCACATTGATGAGCACGCGGCCGTGCTGCGGTCTGCCGACGAAGTTCAGTCGCTGGTGGCCCAGGGGCGACTTGATGTCGGTCGCTCCTTCACGGAGGAACTGAGGCGCTGGTTCCCCGGACATGCGGATTATCTAGACTCTGCCTTGGCGGCTTGGATGTGCAAGCGCGTCTATGGAGGTAAGCCAGTAGTGCTCCAACGTCGGCGACTCGATTTAAGTGAAGGTCGAAGTTGAGAATACGTCGAACCATTGCGAACGTGATCTACTGCTGCTCCAAGAAAATCCCAATATTCTTCTGGGAAGAGTCGGGCTTTCACGCTGACGCGGTGCATGGCAAAGACCGTGGGGCAGCGCCGAACAGACTCCGATAGTCAATTGGCCTCGGCCAACGCCGCTCCCTCTGGCGGTCAACGGGGATAGATTCAGTGGCCGGAGTTGTAGCGCTGTTGAGAACTGCCGGCCTGCTTCGCTCTCAGACTCTGCCAAAAACCGCGTCCACGCAACCCAACCCCGCGATCTCGCAACGGACCGCGTCGCCTGGGAAGACCGGCACCATGGGCCCGAGGGCGCCGGTGAGCACCGTGTCCCCTGCCTTCAGGGGGGCGCCGACCTCGACCATTTTTCGCGCCAGCCAGAGAGCCGCAATCAGCGGGCTTCCAAGGCAGGCCGCGCCGACACCCAGCGATATCGTTTCGCCCGCACGGGTCATGAGCATGCCGCACAAACGCGCGTCGAAATCCTGCAGGCGGCGCGGCACCGTGCCAATGACGTAGACGCCCGAAGAGGCATTGTCGGCGATGGTGTCGACCAGGCTTATCTGCCAATTCGCGATGCGGCTACCTACCACCTCAATGGCCGGCAACGCATAGGCTGTGGCGGCGATGACGTCCGCGATGGTGATGCCTTCGCGATCCAGGTCGCGATCCAGCACGAGTGCGATCTCGCCTTCCACCTTCGGCTGGTGCAGGCGCTTCCAGGGAATGGGCTGGCCATCGGCGAACTCCATGTCGTCGAACAGCATGCCGAAGTCAGGCTGGTCCACGCCCAGCTGCTTTTGTACTGCGACCGAAGTAAGGCCAATTTTTCGACCCACGAGGCGACGGCCATCGGCGAGGAGTTGTTTGGTCACGCGCTGTTGCACCGCATAAGCGGCGATGGTGTCGCCCGCTGGGAGCATGTCTTTTACGGGAGGAATCGGCGTGCCCGATCGGACCGCGCCCAGAAGCAGGGCGGCGACTTGATCGAGGGCGGCGGCGGAGGCGCTGGTGGTCATCGTCATGGGCATTGTCTGGCAGTGCGAGCCGGGGGTGGATGGGTTGGAGCCTTGGAGCCGGAGCGCGGCGCTCCGTTCCAGGGGTCAGTAGCGGGGGAGGGCGCCGACCTCTGCGGAGCGTACCTTAGGATGGCCCGCCCTAAACGGCACGAGCCGTCTACTGGACCTTGATGTTCAATTCCTTCAGCAACTGCGTCCAATGGGCCAATTCCGCGCGAATGGTCGCAGCCATTTCCGCCTGCGTCGAACTCTCCGCGACGATAACCAGATCAGCGAAAGTTTTAACCGTCGCGGGGTTCTTCACCGCTTGAGCCGTGGCCTGCTGCAATTTGTTCAGGATCTCTGGCGGCGTTCCCGCTGGCGCAAGGAGGCCAAACCAAAGGCCGCCGGTGAAGCCAGGAATGGTCTCGGCAATGGCGGGAAGGTTGGGCGCCATCGGCACCCGTGCCGGAGTTCCGATCCCCAGGTACTTGATGGCGCCGGCCTTTTCATGCACCGAGCCGTCGACGCCAGTGACGAACATGCCTTGCAAGTCGCCGCGGCGAAACGCGAGCATGGCCGGGGCGCCGCCATTAAAGGGTACGTGGACCATCTTGATGCCGGCGATCGCGGCCATTTGTTCCGCTGCCAGCTGGGAACTCGAACCCAGACCGGTTGAACCGAAGTTCAGTTGGCCTGGCCGCGCCTTAGCGTAGTCGATGAATTCCTTCATGTTGCTAACCGGCAGACTGGCCGGTACCGCCCAGATCATAGGGACGCGGGCGACGATGGATATGGGAGCGACGTCCTTGATCGGGTCGTAGTTGAGCTTGCGAATCGCTGGCAGGATGGCGTTAGGTGCGCTGTTGCCAAAGACGATGGTGTAGCCATCGGGCGCTGAGCGAGCCGCCTGTTCCACCGCCAGCGCTCCGGCCGCGCCGGGCCTGTTCTCGATTACAAGCGGCTGACCCAGAATCTCGATCAATTGCTGAGCAAGTAGCCGCGCCATCTGGTCGGTGGTCCCACCGGCCGCATAGGGCACCAGCAGCTTGATCGGCTTGATCGGGTAGGCCTCGGCCTGCGCACCGCCCGCGGCTGCGAGTACAAGCGCCGCGGCCAGGATTGTGCGCCGGGTGAAAAGCGATCGGAATGTCTTCATCGCGTGTCGGTGATTCATATGTGATGGGTATGGATGGTGGCCTGCAACAAAAGAGCAGTGCGGTGAAGTGTCACGGCGTGCGGCTCAATCGTCATAGTGCGATCTAGGAGGTGCGCCATCGGAGTTGCCAATCCACTAGGCGGAGGCCGCATCGGCTTCTGCCAAGAAGTTCTCTACCAGCGTCGCAAACCTGCCCGCATGTTCGATCTGCGTCCAGTGGCCGCAGCGGCCGAACACATGTAGCTGCGAACGAGCGATGAGTTGCCCCAGCCGCAGCGAATTGGATAGCGGGATTACCTTGTCCTCGCGCCCGTGGATGAGCAGGGTTTCGTGCGGCAACGCACGAATACTGTCCTCCTCCGAGGCCAGTGCGACGATCGAGCGCTGGCGCGGGTGGGGAAACATGCTGCCGTACGATTCCTGGAAGCCGTCCTGGATGCTTGCCTCGTAGCGCATGCGGGCGAGGTCGTCGTTGATCAGGCTGCGGTCAAATGCGAAGAGGTCCATCAACGCCCGCATGTTATCTATGGAAGGCGTATAGCCCCAGATGGTGTCGAGCGCGGGTGTCAATTCGAAGTTCACGCCGGCCGCGCCCATCAGCACCAGCCGGCGAACCCGTTCGGGATGCCGAATTGCAAGCGCGAGCGACAGCGCGCCGCCGAAGGAATTGCCGACGAGATCAGCCTGCTCGATGTCGAGAGCGTCGAGTATGCCCAGCGCGTGCCGCACCCATTGGTCCAGGCTGTATAGGGCTCCCGCCTTTCGTTCCGTGTAGCCGAAGCCGGACATGTCGGGCGCGACAACGCGGCGGGTCTTTGCGAGCACAGGAATCAGTAGCCGCCAGTTCGCCCAGGCACTCACGCCCGGCCCGGATCCGTGAACAAGCATCACGGGGCTGCCTGTACCGGCGTCGTGGTAGTTAGTCAGAAGCCCCGAGGCGCGAATGCTCTTGCCACGTTCGGGATTTCCGGGGTCGGCGCTCGTCATGGTGTTGGGCTTTCAGACCAGCGTTCGGCGGTGATGGTCATGGTCCGCGCTTCGGGCGTGCCATCCTCGAGGCGTGCCGAGATGTTCAGCCGACCATCGGCGATTTTGCCCCTGCGCTTCTGAGTTGCGCCGATCCAGTTAGGAAACAAGCTGAGGTCGACGTGGTGGGTGAGAAGGTCGCCGTCGAGTTCGTACCTGCCCGAGTAGCACAGGAAGGTGTCGTAGGCCCGAGCTTTCTCTTCGGCCGAGGCGTTCCATTGCCCCCCCGTGGTGAACGGCGCGCGATCTGCGCGCGAGATCATGGCAGCAAGCCGACCGTCGTCATCGTACTGGATGAATCCGCATGGCGATTGCCCAACGGGGTAGACCTCCCGGCCATCGTCGTATCGCTGCACCCAAGACAGCACGCGCCACCTGCCCTTTAAATCGATCCCCTTCAATTCATTCTCCATAAAAATATTGTTATTTCAAATAATATTGAGATTATATCTCCATAAGGCGGAATCATACTGGGGCTTACCCCTAATGCACGACTGAACGGAAGAGATTCCTTGCTTGGCGTCCAGCCCAATCTTCGTGTTCCGCGGCTGCCGCGGCGACATCATTAAAGCTTTACCGATCAGCTTGCGGTTCTGGACCGCTCGGCCAACAGGCGCCACATCGCTCCGCCGGAGCTGCCCGGGCGCATCGCGCCGACGCGATTGAAGGGCATCAACCTGCGAGCTGTCGTCCGCTTCCCTCTGGAGCGCTACGCGGGGCAGATCCCGCCGCCCCAAACTGCCGCGAAAAAGAGTGCCAGCCGCTGAAATCGACGCCCGCATCAGCAGTCAAGACGGTAGCGGCCCGCGGCAAGCGCAGCCGCGGTGCTCATGGCAGCGAGCATGCTGGCGTGCTGGGCCAATCCGCGCCCTGCAATGTCCATCGCCGACCCGTGGGGCACGGTCAGATGCACATAAGGCAGTCCGATGTAAACCGAGCACGCCCCGTTGAACGCCGATGTCTTGAGTGCAATCTGCCCTTGGTCGTGGTACATTGAAATAACGACGTCGTGACGGCCTTCCGCACACTGGCGAAAGACCGAGTCCGGCGATATCGGGCCGGTGACGTTGATACCCTGGGCTCGCGCCCGCTCGGCGGCCGGCGCAATGGCACGGACCTCCTCCTCGCCGCGGGCATGCGGGTTGAGACCTGCCAAGGCGATGCGCGGCGCGCGCAGTCCCCAGCGCTCGAGCGTTTCGTTAAGCTGACACACCAAGTTCAGCACACGATCCGAGGTCACCGAAGCCGGGACGTCACGCAAAGCGATGTGCTCTGTGATCGGCACCACTCGCAGCTTGCCGCACATGCGCAGGAGGGAGGCGCCGGGGGGGCCGATCTCGTTATCGTCGCTCATACCGACGCCGAGCTTTAAGGACGTCCGGTCAACGGGGCCCATGATCCAGCCATCGATTTCGCCGCGCTGGGCGAGTCCCGCGCTCTGGTCGAGCCAAGCTCGCACCGCGCGCCCTGCCGCGGCGGACGGCAGGCCGACTGTTAGGTCGCGCTCGAGAAGAGCGCCCGTGTCGAGCACGTCAATGGCGTCCGGAAGAAACGCCGCCTCAGACACGGATCGAATTGGCCGTACCGTCAGTTCGAGGCGGCTGTCGCGAATGGCACGCTCCACCGCGGCGACGCTGCCCACGAGCAGCGGCAGCGACGCCCGCCCTGGGCCTCCGCCGGCTAGCGCCTTGACGGTAACCTCAGGACCTACGCCGCCTGGATCACCGACCATCGTTGCAATGATGGGAAGTTCGCGCGGGCCAGTCATAGGGGGAGCTTGGGCCGAGGCTTCGGAGGCGGTTCGAAAATGTGATGAGTCATGCCGTTGGCGATCGGTCGCCCTGAGGTAGCAATGGTCTGGTCCGGGAACTTGGGCAATTGCCTACTGAGGCTCGATAGTCGGCTCTCGTTCAACGCCATCTGACCCCCAGCGACAACGGTCCGACGATATCGATGCTCAGTTCGGCCGCGCGACTCAACGCAGCGCCATTGCGCGCCGCTCCTCGTCGCCGCGCGCGTGGTTCAAACCCGTCCGCGCGATGTGGGGCGATCTCGAGTTCCAACGCCGCAGCGTCTCGTGGACCTGGCACACCCGCGCGAGCACCCGCTCTTCCATGATCAAGGCCGGCACGTGGCGAAAAGAGGCGCACACCGGTATCAGCACGACGCGCAATCGACCCCTTGTTCGCAGCGGGAAGGTGCCGGGCGGGCCGGTTTCGCCGACCATCGTCGCGACGATAATCGACAACAAGAGCCAGCGCAGCGCCGACGGCGCGTTTCACAGGAGGAAGCTCAGGTTGTCGATGAACTCGTCGTTGTTGACGAGAAGCACCTTCTTGGTGGCGATTCGCAACTCGCCGCAATGGCGCCGAAGCTCGTAGAGGAAGCGTCCGTTGAAGACATCCTGATGGCCCTTGCGCAGTTCGGCGAGGATGAAGTTGGCGCGGACCCGCACGCAGTCGCCGTCATCGGTTTCGACGACGATATTCGAGACCACCCGCCGCATCCGGGAACGCGGCCGCTGCGAATGCGCGCCGCGGCTTTTCAGCCGGAAGATCCGGTCGTCAAGTCTGGAGCGGTTGTCGTAGACGATCGAGATGCGCTGTTTGGGGTCGAGGTCGTCGCTACCCGACGGGATCCAGTAGAGAAGCTCCCCGGCCGGGTGCCACAGCGCCAGCCATTCGTCGTAGCGGTGCTCATCGGCGCAGTCGGCTTCACTGTAGAGCAGCTGGTGCACCTGCTGGAGCGTCATGCGCCGGCTCCCATCAGCTTGCGCCACTGCTTCAGCTGGGCGCGCTGACTGGTTTCGTCGGTGATGCTGCCGACGATCGAGCCATCGGCTTCAGCGCGCTCGCGTTCGAGCCCGCGAGCCAGCAGCACCCAAGGTTCGACTTCCGCCGAAAGCCCCAGCTGATTGCGTTCGAAAATTTCGGCATCATCGGGTGAGCCTTGGCTCGCCGGGCCGTAGAAGGCCTCGTGATTGCGCAGGCGCAATTGGTTGATCGGCTCGGGCACGTTTTTCAGCAGTGTCGGAAACATCAACACCTCGGTCTTGTCGGCGGCAATCGGGCGGATAAGTCGGATCTGGCTGCCGATCAGCTGCAGGTTCGGAAACACGCCGATGTGCGGGTCGCCCGCCCAGACGAGGATTTCGTCGGCGCGCTGCTGACCATGCGCTGTCACCATCGACCGGTAGTACTCGGCCCAGCCCGGCTTGCCTTCCATCGAAGCCAGGTAGCTGGCGTAGTTGGCGCTGCGAACCGGGTAGACGTCGAGCATCGCGTGGCCGTTGCCGAGGTCGCGCGTCAGGTTGGCTGACTCGTCGTTGAACGATTCCCCCTTCGACGACGCCGTAACGCCGACGGGCTGCTTGCGGCGGCGGACTTCGTATACCGTCTTGTGTACATAGTTCGGGTGGTAGCCATCCATGCCCACGAACTTCCAATTGGCGCGGAACGAGGTCTTGTTGAGGCCGGAGCGAACGTCGATCTCGCCGCTCGGGGAGACGTCAAGGAAGAGGTCGATGTAGCTCTTCGAAAGGCCGAGATGCTCGTCCAGCGACACGCCATCCCGGCCCAGGCTCGCGAACACGAAGCCGCGGTAGGTGCCGAGCCGCGGCACCGGAGTCAATCCGTACTCCTTGAGGTTCAGCGTGCCGCCGTAGCCGGCGAAGTCCGGCACCGACAGCAAGGCGCCGTTGTTGTCGTACACCCAGCCGTGGTACGGGCAGATGAACTGCTTCTGGCAGCCCCGCTCTTCCTCCGTCATCGCAACCCCGCGGTGGCGGCAGCGGTTCATCAGTACCCGGACCTGCTGATCCGAACCGCGCACCATGATCGTCGACTGGCGGCCGAGCGTCGTCACCCGAAAGTCGCCGACGTCGGGGATCTCGGCTTCATGGCCAACGCATACCCAGCTGCGATGGAAGATTCGCGCCATTTCGGCATCGAACACCTGGGGGCTCGTGTAGATGGCGCCGTGGACACGGTCGCGCTGCACGAGTTCGGAGAAATCGTCTTTGGATCCAGGCGCTTCGGCGCTCAGGAAGTGCGGCAGCTTCATGTCTCTCGGGATTGTTGAAATATAAACCCAAGAATAGACCAATATTCTGTTTTGCACAATACCGCTGCTGGTTGACAGCTGCCGGTGCGTCCCCGAGCGATTTGCTAGTGTCCTGAATTGGAAGTTCGCAAACAAAATCTTTCGATGCTTGCGAGGATGTCATCTGCCGTCTTGGTCCAGTTGAATGGTCGGGGGTCGGCATTGTGAAGTTCGAGATAGTCCCTGATGGCCTGCTCCAGCTCACGTGTGGAGCGATGTGTGCCGCGCCGGATCTGCTTTTCGGTCAGGGTGGCAAACCAGCGTTCGACCTGGTTGAGCCACGAAGCCGAGTTCGGCGTGAAGTGAACGTGAAACCTCGGATGGCGTGCAAACCAGGACTTGATGGTCGGTGTCTTGTGCGTGCCGTAGTTGTCCATCACCAAGTGGATGTCCAGATCGGACGGCACATTGGCTTCGATGGTGCGCAGGAACTTGAGGAACTCGCTGCTGCGATGGCGCCGATGCATTTCACCGATCACCGCCCCGGTGGCGATGTCCAGCGCGGCAAACAGAGTCGTGGTGCCATGGCGCATGTAGTTGTGCGTGCGACGCTCGGGGATACCGGGGGCCAGCGGCAGGATCGGCTGGGTGCGGTCCAACGCCTGAATCTGGCTCTTCTCGTCCACGCACAGCACCATGGCTTTGAGCGGTGGGTCCAGATACAGCCCGATGATGTCGCGCACTTTCTCCACGAACATCGGATCGCTGGAGAGCTTGAAGGTGTCTTGCCGATGCGGCTGCAGACCGAAGGCACGCCAGATGCGGCTGACGGCTGTCTGCGTCATACCCGTTTCACGAGCCATCGCGCGCGTGCTCCAGTGCGTGGCGCCCTGCGGCTTGGACTCCAAGGTCTTGGCGATCACGGCATCGACGCGCGCATCGTCAATGGTGCGCGGAGCGCCCGGGCGCGGGGCGTCCAGCAGGCCGTCGAGCCGATGCTCGACGAAGCGCGCACGCCACTTGGACACCGTCTGCTTGGTCACGCGCTGCCGCGCTGCCACCGCGTTGTTGGTCTCCCCGGCCGCGCAGGCCAGCACGATACGAGCTCGCAGAGCAAGCGCCTGCGCCGTCTTGCGACGCAGCGTCAACGCGGTAAGTTGCTCCCGCTCAGACTCGCTCAACACCAGTTGCTCTTTCGGTCTTCCTCTCATGCCTGTCCTCGTCGTGTGCATACCCCACACGACAGAGTGCAGTCATTAGAAATAGTTCAACGAATTTCTAACTCACGACACTAGCAGGGGATCAGGGCCCAATGAGGCTCACACTCAGAGCCTCACGACGCGCTTGGGCCAGCGCCACTGTCAGCACTTCGTTGTGACCGCCGAATGCGCTCGTCAGTTCTGCCGCTGTGCGCAGCAGCTCACACTCGAAGGTCATGACCCGATCCGGCGTGAAGCGGTTCGTTGGGCCTGTGACCGAAATCGCCCCTTCGATCCGCCTTCCGATGCCGAATACCGGCGCCGCCAAGCCGGACATGTCGCTGGTGTGCTCGCCGTGGCTGACGGCAATGCAGCGCTGGCGCACCACTGCAAGACCGGGCGCCGAACAAAGATCGTCCGAGAACGCTGAGAAGATCTTCCCACCGGCGCCCCTGTCGAGCGGGAAGATGTCGCCGACCAGCGTGTGCGCGCGAATGCGGTGCGGAGAATCCGCGCAATAGACGCAAACCCGGACGTCGCCCCGACGCACATAGAAGTTGGCGTTTTCCGAGGTTGCCTGCACCAGTCGCTGCAGCGCGCTGGCGATGAGATTGGCGCCGCGCAGCGAGCGCTGGTACAGGTTCGCGAGCCGCATCGCAGTGCCACCGACGTGGTACTCGCCGTCCTCGTCCCGGGCGACCAGCCCGGACTGCTGGAGCGATCCAAGCAGGCGCAGCAGGGTGCTCTTGTAGAGCCCGGTTCGGCGTGAGATGTCGGCGAGGGACAGCCGTGGTGACTCGTCGGTGAACGAGTCGAGGATTGCCAAGGCCCGGTCAAGTGTGGCGACGCCTTTCTCTTCCATTTAAACCGCCTTCTGCACTTCTGCTTTCGAGCCGCGCGGACATGTGCGCCGGCGGCATGGGAATTCCGGCTGCCAAACAAGCGCGCCTTGAAGGCGGAATACTAGCAGCCGTCAGCCCCGTCGGGACCGCTCAAAACGAGTCCATGGGATTACCCTGATTGACGAATCAGAACACTGTTCTACATTATCTGCAAATGGCTTATGGAATCGAAATGATCATTCGACGGCTCAGCTTCACACGCATGTTGCGGCCCTTCTGGTGCTTGGCCGCAGCAGGTGCTGCGGTGGTGTTACCGGTGAGCGCGCAGGACGCGCCGCCCGTTGGTCGCCCGGTGACAATAGTTGTCGGCTTTCCACCTGGGGGCGCGCCGGATGTGATCGCGCGCGAGGTGGCTCGAGGACTGCAGGAAATATGGGGCCAGCCGGCACTGGTGAGCAACAAGTCGGGTGGCGGCAGCATGCTCGCTGCCGATGCCGTAGCGCATGCGCCGGCCGACGGCACGACGCTGCTGCTCGCCACGGACACTTCGATCGTCGTGATTCCGTTCCTGCAGGAAAAGATGCCCTACAACTCGCTGACGGACCTGAAGCCGATTGCGATCGTGGGCAGCATCCCGATGATGCTCGTCGCGAGTCCCTCACTGAAGGTCAAGACCTTGGCCGAGTTCATCGCCGCCGCGAAGGCGCGCCCCGGGGCAATCGATTACGCGTCTTACGGCATCGGCACCGCACACCACATGTCCATGGAACGGTTCCAGACCCTCGCGGGCATCAATCTCAACCACGTTCCGTACAGCACGACTCCGCCGATTGCCGACTTGGTGGCGGGTCACGTCTCGGTGATGTGGTCGGCGGTCTCGACCGCACAGGCCATGGTCCAGGCCGGCAAGCTGGTGCCCCTCGCGGTAGGGAGTGTGTCGCGCCTGCCGCAGTTGCCTGACGTTCCGACGGTCTCGGAGCTCGGTTTCCCCGGTTTCGACGTTGGCATCTGGACAGGCGTGATGGCACCTGTCGGCGTCTCCACAGCCTTTGTGAAAAAGGTTCAGGACGACCTGCAGAAGGTGGTGGCGAGGCCCGCCTATCGGGAAAAGCTGATCCAGCAGGGAAACGAAGTCCGCTTCATCGGCACCGAGGATTTTGCGAAACGTATCCAAACGGAGTACGCGAACAACGGGGCCCTGTTCACCAGGCTCAATATCAAGAAGAACTGAACACGGAACCACGGCGGGCGCTCGACATGACGAAAGTGATTCCGGTGACCATGGAGCGGAGGGCAGGGCCGAACGGCGGCTACTTTCCGCCGGCTTTCCTGAAGAATTGCTGGTATGTGGCAATGTGGGCGGAGGAGCTCGCGCCCGGGCAACTCGCGGCGCGAAAGATCATCAACGAGTCGCTTGTCTTCCTGCGCAAGGAAGACGGCTCGGTGCTCGCGATGGACAACCGCTGTCCGCATCGCTTCGCGCCACTGCACATGGGCAAGGTTCTGCCTGGGGACAAGATCCAGTGCCCGTATCACGGCCTGCAGTTCGATGCCGCCGGCGAGTGCGTGCACAACCCGCATGGCGCCGGCACGATCCCGGCCCGCGCACGGGTCCGCACCTATCCCGTCGTCGAGAAGCACCTGTGTCTCTGGGTCTGGATGGGGGATCGTGCCCCAGACGAATCGAAGATTCCGGACTTCGGGATCCTCGATCGAGCGCCCAAGGCGCACATGACGCGGCCCGACGGCATTCGAGTTCGCGCCCACTACCAGCTTGTCGTCGACAACCTGCTCGACCTCAGCCATGCGATGTATCTGCACGACGGCATCCTCGCGACCGCCGACAGTGCCAACGCCGAGATCAAGATCGCCGAGGCGGGTGACAGCGTCACGGTAGGCCGCTATGCCTACGGCGTGCCGATCGTCGGCCTGCACAAGGTGTACTGGCTGCATGACGGCCCGGGCGACCGGTTCAGCGAAATCCGCTGGGACGCGCCGGGCGCGCTGCTGCTCAGACAGGGCGTGTGCAGCCCGGGCGCCGAATCGACGACCGGCAGCGGTTACTACGGCGTGCACATGCTGACGCCGGAGACCGAGTCGACCACCTCCTATCACTTCATCGCCTTGCGCTTCGGCGTGCACACGCCCCCGGAGGACGACGAGCAGATCAACGAGCGGATCGCGAAGACCCGCCTGTTCGCCTTCGCCGAACAGGACGCGCCGATCATCGAGGCGCAGCAACGGAACATCGACATCGCGACTCAGCCGCTCAGCCCGTCGCTGATCTCCATCGATTCCGGCCTTGTGCGCTGCAAGCGCGTCCTGCAGCGCCTGCTGCAGGAAGACTGAACTGTCCCATGGCGGGCGCGGCGCCTCTGCCTTCCGAGCCCACGCCGTGGCCGCGCGTGCGCTTCGCATGCGTTCTGCGGCCAGGGCGTGGTCAACAAGCCCGACCCGCATGGCAACCCAACAGTGATACCGCGCTCTGGACGAGCTTCTCCAGGTCGGCGAGTTCGACGCGATTTTCGGCACCGCGTTACCCGACGGCGTGCCGACGGACAAGAACAGCCGCCGGCTGTTCCCCGACATTCGCAAGGTCGAGCAGGACTACTACCGTCGCATCTTCCCTGCGATCACCTGCTGGCGATTCGACGCGAGTTTCACGAGCAATCAATGATCTCGTGCGCGTTGCCGATCCAGTCGCTCTTCGTGCCCGTCGAATCCTATGACCTCTGAGAATTACTTCAACGGCCGGATGCTGATCGACGGTAAGCTTGTCGAGAGCGTCGATGGCGGATGGCTCGAATCGATCAATCCGGCCGACGAGCGGCCGATCGGCCGCGTGCCGATGGGCACGGCCGCCGACATGCAGCTCGCGGTGGCGGCCGGTAAGCGAGCTCAGCCGGCTTGGGCAGCGCTGCCGGTGGCTCAGCGCGCGGTCTTGCTGAATCGGCTCGCCGACGCGATCACCGCCGAGACCGATGGCATCGCGCGCCTGGAGGCCATGGACACGGGCAACACGATCGGCCCCATGCGGGGCGACGTGCGCAGCGCCGCCGACCGTATCCGATATGCCGCCGGTCTAGGCTTGGAGCTGAAGGGCCAGACGATTCCGGCGACTCCCGGGAGCGTGCACCTGACGATGCGGGTGCCGTATGGCGTCATCGGCCGCATCGTCGCATTCAACCATCCGTTCGGGTTTGCGGCCTCTCGCATCGGGCCGGCGCTGATCGCCGGCAATGCGGTGGTGCTGAAGCCGTCGGAGCAGAGCCCGCTGTCGGCCGCCCGCCTGGGTGAAATTTGCGCAGAAGTGCTGCCGCCCGGCATCGTCGGCATCATCACCGGCGACCGCGCCACTGGCGAGGCGCTGGTGCGCCACCCGGGCGTCAAGCGAATCGGGCTGATCGGGTCAGCCGCGGCCGGCATGGCAATTCAGAGGGCCGCAGCGGAAACATCGGTCAAGCATGTCACGCTTGAGCTCGGAGGCAAGAACCCGTTGGTGGCATTCGCCGACACCGACCTGGACCGCGTCGCCAAGGCCGCCGTCGACGGCATGAACTTCTCCTGGCAGGGCCAATCGTGCGGCTCGACCAGCCGCATCCTGCTGCACGAGGACATTCACGATGCTGTCGTCGAGCGCATCCTCGGGCTGGTGCGCGCCTTTCGGCTCGGGGATCCGCTCGACCCGGCGACCACAATGGGGCCGATCAACTCGAAGGCGCAGTTCGACAAGGTACTGTCGTATATCGAGCTCGGCCAGAGCGAAGGCGCGAAGCGGGTGGCCGGCGGCGGTCGGCCGCAGGGCGCAGCCTTCGAACGCGGCTACTGGATCGAGCCGACGGTGTTCACCGACGTGCGCATGTCGATGCGGCTGGCACGCGAAGAGATCTTCGGGCCGGTGATGTCGATCCTGCGCTTTCGGACCGAGCAGGAAGCCGTGGAGATGGCGAACGACGTGGACCTGGGTCTCACCGCAGCCGTGTGGACCCGCGACATCGATCGCGCGCTGCGCGTGGCGCAGCAGATCGACGCCGGCTACGTCTGGGTCAATGGCGTCGGCAACCACTACCGGGGCGTGCCGTACGGCGGCATGAAGAACAGCGGGACAGGACGCGAGGAGTGTCTCGAGGAAATCCTGAGCTGCACCGAAGAGAAGGTGATCAACCTGATGGTGGCGCCCGGCCCCTGACGCGATCACATGGCGGCGCGCCCAGCCCCTACGGTCGAGCCGGGCTCGACGAACATCACACCACGAGAGACAAACGACATGAACCTTCTTGACACTATCCGATACCTCGCTCGCGCTTGTGCGAGTCTCGCCTGCGCCGGCGCCTTCGTTGTAGGTGGCGAAGCCGCCGCACAGGCCGCCGCTGCCTTTCCGAGCGAACCGGTGAAGATCACAGTCGGCTTTTCGGCCGGTGGACCGACCGACACGATGACGCGCGAGCTAGCCAAGGGTCTGCAGGACATCTGGGGGCAGCCGGTGATCACCGTGAACAAGCTTGGTGCGGGCTCGATGATCGCGGCCGAGTCGGTGGCGCGAGCAGCACCGGATGGCACCTCGCTCCTGCTCGCGACCGATACGCCGATTGTCGTGCTGCCTTTTATGCGCGAACAGCTTCCCTACGATCCCCTCGTCGACCTGAAGCCGATCGCGGGTGTCGGCGGGATCCCGCTGATCCTGATCGCAAGCCCGAGCTTCAACGTCAAGACCTTCGCTGAATTCATCGCTGCGGTCAAGGCCCAACCGGGCAAGCTCAACTACGCCTCGAACGGCGTCGGCGCCGGCCTGCACATCGCAATGGAGCGGCTGCAACGCGCCGCTGGGATCAGCCTGAACCACATTCCATACAAGGGCGGCGCCCCGGCACTGGTGGACATGTTCTCCGGGCTGATCCCGGTGATGTGGGAGACGGTACCGAGCTCGCTGCCGCACATCCTCTCCGGCAAGGTGATTGCGCTGGCAGTCGGCAGCTACGAGCGCTCGCCGCTGCTGCCGAACGTGCCGACTATGGGAGAGCTCGGCGTGCCGGGCTTCGAGAGTGGCATCTGGATGGGCATCATGGGCCCGGCCGGACTTTCGCCGGCCGTGACAAAGAAGGTTCAGGACGACCTCGGGCGACTGGTCAATAACGCCAGCTGGCGGGAGCGCATGCAAGCCCGCGGCTTCGCAATTCGCTTCGAGACCAGCGAGCAGTTCGGTCGCCGCATCCGTGCGGAGTACGACCGCAACAAGGCATTGTTCGCCACGCTCGGAATCAAGAAGGAGTAACACCATGCTCGAAGCACCGACCCCCTCCGCGGATCCTCAGCACGGCAAAAATGCTGGCTATTTCGGCGGGCCGTTCCTGACCAACGCGTGGTACGTCGCGATGTGGGCGAACGATCTTCCGGCTGGCACCCTGGTGGCTCGAACGATCATCAACGAGCCGCTGGTCTTCCTGCGCAAGGAGGACGGGTCGATTGCGGCGCTCGAAGACCGCTGTGCGCACCGCCACGCGCCACTGTCCAAAGGCAAGGTCAAGCCCGGAGACCGGATCCAGTGTCCGTATCATGGGCTAGAGTTCGACGGCAGCGGCGCCTGTGTCCACAACCCGCATGGGCCTCAGACGATTCCGAAGTCGGCACGGGTCAGGAGCTATCCGGTGCGGGAACAGCACCGTTGCGTCTGGATCTGGATGGGAACTCGGGCGCCCGACCCCGCGCTGATTCCCGACTTTAGCCTGCTCGACACCGCGCCTGAAGAGCACATGACGGCGCCCGATCACATCAGCATTCGCGCTCACTACCAGCTCGTCTCCGACAACCTGCTCGACCTCAGCCACGCCATCTTTCTGCACGAGGGGATCCTCGGCGACAGCCCCACGGCCGAAATCCACGTCGAAGAGCAAGGCAACACGGTCACCGTCAGCCGCACCGCTAACAGCGTGCCGCTGGTCGGTCTGCAGCGGCTCTACTGGGGTGCTGACACGCCTAAAGTTGACCGCATCAACTCGATCCGCTGGAATGCCCCCTGCTACCTGCTGCTGAAGGCGAACATCGCACTGCCCGGCACTGATCCCGCCGAAGGCAGCGGCTACTGGGGCGTGCACCTGCTGACACCCGAAACCGACACCACGACGACGTATCATTTCACGGCCGTGCGCTTCAACGTCAGGACGCCGGCGGCCGACAACGATTCCATCAATGCGACCATCGGCGAGCGCCGCCGCTATGCCTTCGAGCACCAGGACGCGCCGTTGATCGAAGCCCAGCAACTCGCCATCGACCAAGCGACGACGGAGCTCAATCCTGCCTTGCTGTCCATCGACGCCGGCCCCGTGCGCTGCAAGCGCATCCTCAAGCGCTTGCAGCAGCAGGACTGATGTGGCCGGTCTCAAGGGCTACGACTACATCATCGTCGGCGCCGGCACCGCCGGGTGCGTGCTCGCGAACCGGCTCAGCGCAGACTCGAGCATCCGCGTGCTGCTGCTCGAAGCCGGGGGCGCCGACAGGAATCCGCTGATCCACATTCCGCTCGGCGTCGGCAAGTTGCACGAGCGCAGCCTCTACGACTGGGGTCTGCACAGCGAACCAGAACGCGAGCTCGGCGGCCGGCGGATCGAGGCGATGCGTGGCAAGGTGCTCGGCGGCTCGTCGTCCGTCAACATGATGGCGCACACCCGCGGGCACCCCGGTGACTACGACCGTTGGGCCCGCAATGGTGCGCGCGGCTGGTCTTATGCAGAGGTGCTACCGTACTTTCGCCGCAGCGAACGTTGGGAGGGAGGCGCAAATGAGTTCCGTGGCGGCGACGGGCCCGTCAGCGTGCAGCGCTCGAAGTTCCTGGATCCCCTGAACGGGGCCTGGATCGAAGCCGCGCGGCTTGCCGGCTATCCGCAGACCGAGGACTACAACGGCGAGCAGGCCGAGGGCTTCGGTCACGGGCAGAACGCTATTCACAACGGCAGGCGATGCTCAGCGGCCGTCGCCTATCTGCGCCCGGCACTGAACCGGCCGAACCTTCAGCTGATGACGGGCTGGCATGCCGCCGGCTTGGTGTTCGAGGGCCGGCGCGCCGTGGGCGTCGAGGTGTTGCGCGGCAGCAAACGAAAGCGACTGCGGGCCGACGTCGAAGTCATTCTCAGTGCCGGCACCTTCAACACACCGCAGCTGCTGATGCTCTCGGGGATAGGTCCTTCGAACCACCTGCGCGATATCGGAATCGACACACGAGTCGACCTGCCGGTCGGCAAGAACCTGCAGGACCATCCGGCGGTTCAGCTCCTCTACAGCCGCCGCGAAGCCGGCCCCTTCAGAGAGGTGATGCGCTTCGACCGCATGGCCTTGGCCATGTTGGTTGCCTGGTCGTTCGGGACCGGAAGCGCCACCAAGACCCCGAGCGCGCTGCAAGGCTTCATCAAGACGCGGACCGGCCTCGATGTGCCGGACATCGAGTTCATGTTCCGTTGCGCCTCGTTGAAGGCCCACCTGTGGTTCCCCGGCATCCGCAAGGCCTATGTCGACAGCTTCGGCATTCGGCCGACGCTGCTGCATCCGCAAAGTCGCGGCGAGGTGCTACTTCGGTCGGCTGACCCGCTCGCGCCGGTACGGATATTTTTCAACATCTTTTCGGACCCGAACGACCTGGCGGTGCTGTATGCCGGTTATGAGCGTGGACTGGAGCTCGCCGAGAGCGCGCCACTCGACGCCTTCCGTGGCGAGCAGGTGATGCCGCCGCCAGGGCAGCGCAAGCGGCAGGACATCGAGCAATGGATGCGGCGGACCGTTGTCACCGCTCATCATCCCGCCGGCACCTGCGCGATGGGCGCCGCATCCGGCGCGGCGGTCGTCGACCCGGAGCTTCGAGTTCTAGGCGTTGACGGCTTGCGTGTCGTCGACGCCGCCGCGATGCCGGATCTCGTCTCGGCCCACATCAACGCGTGTGTGCTGATGATGGCCGAAAAGGCCTCAGACATGATCCTCGGGCAGGCGCCTGTCGGAGATCCTCAAGAGCGTGCTGCCAGGCTTCCGAGGAACCTCGACGTTCAGACAAACGGGGCAATTTCTCCACAGTTGGCGCTCAGCTCGGTGGCAGAACATTTTTCCAATAGTTGCGGGCGCGGTCCATGTGCTTGAGGATCAAGGCCTGCGCGTTCTCGACGTCACGGTCTTTGACGTACTCAAACAGCTTCTGATGGTCCTTCGCCGAGGCCTTGCTTTGATCCTGATTGGCGAACAGCACCTTGCGCCTGCCGGCCGTGAAGCGGTAGAAGGCATTGAGAACCCGCACCAGAACGCTATTGTGCGTGGCTTCGAGCAGGGCGATATGGAACTCGGTGTCGGCGTCGGCCATGTTGCCATTCTCCCTGAGCAGTTCCTTCGTTCGGGCGAGAACAGCCGCCATGCGTGCGAGGTCGGCCTCGGCTCGCCGCTCGCAAGCCAGCTTGACGGCCAGCAGTTCCAACTGGGCCCGCACTTCCATGGTCTCCGTGATTTCCATGGGGGTCGGGTTTGCCCCCATGTCGGCCAGCATCACCAGCGTCTCGAAGCTGCTTTCGACGGCGACGTGGCGTAAGTAAATGCCGGAGTTGGGCCGCGACTCTACGATCCGCAGCGTGGTCAGCGTGGCCAGCGCCTCGCGCAGCGCATTGCGCCCGACGCCGAGCTTGTCGGCCAGGTCGCGCTCGGACGGCAGGCGATCGCCAGCTTGCAGCTTGCGATCCTGCAAGTAGCTCAGAATCGCCGCGACGATAGGCTTGCCATCGGCGGCGCGACTCTCGGTATTCATCGTCACCTCGGACACGCTTCCCTCTTCTGTTGGCTCGATTGAGATAGTGCGCCAAGCGCCAGGCGCGGCGTACCCGAAGCTCGCGACGAACCAAGGTGCTTGACGCAGATAGCCCGTAAGCGTAAGATTGGTACTACCAGCTTGGTGGGGCCAATTATACTGCGGGAAACGCTGCAGGAATCAGGTGTTTCGTCACCGCCAAGCGTGCCCATCCCCTACCGCCCGAATTTCCCGCCAACTTTGCGGTCACTCTGTAACAGCTATGAAACGCGACACCCAGCGAGACCCACTCTCCAACCTGATCCAGGACGACGCTGAACGCGGCGTGTTCCGGGTCAACCGCCGCGCCTTCACCGAGGAAGACATCTTCGACCTCGAGCAGCGCCACATCTTCGAGCGCTGCTGGCTTTATGCCGCTCACGAGTCCGAGGTCGCCGCCCGGGGCGCCTTCGTCTCGCGCATGGTGGGCGGCAAGCCGCTGCTGGTAAACCGCGACCGCAATGGCGTGCTGCGCGCTTTCTTCAACACCTGTCCGCATCGCGGCGCCATCGTTTGCCGCGAAGAGGCGGGCAAGGCCCGCAGCTTCACCTGCCCCTACCACGGCTGGGTTTTCAGCGACGAGGGTAAGGCGATCCATCGGCCGATCGAAGCTTCCTATTCGCCGGCCTGCTTGGAGGACCCCACGCTGCACCTGCAGCAAGTGCCGCGCGTCGACGTCTTCGCCGGCTTCATCTTCGTCAGCTTCTCGGGCGAGGGCGAGCCGCTCGAAGGCTACCTTGCCGGCGCAGGCGAGTACCTGAAGATGGTGGCCACGCAAGACCGCGAGGCCATGGTCATCGTCGGCGGTACGCAGACCTATTCGGCCCGTGCCAACTGGAAGCTGCTGCAGGAAAACAGCGCCGACGGTTACCATGCCGACAGCACCCATGCCACCTACTTCGAGTACCTTCGCGCCCGCGAAGGTACGGTGCGCAACAACTACACCGCCAAGGGCTTCGGCCGTGTGCGCGATCTGGGCAATGGCCATGCGGTATCGGAGTCGCTGGACGGCACGCCCTGGGGTCGGCCGCTGGCTCGCGCAATCGGCTCCTGGAGCGACGCGGCGAAGGCCGAGGTAGACGCCGCCTACCAGGAGCTCATCTCTCGCGTGGGTCCGGAGCGGGCGAAGGTTATCGGCCATGGCGACCGCAACATTCTCATTTTCCCGAACCTGGTGGTCAACGACATCATGGGTCTGGTGGTGCGTACGTTCTATCCCGCAAGCCCAGGCTATTTTGAGGTGAATTCCTGGGCACTTGCGCCCAAAAACGAGCACCCAACACTACGTGATCTACGCAACAAGAACTTTCTGGAATTCCTTGGCCCCGCCGGTTTTGCGACGCCTGACGATCAGGAAATGCTGGAGATCTGCCAGCGCGCCTACGTCACAGCCAAGTGGGTGCAGTGGAACGACCTGTCGCGCGGCATGTTGACCGAACACGAGCCCAACCCCGCCAAACAGGACGAACTCCAGATGCGCACTTTCTGGCGGCGCTGGTACAAGCTGCTCGTGCAAGGGGAGGCGACAGAACTTCAGTCATGCGTCGTCAAGTCGGAAGGTGAGCCAGTATGAGCGCCGTGCTGCCCGAAGTCACTCGCGCCCTTGTGGAGGACTTCCTCTTTCACGAAGCTGATCTTCTGGATGACTGGAAGTTGGATGAGTGGACCCGGCTGTTCGCAGATGACGGACAGTACCTGGTTCCGCCGCTGGACGATCCTGAGGGAGATCCGGCCAATACCTTGTTCCTCATCTATGACGACCGCCATCGCCTGCAGGAGCGCGCACGCCGACTGCTGAACAAAGCGGCGCACGCCGAATTCCCGCATTCGCGCACCTGCCATATGGTGTCGAACGTGCGCATCGTCGATCGCAGTTATGCTGAACTCACCGTCCGCTGCAACTTCAT
Organism: Ramlibacter sp. 2FC; assembly: GCA_943372495.1. Lineage (GTDB taxonomy): Bacteria > Pseudomonadota > Gammaproteobacteria > Burkholderiales > Burkholderiaceae_C > Ramlibacter. The sequence goes on along the minus strand of CALRYV010000025.1, from coordinate 56,980 downwards.
CGTCACCCGTGCCAAGGGCCCCGTCAACGACACTTACTCGGGCCGCAGCACTTACCACCTGTTGAACACGGCCGAGGGCCTTCGCATCCGAACCAAGCGTTGCGCGTTGGAACTTTCCTGCCTGCGGCCACAGGGCAAGATCAGCATCATTCTATGAGCAGTTCAAGCAACAACAACATCCTGGAAGGCGGCAAGCGCCGCGTTGCCATCGTCACCGGCGTGGGCATGGGTGTCGGCGGCGTGGGCCGCACTCTGGCCGCGCGACTGGCGCAAGATGGCCTGGACGTGATGATGGCAGACCTCGACCCACAAGTGTCCGACGTTTGCCGCAAAATTGCCTTTGCCAATAGCGGCGACGAGAGCCGCTTCGGCTATTACGTTGGGGACCTGTCCAACGAAGCGAGCGTGCAGGCAATGGTCGATGTCACAATCGAGAGGTTCGGCCGCATCGACGTGTTGGTGAACAACGCCGGCAGCGGCGTAATCCTGCCTTTCCTGGAGCACGACGCCAAGACGCTCACCGCAACCCTCCAGCGCAACCTTTGGACCACCATCTGGTGCTGCCACAAGGTGCTGCCGCATATGGTGAAGCAAAATCACGGTCGGATCGTGAACATTGGCGCTGATTCGCTGCGGACCGGCATTCCCAACCATGCGGGCTACAACGCGGCCAAGGGCGGCGTTGTCGGCTTGATGGTTGGGCTGGCCAAGGAATTCGCTTCCTACGACATCACTGTCAACACAGTCTCGCCCTGCGTGATCAACACCGAGCGTCATCGCGCGCGGCTGCAGAGCGACCCCAAACTCTCGCAGGCCTTCCTGGCCGTCGTCCCCAAAGGCCGCGGCGTGGAGCTCGAGGAAGTAGCCGACACCGTGAGCTTTCTCGCCCGCAAGGAATATGCTTTCATGACCGGTCAGGACATAAGCCTGAACGGTGGCAGCGCCATGCCCTGAAAGCATTGTCGCTCACCGTACGATCTCGAAACCGCCGAGCGTTCCTTAAGGAGACTGGCATGATCCGCTACAAGCGTCTTGGCTACTTGGCCATCAACGTTAGTGATCTCGATAAATCTGAAAGCTTCTACCGTGACATCGTCGGCCTGCAGCAGGTCGAAGGCAGCGACAAGAACGTGCGTTACCTGCGATGCAGCGACAAGCATCATGACATCGCTCTTTATCAAGGCAAGCCCGGCCTCAAGCGCATAGGCTTGCAACTGGAGTCCGAGCGCGAGTTCGAAAACTTGAAGAAAGCCCTGAAGGACAAGGGCGTGCCGTTCGATGACATTCCGGCTGCCGATCTGGCCGCCATGCACACCGGGGCGGGCGTGCGCACCTGGGAGCCGGCGACGGGCGCTACGATCGACTTCTACGCGACGATGGAGGATTCGAAGTCTGCACCCTTCGAGCCGACCGTCGCCAAGATTCAACGCTTGGGCCACCTGGTGCTGCGTTCGGCTGACGACAAGGCCACCGTCAAGTATTTTACTGAGGTACTGAACTTCAAGATCTCCGATTCGGTCGAGGGGGCCATCACATTCATGCGCTGCTTTCCCAACCCCTACCATCACAGTTTAGGCGTGGGCAACGGCAAGGGCAGGAGCGGTCTGCACCACTTCAACTTCATGGTGTCCGACGTCGACGACATCGGCACCTCGATGTGGCGCCTGAAAAAGCAGGACGTACTCATCGTCAACGGCCCGGGTCGTCACCTGCCCTCGGGCAGCATGTTCCTCTACTATCTGGACCCGGACGGCCTGACGGTGGAATATAGCTTCGGCATGGAAGAGTTCCCGGAGGATGACGCGCGTGATCCGCGCAGCCTGCCGCCCGTGTCCAAGTCCTTTGACATTTGGGAAGGGCCGACCGACCCGCGCAAGGCGGCCGTCGGCGAGATCGAGCAATTGCATCCTGCCACGGGCGGTTCCGTCAGCGCATGAGAATCGACTGTGCCGCCACCCGAAGGTTGGCTCGCTTCCTGGCGGCAAGGCGTCTAGCGTCAAGGAAGCAGCAATGAATCATATTGGCTGCTGCGCCATTGACGTACACACGCACGTCGTGCCGGAAAGCTTTCCGCCTTATGCGTCGAAGGCGGCAGGTATCGCTTGGCCATCGATGGTGCCTGCGCATGCCTGCCATCGCCATGTGATGCTCTCGGGCAAGGTCTACCGCACGGTGTCCGACCGCTGCTGGAACGTGCACGCCCGCATTGCCGACATGGAGCCGACGGGCGTGCACAAGCAGGTGCTTTCGCCCATGCCCGAGCTGCTGTCCTATTGGCTGGATGGCGAGGACGGTGCGGCCCTGTCGCACTACATCAATGAACAGATCGCGCAAATGGTCGCGCGCGCACCGGAGCGCTTTTTTGGCTTGGGCGCCGTACCGCTGCAGGACTTGGACCGCGCGATCGCTGAGCTGGAATTCATTGTCAAGCAGCTCAAGCTCTCGGGCGTGGAAGTTGGCAGCAATGTCAACGGCGCGCCGCTGGGCGATCCAAAATTCGGGCCATTCTTCGAGGCAGCAGAAGAGCTGGGCGCCGCGATCTTTGTGCATCCCTTGCGGCCGGCCGGCATAGACCGGCTGGTGGGACCGAAGAACCTAGAGCAGTTGGTGGCATTTCCCGGGGAAAACGGACTGGCGGCTGCGTCACTGCTGACCGGCGGGACTTTGTCGCGATACCCTGATCTGCGTATCGCGTTCAGCCACGGCGGTGGGTCGCTGGCCATGGTGCTGCCGAGGTTGCAGCACGGCTGGGAAACTTTCGAAGCACTCAAGGAGGCAGTCCCGATGTCGCCCACCGAAGGCGCGCGGAAGATGTACTACGACAGCCTGGTCTACGATGGGCTGACTCTGCGTCACCTGATCGACCGCTTCGGCGAGACACAAATCTGCGTGGGGACGGATTTTCCCTTCGCGATCGCGGAAAGAAAGCCGGTGGAGCGTATCGACGCTCTAGGGCTCGATGTGTCGACACGCACGTTGCTGCTCAAGGACAACGCGCTGCGCTGGCTGAACGCGGCGAAATGAGGATCCGCGGCAGAACGTGGGAAGCGAGCATTTATCAAGGACGGGAGCACCATGAGCGAGATCAATAAGCGACAGAGATCTGGCACGCCGTGCGGGCCTTCGCGTTCGACCAGGGGCCACGTCGACGCTAGCGGCCTGTTTAACGGCTGATTCGAAATTCGTCATTCTTTGCGGAAAGAAAATTCAATGAGCGAGAAAATCAAATGCGCCCTGATCGGGCCTGGCAACATTGGCACCGATCTGCTGGTCAAGCTGCGGCGCAGCAAGTTGCTGGAGCCCGTGTGGATGGTAGGCATCGATCCTGAATCCGATGGCTTGAGCCGGGCTCGCGAGATGGGGATCAAAACCACGGCCGAAGGCGTGGATGCCTTGCTGCCTCACGTGAAGTCCGACGGCGTGCAGATCGCCTTCGACGCGACCAGCGCCTACGCGCATGCCGAGAATACGCGCAAGCTCAACGAGCTGGGTGTGCTGATGATCGATCTGACGCCCGCGGCCATCGGCCCCTTCTGCATTCCGCCGGTCAACCTGGATGCGCAGATCGGCAAGAAGGCCATGAACGTCAACATGGTTACGTGCGGCGGCCAGGCCACCATCCCAATGGTGGCGGCGGTGAGTCGGGTGCAGCCGGTTGCCTATGGGGAAATAATCGCCACCGTGTCGAGCCGTTCGGTTGGCCCCGGTACCCGCAAGAACATCGACGAGTTTACCCGCACCACTGCTTCGGCGGTGGAAGCTGTGGGCGGCGCGCAGAAGGGCAAAGCCATAATCATCATCAACCCGGCCGATCTGCCGCTCATCATGCGAGACACTATTCACTGCCTGACGGTGGACGAGCCTGACAAGGAAGCGATCACTGCCTCCATCCGCAAGATGATCAAACAGGTGCAGAAATACGTTCCCGGCTATAAGCTGGTCAACGGCCCGGTCTTCGACGGCAAGCGCGTCTCGGTCTTCATGGAGGTGGAGGGCTTGGGCGACTACCTGCCTAAATACGCCGGCAACCTCGACATCATGACCGCTGCTGCCGCTCGTACTGCCGAGATGTTTGCGCAGGAGATGCTGGCCGGCAAACTGCAACTCGACGTGATCGCCTGAGCATTGCCCCCAACACGAAGTAAGGAGAGCACCATGGAACTCAAAGGCCGGAAAGTTACCGTTCACGACATGACGCTACGCGACGGTATGCACCCCAAGCGCCACCTGATGACGCTGGAGCAGATGAAAACTATCGCTGCCGGATTGGACGCTGCCGGAGTGCCGCTGATTGAAGTCACCCACGGCGATGGCCTGGGAGGCAGCTCGGTCAACTACGGTTTCCCGGCCCATAGCGACGAAGACTACCTGGGGGCCGTAATCCCACTGATGAAGCAGGCCAAGGTTTCGGCTCTACTCATCCCCGGCATCGGCACCGTGGACCACCTGCTGATGGCGCACGAGCTGGGAGTGCATACCATCCGCGTGGCCACCCATTGTACCGAGGCCGATGTGTCCGAACAGCACATCCAGAAGGCGCGCGGGCTCGACATGGACACAGTGGGTTTTCTGATGATGGCTCACATGGCGTCGCCCGAGACCTTGATCAAACAGGCCAGACTGATGGAGAGCTACGGCGCCAACTGCATTTATGTCACTGACTCGGCCGGCTACATGCTGCCCGACGACGTGAAGGATCGCCTCGCTGCGGTGCGCCAGGCGCTGAAACCGGAGACCGAACTGGGCTTTCACGGCCACCATAACCTGGCAATGGGTATCGCCAACTCCATCGCCGCAATCGAAGCCGGAGCCAACCGCATCGACGCTGCCGCAGCCGGCTTGGGCGCGGGCGCAGGCAATACACCGATGGAGGTCTTCATCGCCGTCTGCCAGCGCATGGGCATTGAAACCGGCGTGGACCTGTTCAAGATTCAAGACGTCGCCGAAGACCTCGTGGTCCCCATCATGGACTCCATGGTGCGGGTAGACCGCGACTCGCTCACACTGGGCTATGCCGGCGTGTATTCCAGCTTCCTCCTGTTCGCGCGGCGGGCCGAGGCCAAATATGGCATTCCGGCGCGCGAGATTCTGGTTGAACTCGGCCACCGAGGCATGGTCGGCGGACAGGAGGATATGATCGAGGACACCGCGCTCACGCTGCAGAAGGCGCGCCAAAAGCAACCTGCGAGGAGGGCGGCCTAAATGGCTGCGCAAGTAGGGAGCGTCGGCGCCGGCACGACCATCACGTTGGCCGGCACGCAGGCCCGGTTCGCGTGCGCACCCGGCGACACGCTGCTGCGCGCTGGCTTGCGCGCTGGTATCGGGCTTTCCTACGAATGCAACGTTGGCTCCTGCGGCACCTGCAAGATTGAGCTGCTCGAGGGCGAGGTGCGGGACCTGTGGCCCGAAGCTCCAGGCATCAAGCAGCGCGACCGTGACCGTGGCCGTCGTTTGGCCTGTCAGAGTCTGCCGCTGGGCAACTGCACGATCAAGTCACGCGTATCCGAGGTGTACGTGCCGCGCCATCTTCCCCGCGTTCAGACCGCTAGGCTTGAGATGGTTCGCGATGTTACACACGACATTCGCGAATTCCGATTCCGCGTTGATGGCAATGCGCAGTTTCTGGCCGGCCAGTACGCACTGCTGAAGCTGCCAGGCATGCCTGTAGCGCGAGCGTATTCGATGTCCAACATCGGCAACGACCAGGGCCTGTGGGAGTTCATGATTCGCAAGGTGCCGGGGGGATCGGTGACCACAGCCTTGTTCGAGGCGCTGCCCATTGCTGCCGCGGTGGAACTCGATGGTCCCTACGGCCTGGCCTACTTACGTGAAGACGTCGCACGCGACATCGTCTGCGTCGCGGGCGGCTCCGGCATCGCACCCATGGTCTCGATCTTGGACGCCGCCGCCGCCAGTCACCATGTACGCCACCTAGCTGCCTGGCTGTTCTATGGCGGACGCAGACCGGCCGATGTGCCGGCGATCGACAACCTGCTTAAGACGCACCACCTGGAGCGCAACCTCGAATGGCACCCGGTTGTCTCCGTACCGGCGTTGGCCGAGGGGACCGAATGGCACGGAGATTTCGGCTTCGTGCATGAACTGCTGCCAAAAAAGCTGACCAAGCCGCTCACGGAGTACGAGTACTACTTCGCCGGACCGCCGCCGATGATCGAGGCGACCATCCGGCTCCTGGTTGCGGAGAACAATGTCCCGCAGTCGCAGCTGCATTTCGACCGCTTCTTCTGAAGATTTTTTCTACCACCATGTCTACGACCGATGCGAACTGGCTGGCCATTTGCGCCACCGCCGATGTTGAAACCGACGCACCCAAGCGCGTCGAACCCGCCGGCCTGCCACCATTGGCGGTGTTCAAGCTCAATGACGAATTTTTCGTCACCGCCGACACTTGCACCCATGGTGAAGCCTCGCTGTGCGACGGCTTCGTTGAGGGCGACGAGATCGAATGCCCCTGGCACTCCGGCAAGTTCTGCATCCGCGACGGCAAGGCCACAGCCTTTCCCGCCATCGAACCGATCAAAGTCTACAGGGTGCAGGTGGTCGATGGACAAGTCTGCATAGAACAGCCGGCTGCAACCTGAACTTGTCCCTGTGGGCCGGTGGATCATCGACCCCATCGGTTCATGGAAAGCTCACTCCGCCGTTCTCGGCTGAGAGGATGTCCAACGTCAGCATCCTAAAGACCAAAGCCCGTGACATCGGTCTGGTGCCCGTAATAGTCACCTCGGTAATACTCCGACTGGGCCGGTGCATCCCGACCCTGCCAGCCGAATTCCCAGAGCCAACCTGAAGGATTGCCGCAGTAGAAACTGACGGCTCCGTCATTCGAATGCCGGCCGAGGCGACGCACGACGGGAATGCCTTTTTCTTGCACCAGATCAAGAGCCCTGCCCAAGTCGTCCAGGCTGGTGTATTCGAACATCAAATGGTTGATGCGCTTCTTGCCTTGGTAGCCATGGCCGAACGAAACCGTGTGCTGGCGTTGATTGCAGTGCATGAATACCGGACGCAGCTGCACTCCGTTCGGCTTGTCGAATTTGTACTCCACACCACCGCGCATGCCCAACAGCTTGTAGAACGCATAAGCGGCGTCGACGTCAGGCTCGCTAAGGAAGCAGTGGCCCAGCCCATGGGCCCCGGTCAGGAACTTGCCGTGCAGTGGCCGGCCAGGGTGGAAAGGCCGCTGGTTCTCGATCTCCGGCCCGTAGAAGATTTCGGTCTGAATGCCGGCCGGGTCGGCGAGCTTGATCAGTCCGAGCACCTTTCTGTCCTCCGCGTCGTCGTCGCTGCCGCGGCTGAAGCTGACCCCGGCGCGATCGAGGCGCGCGGCCATGCCTTCGAGCGCATCCTGGTCGGCCACCCGCCAGCCGAGGTAGCGCACGTCATCACTGCTGTCGCGACGCACGTCAATGCGGTGGTGCCAAGTGTCCATGCGCAGCTGAAAGCTGTCGGCCGTCCCTTCCCGCGCCTCCATGCCTGCCACTCCAGTGGAATACAGCCGCCAGGCCTCCAGGTCGCTCACTCCGATGCCGACATAGCCCAGTTCCGTGACGTTGCTCTGAGGATCTGTGGGAATATGTAAGGGTGTCATTTTCTGCTGTAGAAATTGACGACGAGCTGATTAAAGTGGGCAGCCTGATCTAGGTGGCTCCAGTGCCCGCACTGGCCAAAAAGATGCAACTCGGATCTGGGAATGAGCTTGAACAGGCGTTCACTGGTCTCCATTGGCACGACGTAGTCCTCGCGGCCGTGGATCAGCAAAACTTCGTTGTTGATCGCTGCGATCTGCTCGTCTGGCGTTACCATGGCGATCATCTTTTGCTCCCGAGAGCCCGGGAAGAGTTTTTCGAAGGTGCTTTGGTATCCGGGCCGGATGCTGGTTTCGTAACGCAACTGGACCGCTTCGTCCGTGATGCTGTCGGGGAAGAAGGTAAAGTTTTTCAACAGCGTGCGCATGCGCTCGATGGCGGGTTCGTAACCATGGCCGGCATTGAACGCGGGTGGAATGGTGAATCTCGTGCCCACGGATCCCATAAGGACCACATTTTCGACGCGCTCCGGGTGCCGCGCGGTCACCGCCAGCGCCAAGCCGCCGCCGAAAGAGTTGCCAAGCAGATGCGTCTTCTCAATATCCATGGCGTCAAGGAAACGGATGACATGGTCGACCCAGTAGTCCAGCGAGTACTGAGCATCAGGCGGGCAGGCGCTGTAGCCGAAACCAACCATATCGATCGCGATGGCCCGCAACCGTTTGCCAATCTCGGGCATCGTGTAGCGCCAATTTGCGTAGCCAGAAACACCTACGCCCGAGCCGTGCAGCATGAGCACCGGAAAGCCGGATCCGATCTCGTGGTAGTTTGTTTCAATGCCGCCCGCATCGATAGTCTTACCGATGGCTGGACTTGTCTTTTCTTTCATGCGCTTATGCTTTCAAAATGCAGGAGGAGATCCTTAGTTGTTCAATTTGAAAAGCCTGGCCAGTAGTGACGGGCACGGCGCTGCCTCTTTTCAAACTGAGAGCGAGTATTCTCGATCGGCTGAATTCAAGGTGCAAGAATTTGCTATAAGTAAATCGCCTTCCGGATCGGGCCATCAGATACCGGTCCAGCAAGAAGCGGAGGGCCCCACCTCGCCCGCCTTGCTCACCCTGCAGGCGGGGGGGTCGTGGCATTGCCAACAGAATGCTCAATCAGCCACTGGCAACGCGTAGACGATCGAGCGGAAGTGAGCACGAGCACTGATCTTGGTGGGCTGACACCTGTTATTGATCAAGTTGCGTGATGGTCCGGCCTGGTCGAACCCTTATCAATCGTGAACAAATCATTGGTGGTTGGAGGCGGCGGGGGCTGGTTCTAATTTTCTTTCAATTGAATCGAGGCCCCTGCCACAGGTCTTCACAACCACCAACAGAGGATCCATCATGAATCGTACTCTGGGGATGAACGCAGGACAAGTGATCGGCACCATGAACGGCTTGCAGGTGGTCGGTCTGGATATTGCCAAACAGGTGTTTCAGATGCATACTGTGGCGATGGACACGGGCGAGATCATCAACATTCAGATCAAGCGGGCCAAGGTCCTGGAGCACTTCGTAAACAAGCCAGCCTGCCTGATCGCCATTGAAGCGTGTGGTGGCGCTCACCACTGGGCGCGTGAGCTGCGCTCGCTTGGCCACAGCGTGCGACTGTTGCATGCCAAGATGGTGCGCCCCTTTGTCAGCGGAAACAAAACCGATGCGACTGATGCGCGTGCGATCTGGCTGGCGGTGCAGCAGCCTGGGGTGAAGTTTGTGGGGATCAAGACCACGGCACAGCAAGCGACTTTAACGTTGCATCGTCAACGCGAGGCGTTAATGAAGATGCGGATCATGCAAACCAATGCGTTGCGTGGACTCCTGTATGAATTTGGAGCGACGTTTGCCAAAGGCAAGAAAGCGCTGCTCAAGGAAGTTGAGGCAACCCTTGACGGGCTGGCGGACACATTGCCGCGGATGGTGGCCGATAGCTTGCGTGAGCAGGTGTTGCGCATCAAGGCAATCGAGGTGGACATGCAGGCCATCGAGAAGAGACTGCAATTGCAACTTGGACAAGACCGACAAATGCAGCGCATTGCTCAAATCCCCGGTGTGGGACTACTGACTGCGACTGCGGCCATAGCCACCATGGGTGAGGCCCGTGCGTTCAATTCGGGAAGGGAGTTCTGTGCCTGGCTGGGGTTGGTTCCCAGGCAGACGGGCACGGGCGGGAAGGTCAAGTTGCAAGGTATCTCCAAACGGGGGGCAACAGCGCCTGGTGCCGCCAGCACGGGGTGTACCCGGGCGAGCTGGACAAGTGGCGCGGCAGTGCCGCCGCCGCGCTGGCCGAGCCCGAGGAGGCGCGGGCCAGCCCGCAGGCCACGCGGGCCGACAAGAAGCGCATCAAGGAGTTGGAGCGCGACCTGCTGCGCAAAGACCGAGCCCTGGCCGAGACCGCAGCGCTGCTGGTCTTATCAAAAAAAGTCGCGGCGATCTTCAACAAAGGCGAGGACGAATGATCGGCCTCGAAGATCGCTAGGTGCTGGCCAAAGACATCCATATTGCTCATGGTGCCGGCGCGCGGCTGCGCCTGGCCTGCGAGACCGCCGGCATCGATGAGCGCACCCTGCAGCGTTGGAAGGCTCGGCAAGGCCTCATCGCGGGCGATGGCCGGCCTCAGGCTGTGCGCTCCTTGCCCAGCCATGCCTTGAGTGCGGCCGAGCGCGCGCAGCTGGTGCAGGTGGCCAACGAGCCGCGCTTTGCCGCTGTGCCGCCGGCGCGCATCGTGCCCATGCTGGCCGATGAGGGCTGCTACCTGGCCAGCGAGTCCAGCTTCGCGCGCGTGCTGCGCAAGCACGGACAGAACGCCCACCGCGGGCGGGCCAAGGCGCCCAAGGCGGTGCGCCCGCCCACCACGCACATCGCCACGGCGCCGCGCGCAGTGTGGTGCTGGGACATGACCTACCTGCCGGCCGCCGTGCTGGGGCGCTGGTTCCACCTGTACCTGATCCTGGATCTGTACAGCCGCAAGATCGTGGGCTGGGAGGTGCATGACTCGGACGACTCCGACCATGCCGTGCACCTGGTGCGCCGCACGGCGCTGGCCGAGGGCATTGCCACGATGACAATCAAGCCGGTGCTGCATGGGAACAACGGCTCCACGCTCAAGGCCACCACGGTGCTGGCGATGCTCAACTGGCTGGGCATCAAGCCCTCGTACTCGCGCCCACGCGTGAGTGACGACAACGCCTACGCCGAAAGCTTGTTCCGCACCGCCAATACCGCCCCGAGTTCCCGGCCAAGGGGTTCGCCACTCTGGATGCGGCCCGCGCCTGGGCGGCCGGCTTCGTGCGCTGGTACAACTTCGAGCATCGCCACAGCGGCATTCGCTACGTCAGCCCGGCGCAACGCCATGCCGGCGAGGACCAAGCAATTCTTGCGGCCCGGCATGAGCTGTACACCCGGGCTCGCAAACTCAATCCGGCGCGCTGGTCCGGCATGACTCGCAACTGGACGCCCATCGGCGCCGTGACGCTCAACCCCGAACGCGACTCGATCATCAAGACGCATTCGGGCTACACCGATCAACAGCCGTTGGCTGCATGAATGAGGCGACAACTACCTTGACACGCGCCGCAGCGCAGGAAGCTGCCAATCGCAGCCTCAGCTGTTAGTGACGGCTAATGCGGCTCACCCGCAGGCGACGCCTTGGGCGCGGCCGCACGCAAGCGCCGAACATTCGGACAGATCTTTTCAGCCTTTGTTCCGTCGTCGCCCTCGAACGAGTTTTGACAATGGGCCGATACCGGGCAATACAGGCAAGTCTCTACGGCGGTGCCGTCTACGCTTAGCACGGGCGTTCCAATCCTGTTCGCCATGAGACGAAGCAACCTCAGCCGATCGCTGATCGGCACACCCCGCCAGCTGCGAAAGAATCCGGTGAACGATTGGACATTCATATTGACCTCCGTAGAAAACTCTCGATATTTCAGTATCGATGCTCCGCTTCAGCGTGGTTTGATCCAAGTCAAAAGTGGCACACTGAAGTTGAAGTTGACCCCATCCCGCGGCACCCGCACTTTTCCGCTTGGTCAAGCGCCGCCGTGGTGATCACGGCCTCCACCCGCGCCGCCGCAACTCCAACCTCACGCGCAACGACTTCGACCCTGGCCACCCGAGATCGTCAACTGATCTTGCCCCCGAGAAACGTACTCCATAGCTGATGTGAAAATTCGGCAAGTGGAGATTCGAAATGAGCTAGAGAAAAGACGGGCAGGCCCGGGGCAAGTACACCCTGGAATTCAAGCTGGAAGCAGTCCGGCTTGTCAAGGGCGGACAGGATGCCGGTGACGGCGAAGGTCCTGGGCGTGCCGGTGCAGACGTTGGGCAACTGGGTTCGGCTCAGTGAGAATGGTTAAGCGCTGATTGACCGTGCGGAACTGGCATCGGTATAGGAATATTCAGTAGGCCAGTTCGGGGGGTACTCCTCGTCGCGCTGGCCGTATGCATGGCGCTGGATGACGCGAATCTTGTTGCTCCATGTACGCCGGCATAAACTGCGTCATAGGCGATCAATCACGTGTGGCGCGAACTTGGCGTGACGCCTGAACGCTGCGATATTTTCAAAAGGATTCGAGCTCATGAGCTTCAACGCCCGCCACGCCCGCTTGCCGGGAACCCCCGAGCCGATGCATTACTGGCGGGGCTCTGGCGGCATCCGCATTGCCGGCGATTCGTGGGGCCCCCCGGACGGCCCTCTGGTGCTGCTGCAGCACGGCGGCGGCCAGACCCGCCACGCCTGGAAGGGAGCCGGCGAAACGCTGGGCGCGGCCGGTTATTGCGCCGTCGCCTTCGATGCGCGTGGTCATGGCGATACCGACTGGGCGCCGGACGGCCTGTACGGGCAGGACGTGATGGTGCGGGACCTGGAGTGCGTTGTCGCCGCCCTCGGAAACCGCCGGCCGGTGCTGGTGGGCGCCTCGATGGGCGGCGGCACCAGCCTCGTCGCGGCCGGTGAGGCGCATGTCGATGCCACGGCGCTGGTGCTGGTGGACATCGCACCCAATATCGAATCCGAAGGCGTCAAGAACATCCAGGCCTTCATGAGCCTGAAGCCCGAAGGCTTTGATTCTCTCGAAGAGGTAGCGCACGCGATCGGGACCTATCAGCCGCACCGCAGGCGCCCGCCCAATCTCGATGGCCTGGCCAAGAACGTGCGGCTGGGCGCGGACGGCAAGTATCACTGGCACTGGGACCCGCTCTTTCGCGCCGGCACGCGCAACCTCGAACAACGCACCCAGCGCCTCGAAGCGTGCGCGGCGAATCTCGACCTGCCGGCCCTGCTGGTGCGCGGCGGCCTGTCGGACCTGCTGAGCGAACAAGGCGCGCAGGCTTTCCTGAAGTTGTGCCCGACAGCGGAGTACGTCAGCGTCACCGGTGCCGGCCATATGGTGGCTGGCGACCGCAATGACATCTTTGCCACGGCCGTCATTGAATTTCTCGCGCGGGTCGTACCCGTTCATGGCGAGCCGCTACGCTCACCACGTGCGCCCCGGCCGCTTCACGACGACCCAGACAAGGACATCGTCGACGTGCCGTGACAGCGCGCAAACCGTGAGCGCCGGGCCGCAGTGCGCCGTTGCGCGTCCATGTTCCTTTTTTGCGCAAGGGACAAACGCATCTATCCAGATAAAAGTGTTCTTATCGCAATAGCCATATCAATCGCGTAAACTGGAGTTCGTGAAAAGTGCGCAGACCTCCAAGCCGCCCGACTTCCCCGGCACTGCAGCCCTGGCGGCGCTGCGCGCCTGGTACGCGGGCCTGAGCGCGCGAGCGGCCGTTGCGCAGTACCTCGGGCAAGGCAAGGAAAGCGGCCAATCCTCCCGCGCGATGTTGGGCGACATCCGGCGCCAGCTGGCCAGCTATGCGCGCCAGCGGCACCGGGAAGATCTGGTCAGCCTGATCGAACACCCGGCGGCTGAACGCGCGCAGCACGCCCGCGCAGTCATGGATGCGATCGAGGCGTTGCGGCATCTACCGGCGCCCACGCCACTGGTGACGGACGACGTCGAGCACTGGCTGCCGGGGCGGGCCGCCGGCGCCATGAAAGCCCATGGCATCAAGACTCTGGCCGAGCTGACGGTGCGCATCCCGCGGCGCCGGCGTTGGTGGACGGCCATCCCCGGCCTGGGCGCCACCGGTGCCAGGCGGATCGAGTCCTTCTTCGCCGCGCACCCGCACCTCACGCAGCAAGCCCGCGCGCTGGTGCCCATCGGCGCCCAGCATGATGTGGTGCCCTGGGAGAGGCTGCGTGTGCCCCATGAAGTCGACGGCTCGCGCGGCGCGTTTCGCGCACCCAAGGCCACCTGCACGCTGGACGCGGACAACGACTACCAGGCGGTCCAGGCCTGGCTGGCGCTGCACGAGTCGACTGCAACCCAGCGGGCCTACCGCAAGGAGGCGGAGCGGCTGATTCTCTGGGCCGTTGTCGAGCGCGGCCGGGCGTTGTCCTCGCTCACGACCGAGGACGCCGTCGCCTATCGCGCCTTCCTGCGGCACCCGGCACCCAGGGGCCGCTGGATCGGCCCGGCGCGGCCGCGCTCGTCGCCGGAGTGGCGGCCGTTTACCGGTGGACTGTCAGCACGCTCGGTGGCCCACGCTCTGTCGGTGGTGGGCGCCATGTTCCGCTGGCTGATCCAGCAGCGCTACCTGCTGGCCAACCCGTTCGCCGGCATCAAGGTGCGAGGCGCGTCGCGCTCTGAATCGCTGGCCGTCACCCGAGTCTTCGGGGAAGGCGAGTGGTCGGTGATCCAGGCGGTGGCCCAAGGCCTGGAGTGGGGACATGGATGGCAAGCGCCGGCGGCGCAGCGGCTCCGGTTCGTGCTGGATTTCGCCTATGCCACGGGCCTGCGCATCGGTGAGCTGGTCGGCGCCACGTTGGGGCAGGTCGAGGTCGACGCGCATGCCGATCACTGGCTGCACCTGGTGGGCAAGGGCAGCAAGGCCGGCAAGGTGGCGCTGCCGCCGCTGGCCCGCGCGGCTCTGGACCGCAACCTCATGCAACGCAAATTGCCAATCACGCCGGCGCGATGGGATCCGCGAACGCCGATCATCGGCAGTCTCGATCAGGAGGACGCGGCGGGCATCACCGCCACGCGGCTGTGGAGTGTCATGCGGCGCTTCTTCAGGAAGGTTGCCGACGTCATTGAGAAGGACAGCCCGGCCACGGCCGAGAAACTGCGGCGTGCCAGCCCGCACTGGATGCGCCACACCCATGCCACGCATGCGCTGGCGCGCGGCGCCGAACTGACGACTGTCCGCGACAACTTGCGGCACGCGTCGATTTCGACGACGTCGATCTACCTGCACGGCGACGAGGTAAAGCGGGCGCGCCAGATGGGCGATGCATTCGCGGCACGGCCATCTTGATGCTGGGCTGGCTCGCACCATGTCAGGGAGGTTTCGCCAAATTTGCATTACAATTACGTTCAAGGTAAGGAGAGCCAATGACCGAATCCACCATCACTGCCAAAGGGCAGACGACGGTACCTGCGGACGTCCGGGCGCTTGTGCACGCTGAGCCGGGCACGCGCCTGGTCTGGTCCGTGATGCCTGACGGCACCATCATCGTTCGCGCCAAGACCAAGTCCATCCTCGACATGGCCGGCATGCTGAAGGCCCCCAAGGGCAAGCGTGTCGCCATCGAAGAGATGAACCCCTGGCACTGATGCCGGCGCTCGACACCAACGCTCTGGTCCGCTATGTCGTCGAGGACGACGTAGCGCAGCTCGCCGCGGCCAGACGGCTCATCCGTAAGTGCGTCACCGAGGGGCAGACGCTGTTTGTGCCCGTGACCGTGACCCTTGAACTCGAGTGGGTGCTGCGCTCCAGCTTCGAGTACGCCAAGGACGAGGTGATGCAGGTGCTTTCGAGCCTGTTCTCGGCCGCTGAGCTGACCTTCGAATCTGAGCGCGCGCTCGAGGTCACGCTGCAGCTGTATCGAAAGGGTCCCGCCGATTTCGCGGACTGCTTGCACATCGCTCTGGCGGCGCAGGCCGGTGAGTTGCCTCTGTGGACATTCAACAAGCGCGCCGCCAAGGTCAATGGGGCACAGTCGATAGGCCGCTGACGGGCCCGACAGTCCATGACGATTTCGAATCGCCCAGCCCGGACGGCTCCCGACGCCTGGACCTTCCGCTCCAGGTTCCGACGCGGCGCGTTCGGCTGGCGCGGCTCCAAGCTCGCCGCCGAGCGCATCGACGAAGCGCTTGCCGAGATTCGCCGCGCGCAGCGCCAGGATCCAATTGCCGGCGCGCAGGGCGCCGTGTGTTGCTGCAACGCCTGTCGCCAGCGTTGTCGCAGGTAGACAGCTCCTCGGGAGCGCTGGGCAGCGCGACCCATGCCGCTGTCCGCACGCTCGTCCCCATCATCGCGAGCGCGCCGGTCGGCGAGCCTGAGCGCACCGCGTGGCTCGACAAGTTGTTCGAGGCGATGCAGGACGACGATCCACCGTACATCGAATCCTTGGGCGACCACTGGGGCGATCTGTGCGTCACCGAGCAGCTCGCATCGAGCTGGGCGGACCAGCTGGTGCCGACGGTGCGGCGCGTGCTGCAGGAACGCCAAGCAGGGGTGTTCGCCTGGTTCAAGGGCACGGGTGCGTGCTACAGCGCGCTGTTCAAGGCGGGGCGCCACGAGGAACTGCTTGGATTGCTGGACCTGACGCCGCGGCCCATCTGGCAGGACCTGGTCTGGGGCGGCCGCGTCCTGGTGGCGCGCGGTGCGATCGACGAGGCGATCGAGTACCTGGGTCGCCGCGCCGGCATCAACACGCCGCCGACGGCGCTCGCGCGCATTGCCGAGGAAGCACTACTGCAGGCTGGGCGCCGCGTGCAAGCCTATGAGTGCTACGCCATCGCAGCTCACCAGGCCAACTCGCGCCTAGCTGTGAAGGTTCAATAGGTTGTTTCGGGTGTTCACCCGGAGAGGTTTTGAGAGACTGGAAATCGCCAAACCCCCAGTCAACTCTCTACCGAGCACCGGATGAACACCCATAAGAATGCCCGATTGACCTACCTTCGCCGCCTCGAATTGGTTCAGGACATCACCGAGCGTGGCCTTTCAGCCTCAGAAGCAGGACTCCAGCAGGGGGTCAGCGCGGTCACTGCACGTAAGTGGCTGGGACGCTACCTGGCCGCTGGTGCAGCCGGTCTGCTGGACAAGTCCTCGCGGCCCGCGCTCAGCCCGCGTCAGATTGATCCAGAGGTGGCGTTGGTCATCGTGGAACTGCGTCGCAAGCTGATGCTTCAGGCGCAGATCGCTTCGTACATGGGCGTTTCTAAAGCCACCGTCAGCCGGGTACTCAGACGCGCTGGGCTGTCGCGGCTGACGGACCTGAGGCCGCCCGAGCCCGTGCAGCGTTATGAGCGGGAACAGCCCGGAGAGCTGCTCCACATCGACATCAAGAAGTTGGGACGCATCGAGCGGCCTGGACATCGAGTCACCGGTACTCGCGAAGGTCGCATCCAGGGCGCCGGCTGGGAGTTCCTTTACGTCGCGGTGGACGACCATAGCCGGGTCGCGTTCACCCAGATGTACCCAGACGAGCGCAAGGAAAGCGCCGTGAGCTTCCTGGAGGCCGCAACAGCCTACTACGCCTCACTGAACATGCCGGTGCAGCGGCTGATCACCGACAACGGGCCAGCCTTCCATTCCAAGGTGTTCGTCCAGAGGTGCCGCGAGCTGGCGATCGGCCAGAGGTTCACGCGGGCATACCGGCCGCAAACCAACGGCAAAGCCGAACGCTTCATCCAGTCGGCCTTGCGTGAATGGGCCTACGGCCACTCTTACGAGCACTCCGATCAGCGCACGGCTGCCTTGCCCCTGTGGAACCACCCCTGTGGAACCACTTCTACAACTGGCACCGCCAGCACCATGGAATCGGCTGTCAACCGCCCATGTCCAGGCTCTCAGCTACAAACAACCTCTTGACACTTCACACCTAGCCACGTACCGTGCGATCGCGAAGATTTATCCGGAGATCGAGCCCGAGCGCCTGCTTCGTGATCTGATCGCATCGACGCCCGGCGAGGAGGGCATGGTTGGCGACAATTAGGTTGTCCGGCTGACGACAACTATCTTGGCCGGTTTTTGCACCGGTGCCGGGCCGGTCTGGGAGGCGGGACTATCGTGAGCCGATCGTCATTCAACGAAGGTTCGCGTTTTGCCCGGCAAGAAGATCACGGACCACCAAGTGCAAAAGTACAAGCAACACCACCTGACGCTCAGTCAGGCCGCCGCAGCCGCCAAGGCCGGCATCAGTGAACGCAGCGCCAGACGCATCGAACACAGCGAGGCATTGCCTTCGCAACGCGAACAGAGGGCATGGCGCACCCGGGCCGATCCGCTGGCCCCGGTATGGGACAGCGAAGTCGTTCCACTGCTCGAATCCGACGCCGCGCTCAGCGCCGTCACGCTGCTGGAGGAGCTGCAGCGCCGCTACCCGGGCAGCTACGGAACGGCGATCCTGCGCACCCTGCAGCGGCGCGTACGCCGGTGGCGCGCGGTGCATGGCCCCGAGCGCGAGGTCTTCTTTGCGCAGGAGCATCCGCCAGGCCGGCTCGGCCTGTCCGACTTCACCGTCTGCGACGAGCTGGAGGTGGTCATCGCCGGGGTCGCCTTCCCGCACCGGATCTACCAGTTCGCGCTCGCCCACTCGGGCTGGCGTCATGCGGTGGTGTTCGAGGGTGGCGAAAGCTTCATCGCGCTGTCCACCGGACTGCAATCGGCGCTGTGGCGCCTGGGTGGTGTCCCCGAGGAGCACCGCACCGATAGCCTGTCGGCCGCATTCAACAACCTGGCCGAGGAGCAAGAACTCACGCGTCGCTACGCTGGTCTGTGCACGCACTACGGCATGCGCGCGAGCCGCTGCAATCCGGGTCAGTCGAACGAGAACGGCTCCATCGAATCGCGCCACGATTCGCTCAAGACGGCACTGGACCAGGCACTACGCCTGCGCGGCTCGCGCTGCTTCGACGAGCGCGGTCCGTACGAGGCGTTGGTCGAGACGATCGTGGCGCGGTTGAACACCCGCGTGGCAGTGCGCCTGCTGGTCGAGCGAGCCACCTTGCGCGCGCTGCCGCAGCGCCGCACCGCCGAGTACGAGGAGGTGCCTGCACGGGTAAGCAAGTACGCGATCTTCACCGTGCGCGGCGCCCAGTACAGCGCGCCGAGCCAACTCGTTGGGCAGCGCATCACGGTGCGCCTGTACACCGACCACATCGAGTGCTGGCTTGGCGGCACGCGCGTGCTCGAACGCCCGCGCTTGACCCACTGCGATGGGCAACGCCATCCGCGCGACATCGACTACCGGCACCTGATCGCCGCGCTGCGGCGCAAGCCAGGCGCCTTTGCGCGTTCGGTGCTGCGCGATGCGATGTTCCCGCGTCCGGTCTATCGCCAGACCTGGGAGCGGCTGAGTGCGCGCCTCCCCGAGCGCGAGGCCTGCAAGGCCATCGTCGGGTTGCTGGTATTGGCCGCCGACGGTCACGAGGCGCAACTGGCCACCGAACTGGAGCAGCTCATCGAGCTCGATCAATTGCCCGACCTGATCGCGCTGACCATGCTGCTTGCACCGCGCCCGGGCGTGGTGCCGACCGTGAAGGTCGAACTGCCCGATCTGGCGGGCTTCGATGCCTTGCTGGAGGTGCAAGCATGAGCGCGGCAATAGACGGCCGTCTGGAGCTGATCCTGACCGATCTGAGGCTACCCACGGTCAAGCGGCTCGCGCTGGAGCTGTGCGCTCAGTCCGATCGCGAAGGCTGGCCTGGCAACCGGCTGCTGGAGGCGCTGTTCGAGCACGAGATCAACGAGCGCGAGGTGCGCCGCATCGAGCGTCATCGCGCCGAGTCGGCGCTGACTCCGGACAAGCGCCTGTCGAGCTTCGACTTCAGCGCGGTGCCAAGCGTGTCCAAGGCGCAGGTGATGGCACTGGCCGCGGGGACCGAGTGGCTCGATCGCGGTGCCAACGTGCTGCTGTTCGGTCCGCCCGGTGTCGGCAAGAGCCACTTGATCAGCGGCCTGGGGCACGCGCTGGTGGATGCCGGACGGCGCGTCCTGTTCACGCGCTGCTCCGAGCTCGTGCAACGCCTGCAGACAGCACGCCGTGACCTGCGCCTGGCGCAGGAGCTGGCCAAGCTCGATCGCTTCGATCTGCTTGTCCTTGACGACCTCAGCTATGTGCGCCGCGACCAGGCCGAGACCAGCGTGCTGTTCGAGCTGATCGCCGAGCGCTACGAGCGCAAGAGCATCGCCATCACGGCCAACACGCCGTTCTCGCAATGGGGCGAGGTGTTTGTTGATGCCGCCATGACGGTGGCCGCCGTGGATCGCCTAGTGCACCACTCGACGATTCTTGAAATGAACGTCGAGAGCTACCGTCGCCGGGCCGCTCAGGCGGCACAGGCGCCAGCCAAACGCGCCCGGGCGGCGACAACTACTGCCGCCACCTAACGAAACCGCGCCCGCCGTGGACAAGCCACCTGACCACAGGACGAGCCTGTGGACAGCCCCTCGCGGGGTCCGTGGCTTGACCACCGCTCCCCGGCCCATGCCTGCGGCCTGACGCACTTCGCTTGCCAAACAGCCGTTGAAAAGGAGATCCAGAAAAAGACAGCCAAGACACCCTGACCATCAGTAAATTCCCCCGCCTCCACCGGCCAGGATAGTTGTCGTCGGGCGGACAGGATAGTTGACGCGGACCAAGGGCAAGTGGTTTGCGACAGCGAAATCGCTCAAGCGCTACGAGCTGGCCATCGAGCTGGCATGGGCGTCGCCGTGCGACCCCAAGACGCTGACGCGGGCTGCAAGAGACCATCTGAACGACCAACCGGCGTTCGCCGCGCAGGCGGCAATGGCGGCGATGCACTGGATGGCCGTCGGCCATGGGTACGAGCTGACGGGAATCGACGTGATCGAGGCGCTTCGCCATGGAACAGAAGCCGCGCAGTGCCTGGGCCAAGGTGACGAGATACGACAGCGGCTGTTGCAGTCGATGGCCAGCGATCATCCCGCTGCGCGGTGGATGCGGCAGGTCGTCGGGATCGCTTGATTGTGATCGGCAGACTGGCCGCTGGAACGCCGGGACTCTGCCAGCTGCAGGTCCTTCATGCGCCGGAAGACCCAATCGGGGATGCGGCGGGGCGTGGCACATCGAATTTACCGGCGTGCTCCGTGAACTCGAAGTGCACCAATTTGCACGAAAAGGACGATACCTCCGAAATTCAGATATTCCTAAGTCATTGATCTAGAACGAGTTTTCCTGATAAGCGCACCAATTTGCACGAAAAGGACGATCACCCCGAAAAGCGGTCTTCACTTTTTACATTGAGCAAGACATCGTAAGTCTCCGCCGGCGCGGCTATTGGCGCCCAACGCCTCGCAAATGTGCTTACAACCAGCGCTTACACGGGCTGCGGAAACAAAAAAAGGTTAGCCGGTGCTTACCGGCTAACCTTTGATGTGAGTGGTGGGCCCTGAGTGACTCGAACACTCGACCTACGAATTAAGAGTCCAACGGGGTTGCACACTGTGAAAGTAGCTCATCGATCACGCCTTTGCCGGGTGTCGCAGGGGTCAGAGTGTGCCACAATTCGTCTCACGCTCATGGGTGGTAAAATTGGTGGGCATGACTAACGGATGGGCTGAGAATTCGCGCCAACACTAGCGATCCGAAAGACTCCGTTTCCGCCAGGGACCCATTTCAGGGCGTCTCTGGACAGCTCAGAAGACCCCTACCAAACGCGATTTCTCCTCTGAGAATCGCGTTTTTTTGTGTCCGGACGGGTCGTCTCACCCAAGGCTGGCAGATGTTCTCTTGCCCCGAGCGGCGCGAAGCCTGAAACTGCCGGCACAACAAGACCTGGAGACAAGTCATGCAAAGACGCGAATTCACGCGCGGCGGAATCGCCGTTGCACTCGCGGCCAGCGCGCCGCAGCTGTGGGCACAAGCCTTTCCCGCCAAACCGATCACCTTCGTCGTTCCTTTCGCGGCCGGCGGGGGCGGCGACGTGGTCGCCCGCATGCTGGCCAAGGGCCTGACCGAGCGCATCAACATTCCGGTGGTGGTGGAAAACCGGGTCGGCGCGGGCGGCAACATCGGCTCCAACTACGTCCTCAAGTCCAATCCCGACGGCTACACGCTGCTGAACATGTCCAGCAGCTACGCCATCCAGGCGGCGGTGAGCAAGCTGCCCTACGACCCGCTCGCCGACATGCAGCCGATCCTCATGGTGTCGCGTGACCCGGCGGTGATCGTGGTGAATGTCGATTCGCCCTTGCGCACCGGCAAGGACCTGCAGGACGCGGCCAAGGCCCAGCCCGCCAGGTTGACCTATGGCTCGGCCGGGGTCGGGTCCATCGCCCACCTCGGGATGGAGGAGCTTGCCTACAACATGGGCATCAAGCTCGTGCACGTGCCCTACAAGGGATCGTCACAGGCGTTCAACGACGTGTTGGCCCGGAACGTGGACATGATGCTGACCTCCACCACCTACGCCGCCACCTTCATCAAGGCCGGCCGCGTGCGCGCGCTGGGCATTTCGAATCCCGCGCGCCTGACCTTCCTGCCGGACGTGCCGACCTTCGCCGAGCAGGGTTGGCCCAACTACCAGGTGGTGGACTGGAAGGCCGTCGCTGGCCCCAAGGGGATGCCGCCGGACGTGGTGGCATTCCTCAATCGTGAAATGAACGAGGCAATGAAGAAGGAGTCGATTGTCGAAAAATTCCGTGCCGAAGGCACAACCATCGTCGGCGGCACGCCCGAGCAGATGATGCAAGTCGTGCGCTCCGACATCGAGCGCTGGAGAAACCTGGTCAAGGTGGCCAACATCAAGGTGGAATGAATGAGTGAGTCTCTGAACAAGGTCCTGCGCCGCGAACTGGTCGCCGGCGCCGGCCTGCTGATGCCCGGCGCGGGCAATGCGCTGGCGGCCCGCTTCATCGAGCGCGCCGGATTCCGCACGCTGATGGTCAGCGGGGCGGCCGTGGCCAACAGCTATCTCGGCATGCCGGACATCGGCCTGGTGTCCGTGACCGAGCTGGCCGGGCATGTCGCGGCGATCCGCGAGGCGGTCACCATTCCCATCCTGGCGGACGGCGACACCGGCTTTGGCAATGCGCTCAATGCCCGCCGCACCATCCAGCTGCTGGAGCGGGCGGGGGCCAACGCGATCATGCTGGAGGACCAGACCTACCCCAAGCGCTGCGGCCACTTCGACGGCAAGGACGTGATTTCGAAGGAGGAGATGGTCAACAAGCTCAAGGCCGCCGTCGACGCCCGCGTCGACCCCGACATGATGATCCTGGCCCGGACCGACGCCCGTGCCGTCGAGGGGTTCGAGGCCGCGCTCGACCGCGCGCGGGCATACCAGGAGGCGGGCGCGGATTTCCTGTTCGTCGAGGCGCCGCTCGACCGGGAAGAGCTGCTGTCCATCCCCCGGCTGGTGGCGGGCATTCACCTGTGCAACATGGTGATCGGCGGCAAGACGCCTTTGCTGCCGCGCGAAGAGTTGGCGGCTGCGGGCTACGCCGCCATCTGCTACGCCAACGCCGCGTTGCAGGCGTCGATGCTGGCGATGCAGGATGTGCTCGCGCACCTGAAGGACAAGGGATCGATCGAAGGATTCGAATCGCGCCTGATGATGTTCGCGCAGCGCCAGGAAGTGCTCGATGCCGGCAAATACCGCAGCCTGGAAAGCCGCTACCAATGAGCCAGCCAAGGACTTTCCTGGACAAGGTCTGGGCCCAGCATGTCATCGCCAACATCGGCGGCGACCTGGAGCTGCTGCAGGTCGACCGGCTGGTGCTGCACGAGCTCTCGGGCAGCCAGGCCGTGCGCGCCCTGGCCGAAGCGGGGCGCGAGCCGATGTGCCGCGACCAGGTGTACGTGGTCATCGAGCACCTGATCTCCACCCGCCCGGGCCGCGGCCCCAACGAATCGCCCTCGGCCAGCGGCCCGATCATGATCGAGACCACGCGCAAGGCGTCGCTGCAGTGGGGCTTTCATTTCATCGACTACAACGACGCGCGCCAGGGCATCGCGCACGTCGTGGCACCGGAACTGGGCATCGCCTTTCCCGGCGCCACCCTGGTCTGCTGCGACAGCCACACCAGCACCGTGGGCGGTGTGGGCGCGCTGGCCTGGGGCATCGGTGCGTCCGAGGCGGAGCATGTGCTGGCCACGCAGACGCTGGCGCAGAGCAAGCCCAGGTCCATGCGCGTGAATTTCACCGGCTCGCTGGGCCCCGGTGTCTATGCCAAGGACATGATCCTGGCGCTGATCGGCCAGGTCGGCGCCCAAGGCGGCATCGGCTATGCAGTCGAGTACGCGGGCCCGGCCGTGACCGCGCTGCCGGTCGACGCCCGGCTGACGCTGTGCAACATGTCGATCGAATTCTCGGCCAAGTACGGTTTCGTGCCGCCCGACGACGTGACCATCGCCTACCTCAAGGGCCGCGAGTTCTCGCCCAAGGGCGAGCAGTGGGACCTGGCGGAGCAGCACTGGCGGTCGCTCGCCACCGACGCCGGCGCCGTGTTCGACCGCGAGGTCACGGTCGACTGCGATGCGCTGGAGCCGCAGGTCACCTGGGGCATCAATCCGCAACAGGTCGCCGCCATCGGGGCGCGCGTGCCGGAACCTTCGAGCGCCGTGGATGACGAGGCGCGGCAGCTCGGCGAGAAGGCGCTGGCCTACATGCGGCTGGATGCGGGCACGGCACTGGAAGGCTTGCCGATCGCCGCCGCCTACATCGGCTCGTGCACCAATGCGCGCCTGTCCGACCTGCGCGTCGCCGCCGCGATCCTGAAGGGCAGGAAGATCGCCGCTGGCATCCAGGCCGTCTGCGTGCCCGGATCGACGCCGGTCAAGCGCGCGGCGGAAGCCGAGGGGCTGGACCGCATCTTCATCGACGCCGGTTTCGAGTGGCACGAATCGGCCTGCGGCATGTGCAGCAACATCGGCGGGGACCGCTTCAACGACAAGCGCGTGATCAGCACCACCAATCGCAATTTCGAGGGCCGCCAGGGCGTCGCGACCCGCACCCACCTGGCCAGCCCCGCCACCGTGGCGGCCTCGGCCATTGCCGGCCGCATCGCCGACCCGAGAAAGGTGTCCTGATGGAATCCCTGCACAGCGTCACCGGCGTCGCCGCGCCCATGATGCGCATCAACGTCGACACCGACCAGATGATCCCCACCATGTTCCTGGGCGGCACCGACGCCAAGGGCTATGGCGCGCACCTGTTCCACGGCTGGCGGTTCCTGCCGGACGGATCGCCGAATCCGGATTTCATCCTCAACCAGCCGCCCTACACCGACGCGCAGATCCTGCTGGCGGACCGCAATTTCGGCTGCGGCTCGTCGCGCGAGCGCGCGCCCAAGGCCTTGCGCGAATTCGGCTTTCGCGCCCTGATCGCGCCTTCGTACGGCGGGATTTTCTACAACAACTGCTGGCGCAACGGGATCGTGCCGGTGGAGTTGCCGATCGAAAGCGTCCGGCAGATCGCCAGTGAGGTGGAGGCGACCCAGGGGATGAAGCCGGTGACGGTGGATCTGGAGGCGAAGACGGTGACCTCGCCAGGGGGCACCCAATTGCGCTTCGAGGCGCCGGCGACGCTGCGCCAGATGCTGCTGCTGGGACAGGACGAAATCGCGCTGACCCTGGCGCGCGAAGCCCAACTGCAGGCCTTCCGGCAGCGGGACCGGGCTGACAGGCCCTGGGCCTACTAGCGGCCGTCACCCTGCGCGATGTCCTCCTTCAGCCCGGCCTGCGGAAAGACCGGCTCGCCCAGATTCAGCATCAGGCGGTTGGCCCAGGCGAAGATGGCCACCGCATGGACCAGGTCCAGCAGCTCCAGGTTCGACAAGCCGGCGGCCCGCACCGCGTGCAGTTGCGCCGCGCCGAAGTGCGCCGGGTCCAGGGTCAGGTCGATGGACGCCTGCACGATGGCGCGCTCGCGCGCAGTGGTGCCGGCGCCCCTGGGCTCGGCGAAGACCTGGTGGATCACGTCGTTGCGCTTGGTCAGCTGCTCGAAGCGCTGGGCATGGACCGAGGCGCAGTAGACGCATGCGTTCACCCGTGAGACGACGGCGCTCGCCAGCTCGCGTTCCGCCCGCGACAGGCCGCCCGGCGCGTACATGATGGCGTTGAAGACGATGGAGCGCTGCTCCAGGATGCGCGCCTGGTGCACCAGCACCCGGTAGTAATCGGAGCTCCTGGCCTTGGGATGGCTGGCCTCCAGCACCGCCAGCTGCTGCGGCGTGGCCTGCTCCAGGTCCAGCACCGGCAGCCATGCCTTCCACTCCAGGGATTCGCTGGTGTAGCCGTTGACGCGCACCGGCTCGCCCGGCCTGGACATGTGGGCCGGATGGACGAAGGACTCCGGCGGGGCGTCGGCGGGCGGGACGGTTCCTGTGGGGTCGTCACCAAGCGCCGCGATCGCCTGCAGGCCGGCGATGACCCGTAACTGGTACGAGACATAGGCGATCAGCTGCGCCAGCGCGATCACTTCGGGCGTCGACAGGCCGGCCGCGGGCAGGCGCAGCAGGGCCGCCTTGTCCCCGTCGACCGGGCGCTCGGCCAGCGTGCGGGTGAAGCGCAGGATGGCCTGCAACCGTGCGTCCGCGCCGAGGTCCTCCGGTGCCGCGCCATCGAGGGCCGCTTGCTGCGTCGCCGTGAGGGCAGGCCGGGCCAGCAGCCGCGCGCGGTAGTGCGCCTGCAGCGCCGTCGATCCGGCCAGGCGCGCGATCAGGTGCGCCGCCAGCAGGCGCTCGGCCAGGCCCGGGCCGGCCAGCGCCGGATCGAAGATGCTGTCGTCGCTGCCCTGGGTGGCGGCCACCACCTTGTCGCGCTGGTGCCGCACGGCGCGCAGCGGGCTGTCGGCCGGCAGGGGCACGAGGGCATCGACCACATCGGCGGCGGCGGGGCTGGAAGTCATGCAGGGTCTCCATAGATCGGGAACGCGGCGGGGGTCCA
This sequence comes from Ramlibacter sp. 2FC, assembly GCA_943372495.1. Taxonomy (GTDB): domain Bacteria; phylum Pseudomonadota; class Gammaproteobacteria; order Burkholderiales; family Burkholderiaceae_C; genus Ramlibacter. Next base: position 30,416 of record CALRYV010000025.1, on the reverse strand, counting down.
CTCGTCGCCGTCGAGCTCCGGCTCCGCAAAGCGTTCCATCGCTGCGAAATGCAGTGCCGCGTCCTCGGTGAAGAGTTGTCCCGCCAGGCCCTGGGCCAGCCGCCTGGCGCCGTCGCTGATCTGCGGGATGTCGCCGGCCACGGCGCCGTGGGTCAGCACCGCGGGATAGCAGAAGCAGTGCACCCGCTCCAGGCCGGGGCAGGCGCCCGGGGTCTTCTCGCGGAATTCGAACTGCGGCCCCAGGTCGGGCGACTCCTGCAACTCGGCATCCGGCTCGCCCGGCAGGCCCTGGTCGCGGTCCTGCCAGAGCCGCACCTGCGGCGCGAAGGCGGCGAACTCGGGACGCAGGTTCCAGTCCAGCCGGAAGCCGGTGCAGAAGATCACGAAGTCGGTGGCCAGCGGGCCCCTGGCCGTGTCCACGCGGATCGCACCGTCCTGGCGCAGCGAGGCGCCCGCCACCGCCGCACCCAGATGGAAATGCGCGTTCGCGTGGCGCGAGACGCGCAGCGTGCTGCCATGCGGCGGCGGTACCTGCTGCACGTTGATGTAGCGCCGGAAGCGCCATTTCCATTGGTCCGGCAGCATCCAGAAGCCATGGGCCGCGCCGGGGCTGCCGGCGCCCTTGCCCTTGTTCACGCGCGGCAGGTCGGCGCGGCGAACCAGCAGGTCCACCCGTGCCGCGCCCGCTTCGAGCGCCGTGCCGGCGGCGTCCATGGCGGAAGCGCCGCCGCCGATCACCGCCACGCGCCGCCCTGCCAGCAAGGCGGCATCCCATTCATCCGACGAATGGGCCCAGCGATCGCGCGGCAAGGCATGGGCCCAGTCCGGCACCCAGGGGCCGCCCAGGCCATCGCGGCCGGTGGCGAGCACCACATGGCGGGCCCGCACCTGGTAGGGCGCACCCCCCGCGGTGTCGTCGGCAAGATCGAGTTGCACGCTGCCGGTGGCCTGCGGCCGCACGGCCAGCACCCGCTGGCGGTTGCGCACGTCGAGCGCGAGCACCTGCCGGTACCAGCGCAGGTAGTCGGCCCACTGCAGGCGCGGGATCTTGTCCATCGCCTGCCACGCCGCCAGGCCGAACTGCGACTCGAACCAGGCGCGGAAGCTGAGCGCGGGCAGGCCCAGGGCCGGCCCCGTCAGCTCCTTGGGCGAGCGCAGCGTCTCCATGCGCGCCGTCGTCGCCCAGGGGCCTTCGAATCCCTCCCGCGCGCGGTCGAAGATGCGGGCGCGCACGCCCAAGTGCTTGAGCGAGGCCGACAGGGCCAGGCCTGCCATGCCGCCGCCCACGATGGCGACATCGAGCACCTCCTGTCCTGCTTCGGTGCGCGGCGGAACCCAGTGGCCGGGCGGCAGGCCCAGCCATTGCAGGTCCTGGCGCAGCCTGGCTTCCAGGGAGTCGAGGCCGATCGGGGGAGTCGTGTTCATTCAGGGGTCTTCGCATGGGCCACCGCGCGCACCGAGGGCGTCAGCGGCCGCGATCGGGACGTGTCCCAAGAGGAGGAGGGGGAGGGGGATCACATGCCAAGGCAGGATGATAAATGGAGCGCCGGTCCGCGCTCCCGGCCGGCGCCCTGACGGACATCCGGGGTCGATGCGCCTATCATCCCTGCTGCTGATTGCCCCGTGGTTGCCGTTGCCCATGCCGTGGGCCGTGAGAGGTGCGCATGCGAGTGAGTATTCTTGGCGCCGGCGGTGTGGCCTTCGGCACCGCGGCTTACCTGGCCCAGGCTGGACACAGCCCCATGCTCTGGTCTCCGTCGGGCAAGAGCACGCAAGCCTTCCAGGCCGGTGAGCCGCTGGTCGCGCAAGGTGCGATCGAGCTGCAGTTCCAGCCGCGCATTGCCACGGATTGCGAAGCGGCCGTCAAGGACGCCGAGGTCGTCATGCTGGTGCTGCCGGGGTTCGGCCACAAGGCGGCATTGGCGGCCATCGCGCCCCACATTCGGGCAGGCCAGCCTGTGATCATCAGCTCGCACCTGTCGTTCGGCGCCCTGTACCTGTCGCAGCTGCTGGTGGCGCGGGGCGTGCGGGCGCCCATCAGCGCGTGGGGCACGACGCTGACGACGGGAAAGAAATCGGGTGCCACCCGCGTCCATGTCAACACGGTCAGGAAGAAGATCGACATCGCCACGGTGCCCCAGAGCGCCGCGGACGATGCCGTCGCCCTGTGCACCGAACTGTTCGGTGATCGTTTCGTCCAGCGCGACGGCCTGCTGGCCATCGCCGTGAGCAACCTGAACCCGCAGAACCACCTGGCCATTGCGCTGCTGAACCTGACGCGGATGGAACGCGCAGAAACCTGGGGCCAGGGCGAGAACGTGACTCCCGCCGTCGGCCGGCTGATCGAGGCGCTGGACCTCGAGCGCCTGGCCATCGCGAAGGCGCTGGGCGTGCAGGTCAGGACGGTGCAGGACCATTTCTCGCTGTCCTTCCATGTCCCGCCCGGCAGCGTGTCGGACATGAACCAGCAGATGCACCGCAACGGCAACGGCGGTTTCGGCCCCACGACCGCCGATTCGCGCTATGTCCTGGAAGACGTCCCGTTCGGGCTGGTCGCGACCGCGCAACTTGGCCGCCTTGCCGGTGTGCCGGCGCCGTTGCACGAAGCGGGCATCGCGCTCTTCTCGGCCGCCTATGGGCGCGATTTCACGACCGAGAACGACCTGCTGCCGGCGCTGGGCATGGCGTCGCTGTCGCTGGACCAGCTCAAGGCGCTGGCCCGCGACGGCGCGACGGCCCGCTAGGACGCATTGCTCCGCTCCCACGACCCACTGTTTGCAAAGGACACGTCATGCTCCGCAGGTCTCTCCTGGCTTTCACGACCGCTTTCGCGTTGTCACCGCTTGCGGGGCAGGCCCAGACGGCTCCCTGGCCCAATGGAGCGGTGCGGATCGTCGTGCCCTTTGGCGCCGGCGGCGGCACCACCGACCCGCTGGCAAGAATCGTTGCCGAGGAACTGGGCAAGCAGCTGGGGGCCAGCTTCGTGGTCGAGAACAAACCCGGTGCCAACGGCAACCTGGGAGCCGTCTTCGTCAAGCGCTCCGCTCCCAACGGGCAGACCCTGCTGTTCACGGGCGCGGGGACCCTGGCCACCAACCCCGCGATGTACCGGAACCCGGGCTTCGACACCCGGGCGGACTTCGAACCGGTCGTCGTCGTCGGCAATGTCTCGAACATCCTGGTGGTGAATCCGTCGATCCCGGTGCAGACCGTGAACGAGTTCGTCGAGTACCTGAAGAAGTCGCCGGACAAGCTGTCCTACGGTTCGACCGGCAATGGCAGTTCGATGCACACCGCGGGTGAGCTGTTCCGCCAGCGGACTTCCACCTCGATGGTGCACGTGCCTTACAACGCAGCGGGCCCGGCCACCACCGACCTGCTCGGTGGCAACATCCAGGCCATGTTCCAGCTGATTCCAGGCATCTCGGGTTTCGTCACGAACAAGAAGGTGCGGGCGCTGGCCGTGATGTCGGCGCGCCGCTCGCCGATCCTGCCGGACGTTCCAACGATGGCCGAAGCCGGCTATCCCGGCCTGGAGTCGTCCACCTGGCTGTGCCTGATGGCGCCCAAGGGGACGCCGAAAGCGGTGATCGACCGCCTCAACGAGGGTGTCAACAAACTGCTGGCCCAACCCGCGTTCCGCGAGCGCCTGATCGCCATGGGCGTCGAGCCGATGGGAGGGACAGCCACCGAGTTTTCCCTCTTCCTGGACTCGGAGATCAGGAAGTGGGGCGAGGTCGTCAAACGTGCCAACATCGCCGTGGAGTAACCCGACATGCAGACCAGACCCGCCCTCATCGCCGCCGCATTGGTGTTCGCTGTCCATGGCGCGTCGGCCCAAGCGCCGGCCGCGCCCCAGCCGCTTCGCATCGTCGTGCCATTTGCCCCTGGCGGCGCCCAGGACGTGATCGGCCGCTACCTGGGCAACAAGTTGACGGGCCGCCTGGGCGTGCCCGTCCTGATCGACAACAAGGCGGGCGCCGGGGGCGTCATCGCGGCGGATGCGGTGGCCAAGGCCGCCCCGGACGGCAACACCCTGCTGCTGGCGACGGCCGGCGCGATTTCCATCGCGCCGCACCTCAATCCCAGGCTGGCCTACAACCCGCGCAAGGACTTCGCCGCGGTCGCCATGATCGCCGACACGCCCATGACGATCGGGGTGCGCGCCCAGAGCGGCTACGGCAGCGTCATGGACGTGTTGCGGGATGCCAGGGCGCGCCCGGGCCAGGTGAGCTACGCGTCCACCGGAAACGGCACGGTGTCGCACCTGACCGGCGAGCTGTTCGGACAGGCCGCGGGGGTCAAGCTGCTGCACGTTCCCTACCGTGGCGCGGCGCCGGCGCTGACGGATCTTCTGGGCGGCCAGGTGGCACTGATCGTCACCACGTCCGCCTCGATCGACCCGATGCTCGAAGACGGCAAGGCCCGGGTGCTGGCCAGCTTCACCGACAAGCGCCTGCCGAACCTCAAGGGCAGTCCGACCATGGCGGAAGCCAGCGGGATCAAGGGGCTGGACGTCCCGGTGTGGGTGGGCCTGCTGGCCCCTGCCAGGACCCCTCAGCCCGTCATCGACAGGCTGGCCGCCGAGATCGTCGCAGTGTGCAGGCTGCCCGAAACGCAGGAGCGCTTTCGCGCGCTGGGCGCGGTCACGGTGTGCGGCGGGCCGGGCGACCTGGCCAGGGTGGTCGCCGAAGACGACCAGCGCTGGGGCAAGGTGATCACCCTGGGCGGCATCAAGGGCGAGTGACTGCCGCGCGGCATGGGTCTCAGCGTGGTCCCAGCCGGACCGGCAAGGTCTGCAGGCCCCGCTGGTTGGTCCGGTCGACCCACCAGACCGGCTCGCCGGCCAGCTCGATCCGCGGGAAGCGTTCCAGCAATGCGGTGAAGGCGGCCCGGCCTTCCATCCGCGCCAGCGCCGCACCGATGCAGACGTGCGGACCGCCGCCGAAGATGGCATGGGCATTGGGCTGCCGGCCGATGTCGAAGACGTCGGGATGCTCGAAGCGCGCCGGGTCCCGGTTGAAAGCCCCCACCAGCCCGATCGCCAGCGAGCCGGCCGGAATGCGGACCTCGCCGCACTGGTAATCGCTGATCGCCACCCGCAGGATGAAGTTGATGCCCGGCTCATAGCGCAGCATCTCCTCGATGGCGGTGCGGATCAGGTCCCGGTTCGCGCGCAGCCGGTCGAACTGCGCGGGATGCTTCAGGAGAGCCAGCATTCCATTGCCCAGGAGCGTCACGGTCGATTCGTTGCCGGAGATGAGCCCGAGCAGGTTGTTCAGCGTTTCTTCCTCGTCCATCGTGCCGTCCGCGAAGGCGCCCAGCGCCAGGCCGATGAATCCTTCGCCCGGGTCGCCGCGGCGGGCGGCGAGATGGTCGCGCAGCCAGGCCTTGAATTCGCGCAGCGATGCCAGGGCTTCGCGCTTCTGGTCCGGCGTCATCATGATGTCGCCGAGCTTGATCAGCGCCGCGCTCCAGTGCGCCAGCTGGTCATCCATCTCCGGCGGAATCTCGAACAGGTTGCGCGAGACCAGCCGCGGCAGGTGGTTGGCGAACGCCGTCATGAAATCGATGATGGCGTCGTGCGGCAAGGCATCCACCAGGCGCCGGGCCTCGGTCTCGATCATGGGCAGGAACTGCATCACCTGCGCCGGCCGCAAGGCCTTCTCGTAGACCGACCGCATCCGCTTGTGGTCCGGCGGATTCGCATTGACCATCTGGCGCTGGAACTCGCTGAACAGCTCGTAGCTCACCGGGTCCCGCAGTTTGTTCTCGGGCGTGCTCCAGCCATTGGTCCACAGCTGCGTGTCGCGGCCCATCTCCGGCGCCCGCGCCATGTGCGCGAACTCGTTGTGGCCCAGCACGAAATACACGTCGGACGCCGGGTCGTGGTGCACCGGTGCCAGTTCCCGGATCCGCTTGAGTTGGGGATACGGATCCCGCAGGTAGGCGGGATCCGTCAGCATCGCCCACCAGTCGATGGCGGCGCAAGGTTGGTCGCTTTCGGTCATGCTGGTCCCAGCCGTAACGGCAATGTGTGCAGTCCGCGTTGATCGCTCCGGTGGGTCCACCAGGCCGGCTCGCCGGCGAGCTCGATGCGTGGAAACCGGTCCATGAAGGCATTGAAGGCCACCTGCGCCGTCATGCGAACCAGTGCGGCGCCCAGGCACACGTGGGGGCCGCCGCCGAAGACGGAATGGGCATTGGGCGCCCGGGCGATGTCGAAGGCGTCGGGCTCGTCGAAGCGCGCGGGATCCCGGTTGATCGCTCCCACCAGGCCGATGGCCATTGACCCCGCCGGAATCCGCACCTCGCCGCACTGGTAATCGCTGATGGCCACCCGCAGGATGAAGTTGCCGCCGGGTTCGTAGCGCAGCATCTCCTCGATGGCGGGCCGCAGCAGGTCCCGGTCCGCCCGCAGCCGGTCGAACTGCGCGGGATGCGTCAGCAGCGCCAGCATGCCATTGCCCAGGAGCGTCGGCGTCGCCGATCCGCCCGAGACCAGGGTCACCAGGTTGACCAGGGTCTCGTCCTCATCCATCGTCCCGTCCGCGAACGCCGCCAGCGCCAGGCCGATGAACCCGTCGCCCGGGTCGCCGCGCCGGGCAGCAAGATGGCCGCGCAGGTACGTCTTGAACTCGCCCAGCGCGGTCTGGGCATCCTGCTTCTGCTCCGGCGTCATGATGATGCTGCCGATCAGGTTCAGCGCCGAAATCCATTGCGCCAGTTGCCCGTCCATGGCCGGCGGCAGCTCGAACAGGTTGCGCGAGACCCGATGCGGCAGCAGCCTCGCGAAGGCGGCCATGAAGTCGACCGGGGTGTCCACCGGCAGCGTGTCCAGCAACGCCCGGCACTCGGCCTCGATCATGGGCCGGTACCGGGCCATGGTCCCGGGACGAAACGCCTTCTCGTACACGGCGCGCATCCGGCGATGCTCCGGCCCGTTCGAATTGGTCATCTGGGGCTGGAATTCGCTGAACAGGCGATAGCTCACCGGGTCGCGCAGCCTGTTCCCCGGGCTGCTCCAGCCGTGGGTCCAGAGCCGGGTGTCGCGGCCCATTTCCGGCGCCTTTGCCATGGCGCCGAATTCGCGGTGGCCCAGCACGAAGTAGACGCCGGACACCGGGTCGTGGTGGACCGGCGCGAGGTCCCGGATCCGTTTCAGTTCTGGGTAGGGATCCGTGAGGTAGGCCGGATCCTTGAACAGGGCCCACCAGTCGGGCGCGCCGTCCATCACGCCGGCGACAGGCGCAGTGGCAAGGCGTGCAGGCCGCGCTGGTCGCTGCGGTCGGTCCACCAGTCCGGCTCGCCGGCCAGCTCGATGCGCGGATACCGGTCCATGAGCGCGGTGAAGGCCACCTGCGCCGTCATGCGGGCCAGGGCCTTGCCGATGCAGATGTGGGGGCCGCCGCCAAAGACGGAGTGGGGATTGGGCTGCCGGCTGATGTCGAAGACGTCGGGGTTGTCGAAGCGCGCCGGGTCCCGGTTGATCGCCCCGACCAGGCCGATCGCCATCGACCCGGCCGGAATCCGGACCTTGCCGCACTGGAAGTCGGTGATCCCGGCCCGGGGAATCAGGCTGCTGCCGGGTTCGAAGCGCAGCATCTCCTCGATCGCCGGCCGCATCAGGTCGCGATTGGCCCGCAGTTTCTCGAACTGCGCGGGATGCCGCAGCAGCGACAGCATGCCATTGCCCAGCAGCGTCAGCGTCGTGCGGCTGCCGGAGATGAGCATGACCACGTTGTTCAGGGTCTCCTCGTCGTCCATGGTGCCGTTTGCGGCCGCCGCCAGCGCCAGGCCGACCATGCCGTCGCCCGGGTCGCCCTTGCATGAAGCGAGGTGGTCACGCACGTAGTCCTTGAACTCGCGCTGGGCGGCCTGCGCTTCGCGCTTCTGCTCGGGCGTCGTGATGATGTTCCCGAGCCAGCTCAGGGCCGCGATCCACTGCGCGATCTTCTCGTCCATCGCCTGCGGGATGTCGAACAGGTTCAGCGAGACGCGATGCGGCAGCAGGTTGGCGAATCCGGTCATGAAGTCGACGGAAGCATCCACCGGCAAGGCGTCCAGCAAGCGCTGGCACTCGGCCTCGATCATCGGGAAATACCGGGCCATGGCGCCGGGCCGGAAGGCCTTTTCGTAGACCCCCCGCATGCGGCGATGGTCCGGCGCATTCGCATTGATCATCTGGGGCTGGAACTCGGTGAACAGCTCGTAGGTCGCCGGGTCGCGCAGCCGGTTCTCCGGGCTGTTCCAGCCGGTGGCCCAGAACCGGGTGTCGCGCCCCATCTGCGGCGTCTTGGCCATCAGGCCGAACTCGCGGTAGCCCAGGACGAAGTAGAGGCCGGAAGCCGGGTCGTAATGGATCGGCGCGAGGTCCCTGATCCGCTTCAGGTCAGGGTAGGGGTTCCTGAGGAACGCCGGGTCGGTCAGCAAGGTCCACCAGTCGATGTCGAAGGCGGCGGGCGCGGGACCCTGCGGGTCCATGACGGCGGCGACCGCCCGTGAAGCAATGGCTGTTTCCTGACTGTCGGACATGGCGGATGGACTCCAGAGCGGGGCGGGACGGAGGTGGACGATGCCACATCTTGTCGGCGCGGGTCAACAGTCACTCGCGCAGCAGGCGGTTCAGCGTGGCCGCGATCTCGGCCATCGGCGCCGGTCCGCTCATGAGGAAATGCTCCTGCGCGATGTCGACCGTGTCGTGGCGCGCCAGCAGCGCTTCCCACCCGTGCGGCGGCGCCCGCTGCGCCTGCGGCAGCACCGGCAGCTTGAGCGCGCTGTCCTGCCCGATCAATCCGAGCGTGTTGCGAAACAGCACGGCGCCGACCGGCCTGGCGAGGCGCTGCGGCCGGTAGGCCGAGAGCAGTTCTGCATGCACCCGCATCAGGGTCTGGCAGCGCCGCAGGTAGGGCTGGAGCGTGTCGTAGGTGTGCTGGGTGCGGCAGTGCGCGAGCAGGTGGCGCGCGGCGACCACGCTGTGTTCCGAATAGGGCGCGGACTGCAGCGCCTCGGCGGGCAGGAGGGCGGCGGCGCCCCATTGCAGGGCGAGCTGGTTTGCCACGACCTGCATCAGCAGGCCATTGCGGCTCCAGGCGGCGATCGACGAGCCGCGCTCCGGATGCGGCGCGAACGCGTCGATCAGGACCAGCCGGCCGGTCTCCTCGCCGGCCGCCTCCAGCTGCCGGGCCATCTCGAACGCCACCACCCCGCCCATCGAATAGCCGCCGATCAGGTAGGGCCCATGCGCCTGCTGCGCGCGAATGTCGCGCAGGTAGGCCGCGGCCATCTCCTCCAGATTGGGGAAGAAGGGCGCGTCCGAATTGAGCCCGGGCGCCGCGAACCCGAACAGGGGCTGGTCCGGGGCCAGGCCCTCGGCCAGCCGCGGCATCCACGTCAGTTCGCCGGCTACGCTGTGCACCAGGAACAGGGGGCGCGCGCTGCCGCGGCGCACGGGGACGATGAATTTCGCAGTCGGGTTCAAGGGCGCTGGGCGGGCAAGCGGGCAAGGGGCGGCGCTTGAATGTTGTTACGATTTTGGGCGGGACTCGATATACTGCCACGGTCCTATCGGGCGCCCCCCTTTTCTACCTAACGGAGGAAGCATGACGGAGCAAGCTCTCATTCCAGTCGACGAACTCGAACTCAGGGTTGCCCAGGCAACCGAGATCGTCAAGCGAAACATGCTGTGGTCCGCCGGCGCCGGCGTGCTACCCGTGCCGATGCTGGAACTGGTCGCCATCACGGCGGTGGAAGTCAAGTTGATCAACGAACTGGCGCACCACTACAAGGTTCCGTTCCGCAACGACCTGGCCAAGTCGGCGGTGCTGTCGCTGGTCGGCAGCCTGGGCAGCGTCACGCTGGGCAAGATGATCGCCTTCAGCAGCATGCGCGCCATCCCGGTGTTCGGCCAGCTGCTGGCCGTGGTGGCCGTGCCCGGCATGGCCGCCGCCATCACCTATGCCATCGGCAAGGTGTTCATTGCCCATTTCGAAGCGGGCGGCACGCTGCTTGATTTCAATCCCGCGGCCATGCGCGAGTATTTCCGCGCCCAGTACGGCGACGGGCTCAAGCAGGCCGCCGCCAGGACGGCGCCGGTGCCCCCGATCAAGCCCACGGCCGCCTGAGCGGCTCGCCGTCTCGCATGCGCGAACCACGGGGAGTGCTGAATTGATCTTCTGGACTGCCTACCTGCTCCTGTGCGCCATCGCCGGCTACCTCGGGCGCGATTCGCGGCTGGGGTTCTGGGGCGTGGCGCTGGTCGGCCTGGTCCTGACGCCGGTGGCAGCCTTGCTGTTCGTCATCCTGTTCGGCCACCCGAAAGAGGTGAAGTGAGGGGGCTGCGGGTCGCCGTGCCCTGCGCAAGTCGGGGGCGGTGCCAATGAACACGCCGGACCTCGCGGAACCGGGCGAACGGATCACGCCAGCCGGGGCGGTTGCCGCGCCCAGCTGGCGCTACTGGGTCAGGCATCCGGCCCGATGGGTCCGGCGGCATCACTTCCAGGTCACGCTGTCGCTGCTGATCCTGGCGTTCCTGCTGGTCGTCCTGTGGCGCGAAGTCGTCGTCTCCAATCACTCGGGCGAAAACAGCGTCTACTGGTCGCGCTTTTTCGGCGGCACCTCCGATCGCATCCTCGGCGAGGGCATTCACTTCAAGTTGCCGTGGGACGAGATCATCGTCTACAACACCCGCGTGACGGAGACGCACGGCAAGACGGTCATGCTCACGCGCGACGGCATGGAGATCAGCGTGGACTGGTCCGCGCGCTACCGCGTGGAACCCTCCAGGCTGCCGTTGCTGCATCGCAGTGTGGGTCCGCTGTATGCCGAGAAGGTGGTCGTCCCCGAGGTGATCTCCTCCCTTCGCCAAGTGCTGGGAAACTACACGGCCGAGGAGATCTACGCGCGCGACGAGCGTGGCCTGATCACCGAGATCGACAAGACCGTCAAGGCGAACGTGCAGTCGATCCACCCGCTGATCCTGGAGCGGGTGGTGCTGCTGCGGCTGGACCTGCCGCCCCCCATGGCCAAGGGCATCGTCGACAAGCTGCTGTTCGAGCAGACCCTGCTCGCCTACCGCTTCCGGCTGGGCGCCGAGGAGCAGGAAAGGAAGCGCAAGGTGATCGAGGCGCAAGGCATCAGGGAGTTCGAGCAGACCACCGGGGTGTCGATCCTCAAATGGCGCGGCATCGATGCGACGCAGGACCTGGCGAAGTCCCCCAACGCCAAGATCATCATCATGGGAACCGGCCAGAACCAGCTGCCGATCCTGCTCAACGCCGACCAGGCCGGGCCGTCCATCCCCAACGGCACGACCAGCACCCTGCCGAACCGCCTCACGACGCCGCTGCCGGACCCGTCGTCGGGCCGCAAGTGAGATGGGCGGCCGCCCCGGGCCTCACAGCACCAGGGTGCGCAGCGTGACTGCCAGGCCCGGTGTCGGCGCCGCGACGGCCGCGCAATAGCCGGCCTGCGTTTCCAGCTCGCACAGCGACCACGCGCCGACCTCGCCCCAAGCCGGTTCCAGTGCCGCCAGCGCTGCGGCGCGACCGGGATCCAGGCTGATGCGAAGCGACCGGAAGTCCAGCGCCAGGCCGCGGCCGATCGCCTTGGCGACCGCTTCCTTGCAGGTCCAGATCCGGTAGAACGCCGCCGCTCCCTCCACGGCCGCGGCCGCCCGCCAGCGCTCCAGGTCCTCGGGCCCGAGGATGGATGCAGCGAGCGGGGCGAGATCGTCGGCGCGCCGGTGGGCTTCGACATCGACCCCCACGTCGAAGCCGCTGGCGACCGCGATCAGCGCGAGATCGCCGGAGTGGCTCACGTTGAACCGCAACGCGCACGCCGGATCGAGTGCCGGCTTGCCGTGCGCATCGAGCGCGAAGCGCACGGCGGTGGGCGCGATCTCCAGCGCACGCCCCAGCAAGATGCGCAGGGCGGCCCGGGCCACGATGAACTGGCGGCGCGGCAACGGCAGCAGGAAGGCCGCGGCGCGTTCCCGTTCCGGGGGGGCCAGCAGCGATTCGAGGGCGGCGAGCCGCTGCGGCGGCTGCAGCAGCGACACCACCCACACGTCGCAGGCGGCGGCCGACGCCGAAAACAAGGGTGATTGCTGATGCGGCGCCAATGTGCGGCCAGTATATTTTTTTTCCTGCGCGAGGGGAGCCTGGTCCCGCCAACGCATACCATCCATCGTGCGCTGCGCAGTCCAGGCGCGCCCCAAAACCAGAAACGCCGGGAGCCATCACGCACATCGTTCGCCTGCTGCAGATCGACAGTCCCGGCCGGCTCAAGGGAGCCTTGTATGTCACCTGCCTGGCCGGGCTGGCGAACGCTGTCCTCCTGGGCCTGATCAACCTTGCCGCCGCGGACGCCGCCGCCGGCACGCAGGTCGACGCGAGCCTGCTGCTGATGTACGTGCTGGCGTTCGCGATCTATACGCTGGCCAACCGCGCGTCGCTGCGCCAGGCCAACGAATTCGTGCAGGGCCGGATCGGCGAGATGCGGCTGCGCCTCGGCGACAAGATCCGCCGCGCGGAGCTGCGGACCCTGGAGCAGATGGGCCGCGGCGAGCTGTACGCGGTGGTGGCGCAGGAGACCAACCACCTGGCGCAGAACTTTCCGCTGCTGGTCAGCGCTGCGCAGGGCTCGTTCCTGCTGGTGTTCTGCCTCCTGTACATCGCGACCCTGTCGACGGTGTCCTTCCTCGTAGTGGCCGCCGCCACCGCGGCCGGCCTGCTGGTGTTCCACCGGCGCCGGCAGGCCCTGAACGCGGCGATGGCGACCGTCCATGCGCAGGAAGGGGCGATGCTGGCATCGCTCGCCCATGTCACCGAAGGCTTCCCGGCGATCCGCCTGAACGCCGACAAGAACGACGCCCTGTTCGCGCGCTACACGCAGATCGTCGACGACCTCGAGGCGCTGGTGGTCGGCATCGGCGGCAAGTGGGTCGTGCTGCTCCTGTTCAGCAATGCCTTCCTGTATGCCCTGCTGGGCGTGGTGGTGTTCGTGCTGCCGGCATTCTTCCAGGGCTACACCGACATCATCTACAAGGTCGCCGCGGCCGCGATCTTCTGCGTCTGGCCGGTCGGGGCAATCACCACCGCCGCCCCGCTCTATTCCCGCGCCAGCATCGGCCTGGGCCATGTGTACCGGCTGGAGGACATGCTCGATGCGAACGCGCTGCCCGGCGGCGCCCGGGCCGTGCCGGAGCGCTCGCGCTTCAGTGGGTTCCGCGCGATCCGGTTCGACGAGATCGGTTTCGCCTACAAGGACGCGGCGGGCAACGACAGCTTCCGCACCGGCCCTTGGAGTCTGGACCTGCAGCGCGGCGAACTGCTGTTCCTGTTGGGCGGCAATGGCAGCGGCAAGTCGACGGCGCTCAAGCTGATGTGCGGCCTGTACCCGGTCGCCAGCGGGCGGATCCTGGTGGACGGGATCGCGGTGGAGACCGCATCGCTGCAGGAATACCGCGAGCTGTTCTCCTGCATCTTTCCGGACTTCCACCTGTTCGACCGCCTGCACGGCCTCGACCATGTCGACGCGGCGCAGGTCACGGCGCTGATCACCCGCATGGGCCTGGCGGACAAGGTCGCTTTCGCCGACGGCCGCTTTTCCACCCAGGACCTGTCGACCGGCCAGCGCAAGCGGCTGGCGATGATCGTCACGCTGCTCGAAGACCGCGAGATCTGCTTCTTCGACGAATGGGCCGCCGACCAGGACGCGCACTTTCGCGCCGCGTTCTACGAGGAGATCCTGCCCGAGCTCAAGCGGCGCGGCAAGACCGTGGTCGTGGTCACCCATGACGACCGCTTCTGGCACCTGGCCGATCGCAGCGTCACGCTGGACCTGGGGCGCGTCGTCGCGGCGGGCGCGCCCGCGCCGGGATCCTGACCGATGGTGCTGGTCGACTTCATCAGGCGGGCCGAGCCCCGCGAGATCCGCACCATGCTGGCGCTGACCACGGTCGCCGGTTTCGCCAACGCGTTCCTGGTGGTGGTGGTGAACCTCGTCGCCGGCCAGGTGGCGCAGGGGGAGCGCCCGGGACTGTGGCTGTGGCTGGGTTTCGTTTCGGCCTTCGTCCTGTACTACCTGTGCGACCGGGTCGCGCTGCTGCGGGCCAATGCCATCATCGAAAGGCTGCTGCGCGACCTGCGCATCAGCGTCGTCGCGAAGCTGCGGCGGTCGGAGCTGCCGACGGTGGAAAAACTCGGCCGCGGGCAGCTGTACAACCTGGTGGCGCAGGAGACCAACCACCTGTCGGTGGCGTTCCCGCTGCTGATCGAGAGCTTCCAGCAGGGCGTGTTGCTGGCGGTGTCGCTGGTCTACCTGGGCTACCTGTCGCTGGCCGCACTGGCGGTCTTCGCGGTCGCGGTGGCGCTGGGCATCCTGGGCTACCGGCACTTCAACGAGAACTTCCGCGAGACCATCGCGGAACTCGGGCGCAGCGAGGCGAAGCTGGTGGACGCCGTGGGCGACATCATCGACGGCAGCAAGGAACTGCGCCTGAACACGCGGCGCAGCGACGCGGTCTACGCCGCCTTCCGCGGCCTGTCGCAGGCGGCGCAGCGGCTGCAGACACGGGTTGGCGAACACTGGGCGTCGATGATCCTGCTGACCAGCTTCGTCATCTACTTCATGGTCGGCGTGGTGGCCTTCATCTTCCCGCAATACATCGGCGGCCACAGCACCATCGTGTTCCAGCTGGTGCCGACGCTGCTGTTTTGCATCGGCCCGCTGACCCGCATCGTCGGCCAGTCGCCGATGTTCCTGCGCGCCGACGTGGGGCTCAACGCCATCCTCGCGGTGCAGCAGCAGCTCGATCTGGTGCCTGGCGTGGAACCGCACCAGGCCCGTGCACAGGCGCCCCGTTTTCGCGACTTCATCAACATTGACTACAGCGGCCTGCGCTATAGCTACCGGGGCCAGGACGGAGTTCCGACTTTCACCGCGGGCCCGCTTGACCTGCGCGTGACGCGCGGCGAAACTGTCTTTCTGGTGGGAGGCAACGGCAGTGGAAAGTCCACGGCGCTGCGCCTCATGACGGGGCTGTATCCGGCCGAGGGCGGCGCGATCCTGGTCGACGGTGCGGAGGTGGTGGGCGACCAGGTCGGCGGCTTCCGGGAGCTGTTTTCCGCGATCTTTGCCGACTTCCATCTGTTCGACCGGCTGTACGGCCTGGAACAGGTCGATCCCGCCGAAGTGGCGCGGCTGATCGGAGAGATGGGGCTGCAGGACAAGGTGCGCTACCAGGACGGCAGGTTCTCGGACCTCAACCTGTCGACCGGGCAGCGCAAGCGGCTGGCATTGATCGCGGCCTCGCTGGAAGACCGGCCGGTGTATGTCTTCGACGAGTGGTCCGCGGAGCAGGATGTCCATTTCCGGGAGCAGTTCTATACCCGCATCCTGCCCGCTCTGAAGAGCAGGGGAAAAACGGTGATTGCTGTCACTCACGATGACCGCTTCTGGCATCTCGCGGACCGGGTGATCAGGCTCGATCTCGGCGTCGTGCAGTGGGACCGCGCCGGCACAGACCTGGAGCCGTCCACATGAAGGCGTTCATGTTCCCCGGCCAGGGCGCCCAGCGGCTCGGCATGGGCGCCGGCCTGTTCGACGCCTTTCCGGACCTGACCCGCACGGCAGACGACGTGCTCGGCTACTCCATCCGGTCGCTGTGCGCGCAGGGGCCGCTCGAGCGGCTGACACAGACCGAGTTCACGCAGCCCGCGCTCTTCGTGGTGAATGCGCTGGCGTCCCTGCAGCGCAGCGCCGCCGCCGGCCCGCCCGACTACCTGATGGGACACAGCGTTTCGGAGTACGTGGCGCTGTTCGCCGCCGGCGTGTTCGATTTCCCCACCGGACTGCGGCTGGTGCGCAAGCGCGGCGAGCTGATGGCGCGGGCCAGCGGCGGCGGGATGGCCGCGGTGCTCGGGCTCGACGAACAGCAGGTCAACGCCGTCCTGCGCGCGAACCGGCTGGACGACGTGTTCGCGGCCAACGTCAACACGCCGCGGCAGGTGGTGCTGTCGGGGGCGCGCGCCGCGGTCGAGGCGGCCGAGCCGCTGTTCATGCAGGCCGGCGCGACGTTCTTCAAGGTGTTGCAGGTCAGCGGCGCCTTCCACACGCCGTTCATGGCGCCGGCGCGCGACGAATTCGCGCGCTATCTCCAGGACGTGGAGTTCGCCGCCCCCCGCATTCCCGTGATCTCCAACGTCACCGCCCGCCCGCACGATCCGCTGCGCATCCGCGAGCGCATGGTGGAGCAGATCACGGCGCCGGTGCGCTGGGCCGACAGCATCCGCTACCTGATGGCCAAGGGGCTGGCGGTGAGCGATTTCGAGGAGGTCGGGCCGGAGGGCGCGGCGGTGGTCAAGCCGATGGTGATGCGCACCCGCAATGAAGCGCCCCCGCTCGATCCGGCCGTGCTGGCGCAGGAAGAGGCGCAGCAACCAGCGCGCGCGGCGGCGGTGCCGCCGGCGCAGGTGGTGGAACCGCAACCGGTCGCCACCACGCCCCGGCCGTTCACGGCGGCGTCGCTCGGCGCGCCATCCTTCTGCGAAAAATTCGGCGTGCGGCATGCGTATGTGGCCGGCGGCATGTACCAGGGCATCGCCTCGGTGGACGTCGTCGCCCGGCTGGCGGGCGCGGGGCTGATGGGGTTCCTCGGCGCCGGCGGGCTGAAGCTGGCGGAGATCGAGAACGCCATCGTGGCGATCCAGGAAAGGATCGCGCCCGGCGCCCCGTACGGCATCAACTTCATCGCCCACAGCAACCACCCGGCGCGCGAGGACGAACTGACCGACCTGTTGCTGGTGCACGGCGTGCGGACCATCGAGGCGTCCGCCTTCATGGAAGTGACGCCGGCGCTGGTGCGCTACCGGGCCCGCGGGCTGCAGCGCGAAGCGGGCGGCCGGGTGGTCGCCCGCAACCGGATCATCGCCAAGGTCTCGCGGCCCGACGTGGGGGCCCAGTTCTTCGCGCCGGCCCCGCCGCGGCTGGTCGCGCGCCTGCTGGAGGCCGGCGCCATTTCCGCCGATGAAGCGGCGCTGCTGGCGCAGGTGCCGATGGCGGATGCGCTGAGCGTGGAAGCGGATTCGGGCGGCCACACGGACCAGGGCATGCCCTTCACGCTGATCCCCGCCATGCTGCGGTTGCGCGACTCGGTGCAGCCGCAGTACAGCGGCTTCGGCCGGTTGTTCGTCGGCGCCGGCGGCGGCATCGGAACGCCCGAGGCGGCGGCGGCGGCCTTCGTGATGGGCGTCGATTTCATCCTCACCGGCTCGATCAACCAGTGCACGCCCGAGGCCGGCACCAGCGCCCTGGTCAAGGACCTGCTGCAGGAGATGCAGGTCCACGACACCGACTACGCGCCGTCCGGCGACCTGTTCGAGCAGGGCTCGAAGGTGCAGGTGCTCAGGAAGGGCATCTTCTTTCCGGCCCGCGCCAACAAGCTGGCGGCGCTGTACCGCCAGCACGAGTCGCTCGACGAGATCGACGCCAAGACCCGCCAGCAGATCGAGGAACGTTACTTCCGCCGCAGCCTGGACACGGTGTACGACGAAGTGCGCGCCGCCTGCCCGCCGGGCGACGTCGAGCGGGCCGAGCGCAGCTCCAAGCACCGGATGGCGCTGGTCTTCAAGCGCTATTTCCGCGACTCGACCGACTGGGCGCTGGCCGGCGACGCCGCGCACAAGGTGGATTTCCAGATCCAGTGCGGCCCGGCGCTCGGCGCCTTCAACCAGTGGGTGGCCGGCACCGAGCTGGCGCCGTGGCAGGCGCGGCACGTCGATGTCGTGGCCGACCGGCTGATGACCGAAACCGCCGCGCTGCTGCGCGGACGCTTCGCCGCGATGCAGGCCCCGGGCAGATGAGCGCGATGAGCCAGGGCAGCAGCCGCGAAGGCATCGCCATCATTGGTGCCGGACTGCGCCTGCCGCAGGCGGAATCGCTGGACGCTTTCTGGTCGCACCTTGCGGCCGGCCGCAGCCTGATCACCGAGGTGCCGGCCCGGCGCTGGGACGCGGCGGCGCTGCGCGGCGACCCCGCCCGGGGCGAGTTCAGCAACAGCGTGCGGGGCGGCTTCGTCGAGGACGCCGATTGCTTCGACCCGGCCTTCTTCAACATCTCGCCGCGCGAAGCGGCATGGATGGACCCGCAGCAGCGCTTCGCCCTGGAACTGGCGTGGAAGGCGATCGAGGATGCCGGCTATCCGGCCCGCGCGCTGGCCGGCACCCGCACCGGGGTCTACGTCGGTGTCTGCCACTGGGACTATGCCGAGCTGATCGAAAAGCACCTGTCGCACCTGGACGCCTACACGCCGACCGGCATCGCCTTCTCGATCATCGCCAACCGGGTCTCGCATTTCTTCGACCTGCGCGGCCCCAGCATCGCCAACGACACGGCCTGCGCCGCCTCCATGACCTCGGTCTACGAGGCCGTGCGTGCATTGCAAACCGGTGAGTGCGATCTCGCGCTGGCCGGCGGCGTCAACCTGGCCTGGTCGCCGAACCACTTCATCGCCTTCTCCAAGAACGGCATGCTGTCGCGCGAAGGCGCCAGCCGCGCCTTCGACCAGCGGGCCGACGGCTATGTGCGCGGCGAGGGCGGCGCGATGCTGCTGCTCAAGCCGCTGGCGCGGGCGCTGGCCGATGGCGACCCGATCCATGCGGTCATCCGCGGCGCCGGGATCAACCACGGCGGCCGGACCAACTCGCTGACGGTCACCAATCCGCAGGCGCAAGGCGACCTGATCGCCGACGTGGTGCGGCAGGCCGGCGTCGCTCCCGGCAGCATCGACTACATCGAGGCCCACGGCACCGGCACCCCGCTGGGCGACCCGATCGAGATCGCGGGGCTCAAGCAGGCGTTCGCCCGCCTGCACGAAGAGGAGGGGACGGTCCCGGTCGCGGGCAGCTGCGCGGTCGGTTCGGTCAAGACCAACATCGGCCACCTCGAAGGCGCGGCCGGCGTGGCCGGCATCGTCAAGGTGCTGGCGGCGCTGCGTCACGGGGCGCTGCCCGCCAACGTCGATTTCGGCCAGCTCAATTCGCTGATCGACCTGGCCGGCAGCCCGTTCAAGATCGCCGGCGACATGCAGCCTTGGCCCCGCACGCCGGGCCGGCCGCGCCGCGCCGGCGTCAGCTCGTTCGGCTTCGGCGGCAGCAACGGGCACGTTCTGCTGGAAGAGGCGCCGGCGCCTGTCGAAGCGCCGGCGTACAAGGGCATGCTGCTGCTGCCGTTGTCGGCCCGCGATCCCGAGCGGTTGCTCGCCGGCGCCGCATCGCTGCTGGAGTTCGTGCAGCAGCGTCCCGATGAACAGCTGGCCGATCTCGCCTGGACGCTGCAGACCGGCCGCGAAGCGATGCAGGAGCGCGTGGCCTTCCTGGCTGCGGACCATGCGGCGCTGGCGCAGGCCTTGCGCTCATTTATCGCCGGCGAAGCCGATGCGCGGGTGCGGCTGCCGGAAGCTCCGGCGGCTGGCGGCAACGGCCCGCTGGAATTGAGCGCTGACCGCTGGCTGGCCGGCGGCGAGGTGGACTGGGCTGCGCTGTACGGCGGGCGGATGCCGCGCCGCATTCACGCACCCGGCTACAGTTTCGCGCGCGAGCGCCACTGGATGGACGCGGCGCAGGGCGGCAAGGATCCGGCGCCGGTGCTGCATCCGCTGCTGCAGCGAAATGTCTCGCGGCTGGGCCGCCAGTGCTACCAGTCGACCTTCGGCGGCAGCGAGTTCTTCTGGGCCGGGCACCGGGTCGGGGCCGAGCAGGTGCTGCCCGGCGTCAGCGGCCTGGAGATGGCGCGCGCCGCCTGGGAGCACGCCAGCGGCGGCAGCCGGCAGGCCAGCCTGTCGCTGTGCTTCGACAACCTGGTCTGGGCCCATGCGATCCGGGCCACCGAGGCGCCGGCCGCGGTGGAGATCCGCCTGCAGCCGCGCGGCGACGACCAGCTCGCTTTCGAGATTGCCGCCGGCGGGCCGGCCCGCGTCGCCAACGTGCAAGGCAGCATGCGACCGGTTGCGGCCGCTGCGACGCCGGCGTCGCGCGACCTCGAGCGCTTGCGCTCGGGCGCGGCGGAAGTGATCGAGGCCGCCACCATCTACCAGCGGCTGCGCGCGAGCGGCATGCACCACGGCGAGTCGTTCCAGGCCGTGACCCGGGTCTGGCGCGGTGACGGCTACGTGCTGGCGAGCCTGAAGCTGCCGCGCCGGCTGCGGTCCACGCTCGAGACCTTCCCGCTGCATCCGGTGCTGCTCGATGCGGCGATCCAGGCCTGGACCGGGTTCGAGCCCGGCGCCGCCGCCCCGCGTGGCGCAGCCGTTCCGTTCGCCTGCCGGCGGATCGAGGTGGCGGGCCCCTGCGAGGAATCGATGTGGGCGGTGCTGACCCCGGTTGCCGGCACCGCCGCGGACGCAGCGCTCAAGCGCTTCGACATCGCGCTGTGCGATCGCGCCGGGGTGGTGCGTGTGCGGTTCGAGGAGCTGGCCCTGCGCGTGATGGGCGAGACCGGCGCCGCGCGCGAAACGGTCTGGTCGGTCCCGCGCTGGCAGCCGCAGCCGATCGCGCCGCGGGCCGGCGCTGAAGGTGTCGAGATGCGGATCTTCGCCGCCGGCCTGGCGCCGGAGGTGGTGGCCGAACTGGCAGTGCTGTGCGGCGCGCCCGTGCGCACGCTCGCCCTGGGCGAGCCGGCCGATGTGGCAGCCACTGCGCTGCAATGGTTCAAGGCCCTGCGCCAGGACATCGCCGATGCGCTGCGGGCCGGCTCGACGCAACGCCAGCAGTGGCGCGTGCTGGTGCCGGCAGACCTGCCGTCGACGTTGACCGCGCCGCTGGCCTCGCTGCAGCGCACGGCAGGCGCCGAGCAGCCGCGCATCGGCGGCGCGGTGCTGCAGGTCGAAGGCCCGTTGACGGCGCCGCGGCTGGCGGCGCTGGTCGCTGCCGACAGCGCGCGCACCGACAGCTTCACGCAGGTTCGCTACGACGCCGGCGACCAGCGGCTGGCCTTGCGGCAGGTCGCCGTCGATGCGCCGCCCGCTGCGTCGTTTGCAATGGCGCAAGCGGATGGTGTGGCCTGGATCACCGGCGGGCTCGGTGGACTGGCGCCGCATCTTGCTACCTGGCTGGCGGCGCGCGGCACCCGGCGCATCGTGCTCAGCGGCCGCAGCGCAGCGCCGCCGGCCGGGGCGCTGGAGCGCTTGCAGCTCCAGGGCGTGGACGCCTGCTACCGCGCCTGCGACGTCGCCGACGCGCAGCAGGTCCGTTCGACGGTGCAGTGGATCGCCGACCAGGTCGGTCCGCTGCGGGGCATCGTCCATGCGGCCGGCGTGCTGCGCGACGGCTACCTGTTCAACAAGGATGCGGCCGATGTGGAGGCGGTGTTCGCGCCGAAGGTCGCGGGCCTGGTGAACATCGACGAAGCCACTGCCGCGATCCCGCTCGAATTCATGCTGCTGTGTTCGTCGATCGCCGGCGTGGTCGGCAACCCGGCGCAGTCCGACTACGGCGCGGCCAATGCCTTCATGGATGCGTTCGCCGACGAACGCGCGGCCAGGGTGGCCCGCGGCGAGCGCCACGGCGCCACGGTCGCGGTCGCCTGGCCGCTGTGGGCCGAGGGCGGCATGCAGGTCGACGGCGCAACGCTGGCGTCGCTGCAGCGCCGCTTCGGCACGGTGCCGCTGCCGACCGACGTCGGGCTCGCGGCGCTGGACCGGATCCTTGCGGCCGGCGGACCGCCGCGCGTGATGGTGCAGTACGGCGCGGCCGATCGCATCCACGCGTTGCTGGCCGACACCGGCGCTGCGCAAGCGTCAACGGTCCAGGCCGCCGCCCGTGCGCCGGTCACCGCCGCGGCCGTGGTTGCTGCGGCGCCGGCGCCCGGCGCGCAGCAGTTGCTGGCCGGCACCGTGGCCTGGCTGAAGGACCTGCTGGCCGAACTGGTGCAGATGGATGCGGGCCGGATCCGCTCCAACCGCAAGCTGGAGGAATACGGGCTCGACTCGATCACGATCGTCGAGATGACCAACCGGCTGGAGGAGGTGCTCGGCCCGCTGTCCAAGACGCTGTTTTTCGAATACGTGGATCTCGACGGACTGGCCGGCCACCTGGTCGAGGCCCATCCGGCGGCGCTGGCGACGCTGCTCGCGACCGCGGACCCCGCGCCGGCCGTGGCTGCGCCGGCGCTCGAGGCGCCGGCCGCTGTCGCCGAGGCCGGCGTCGTCGCCCCTGCAGCCACACCGGCGCAGGCACCCGGCCACGACATCGCCATCGTCGGCATGTCGCTGCGCGTGTCCGGCGCGGCCGACCAGGAGAGCTTCTGGCAGATGCTGGAGCAGGGGCTGCACGGCTTCGAGCGCTATCCCGCCTCGCGCTGGGACCACGAGGCATTGCTGCATCCGGAACGCGACGTGCTGGGCAAGACCGTGGTGCAGACCGGCACCTTCCTGGCGGGCGTCGACGAATTCGATCCGCGTTATTTCCGGATCTCGCAGGCAGAGGCGGAGCTGATGTCGCCGGAAGTGCGCCTGTTCCTTCAGTCGTGCGTGGACGCGTTCGAGGACGCCGGCTATTCGCGCGAAACCATGCAGCGCCGTTACGGCGGCGACGTGGCGGTGATCGTCGGGTCGATGACCAACGAGTACGACCTGTACGGCTTCCAGAACATGCTGGTGCGCGGCTCGCTGGCCAGCGGCAGCTACACCGGCACCGTGCCCAACATGGTGTCCTACTTCTACGGCTTCACCGGTCCGTCCTACTTCCTGGACACGATGTGCTCGGGCGCGGCCACCTGCGTGCACGAGGCGGTGCAGATGCTGCGCACCGGGCGCTGCCAGGTGGCGCTGGCCGGCGGCGTCAACCTGCTGCTGCACCCGCAGAAGCTGATCGGCACCTCGCAGGAGCACTTCACCACCAAGACCGCGGAGGTGATCCGCGGCTACGGCATGGGCGCGGACGGCACCATCCTGGGCGAGGGCGTCGGCGCCTTCGTGCTGAAGCGGCTGGAAGACGCGCAGCGCGACGGCGACCACGTCTACGGGGTCATCAAGGGCACCGCGGTCAGCAACGCCGGCGTGCGCAACGGCTTCACCGTGCCCAGCCCGCAGCAGCAGGCCGCGGCGATCGAGAAGGCCTGGCAGGACGGCGGCATCGACCCGCGCACCATCGGCTACATCGAGGGCCACGGCTCCGGCACCTCGCTGGGCGACCCGATCGAGATCAAGGCGCTCACGCAGGCGTTCGGCAAGTACACCGATGCGCGCCAGTTCGTCCCGATCGGGACGGTGAAGTCGAACGTGGCGCACCTGCTGGGCGCCGCCGCGCTGCCGGGGATCGCCAAGGTGCTGCTGCAGATGCAGCACGGCATGCTGGCGCCGTCGCTGCACGCGCAGCAGCTCAATCCGAACATCGCCTTCGAGCAGACCCCGGTGGTCGTGCAGCGCGAGCTGGCCCCGTGGCGGCGGCTGCGCGACGGCGCCGGGCGCGAGCTGCCGCTGCGCGCCGGCGTGACCTCGATCGGCGCCGGTGGGATGAACGCCCACATCGTGCTGGAGGAATACCGGCCGCCGGCCGGCGCCGCGGCGCCGGCCGGGCCGCAGCTGTGCGTGTTCAGCGCGATGACGCCGGCGACGCTGCGTGCGGTGCTGGAACGCTTCTGTGCCTGGCTGGAGCGGGCACCGGCCGTGCCCCTGGCCGACATCGCCTGGACGCTGCAAGAAGGCAGGAACGAGCTGCCGTGCCGGCTGGCGCTGGTCGCCGACACGCCGGCCGCGCTGCTGTCCGAACTGCGCCGCTTCCTGGGGGCTCAGGCACTCGCAAGCGACGGCCGGCGGTTCTACAGCGCCAGCATCCTGGACCACGACCTGCGCGTCGATCCGGGCGTGCTCCAGCAGGCGCTGGAGGCGGCGCAGCTGTCCCGCCTGGCCGACTGGTGGAGCAAGGGCGTGGCGATCGACTGGTCCGGCTTGCAGCGGCAGGGCGAGCGCCGGCGCGTGTCGCTGCCGTCCTATCCGTTCGAACGGGTGCGCTGCTGGTACCAGTCGTATCCGGATGCGCCGTCGGTGGTGCACCCGATCGGCGCCAGCACCCGCCTGCATCCCTTCATCGGCAGCAACCGCTCCGACCTGCACGGCGTGCGCTACCAGACCACGATCTATCGCGCCGAACTGCTCGATTACGCATACACCCATGAGCGCCGGCCGCTGCTGCTGCCGCTGGTGCTGCCCGAGATCATGGCGGCCCTGGCCGGCGTCGCTGGCGTGGCCGCCGGTTTTTCCATCGAACGGCTCGAGGTCGCGGCGGCGCCGGCCTGGAACGATGGCGACGTGCTGGAGGCGAGCGTCGCCGGCGGCCCGGCGGGCGGCTTCCAGTTGCGCCTCGCCATGGGCGCAGCGGGAGCCGAGTTCCGGCCGCTCGCCCAGGCTACGGGGCAGGCCGCAGCCGGTGGAGCGGTGCCGGCCTTCGACCTGCCCGCCTTGCGCCGCGCCGCGCGCCCGCTGCCCCGCGAGCAGGTCTACCAGCAGCTCGCTGCCCGCAAGCTGGTGTTCAAACCCTATCTCGAGGTGATCGCGCAGGCGTGGCCGCAGCCGGGTGGCGGCATGCTCTGCGCGGTCGACGCCGACCCGCCGCAGCAGGACCGCAGCAAGCGCAACCTGGTGCTGCCGCCGCACCTGCTGGGCGCCGCCTGGCAGGCGATCGTGCTGGGCCGGCCCGAGGTGGCGGGCCTGGCCCTGGCGGCGCTCGCGTCGCTGCGCTTCGGCGCGGGCGCCGCCACCCACGTGCTGGTGCGCGCGGACGACGTCTTCTTGCTGGACGATGCCGGCGTGGCGGTGGCTGCGCTGCAGGGCCTGGTCTGGCGGCCGGCGCAGGAGTTGCAGGCGTTCGTCGCCAGCGCGCTGCCGGCCAGCGCCGCCGCCGTTCGGGCCCCCGCGGTTGCCGTTGCCGACGTCCCCGTCGCCGCCAACGACGGCGCGCGTGAGCGACTGGTGGCCGGCCTGCGGCAGCTGGTCGCGGAGCTGCTCAAGTTCCCGCTGGAAGACGTCGCCCCGCGCGCGCTGTTCTACGACCTCGGCTTCGACTCGATCTCGCTCACCCGACTGGCCGGCGACATCAATGCGCGTTACGACAGCGCCATCACGCCCGCGATCTTTTTCCAGTGCGGGCACATCGAAGCGGTGGCCGGCTGGCTGGCCACCCGCATCGGCGAAGCGCCGGTCTTCCCCCTTCCCCCTCCGGGGGAAGACGGGGATGGGGGCCCCTCCGCGCCCGCACCTCAACCCCACGAAGGCACGCTCGACATCGCCATCGTCGGCCTGGCGGCGCGCATGCCGGGCGCAACGGATGCGGACGACTTCTTCCGCCACCTGCTGGAGGGCCGCGACCTGGTCGGTCCGCTGCCGCTGGAGCGCTACGGCCCCGGCTACCGGGCCCGGATCGAGGCGGCGGGTTTCCCGCTGCAGGGCGGCTTCCTGCCGGACGTGGACCGCTTCGACGCCGCGTTCTTCAAGACCACGCCGCACGAGGCCGCCCGCATGGATCCGCAGCAGCGGCTGCTGCTGGAGACCGCGTGGCACGCGATCGAGAACGCCGGCTACCGGCCCGACCAGCTGGCCGCCGACACCGGCGTGTTCGTCGGCGTCAGCGGCCAGGACTACGCGCGCGTGCTGCAGGCCCACGGCGTCGAGACCGACGGCTATGTCGCCACCGGCAATTCGCTGGCCATGGTCGCCAACCGGATCTCC
This sequence comes from Ramlibacter sp. 2FC, assembly GCA_943372495.1. GTDB lineage: Bacteria > Pseudomonadota > Gammaproteobacteria > Burkholderiales > Burkholderiaceae_C > Ramlibacter. Next base: position 4,693 of record CALRYV010000025.1, on the reverse strand, counting down.
TGGCACCTGAACCTGGGCGGCCCGAGCGAAGCGGTCGACACCGCGTGCAGCAGTTCGCTGGTGGCCCTGCTGCGCGCGGCGGATGCGATCCGCGGCGGGCGCTGCAGCACGGCGCTGGTGGGCGGGGTCAACCTGGCGCTGGCGGCGGAAGGTTTCGAAGGACCGTGGCGCGCCGGCATGCTCAGCCCGCGGGGCCGCTGCCAGACCTTCTCGGGTGCGGCCGACGGCTATGTGCGCGGCGAAGGCGTGGTGGCTCTGCTGCTCAAGAGCCGCGCCGACGCCGAGCGCGATGGCGACCGCATCCTGGGCCTGCTGATCGGCGGTGCGCAGAACCATGGCGGCCGGGCCGGCTCCCTCACCGCGCCCAGCGCCACCGCGCAGGCCGCGCTGGTGCGCCAGGCGATGCAGGGCATTGCCGCGGACAGCATCGGCTACATCGAGACCCATGGCACCGGCACCGCGCTGGGCGACCCGGTCGAGGTCAACGGCTTGCGGCTGGCCTATTCCGCGTTGCTGGAGGGGCCGGGCCAGGCCCGCATCGCGCTCGGCGCGCTCAAGTCCAGCATCGGCCACCTGGAAGCGGCCGCCGGGCTGGCCGGCGTCGCCAAGGTGCTGCTGGCGATGCGCGCCGGCGAGCTGCCGCCCAACCTGCACTGCGACGAAGTCAATCCGTACGTCGACCTGGACGGCAGCCCGTTCTTCCTGCTGCGCGAGCGCCAGCCCTGGCCGGCGCGCCGCGACGCCGCGGGCCGGGAGCTGCCGCGCCGCGCCGCCGTGAGCAGCTTCGGCTTCGGCGGCAGCAACGCCCATGTCGTGCTGCAGGCGGCGCCTGCCACCGGGGGCGCATCGCGCCGCCAGCCGTTGCCACCGCACCGTTTTGCCGGCACCCGGTACTGGATTCCGGGAGTCGCCGCGGGCGGCTCCGACGAGACGGTGCTGCTGCGACCGCAGTGGGAAGCTGCGGCACAGGCACCAGGCGGCGCCGCGGTCCCATGCCGTCGGCTGATCCTGGCTTGCGAGATGGCGTTGCCGGCAGGCACGCCGGGACTGATTGACGTGCCGGCATTGCGCGGCGACATCGGCGAGCGTTACCAGGCCCTGGCGCAGGTGCTGCTGCAGTCGCTGCAGCAGGAAATCGGCTCCGGCAATGGCGACGGGGTGCTGGTGCAATTGCTGGTGCCGTTGGGCGACGAGCGCGAACTGTACGAAGGCCTGGGCGCGATGCTGGATACCGCGAGCGCCGAATGCCCGCGTCTGCTCGGGCAGGTCGTCGGGGTGCCGGCGACGTCGGGTCCGGCCGATGCAGTCGCATGGCTCGACGCGGAGGCGCGCCAGCCCGTCGACCGGCGAGTGCGGCACGTCGGTGGCCAGCGCCTGGTGCGCCGCTGGAGCGAACTGGCTGCCGTCGCGTCGGCAGCGCCGCCCTGGCGCGCCGGCGGCTGTTACCTGGTCACGGGCGGCATCGGCGCGTTGGGGTTGCTGGTGGCGCAGGAGATCGCGCGCCAGGCCCTTGGCGCGAAGCTGGTGTTGCTCGGCTCGGCCCCGCTCGACGCCCGGCGCCGAGAGGCGCTGGCCGGCTTGCAGCAACTCGGCGCGCAGGCCGCCTACCGGCAGGCCGATGTCGCCGACCCAGCAGCAGTGGCGCGCGTGGTGCAGGAAGCCGTGGATTTGCATGGCGCGCTGCATGGCGTGATCCATTGCGCGGGCGTCCATCGCGACAGCGCGATCGTCCGCAAGAGCCCGGAGCAACTGCGCTCGGTGTTCGCGCCCAAAGTCGGCGGCGCCATGGCGCTGCTGCAGGCCTGCCGCGGCCTGGCGCTGGAGCGCTTCGTGTTGTTCTCCTCGCTGGCCGGGGCCGCGGGCAATCCCGGCCAGGCCGATTACGCCGCCGCCAACGGTTTCCTCGACGCGCTGGCCAGCCGCGAGGGCGGCGCCCTGGTCTCGATCGACTGGCCGCTGTGGCGCGACGGCGGCATGCGGCCCGGGCCGGGCGGCGAGCAGGCGCTGTTCGACGCGATGGGCCAGCGGCCGCTGGCGAACGGGCAGGGCCTCTCTGCATTGAACGCGGCGCTGGCTGCGGCGTCACCGCAAGTGGCGGTGGTCGGCGGCGATGGCGCGCGCATCCGCGCCTTCTTCGCTGCCGCGGGGCGCAACGCGATCGCCGCCGCGGAGGCGCCGCCGGCCAGCGCCGGTGCGGACCAGGGCGTGCTGCTGGATCGGGTCGGGCAGGCGCTGCGCGCGCTGCTCGCGCAACTGTCCGGCCTGCCGCCGCAAGCCATCCTGCTGGACGAGGCGCTGGACCACTACGGCATCGATTCGCTGATGATAGTCAAGCTGAACGACGCGCTCCGGGCGCAGTTCGGAGCGCTGTCGTCGGCGCTGTTCTTCGAGTACCGGACCATGCGCGGCGTCGCGCAGTTCCTGGTGCGGCAGCACGCCGCCGCGTGTCGGCGCTGGACCGGCCTGGCAGCCGCAGCGGCCGACGCGGCGCCCGTCGCGGCCGCCGCCCCGCCGCAAGCGGCCGCCCGCCCGGCGCCGGAGGGCCGCGAACCGATCGCCGTGATCGGCATCAGCGGCCGCTACCCCGGCGCGCCCGATCTCGACGCGTTCTGGGACCAGCTCGCGGCCGGGCGCGATGCGATCACCGACATCCCTGCCGACCGCTGGCCGCTGGACGGGTTCTGGCTGGCCGATCCGGACCAGGCCGTCGCCCAGGGCCGCAGCTACGCCCGGCGCGGCGGCTTCCTGGAGGGCTTTGCCGATTTCGATCCGCTGCTGTTCCGGATCTCGCCGCGCGAAGCGGCCGCGATGGACCCGCAGGAGCGGCTGTTCCTGATGCAGGCCTGGGCCGCCTGCGAGGACGCCGGCTACACCCGCAAGCGCTTCGCGGCGCGGCACGGCTCGCGGGTCGGCGTGTTCGCCGGCGTCACGAAGACCGGCTATGCGCTGCACGGGCCGTTCGCCACCGGCAACGGCGCCATGGTGCGGCCGACGACGTCGTTCGCCAGCGTGGCCAACCGGGTCTCGCACGTCCTGGACCTGAACGGGCCGAGCCTGCCGGTGGACACGATGTGCTCGTCGTCGCTGACGGCGATCCACGAGGCCTGCGAGCACCTGGCCGCCGGCGACTGCGAGGTGGCGCTCGCGGGCGGGGTCAACCTGTACCTGCATCCGTCGAATTTCGTCGAGCTCAGCGCCGCACGGATGCTCAGCCCCGACGGCGTTTGCCGCAGCTTCGGCGAGGGCGGCGACGGCTTCGTGCCCGGCGAGGGCGTCGGCTGCGTGGTGCTCAAGCCGCTGTCGCGCGCGCTGGCCGACGGCGACCGCATCCACGCGCTGATCCGTGGCAGCGCCGTCAACCATGGCGGCAAGGCCAACGGCTACACCGTGCCCAACCCGGCAGCGCAGCGCGACGTGGTGCGGGCGGCGCTGCAGCGCGCCGGCCTGCAGCCGCAGGCGGTGAGCTGCATCGAGGCCCATGGCACGGGAACGGAACTGGGCGACCCGGTGGAATTCGACGGCCTGGTGCAGGCCTTCGGTCCGGTCGCGGGCAGCCCCGGCCGCTGCGCGCTGGGGTCGGTGAAGTCCGGCATCGGCCATCTCGAAGCGGCGGCCGGCATCGCGGGCCTGACCAAGGTGATCCTGCAGATGCAGCATGGTCAGCTGGCGCCGACGCTGCACGCCGCCCAGCCCAACCCCAGGCTGCAGTTCGACGGCACGCCGTTCGCGTTGCAGCAGGCGCTGGCGCCCTGGCAGCCGGTGGCCCCCGACGGCGCGCCGCAGCCGCGCATCGCCGGCGTCTCCTCGTTCGGCGCCGGCGGCGCGAACGCGCACGTCATCGTCGAGGAGTGGCCGACGGCGTCGTTCCCGCAGCCGCAGGCGGCGCGGCGCGATGCCGACGGCAGTGCTTACCCCATCGTGCTGTCGGCGCGCACCGGCGCGGCGCTGCGCGATGCCGCGCAACGGCTGCTGGCGACGCTGGAAAGCCAGGCCCAGGACAGTCACCCCACGGCGGCCGTCGCCGTCGGCCAGCCGGACCCGGTGCACGCGGTGCGGAAACTGCTGGCGGCAGTCCTGAGCGTCGAGGCCGCGGACCTGGACGTGCATGAAACCTTCGACAGCATCGGCCTGGAAGAACTGCAGCGGCAGGCCTTGCGGCACGCTTGCGAGCGCGAGTTCGACCTGGTGCTGGAACCCGCCGCCTTCCGCTGGCTCGACTCGATCGCCGCGGTCGCGGCCGACCTGGCGCCGCGCCTTCCCGCTGCCGCCACGGCTACTGCGCCGGCTGCAGCGGCGATCGGGGCCGTCGGGGAGCCGGACCTGCGCGACCTGGCCTGGACGCTGCAGGTCGGGCGCGAAGCCATGGATTGCCGCCTGGCCATCGTCGCGCGCACGCCGCGCGAGCTGGCGGCGGCGCTGCGCGGCTGGCTGGCCGGGGAAGGCGGGGCGGGGCAAGTGTTCGCGGCGACCGCCAGCGAGCACCGCGGCACGCTGGGGCTGCTGGCCGGCGAGGCGGAGCTGGCCCCGATGCTGGAACGCTGGCTCGCCGCCGGCGACCTGGCCTGGACGCTGCAGGGCGGGCGCGAAGCCATGGATTGCCGCCTGGCCATCGGCGCGCGCACGCCGCGCGAGCGGGCGGCGGCGCTGCGCGGCGGGCTGGCCGGGGCAGGCGGGGCGGGGCACGTGTGCGCGG
>CALRYV010000024.1:0-94014 GCA_943372495.1 Ramlibacter sp. 2FC | reverse complement strand
AGTGAACTTCACTTCTATTCTCATGAGCGTTTAAAGTCTTGCGACTTAGTTCCGAAGAACTTGGCAATCGCCTTCAAACGCCCACGCTTATCGGCTGTATATTTTTAATGAACCCGCTCGGCTCAACGTCTTACCGTCTTGCCTTGCCTTGCCTGCTTAGCTGCGATCAGCTGAGCCTCGAATTATCTGCTTTTTCCAAATCCCCTGTCAACTGTCGGGGTTTTGTCTGTCTGCGTCTTGCTGTCTTTTCCTACGAGATGAATCTCGAAAGTCTGACTGCTTGTCGTTTTCAGCAGAGCCTCGAATTATATACCGTACTTATCGTCTGGCGCAGCCTTCGAGGCTTTTTTTCACTCTGCTGACACTGCGCTTTCGCGTGTTGCACCTTGCAGTGCCTGTGTTCAGCCGAGCCTGCGATTATGGCACGGATTCCGCATGTTCCGCCATCGCAACCACCCGACGTTGTAACGACTACGCGACCAGGGGCAGTGAGCGTCTCCGGTCGCCCGTCAGGGCGAACAACGCATTGGCCACTGCGGGCGCCAATGGCGGCACGCCAGGTTCACCCACGCCACCAGGGGGCAGTTGGCTCGACACCAGCCATGTCTCCACAAGGGGTGCCTGTGCCAACTTCACCAGGGGATAGCTCGGGAAGTTTGCTTGCCGGACCACACCCTCTTCGATGTCGATCCGCCCATTCAAGGCGGCGCTGAGGGCGTAGACCACCGAACCCTCCATCTGCTGGGCCACGATGTTCGGGTTGACCACCGTGCCGCAGTCGATGGCGCACGTCACGCGGTGCACGCGGGGGACGCCGCCCCGGATCGAGACCTCCGCCACCTGGGCCACGATCGAGCCGAACGACTCATGCAGCGCCACGCCCCGGGCCCGACCCGGCGCCAGCGCGTCGCCCCAGCCCGCCCTCTCGGCGGCCAGGCTCAACACCGCCTTGTGCCTTGGTGCATGGGCCAGCAGCCCCAGCCGGAATTCGACCGGATCATGCCGGGCCACGGCCGCCAGTTCGTCGATGAAGCTCTCCGAAAAGAACGCATTGTGCGAGTGCCCGACCGAGCGCCAGAACCCCACCGGCACCCCGGTCCGGGTGGCGACATGCTCCATCTTCTGGGCGCCGAATGCGTAGGGCAGGTCGAACAGGCCTTCGGACGTCGTCTTGTCGGGGGTGTCCACCGGTCCTGCCAACGCCGGCAGCGCCCGCGCCAGCCAGCGCGGCGAAATCGCGTCGCCCGCCGACTTGATGCTCAGGCTGCTGACGCGGCCGTCCTGCTCCACGGCGGCGCGCAGCAACGCAACCTGCATCGGCCGGTAGAAATCGTGGGTCTGGTCTTCCTCCCTGGGCCAGACCAGTTGCACGGGGGCGCCGCCGCAATCCATCGCGATGCGCACAGCTTGAGCTACGTAGTCGACCTCGAGTCGCCGTCCGAAGCCCCCGCCCAACAAAGTGACGTGGACCGTCACGGAGTCGGGCGCGACCCCCGCGATCCGGGCGGCAATCGCCTGCGCCAGCTGCGGCACCTGGGTCGGAACCCAGACTTCGACCTTGCCGTCGCGCACCTGCGCCGTGCAGTTCATCGGCTCCATCGTGGCGTGCGCCAGATAAGGCGCCCGGTACCAGGCCTCCACCAACCGGCCACCCGCCTCGAATTCGGCCACGTTGCCCTTCTCGTAAAAGACATGGCCGTCTCGGGCTCGCACGGCGGCTTCCAGTTCCCCCTCGATGCGACGGCTGTCCAGCGCACCCCCAGGCCGCTGCTGCCAGTCGACGTCGACCGCGAGCGCGGCCTGTCGGGCATGCCAGGTGGTCTTGCCGACCACGGCGAAGCCGGCCGTGGAACCGGCGTAGGCCCGCAACATGACGACCCGCTCCACGCCGGGCATGGCCAATGCCGCCTTCGCGTCGATGCGACCCGGCGCTCCGCCCAGCATCGGGCACATCCGGATCACCGCGTAGCGCATGTCCGGCAACCTGACGTCCATGCCGAACCGCGCCGAACCATCGACCTTGGAGGGGACGTCGGTGCGCGCCGCACTGCGACCGATGAGGCGGAACTCCTTGTGCGTCTTCAACCGCACAGTGCCGGGGGGCGTCGCCGCCCCAAAGCGTGCCAGCTGGCCATAGCCCGCCGACTTGCCCGAGGGGTGCGAGATCACGCCGTCGGCGACCGTCAGTTCCTCCACCGGCAGCTTCCACTGCAGTGACGCGGCGCCGAGCAGGGAGGCACGCGCCGTCGCCGCCGCCATCCGCACGATGTCCCAGGCGTCGATGATGCTCGATGAACCGCCGGTGGCATTGATCCCCAGCTCCCGCGCCACCTTCCCCATCAGCCAGCGAGTGGCCTTGATCCGGCCGAAGCCAACTTCGGCTTCCGCGTCCTGGGGATGCAACGGCAAGCCGGCCACCAGCATCGCGACATTGCCGTAAATGGCGTCGGCGCCGGCCGGCTCGATCCGCACCGCGCCCAGGGGCACGTCGAGCTCCTCCGCGGCCAGCATCGGCAGCGACGTGTGGACACCCTGACCCATCTCGCTGCGTGGCATGGCCAGGATCACGCTGCCGTCCGCGGCGACCTTGATCCAGCCGTTCAGCGCCACGTCGCCCGCAGGTTCCAGCAGAAGCCGCGCCGAACCCAGGCGCGACCGCGCCGGCAGCACCGCCCAGCCGACGACCAGGGCCCCGGCACCGCCCAGCGCGCTGAACAGGATCGCCCGGCGCCTCACGCCTGCGCCTTCACGGCGGGCGGAACCACCGGCACCCCGCGCACGTCCGCGGCCCGGTGGATCGCGGCACGCACCCGCTGATACGTCCCACAGCGGCACAGGTTGCCGATCGCTTCCTCGATATCGGCGTCGGTCGGCCGCGGCTTTCTTTCCAGCAGCGCCGCCGCCGCCATCAGCATGCCGCTCTGGCAGTAGCCACACTGCGGGACCTGCTCCCGGATCCACGCCGTCTGCAGGGGATGCGGCCGGGCGGCCGACCCGAGGCCCTCGATGGTCTGGATCTTCTTGCCACGCAGGCCGGAAACGGGCGTGACGCAGGAGCGCACCGGCTGGCCGTCGATCCGCACGGTGCAGGCGCCGCACGCCGCCACGCCGCACCCGTACTTGGTGCCGGTCAGGTCGAGAACGTCCCGCAGCGCCCAGAGCAGCGGCATGGCCGGGTCGGCCTCGAATTGCACCAGCTTGCCGTTGATCTGCAATTCCACGCTGCCTCCTGTTGCCGCACGCCGGGTCAAAACCACTATAGCCAGCCTCATCGGCACGGGATAGGCCGGCGTTGCATCGGCGCACCGGATAATCGGGTGCTCCATGGCACTAATCACACTTCTTGACGCGCAGCTCGCTTTTGGCCATGTGGCCTTGCTCGACCATGCAGACTTTTCACTGGAAGCCGGCGAACGCGTCGGCCTGATCGGACGCAACGGCGCCGGCAAGTCCTCGATGCTGAAGATCCTCGCGGGGATGGAAAAGCCCGACGACGGGGTGCTCCAGCTCCAGACCGGCGTGCAGATCGCCTACGTTGCGCAGGAGCCGGTGCTGGACCCGAACGCCACGGTGTTCGACGCCACCTGCGCCGGCGTCGCCAACGTCATCGCCTGGATCGAGCAGTACACCCACGGCGAAGGCGACCTGCACGAACTGCAAACCTCGATCGAACACCAGGACGGCTGGAACTGGGAGCAGCGGGTCGAGGAGACCTTGCACCGGCTGCACCTGGACCAGGATGCAGTGGTCTCCACGCTGTCCGGCGGCACCAAGAAGCGGGTCGCCCTGGCGCAGGCGCTGGTGAGCCGGCCCGACGTGCTGCTGCTCGACGAACCGACCAACCACCTGGACCTGGACTCGATCGAATGGCTGGAAGACCTGCTGATCGACTTCAAGGGCAGCGTGGTGACCATCACCCACGACCGCTCCTTCCTGGACCGGGTCGCCACCCGCATCGTGGAACTCGATCGCGGCCACCTGCTGTCCTATCCCGGCAACTTCAGCCAGTACCAGGTGCTCAAGGAAGAACAGGCGGCCCAGGAAGCGGTGATCAGCGCCAAGGCCGACAAGCTGCTGGCCCAGGAGGAAATCTGGATCCGCAAGGGCGTGGAAGCCCGGCGGACCCGGGCCACCGCGCGGATCGAGCGGCTCAGCGTCCTGCGCGCGCAACGCACCGCGCGGCGCGAGGCCCTGGGCAGCGTCAAGCTCGACGTCGCTTCGGGCCAGAGCAGCGGCAAGATCGTGGCCGAACTGACCGAGGTGAGCAAGTCTTTCGGCGACAAGGTGATCGTGCGGGATTTCAGCGCCACCATCCTGCGCGGCGACAAGGTCGGCCTGATCGGCCCGAATGGCGCCGGCAAGACCACGCTGCTCAAGCTGATCCTGGGCGAACTCGCTCCTGACAGCGGCAAGGTGCGCCAGGGGGCCAACCTGCAGGTGGCGTACTTCGACCAGATGCGCAACGCGCTGGACCTGAACGCCACGCTGGAAGACTTCATCAGCCCCGGCAGCGAATGGATCGAGATCGGCAACCAGCGCAAGCACGTCAAGAGCTACCTGGGCGACTTCCTGTTCTCGCCGGCGCGCGCCAACTCTCCCGTCCGGTCCCTTTCGGGCGGGGAGCGCAACCGCTTGCTGCTGGCGCGCCTGTTCGCGCGCCCGGCCAACGTGCTGGTCCTGGACGAGCCGACCAACGACCTGGACATCGACACCCTCGAACTGCTGGAAGACCTGCTGCAGAACTACGACGGCACCGTGTTCCTGGTGAGCCACGACCGAACCTTCCTCGACAACGTCGTGACCAGCACGATCGCCTTCGAGGGCGAGGGCCGCTGGCGCGAATACGAAGGCGGCGTGCAGGACTGGCTGGTGCAGTCGCGCCGGTCGCAGGCGTTCGCGGCGGCCCAGCAGACCGCCGCTGCCAAGAGCGCGCCCAAGACCACCGCGGCCCCGAGCGCACCGGCGCTGGCTGCCGCGGCAGCGCCGACGCCGAAGAAGAAGCTCGGTTTCAAGCAACAGCGCGAACTCGAAGCCTTGCCGGCGCTGATCGAATCGCTGGAGCAGGAGCAGGCGGCGATCGCGGGCGAGCTCGCGGACGGCAGCCTGTACGCGCGCGACCCGGAACGGGCCAGCGAACTGGGCACGCGCAACGCCCGCATCGAGGAAGAACTGCTGGAGGCCCTCGAGCGCTGGGAGCAGCTGGGCGCCGCCTGAGGCCTTGTCCTGCACCGGTTGGCGGTTGCGGCTGACTTCAGCGGGGTCCCGCCGCAGCCGGGCCGCAGGTACATTCGCTGCACACATGCTGCAACACTTCCATTCCTGCGCCGCTCGCTCACCGGGCCGTGGCTGGCTCAGCCTGTTGCGCGTCGTCCTGCTGTCGCTGCTGGCGACCTGGGCCGCCGGCTGCGCCAGCCTGCCGAGCAACGTCGCGCGGCCGGTCTCCACCGCGTTCAAGGCGCCGGACGAGACCACGCTCGGGCGCCTGGTGCAACAGCGCCGGACCCAGGCCGCGGCCCGCAGCGATTCGGGTTTCCGCCTGCTCGACAGCGTCGACCTGGCCTTCACCAGCCGGCTGGCGCTCATCGAAGGGGCCCAGCGGACGCTCGACCTGCAGTACTACGCCATCCACGCCGACGGCAGCACCAAGCAGTTGCTCGAGCGCATCCAGGCGGCCGCCGCCCGTGGTGTGCGGGTGCGCATCCTGCTCGACGACTTCAACAGCGTGGGCGCCGACGCGCAAGTGTTGCGGCTGGCGTTCCTGAAGAACATCGAGCTGCGGCTGTACAACCCGCTGCCGGGCTCGCGCGCATCGCTGCTGGGTCGGCTCTTCACCTCGCTGCAAGACGTGGGCCAGATCCAGAAGCGCATGCACAACAAGCTGTTCATCGCCGACAACGCCTGGGGCATCGCCGGGGGCCGCAACCTCGGCGACGCCTACTTCGGCCGCGGCGAGGAAAGCAACTTCGTCGACCTCGATGTGCTGGCGGCCGGCCGCATCGTCAGGGACATGTCGGCGAGCTTCGACACCTACTGGAACAACGAACTCGCCTTCCCGGTCGAAACCTTGCTGGACAAGGAAGACCTGGACCGCCTGCGCAAGCCCCAGGCGGCCGCCAGCGCCACCGACGTGTCGCAGGCGCCGGCTGCAACTGCCGTGGCAACCACCGCGACTCCCACCACCTCCGTCCTGCCGGATGTCACCACCACCGGCGTCCAGAGCCGCGCGCTCGATCTGCAGCAGGTCGCCCTCACCTGGGCCCCCGCCGTCCTGATGGTCGACAAGCCCGGCAAGGTCGGCCCCGGCGACGACGAGGTCGACGCCGGCGACACGCTGATCGACGGCCTGCTGGCGTTGATGGGACAGGCGAAGTCCGATGTGCTGATCATTTCGCCTTACTTCGTGCCCGGCCAGCCGATGATGAAGGCATTCGCCGACCTGCGCGCGCGCGGAGTGCGGATCCGGGTGCTGACCAATTCGCTCGCCTCCAACGACGCGCCCGCGGCGCATGCCGGCTACGCGCGCTACCGCCGGCAGCTGCTCGGAATGGGCGTGGAACTGTACGAGATGCGGGCCGAACAGGAGGGCTCGCCCGGTGGCCTGGGCTCGGGCATCAACGCCCGCGGCTCGTCGTCCAAGGGCGCTTTCGGCTCCGGCGGCGGGGTCGGCGGTTCCAAGGCCGGCAGCCGCCGCGCCAGCCTGCACAGCAAGGCCGTCATCATCGACGGGCGGCTGTCGGTGATCGGCTCGATGAACCTGGACCTGCGTTCGCAACTGAAGAACAGCGAGGTCGCCCTGGTGATCCGCAGCCCCGCGCTGGCCCGCGAATCGATCCGGCTGGTGGAAACCAGCATGGCCAGGGGCGCCTACCGGCTCGAGCTGGCGGGCGGGTCGCTGCGCTGGCGCGCGCCGGCCGGCGCCGACTTCCAGGACGCAACGAGCGAGCCCGACGCCGGCACCAGGCTCAAGCTGCTGGTGCGGATCCTGGGTCCGTTCGCGCCCGACGAGATGCTCTGAGCTTCAGGCCCGCCGCACCAGCTGAGCGAATTTCTTCCAGAACACCGCGTCCTGGGTGGTCGCGAAGTTGATCCGCATCAGGGTGCACGGCTTGCGCTCGGCATGGAACAGCGACCCGGGCGCCAGCAGGTAGCCCTCATCGAGCATGCGCTGCGCCAGGGCGTCGGTATCGACGCCGGTATCCACCCACCCGAACAGCCCCGCCGGTTCGGCCGCGAACGTGCAGCCGGCGTGCAGTGCCAGCTTGACGCTGCGGCTGCGGGCCGCGTCCAGCCGGGTCTTGATGCGTTCGGCATGGCGCCGCAGCTGGCCTTGCTCGATGCACAGCGCCAGCGCCTTTTCCAGCAGCGCGGGCGTGGTCAGCGTGCCGAGCAGCTTGGTATCGAGCAGTGGTTCGACCAGGTGGGGCGGCGCCGCCAGGAAACCCACGCGCCAGTTGGGCGCCAGGATCTTGGCGAAGCCGCTGACATGGATGGTGCGCTGCAGTCCATCGAGCGCGCACAGCCGGGTCGCGTGTTCCGGCGCGATGTGGCTGTAGGTGTCGTCCTCGACGATGTGGAAGTCGTGCTGGCCGGCCAGCTGCAGGATGCGATGCGCGCTGCCGGGCGACAGGCAATAGCCGGTCGGGTTGTGCAGCACGCTCACGCTGACGAACAGCTTGGGCTGGTGCAGCTCGCAGTAGCGCGCCATCACCTGCAGGTCCGGCCCGTCCGCGCGCCTTGGCACCGGCAGGATCCGCATGCCCAGCGCCGACAGCCGCGCGAATTCCACCGCCCAGCCCGGCTCTTCCACCATCACCGGGTCGCCGGGCCGCAGCAACGTGCGGCTGACGATGTCCAGCGCATGGGTGGCGCCCACGGTGGTGATGATGTGCTCCGGGGCGGCGTGCACCGAGAGCGCGGCCAGCCGCTTGGACAGCGCGCGGCGCAATCCGCTGTCGCCCAGCGGCTCGCCGTACTGCAGCGAGAACTCCTGCAACGCCTTCGACGACGCCACCTTGCGCACCGCCGCCGGCATGAAGGTGGACTCCAGCCACTGCGGGGGGAACACGCCCATGCCTGGCTGGGGCTTGTCGCTCACCTGGTGGAACATGCCGCGGATCAGCGCGGTCGCGTCGATCGGCCGCCGCGGCGCGGCCTGCGGCGTGCGCTCTTGCGGCCCCGGACTGCGGGCCGGCGCGAGCTCGCGCACGAAAAAGCCCCGGTTCTTGCGCGCTTCCACCAGCCCCTGGGCCAGCAGCTGGTCGTACGCCGCCACCACCGTCGACGGGCTCACCTGCTGCTGCTGCGCGCACTGGCGCACCGACGGCAGGCGCGCGCCGGGCGCCAGCAGCCGGGTGCGGATGCGCTCGGCGAAGCGCGACGACAATTGCGCGGTGAGCGACTGGGTCGAGGTCTTGAGCAACACCGAAAAAAAGCCTTTCCTGTACTGCCCGGTCAACCCATACAGATTCACAACTGCGCTGCCAGACTGTACTGTTCGTGTACTGGGCACAAGATTACATTGAACTGCATGCAACGGCAAATCCCCACCTCCCGGCAGCGGCCATGAGCGCGGCCGAAATCACCACCCTGCTGCTGTTCTGCACGGCGATGAGCTTTTCGCCCGGACCGAACACCACGCTGTCCACGGCGCTGGCGGCCAACCACGGCCTGAAGCGCGCGTTGCGCTTCTGTTTCGCGGTGCCGGCCGGCTGGACCCTCCTGATGCTCGCCAGCGGCCTGGGACTGGGCGCCCTGGTCACAGGCGCCCCGATCCTGCGCTGGGCGGTGAAGCTGGCCGGCGCCGCCTACATGGTGTGGCTGGCCTGGAAGCTGGCGCGCACGCAGCACCTGGCGCAGGTGGACACGTCGCTGCTGGACGTCACCTTCCTGCAGGGCGTGACCCTGCAATTTCTCAACATCAAGGCCTGGATGCTGGCGCTCACGCTGACCGCCGGCTGGGTGGTGAACGCCGCCGGCCAGCCGTCGACCAATCCCGGCGAGCGGCTGGCCATCATCTGCGGCGTGATGCTGCTGTTCGCCTTCACCAGCAACTTCAGCTACGCGCTGCTGGGCTCCCTGCTGCGCGGCTGGCTGGCGCAAGGCCATCGCCTGCGCTGGTTCAACCGGGTGCTGGCGCTGGTCCTGGTCGCCACGGCTGGCTGGATGCTCTCGGTATGAAGCCGCACGAAGCACGCGGCCTGTGGCTCGGCTTGCTGGGCGTGGTGATCTTCGCGCTGACCCTGCCCATGACCCGGCTGGCCGTCGGCACGCCCGAGGCACCGCAGATGTCGGGCCCCTTCATCGCGTTAGGTCGGGCCGTGGTCGCGGCCGGCCTCTCCGCCGTGTTCCTGCTCGCGACCCGGGCGCCGTTCCCGGCCCGCGCCGACTGGTGGCCGCTGGCCCTCACCGCCGGCGGCGTGGTGTTCGGCTTTCCGCTGCTGACGTCGATCGCGATGCGCCATGTCGAGGCCGTCCACGCCAGCGTCATCGTCGGCGTGCTGCCGCTCGCCACCGCGGCGGTCGGCGCCTGGCTGCATCGCCAGCGGCCCTCGGGCGGATTCTGGGCCTGCGCCGCACTCGGCAGCGCCCTGGTGGTGGCCTTCGCGATGCTGCGCTCCGGCGCCAGCGGCGTTGCGATCCAGCCGGCCGACGCGCTGCTGCTGGCGGCGATGGGATGCGCGGCGATCGGCTACGGCTACGGCGCCCGGCTGTCGCAGCACATGCGGGCCGAGCACGTGATCTGCTGGGCGCTGGTGCTGGCGCTGCCGCTCACGCTGCCCTGGGCCTGGGTGACGCGGCCGCAAGCGGCGCTGGCGGACAGCGCCTGGTGGGGCTTCGCCTATGTCGCGGTATTCTCGATGTGGCTCGGCTTCTTCGCCTGGTACCGCGGCCTCGCACTTGGCGGCACGGTGCGCGTCAGCCAGGTGCAACTGCTGCAACCGTTCCTGGGCATGCTGTTCGCCGTGCCTCTGCTCGGCGAGCGGCTCGATGCGCTGACTTTGGGATTCGCCGTCGCCGTGATCGCGACCGTCTTCATCGGGAAGAAAATGCCGGTGCGGGCCGCCGCCTGACGGCAGCAACAATTGTGGAAAGAGCAAGCATGAAACTGAACGACCTGCAGCAAACCCCGTGGGTGCTGGCGCGCCGCGCCGAGAAGATGAATCCGTCGGTGATCCGCGAGATCCTCAAGGTCACCGAGCGGCCGGGCATCATCAGCTTCGCCGGCGGCCTGCCGTCGCCCAAGACCTTCCCGGTCCAGGCGTTCGCCCAGGCTTGCGAGAAGGTGTTGCGCGACGACGGCCCGGCCGCCTTGCAGTACGCCGCCAGCGAAGGCTACGGACCGCTGCGCGAGCTGGTCGCCGCCGGCCTGCCGTGGCCGGTCGATCCGGCCCATGTGCTGATCACCACCGGCTCGCAGCAGGGGCTGGACCTGGTCGCCAAGATCCTGATCGACGCCGGCTCCCGCATCCTGGTCGAGACTCCGACCTACCTGGGCGCCCTGCAGGCCTTCATGCCGATGGAGCCGGAGGTGGTCAGCGTGGCCAGCGACGACGAAGGCGTCAGCGTCGACGACCTGGCGGCGAAGGCAGGCCCGGAGCAGCGCGCCCGCTTCCTGTACGTGCTGCCGAACTTCCAGAACCCGACCGGCCGCACCATGAGCGAGGCCCGCCGCGCGGCGCTGTCGCGACGGGCCGCGGAGCTGGGCCTGCCGCTGATCGAGGACAACCCGTACGGCGACCTGTGGTTCGACCAGCCGCCGCCGCTGCCGCTGACGGCGCGCAACCCGGAGGGCTGCGTCTACCTCGGGTCGTTCTCCAAGGTGCTGGCGCCGGGCCTGCGCCTGGGCTTCCTGGTCGCGCCCCCGGCGCTGCACCCGAAGCTGCTGCAGGCCAAGCAGGCGGCCGACCTGCACAGCCCCAGCTTCAACCAGCGGATGGTGGCCGAGGTGATGCAGGACGGGTTCCTGGACCGGCACGTGCCGACCATCCGCGCGCTGTACAAAGCGCAGCGCGACGCGATGCTGGCAGCGCTCCAGCGGGAAATGGCGGACCTCGACGTCCAGTGGAACACCCCGGCCGGCGGCATGTTCCTGTGGGCCCGGCTGCCGCGGGGCGTGGACGCGGTCGAACTGCTGCCGCGCGCCGTCGACAAGGGCGTCGCCTTCGTGCCCGGCGCCGCCTTCTTCGCCGACCAGCCCGATCCGCGCACCGTGCGCCTGTCGTTCGTCACGGCCAGCGTGGAGCAGATCGACACGGGCATTGCGGCGCTCGCCGCCGCAATTCGTGAGACATCTGCGCTTGCAGGCACGAAGCGCTGAGCCATGCTCAGGATCTGGGGCCGCATTTCGTCCATCAACGTCCGCAAGGTCGTCTACACGGCGCAGGAACTGGCGCTGCCGTTCGAGCGCATCGATGCCGGCAGCGAGTTCGGCGTCGTCAGGACGCCGGACTACCTGGCCCGGAATCCGAACGCGCTGGTGCCGCTGCTGCAGGACGGCGACGTGGAGCTGTGGGAGTCGAACGTGATCGTGCGCTACCTGTGCGCGAAACATTCCGCCGGCCAGCTCTACCCGCTGGACCTGCCGCGTCGCTTCGACGCCGAGCGCTGGATGGACTGGCAGCAGACCACGCTCAACCCGGCCGGCCGCAATGCCTTCATCCAGTGGTTCCGCACCCCCGCGGCGCAGCGCGACATGCAGCTGGTCGCGCAGTCCACCGCCGCCACCGAAGCCCTGTTGGCGCTGCTGGACGACCACCTGGCGCGCCAGCCCTTCATGGCCGGCGACCGCCTGACCATGGCCGACATCCCGATCGCCTGCGAAATCCATCGCTGGCAGGCCCTGCCGCAGCCCCGCCCGGCCCGCGAGCACCTGCAACGCTGGTACAACACGGTCAGGGCCCGGCCCGCCGCCCGCGGCGTGTTCGATTTCGCCCTGTCCTGAAAGAATCCGTTTCGCAATGTCCCAAGCTTCCTCCGACCGGCCCCCTCGACAGGCTCAGGACCGGCCCTTCAAGCAGGTCGATGTCTTCACCGCGACCGCCTATCGCGGCAATCCGCTGGCCGTGGTGCTCGATGGCAGCGGCCTGGACGACGCGGCGATGCAGCGCTTCGCCCGCTGGACCAACCTGTCGGAAACCACCTTCCTGCTGCCGCCGACGCAGGCCGGGGCGGACTACCGCGTCCGCATCTTCACGCCCGGTGGCGAACTGCCGTTCGCCGGCCATCCCACGCTGGGCAGCTGCCACGCATGGCTGGAGGCCGGCGGGTCACCCAAGCGGGACGACGTCGTGGTGCAGGAATGCCAGGTCGGCCTGGTGCGGATCCGGCGCGAGCCGCCCCGGCTTGCGTTTGCCGCACCGCCGCTCACGCTCGGTGCGCCCGAACCCGCCTTGCTGGCCAAGGTGAAGGCGGCGCTGGGCCTCCAGGCGCAACAGGTCCTGGCGGCGCAGTTGCTTGACAACGGGCCGGTCTGGCTCGGCCTGCTGCTGGACGCTCCGCAGACCGTGCTCGGGCTCAGGCCGGACCACGGCGCGCTGAAGGCGCTGGGCCAGAAGGTCGGCGTCGTTGCCCGCTATCCGGCTGCCGCCGATCCGGCAGCGCCGGCGCTGGAAGTGCGCGCGTTCGCGGCGCCCATCGGCATCGAGGAGGACCCGGTCACCGGCAGCCTCAATGCCAGCCTGGCGCACTGGCTGATCGCCGGCGGACACATGCCGCCGGCCTATGTCGCCGCCCAAGGAAGCTGCCTCGACCGCGCGGGCCGGGTCCACATCGCGCAGGATGGCGCGCAGACGCTCTGGGTCGGCGGCGAGTCCGTCACCTGCATCACCGGCAAGGTCAGCCTGTGACCGCCGTCACCCGCGTCGACCACCTGGTCGTGGCCGCTCACTCGCTGGAGCAGGGCATCGCCTGGTGCGAGTCCACGCTGTTCGTGACGCCCCAGGCCGGCGGCGAGCATCCCCTGATGGGAACGCACAACCGGATCCTCAGCGTTGCGTCGCCCGACTTCGCGCGCGCCTACCTCGAGATCATCGCCATCGATCCGCAGGCACCCGACCCGCGCCGCAAGCGCTGGTTCGACCTGGACGACCCGGTGCTGCGCGCGGCCATCCGCCAGCAGCCGCGGCTGGTGCACTTCGTGGCCAGCTGCGAGCGCTCCGGCGCCGCCAGCAGCGCCCTCGACTCGCTCGGCATCGACCGCGGGCCGCTGCTGGCGGCGCAGCGCGAGACGCCGCACGGCGTGCTGCGCTGGAAGATCAGCGTGCGCGACGACGGCCAGCGCCTGTTCTACGGCATGCTGCCGACCCTGATCGAATGGGACGGCGCCCATCCCTCGGAGAGCCTGCCCGAGTCCGGGCTGTCGCTGCTGGCCCTGACCGCGGCCCACCCGCGTCCCGACGACCTGTTCTCGGCCTATCGCGCCATCCACCTGACCCAGGTCGGGATCGATGCCGGCCCGCCCAATCTGGTCGCCCGCCTGATGACGCCGCTGGGCGAAGTCACGCTCGAATCCGGCGGGCTCTAGATGTTCAGCCCTGCCCAGGTCCGCAGCGCTCTGGCGACGGTGCATGCCTTCATGCCGCCGACGCCGCAATACGCCTGGCCGCTGCTGCGCGAGCGCCTCGGCTTCACGGTGTGGGTCAAGCACGAGAACCACACGCCCACCGGCGCCTTCAAGGTGCGCGGTGGCCTGACCTACTTCGAAACGCTGCGGCGCGAGCAGCCCGAGGTCGCCGGCGTCATCAGCGCCACCCGCGGCAACCACGGCCAGTCGGTCGGCCTGGCGGCGCGGCGCTATGGGTTGGCGGCCACCATCGTCGTCCCCCGCGGCAATTCGACCGAGAAGAACCAGGCCATGCGCGCCCTGGGCGTCACGCTGCTGGAGCACGGCGAGGATTTCCAGGCGGCTCGCGAATTCGCCATCGCCCTGGCGGCGGAACGCGGCCTGCACATGGTGCCGTCGTTCCATCCCGAGTTGATCCGCGGCGTGATGACCGGCTGGGTCGAGTTCTTCGAGAGCTTCGCCGACGGCCAGGCGCCGCAGGTGCTGTTCGTTCCGATCGGCCAGGGCTCGGGCTTTTGCGCCGCGGCCGCCGCCCGCGCCTACACCGGCGTGCACACCAAGCTGGTCGGCGTGGTGTCGTCCCATGCCACCACCTACCTGGAATCGTTTCGCCAGCGCCGCGTGGTCGAAGCCCCGGTGACGACGCTGCTGGCCGACGGCATGGCCTGCCGCATCGCCGATGCGCAGGCGCTCGCCATCGTGCTGGCCGAGGCCGAGGACGTGATCGCGGTCAGCGACGAGGAAGTGGCGCACGCGATGCGGGTGCTGTTCGCCGACACCCACAACGTCGCCGAAGGAGCCGGCGCCGCCGGCCTGGCGGCCGCGATGCAGCAACAGGCCCGCTGGCAGGGACAATCGGTCGGCGTGGCGCTGTCCGGCGGCAACGTCGACAGCGACGTGTTCGCGCGGGTGCTGGCCGCGACATAGAGGGAATCGGGCCATGGGAACGCTTTATCTGGTGCGGCACGGGCAGGCCTCTTTCGGTGCCGACGATTACGACAAGCTCAGCGCGCTGGGCCACCGGCAAAGCGTGCGGCTGGGCGAGCACTTCGCGCTGAAGGGCCTGCGGTTCGACGCCGTCATGGCCGGCACGTTGCGCCGGCACCTGGAGACGCTGGCCGGCATTCGCGAGGGCATGCAGCACGGGGGCGAGCACCTGCCCTGGGAGGGACTGAACGAATACGACAGCGCGGCGATCATCGCCACGGTCCATCCGGAGAAGCTGCACAAGCCCACCTCGCCTGAGATGTACCGCGCCCACTTCCGGCTGCTGCGCGACGGCCTGGCGCAGTGGATGGCGGGCGTGGTCAGCCCGCAAGGGATGCCCAGTTACGCGCAGTTCGTCGACGGGGTGGCCAGCGCGCTCGACCACGTCAAGGCCAACCACCATGGCGGCAACGTGCTGATCGTCTCCAGCGGCGGGCCGATCGCCACCGCCGTGGGCCAGGTGCTGGGCACCAGCAGCGCCACGATCATCGAGTTGAACCTGCGGATCCGCAACACCTCGGTGACCGAGTTCGCCTTCACGCCCAAGCGCCACATGCTGGTGAGCTACAACACGATCCCGCACCTGGAACATCCGGACTACGCGGACTGGGTCACTTACTCTTGAACGCTGGCGGTTTGCGGAACACAGGTGTGAACAACGACGACCAGGGCAGACGGTGGGTGTTCGGGCTTTGCGCCGACTGGTGCGGCGTCTGCCGTGACTGGCGCGCCGCCTTCGATGCCGCGGCCGCCGGCCATCCGCGCGACCGGTTCGCCTGGATCGACATCGAGGACGAAGCCGACCTGGTCGGCGACCTCGACATCGAGACCTTCCCCACCCTGCTGGTGGGGTCCGGCGATCGCGTGCTGTTCTTCGGCACCATCCTGCCGTCGCCGGAGTTGCTCACGCGGCTGCTGGCCAGCCTGGACGGCTCGGGCAGTCCGGTCACGGCGCCGGAAGCGACCGCGCTCCTGCACCGACTGGCCGCGGCGAAGTTGTAACCGCGCAAGGCGCCGTCCTACAGCCGGCTTCCCTCCAGCCTTACTTCCGGCTGGGCTGGACAGGGTCCCAATGGATTCATGGCGGTCATGTTGCCGTCATGACATTCCCAGGCAACTTTTCCAGGAGATTCCAGATGATGAACAACCAAGATGGCACCCAGGGCAAGCGCACCTCCAGCCGGGGCTTCGCTTCGATGGATCCCGCGCGTCAACGCGAAATCGCCAGCGAAGGCGGGCGCGCCGCCCATGAGCGCGGCACCGCGCACGAATTCACTTCCGAGGAGGCCCGCGAGGCCGGCCGCAAGGGCGGCCAGGCCCGGGCCGAGAACCGTTCGGCCCGCCAGCGCGCTGCCGCCGGCACGCCGGTTCCGACCGAAGGGTCGAGCGACTCGGGACTCAATCGCGGCAACGCCAGCGATCGCTGACTCCATGAAGCACCTGACGCGTCTGTGCGCCATCGCGCTGGCCGTTGCCTGCGTGCCGGCCGCCTGGTCCGCTGGCAAAGGCAGTTCCGAGGCGCAGCAACGCTACCAGCAGGAACGGGCGCATTGCCTGAGCGGCAAGTCGAACCAGGACCGGGCGACCTGCCTGAAGGAAGCCGCCGCTGCGCTGCAGGAAGCGCGCCGCAACCGGCTCGACACCGGCGGCGGCGCCAGCCTCGAGGCCAATGCCACCGCGCGCTGCCAGGCGCAGCCGGCGGCGGACCGCGCGGCATGCGTCGCGCGGATCACCGGCGCTGGTTCGACGCAGGGAAGCGTTGAAGCGGGTGGCTTGATCCGGCAGACCGAGACGCCGGTGAAGTGACTGCGGCAGCGGGCGCCAGCGCCCGCGCGCGCAGCTGGCCGCAGCCGCCTTCCACGTTCTGGCCGGCCGACTGGCGCAGCTTGGTCAGCACACCGCGCCGGTGCAGGCTGCGCGCGATTTCCGCGGCCCGTTCCCACGACGGACGCTGGAACGCCAGGCCATCGACGTGGTTGTACGGAATCATGTTCATCACCGCGTACTTGCCCTTGAGCAGGCGGACGATGCCATTGAGTTCGTCGGGCCCGTCGTTGATGCCCTCCAGCAGGGTCCACTGGTACTGCACCGGATAGCCGGTGCTGCGCGCATAACGCTCTCCGGCCTCGACCAGGTCGGCCGGATCGATCCGCGGCGCCCGCGGCAACAGGGTCGCGCGCAGGTCTGCCTTGGTCGTGTGCAGCGACAGCGCCAGCGCCGGTTTGACCCGGCCGAGCGGCAGGCGCTCGAACACGCGCAGATCACCCACCGTGGAAAACACCAGGCTCTTGTGGCCGATGTTGCCGGTGATGCCCAACAGCTCGATCGCCTCCAGCACGTTGTCCAGGTTGTGGGCCGGCTCGCCCATGCCCATGAACACCACCTTCTTCACGCTGCGGCGGCGGCGCGCCAGCACCACCTGCGCCACGATCTCGGCGCTGCCGACCTGGCGGACCAGGCCCTCGCGGCCCGTCATGCAAAACACGCAGCCGACGGCGCAGCCCACCTGCGACGAGACGCACAGGCCGTCGCGCGGCAGCAGCACGCTCTCCACCGTCTGGCCGTCGGCCAGGGCCACCAGCAGGCGCTCCGAGCCATCTTCCCCGGGATGCACGGACCGCAACTGCGCCAGGCCATCGAGCTGCGCTTCCAGCGCCGGCAGGCCGGCCCGCAGCTCTGCGGGCAGGAAGTCCTCGGTCTTGCGGCGGCCGCTGTCCTGCCGCAGGGCCTGCGACCACAGCCGCAGCACGCGCTGCTCGTGGGCCGGGCGGGCGCCCAGGGCGCGCAGCTGCTGGCGGATGGTGTCGATGCGCATCGGCCAAGCTTAACGCCGGCCGCTTGATCAGTTGGGGACAGAGCTGAAGATCTGTCCCGCAAGAAAGAATCAGTAGGTCTTGTACGGCAGGAACTTGCCCGAGAGCACCACGTTGACGCGGTCGCCCTTGGGATCGGGCTGGCGCTGGATGTCCATCGAGAAATCGATCGCGCTCATGATGCCGTCGCCGAACTCCTCGTGGATCAGCTCCTTGATCGTCGTGCCGTAGACGCTGACGATCTCGTACCAGCGGTAGATCAGCGGATCGGTCGGCACCTGCGAGGGCAGCGAGCCCTTGTACGGCACCACCTGCAGCCACTTCTGTTCATCCTCGGTCAGCCCGAAGATGTCGCCGAGGATGCCGGCCTGCTCCCGGTTCAGCGTCATCTGGCCCAGGCAGGCGGCGGTGGTCCATTCCTTGGACTGGCCGACCTGCCTGGCCACCTCGGCCCACTGGATGCCCTTCAGCACCTTGGCCGTGATGATTTTTTCGGTGATGTCGTTGCGGTTCATGGCGCTCTCCGGACAGTTGGGATGTCCGGGGCATGCAACGCCTGTGCCAGCCTGGCGCCGCTACAGTCCCAGCGCGTTCAGCCCCGGGTAGTCGTCGGGCCGGCGACCCAGCGGCCAGAAGAACTTGCGGTCGTCGCCGGAGATCGGCAAGTCGTTGATGCTGGCGTAGCGCCGCTGCATCAGCCCCTCGTTGGTGAATTCCCAGTTCTCGTTGCCGTAGCTGCGAAACCACTGGCCTGAGTCGTCGTGCCATTCGTAGGCGAAGCGCACCGCGATCCGGTGGCCGGTGAAGGCCCACAGCTCCTTGATCAGCCGGTATTCCAGCTCCCGGTTCCACTTGCGCTCCAGGAACTGGCGGACCTGCTCGCGCCCGACGGGGAACTCGGCCCGGTTGCGCCAGCGCGTTTCCTCGGTGTAGACCTGGATCACGCGGGCAGGGTCGCGCGAGTTCCACGCGTCCTCGGCCATCCGCACCTTGTGTGCGGCGGTCTCGATCGTGAACGGGGGCAGCGGCGGTCTGGTTTCCATGGGAGATCCTTGGCGCTGGAGCGCCCGGACAGTGTGCCAAAGAAAAAAGGCGGCAAGCGCCGCCTTTCAGGTCACCGGCTGTCCGGCCCTACCACTCGCCCGACTGGCGCACCCGCTGGTCGAGGTCGCAATTGTCGTCGCGCGGCGGCGGTGCCGGCTCGGCCGCGGCCGCGGGCTGGGTCGGCGGCGCGGGCTGGATGGAACGCCCCTGGGGCCGGCCGAAGGCCAGGCGCCGCAGGATTTCCACCGGCATGCGCGGTGTCGCGTAGTCTTGGACGGTGGCGGCAAACATGCGCATGGCGGTTCCTTTCTGGTTCCCAGTGTAGGCAGCGCCGCGTGAAAGTTCTGTGACGCACCACACAACTGCTCCAATAAACCGTGGCCGTGCAGCCTCGCCGCAACAGTGCCCGGATCAGCGCTGGCGGTCGGGCGCGGCGGGCGACGAGATGTCGCCCAGCGACTCGGCCACTTCGGCGTCGTCGTTGCGGTCCTTGGCGGCGATGTCGCCGATCGACACGATGCCCACCAGCTTGCGCTGGCCGTCCACCACCGGCATCCGGCGGATTTGTGCCTGCGCCATGGCGCCCAGCACCTCGTCGATGCTTTGGCCCTCCGTCACGCACCGGACGTTGCTGCTCATCACGTCGGACAGCTGGGTGCCTTTGCCGTCCAGGGACCGGGCGACGCCGCGCACCACGATATCGCGGTCGGTCACCACGCCGACCAGCTTCTCGCCGTCGCACACCGGGATCACCCCGACGTTCAGTTCGTCCATCAGCTGCGCGGCCTGCAGCACGCTGTCGGAAGGGGACAGCGTGCGCACGCCGCGGGTCATGACCTGGGAAACAGTCTTCATCTCGAACTCCAGAGTGGGATTGGCCGGACGCCCGGGCCAGGCCGGGCAGGAGCCTCGAATCTAGACAGACCGCGCCGCAGCGCTGTCGGTGGGCGCGCGGCCCGGGCGTAGGAGGGGGCGCTGCCGCGTCAGGATGGCAGCGGGAAAGCGGCGAGCGGCCGCTCGCCGGCCAGCGCCTGCAGCAGGTTGCTGGTGGCCAGCACTGCCATCGCGCGGCGGGTTTCATGGGTGGCCGACCCGATGTGCGGCAGGCAGGTCACCGCGGGATGGCGCCGCAACGGCGAGTCCAGCGGCAGCGGCTCGGTGGCGAACACGTCCAGCCCGGCGGCCCGCAGCGTGCCGCGGTTCAGCGCAGCGAGCAGCGCCGCCTCGTCGACGATGGCGCCGCGCGCGCCGTTGACGAAGATCGCGCCCGGCTTCATCAGGGCGAATTCGCGCTCTCCCATCAGCCCGCGCGTTTCGTCGGTCAGCGGCAGGACGGCGGCGACGATGTCGGCGCGAGCCAGCAACTCGTCCAGCGGCGTGTGGACCGCCAGCTGCGCCAGCGCAGGCACCTGCACCGGACGCCGGTTGTGATACAGCACGGGCATGCCGAAACCGAGCGCGGCGCGGCGCGCCAGCGCCTGGCCGATCCGCCCGAACCCCAGGATGCCCAGCGTCTTGCCGTGCACGTCCCAGCCGAACAGCGACTCGCCGATGTTGCGCTCCCAGCGGCCCTCGCGCACCAGGTTGGCCAGTTCCACCAGCCGGCGGCTGCTGGCCATGATGAGGGCGAAGACGGTGTCGGCAGTGGTCTCGGTCAGCACCCCCGGCGTGTGGCACAGGACGATGCCGCGGGCCTGGAGGGCGGGCAGCTCGTAGTTGTCGACGCCGACCGACACGCTGGAGATGACCTCCAGCCGGGGCGCGCGGGCCAGCAGCGCTGCGTCGATGCGAAAGCTCGAACCGATCAGGCCCTGGGCCGTGGGCAGTGCCGCATCGAAAGCCGCCTTCTGCTCCGCCACCCGTGGATTGGCCACCGTCACCGCGTGTTGCGCCTGCAGCCGCGCCAGCTGGTCGGGCGGCAGCTCGCGGAAGACCAGGACGTTCTTGCGCGCGGCGCTCACAGCCCGGCCGCCTCCAGCTCGCTACGGGTCGGCAGGCCTTCGGTGTCGCCCAGCACCTGCACGGCCCGGGCGCCGATCCAGGCGCCCCGCTTCACGGCGTCGGCGACGCTGCGGCCTTCCAGCAGCGCACTGACGACTCCCACGGCAAAGCCGTCACCGGCACCGACGGTGTCGACCACCGTGTCGACCGGGAAGCCCGGCACATACGCCGTGCCGTCCGCCGAATCGTAGAAAGCGCCATCGGGCCCGAGCTTCACCACCACCAGGCTGGCGCCGCGCTCACGGTAGAAGCGGGCAACTCCTTGCGGCGTCTGCTCGCCGGTCAGCAGGCGCCCCTCTTCCAGGCCGGGAAAGACCCAGTCGGCCTGCGCCGCCAGGTGGTTGATCCAGTGGCGCATCGTCTCTGGCGTTTGCCACAGCGTCGGCCGCAGGTTGGGGTCGAAGGAGATGGTGCGGCCGGCGGCGCGCATCAGTTCCAGGGTCTTGCAGGCGGCGGGCAGGCTCGTCTCGGAAATCGCCGCGAACACGCCTGTGGCGTGCAGATGGCGCGCCGACTGCAGCCAGAGGGTGTCGATGTCGCCCGGCCCCATGTGGCTGGCGGCCGAACCCTTGCGGTGGTATTCCACCGGCGGGTCGCTGCCGTCCGTGACCCGGCCCTTGAACTGGAAGCCCGTGCGCTGCGACGGATCGACGACCACGCGGCAGCAGTCGATGCCCTCGCGCTGCATCTCCGCCAGCAGGTAGCGGCCCATGGAATCGGCGCCCAGCCGGCTGGCCCAGCCGACCTTCAGGCCGAGCCGGGCCAGCCCGATGGCGACGTTGGTCTCGGCCCCGGCGGTGCGTTTGTAGAAGGCCTTCGCGTTCTCGAGCGGCCCGGGCTGGTCGGCAACCAGCAGCAGCATCGCCTCGCCGAAGGTGGCGACGTCGAACGCCGCGGGAATGGAAGGCGTGGTCATGCCGACGGCAGGCCTCACGCGGGAGCGTGGTGCTGGTGCGAGCTGAGGATCTGGCCCAGGAACTTGCGCGTCATCTCGTGCTGCGGCTGGCCGAAGAACTGTTCGGGCGGCGCCTGCTCCACGATCCGGCCGTCGGCCATGAAGATCACGCGGTCGGCCACGCTGCGGGCAAAGCCCATCTCGTGGGTGACGCACAGCATGGTCATGCCGTCCTCGGCCAGGCCGATCATGGTGTCGAGCACTTCCTTGACCATCTCCGGGTCCAGGGCCGAGGTCGGCTCATCGAAC
Source organism: Ramlibacter sp. 2FC (assembly GCA_943372495.1). Classification (GTDB taxonomy): domain Bacteria; phylum Pseudomonadota; class Gammaproteobacteria; order Burkholderiales; family Burkholderiaceae_C; genus Ramlibacter. Next base: position 72,404 of record CALRYV010000024.1, on the reverse strand, counting down.
AGCATGATCTTGGGCGTCATGCACAGTGCGCGGGCGATCGCCACCCGCTGCTGCTGGCCGCCCGAGAGCTGGCTGGGGTATTTGCTGGCCTGCTCCGGAATGCGCACCCGGGTCAGGTATTTCATGGCAATCGCCTCCGCCTCTTCCTTGCCCAGGCCGCGGGTGCGCATCGGCGCCAGCGTGCAGTTCTGCAGGATGGTGAGGTGGGGAAACAGGTTGAACTGCTGGAACACCATGCCGACCTCGGCCCGCACGGCGTCCACGTTGCGCTTGCCGGCCGTCAGGTCGATGCCGTCGACCACGATCCGGCCCTTCTGCACCGGCTCCAGCCGGTTGATGCAGCGGATCAGGGTGGACTTGCCGGACCCGGAAGGCCCGCAGATCACGATCCGCTCGCCTGGCTGGACCGACAGGTTGATGTCGCCGAGAACCTGGAACTTGCCGTACCACTTCTCGACCGATTCCATCCGGATGATCGGCTCGCCTGCAGGCTGGACGGTCGGCCTGGCGCGGACGTCGGTGGTGGCTGTGGTCATTGGGGCTCCAGGGTCTGCAATTACTGCATTTTCGGCAGGTCGCGTTCGAGCCACTTGTGGTACAGCTTGTTCAGCTCGCCGTTGGCCGTGTTCCTGGCCACGAAGTCGTTCACCGTCTTCATCAGTTCGGCCTGGCCCGGGCGCATGGCCACGGCCATTTCCTGCTGCTTGAGCACGAACTTGTCCTCGAAGGTGTTGGCCGGGACGCGCTTGGCGATCTGGGCGGCGACGGTGGTGGAGCAGCCGATGGCGTCGACCTGGCCGGAGATCAGGGCCTGCATGGCGGACGCGTCGTCATCGAAGCGGCGGATCTCGGTGCCGGGAGGCGCGATCGCGGTCACTGCCACGTCCTGGGTGCTGGCGCGGGCCACGCCGACCTTGACGTTCTTCAGGTCCGGGGCGCCCTTGATGCTGGCCTTCTTGCTGCCGTACAGCACGATGGTGGCGGCGGAATAGGGCTTGGAAAAGTCCACCTGCTTGGCGCGCTCGGGCGTGATGGCCAGCGAGGCGACCAGCAGGTCGACCTTGTTGGTCAGCAGGAATGGGATGCGGTTCGGGCCGGTCACCGGCACCAGGTTCAGCTTCAGGCCCAGGTCCTTGGCCATCAGGCGGGCGACGTCGGCGTCGTAGCCGTCCGGCTCGTTCTTGGCGTTGGTCGTGCCGTAGGGCGGGAAGTCGACCAGCAGGCCGACGGTCAGCTCGCCCTTCTTCTTCAGGTCCGCGACGCTCTGCGCGGCGGCGAACGGCGCTGCGGTGGTCAGCAGGGCGCCCAGGCCCAGGGCAGCGATGGCGCCGGCGAATGTGCGGCGTTGCAGGGATGAAGTCATGACGAGAGTCTCCGTTGGATGAAAGGGTTGCAAGGACGCGCTCAGCGCGAGAGCGCCGCGGCGCGGCGACGCTCCATCCGCGCGGCCAGCAGCGACAGCGGCCAGCACAGCACGAAATAGATGGCCGCGACCACGCTGAAGACGATCAGCGGCTGGAATGTGGCGTTGTTGATGATCTGGCCGGCCCGAGTGACCTCGGCGAAGCCGATGATCGCGGCCAGCGAGGTGCCCTTGATCACCTGCACCATGTAGCCGACCGTCGACGGCAGGGCGATCTTGAAGGCCTGCGGCAGCACGACGTCGCGCATGCGCGCCACGTAGTGCAGGCCCAGGGCCTCGGCCGCCTCCCACTGGCCGCGCGGGATGGCCTGGATCGAGCCGCGCCAGATTTCGCCCAGGAACGCGCTCGTGTTCAGGACCAGCGCGATGCCGGCGGCCAGCCAGGGATTGATGTCGATGCCCAGCACCGGCGCGCCGAAGAAGATCAGGAACAGCTGCAGCAGCAGCGGGGTCCCCTGGAAAATCTGCACGAAGACCGTCGCTGCGGCGCGCAGCCCCGCGCTCTCGCCGGTGCGGCCCAGCGCCACCAGGAGGCCGCCGATGGCGCCGCCGATGAAGGCGATCAGCGACAGCCCGATCGTCCACTTGGCCGCCTCGAGGATGAACAGGAATTCCGCAAAACCGAAGGTGCGCATCGCCTATCTCCGGTCCGGGTAGTTCAGCGCCCACTGGTAGACCAGCCGGAACAGCGCGGAAAAGGCCATCGCCAGCGCCAGGTAGATCACGGCCACGACGATGTAGATCTCGAAACTGCGGAAGGTCTGCGACTGCAGGTTGGCGGCGACCGACGTCAGGTCGTCGGCCGAGATCGCGGACACCACCGCCGAACTGAGCATCAGCAGGATGAACTGGCTGGTCAGGGCGGGATAGATCGCCTTGAGCGCGGGCTTGAGGATGATGAAACGGAAGATCTGGAGGCGCTTCAGGTTCAAGGCCAGCCCTGCCTCCACCTGGCCGTGCGGAATCGATTCGATGCCGGCCCGGATGATTTCGGTGGCGTAGGCGCCCAGGTTCACCACCATGGCCGTCAGGGCCGCCGTGTGGGCCGACCAGCGCAGGCCCAGCGACGGCAGGGCGAAGAAGAAGAAGAACAGCTGCACCAGGAACGGCGTGTTGCGGATCACCTCGATGTAGGCGTTGACCAGCCAGCGCAGCGGCTTGGGCCCGGCGGTCTTGGCCCAGGCGCCGCCGATGGCGACGACCAGGCCCAGCAGCATCGCCGTGAAGGACAGTTCGATCGTGGTCCACGTGCCCCGCAGCAACAGCGGCCAGGCAGCGAATACGTCGGCGAATTGGAATTGGTAGTTCACGGGAGGCGCCCCGGCGGATCCGAGGACTGCGGGGAACGGTATCTTACTGAAACCGGTTTCTGGATTTTAAGAAACCGGTTTCAGCCAAGCATTGGGATTTACCCCTATGCGATCGGCTGCCGCCGGGAGGAGCCCCGCGCAATCAGGCGGCCCGTCAGCAGGATCTGCCGCGGCGGCAGCGCGATCCCGCGCAGGCGCTCGAGCAGGCAGGCCGCGGCCTGGCGGCCGAGGTCGTCGGTCGGCTGCTCGATGGTCGACAGGCCAGGACCGACCAGCGGCGCCCAGTCGGTTTCGTCGAAGCCCACCACGCCGACGTCGCGGCCGAACTGCAGCCCCAGCCGCACCATGGCTGTTGCCACCCGCAGGCTGATCACGGCATTGCTGGCGATGACGGCCGGTGCCGTGCTGCCGGCCCGCTTGCGCAGCGCCAGCAGCGCCTGGTCCAGGCCGGCATCGTCGGCGCCCGGGCTTTCGCAGGTGTTGCCGCGCGCTCGTTCGCCCTGTTCCGCGATGAAGCCGCGAAAGGCCGTGGCCCGCTCGATCCGAGAACTGACGCCCGCCAGCGGCTCGGAGACGAACAGCAGCTCGCCGTAGCCTGCTTCGAGCAGGTGGCTGGCGGCCAGCCGCACGGCGCTGGCGTTGTCCAGCGAGACGAAATCGGCCTGCATCGCGCTGTGGCGGCGATCCACCAGCACCACCGGCTTGCCATGCCTGGCGGCGTCGGCGACCGCGCCCTCGTCCAGGCCCAGCGTGTTGAGGATGAAGCCGTCGACCTGATAAGAGGCCAGCGCCTCGATCGCCTCGCGCTCGCGCCCGCTCTCGTTGCCCAGGTTGAACAGCATCAGCAGGTAGCCGGCGTCCTGGCAGGCCTTTTCGGCGCCGCGCAGCACGGCCACCGAGAACGGGTTGGTGACGTCGGCCACCACCAGCCCGATCAGGCGCGATCGCCCGCGTTTCAGAGCCTGGGCCATCGGGCTGGGGCTGTAGCCCAGGGCCGCGACGGCCTGCTCCACCCGGGTGGCGATCGCCGGGGTCAGCAGTTCGTCGCGCCGGTTGAGGAAGCGCGAGACCGTGGCCTTGGAAACGCCCGCCTTGAGCGCGACGTCGGCGATCGTCACCCGGCCGGACGACAGGGCAGGAAGATAGGCGGGCGGATTGGGGTGACGCATGGACAGGGTGCCTGAAACCAGTTTCAGTGGAATGGTACCCGCTCGGCGCCGGCCTGGCGACTGCGGCGACCGGCTCATCTGCGTGCAGCGGAACAGCGCGATGGTCGTGCCGCTACTACGGCCGCGCTGTCGGACCCGGGCCGCAACGTCGAAATGGCTCAGGCCTGCGGACGCTCGACCAGCGTCGACAGCGGCAGCCGCGAGAACTCGGCCAGCAGCAGCGCGAGCTGCTGCCCTGCCGCCTGCAACACCGCCTCGCCCTTTTCCGCGCTGGCCGCCTGCGCGTTGCCGGCGGCGCCGGCCGGGTTGTAGTCCTGCATCTGCCAGCCCAGCTTGGCGCTGCTGCCGTTGCCCAGGATGGGATAGGCCGCGGCCCGGTCCTCCGACGTCGACCGGAAATCGCGGGCCTGGTCCATCTTCACCGCCTGCGGCCGCAGCGCCAGCATCAGCGAGGTCTCGATCTCGCCGCCGTGGACGCCGAAGCGGTGCTCCTGGTCGCTGAACAGGCCGTTCACCTGCGGGCCCAGCGGCAGGTTCCACCAGCTGCAGCTGTAGACGATGAGGTTGCTGCGCGTGCGCAGCTCGCGCGCCACGATGTCCATCACGCTGACCTGGCCGCCATGGGAGTTGAGCAGCAGCAGCTTCTTGAGCCCGGCGGCGGCCACGCATTGCCCCAGTTCGATCCAGGTCGCGGCCACGGTGGCCGCCGACAGGGTCAGGGTGCCCGGAAAGCGGGAGTGCTCCGGGCTGTAACCGACCTGCTGGGTCGGCAGGAACAGCACCGGCAGGTCGGCGCCCAGGTGGGGCAAGGCTGCGGCGACCACGCCATCGACCAGGGTCTGGTCGACCGAGAGCGGCAGGTGCGGACCGTGCTGCTCGGTTGCTGCCACCGGTAGCACGGCGACCGCCGTCGCCGGGTCGAGCGCAGCGAAATCGCGGGTGCCGAGATCGGCCCAGAAGCGGGAGGGTGTTGCCATCCGCCGATCTTAGTAGGACAGGGCCGGCGGGGGCGTCGGCCACGGCCGCGCTGGACGGCGGCTGACGCCACCAGCGCGCCCAGGCTGTCGTGCAGTGCAGCATCCGGCCGGGTCACAGCAGCCCGCCCGGTCGCCACCATCGAACCCATGAAGAAGTTTGATGCCCTCTCGCAAAGCCTGCTCGCCCTGGCGGTTGCCGCCATGCCCGCAGCCGCGGTGGTCCTCGACCAGCTGGACCAGTCCATGCGCCGGCCGTCCCTGGCCGGCGTGGTCCTGCATTCGCTGAAGATGGCGCTCTAACGCGCCGCCAGCGCTCCCCTGGCCGCCGCCACGATGCTGGCGGCATCCACCCGAAAGAACGCCCGCAGGGCCGCCCGCGTGTCGCTGCGGCCGAAGCCGTCCGTGCCCAGGGTCAGGTAGCGGCGCCCTTGCGGGACGAAGGCGCGCACGCTCTCGGGGACGGCGCGCACATAGTCGGTGGCGGCGATCACCGGGCCCCGGCTGTCCGCGAGCTGCTGCGTGACGTACGCAATGGTCCGTTCGGGCTGAGCCTGTCGAAGCCCTTCGACGAGCTCAGGGCGAACGGGTCCGGCTTCGCAAGCCTGCCCGTCCCGCGCCAGCTCGCTCCAGCTGGTGACGCTGTACACGTCGCTGGCGATGCCTTCGGCCGCCAGCTGCTGCGCCGCCTTGATCACCTCCGTCAGGATCGCGCCGGAGCCAAGCAAGGTGACGTTGCCCGTTGCCGCGCCCGCCGCCGGGTAGCTCGCGAACCGGTAGCAGCCCCGGATCACGCCGTCCACGGCGCCGGCCGGCAGGTCCGGCTGGGCGTAGTTCTCGTTCATCAGGGTCAGGTAATAGAAGACGTCCTGCTGCTGCACCAGCATCTCGCGCATGCCGTGGTCGACGATCGCCGCCATCTCGCCGGCGAACGCCGGGTCGTAGGCCTTGCAGTTGGGAATGGTGGCCGCCACCAGATGGCTGCTGCCGTCCTGGTGCTGCAGGCCTTCACCGCCCAGCGTGGTGCGGCCCGAAGTCGCGCCCAGCAGGAAGCCGCGCGAACGCTGGTCCGCCGCCGCCCAGATCGCATCGCCGACCCGCTGGAAGCCGAACATCGAGTAGTAGATGTAGAACGGCAGCATCGCGATGCCGTGCACGCTGTAGCTGGTGGCGGCGGCCGTCCAGCTGGCGATGGCGCCGGCCTCGCTGATGCCTTCCTCCAGGATCTGGCCGTCCAGCGCCTCGCGGTAGGACAGCACCGAGCCGATGTCTTCCGGCTCGTAGCTCTGGCCCACGCTGGAATAGATGCCGACCTGCTTGAACAGGTTGGCCATGCCGAAGGTGCGGGCCTCGTCGGCGACGATCGGAACGATCCGCGGCCCCAGCCCGGGGTCCTTGAGCAGGTTGCCCAGCAGGCGGACGAAAGCCATGGTGGTCGACATCTCCTTGCCCGCAGCGGCCGTCGCGAAATTCGCGTAGCTGGCCAGCGCGGGAACCGCCACCGGGTCGGCCGTGGTCTGCCGCTTCGGCAGGTAGCCCCCGAGCTGCTGGCGCTGGCGGTGCAGGTAGCGCATCTCGGCGCTGTCCTCGGCCGGCTTGAAGAATTCGAGGTTGGCCGCCTGGGCGTCGCTCAATGGCAGGTTGAAGCGGTTGCGGAATTCCAGCAAGGCCGCCTCGTCGAGCTTCTTCTGGCTGTGCGTGGTCATCTTGCCCTGGCCGGCGGCGCCCATGCCGTAGCCTTTCTTGGTGTGGGCCAGGATCACCGTCGGCTGGCCCTGGTGCGCAGCCGCCGCCGCATACGCAGCGTGGATCTTCACCAGGTCGTGGCCGCCGCGCTTGAGGCGGTCGATCTGTTCGTCGGTCATGCCCTGGGCCAGCCGGGCCAGCTCGGGGTTCTGGCCGAAGAAGGTGTCGCGGTTGAAGCGGCCGTCCTTGGCGGCGAAGGTCTGCATCTGGCCGTCGACCGTGTGGGCGAAGGCCTTGACCAGTGCGCCGGTGCTGTCGCGGGCGAACAGGCCGTCCCAGTCGCTGCCCCAGACCAGCTTGATCACGTTCCAGCCGGCGCCGCGGAACAGTTTCTCCAATTCGTCGATGATGCGGCCGTTGCCGCGCACCGGCCCGTCCAGCCGCTGCAGGTTGCAGTTGACCACCCAGACCAGGTTGTCGAGCTTTTCGCGCGAGGCCAGGGTCAGCGCGCTCATGCTTTCCGGTTCGTCCATCTCGCCGTCGCCGAACACGCCCCACACCTTCCGGTCGGCGCAATCGAGCAGCTGCCGATGCGTGAGGTAGCGCATGAAGCGCGCGTGGTAGATCGAGCTGATCGGCCCCAGCCCCATCGAGCCGGTCGGAAACTGCCAGAAGTCCGGCATCAGCCAGGGATGCGGATAGCTCGAGAGGCCGCGGGCGCCCGCCGCCGGCGCGGTGATCTCCTGCCGGTAATGCGCCAGGTCGGCTTCGGTCAGCCGGCCCTCGAGAAACGCGCGGGCATAGACCCCGGGCGCGCTGTGCGGCTGGAAAAACACCAGGTCGCCCCCCTGTTGCTCATTGCGGGCCCGGAAGAAGTGGTTGAAGCCGGCCTCGAACAAGTCGGCGGCGCTGGCGTAACTCGCGATGTGGCCGCCCAGGTCGCCATAGGCGGCGTTGGCCCGCGCCACCATGGCCAGCGCATTCCAGCGCATCAGCGAGGCCAGCTTTTCCTCGAGCGCGAGGTCGCCCGGGAAAGCCGGCTGCCGGTCCACGGGGATGGTGTTGACGTAAGGCGTCACCAGCTCCGGGGTCCAGTCGACCTGCGAGCTGCGGGCCAGCCGCACCAGTTCGTCGAGCACGAAGCGGGCGCGCTGCGGCCCCTCGGTGGCCACCAGGGCCAGGAACGCGTCGCGCCATTCGGCAGTTTCGGCGGGGTCGGCGTCGGCGGCGCCGCCGGCGGCCAGGAAGCGGTTCAGGCTGTGATCGGTCATGCCGCCACTGTAGGCAGAAAAGCCCCGGACAGGGTTGCGAAAACCATGTGGCCCGGCTTCACAGAAGCATAAAATTTTGCCAACTGATCACTTCACGGCATGCCATGCAACTCGACGCGATCGACCTGAAGATCCTGGCCCAGCTCCAGCAGGACAGCTCGCTGACCAATGTGGAACTGGCCCGCCGGGTCCACCTGTCGCCGTCGCCGTGCCTGATGCGGGTGAAGGCGCTGGAGGCGGCCGGCGTCATCGAGCGCTATGTGGCGCTGACCAACGCCCGCGCCCTCGGGCTGGGGCTGAACGTCTTCATCTCGATCAGCCTGAAGGAGCAGAGCCGCGAGTCGCTCGCCGGGTTCGAGCGCCGCATCGCCGAACACGACGAGGTGATGGAGTGCTACCTGATGACCGGCGACAGCGACTACCTGATCCGGGTCGCCCTGGCCGACATCGCGGCGCTGGAGCGCTTCATCCTGAACCAGCTGACGCCGATCCCGGGGATCGAGAAGATCCGCTCGAGCTTCGCGCTCAAGCAGGTGCGCTACAAGACGGCGTTGCCGTTGCCCGGGTAGCTCAGGCCGAAGCGCCGTGCCTGCGCATGAAGCCGCTGAACTTCCGGGTCAATTCGGGCAGGTGCTCGCGCCATTCCGGGAAGGCGATCAGGTCCACGTCCTGGTCCTGCAGCGGCAACGGCGACAGTTCGGCGCCCGGGATCAGGGCGGCGGCGCCGCGGCCGTTCACCGACGAATGGGTCTTGTCGTTGCCCGGAACGATGATCACGGGCAGCCGGTACGCGCGCAATTCGCTTTCGGGAACGCCCATCACCGGGCTGATCGGCCCGCTGGTGAAGCGGTCGCGCCAGCGGGACATCACCCGGATGTACTCGGCGGGATCCATCGCCATCAGCTTTCCCCGGTTGGCCGGATTGAGGGCCAGCCGTTCCCGGTAGGCCTCGGTCTCGCAGACGGCCGCCATCCCGCCACGCTCGGCCGCATCGATGAACTGGCCGTAGTACATGCCGGGCAGGCGGCCGGCGGCGAACTCGCCGCCCGTCACCCGCATCAGTAGCAGGCCGCGGACCGCTTCCGGGTGGCGCCGCTGGATCAGCATCGACAGCCGCGCGCCGGACGACGAGCCCCCGACGAATGCCGGCACGGCGCCGTAATGGACCATCAGGGCGTGCACGTCGTCGGCCCAGATCTCTTCCTCGCTGTCGTCGCCGGCGATCAGGAACCCGGAAGCCCCGGTGTTGCGCCGGTCGTGCACCAGCACGCGAAAGCCCTCGGCCGCGATCGCCTGGGCCAGCGGCGCCATCTCCAGGTAGCGGTGGCGGCCGCCGGAATTGAGCACCAGCCACGGGCCGGCGTCGCCGTAGACCTCGTGGAACAGGTCGACGCCGCGGATGTTCAGGATCGGCATCGCGCGTCAGTCCATCGAAATCTTGGCGCGCTTGCCCAGCGCGGAGTACATGTCGATCTCCCGGGCCATGCGGTCGGTGATCACCGCCGGGCCTTCGTAGACCGGCGTCACGCCCTGCTCGGCCAGCTGCGCGCGCAGTTCCGGCTCCTTCATGGCCTGTTCGATCAGCGCCGCCAGCCGGTTGACCACCTGCGGCGGCGTCTTCGCGGGCATCGAGATGCCGACCCAGGTTTCCAGCACGAAGCCGGGCTTGACCTCGGCCACCGTCGGCACGTTGGGCAGCTGCGGCGAGCGGGCTGCACCCGTCACGCCCAGGGCCTTGAGCGAACCGCCCTTGACCTGGCCGACCGCGGAACTGAGCCCTGCCACCGAGACGGTGACCTGGCCGCCCATCAGGTCGGTCATGGCCGGACCCGAGCCGCGGTAGGGAACGTGGACCCAGTCGATGCCGAACGCCTCCTTGATCATTTCGGCGCTCAGGTGCGATGCCGAGCCGTTGCCGGCCGACGCGTAGGTGTACTTGCCGGGGGCGGCCCTGGACGCGGTGACGAATTCCTGCAACGTATTGAACGGCGCCTTGCCGTTGACGACCATCACGAACGGCAGCACGCCGAAGGTGGCGACATGGCTGAAGCCGGTGACGCCCTCGAACAGCGATTTCTTGCTCAATGCGGCGCTGACCGGCATCGCGCCGTTGCTCAAAAGGATGGTGTAGCCGTCCGGCGTGGCCCGGGACACCTCCGCCGCGCCGACCGCGCCGCCGGCACCGGCCTTGGTTTCGACCACGAAGGTCTGGCCGGACAGGGCCGTCAGCCGCGTCGCCAGCAGCCGCGCCGGACCGTCGAAACTGCCGCCGGGGGGGAACGGGACGACCAGCTTCACGGTCTTCTCGGGATAGTCGGCGGCGGCCGGCGCCGCCCAGCACGCCAGCACGGAAAACAGCGACAGCGCCAGGCAGGTGCGGCGCGACGGGGTGGACTTGAACAACATGCGGTCTCCTTGAATCAGTCGGACGAAACGGCCGCGAGGATGCGCTCGGGCGTGATGGGAAGCTGGCGGATGCGGATGCCCAGCGCGTCGAAGACGGCGTTGCCGATGGCCGCGGCCGTCGGCCCCTGGGAGGCCTCGCCCGCGCCCAGCGCCGGCTCGCCCGGCTGGTCGACCAGCGACACCCGCACCGAAGGCGCCTCGGAAAAGTTCAGGATCGGGTAGTCGGCCCAGCTGCGAGTGGTGATCTGCTCGCGGGAAAAGCCCACCGCTTCCTTGAGGGTCCAGCTGCAGCTCTGGATCGCGCCGCCTTCGAGCTGGTTGGCGACCCCGTCCGGGTTGATGACCAGTCCGACGTCGGCGGCAATCGCGATGTCCAGCACGCGAACCGCCCGCTCCGCCAGCACCCGCACGGCCACCGCGCACCACGCTCCGGTGTTCTTGTAGCGGGCGAAGGCCAGGCCGCGCCCGGTGCCTTCGGCGTCGCCGCGCCGGTCATGCCACCAGGGCGCGGCTTCGATGGCCCGGGCGATCACCGTGCGGGCGCGCAGGTCGGCCAGGTGCGCCAGCCGGAAGGCCACCGGGTCCTGGCTGCTGGCATGGGCCAGTTCGTCCATGAACGATTCGATCGCCCACACATTGGTGTAGCCGCCGAGCGCGCGGAGCGCGGACGTGCGGATCGGCATCGCGAGCAGCCGGTTGGTCGTCACGTCATGGCGCGGAAAGTCGTAGAGCGGCACCGCGTTGCGATCGCTGCCGCCGCCGGCGGACATCGGCGGATCGAGCGACACCGGCGCCAGGAACGGATTTTCGATTTGTGAGGCGCCCAGGAACGACAGGTTGCCCGGCTCTGAGCGACCCGGCCGGCTGGTGTAGCCGTTGGCCCAGACCGTGTGCTGCCAGTCACTGACGCGGCCGTCGGCGTCGAGTTCCGCCGCCAGCGCCACCAGGTGGGCCGGCCCGCATGGACCGCAGCTGAGTTCATCGGCGCGCGACCACAGCACCCGGACCGGCCGTCCGCCGGCGAAGCGCGCCAGCAACACGGCATCGAAGGCGACGTCGTCGGCCGGGTTGTGGCCGTAGCAGCCGGCGCCCTCGGCGTGGTGGACGACGACGCGCGCCGGATCCAGCGCCGGATGGTCTCGCCGCAGGTAGACCTCGATGTCGGACTTCAGGTTGTAGATGCCCTGGCTGTGTGACCAGACCTCCAGTGCGTCGGCGCGCCAGTGCGCCAGCGCGCAGGACGGGCCGATCGACGCATGGGCGATGAAGGGCCGGGAATACTCTGCTTCAAGCCGCAGTGCAGCAGCCGCGGCGGGCCCCTCCTTGCGATCGACCAGGTGCGGCACCGACGGCGCGCTCCGCAGGAAGCCCGGCAGGTCCGCGCTGTCGGGGAGCGACGCCGGCAGGTCCCAGCGCGCCAGTCCGGCCAGTGCTGCTGCGGCGGTGACAGCGACTTCTTCGCGCTGGGCCAGCACGCCGAGGAAGGAACCATCACGGGCCAGCACCACGTCGGGGAAGCGGCGCCCGAAGGCGGCGGTGTCGACTTCGATCAGGGGGGCCACCCGGTTCGGCACCCGGACCACGCGTCCGTGCAGCATGGCCGGCAGCACCAGGTCGTGGATGAAGCAGGGCCGACCGGTCAGCTTGTCCGCCAGGTCGCGCCGGGGCAGCGAGCTGCCCACCGTGGTGTGGAGCGCAGCTTGCTTGGGCGTGGCGGTGGCGGAAATGCCTTGCGCCAGCAGCCCTTCGAGCTGCAGGTCCCAATACGTCGCGACGGCCTGGGTGGCGGGGGAGCGCAGCTGGCCGTCCACGATCGCCACCGATGCGGGCGCGACACCGTGCGTCGTGCAGAAGGCGGCCACGGCCAGTTCCCGCAGGGTGGCGCACACCAGCCGCACCGCGTCGCCCGAGTGCTGGACCGACAGGCTGCCCGATGTCACGCCCTCGTCCGGGCTGAGCCCGGTGCGGATCGGGCCGAGCCGGATCCGGGCCGGATCGACGTCGAGTTCCTCGGCCGCGATCTGGGCCAGCGCCGTGCCGATGCCCTGGCCGAATTCGACCTTGCCGACCCGCAGCCAGACCACGCCGGGGGCGTCGAGGCCGAGCCACTGGGCCAGCAGCGGATTCTTCTCGAGGCTGCCTTGGGAGAAGCCGCGCGCCTGCGCAACGCCGCTCATTGCGGGTGAACCTTCGCCACCGCCGCCAGCACCGCCTGCAGGATGCGGTGGTGCGAGCCGCAGCGGCACAGGTGCTGGTCGAGCGCGGTCCGCACTTCCCGCTCGGATGGAGCCTGGTCCCGCTCCACCAGCGCGACGGCCGTCATCAGGATGCCGCTGAGGCAGAAGCCACATTGCCCCGCCTGGTGTTCCAGCAGCGCCAGCTGCACCGGATGGGGCTGTCCACCGGCGCCGATGCCCTCGGGCGTGGTGACCCGCTTGCCCTCGAGCGCCGCCAGCTGCATGTCACAGGTAGTGGCGGGACGGCCGTCGACCAAGACGGTGCAGGCGCCGCAATGGCCCTCGCCACAGCCCAGCCGAACGCCGGTCAGGCCGAGGTCGTTGCGCAGCACATAGACCGCCATGCTGCTGGCAGGCGCATCGCAGTGGCGTGCGCTGCCGTTGACGTTGAGCTCCAAGACTTGCCTTTTTCGTTGATCCCCGAGCGGTGGCGCCGTCGGGGTCAGCCAGTATTCCAGTGGCCGGCGGCAAACTCAATATGACACAAGCTTCAAAGATTCTGTCGATTTGTAGACAGAGTTCGCGAAGCTCACGAACGCCTTCACGGTGGTCGGGGTATGGGTCTGCTTGTGGTAATACAAATGCCAGCCCGGATAGGGCGCGCACCAGTCTTCCAGCATCGGCACCAGCTGGCCCTGCGCGATGAACGGGCGGGCCAGTTCCTCGGCGATGAAGGCGATGCCGACTCCGCGCAGCGCCGCCGACAGCGCCAGGTTGCGCTCCGACACGATCAACGGACCGTTCACCGACACGGCGAGCGCCTTCCTGCCCTTCCTGAATTCCCAGTTGTAGAGGCTGCGGCTGCCGTGCTGGCGCCAGTTGATGCAGCGGTGCTGGTGCAGGTCCTGCGGCTGCTGCGGCGTGCCGAACTCGCTGACATAGGAGGGCGCCGCCACCGGGATGTGCCGCAACGGCGGCCCGATCGGCACGGCGACCATGTGGTTCTCGAGCAGTTCGCCCAGCCGGACGCCGAGGTCGAAGCCCTGGTCGACGATGTCAGTGACCGCGTCGTCGACGGTCACGTCCAGCACGATGTCCGGATAGGCCTGGCGAAACCGCTCCAGGATCGGCTCCAGGAAGGTGCGGGCAGCCAGCCTAGGCAGATGCAGGCGCAGGGTGCCGGCGGGCGAGCTGCGCAGGCTGTTGACGTCTTCCAGCGCGGCGTCGATCTCCTGCAGCGCCGGCTGCAGGCGGGCCATCAGGCGCCGGCCCGCGTCGGTGGCCGACAGGCTGCGGGTGGTCCGGTTCAACAACCGGACGTCCAGCCGCTTTTCCAGGTGCCGGATGGTCTGGCTCAGCGCCGAGGGGGTGACCCGCAGGGCCTGGGCGGCGCTGGTGAAGCTGCCGTGCTCGACGATCTTGGTGAACGCCTTCAGGTCGAAATAGTCGCTGCCTCGCATGCTGGTGCCATCCTTCGTAGGCGCCAGTATGGAGCCGGACCGGGTCCGGGCCGGGCCGTCAGCGCGTGGGCCCGGACGCGGCCGATGCCGGTGCGGCCGGCGCGGGCACGGAAGCTGCCGGTGCCGGTGCCGGTGCCGAAGCCGGCACCGCAGGCAGCGGCGACGGGGCCACCGGCGCCGCGCCCGGCCGGATCGACACCACGCGCCAGACCACGTTGCCCACGTCGTCGGCCACCAGCACCGCGCCCTTCGCATCGAGCGCGACGCCGACCGGACGGCCGTAAGCCTCGCCCTCGGCGCTCAGGAAGCCGGTCAGGAAATCGACCGGCTCGCTGGCCGGCTTGCCGCCCGCGAACGGCACGAACACCACCTTGTAGCCGCTGCGCGGCTTGCGGTTCCACGAACCGTGTTCCCCGATGAAGGCACCGCTGGCGAACGGCGCCGGCAGCCGCGTGTCCGAGAACGCCAGCCCGAGCGGCGCGACGTGCGAGCCCAGGCCGTAATCGGGCGCAATGGCCTTGGAGACCATGTCGACGCGCACCGGCGTCACCCGCACGTCCACGTTCTGGCCGTAGTAGCTCCAGGGCCAGCCATAGAAGGCGCCGTCCTTGACCGAGGTCAGGTAGTCCGGCACCAGGTCGTTGCCCAGTTCGTCGCGCTCGTTCACCACCGTCCACAGGGCCTTGCTCTCGGGCTCCCAGCCCAGGCCGTTGGGATTGCGCAGGCCGCTGGCGAACAGGCGCTTGGCGCCGGTGATGCGGTCCACCTCCCAGATCGCGGCGCGGCCTTCCTCGGCCGGCAAGCCGTTCTCGCCGATGTTGCTGTTCGAACCCACCGTCGCATACAGCTTGCTGCCGTCGGGGCTGGCGATGATGTTCTTGGTCCAGTGGTGGTTGATGGGCCCGCCGGGCAGGTCGGTGACCTTGACCGGGGCCACGCTGATCCTGGTCTGGCCCGTCACGTACGGCACCTTGACGATGGCGTCGGCATTGGCGATGAACAGCTCGTTGCCCACCAGCGCCAGCCCGAACGGCGAGTTCAGTCCGGACATGAACACCGTGCGCAGTTCGGCCACGCCGTCGCCATCGGCGTCGCGCAGCAGGGTGATCCGGTTGGGGCTGGGCACGCCGGCGCCGGCCCGCTTCATCATGAACTTCATCACCCAGCCCTTCAGGGCGCCGAGCACGTTGGTCGTGGTCTGGCCCTTGGGCGGCGCATTGCTCTCGGCCACCAGCACGTCGCCGTTGGGCAGCACGTGGAGCCAGCGCGGATGATCCAGCCCCGCCGCCAGCGGCGTGACCCGGAAACCGGGTGCGGCCTGCGGCAGCACGTTCAGCGGCCAGCCGACCGCCTTGGCGACGCTCACCGTCGGCAGCATCGACTGCTGCGGCGGCGGCAGCGTGGGGCTCGGTCCGACGCCGGCGTTCGGGGCGGACACGGCGACCGACCCGCAGGCCGCGAGCGTGACCATGACCAGGGCGCACAGGGGGGCGGAACAGGGAATCTTCATAAGACCGGAGTGTGTTCTGGCTGCTGCAGAGCGTCTGTAGGCATAAACCGCGAAAATGGCGCCATGACCCAGGACCTCTTCCGCCAGGACGCCTATCTGCGCGACTGCAACGCCACCGTGCTGGCCATCGGCCCCCAGGGCATCGTCCTGGACCGGACGGTGTTCTACCCGCTGGGCGGCGGCCAGGCCGGCGACAGCGGCTGGCTGCTGCTGGCCGACGGCAGCGAGCTGGCCATCGCCGACACCCGCAAGGGCAAGGACGCCGAGGGCCAGTTCACCGGCGACATCTGCCATGTGCCGGCGCCGGACGCTCCTTCGACACTCAAGGTCGGCGACGCCGTGACGGCGCGGGTCGACTGGGAGCGCCGGCACCGGCTGATGCGCTTCCACACCACCACCCACCTGCTGTGCCACCTGGTGCCGCAGCTGGTGAACGGCTGCTCCATCACGCCCGACTACGCGCGGCTGGACTTCAACATGACCGATCCGCTGGACAAGGACGAACTCACGGCCGGCATCGCCCGGCTGGTGGCGGCCGCCCATCCGGTCAGCGTCGCCTCCATCAGTGACGCGGAGCTGGACGCCAACCCGGCGCTGGTCAAGAGCATGTCGGTGCAGCCGCCCAGGGGCACGGGCTTCGTGCGGACCATCCGGATCGGCGACACGATCGACTACCAGCCCTGCGGCGGAACCCATGTCGCCAACACGGCCGAAATCGGCGCCGTGGTCGTCACCAAGATCGAAAAGAAGAGCGCCAGCACCCGGCGCGTGGTGCTGGGCTTCGCCCCGGCCGGAACTTAACGGCCCCCGGCCACCTCGGACTCAGCACTGTGATTGAACGCCTGCGCCTGCCCGCCGCTGTCCTGCTGACAGCGTGCCTTGCCTTTTTCTCCAGCGCCCAGGCCCAGCCTGGCGCCAAGACCGTGGTCACGACCGAGCGGGTCCGGGCCGAGTTGATGGCCCATGCGCCGCAGGGGGTGGAGCCCGGCAAGCCGGTCTGGGTCGGCCTGCAGCTGGCGCACCAGCCCGAGTGGCACACCTACTGGAAAAATGCCGGCGATTCCGGCCTGCCCACCGAGCTGGCATGGACGCTGCCGGCCGGCGTCACGGCCGGTGCCATCGCCTGGCCGCTGCCCAAGAAGATCCCGATCGGCAACCTGGCGAACTACGGCTACGAGGGCACGGTGCTGCTGGCGGTGCCGCTGACGATCAGCCCGCAGTTCAAGCCGTCGCTGCTGGCCGGGGACCTGGAGGTCAAGCTCAAGGCCAACTGGCTGGTCTGCCGCAAGGAGTGCGTGCCGGAAGAAGGCGAGTTCGCGCTGAAGCTGCCGGTGCGCAGCACCACGGCCATCAACGGCCCGGCCTTCGATGCGGCCCTCGCCGCCCAGCCCAAGCCGGTGCTGGCCGGCACCCAGGGCATCATTCCGCCCAGCCAGGTGCTGATCGACGGCAATGCGCTCAAGCTGACCGTCCAGGGCCTGCCGCTGGAACTGCGCGGCAAGAAGCTCGAGCTGTTCCCCGAGACGCCGGAGGTGATCGAGACGGCCGCCGACTGGACCCAGGCATGGAACGGCGCCGTCTGGACCGCGACCGTGCCGCTGTCGGCCCAGCGCAGCAACAGCCCGCAGCTGATGCCGGTGGTGCTGGCGGCCGACGGCCAGGGCTGGCGGACCGAACTGCAGGTGCTGGGCGACTGGCCGAAGGTTGCGGCGACGGCCGGCGTGTCGCCGGCGCTGGAAGCGGCCTTGCGCGGCAACACCGCGGCGCCGCCGGCGCCCCCGCCGTCCATCGGCTTTTTTGCCGCCCTGCTCGGCGCGATGCTGGGCGGCCTGATCCTCAACCTGATGCCGTGCGTGTTCCCGGTGCTGGCGATCAAGGTGGTCGGCTTCACCCGCCATGCCAACGACCGGCGCGGCCACCGCATCAGCGGGCTGGCCTACACGGCCGGCGTCATCCTCTCCTTCCTGGCCCTGGGCGCGCTGTTCCTGGCGCTGCGCGCGGCCGGCCAGCAGCTCGGCTGGGGCTTCCAGCTGCAGTCGCCTGCGGTTGTCGCAGGGCTGGCCGCGCTGTTCACCGTGCTGGGGCTGAACCTCGCGGGCCTGTTCGAGTTCGGCTCGTTCCTGCCCTCCAGCCTGGCGACACTGGAATCGCGCCATCCGGTGGGCAATTCGTTCCTCTCCGGCGTGCTGGCGGTGGCGATCGCATCGCCTTGCACCGCGCCGTTCATGGGCGCATCGCTGGGCCTCGCGATCGGGTTGCCGGCGGTGCAGGCGCTGGCGATCTTCGCCGCCATCGGCGTGGGCATGGCCCTGCCTTACCTCGTGGCCAGCCTGGTACCGGCGGTGGCCCGGCTGCTGCCCCGGCCCGGCCCATGGATGGACGTGTTCCGCAAGCTGATGGCGTTCCCGATGTTCGCCACCGTGGCCTGGCTGGTCTGGGTGCTGGGCCAGCAGAGCGGCATCGACGGCGCTGGCGCGCTGCTGGGGTTGCTGGTGGCGCTGGCGATGGTGCTGTGGGCCCTCACGCTGCGCGGCCGGGCCCGGACCGCCATCGCCGCGCTCTCCATCGCCGGCCTCGCCTTGCTGGCGTGGGCGGTCGGGCCCACCGTCACCCGCGCGGCGGCCCAGGCCCCGCTTGCCGCCAATGCCGACGGCTGGCAGGCCTGGGAGCCGGGCCGGGTCGACCAGCTGCTGGCAGCGGGCCGGCCGGTGTTCGTGGACTTCACCGCCGCCTGGTGCGTGACCTGCCAGTACAACAAGAAGACCACCCTGTCGAACCGCCAGCTGCTGACCGACTTCACCGGCAAAAACGTGGCCCTGCTGCGCGCGGACTGGACCCGGCGCGACCCTGCGATCACGGCGGCGCTCGGCCAACTGGGTCGCAGCGGCGTGCCCGTGTACGTGGTCTACCGCCAGGGCCGCGCACCCGTGGTGCTGTCCGAGGTACTGGGAGTCGACGAAGTCCGTTCCGTGATCGCCAATCTCTGAAACCTTGCCGACCGAGGAGTTCGCCATGCTGCGTCGTATCTTCATCGCCACTTCGTTGCTCGCCTTGGCCGCCGCCGGGCACGCCGCCCCCTCGGTGGGCCAGCCCGCCCCCGACTTCACGCTCAAGGACACCAGCGGCAAGACCGTGAAGCTGAGCGACTTCCGCGGCAAGCACGTGGTGCTGGAGTGGACCAACCCCGGCTGCCCGTACGTGCAAAAGCACTATGACAGCGGCAACATGCCGGCAACCCAGAAGGAGGCGCTGGCCAGGGGCGTGGTCTGGCTGGCGATCAACTCCACCGAGAAATCGAGCTCCGACTACCGCGAACCGGCCAAGCTGGTGGCCTGGCAGAACGAGCGCCAGTCGCGCCCCACCGCGCTGCTGATGGACGAGGCCGGCACCGCCGGCAAGGCCTACGGCGCCCGCACCACGCCGCACCTGTACATCGTCAGCCCGCAGGGGACGCTGGTCTACGCCGGCGGCATCGACAGCATTGCGTCCAGCAATCCCGACGACATCAAGAAGGCCGTCAACTACGTGCGCCAGGGACTGAACGAGGCGCTGGCCGGCAAGCCGATCAGCGCCGCCACCACCCGCCCCTACGGCTGTTCGATCAAGTACCAGGGCTGACGCCGTCCTGCTTACACTGGTGCGCATGAACAGCATCAGCGAGCTGCGGCGCATCCTGGGCACCTGCAAGACCATCGCGGTGGTGGGCCTGTCGCCGCAATGGCACCGGCCCAGTTTCTTCGCCGCCAAGTACATGCAGGCCCACGGCTACCGCATCGTCCCGGTCAATCCCTCCGCCACCGAGATCCTGGGCGAACGCAGCTACCCCAGCGTCACCGCCGCGGCCCAGGCGCTGGCCGCGCAGGGCCAGAAGATCGACATGGTCGACTGCTTCCGCAAGACCGAAGACATCGGGCCGCTCGCCGCCGAAGCGATCGCCGTCGGCGCGAGCTGCCTGTGGCAGCAGATCGGCGTGGTCAACGAGGCGGCGGCGCAGCAGGCGCGCGCCGCCGGCCTGTCCACCGTGATGGACCGCTGCGTGAAGATCGAGCACGCGCGCCTGTACGGCGGCCTGAACTGGGCCGGCGTGAACACCAAGGTGATCTCCTCGCGCCGTCCCCAGCAACTTCCCTACTGAAAACAAGACATGGCCGCTGACCACGAATACGGCTTCGGCACCCGCGCCATCCATGCCGGCGCGGTGCCGGACCCGGTGACCGGCGCCCGCGCCACGCCGATCCACCAGACCACCAGCTTCGTGTTCGATTCGGCGGAGCACGCGGCCAGCCTGTTCAACCTGCAGACCTTCGGCAACGTCTACAGCCGCATCAGCAACCCGACGGTGGCGGTGCTCGAAGAGCGGATCGCCTCGCTCGAAGGCGGGCGCGCGGCGCTGGCCTGCGCCACCGGCATGGCGGCGCAAATGACGGCGCTGCTGGCGATCCTGAAGGCCGGCGACCACATCGTCGCCGCCTCCACGCTCTACGGCGGCACGGTCGGCCAGCTCGGCATCGGGTTCTCGCGGCTGGGCATCGAGACCTCCTTCGTCGACCCGCAGGACCCGGACAACTTCCGCCGCGCGATCCGGCCCAACACCCGCGCCCTCTATGGCGAAACGCTGGGCAACCCGCTGGTCGACGTGCTGGACATCGAGGCGGTGGCCGGCATCGCGCACGACCACGGTTTGCCGCTGGTGATCGACAACACCGTCGCCAGCCCCTACCTGTGCACGCCGTTCGCCTTCGGCGCCGACATCGTGGTCCACAGCGCCACCAAGTACCTCGGCGGCCACGGCACCACCATGGCCGGCGTGCTGGTGGAATCCGGCAAGTTCGACTGGGGCTCCCCCTTGTCGAAGGACAAGTTCCCCGAGATGCTGGAGCCCAGCAAGGCCTACCACGGCGTCAAGTTCTACGAGACCTTCGGCGACTTCGGCTACACGATGAAGGCGCGCATGGAGGTCAACCGCACGTTCGGCGCGTCGCTGTCGCCGCTGAACACCTGGCTGATCCTGCAGGGCGTCGAGACGCTGCACCTGCGCATGCAGGCGCACTGCCGCAATGCGCTGCGGGTCGCGCAGTTCCTCAGCGACCATCCGCTGGTGGGCTGGGTCAACTACCCGGGCCTGCCGCAGTCGCCGCACTACGCGCTGGCCAAGAAGCAGTTCCGCTCGATCGACGGCAGCCCCGGCGCCTCCGGCATCCTGACCTTCGGCATCAAGGCCGCGGACCCGGTGCGCGCCGGCGAGCGTTTCATCGACGCCTGCGAATTCCTCAGCCACCTGGCCAACATCGGCGACGCCAAGACGCTGGTGATCCATCCGGCCTCCACCACGCACCGCCAGCTCGACGAAGCCGAACTGCGGCGCGCCGGCGTGCGGCCCGACATGATCCGGCTCTCGGTCGGAATTGAAGAGGTCGACGACATCCTGTGGGACGTCGACCAGGCGCTGCGGCAGGCAGTGGCCTGATCCGGCTTCATCGCGGCGGACGCGGCGCCAGGCAGGTTTCTGGCGCCAGGCCGTTCCGTTTGCCTACAGCAGGGCTTGGACCCGGCCGCTAACCTTCAGCCAGGTAAACAGCAGGAGTCTCTCGATGCAGACCAACGTCCACGCCTCAGCGCCCCGCACCGGTCGGCCGCTGCACCGGGCACGGGAAAAGACCGGAAAGGTCCAGCAGGACCTGGCCGTCGCCGGCGCCGAGCTGGGCCTGACCAACTCGGTGCTGGACCACCAGCTGCCCGACAGCGTGAAGGGCTCCAGCGATGTCCGGCGGGCGTTGACGCAGAACGAGGCGATCGAGGAGAAGGTGCAGGAAGCCGCCAACGAGCTGCAGGTGGTGAGCGACCTGTTGCAGGAGGAGGTCGCCGAGCGGGAACGGCTGGAGCGTGAACTGGCGGGCCGCCCGGCCGCCTGACGCGCTTACCTTTGGACACCACGGGCAGCGGCGCCGTGGTGAATCGGCCAGAATTCCGGGTTGCCCGGAGTTGCAGTAAAACAAGCGAGGTGGAAGTGTGCCGGTGAGGTTGTTGCTGGTGGAAGATTTGCCGCAGATGCAGGGCGTGGTCCTGGACCTGCTGGCAACCGTGGGCGACTTCCGGCTGGTCGCCATCCGGTCGACCGAGGCCGAGGCCAACCTCTGGCTCGACGAGCATCCGGACGGCTGGGACCTGGCCGTCATCGACCTGATCCTGGACCAGGGGACCGGGCTGGGCGTGGTGGCACGGGCCCGCAACCGCCCGCCCGCCAGCAAGGTGGTCGTCTTCAGCGACTACGCGACCGAGGGCATCCGCAAGCACTGCCTCAAGCTCGGCGCCGATGCCGCCTTCCAGAAGGGCGAAGACCTGCACGCCTTCCTCGCCTATTGCAGCGCCCTGGCCAATCCATAGGCTGAAAGCCAGGGCTGCGACAATCGGGGCATGAGCTATCCGCCCCTGCGCAACGACACTTTCCTGGGCGCCTGCCAGCGCCTGGCCACCCCCTACACGCCGATCTGGCTGATGCGCCAGGCCGGCCGCTACCTGCCCGAATACCGCGCGACCCGCGCCCGCGCCGGCAGCTTCATGGGCCTGGCGACCAACACCGACTACGCCACCGAGGTCACGTTGCAGCCGCTGGAGCGCTTTCCCCTCGACGCCGCGATCCTGTTTTCGGACATCCTCACCGTGCCCGACGCGATGGGGCTGGGCTTGAGCTTCGCGCTGGGCGAAGGGCCGAAGTTCTCCTCGCCGGTGCGCGACGAGGCCGCCGTCCGGGCGCTGGCCGTTCCCGACATGGACAAGCTGCGCTACGTCTTCGACGCCGTCACGTCGATCCGCCGGGCCTTGAACGGCCGGGTGCCGCTGATCGGCTTCTCGGGCAGCCCGTGGACGCTTGCCTGCTACATGGTGGAGGGCGCCGGCTCCGACGACTACCGCCTGGTCAAGACCATGCTGTACAGCCGCCCGGACCTGATGCACCACATGCTGCAGATCAACGCCGACGCCGTGGCCGCCTACCTCAACACGCAGATCGAGGCCGGAGCCCAGGCGGTGATGATCTTCGACAGCTGGGGCGGCGTGCTGGCCGACGGCGCGTTCCAGGAATTCAGCCTCGCGTACACGGCGCGGGTGCTGGCGAAGCTGCACCGCAGCTACGAAGGCGCCGTGATTCCGCGGCTGGTCTTCACCAAGGGCGGCGGCCCGTGGCTGGAACAGATGGGCCAGCTCGATTGCGAAGTGCTCGGCCTGGACTGGACGGTAAATCTGGGCCAGGCGCGCCGGCTGGTCGGCGGCAGCAAGGCGCTGCAGGGCAACCTCGACCCCAACGTGCTGTTCGCGCCGCCGGCGCAGATCGAGGCCGAGGCGGTGAAGGTCCTGGACAGCTTCGGCGTACCGCACACCGGCACCGGGACCGGGCCGACCCAGATCTTCAACCTCGGCCACGGCATCAGCCAGCACACGCCGCCGGAACACGTCGCCGCACTCGTCGCCGCGGTGCATGCACATTCGCGCAGCCAGCGCACCGAAAAGCGCTAACGCGGATTCGTCATCAGGATGTTCCCTAGCTGACAAGCCAGGAAAAACTTGGCGCGACGCGCTTGACTTATGCACAAAAGTTGGGTTGCGGCGCTGCACAACTGCTTCGCTTGAAAGCCGCCTGCTACAAAACCGATAGCGCTTGCAAGCTGTTGATTTGATTGATCATTTTTCTTTGCCCGTTTTGCGTGCATTCCAGCCGATGCCTTGAATTTCAAGGGCTTGCGGCGCTTCGCGCGGGGTTGTCAACAAAGTTATCCACATAAAACGCAGTTCCGGCGCAAACCACATAGGAATCAAAGACTTAGCCGATGTTTCGCCAGACGATCTCAACACAAGCGGCTAACCGCGACTTTTCGTGACCCACGAACTCGCCGTGGTCGTGCCGATGCCGGCCCACAGTTCCCTGGCCGGCCCGCTGAGCTACAGAAGTGAGTTTCCACTCGCGCCGGGGACGCTGGTGCGTGTGCCGCTGGGTCGGCGCGAGGTGCTGGGTGTGGTCTGGGAGCCGGCGGTGGGCGGCGCCAGCGAACGTTCGCCGGAGGAAACCAAGCCGATCGCGGGCGTACTGGACGGTATCGAACCGCTCGGATCGGGCTGGCGCGAACTTGTTTCATTCGCTTCCAACTATTACCAGCGGGGATTGGGCGAGGTCGCGCTGGCCGCGCTGCCGCCGCACTTGCGCGACCTGAGCGCGCAGCAACTGGCGCGGCGGCTCAAGCGGCCGGCGTCCACGCCCCAGATGGCGTCGCCCATGGACGCCGTGCCGGCGACGCCGGAACAGGCGCAGGCGCTGGCGCAATTCGAGGCCGGCGCCGGCTGCTTCCTGCTGTTCGGGGCCACCGGCAGCGGCAAGACCGAGGTCTACCTGCAGGCCGTGCAACGCCTGTTCGCCGCCGATCCCCAGGCCCAGGCGCTGGTGATGGTGCCGGAGATCAACCTCACGCCGCAGCTCGAGGAGCGCTTCGTCGCCCGCTTCGGCGCCGCCGACGTGGTGTCGTTGCACAGCGGCATGACCCACCCGCAGCGGCTGAAAAGCTGGCTGGCGGCGCACAGCGGCGCGGCCCGCGTGGTGCTGGGAACGCGCATGGCGGTGTTCGCGTCGATGCCGCGGCTCAGGCTGATCGTCGTCGACGAGGAGCATGACCCGAGCTACAAGCAGCAGGAGGGGGCGCGCTATTCCGCCCGCGACCTGGCGGTCTACCGCGGCCGGCTGGAAGGCGCCAAGGTGCTGCTGGGGTCGGCCACGCCGTCGCTGGAGAGCTGGCAGGCCTGCGAGAAGGGCCGCTACACGCGGCTGGTGATGCCGTCGCGCATCGGCGCGGCGCAGCTGCCCCGGGTGCGGCTGGTGGACATGAACCTGCAGCCGCACCAGACGGTGTTCGCGCCCCCGCTGCTGGCGGCCATCTCGGAGCGGATCGCGCGCGGCGAGCAGTCGCTGGTGTTCCTGAACCGGCGCGGCTACGCCCCGGTGCTGGCCTGCGGCGCGTGCGACTGGAAGAGCGAGTGCCCCAACTGCAGCGCCTTCCGGGTCTTCCACAAGATCGACCGGAGCCTGCGCTGCCACCACTGCGGCTTCACCGAACGGGTGCCGCGCGCCTGCCCGCTGTGCGGCAACGTCGACATCGCGCCGGTCGGCCGCGGCACCGAACGGCTGGAAGAGAACCTGGCGCAGCTGCTGGCCGGCCAGCTTCGGCCCAATGGCGAGCCGGTGCGGATTGCGCGCATGGACGCCGACACCACACGCCTGAAGGGCGCGCTCGAATCGCAGCTGGCGCAGGTGCACGCCGGCGAGGTCGACGTGCTGGTCGGCACCCAGATGATCACCAAGGGCCACGATTTCCGCCGCATCACGCTGGTGGCGGCGCTCAACGCCGACTCGGCCCTGTTCTCGTCCGACTTCCGGGCCCCTGAGCGGCTGTTCGGCCTGCTGATGCAGGCGGCCGGGCGGGCCGGGCGCGACGCGGCTCAGGCCGGCGCCAGCGAGATGTGGGTGCAGACCTGGCATCCGAAGCACCCGCTGTTCGCGGCCCTGCGCCAGCACGACTATCCGGCGTTCGCGCGGCAGCAGCTGGAAGAACGCGAGCAGGCCGCGATGCCGCCGTTCGGCTACCAGGCGCTGGTGCGCGCCGACGCCCGCACCCAGGAGGCGGCCCAGGCCTTCCTGGCCGCAGCCGCCGCGGCGGCGACCGGGGTCGAGGCGGTGGACCGGGTCACCCTGTATTCGCCGGTGCCGATGAGCGTGCAGCGGGTGGCGAACGTGGAGCGGGCCCAGATGCTGGTGGAAAGCAGCTCGCGCGCGGCCTTGCAGCATTTCCTCGCCGGCTGGCATCCGGTGCTGCAGGCGACCAGGGAAAAGGGCCTGATCCGCTGGGCGGTCGACGTCGATCCGCTGGCGATCTAGGTGAAGTCATTCCGGCCCTGAGCCGGAATCCATGTCTTTCAGCTTCAACGCGGCGTCATACAGCTCGTTCTTCGAGCCGCCCGTGATCTCCGCCGCCAGCTTCACCGCGCCCTTGAGCGGCAGTTCCTTGAGCAGCAGCCGCAGCACCCGCAGCCCGTCGTCCTGCGCCTGCGGCTGCGCCGTGGCGTGCAGCACCAGCGCGAACTCGCCGCGGGTGCGCGACGGCTCGCCCGCGAGCCACGCCGGCAGCCCGGCACAGGCCACGGTGACCACCTCCTCGAATTGCTTGGTCAGCTCGCGCCCAACCGTCACCTGGCGTTCGCTGAGGACGGACAGGGCCCGCGCCAGCGCCTCGACCCGGTGCGGCGCCTCCAGCAGCACCACCGGCCGCGGCTCGCGCGCCAGCAGCTGCACCGCCGTGTCGCGCTCGCCGGCCTTGGACGGCAGGAAGCCGGCGAACACGAAGCCGCCGCCGTCGTGGCCATGGGCACCGGCCACGCTGATCGCCGCCGTGATGCTGCTGGCGCCGGGCAGCGGCACCACCCGCAGCCCCGCCTCCCGTGCCGCTGCGACCAGCCGCGCGCCGGGGTCGCTCACCGCCGGGGTGCCGGCATCGCTGGCATAGGCCACCCGCTGGCCCTGGAGCAGGCGCGCCACGACGGCCTGCGCCGCCTCGTGTTCGTTGTGCTGGTGCACCGCCAGCAGCTGGGCCGAGGTCTTGTCGATGCCATAGGCGCGCAGCAGCGCCTGGGTGTGGCGGGTGTCCTCGCAGGCCACCACGTCGGCCAGCTGCAGCACGTGCAGGGCCCGCAGGCTGATGTCGGCCAGGTTGCCGATCGGCGTCGCCACAACGTAGAGCGCGCCCTGCGGATAATGCTGCGAAGCCGCGGCTTCGCGCGCGGCGGACAGGGCTGTAGCAAAAGAAGCGCTCAATGGATCTCCCCAGGAAGACGGCCACCACCAAGCAGGCCGGCGATGCCGCCGAGGACCGCGCCCTTGCCCACCTGGAGGCGGCGGGGCTGCGGCTCGTAGCGCGCAATTATCGGACGCCCGGCCGCGGTGGCGGCGAAATCGACCTGGTCATGCGCGAGCGCGATGGCACGCTGGTGTTCGTCGAGGTGCGCCGGCGCGCCAGCGCGGCCTACGGCGGCGCCGCGGCCAGCGTCGGCGGCGTCAAGCAGCGGCGCATCGTCTTTGCCGCGCGCCACTTCCTGGCGCGGCTGCCGCAACAGCCGCCCTGCCGCTTCGACGTCGTCGCCCTGGAAGCCGGCCGGATCGACTGGCTGCGGGCGGCCTTCGACGCGTCTTGAAACCTTGCGGGACAGACCTTCAGCTCTGTCCCCAACCAATCAAAATCGACCCCCGGTTATCATCCCCAGCCATGCTCGAACAACGGATCCAACAGCACTTCATCGACAGCGCCGACCTGAAGTACCAGGCAGCGCAATCGCTGAGCAAGCCGATCGCGGCGGCGGTGCAGGCCGTGCTGGCCTGCGTGACCAGCGGCGGCAAGGTGCTGGCCTGCGGCAATGGCGGCTCCGCGGCCGATGCCCAGCACTTCTCGGCCGAGTTCATCGGCCGCTTCGAGCGCGAGCGGCCCGAGCTCGGCGCGATCGCGCTGACCACCGACAGTTCGATCCTGACGGCGATCGGCAACGACTACGATTTCAGCCGCATCTTCTCCAAGCAGGTGCGCGGCCTGGGCCAGGCCGGCGACGTCCTGCTGGCGATGTCGACCAGCGGCAACTCGGCCAACATCCTGGCGGCGATCGAAGCCGCCCATGAACGCGAGATGACCGTGGTGGCGCTGACCGGGCGCGGCGGCGGCAAGATCACCCACCTGCTGCGCGAGACGGACGTCCACGTCTGCGTGCCGCACGACCGCACCGCGCGGATCCAGGAAGTGCACCTGCTGGTGCTGCACTGCATCTGCGACGGCGTCGACACCCAGCTCCTCGGAGAACAGGAATCCCCAACATGACCCCGAAGTACTCTGCACCCGTCCTGGCCATCGCCCTGATCGCATCGCTGGCCGCCACGCTGAGCGCGTGCGTGCCGCTGGTGGTCGGCGGCGCCGCCATGTCCGCGATGGTCGCCGTGGACCGGCGCACCTCCGGCGCCCAGCTGGAAGACGAAGGCATCGAGCTGCGCGGCGCCAGCCGGCTGCGCGAGGCCTTCGGCGACCGGGCCCACATCAACATCACCAGCTACAACCGCCAGGTGCTGCTGACCGGCGAAGTGCCCAATGAAGCCGCCAGGCAGCAGGCCGAACAGGTGATCGCGCGGGTCGAGAACGTGAAGACCATCGTCAACGAGCTGGCCGCGGCGGGCAACACCACGCTGGTCCAGCGGTCGGGCGACGTGCTGATCACGGGCAAGGTCAAGGCGTCGCTGGTCGACGCCAAGGACCTCTACGCGGGCGCGTTCAAGGTCGTGACCGAGCGCGGCACGGTGTTCCTGATGGGCCGCGTGACGCCCCGCGAAGCCGACCGTGCCACCGCCATCGCGCGCCAGATCGAAGGCGTGCAGCGCGTGGTCCGGATCTTCGAGGTGATCGGCGAGGACGAGATGCGCCGGATCCAGACCCAGCTCGCGCCGGTCGCGCCGGCCCGGCCCTGATCGGAATGGATCCCGGCTCAAGGCCGGGATGACCACGGCGGGCGCTGCCCGCCTCTGGTCACTTCAACCGCGTGATCAGGCTGGAGGTGTCCCAGCGCTTGCCGCCGTGCGCCTGCACGTCGGCATAGAACTGGTCCACCAGCGCCGTCACCGGCAGCCGCGCACCGTTGCGCTTGGCTTCGTCCAGCACCAGCCCGAGGTCCTTGCGCATCCAGTCGACGGCAAAGCCGTAGTCGAACTTGCCTTCGATCATGGTCTTGCCGCGGTTGTCCATCTGCCAGCTCTGGGCCGCGCCCTTGCCGATGACTTCGAGCACCTGGTTCATGTCCAGGCCGGCCTTCTGGCCGAAGGCGATCGCCTCCGACAGGCCCTGCACCAGGCCCGCGATGGCGATCTGGTTCACCATCTTGGCCAGCTGGCCGGCGCCGGTCGCGCCCAGCAGGGTGAAGGCGCGGGAGAATGCCATCGCCACCGGCCTGGCGGCCTCGAACGCCGCCGGCTCGCCGCCGCACATCACCGTCAGCATGCCGTTCTGGGCGCCCCCCTGGCCGCCGGACACCGGCGCGTCGACGAAGTGCAACCCGACTGCGTGCGCCTGCACCTGCAGCTCGCGCGCGATGTCGGCCGAGGCGGTGGTGTGGTCGACGAAGATCGCGCCCTTCTTCATCCCGATGAAGGCGCCTTCCTCGCCCAGCGTCACGCTGCGCAGGTCGTCGTCGTTGCCGACGCAGCAGAACACGAAGTCGGCGTCCTTGGCGGCCAGCGCCGGCGTGGCCGCCGAGTGGCCCTTGAACTCCTTCTTCCAGGCGTCGGCCTTGGCCGCGCTGCGGTTGTAGACCGTGACGTGGTGGCCGGCCAGGGCCAGGTGGCCCGCCATCGGGAAGCCCATCACGCCGAGGCCGAGAAAGGCGACCTTGCGCGGGGCGGTGGATTCGTAGGTTCTTGGATTCGTGCTGCTCATGTTTGCTCGCTAACTGGCCCGTTCGCCCTGAGCTTGTCGAAGGGCTGGCGGAAAGGGGCTTCGACAAGCTCAGCCCAAACGGTGGACGCTCAGACGATGGCCATGTGCTCGGTTCCCGCCGACAGGTCCTGGCTCTTGCCGCGCTGGGAATTGAGCTTGATCTGCAGCCGCAGGTCGTTGACCGAATCGGCGTTGCGCAGCGCGTCCTCGTAGGTGATCATGTTGGTCTCGTAGGCGTCGAACAGGGCCTGGTCGAAGGTCTGCATGCCCAGATTGCGGCTCTTCTTCATGATCTCCTTGATCTCGGAGACTTCGCCCTTGAAGATCAGGTCCGAGATCAGCGGCGTGTTCAGCATGATCTCCACCGCCGCCTGGCGGCCCTTGCCATCCTGCCGGGGCACCAGCCGCTGCGAGATGAAGGCCTTGAGGTTGAGCGACAGGTCCATCAGCAGCTGGGCGCGGCGCTCTTCCGGGAAGAAGTTGATGACCCGGTCCAGCGCCTGGTTGGCGCTGTTGGCGTGCAGCGTGGCCAGGCACAGGTGGCCGGTCTCGGCGAAGGCGACGGCATGCTCCATGGTCTCGCGGTCGCGGATTTCGCCCATCAGGATCACGTCCGGCGCCTGGCGCAGCGTGTTCTTGAGGGCCGCTTCCCAGCTGTCGGTGTCCAGCCCCACTTCGCGCTGCGTCACGACGCAGTTCTTGTGCGGGTGCACGAATTCGACCGGGTCCTCGATGGTGATGATGTGGCCGTACGAATTCTGGTTGCGCCAGTCGACCATCGCGGCCAGCGTGGTGGACTTGCCCGAGCCGGTGGCGCCCACCAGGATGGTCAGGCCGCGCTTGGACATGGCGACCTCCTTGAGGATCTGCGGCACGCCCAGGCCGTCGATGGTCGGCAGCACCTGCGGGATCACCCGCAGCACCATGCCGACCTTGCCCTGCTGCACGAACGCATTGACGCGGAAGCGCCCGATGCTGGGCGGCGAGATCGCGAAGTTGCACTCCTTGGTGCGCTCGAACTCCGCCGCCTGCTTGTCGCTCATGATCGAGCGCGCCAGCGCCATCGTGTGGCCGCTGTTCAGCGGCTGGGGCGAGACCTTGGTGATCTTGCCGTCCACCTTCATCGCGGGCGGAAAGTCGCCGGTGATGAACAGGTCGCTGCCGTTGCGGCTGACCATCAGCTTGAGCAGGTCGTTGATGAACTTTGTTGCCTGGTCGCGTTCCATGGAAATTCCTCGCTTCGCTTCGATTCTTGCTTGCTTCAGGGATGGTGGCGGTCCGACACGCGGGCGCCGACGATGCGAAGCCGCAGCGACAGCCGGCGCGCCAGCAGCGCGATCAGGCTGGCGGCGAGCTCGGGATCGCTGGTCATCATCGCGTCGAGCGCCTCGGCGCTCAGCACGCCGATCTCGCAGTCGCTCAGGGTGGTGCAGTGGGCAAACCGCATGCCGCTATCGAGCAGCGACATTTCGCCCAGGATGTCGCCGGGCCGGGCCTCGGCCATGCGCAGCTGCTCGCCCCAGGGCTGCAGCCGGTCGACGGCGATGCTGCCGCCCAGCAGCACGATCATGAAATTGCCGTATTCGTCCTGGCGGATGATGTCGCGGCCCGCCGTGACACCCGCGAAATCGACAAAGGCCTCGAGCCGTTCGATGGCTTGCGCGCCGAGCCGGCCCATGTACTTGTCGCCGCTCCACAGCGACTGGAGCAACCCGACGCCGCGCGCCGAAGCCAGCGGCGTGGCGCCCAGTTCCGCCGCGCGCGACAGCCAGGGCACCAGCAGGGACGGGTCCACGCCCAGGTCGCCGAAGGCGCTAGTGAACAGATCGAAGTCCGGTCGTTCGCCGCCGGCTTCAAGGCCGCCACGCCTGGCCCGAACGAGTCCACCGGTCATCGAGCGCCTCCTTCAACCCGGGAAGTTTTCCGGGATCTTGGCCTTGCCGCGGGCCTCGGCCGGGCTGATCAGGTTGCGCTTGACCAGGTCCGTCAGGTTCTGGTCCAGCGTCTGCATGCCGAAGCTGTTGCCGGTCTGGATGGCGGAATACATCTGCGCCACCTTGGCCTCGCGGATCAGGTTGCGGATGGCGGAGGTGCCCAGCATGATTTCGTGCGCCGCGATCCGGCCGGTGCCGTCCTTGGTCTTGCACAGCGTCTGCGAGATCACCGCCTGCAGCGATTCCGACAGCATGGCGCGGACCATTTCCTTCTCGTCGGCGGGGAACACGTCGATGATCCGGTCGATGGTCTTGGCGGCCGACGAGGTGTGCAGCGTGCCGAACACCAGGTGGCCGGTTTCCGCCGCGGTCATCGCCAGCCGGATGGTTTCGAGGTCGCGCATTTCGCCCACCAGGATCGCGTCCGGGTCTTCGCGCAGCGCGGACTTCAGCGCCGCTGCGAACGACAGCGTCATGTTGCCGACCTCGCGCTGGTTGATCAGGCACTTCTTGGATTCGTGCACGAACTCGATCGGGTCTTCCACCGTGAGGATGTGGCCGTATTCGGTTTCGTTCAGGAAATTCACCATCGCCGCCAGCGTGGTCGACTTGCCCGAACCGGTGGGGCCGGTCACCAGCACCATGCCGCGCGGCTTGAGCGCCAGGTCGCCGAAGATCTTCGGCGCGTTGAGCTGCTCCAGCGTCAGGATCTTGGAGGGAATGGTCCGGAACACGGCGCCGGCGCCGCGCTGCTGGTTGAAGGCGTTGACCCGGAAACGCGCCAGGCCGTCGATCTCGAACGAGAAGTCGACCTCGAGGAATTCCTCGTACATCTTGCGCTGGGTGTCGTTCATGATGTCGTACACCATGCCGTGCACCTGCTTGTGGTCCAGCGCGTCGACGTTGATGCGCCGGACGTCGCCGTGGACCCGGATCATCGGCGGCAAGCCGGCGGACAGGTGGAGGTCCGACGCCTTGTTCTTGACGCTGAACGCCAGCAGCTGGGTAATATCCACGGATCCCCTCGTTTGTTGGTTGCTCTAGTGCCGGTTAATTATGACCACGATTCTTCACAACCTCCAGAGAGTTCACGAACGGATCGCCGAGGCCTGTGCGCAGGCACAACGCCCCGTGACCGATGTCACGCTGCTGGCTGTCTCCAAGACCTTCGGCCCGGAAGCCGTGCGCGAGGCGCTTGGCGCGGGCCAGCACGCGTTCGGCGAGAACTACATCCAGGAAGCGGTCGAGAAGATCGCGCTGCTGCGCGAACTGCCGCTGCAGTGGCATTGCATCGGGCCGGTGCAGAGCAACAAGACGCGACTGGTCGCGACGCACTTCGACTGGGTCCACACCATCGACCGGCTCAAGATCGCGCAGCGCCTGTCGGAGCAGCGGCCGCCCGAACTGGCGCCGCTGCAGCTGTGCATCCAGGTCAACATCGACGGCGGCCTGACCAAGGCCGGCGTGGCGGCCAAGGACGTGCCGGCCCTGGCCGCCGAGATCCGCCGGTTGCCGCGGCTGCAGCTGCGTGGCCTGATGACGATTCCGGAGCCGGTCGAGGGCTTCGCGGCGCAGCGGGCCATCCATCTGCGAACGCGCGCCCTGTTCGACCAATTGAACGACGCCGGCCAGGCACTCGACACGCTGTCGATGGGCATGACCGCCGACCTCGAGGCGGCCATCGACGCCGGCAGCACCATGGTGCGGATCGGCACCGCCATCTTCGGCGGGCGGCCGGCGAAATAACGGCCGCTATTTCTTATGCGCCTGCTGCCCCAGCGGCTTGACGCTGCCGCAGTCGGCGCCGAGCCACTTGCCCGAGCCTTCCATGCTGACCTTCTCGGTCTTGCCATTGACCTGGGTGCTGATGTTCATCCGGCTGGTGTAGCCCTCGGAGCCGTTGAAGGTCACCTGGCCCTCGCCGCTCGATGGCGGGTTGGTGCAGGCGAACGCCATCTTCATCGTGTTGCCGGTCCGGGCCTGGGCGGTGGTCTTGCAGTCGCCCTGCTGCGCCGGCACCTCGTTCCTCTCGGCCATCTCCCGGGTCATGCAGATCTTCACGCTCATGCCGCCGGCCGGACCAGTCGCGCCCATCTTGACACCGGACTTGGCCATCTGCTGCGCCATCATCTCGCGCTGCTCTGGCGGCATCGAAGCCATCTGCTTTTGCATCTGCGCCATCGCGTCCTGCATCTGGCCGGTGCCGCCCTGCATCTTGTTGGTGACTTCCCACAATCCCGGCTTCAGGGACTGGGCGGCGGCCGGCAGGACAGCGAGTGCCGCGATGGCGGCGAGGGCAAAACGGAATCTGGTCATGGCGGGTCTCCTGGTGAATCGATTGACCTTGGGGAAAAGACCTGCGGCTGGGTCCCCCACTGAACAAATTGTGCGTCAGGCTGCCGTCGCCTGCCGCACCGCGTGCTCCCACTGCGCCATCAGCTCGCCGGCCCGGCCTCGGTCCAGGGTCGGGATGAACCTGCGCTCGGCGCGCCACATGGCGGAGAGCTCGTCGCGGTTGCGGTACACGCCGCTGGACAGCCCGGCCAGGTAGGCGGCACCCAATGCAGTCGTCTCGGTCACGGCGGGCCGCACCACCGGGATCCCCAGCAGGTCGGCCTGGAACTGCATCAGCAGGTCGTTGACGCAGGCGCCGCCGTCCACGCGCAGCTCGCTCACCGCAGCGCCGCCGGCCGCAGTCGCGTCGCGGCTCATCGCCAGCAGCAGCGCCGCGCTCTGGTACGCGATGCTTTCCAGCGCCGCCCGCGCGATGTGGGCCACCGTCGTGCCGCGCGTCAGGCCGGTGATGGTGCCGCGCGCATCCGGCTTCCAGTACGGCGCGCCCAGGCCGGTGAAGGCCGGCACCACCATCACGCCGCCCGAATCGGGAACGCTCTCGGCCAGTCCCTGCACCTCGCCGCTGCCCTTGATCGCGTGCAGGCCGTCGCGCAGCCACTGCACCACCGCGCCGCCGACAAAGACGCTGCCCTCCAGCGCGAACTCGGGCGTTTGCCGGGTTTGCGCGGCGCTGGTGGTCAGCAGCCCGTTGGCCGAGGTCTGGAAGCGCTCGCCGGTGTGCATCAGCAGGAAGCAGCCGGTGCCATAGGTGTTCTTGGCCATGCCGGCCTGGAAGCAGGCCTGGCCGAACAGCGCGCTCTGCTGGTCGCCGGCGACCCCGCCGATGGCGACCGGAGCCCCGAGCAGCGCAGCGTCGGTCGCGCCGTAGTGCGCGCTGGACGGCAGCACCTGCGGCAGCATCGACGGCGGCACCTCCAGCAGCGCCAGCAGCTCCGCGTCCCATTCGTTCTTGTGGACGTTGAACAGCATGGTGCGCGATGCGTTGCTGACATCGGTGGCATGGAGCTTGCCCCCGGTGAGCTGCCACAGCAGCCAGCTGTCGACGGTGCCGAACGCCAGTTCGCCGCGCTCGGCCTGCGCGCGTGCCCCGGCGACGTGGTCGAGAAGCCACTTGATCTTGGTCGCCGAGAAATAGGAGTCGACCAGCAATCCCGTGCGCTGCTGGATCAGCCCCGCGTGGCCCTGCTGGCGCAGCTGCGCGCAAAGCGGCTCGCCGCGGCGGTCCTGCCAGACGATCGCATGGTGGATCGGCTGACCGGTCTTGCGGTTCCACACCAGCGTGGTCTCGCGCTGGTTGGTGATGCCCATCGCCCGGATGTCCGTCGCCTTTAGTCCCGCCCCGGCCAGCGCCTCGCGGGCGGTGGCGAGCTGGCCGTTCCAGATCTGCATCGGGTCGTGCTCGACCCAGCCGGGTTGCGGGTAGATCTGCGGCAGCTCCTGCTGCGCCTGCGCGACGATGTTGCCGTGTTCGTCGAACACGATGCTGCGCGAACTCGAGGTGCCCTGGTCCAGGGCCAGCAGGTAGGTCATTTCAGTCTCCGCTGAGCCGCCTCAAGGAGACTGAAGCCCCCTCGGGGGGGCAGCGATTGAAAAGAGCGTGGGGGTCGCTTCATTGTCGGTCTCCAGGAGCCGGCATCCTACCCGCCCGGCGGCTGCCGGGTGCTGCTCTTGACTTCCTTCACCAGCGGATCGGTGCCCGTTTCACGCGCTGAAACTCAACCCTGGCCGCCCGGCCGCTGCCTGCTGGCCATCCACGCTGAACCGGGCGACAGCCAGCACCATGGCCTGGGCCTGGCCCGCCAGCCGCTCGGCCGCTGCGGCCGCATCCTCCACCACGGTGGCGTTCTGCTGGGTGTTCCTTTCCATTTGCGTGATGGCCCGGTTCACCTGCTCGATCCCCGCCAGCTGTTCGGCGCTGGCGTGGGCAATCTCGGCGATCAGGCTGTTCAACTGGCCGGACGACGCGACGATTTCGTCCATCGTCCTGCCGGCGGCCTCCACCTGCCGAACCCCGCCGCCGACCCGGCCGGCGGACTCCTGGATCAGAACCTTGATCTCCCTGGCGGCCTGCGCGGACCGCTGGGCCAGGGAGCGCACTTCAGCCGCGACCACAGCGAACCCGCGCCCCTGCTCGCCCGCACGTGCCGCTTCGACGGCGGCGTTCAGCGCCAGGATATTGGTCTGGAACGCGATGCTGTCGATGACCGCAGTGATGTCCGCGATCCGCCGGGACGAATCGTGGATCTCCTGCATGGTGGAGACCACACCGCGCACAGCGTCGCCGCCCCGCCTGGCGACCGCCGACGCTTCGCCGGCCAGCACGCTGGCCTGCCCGGCGCTGCCCGAATTCTGCTGCACGGTGGTGGTGAGCTCCTCCATGCTGGACGCCGTTTCCTGCAGGCTGGACGCTTGCGCTTCAGTGCGGGCCGACAGATCGGAGTTGCCCCGGTCGATCTGCTGCGCGCCGGAGCTGACCCCGTCGGCGACGCCGCGGATGTCCGTCACCGACTGGACCAGCGCCCTGCGCATGTGTTCCAGCGCCCGCAGCAGCTGGCCGATTTCGTCCGCCGACCGAGCCACGATCGGTTGCGTCAGATCGCCTCGCGCCATCTGGATCGCCGCCTGGCGTGCCTGCGCGACCGGCGTGACGATGCCGCGCGCGGTCATGAAGGCGATGCTCACGCCCACGCCGATGGCGAGCAGCGTGAACGCCGCAACCAGGGTGGACACCAGGTTGTAGTTGTGCCGGTTGAGATCGACCGTTCTGCCGGCGTCGGCCATGGTCGCGACGAAGAACGCGCGCAGCAACCGGTTGAGCTCGTTGTGCTGCGGCGTCAGCGTGTCGGCCAGGAACTCCTTGGCCTCGTCGAAGCGGGCGTCGCTGACCCGTCCCAGCGCCGACTTCTCCGTCGCGGCGATGCTGTCGGCCAGCGTCAGGATCTGCTTGACGTCGGCGCCCGCCGTCGCCACCGCCGATGTCGAGGCCAGCGCCGCGAAGCGTT
This sequence comes from Ramlibacter sp. 2FC, assembly GCA_943372495.1. Taxonomy (GTDB): domain Bacteria; phylum Pseudomonadota; class Gammaproteobacteria; order Burkholderiales; family Burkholderiaceae_C; genus Ramlibacter. The sequence goes on along the minus strand of CALRYV010000024.1, from coordinate 36,231 downwards.
TCGACGCGTCCGCGTACAGCGTGCCGTTCGCCTGCAGCTTCTGTTTGACTTCCCTCTGGACCTTCAGGCTGTCGTTCATGACCATGTCGCGCAGCAACACGGAACGCTGCGCCGCGGCATCCTGCATCTGGCCGACGGTGTCGAGCATGCGGATGTGCCCGCTCACCAGGGCATCGGCCTGCTGCTGCAGCCCGTGCAGCCGGTCCAGGCTGAAGCCCGCGACCGCTACCAGAAGTGCTAGCACCACGCCAAAGCCCGACCACAGGCGCGTCGCCACGCCGCGTGCCTTGAAATCGCTGATCCGCATGTCCCGCCTCCTCGTCTGATCGCTGCGCCGTCCCGTTTACTTCTTCTTGCGCAGGTAATCGATCACCTTCTGGGCCGCCTCGCCCGGTTTGCCGATCGTCACCAGGCCCACCGGCCGGTCGATCACCGGCGTGTTGACGATCTTGAGGTTGGGCGACTTGGCGTCGTCCAGCAGGGTCGGTCCGGCCGCGGCGATCCCGCCCCGGTCCTTGCTTACCTCGACGATCGCCGCCAGGCTGGTGCGGAAGTCGGTCGCCGAAGGCGAAAACTCCGCGCCGTCGATCGCCACCTTCTGCAGCACCGCGCGGGTGCCGCTGCCTGGGCTGCTCAAGAACACCTCGACCGGGAGGTCCGGGCCGCCGATTTCCTTCCAGCTGCGGGTCTTGCCGGAAAACAGGTCCTTCAGCTGGGCCTTGGTCAGGGTGTTGACGGGGTTGTCCTTGTGCATGAAGACGGCCACCCGGTCGCGGCCGATTTCATGGAACACCAGGTTGGCAGGCACCGTCGCCTTGATCCCGGCGTCGGCGAGCGTTTTCCTGGCCGACGCTGTCGCGTCTTCCAGCGACTCGCTGACGGCGGCCATCGCCGCCTTGCCTTCGAACAGGGCGACCATCCCGTGCCCCGTCCCCATTCCCAGGGCCTTGATCTGGACGCCGGTGGCTTCCTTGATCCCCTGGGCAGCAGGCTGCAGCGTGTCCTTCACCACGACCGTGGAGCCGCTGATGTCGAGCGTCTGCGCGCCGGCGGCGAAGGCGACAGCCGCAACCATGGCGGCACCGAGTTTCCTGAAAAGTAGCTTGCGCAAGATTGCCTCCGAAGAAAGGTAGGCCACGATGAGGAGCCCGTGTGCGTGGAACTGATGGCAAGCCATTTTGAATGACATTTAGTTACAAAAGTAACTATTTATGCCAATTACGCACGAATCCATCATCCGGCCGGGGCGGCGCGCCGGGCCCGGCGACGGGTTCAGCTCGGCGCTAGCGAGCGCGCTGGGCCAGCAGCTCGTCGATTGCGGCGCTGAGCCGGCGCAGGTCAAGCGGCTTGGTCATGTGGGCATCGAAGCCGGCCTCGAGCGCCTTGCGCTCGTCCGATTCCTGGCCCCACCCGGTGGCGGCGATCAGCACCATGCCCCGGCCCCACGCGGTCGCCCGGATCTGCCGCGCCACGTCGTGGCCGTCCAGGTCGGGCATGCCGATGTCCAGGATCGCGACTTGGGGCTGGAGCCGCGCGCACTCCTTGACGGCCTCGAGCCCGCCCGGCACCCGCACCGTGGCGAACCCGGACATCTCCAGCAGCTTGGCCGTGCCCCAGGAGGCGTCGACGTTGTCGTCGGCGATCAGGATCAGCCCGCGCTTGCCGGGATGGCGCGGCGGCGGCGCCGCGACTGCTGGCGCCGCCGGCTCGGGCGGCGCCACGGCCACCCGATGCGCCGGCAACCGCACCCGCAATTCGCTGCCCAGGCCCAGGCCGGGCGACGAGGCCTCCACGCTCCCGCCATGCAGGTCGACGATGCTGCGCACCAGCGCCAGGCCGATGCCCAGGCCGGCATTGGCGCGGCTGGCCATGGCGTCGGCCTGCGCGAACATCTCGAACATGCGGTCGATGTCCTGCGGCTGCATGCCGACGCCGTTGTCGGTCACGGTGATCAGCACCTGCTCGCCCTCCAGCTTCACCGCGAGCCGGATCTTGCCGCCGGGATGGGTGTACTTGATGGCGTTGGTCAGCAGGTTGGACAGCACCTGGTTCAGCCGCAGCGGATCGGCGTCGAGCTCGATCGGATCGCCCGGCAGCTCCAGCGTCAGGGTGTGGCCGGCAGCGTCGAGCATCGGCCGCGTGGTTTCGAGCGCCGCCTCGACGATCGGTGCCAGCAGCACCCGCTGGCGGTGCAGTTCGAGCCGGCCGAAGGTCAGCCGCGACACGTCCAGCAGGTCGTTCATGAGGCTCTTCATCGACTGGGCCTGGCGCTGCACGATCTGCGCCGCTGCCGAGCGGTCGTCCTCGACCACCCCCGGCGTCAGCAGCAGCGACGCGGCGCTGTCGATGGAGGCCAGCGGGTTGCGCAGCTCGTGCGACAGCACCGCCAGGAACCGGTCCTTGGCCCGGTCGGCTTCCTGCAGCGCCGTGCGGGCCTTCTCGTTCTCCAGCAGCGCCTGCACCAGTTCGCCCTGGCTGCGTTCCAGTGCCTGCTGCCCTTCGCGGACCGCAGTCTGGTCGCGCAAGATCTTGACCAGGCCCACCGCGGCGCCATTGGCATCGCGCATCGCCATCATCGCGCCGCTGGCCCAGAACAGGCTGCCGTCCTTGCGCATGTGGAACCGGTCGTCACCGGCCCGGCCTTCCGCCAGGGCCGTCTGCGATTCCTGCTCCGGCGCGCCGGCGGCCCGGTCTTCGGGCGTGAAGATGATGTCGGCGACCCGGCCCATCACCTCGGCCTCGCTGTAGCCCAGCAGGCGCTCGGCCCCGCTGTTCCAGATGGTGACGCGGCGCTCCAGGTCGGTGGAGAAGATCGCATAGTCGGTCGCGCTTTCGACGATCAGCCGCAGCCGCTCCTCGCTGCTGCGCAGCGCCTGCGCCGCCTGCCGCTGCTCGCTGACGTCGCGCGCGATGGCGGTGCCACCGATCACCTGGCCCAGGCTGTCCTTGATCGGCGAGATGCTCAGTTCCACATGGACCTTGCTGCCGTCCTTGCGCCGCCGCACCCGTTCCAGGTTCTTGACCGCGCGGCCGTCGCGCAGGGCGGCCGTCTTCTCCTCCAGGTCGCCATCGCCGCCCAGCATCCCGATCGGCCGGCCGATCGCCTCCGCGGCGTCGTAGCCGAAGATCTGGGCGGCGCCGGCATTCCAGCTCAGGATGCTGAGGTCGGGCGAGAAGCTGATGATCGCGTCCATCGACGATGCCACCACCGCCGACAGCCACAGCCGCACTTCCTCGGCCTGCTTGCGCTCGGTGATGTCGATGAAGGACACCACCACGCCGGCGATGTGGTCCTCGATCGTGCGGTATGGCAGCAGGCGCGACAGGAACCACTTGCCGTCCGGCATGCCCACTTCGCGCTCGATCGGCACCAGCCGCTCCAGGACGCGGCGGGCGTCGTCGCCGAGCTGGGTGTATTCGAGCCGGGTCGCCAGGTCCGCCAGCGGCCGGCCGACGTCGCTCGGGATCAGGTTGAACAGCGTGACGGCCGACGGCGTGTAGCGGTTGATGCGCAGCTCGCGGTCCAGGAACACGGTGGCGATCGCCGTCGCGTCCATCAGGTTCTGCATGTCGCTGTTGGAGTGGCCGAGTTCGTCGACCTTGCCCTTGAGCTCCACGTTGACCGTGGTCAGTTCCTCGTTGATCGACTGAAGTTCCTCGCGGCTGGTCTCGAGCTCCTCGGTGGCCGAGCGCAGCTCCTCGTTCATGGCCTGCAGCTCCTCGTTGCTGGCCTTGAGTTCCTCGGTCGACGTCTCGTACTGCTCCACCGTGTCGCGCAGGTGCGACTTGAGCCGCTCGATCTCGCGGTCCAGGTGGCGCGCCACCGGGTCGAGGCCCGGGGGCTGGGGAGCACCGGGTTGCGCCGGCTCGAGCGGCAGCCGCGGGCTCGCGCCCAGGGTCACCAGCAGCATGTCGGGCGCGATGTCGGCGGCCGGCGACACCCGGATCGCCACCTCCATGGTGTCGGTCCCGATCTCGACCGCGGGCGCCACGACGTCGGTCCGCTGGCCGCTCTGCGCCGCCTCGAGCAGGGCCGCGCGCAGCTCGACGCGAATGTCGGGATGGACGGCGCGCAGCAGGTTGCGGCTGGGCTCGCCGCCGCCATACTGCAGGAAGCGGCCGGCCGAGGGCGACAGGTGCAGGATGTTGTGCTCGGCATCGACCAGGATCGACGGCGGCGCCAGCGCCTCCAGCATCTTGAAGTGCAGCTCGCCCCAGGACAGGTTGCGGCCGTCGACCGCCCGCTCGGCCCGGGCGGCCACCACCCCGGCTTCGAAGGCGCGGCCGGCGACCACCGGGCCGCCCAGCGCCCGGTGTTGCACTTCGGCGGCCAGCGCCAGTGTGCTCGGCCCCAGCGGCAGGGGCGGATGGAAACGCGGGGTCGGCCGCTGCACGAAGATCCGGTGCTTCTTGTCCGCCACCGCGAACATGGTGCTGGCGTCATCGACGGATTCGGACGAGCCCAGGAACAGCTTGCCCTGCGGCAGCAGCGCGAAGTGGAAGGTCTCCAGCAAGCGCTGCTGCGCGTTGCGGTTCAGGTAGATCAGCAGGTTGCGGCAGCTGATCAGGTCCAGCCGCGAGAAGGGCGCGTCCTTGAGCAGGTCGTGCTGGGCGAACAGGATCATCTCGCGCAGTTCGCGCCGCACGCGATAGCCGAGGTGGTCCTTGACGAAGTAGCGGCGCAGCTTGTCCTCGGGGACGTCGGCCTCGATCGTCACCGGATAGCTGCCCTCGCGCGCCTCCCGGATGGCTTCCTCGTCCAGGTCGGTGGCGAAGATCTGGATGGTCGGGGCTGCCTCCATCTGGCGGGCGTGTTCGCTCAGCAGGATGGCGATCGAATACGCTTCCTCCCCGGTGGCGCACGCCGCCACCCAGACCCGGATCGCGTCGTTCGGCCCCTTTCCGGCCAGCAACCCGCCGAGATGGGCATCGAGCGCCGTGAAGCACTCGGCGTCGCGGAAGAAGTTGGTGACGCTGATCAGCAGGTCCTGCAGCAATGCCGACGCCTCGCCCGGCTGGGTGCGCAGCCGGTCCAGGTACCCGGGCAGGTCGGACACGCCGTTGACCTGCATCCGGCGGGCGATCCGCCGCACCACCGTGGCCCGCTTGTAATAAGAAAAGTCGCGGCCGGTGCGGGCCCGCAGGAAATTGAGCACGTCGCGCAGCCCGGTCTCTTCCTCGTCGATGCGCGCGGACTGCCCCAGCTCGGCACGCGGCGGCCCCTGCTCGGACGGCAGCTTGAGAGACTTTTCCTGGGCGAAGTACTGCAGCAGGCGCGGCGCCATCTCGGCCACCGGCAGCACCCAGTCCACCATGCCGGTGGCGATGGCGGAGCGCGGCATGCTGCTGTGTTCCGCCTCCTCGGGGTCCTGCGCCACCGTCAACCCACCGCGCTCCTTGATCCGCTTGATGCCGATGGCGCCGTCCCCGTCCGCGCCCGAGAGCACGACGGCGGCGGCGTGCGGGCCATGGGTGTCGGCGAGGGTGCGGAAGAACAGGTCGATCGCGACATGGCGGCCGCGCGGCGCCAGCGGATCGTCGGCCAGCACCAGGTTGGCGTCGACAGCGCGGATCGCCTTGCCCGGCGGGATCACGTAGACACAGCCCGCCCGGACCTTCTGGGTGGCGCCGGCCTGCAACACCGGCATCGCGGTGCAGCGCTGCAGCAGTTCGGGCAGGGTGCTCTCGTGTTCCGGCGACAGGTGCATCACCACCACGAAGGCCAGGCCGCAGTCCGCGGGAAACGACCGCATCAGCGTCTGCAGGGCGGGGATCGCGCCAGCCGAGCCGCCCAGGCCGACCAGCGGGGTCATTTCATAGCCGCGCGTCGGCACGGCATCGTCGGTCAGGTCTGCGAACTCTTCTTCGGCGTGGTCGGGAGTCAAGTCGCCATCCTGAACTCATGAGTGGATCAACGATTATGCGCCGCCGTATTCCGCGATTTGCATTCCGCCGGCGGCGACCCAGAATGGAAAGGCCGCGTCGGCAACGGCTGACAGGCCGACCGGATCGGCGCCGACGCCCTGCTTCCCGACCCGGGGCAACACTGGGTTGAACTCAACGAGGAAAACCACATGGCAACCAGCAGCATCCTGGGCGGCGAACGCGCCCCCGTTCACGCCAGCGGCCGCGGCGCCGACCTGCTCGGCCCGAGCGACAGCTCCGACAGCGGCAGCGATGCCCTGGGCGAGCTGGGGCCGGACCAGATGGACAGCGACACCGACCGCTACGGCACCGGCGAGCGCGCCTCGGCCGACCTGAACGACACCGGCAGCGGGCTGGACATCCTGCCCGACCACGTGGACCGCGCCAGCCGCGGCGGGCCGGGCGACACCGAGCTGGACGTGGACCAGCGCGCCGCCGACGAGGAGGACGACAGCGACGAGGACGGCGGCGAGAGCAACCGCTCCTGAACGCCGATGCCAGTCAGGAACCGCAAGACTCCGGACCCCAGGATCGAGCCAACGCTGCGGCAGCGCTTCGGCCTGAAGCGGCTGCGCCACGGCCAGCGCCCCGTCATCGACCGGGTGCTGGACGGCGCCAGCACGCTGGCGATCATGCCCACAGGCGCCGGCAAGTCGCTGTGCTACCAGCTGCCCGCGCTGCTGCTGGAAGGCCGCACCGTGGTCGTCTCGCCGCTGATCGCCTTGATGAAGGACCAGTGCGCAGCGCTGCAGGCGCTGGGCATCGAGGCGGTCCAGCTCAATAGCGCGCTGGACGCACCGGAGGCGAAGGCGGCGCAGCAGGCGCTGGTCGACGGCAGCGCGCGCATCGTGCTGACCACGCCCGAGCGGCTGGCCGACCCCGACTTCATCTCGCTGCTGGCCACGCAGAAGACCGCACTGCTGGTGGTGGACGAGGCCCATTGCATTTCGCAATGGGGCCATGACTTCCGGCCGGCGTTCCTGGAGATCGGTGCGCTGCGCACGAAGCTGGGTTCGCCACCGGTCCTGGCGCTCACCGCCACGGCGACCGTGGCCGTGACGAGAGACATCGCCCAGCAGCTCGGCATCCCGGCGAGCGGGGTGCTGAACACCGGCTCGTACCGGCCCAACCTGGCGCTGCGGGTGGAGCAGCTCGCCCGCGAGGAAGACAAGCTCGAGCGGATCCTGGCGATCGTCGCGGCGTCCGGGGGCAGCGGCCTGGTCTACACCGCTACCGTCAAGGCGGCGGTCGAAGTGCATGCGGCGCTGGCGCTGAAGGACGAATCGGTCGGCCTGTACCACGGCAAGCTGGGCGCCGCCCAGCGCCATGCCGCCCAGGAAGCCTTCATGCGCGGCGAGTGCCGGGTGATGGTGGCGACCAACGCCTTCGGCCTGGGAATCGACAAACCGGACATCCGCTTTGTCGCCCACTACCAGATGCCCGGCAGCCTCGATGCGTACTACCAGGAAGCCGGTCGGGCCGGCCGCGACGGCCAGCCGGCCACCTGCAGCCTGCTGTTCCTGCGCAGCGACAAGGCGGTGCAGCAGTTCTTCCTGGCCGGCCGCTATCCGACGCCGGTGGACCTCGACGCCGTGTACCGCGCGCTGCGCGAGCCGGCGCCGGAGCCGGGCGGCTGGACCCTGGACCTGCTCAAGGCCAGGCTCGGACGGCCGCGCGCCAAGCTGCAGGTGATGCTGAGCCTGCTGAAGCGGCAGAAGGTGGTGACGCAAGACAGCGGCGGTGCGCTGCAGCTGGCACGCGAGGACCTGGACGAATCAGCGCTGCAGGCGCTGATGCAGGCGTACCAGGACAAGCGCGAGCTGGACCACGACACGCTCGAGCGGATGGTGTTCTATGCCCAGACCGGCCAGTGCCGCTGGCAGGTGCTGCTGGAGTACCTGGAAGACGAAGCCCCGCCCGAGCGCTGCCAGCATTGCGACAACTGCCTGCGGCTGGCGCAGCACGAACGGGCGCAGGCCCAGGCGGCGCCGACGCCGCAGGTCACCACGGACTCCCCGGAGCCCGAGCCGGCGACCACGGTCACTTTCAGCAAGGGCGACAGCGTACGGGTCCGCCGCTACGGCGCGGGACGGGTGGCCGGCGCCGACGCGCTGTCGGTCACCGTCGAGTTCGCCGACGGCAGCCGCCGCAGCTTCCAGCCGGAGTACGTGGCGGCCGGCAAGGCCAAGCGGTCGGGCGCGGTCGCCGCGGCCTGAGGCGCGTCAGCGCGCCAGCGTCGAGGCGCCGAACAGGCTGGCAATGAATTCGACCGCGAGTTCGGCCGTGCGGTTGCGCACGTCCAGCGCCGGATTGATCTCCACCACGTCGATCGACGCCAGCTGGCCGGTGTCGGCGATCATCTCCATGCACAACTGCATCTCGCGGTAGGTCGGGCCGCCGCGCACGCCGGTGCCGACGCCGGGCGCGTCCAGCGGATCGAGGCAGTCGAGGTCGAAGCTCACGTGCAGGTGGGTGTTCTCGTCGACGCCGTGCAGCACCTCGGTCATGGTGTTGCGCATGCCGTGTTCGTCGATGTGGCGCATGTCGAACACCTGCAGCCCCAGTTGCCGGATCGCCTGCTTCTCCTGCGCGTCGACGCTGCGGATGCCGATGAAGTCGATGTCGTCCGCGGTCAGCGCGGCGGGCTGGCCGCTCCAGCCGGTCAGCTCCGGCGCGCCGTGTCCCAGCAGGCACGCCACCGGCATCCCGTGCATGTTGCCGCTCGGGCTGCTGGCGGCGGTGTTCACGTCGGAATGGGCGTCGAGCCAGACCACGCGCAGCAGCTTGCCGTGCTCGCGGCAATGGCGGGCGATGGCGCTGATCGAGCCGATCGCCAGGCAGTGGTCACCGCCCATCAGCAGTGGCGTCTGCCCCGCGGCCAGCACCTGCGCCACCGCGTCGAACACCGACCGGTTCCAGGCCACGACTTCGCGGAGATGGCGCAGCCCGCCGTCGGGCGCCGCCCACGGATTGGGCGGTCCGGCGAGATTGCCGCGATCCAGCACGTCCAGGCCGTGCGTGCGCAGCACCTCCACCAGCCCCGCCACGCGCAGCGCGTCCGGCCCCATGCCCGCGCCGCGAACGCTCGCGCCGACGTCGGTCGGCGCACCGATGAGATTGACGGTTTTCAAGCGCTGGCGCTCCTGTGGGTTGGCTGCGCCAGATTGTGGAGGGTTTTGGCGCTGCCGTGCACCGTCAGGCCGGTTGCAGCCGGAACACCGCCTTGCGCTCGCCGACCGGCGTGCCGCGCCAGTTGGCGATCACCTCGGCGCGCCAGGGCCGCAGCTCCTCGCGCTGCTGCGCGTCGAGCCAGCCGAGCTGGTCGAGCGCCGCGACGCTGGCGGCGAACAGCGCGGGCTTGTTGCCGTCGCCGATCTTGATCGCGATCGCCTGGCCGCGGCTGCGGCTGGCGATGGCCTGCACGCCGTCGGCGCCGACCTTGGTGACCCAGTCGCCGCGGCCGGCCTGCATGAAGGCCTGGTCGTTGCGGCCGGTGCCGGACACCAGCTCCGGATGCGCCGTCATCGCCGCCGCCAGCTGCGCGAAGCTGGCGCCGAATTCGCTGTCCTGCGCGCCGCTGGCCAGCCGCGCATAGGCCCGCGCCAGGGCCGACAGCGGCATCGCGTAGTTGGGCGCGGAGCAGCCGTCGATCCCGGCCCGCAGGTCCTCGGGGGCCAGTCCCGCCGCCCGCGCGACATCGCGGCGGATCGCCTGCTGCAGCGGATGGCCAGGGTCGAGGTAATCGTCCAGTGGCAGGCCGTGCTGGGCGCAATACGCCAGGAAGCCGGAGTGCTTGCCGCTGCAGTTGTGGTGCCGCTCGTCGATGTGCTCCGGCTTCGGGCCGACGCCAAGGTCCACGAAGTAAGGGACATGGCAGCCGCACTGCAATCTCTGGTAGCTGACGCCGGCCTGGTCGAGGATGTGCTGCACCTGCGCCACGTGCATCGGTTCGCCGCTGTGGCTGGCGCACAGCATGGCGACGTCGCGGCTGCCCAGGCCGAAATGCCGCGGCCCGCCCGCCTCCATGAACGGCAGCGCCTGCAACGCCTTGAGCGTGGAACGGGTGAAGGTGATCCAGTGCGGGTCGCCGGCCTGCGCGAGCAGCCGGCCCTGGAGGTCGACGACGGCGATGGCGCCGGCATGCTGGCACTCCAGGGTGCCGCCGCGGGTGAGGTCGATCAGGGGGACGAAGGAAGTCATGGGCGAAATTATCGGGCCGCCCGACAATGCGGCCATGAAGCCGTTCCGCACCCTGGCCGACATCCGCGCCCTCGAAGCCCTGCCCTATGCAACGCAGATCCCGGCGCGCTCGCCGGTCGGCCTGATCGCGCGGGCGGCGGCGCTCTTTCCGCAGCGCGACGCGCTGGTGTTCCTGCCGTCGGGCGACCTCGACCTGCCGCCCGAGCGGGTGCGCTACGTCCAGTTGCTGGAGCAGATCCACCGCGCCGCCAACCTGTTCCGCAGCCTGGGCGTCGGCCCCGACGACGCGGTCGCGATCCTCGCGCCCAACATCCCGTCGACGCACTACGCGCTGTGGGGTGCGCAACTCGCTGGCCGTGCCTGCCCGATCAACTACCTGCTGCAGCCCGACCACATCGCCGCGTTGCTGCAGGCCAGCGGCGCCAGGGTGATCGTCGCGCTCGGCCCCAACAGCGAACTGGACATCTGGAGCACGGTGCGCCAGGTGATCGCGCTGCACCCGTTGCCGGTGATCGCAATCGGCGTGCCCGGCGCGGCGCCGCACGACGCGATGGATTTCGCGACTGCGCTGCGGGACCAGCCGGCGGCGCTGGCCTTCGACGCGGCGCCGCATCCCGACCGCATCGCCGCCTGCTTCCACACCGGGGGCACCACCGGCGCGCCCAAGCTGGCGCTGCACACCCAGGGCAACGAGGCCCACACCGGCTGGTTCGCGCCGGCGTTCTACGGCTTCGACGAGAGCACGGTGGAGATCAACGGCTTTCCGCTGTTCCACGTGGCGGGTGCCTTCGTCTATGGCCTGGCGCTGCTGGCCGTCGGCGCCACCCAGGTGCTGCCGACGCTGACCGGCATGCGCAACGCCGGCTTCGTGCGCAACTACTGGAAGTTCTGCGAGCGCGAAGGCGTCACGGCGCTGGCCTGCGTGCCGACGGTCCTCGCGACCTTGTCGCACACGCCGGTGGACGCCGACATCGCCAGCGTCCGGGTGGCCTACACCGGGGGCTCGCCGCTGCCGCCGGAACTGGCGGCGCAGTTCGAGAGCCGCACCGGCATCCCGGTGCGCAACATCCTGGGCATGACCGAATGCGCGGGCATCATCTCGATCGAACCCTTCCACGCGCCGCGGGTGCCGGGGTCGACCGGACTGCCCCTGCCCTACGCGCAGGTCCGCGCCGTCCGCTGGACGAACGACGAGGTCCGGCTGCAGCAGGAATGCGCCAGCGGCGAGACCGGCGTGATCGTGGTGCGCGGGCCGCATGTCAGCCCCGGCTACAGCGATCCCGCCCGGAACGCCGGCATGTTCCAGGACGGCTGGCTGGTGTCCGGCGACCTGGGCCTGATCGATGCGCAGGGCTGCGTCCACATCACCGGCCGGGCCAAGGACGTGATCATCCGCGGTTCGCACAACATCGACCCCGGCCTGGTGGAGGACGCCTTCCTGGCGCATCGCGCGGTGGCGATGTGCGCGGTGGTCGGCGAGCCCGACGCCTATGCGGGCGAGTTGCCGGTCGCCTACGTCATGCTGCGGCCGGGCATGGAGATCGACCCGGCGCAGTTGCTGGCCGAGGTGGCGCCCAGCGTCTACGAGCGCCCGGCCGCGCCCAGGCGGCTGACGGTGTTGCCGTCGCTGCCGCTGACGGCGATCGGCAAGGTCTACAAGCCGGCGCTGCGGCTGCTGGCGATCGAGACCAGGCTGGCGGAACTGCTGGCGCCGCTGGGCGCGCCGGTGCGCGTCACCGGCGAGGACCGCGGCGGCGCTCTGGTGGCGGTGCTGCACTTCGCCGGCGCGGCGGATGGGACGCTGCAAGCCAAGGTTCGCGAAGCATTGGGCGCGATCGCGGTGCCGACGGAATTTCGATTCGAAGCCGAACAACCAGACAGCCGTTGACAAGGAGGGAGGGCGACCGGCCTTCTTGTTGGTCGACGGCTGTTGTCGTTTGTCATGCCGGACTTGCGGCGCCGGCCCCGGACTTGATCCGGGGGCAGCCAGACGTCGGCGCCTCAATGCAACGAGGCGTATGGAACAATCACCAGCCGCCGCAGGAAAGCCACTCCTCCAGCGTCGCGAAGCTCTCCACCCCGAAGAACAGCTCGCCGTCGACCGCCACCGTCGGCGAGCCGAACACGCCCTGCTGCATCGACTGCTCCACCGCGGCCCGCAGCAGGCGGCCCGATTCCTCGCCCCGGATCGCGGCCAGCAGCGCGTCGGATTCCAGGCCGGGCGGCGCCAGCGCGGCGACCGATTCGGGTGAGGACAGGTCCTCGCCCACGACCCAGTAGCGGTGAAAGATCGCCCGTGCCAGCGGCTTGGCGAGTTGGGGCTGGTGGGCCAGCGTCCAGTGGAAGGCACGGCCGCTGCTGCGCGGGTCCATCACGGGATCGTCGACGCCGCGCCGCAGCACCAGCCCACGCCGGCGCACATACCGCGCGAACTCGCGGCGCAGGTAGTCGCCCTTGAGCGGCGTCTCCATGAGCGGCTTCATGCCCATCACCTTGAGCACCGACACCCCCAGCAGCATCGAGCGCCATTCGACCTCGCGACCGTACTGCGCCGCCAGTGCGTCGATCCGCAGCGAAGCGAAGTAGCCGAACGGCGAGATGAAATCGAAATGGAACTGCACGCCGCAGTGTTCCACAATCCGCGCATGACCGAACTCCGCGCTCCGCTGCAGGCCCAGATCGTCGAATGGCTGGTGCGTCCCGGCGACCGCGTGAACGCCGGCGACGTGGTGCTGATCGTCGAGGCGATGAAGATGGAACACGAGCTGCGCGCCCCCGGGCCCGCCACCGTGCGCGAGCTGCTGTTCGCCGCCGGCGCGGCGGTCAACCAGGGCGACCTGCTGTGGGTCGCGCACGCGGCAACCGCCACTTCCGGTGCACCGCCGGAGGAGCCGACCGCTCATGCCGCTTCCAGCCCCACCGGCGCGATCCGTCCCGACCTGCGCCGGCTGCTCGACCGCCATGCCGCCACGCTCGACGCCGCCCGGCCCGAGGCGATGGCCAGGCGCCATGCGCTCGGCCTGCGCAGCGCACGGGAGAACATCGCGCAGCTGTGCGACGAAGGCTCGTTCATCGAATACGGTGCGCTCGCCATCGCGGCCCAGCGCAGCCGCCGCACCGAGGACGATCTGGTGCGCAACACGCCCGCCGACGGCATGGTGACCGGCATCGGCACCGTGAACGGCGCGCTGTTCGGCGATGCAGCGCGCGCGGTCGTGATGGCCTACGACGCGACGGTGCTGGCCGGCACGCAGGGCCTGCGCAACCACCAGAAGGCCGACCGCATGCTGGGCATCGCGCTGGCGCAACAGCTGCCGATCATCCTGTTCGCCGAAGGTGGCGGCGGCCGGCCCGGCGACACCGACATGCCCATCGTCGCCGGCTTGCATGTCTCCACCTTCGCCAGCTACGCCCGCCTGAGCGGCCAGGTGCCAGTGGTCGGCATCGTGGCCGGCCGCTGCTTCGCCGGCAATGCGGCGCTGCTCGGTTGCAGCGACGTGATCATCGCCACCCGCGGCAGCAACATCGGCATGGGCGGGCCGGCCATGATCGAAGGCGGCGGCCTCGGCGTGTGCCGGCCGGAGCAGATCGGGCCGTCCGATGTGCAGCACGGCAACGGCGTGATCGACGTGCTGGTGGACGACGAGGCCGCGGCGGTCCGCGCCGCCCGCCATTACCTCTCGTTTTTCCAGGGCCGCGTGACCCGGTTCAGCGCGCCCGACCCGGCGGCCTTGCGCGACCTGGTTCCGGAGAACCGGCTGCGGGTCTACGACAGCCGCGCGGCGCTGCACGGCATCGTCGACACCGGTTCGCTGTTCGAACTGCGCACCGGCTTCGGCCACGGCATCCACACCGCGCTGGGCCGGATCGAGGGCCGGGCGGTGGGCCTGCTGGCCAGCAACCCGCTGCACCTGGGCGGCGCCATCGACGCCGCCGCCGCCGACAAGGCCGCGCGCTTCATGCAGCTGTGCAACGCCCACGGCCTGCCGCTGGTGAGCCTGGTCGACACGCCGGGCTTCATGGTCGGACCGGAGACTGAGGCGCGGGCCCAGGTGCGCCATGTCAGCCGGATGTTCGTGGTCGCCGCGCAGTTGCGGGTGCCGTACTTCAGCGTGGTGCTGCGCAAGGGCTACGGCCTGGGCGCGATGGCGATGACGGCGGGCGGCTTCCACTCGCCGCTGTTCACCGTCGCCTGGCCCAGCGGCGAGTTCGGCGCCATGGGCCTGGAGGGCGCGGTGAAGCTCGGCTACCGCAGGGAGCTGGAGGCGCTGCCCGAGGGCCCGCAGCGCGAGGCGCTGTACCAGCGGCTGGTCGACCAGCAATACGCCGACGGCGCAGCGATCCACATGGCGCAGACGCTGGAGATCGACGCGGTGATCGATCCGGCGCAGACCCGGCACTGGCTGGCCCGGGGGTTGGCCGCATCCAACCCCGCGCCCGGTCCGCGGTCAGGCCCGATCGACACCTGGTAGCCGGCCGGCGCTCACAGCCAGACGCTGTTGCTGCGCGGCATCTCCAGCGTGGTCTCCGGTCCGCCGCTGACCAGCGCGCCGAAGACGATGCTGAGCACGGAGATGAACACCCCGGCGAAGAACGCCGTCCAGAAACCGGACACCTTGAAGCCCTTGATGATCGAGGAGACCAGCAACATCATCAGCGCGTTGATCACCAGGATGAACAGGCCGAAGGTGAGCAGGGTGAGCGGCAGGGTCAGGATGACCAGCAGGGGCTTGACGACCGCATTGGCCAGGCCCAGCAGCAGCGCCGCGATGACCAGCGAGCCGGTGCTGTCGAACTTGACGCCCTTGAACACCAGGCTGGCCAGCCACAGCGACAGCCCCGTGATGGCCCAGTGCAGGAGGAAGGGGAGCAGGTCGTCGAACATGGGGCTTTCTCTCAGTGGACCAGCGCCACGGCGCCGGAGAAGGTCAGGAAGGCCGCGGCCGTCGTCAGCAGGATGATGCGGGCGATGCGCCCGGTGTCGGCCCCAAAGCGCTCCGCCAGCAGCGACACATTGCTGGCGCTGGGCAGGGCCGCCACCAGCACCATCACGGTGAGCGCGAACTTGTCCAGCGGCAGCCCGAGCGAGATCGCCGCGGCGCCGACCATCAGCACCAGCAGCGGATGGACGACCAGCTTGACCACCGCCACCGGCACGTAGTCGCGCAGCGGCATCGCCGCGTGCTCGCGCTGCGCCGCCATGAATTGCGAGCGCGCCAGCACCGCGCCGATGGTGAACAGCGCCACCGGCGAGGCCGAGTCCGCCAGCAGGCCCAGCGTCTGCATCACCGGCTTGACCGGCTGCATCTGCAGCGCCGAGGACAGTCCGCCCAGCACGATCGCCCAAGGCATCGGATTGAGCGCCACGCCCTTGAGCGCGTTCCTGGCCGCCGTGCTCGCGCCGTGCTGGTCGGCGCCGTCGAGCCGCGACAGCGCGATGCACAGCGAAGTGGTGACCAGCAGGTCCACCAGGATGGTGAGGATCGCCGGGCCGGCCGCCCCGGCGCCAAGCAGCGCCACCAGCAGCGGCACGCCCATGAAGCCGGTGTTGGGGAAGGCCGCCACCAGCGCGCCGAACGAGGCGTCGTTCCAGCCGATGCGCCGGTTCATGCTGACGGCGATGACGAAGCCGACCAGGACGAGCGCGCAGAGCAGGTAGACGGCGATCGCGGCGCCATCGAGCAGCTGCGCGATCGGCGTCGACGCGCCGAAGCGGTACAGCATGCAGGGCAGCGCGAAATACAGCACGAAGCCGTTCAGGCCCGAGATCGCCTCGAACGGCAGCATGCGGCGCCGGGCGGCGACGTAGCCGCACAGCACCAGCGCGAAGAAGGGGAAGGTGACCAGCAGGACTTCAAACACGACCGGATTGTCTCAGGCACGCCGCGATCCGGTATTTTTGCCGGGCCCGGGGACGACCGGCCGGTATGATTCGCCGCTCCCCTTCTGCGCAGTACCTCCCCCATGTCCGCCGGCCTCAACCTCGCCCAGCAGGAAGCTGTCAACTTCATGCAAGGCCCCTGCCTGGTGCTGGCCGGCGCCGGCTCGGGCAAGACCCGCGTCATCACCCACAAGATCGGCCGGTTGATCCAGGCCGGCCTGGAGCCGCAGCGGATCGCGGCCATCACCTTCACCAACAAGGCCGCCACCGAAATGCGCGAGCGGGCCAAGACCCTGATCGGGCGCGAAGCCAAGGGCGTGCTGATCTGCACCTTCCACGCGCTCGGCGTGCGGATGCTGCGCCAGGACGGCTCGGTGCTGGGCCTGAAGAAACAGTTCTCGATCCTGGACAGCGACGACGTCACCAGCATCCTGAAGGACGCCGGCGGCAGCGTCGACGCGGCGACGGCGCGCCAGTGGCAATGGACCATCAGCCTGTGGAAGAACATGGGGCTGAACTCGGCGCAGGCCGAGGCCCAGGCCAGGGACGACAACGAGAAGATCATCGCCCGCGTCATGGCCCGCTACGAGGAACGGCTGACGGCCTACCAGAGCGTGGACTTCGACGACCTGATCAAGATGCCGCTCAAGCTGCTGTCCGAGCACGCCGACGTGCGGGAGCGGTGGCAGGCCCAGATGGGCCATGTGCTGGTCGACGAATACCAGGACACCAACGCCACCCAGTACGAGGTGCTCAAGCTGCTGGTGGGCGAACGCGCGCGCTTCACCGCGGTGGGCGACGACGACCAGTCGATCTACGGCTGGCGCGGCGCCACGCTGGACAACCTGAAGCGCCTGCCGCTGGACTTCCCGCAGCTGAAAGTCGTGAAGCTGGAGCAGAACTACCGTTCCACCAGCGCCATCCTGCGGGCCGCCAACAACGTGATCGGGCCCAACCCCAAGCTGTTTCCCAAGACGCTGTTTTCCGAACTCGGCGAAGGCGAGCCGGTGCGCGTGGTCGACGCCGACAACGAGGAGCACGAAGCGGAGCGGGTGGTGGCCCGGATCCAGTCGGCGCGCGCCAACGGCGCCACCGAAGGCGGCGGCGGCCAGGTGCAGGACTGGAAGAACTTCGCCGTGCTGTACCGCGCCAACCACCAGGCCCGCACCTTCGAGAAGGCGCTGCGCAAGGCGGCCATCCCGTACAAGGTGTCGGGCGGCCAGAGCTTCTTCGACCGGGCCGAGATCAAGGACCTGTGCGCCTGGCTGCGGCTGTGGGTGAACAACGACGACGACCCGGCCTTCCTGCGCTCCATCACCACGCCCAAGCGCGGCATCGGCCACACCACGCTGCAGAACCTGGGCGAGTTCGCCGGCAAGTACCGGCTGAGCCTGTTCGAGTCGCTGTTCTCGCCGTCGCTGGGCTCCATGCTGCCGGCCAAGGCGGTGGGCAGCCTGCACGAGTTCGGCCGCTACGTGAACGACCTCGAATTCCGGGCCCGGCAGACCGAGGGCTACGAGGCGGCGCACGCGTTCCTGCTGGAGTGGCTCAAGGACATCGACTACGAGAAGCACCTGTTCGACGGCGAGGACAGCGAGAAGCTGGCGGCATCGCGCTGGAGCAACGTGCTGGACTTCTGCGACTGGATGGCCAAGCGCTGCGGCGGCGAGATCGACGACACAGCGGGCGTCAGCCTCGAGAGCGAGAAGAAGACGCTGCTGGAAGTGGCGCAGACCATCGCCCTGCTCTCCACCATCAGCCAGCGCGAGCAGGACCAGAATGTGGTGACGCTCTCCACCCTCCACGCGGCCAAGGGCCTGGAGTGGCCGCACGTGATGCTGGTCGGCGTCACCGAGGGCCTGTTGCCGTTCAAGCTGGGCGACGACGACAACCCCACCGGCCGCGCCGACGGCCCGATGTCCGAAGGCATCCTGCAACGGCTGCAGGAAGAGCGGCGCCTGATGTACGTCGGCATCACCCGGGCCCAGCGCTCGCTGGCCGTGAGCTGGACCAAGAAACGCAAGAAGGGCCGCGAGATGATCGCCGCCCAGCCAAGCCGCTTCATCGCCGAGATGGCGCTGGAAAAGGCCACGACGCGAGAAGACCCGCGCGAAAAGCTCAAGGCCCTGCGGGCCGAGTTCGCGAAGAAGGCGCTCGATTCGGCCGCGGCCGCAGCAGCGGCGCAGGCGGCGCCATGAAATGGGCGGGGGCGCTGCTGCTGGCCGGGTCCCTGGCCGGACCCGCGCTGGCTGAAACGCCGTCAGCGCCGCCCGCGCCGTGCCCCGCGCCGGGCGAGGTCGCGCAACGCCACCTGCTGGGCCTGTGGCGCGCCAGCTTCGACGGCCTGGCACAGGGGGCGACCGTGCTGCTGGAACCGCATCCGGAACTGGCCGAGAGCGTGCGCGGCGCGATCAACCGCAACGGCGAGCGCGCGCTGGTGGCGGGCGACGTGGACGACGGCGAATTCACGCTGGAAGAATCCAGCAACGGCACCAACATCAGCGCGACCTGGACTGGCGACGTGGTCGCAGGTTCCTGCGGGCGCGAGATCCGCGGCAGCTGGCAGGCCGGCGACGGGCCGGCCCGGCCTTTCATCCTGCGCCGGCCTTAGCGCGCGCCGGGAGGCATCCGCTACGATGGGCAGTCCTAGCCCAGCCATTGGCCACCCGCCCGTTCTGCCCGCTCCCATGCCGCCCGACCTGCCCCCCGAAGGCTTCATCCCGCCGCGCCCCGGCTACGGCGGCAAGGCCGCCCTGCTCGGTGGCCTGTTCGCCCGCGACGGCCGCTCGATGCTCAACCTGCTGACCGAACGGGCCTACTCGGTCCGCATGGGCGTCGGCCGGATCGCCAGCAAGGCGCTGTTCCTGGTGAACGCGCCGGAGACGGTGCGCGAAGTGATGGTGGACCGGGTGGCGGCCTTTCCCAAGCACCACTACCTGGCCGAGATCCTGCAGCCGCTAATCGGCATCAGCCTGTTCAACGCCAACGGGGCGGCCTGGCAGCAGCAACGCCGGCTGGTGGACCAGGCCTTCGCGCAGGCCGGCCTGCGCCGCGCCTTCCCGCTGATGCAGGCGGCGGTGGGCGACCTCCTCGGCCGGCTCGGCGCGCGCGACCGCAGCCAGCCCTGGGATGCCGAGGCGGCGATGTGCCATGTCACCGCCGACATCATCTTCCGCACCATCCTGTCGACGCCGCTGGACGCGGCCCAGGCCCACGCGATCTACACGTCGTTTCGCGGCTACCAGGAGAACGCCCAGCGGATCATGGGCCTGAGCGTGCTGCGACTGCCGACCTGGCTGCATCGCGCGCGCTGCCGGCGCCAGGGACAGGCCATCCGCGCCTCGTTTTCCGGCCTGATCCACGAGCGCTTTCGCGCCATCGCGCGCGGCGACTCCGGGCTGCCCGACGACATGCTGATGGCGCTGATCCAGGCGCGCGATCCGGACACCGGGGCGAGCCTGTCGGCCGACGAGGTGGTCGACCAGGTCGGCACGCTGTTCCTGGCGGGCCATGAAACCTCGGCGTCGACGCTGGCCTGGGCGCTGTACCTGCTGGCCTGCCAGCCCCAGCTGCAGGACGCGTTGCGCACCGAGATCGAGACGCTCTGGCAAGGCCGCGAGCCGGAGTTCGGCGACACCCGGCACCTGGCGCGCACCCATGACGTGTTCCGCGAAACCCTCAGGCTGTATCCGCCGATCGCCTTCTACCTGCGCGAGGCCGGGGCCGCCGACTGCCTGCGCGGCAAGCCGGTGGCCGGCGGCGACATGGTCACCGTCTCGCCCTGGCTGGTGCATCGGCACCGCGACTTCTGGGAGCGGCCCGATGCATTCGACCCCCAGCGTTTCAACACTGAGTGCGGCCGGGCCTCGGCCCGGGCGTCGTACCTGCCGTTCGGCCTGGGCCCCCGGGCCTGCCCGGGAGCGGCGTTCGCGACCCAGGAAAGCGTTTTGATCCTGGCCCAGGTGGTGCGGCGCTTCCGCATCGAACCGATGCCGGGCCACGTGCCGCGTCCGACGGCGCGGCTGACGCTGCGTTCGGCCAATGGCGTGCTGCTGCGGCTGGTGCCGCGCGAGCCGGGGCCATGACCGCATTGCGCACCCTCGCGGTGGCACGCGCTGGCGCCACCGCCCTGCTCGCCGCGCTGCTGTGGCCGGCCCTGCCGGCCGGGGCCCAGGCGCAGACGGCTGCGGCCGCGGCCGACCCGGGCTGGCAGGCTTGCACCGCCACGGCCGATGCCAGCGCCAGGCTGGCCTGCTTCGACCGCTGGGCGCAACGCCAGCAGCCACCGGCAGCGGCGACCGCAGCGCGCGAACCGGCAGGGCAGCCCGGGCCCCAGCCGGCCGTCGCCGCCACCCGGGGTTGCCACGACCGGCGCACCTCGGAGCTGTCCCGGTTCTGGGAGCTGGAGGCCACCAGCGACTGCGGCAGCTTCGGCATCCGCGGCTACCGCCCGATCAGCATGTCGGTGATCGCCGCCGACAATGTCAACAACCTGCCGGTGTCCGGCAATCCGGCCAACAGCACCACCTCGCCCCAGTCGTTCGGCACCAGCGAGACCCGGCTGCAGCTGTCGATCCGCACCAAGCTGGTCCAGGGCCTGCTGACGCGGGCCAATCCGGCCATCAGCGACTCCGTCTGGTTCGGCTACACCCAGCAGTCGTACTGGCAGCTGTTCAGCGGCGGCAGCTCCCGCCCGTTCCGCACCACCGACCACGAGCCCGAACTGATCTACGTCTATCCGAGCGACTACCGGCTGCCCGCCGGCTGGCGCCTGCGCTACACCGGCGTCGGGCTGGTGCACCAGTCCAACGGCCAGGCGCTGCCGCTGTCACGCAGCTGGAACCGGGTCTACCTGATGGCCGGCGCCGAACTGGACCGGCGCTTCCAGCTGCGGGCGCGGATCTGGAAGCGGGTGCCCGAGAACACGGACGACAACCCCGGCATCAGCGACTACATCGGCCGCGGCGAACTGGCAGCCAGCTGGAACGTGAACCGGAGCAACGAGCTCAATGCGACGCTGCGCCATTCGCTCAGCCACTCGGGCCGCGGGTCGCTCCGGCTCGAATGGCTGCGGTCGCTGGTCGACGACCCGCAGGGCACGCCCGCCGGCGTGCGGCTGCACACCCAGCTGTTCACCGGCTACGGCGACAGCCTGCTCGATTACAACCACCGGCGCACGGTGCTCAGCGTGGGGTTGAGCCTGGTCGACTGGTAGCGGCTGCTACACCGTCAGCTCGTACTCCACCGTGATCGGCGCGTGGTCGGAGAATTTTTCGGCCTTGTAGATCGACTCGGACCGGGCCAGCGCCGCGATGGCAGGCGTCGCCAGGTGGTAATCCAGCCGCCAGCCGACGTTTTTCAGGTAGGCCTGGCCGCGGTTGCTCCACCACGTGTAGCACTCCTCGGTGGTGTCCGGACAGAGCTTGCGGTAGACGTCGACCAGCCCGGTCTCCGCCAGGATCTTCGTCATCCACGCCCGTTCCTCCGGCAGGAAGCCGCTGTTCTTCTGGTTGCTGCGCCAGTTCTTCAGGTCCTGCTGCTGGTGCGCGATGTTGATGTCGCCGCACAGGATGAACTCGCGCTTGCTCTTGAGCGCGGCCAGGTGCGGGTCGAGCTCGTCGAGAAAGCGGAACTTGGCCTGCTGGCGCAGCTCGCCCGAGGAGCCGCTGGGAAAGTAGCAGCTGATCACCGAGAACTTGCGCTGCGGCGTGTCGAAGCGCAGTTCGACGTAGCGGCCCTCGGCGTCGAACTCCGGCGAACCGTAGCCGACGATCACTTCGCTGGGCGCATGCTTCGAATACACGCCGACGCCCGAATAGCCCTTCTTCTGCGCAAAGTGGAAGTGGCCTTGCAGGCCGGCCAGCTGCTCGAACCGCCCCTGCACGTCCGGGGCCTGCGCCTTGACTTCCTGCACGCAAATACAATCCGGACTGGCCTTGGCGATCCACGCCTCGACGCCCTTGCTGTGGGCCGAGCGGATGCCGTTGAGATTGAGGCTGGTCAGTTTGAACACAAGGAAAATCCCATGGTGGTGACGGATGGCAGCCAGGATCCGCTGGCCCAGGAGTTCGTGCAGTTCGCCGTCGAATCGGGGGTGCTGCGCTTCGGCGAATTCAGGACCAAGGCGGGGCGGCTGTCGCCCTATTTCTTCAACGCCGGCCTGTTCGACGACGGCGCCAAGCTCGGCCGGCTGGCGCAATTCTATGCAAAGCGCATCCTCGCTTCGGGCATCGAATTCGACATGATCTTCGGGCCGGCCTACAAGGGCATTCCGCTGGCCGCGGCGGTGGCGATCGAGCTGGCCCGGCTGGGCCGCAACGTCCCCTACGCCTACAACCGCAAGGAGGCCAAGGACCACGGCGAAGGCGGCTCGCTGGTCGGCGCGCCGGTGCGCGGCCGGGTGCTGATCGTCGACGACGTGATGTCGGCCGGCACCGCGGTGCGCGAGTCGATCGGCATCATCCAGGCGGCCGGCGCCCACGCCCATGCGGTGGCCATCGCGCTGGACCGGCAGGAAATGGCGACGGAAAACGGTGCCGACACGCCACACTCCGCCGTGCAATATGTCCGCGACCAGCTGGGCCTGGCGGTCTGCGCGATTGCGCGGCTCTCGGATTTGCTCCAGTATCTGGACCAGCACCGCGGCGAGGCTGTCGGCGCCCATCACCAGCAGGTGCTGGCGTACCGGCAGCGATACGGCGTGGATTAAGGAACCGACGAATTGTCCCGATCGATGTACCGGACGGCCACGCTGGCCGCCGCGCTGGCCAGCCTGTTCGGGCAGGCCGCAGCGCAGGGCGTTTACACCTGCACTGACAGCAAGGGCCGTCGCCTCACGGCCGACCGTCCGATCATCGACTGCATCGACCGGGAGCAGCTCAAGGTCGACCCCAGCGGCCTCAAGCGCGTGATCCCCCCCAACCCCACGGCCGCCGAACGTGCCGCCGACGAAGCCAAGGCGCGGCGGGCGCTCGAGGAGCGCACCCGCGCCGAGGAGCTGAAAAAGCGCGAGCGGGCGCTGGTGACGCGCTATCCCAATCGGGCCGTTCACGACCGGGAGCGCGCCGAGGCACTGGCGCTGGTCGACAGCGTCACCGCCGCGGCGCAGCTGCGCACCAAGGATCTCCTCAACCAGCGCCGGTTCCTGGACGGCGAGGTGGAGTTCTACAAGCTCGATCCCTCGCGCATGCCGGCCAAGCTGAAGCGGCAGATCGAGGAAGTGGAAGCCCACCTGGCAGCGCAAAAGCGCTTCTTGGTGGATCAGGAGGTCGAGAAGGTGCGGGTCAATTCCCGCTTCGACGAGGAGCTGTCGCGCCTGAAGCCGCTTTGGGCCATCCAGGGGGCAGCGGCGGCGGCCGGCGCGGCCTCGGCTCCCGCGTCCGCGCCAGCGGGCACCCCCCCCGCTAGCCGGCCAGCTTCCGCTTCAGCAGCTCGTTGACCTGGGCCGGATTGGCCTTGCCCTTGCTGGCCTTCATCGCCTGGCCGACCAGCGCGTTGAAGGCTTTTTCCTTGCCGGCCCGGAACTGCGCGACGTTGTCGGCGTTGGCCGCGATCACCGCGTCGATGATCTGCTCCAGCGCACCGCTGTCGTTCATCTGCTTGAGGCCCTTGGCCTCGATCAGGGCATCGACGTCCTGGCCTTCCTTGTTCCACAGCGCGTCGAAGACCTGGCGGGCGGCGTTGTTGGAGATCGTGCCGTCCGCAATCCGCCCGATCAGGGCAGCGAGCATGCCGGCATCGACCGGCGCCTGCTCGATCGTCGCGTCACCGGCGTTCACCCACCGCGACAGCTCGCCCATGATCCAGTTGCTGGCCAGCTTGGGCTGGCCGCTGGCCCTGGCGGCGGCCTCGAAATAGGCGGCCATCGCCTTGCTCTGGGTCAGCGTGGTGGCGTCGTACTCCGGCAGGCCGTAGTCGGCGACAAAGCGCGCCGCCATCACCCGCGGCAGCTCCGCCATCTCGGAGCGCACCCGCTCCACCCACTCGGGCGCCACCACCAGCGGCGGCAGGTCCGGGTCGGGAAAGTAGCGGTAGTCGGCGGCGTCTTCCTTGGTCCGCATCGCGCGGGTCTCGCCGGTGTCGGGGTCGAACAGCACGGTGGCCTGCTGGATCGCGCGGCCGTCCTCGATCTCGTCGATCTGCCAGCGGATCTCGTAGTCGATCGCCTGCTGCATGAACTTGAAGCTGTTGAGGTTCTTGATCTCGCGCCGCGTGCCCAGCTCCGCGCCGGGCTTGCGCACCGACACGTTGGCGTCGCAGCGGAAGCTTCCCTCCTGCATGTTGCCGTCGCAGATGCCGATCCAGGTGACGATCTTGTGCAGCTCCTTCGCATAGGCCACGGCCTCGTCGGACGAGCGCATGTCCGGCTCGGTGACGATCTCCAGCAGCGGCGTGCCGGCGCGGTTCAGGTCGATGCCCGACATGCCGACGAAATTCTCGTGCAGCGACTTGCCGGCGTCTTCCTCGAGGTGGGCGCGCACCAGGCGCACGCTCTTCTTTTCTTCCCCCAGGAAGAACTCCACGCTGCCGCCTTGCACCACCGGGATCTCGAACTGGCTGATCTGGTAGCCCTTGGGCAGGTCGGGATAGAAGTAGTTCTTGCGCGCGAAGATGCTTTGCGGCGCGATCTTTGCGTTGACGGCCAAGCCGAACTCGATCGCGCGTTCGACCGCGCCCTTGTTCATCACCGGCAGCGTGCCGGGCAGGGCCAGGTCGACCGGCGCGGCCTGGGTGTTGGGCTCGGCGCCGAACGCCGTGGAGGCGCGGCTGAAGATCTTCGACTGCGTCGACAGCTGGGTGTGGGTCTCGAAGCCGATCACGACTTCGTAGCCCCGTATGAGTTTGGCGGTCATCTCAGAAACCTTCCGGTTTGCGAAGGTGGAAATCGGTGGCCTGCTGGAATTTGTGCGCCACATTCAGCAGCTTCGCCTCGGCGAAGTAATTGCCAAGCAGTTGCAACCCCACCGGCATGCCGCCGGCGCCGAAGCCGGCCGGCAGGCTCATGCCCGGCAAGCCGGCCAGCGAGCCGGGCAGGGTGAAGATGTCGGCCAGGTAGTTGGCCACCGGGTCGTCGGACTTCTCGCCGATCTTCCAGGCCACCGTCGGCGCCACCGGGCCGGCGATCACATCGCACTGCTGGAAGGCCTGCTGGAAATCGTCGGCGATCATGCGGCGGATCCGCTGCGCCTGCAGGTAGTAGGCGTCGTAGTAGCCGTGCGACAGCACGTAGGTGCCGATCATGATGCGGCGCTTGACCTCGTCGCCGAAGCCTTCGGCCCGGGTCTTCTTGTACATCTCGAGCAGGTCCGTGTAGTCCTTGGCCCGGTGGCCGAACTTGACGCCGTCGAAGCGCGACAGATTGGAGGATGCCTCGGCCGGAGCGATGATGTAGTAGACCGGGATCGACAGCTCGGTGCGCGGCAGCGAGATCTCCACCAGCTTGGCGCCGAGCTTCACGTACTCCTGCAAGGCTGCGTCGATGGCGGCGCGGACGTCGCTCGCCAGGCCGGCGCCGAAGAATTCCTTGGGCACGCCGATGCGCAGGCCGTCGATGGAGGCGTCCAGCGACCTGGTGAAGTCTTCCACCGGCACGTCCAGCGACGTCGAATCGCGGTCCGGGTCCGGGCCGCAGATGGCGGACAGCAGCAGCGCGCAGTCGTTGGCGGTGCGGGCCATCGGGCCGGCCTGGTCCAGGCTGGATGCGAAGGCGATCATCCCGTAGCGCGAGGCCCGGCCATAGGTCGGCTTGATGCCCGTGATGCCGGTGAACGACGCCGGCTGCCGGATCGAGCCGCCGGTGTCGGTGCCGGTGGCCGCCGGCGCCAGCCGCGCCGCGACGGCGACGGCGCTGCCGCCGGATGAGCCGCCGGGGATGCGTGAAACGTCCCAGGGGTTCTGCACCGGCTTGAAGGCGGAGTTCTCGTTGGACGAGCCCATCGCGTACTCGTCGCAATTGAGCTTGCCCAGGGTCACGGTGCCGGCCTCGGCCAGCTTGCGCACCACCGTCGCATCGAACGGCGAGATGTAGCCCTCGAGCATCTTCGAGCCGGCCGTGGTCGGGAAGTCCCTGGTGACGAAGATGTCCTTGTGGGCGATCGGCACGCCCAGCAGCGGCGACGTGTCGCCCGCCGCAATGCGCTGGTCGGCGGCCGCGGCCTGGGCCAGCGTGACGCCGTCATCGGTCGCCAGGTAGGCGCCGAGCGGCTCGTGCGCCTTGCCGCGGGCCAGGAAATGGCGCGCCGCCTCCACCGCGGAAAGCTCCTTGGAACGCAGCTTGGCTGCCAGTTCGGCCACCGTCAGGTCATGCAGCGCGCTCATTCGATCACCTTCGGCACCAGGAACAGGCCGGCTTCCCGGGCCGGGGCGTTGCGCATGTTCGCCTCGCGGTCGATCACCTCGCTGGCGACGTCGTCGCGCAGGCGCAGCGCGATGGCCTGGATGGCGGCAACGGGGTGCGCCAGCGGCTCGATGCCGGTGGTGTCGACCGCGCGCATCTGTTCGACGATGTCGAAAAACCCGTTGATCTGGGTCAGCATGCGCTCGCTTTCCTCGGGGCGCAGTTGCAGCCGCGCCAGGTTGGCGATGCGGCTGATGTCTTGGGAGTTCAGGGACATGATGAAACCGTTGGTGCGCCGACAGATGTAAGCGCATATTTCGGCCCGCTTCGGGCCAGTGATTCACAGGGGATCGGGTATTATCCCGC
Source organism: Ramlibacter sp. 2FC (assembly GCA_943372495.1). Lineage (GTDB taxonomy): Bacteria > Pseudomonadota > Gammaproteobacteria > Burkholderiales > Burkholderiaceae_C > Ramlibacter. Next base: position 9,523 of record CALRYV010000024.1, on the reverse strand, counting down.
CTTTAGTGCAACAGCCGCGAACGGGGTTGTACTTGCGGACAAAAGCGGCCCCCAGGGTCAAAAGAACCGGCCCTTCGGGGTCGAAAAACGGGGTCTTCGGGCCAATAACTTGATAGATAAGGTAGCGGCCGGCGTGCCCGCCGGCCGTGCCCGCGAGAGGACTTCCTGATGTTCGGAGCTTTCCGTCGGTACTTCTCCACCGACCTGGCCATTGACCTGGGCACCGCCAATACCCTGATTTTCGTACGCGACAAGGGCATCGTGCTGGACGAGCCCTCGGTGGTCGCCATCCGCCACGAGGGCGGGCCCCAGGGCAAGAAGACCATCCAGGCCGTGGGCCGCGAAGCCAAGGCCATGCTGGGCAAGGTGCCCGGCAACATCGAGGCGATCCGCCCGATGAAGGACGGCGTGATCGCCGACTTCACCGTCACCGAGCAGATGCTCAAGCAGTTCATCAAGATGGTCCACCCCCGGTCCGTCCTGAAACCCAGCCCCCGCATCATCATCTGCGTGCCTTGCGGCTCGACCCAGGTCGAGCGCCGCGCCATCCGCGAATCGGCGCTGGGCGCCGGCGCCTCGGAGGTGTACCTGATCGAGGAGCCGATGGCCGCCGCGATCGGCGCCGGCCTGCCCGTCTCCGAAGCCTCCGGCTCGATGGTCGTCGACATCGGCGGCGGCACCACCGAGGTCGGCGTGATCTCGCTGGGCGGCATGGTCTACAAGGGCAGCGTGCGGGTGGGCGGCGACAAGTTCGACGAAGCCATCATCAGCTACATCCGCCGCAACTACGGCATGCTGATCGGCGAGCCGACGGCCGAGGCGATCAAGAAGAACATCGGCTCGGCCTTCCCGGGCAGCGAAGTCAAGGAAATGGAAGTCAAGGGCCGCAACCTGTCCGAAGGGGTGCCGCGGTCCTTCACGATTTCCTCCAACGAGATCCTGGAAGCGCTCACCGATCCGCTGAACAACATCGTCTCGGCGGTGAAGAACGCGCTGGAGCAGACCCCGCCGGAACTGGGCGCGGACATCGCCGAGCGCGGCATGATGCTCACGGGCGGCGGCGCGCTGCTGCGCGACCTGGATCGCCTGCTGGCGGAAGAAACCGGCCTGCCGGTGCTGGTGGCCGAAGATCCGCTGACCTGCGTGGTGCGAGGCTGCGGTATCGCGCTCGAACGCATGGACCGGCTCGGCTCGATCTTCACCAGCGAATAACCCCGTCCCGGAGCAGCGATGCCACTCGGTACGCTGGACAGAACCCCACCGCCCTTCTTCAGGCAGGGCGCTTCGGCGCTGTCCAAGCTGATGGTCTGCAGCGCCCTGGCGCTGTTCCTGATGGTGGCGGACGCCCGCTTCAAGGTCACCCAGCCGCTGCGCTCCGCCGTGGCGACCGTGCTGTACCCGGTGCAGCTGGTCGCGATGGGCCCGGTGCAGTTGATCAAGAACGCCGGCCGCTATTTCGAAGCCCTGGCGTCGGCGCAGGTCAATGAAGCCGCGGCGCGCCAGAAGCTGGTGCTGCAGTCGCAGCGGGCCAGCCAGGTGGAGCAACTGGTCCAGGAAAACTCGCGCCTGCGCAGCCTGCTGGCGCTGCGCGAGCGCATCACGACCCCGGCCGAAGCGGCGGAGGTCCTGTACGACGCCGCCGACCCCTACACCCGCCGCGTCATCATCGACAAGGGCATGGCGCACGGGATCACGGCCGGCTCCCCGGTGATCGACGAATCCGGCGTCCTCGGCCAGGTCACGCGGGTCCATCCGCTGATCAGCGAAGTCACCCTGGTCACCGACCGCGACCATGCGATTCCCGTCCTCAACGCCCGCACCGGCGCCCGCAGCGTGGCCTTCGGCGACCCGATCACGCGCGGCGGCTCGCTGGAGCTGCGCTTCATGGCCGGCAACGCCGACGTGCAGGCCGGCGACATCCTCACCACCAGCGGCGTCGACGGCGTCTACCCGCCGGGACTGCCGGTGGCAAAGGTCGTGAGCGTCGAGCGCCGGGCCGATTCGGCATTCGCCCGCATTTCCTGCTCGCCGCAGGCGCTGGTCGACGGCGCGCGCCATGTGATGGTGCTCAAGCCCGTCGCCGTGCAGATTCCGGCGCGGCCGGTGCCCGACGAAGTCGTGCCGCTCAAGCGAGGCCGCAAATGATCATGCGCCCGGGCCAGCAGCTGCTGCTGCCGGCCAATCCTCTCTTCATCTGGGGCAGCCTGCTGCTGGCGCTGGTCGTCAACATGCTGCCGCTGGGCCGCACGCCCTGGCTGCCGGACGTCGTGGCGGTGGTGCTGGTGTTCTGGAGCGTGCACCAGCCGCAGCGGGTGGGCATCATCGTGGCCTTCATCTTCGGCCTGCTGATGGACGTCCACCAGGCGTCGCTGCTGGGCCAGCACGCGCTGGCCTACACGGCGCTGACCTTCTTCGCCATCACCATCCACCGCCGGCTGCTGTGGTTCTCGGTGCCGTCGCAGGCGGTGCAGGTGCTGCCGCTGTTCCTGGCCGCCCACGCGATCGAGCTGGCCATCCGCATGGCGGCCGGCGGCGCGTTCCCGGGGTTCTACATCCTGCTGGCGCCGCTGATCGAGTCGGCGCTGTGGCCGGTCATCAGTGTCATTTTGCTGGCGCCGCAACGCCGGGCGCCTGATCCGGACGAAAATCGGCCTTTATGAGACCTTGCGGGACAGACCAGGGGCGCGCGCGGCAGCGAAGAGCACTGCTCTGTCCCCAACTGATCAGGGCCGGCGCATGACCGAGATGCGCAACGTCGAAGCGGACCTGTCCCGCTTCCGGATGCGGGTGCTGGTGATCAGCATCTGCGTGCTCGTGGCCTTCCTGCTGCTGGCGGCGCGGCTGGTGTACCTGCAGGTGGTGCGGCACCAGGACCTGAGCGAACAGGCCGAGAACAACCGCACTGCGATCGTGCCGGTGGTCCCCAACCGGGGCCTGATCCTGGACCGCAACGGCATCGTGCTGGCCAGCAACTACTCGGCCTACACGCTGGAGATCACCCCCTCGCGGATCGACCAGACCCTGGACAAGACGATCGAAGCGCTGGGCCAGGTGATCGAGATCCAGGCGCGCGACAAGCGCCGCTTCAAGAAGCTGATGGACGAATCCAAGAGCTTCGAGTCGCTGCCGATCCGCACCCGGCTGACGGACGAGGAGGTGGCACGCTTCGCCGCCCAGCGCTACCGCTTCCCGGGGGTGGACATCAAGGCCCGGCTGTTTCGCAACTATCCATGGGGTGAGCTGGCCAGCCACGTGATCGGCTACATCGGCCGCATCAACCAGGCCGAGAAGGAGCGCATCGACGACAGCGAGGAAGCCGCCAACTACCGCGGCACCGAGTACATGGGCAAGCTCGGCGTCGAGCAGAGCTACGAGCAGCAGCTGCACGGGATCACCGGGGTCGAGCAGGTGGAAACCTCCGCCGGCGGCCGCGCGGTGCGCAAGCTGGCCAGCAATCCGGCCACGCCCGGCAACACCGTGGTGATGTCGATCGACATCAAGCTGCAGAAGCTGATCGAGGACCTGTACGGCGACCGGCGCGGCGCGCTGGTCGCGCTCGACCCCAAGACCGGCGAGGTGCTGGCCTTCGTCAGCAAGCCGACCTTCGACCCGAACCTGTTCGTCGAGGGCATCGACAGCGAGAACTGGCAGGCGCTCAACGAGTCGCCCGACAAGCCGCTGCTGAACCGGGCGCTGCGCGGCACCTATCCGCCCGGCTCCACCTACAAGCCCTTCATGGCGCTGGCGGCGCTGGAGACCGGCAAGCGCACGCCGCAGCAGGCGATCTCCGATCCGGGCTACTTCAACTTCGGCGGCCATCGTTTCCGCGACGACAAGGAGGGCGGCCACGGCTCGGTCGACATGTACAAGTCGATCGTGCAGTCGTGCGATACCTATTACTACCTCCTGGCCAACGACATGGGCGTGGACCTGATGCACGACCAGATGCAGCACTTCGGCTTCGGCGAGCTGACCGGCATCGACATCCAGGGCGAAGCCCGCGGGCTGCTGCCGTCGACCCGCTGGAAGCGCGCCGCCTACAAGCGGCCGGAGCAGCAGAAGTGGTACGCCGGCGAGACCATCTCGCTGGGCATCGGCCAGGGCTACAACAACTTCACCATGCTGCAGCTGGCGCTGGCGACCAGCGTGATCGCCAACAACGGCGTGAAGATGCGGCCGCACCTGGTGCACCAGGTGGTCGACATCGTCACCAAGGCGCCCACGGCGACGACCCGGGAGACCGTGGGCACGCTCACCGCGCGGCCCGAGCACATCGCCGTGATCCGCAACGCGCTGGTGGGCGTGAACCTCGAAGGCACGTCGGCGGCGTCGTTCCGCGGCGCCACATACACCAGCGGCGGCAAGACCGGCACCGCGCAGGTGATCAAGATCAAGCAGGGCGAGAAGTACAACGCGTCGCAGGTCGACGAACGCCACCGCGACCACGCGCTGTTCATGGCCTACGCTCCCGCCGAGAACCCGAAGATCGCGATCGCGATGGTGGTGGAGAACGCCGGCTTCGGCGGCCAGAATTCCGCCCCGATCGCGCGCCGCGCCTTCGACTACTGGCTGACCGGCATGTACCCGAGCGAAGAAGACATGGCCGCGGTGCGCCAGGGCAAGGCCACCACGCCGATCGGCAAGCCGCGCAGCGCCGCCGAGGTGGCCTGGCCGCCCGCCGGCAGCCCCGGATCGGCTGCGGCGGCAGCGACTGCGGCCGCCATGGTCGCGGCCGCCCCGGTGCTGATTCCACCGGCCGCGGCGCCGCCGGCCTCGCTCGAAGCGGTGGTGTCGGCATCGTTGCCGGCCTCCGGCGCGGTTCCGGCGCCCACAGCCGCACCCGCGGCCTCGGCTGCCTCCGCGGCCCGGGCCCCGGCCTCCGCCGCGCCGGCCGCATCCGCCGTGGCGCGGCCCGCGTCGGCGCCGAAACCGTCGGCCTCGGCGGCGTCCAGGCCGGCCCCGCCCCGACCCGCGGTGGTGAAGCAGCCATGAGCGTGGCGCCCGCATGATCATCGGCGACGAACAGGACGTGACAGCGGCCGTGCTCGCCGAGCTGGCCCGCGCGGACGATCCGCGCTTTCGCGCGATCATGTCGGCGGCGGTGCGGCACCTGCACGCCTTCGCACGCGAGGCGCAGCTGACCGAGGCCGAATACCAACAGGCCTGCGGCATCATCGCCAGGCTCGGCCAGCTGACCACCGAATCGCACAACGAGGTGGTGCTGGCGGGCGGCTCGCTCGGGCTGTCGGCGTTGGTCTGCCTGTTGAACAACGGCGCGCAAGGCCGCACCGACACCACGGCCAACATGCTGGGGCCGTTCTGGCGCCAGGGCTCGCCGGCGCTGGCCAACGGCGCGAGCCTCCTGCGCGGGCCGACCCCGGGCGCACCCATCTTCGTCAACGCCTGGGTCCGCGACCGCGAGGGCCGGCCGGTCGAAGGCGCCGAGGTCGACGTCTGGCACACCAGCGGCGAGGGCTTCTACGAGAACCAGGATCCCGGCCAGGCCGACATGAACCTGCGCGGCAAGTTCAGCACCGACGCTGCCGGCCACATCGCGTTTCGCAGCGTCAAGCCGGCCGGCTACCCGATTCCGCTCAGCGGCCCGGTCGGCGCCTTGCTGCGGGCCCAGGGCCGCCACAACCTGCGGCCGGCCCACATCCATTTCCTGATCTACAAGCCGGGCTTCAAGACCCAGTTCTCGCAGGTCTATTCCAGCGACGATCCGAACCTCGAGACCGACGTGCAGTTCGGCGTGACGCGGCCGCTGATCGGCCAGTACGTGCTGCACCACGGCGAGCCGGCGCCGGACACAGACGTGGCCGGTCCCTGGTATTCGCTGGACCACCATTTCGTGATCGATCCGGGCGAAGCGAAGTTGCCGCGCCCGCCGATCACCGGCAAGGCACAGGGCGAGCGGCCGCGCCTGACGATCCTCGAGCGCCGTCCCTAGCCAGGGCGTCGCGCAGCCAGCCGCCGACCGCGTCCGGCATGCGCCGCACATGGCCTGGCAGGCGGCCGTCGGGGAAGCCGACATGGCCGCCCTGCGCGGGCTGCCACAACGTCACGCTGGGCCCCACTTCCTGCTGCGACGGCAGGCTCCAGGCCGGCACGAACGGATCGTTGCGGGCGTTGAGCACCAGCGCCGGAATCCGGATCCGGGCGAGGTGCGGCTTGGCCGAGGCCCGGGCGTAGTAATCGTCGGCGTTCAGGAAGCCGTGCAGCGGCGCGGTGAACAGGTCGTCGAAGTCGCGGAGGTCGCGCGCCGCCAGCAGCCGCGCTCGGTCGAACAGCCCGGGATGCTGGTCGAGCTTGGCCAGCGCCTTGGGCTTCATGCTGCGCATGAACATGGTGGTGTAGACCAGCCGGTTGAAGCCGCGCCCAATGGCCCAGCCGCCGGCGGCCAGGTCGATCGGCGAACAGACGGCGGCCACCGCGCTCACCGTGGCGCGCGCCGACTCGCCTGCTTCTGCCGCCCAGCGCAGCAAGGCATTGCCGCCCAGTGACACTCCGACGGCCAGGATCGGGCCGGCATGCGCCGCGCGCAGCTTCCCCAGCATCCAGCCGATCTCCTCGTGGTCGCCGGAGTGGTAGGCCCGCGGCGCGCGATTGAGCTCGCCGCTGCAGCCGCGGAAATGCGGCACCGCGAACGCCATGCCGTGCTCGCGCGCATAGTCGGCGAAGGCCTCGGCATAGTGGCTGCGGGACGACCCTTCGAGGCCGTGGAACAGGACCAGCAGGGGTTGCGCAGGCCCTTCGACAGGCTCAGGGCGAACGGCATTGGAATCCGTTCGGGCTGAGCTTGTCGAAGCCTCTTCCAGCCAGTCGACGTCGACGAAATCCCCGTCGGGCGTGGCCCAGCGCTCGCGCCGGTACGCCGGCCGGGGGCCATGGCCACGGCGCGCATACAGCGCCGGCCAGATGGTCTGCAAGTTGCCGCCGGGCAACCACCACGGCGCGACGTAGTCCATGGCCGGCCTCGCAGGACACGAAGCGACGAGCGTGGGGGCCATCTCAGTGCAGGACCTGGGACGAGATCGACACCTCCTGCACCTCGCTCTCGGTGCCCGGGCTGGCATGGTGGGCCACCAGGCGCCAGCCCTGCGCCGTCTTGAGGTAGACGTTGGTGGCGATCACCCAGGCGTTCCTCGGCCCCTGCGCCGACGGCACTTCCACCCGTTCGAGCAGGTTGTGCACGGCGCTGGCCAGCGATTCGGTCTTGCGCACCCGCTCGGGCCAGGCCCGGATGCTGCCGTTGGTGAACATGGCCGCGAACGTGGCGCGGATGGCGCCGGCGCCGATCACGCGTGGACCGCCCGGATGGATGCAGACGATGTCGTCCTCATCGGCCCAGCAGGCCATGAGCTTGTCGATGTCCGCGGTCTGCAGCGCCTCGTAGAAGGCCGCTTCGATGTCGTCGGGGTTGCCCTGGAGGCTGGCTGGGATCTTGCTCTTGCGCATGGGCGTGAGTTTGCCTGCTTTCAGCGGCCCAGCCAGGCCGCCACCAGCGCCGGCAGGTTGCCCTGGGACGCGCGCCAGACCAGTTCCGGCGCGGCGACATGAATGCCGGCGGGCGCCGTCTGCAGCGCGACGGCCAGCAGCTGCGCCACCTTGGCGGCGCGCACCGGCTGCTCGCTGGACGGCACCATGAAGCGCAGCGTCGACAGCATCCAGTGCGCGGTGCGGGCCAGCAGGCCGCCCGGGGGCGCCGGCTCCGGCTTTTGCGCGGACCGCACGAACAGCACCCGTTCGAACCCCAGCGCCGCGACCGCATGCTCGTCGAGCGTGGCCAGCCCGCGCTTGAGCGCGTCCGGCAGCCGGCCCTGGGCATGGGGCAGCACCACCGCCAGCGTGGTGACGCCGCAGCCGCGCATCCAGCGGGCCAGCGCCGGCAGCTGGTCGGGACGCGGGGTCCACAGGGCCCGCTCGCGGTCGTAGAACAGGCGCGGCGGCTCGAACAGGATCACGCCGATCCGGGCCGCGAGCCCTGGCCAGGGTGCGGCCAGATCTGGGGGCACGACCACGCAGGCGACGCCGCGCAGGCCATCGGTCACGGGCTCACGCGCCAGCACCTGCACCGGGCCGTAGCGGCCGGACCCGGCCAGCTGGCGCAGCACTTCATTGCCCAGCACGCCGGTGGCGCCGGCGATCACGACTGCCGGCAACGCCGCTGCCGGCTGGGCGCCCCGCGAGGCGGCCTGCAGGACTTGAATCGGGCCATGGCGCATCCCATCTATGCTACCGTTGCGGCTCCCGAAAAAAGGATGATTCCCATGAAACGCTGGCTCCTCTGCATCGCGACGGTCCTGGCCCTGACCGGCTGCGGCTACAACGATTTCCAGCGGCTCGACGAGGCCAGCAAGTCGGCCTGGAGCGAGGTGCTGAACCAGTACCAGCGGCGCGCCGACCTGATCCCGAACATCGTGGCGACCGTCAAGGGCGAGGCCAACTTCGAGCAGGAGACGCTGACCAAGGTGGTCGAAGCCCGGGCCAAGGCCACCTCGATGCAGGTGACGCCCGAGACGCTGAACGACCCGGCCGCGTTCCAGAAATTCCAGCAGGCGCAGGGCGAGCTGTCGAGCGCGCTCAGCCGGCTGATGGTGACGGTGGAGCGCTATCCGGACCTGAAGGCCAACAAGGGCTTCAGCGATCTGCGGGTGCAGCTCGAAGGCACCGAGAACCGCATCACCGTGGCGCGCAACCGCTACATCGCCACCGTGCAGGAATACAACGTGCTCTCGCGCAGCTTCCCCACCAACCTGACGGCGATGGTCTTCAAGTACCCGCCCAAGCCGGTGTTCACGGTGCAGAACGAAGCGCAGATCTCCACCCCGCCGCAGGTCGACTTCGGCACCAAGAAGTAGTCACTTGAGAGCGGTCTGGCTGTTCCTGTGGGCGGCTTGCTTCTGGCTCGGAGCGCCGCTGGCGCAGGGCGTGCTGCCGGTCCCGGCGCTCACGGCGCGGGTCATCGACACCACCGGCACGCTCGACGCCATCCAGCTCAAGGGACTGGACGACAAGCTGGCGGCGTTCGAGAAGGACAAGGGCACGCAGATCGCGTTCCTGCTGGTGCCCAGCACCTTGCCGGAAGACATTTCGAGCTACGCCAACCGGGTCGCCAACGACTGGAAGATCGGCCGCAAGGGCGTCGGTGACGGCGTCCTGCTGGTGGTCGCCAAGAACGACCGCAAGGTCCGTATCGAGGTGGCCAAGACGCTCGAAGGCGCGGTCCCGGACCTGGCCGCCCGCCAGATCATCGACGCCGCGATCACGCCCAACTTCCGCAAGGACGACTACGCCGCCGGCCTGCAGGCCGCGGCCGACATGCTGATCGCGCGGATCAAGGGCGAGGCCCTGCCGGCGCCGCCGGCCGCGCAGCAGCAGCGCAGCCCGGGCGGCGGTGGCGGCTTCGACTGGATGGACCTGGCCATCTTCCTGTTCTTCGCCGTGCCGATCGGCGCGTCGGTGGTCCGGCGCGTTCTTGGACGCAAGCTCGGCGCGCTGGCCGTGGGCGGCGGCGTCGGCG
>CALRYV010000023.1:0-95774 GCA_943372495.1 Ramlibacter sp. 2FC | reverse complement strand
ACGGCGAGCTGCTCACCCGCACCCGCGACCACTCGTACCTCGAGCAGCAGAGCGCCGGCGTGATCCGGATGGACCGGATCAACCGCAACATCCTGTTCACCTGCCTGGGCTCGCCGACCAAGCCCGTGTTCGACGTCACCGGCCCGATCGTGTTGCAGCAGGGCGACAAGATCCTGCTGTGCTCGGACGGCCTGTGGGGCAGCATCAGCGATGTCGACATCGTCCGCCACCTGAGCACCCAATCGGTGTCCGACGCCGTGCCGGACCTGGTGGAGCTGGCGCTGCGCAACGGCGGCGACCATTCCGACAACGTCACGGTGATCGCCTTCGAATGGGAGACGCCCGACAGCTTCGAGTCGACCCGCGGCATCTCCACCGACAGCATCAGCGACGGCGTGTTCGCCTCCACCATCCAGGCCGGCGTGCTCGACTCGTCGATGGAAGACCTCGACGACGAAGCCATCGAGCGCTCGATCGCCGAGATCAACGAGGCCATCCGTCGCTCGGCTGCCAGAAAGACGTAGAACCTTGCGGGACAGATCAAGAATTGCGGAGCAATTTTGCTCTGTCCTCAACTGATCCCCCTTTTCCCGAGAATCAAATGACTGAATTCGCACGTAGCGGCGGCCGTGCCGCCGACCAGCTGCGCCCGGTGCGCATCACCCGTGGCTACACCATCCATGCCGAGGGCTCGGTGCTGATCGAGTTCGGCGACACCCGCGTGCTGTGCACCGCCTCGGTCGAAGAGAAGGTGCCGCCGCACAAGCGGGGCAGCGGCGAGGGCTGGGTCACCGCCGAATACGGCATGCTGCCGCGCGCCACCCACACCCGCAGCGACCGGGAGGCGGCACGCGGCAAGCAGAGCGGCCGGACCCAGGAAATCCAGCGGCTGATCGGCCGCTCGATGCGCGGCGTGTTCGACCTCAAGGCGCTGGGCGAGCGCACCATCCAGATCGACTGCGACGTGCTGCAGGCCGACGGCGGCACCCGCACCGCCGCCATCACCGGCGCCTACGTGGCCGCGATGGACGCGGTCGCGAAGCTGATGGCCCAGGGCAAGCTGGCGACGTCGCCGGTCATCGGCGCGGTGGCCGCGGTGTCGGTCGGCATCGTCGACGGCACGCCGCTGCTGGACCTGGAATACATCGAGGACGTGGCCTGCGACACCGACATGAACGTGGTGATGACCGGCCTGGGCCACTACGTGGAAGTGCAGGGCACGGCCGAAGGGGTCGCCTTCACCCGCAAGGAAATGGACGAACTGCTGCGGCTGGCCGAAAAGGGCATCGCCGAACTGGTCGAACTGCAGCGGATGGCGCTGCTGGCCTGATGAAGCTGGTGCTGGCCCGATGAAACTGGTCCTGGCCTCGAACAACCGGGGCAAGCTGGCCGAGCTGCAGGCCATGCTGGCGCCGCTGGGCGTGGAGCTGGTCCGCCAGTCCGACCTCGGCGTGCCCGAGGCCGACGAGCCGCACCGCACCTTCGTCGAGAACGCGCTGGAAAAGGCCCGCAACGCCTCCCGGCACACCGGCCTGCCCGCGATCGCAGACGACGCCGGCCTGTGCGTCGATGCCTTCGGCGGCCTGCCCGGTGTCGACACGGCGTTCTACGCAACCCGGTTCGGTTACGAGAAGGGCGACGACAACAACGTGCGCGCGCTGCTGGAGCAGATGCAGGACGTCGCCGACCGCCGGGCGGCGCTGGTCAGCACGCTGGTCGCGGTGCGCTCGCCGCAGGACCCGGAACCGCTGATCGCCGTCGGCCGCGTCGCCGGCGAGATCGCGCGCGAGCCGGCCGGCAGCAACGGCTTCGGCTTCGACCCCGTCATGTTCATCCCCCGGTTCGGCCAGACCTTCGCCCAGCTGCCGGTGGAGACCAAGAACGCCAGCAGCCACCGCGGCATGGCCGCGCGCCAGATGCTGGAGCTGATGCGGGAGCGGTGGTCGCTGTGATCCCGATCGTTCCGGCGCCTTCATCGGACGCCCCGGCGCAACCCAGGGACCTGCAGCATTCGATGCGGCCCGGCACACTGCAGCTGGCGACGCTGCCGCCGCTGTCGCTGTACATCCACCTGCCGTGGTGCATCCGCAAGTGCCCGTACTGCGACTTCAATTCGCACGAAGCAAAGGCAGAGATCCCCGAACAGCGCTACATCGACGCCGTGATCGCGGACCTCGAACAGGCGCTGCCGCTGGTCTGGGGCCGCACCATTCACTCGATCTTCATCGGCGGCGGCACGCCCAGCCTGTTTTCGCCGGCCAGCATCGACCGGCTGCTGGGCGACGTGCGGGCCCGGCTGAAGCTGGAGCCGGACTGCGAGATCACGCTGGAGGCCAACCCCGGCACCTTCGAGAAGGATCGGTTTCGCGCCTTCCGCGGCGCCGGCGTCACCCGGCTGTCGATCGGCGTGCAGAGCTTCAACGATGCGCACCTCAAGGCGCTGGGCCGCGTGCACGACCGGCAGCAGGCGATTGCCGCGGTGGAGGAAGCGGCGCAATCGTTCGACACCTTCAACCTGGACATCATGTACGCGCTGCCGGGCCAGGACCTGGCGCAGGTGGAGCAGGACATCGGCACGGCGCTGGCGCTGATGCCGCCCCACATCTCGATCTACCACCTGACGATCGAGCCCAACACCGTGTTCGCGAAGTTTCCGCCGCAGATCCCGCAGGACGACGACGCCTACGCGATGCTGGACCGCATCACCGAGCTGACCACCGGCGCCGGCATGGAGCGCTACGAGGTGTCGGCGTATGCGAAGCCCCGGCACCGCTGCTGGCACAACGTCAATTACTGGCAGTTCGGCGACTACCTGGGGATCGGCGCCGGCGCCCACAGCAAGCTCAGTTTCGCCCACCGGATCGTGCGCCAGGTGCGCTTTCGCGAGCCGCGCCTGTACATGGAAAAGGCGCTCGCCGGCAACGCCGTGACGCAGGACGTGGAAGTCGGCCGCGCCGAGCTGCCGTTCGAGTACATGCTCAACGCCTTGCGGCTGCGGGACGGATTCGCGCTGCAGGACTTTTCGGCGCGCACCGGCCTGCCGTTGACAGCGATCGAGCAGCCGCTGCAGGACGCGCTGGCCAAGGGCCTGATCGAGCGCGACCTGCACCGCGTGAAGCCCACCGAGCGCGGTTTCGATTTCCTGAGCGACCTGCAGGCGCTGTTCCTGCCGGCCTGAGGCGACGGGGCTCAGCGCAGGATCAGCACCGGGATCTGCGAATGGGTCAGCACGTGCTGGGTCTCGCTTCCCAGCAGGACGCGGGCGAGGCCGCGGCGGCCGTGCGATGCCATCACGATCAGGTCGCACGAATTCTGTCGCGCCGTGTCGATCACCGCGTCGGCCACCGACACCGCTTTCACCGTCAACGCCGTGGCCTCGATGCCGGCGGCCTGGGCGGTTGCCTTCGCGGCGTCGACGACGGCCTGCGCCAGTTCGGTCTGCTGCGCCTCGATTCGCGCTCGGGTCTCGCGCTCGTGCAGCAACGCGCCGTCCCAGTGGTCCTGGGCCTGCTGCGCAACGACCTTGAGCACGAACAGTTCGGCCCCGACGGTGCGGGCCAGCGTGATGGCCTGGTCGACGGCCTTTGCCGACAGCTCGGTTCCGTCGGTGGCGACGAGGATGCGCTTGAACATGGGGACCTCCTGGGGCTGTTGACGAGTTTCGAGCCTATCCAGATTCCCGCCGAAAGCAATCGGGTCCTGGCCCGCCGCGCGCGAAAAAACCGCCAGCCGGTCAGGGTCCGATCAGGTTCAGTGCGCCGCCGCGGTCACCTCTTCCGTCGTCGCCCGCCGCAGCTCGCGCCGCTCGGCGAAATCGAAGTAGCGGCCGCGGTGCACGGTGGCCGTGTTGTCCCACATCACCAGGTCGCCCACCTGCCACTTGTGGCGGTAGACGAACTCGCGCTGGGTCGCGTGTTCCAGCAGGTCCATGATCAGCATCCGGCCCTCGGCCGTGGTCATGCCCTCGATCTCGCAGGCGTGGATGCCGACGAACAGGATCTTGCGCCCGGTGCGCGGGTCGGTCTGCACCAGCGGCCAGACCGCCGGCGCAATCGCCTGCTTCTGTTCCTCGGTGTAGTTGGTGTCGCCCAGCATGAAGCGGGAGTGCAGCGCGTAGTGCACCGCCTTGAGGTTCTCGATCTGTTTCTTCTGCCAGTCCGGCAGGGCGTCGTAGGCCATCCGCAGGTCGGCGAACTCGGTGTCGCCGCCAAAGCCCGGCACCACGACGGCCGACAGCATCGAATACTTGGCGCGCGGATGCTGGAACGAGCTGTCGCTGTGCCAGAGCTGGTTGGCGACATTGCCGACGATCTTGGCATGGGTGCGGTCGGCCACTTCGCCGTCGGCCTTGACGTTGGAGATGTCGGCCAGCTCGGCGTACTGGAAGCGGTGCGGGCCGCCCTTCAACTTGCGCAGCCCCAGGTCCAGCGGGCCGAGCGCCCTGGCGAAGGCGATCTGCTGGTCCTGCGTCAGGGGCTGGTTGCGGAACACCAGCACCGCGTGCCGGTCCATGGCAGTTTCGATCGCCTTGACGGCGGCGGCGTCCAGCGGTTGCGACAGGTCGATGCCGCTGGCTTCGGCGGCGAAGGGGTGCAGGGGTTCGAGGGTCAGGGTGGTCATGGCGGTTTCCTTCTCGCTTCAATCGAGCTTGATGCCCGAGGTCTTGATGACGCGGCTCCACTTGTCGATCTCGGTACGGATGGTCGCGTTGTACTGCTCCGCGGTGGAGCCGACCGGCTCCATGCCGAGCTGCGCCATGCGGGCCGTCACTTCGGGCGTGCGCACGGCCTGGCCGATGTCGGCGCTGATCTTGCGCAGCAGGGCCGGCGGCATGCCCGCGGGCGCGACGACGCCGATGAGGCTCATGGCGTTGAAGCCCGGCACGGTGTCCTGGATCAGCGGGATCTCGGGGTTGGACGCGGCGCGGGCGGGGCTGGACAGCGCGATCACCTTCATCCGGCCGTCCTTGACGAAGGGCATCGAGGAGAACAGCACGTCGAACAGCAGCGGCACGCGGCCGCCGATCACGTCCTGCTGCGCCGGCGCGCTGCCCTTGTAGGGGACGTGGACCATCTTGATGCCGGCCATGTGGCTGAGCATCTCGCCCGCCAGGTGGGTGCCGGTGCCCGCGCCGGGCGTGGCGTAACTGAGTTTCTCGGGGTTCTGCTTCGCATAGGCGATCAGCTCCGGCATGGTGTTCACCGGCAGCGACGGATGCGCGAACAGCCCGAAGTGCGCCTGCGCCACCTGCGACACGCCCGTGAGGTCCTTCAGTGTGTCGTACGGCAGGTTGGGCACCAGGCTCGGATTGATGGTGTGGGCGCTGATCGCCATGCCCAGCGTGTAGCCGTCCGGCGGCGCCTTGGCGACCACGTTGGTGCCCAGCGTCGTGCCGGCGCCCGGCTTGTAGTCGATGACCACCGGCTGCTTCCACGCGGCCTGCAGCTGGATCGCGATCAGGCGGGCGACGGTGTCGGTCGGCCCGCCGGCCGCGAACGGCACGACCAGCTTGACCGGCTTGGTCGGCCAGGCCTCGGCCGGCGCCTGCGCCGCTGAAAGGAACGGAATCATCGCGAGCGCGCCCAGGGCGAGCCGGCGGGAGAGGGAGTTGGTCATGGCTTTCGTCATTGCGTCACTTGTCATTGGTGGTCAGCAGGGCCGCGGCCCGGCGATGGTGGTGCGGGTCATGAAGCGGGCGCAGCCCACGTAGTCCGGAATCGCCTTGTGCATGGCGGCGCGGTTGTCCCAGACCAGCACCTGGTCCCTGGCCCAGCGCACGCGGCAGGTGAGTTCGAAGCGCGAGCAGTGGTCGTACAGGAACTGCAGCAGCGGCCGGCTCTCGGCATCGGTCATGCCGTCGATCCGCTGCACATAGACCTGGTTCAGGTACAGGAAGCGCCGGCCCGACGTCGGGTGGGTGCAGACCAGCGGATGGACCATCTCGCGATCGCCGGCGGCGATGTCGAGATCGGTCTTCGCGTTGGACGCGGCGAACTTGCGGTTCTGCGCGTGGTAGGCCGAGCCGTAGATCCGGGTGGCGCTGTGCACGGCGGAGAGGCCGTCGAGCACCGAGCGCAGCCGGGGCGACAGCGCCTCGTAGGCCGCCACCATGTTCAGAAAGCCGGTGTCGCCGCCGAACTCCGGCACCGTCACCGCCCGCATGACCACCGCCAGCGGCGGGCACTCGTAATAGGTGCTGTCCGCATGCCAGTTCTCGCCGACCACGCGGCCGGTGTCGTCGGCGTCGCGGCGGATGATCTGGAGCTCGTCGTGGCCCTCTACGCTGTGTAGCTGAGGCAGCCGCATCAGCGCGCCGAAGCGGCGGCTGAAGGCCAGGTGCTGTTCGTGCGTGATCGGCTGGTCGGGGAAGTACACGACCAGGTAGTCATGGAACGCCTCGCGCACTTCGTCCCAGGTCGCGTCGTCCAGCGGGGCGGACAGGTCGACGCCGCGGATCTCGGCGCCGATCGTGCCGTTGAGCGGCCGCACCTCGATCCGCTTGAACTTCAGCGGATTGTCGAACTGCGACAGGAGGGCCGTCATCTCAGTCAGCGGTGGCGCCGGAGGCCTTCACCACCCTGGCCCACTTCGGGATCTCGGCCCGGATGAAGGCGTCGAATTCGGCGGGCGTGCTGCCGACCGGCGTCAGGCCGATGTCGGCCATGCGCTTGCGGGTTTCCTCCGACTGCACCACCTTGGCCAGGTCGGCGCTGATCCTGGCGACCACGTCGCGCGGCGTGCCGCTGGCGACGACGGCGCCGAAGACGCTCTCCACGCTGAAGCCCGGCAGGGTCTCGGCGAAGGTCGGCAGGTTGGGCGCGATCGGGGAGCGCTTGGGGCTCATGATCGCGATCGGCTTGAGCATGCCCGACTTGATGTGCGGCAGCGACGAGAACAGCGGGTCGACCAGCAGGTCGACCCGGCCGGCGATCACGTCGGGGTAGGCGCCGCCAGCGCCCTTGTACGGCGTGTGCAGCATGTCGATGTCGGCGGTGGTCTTGAGCAGTTCGGCGCCCAGGTGCATGGAGCTGCCGCTGCCCGGGGAGGCGTAGCTCAGCTTGCCCGGCTTGTCCTTGGCCAGCGCGATCAGCTCCTTGAGGTTGTTCGCCGGCAGCTTGTTGGAGGCGGTCATCACGATCGGCGAGGTGGCCAGCAGCGCGACGCCGGACAGGTCCTTGAGCGTGTCGAACGGCATGGTCTGGCGCAGGCTGGGATTGATCACGTGCGAGGTGACCACCAGCCCGATGGTGTGGCCGTCGGCGGGCGCCTTGGCGACGAAGTCGGTGCCGATCACGGTGCCGGCGCCGGCCTTGTAGACGACGACCACCGGCTGCTTCCAGATGTCGGTGAGCTGCTTTTCCATCAGCCGGGCCAGGATGTCGACGGCGCCGCCCGGGGCGTTGGGCACGATGATGGTGACAGGCTTGGACGGGAAGGGGGTTTGGGCCAGTGCGGCCAGCGGCAGCAGGGCGCAGGCGCCGATGGCGAGCAGGCGTTTGAAAATCTTCATGGTGTCTCCGGTGGATTCAGGCCGCGGCGCCGGGGCGCCGCGGCATCGCAGGTTGCTTAGAACAGGTGGCGCACGCCGAACTCGTAGCCGGTCGACTTCTGGCCGCCCAGCGGCGCGCGGCCGCCGCTGACCACGTAGGTGGCCTGGCCCTTGTTGGCCAGCCGCGCGTAGCTGGCGTACAGGGCGGTGCGCTTGGACAGGTCGTGCACATAGCCCAGGCCGAACTGGCGCGCATCGTTGTCGCTGCGGGCGGTGCCGTCGGCATTGCGCAGGCCGCTCTCGCTGCGGTCGTTCAACATGGCGTAGCTGACGCGGATGCGGCCGACCGGGCTGACCGGCACATGGGCGCCGACCTCGACGGTGTTCTTGCGAACGGCGCCGCCGGCCAGGTCCACCTTCACGGTGTTGTACAGCGCGAAGAGCTTGGCGAAGCCCGCGTTGTACGTGCCGCCGATGTTGGCGTGGGTGTACTTGCCGATGGTGGCCGAGGCCACGTTCTTGGTGCGCGTCATCGCGACGGCGACGTCGAACGGACCCGCTGCGTAGCCCAGGCGAAAGCCGGCCAGGTTGCCGTCATGCGAAGTCGCCGTATCGCTGTTGTTCTCGCCGCTGGCGACCATCGCCATGCCGTAGACGCCGCCCAGGTTGGCCGGCAGCCAGTAGCTGACGGAGTTGCTGGCGGTGATGGCGCTGGGCAGCGGCGCCGTGGTGACGCCGGCGAAGGTCAGGTTGCCGGCGCGCGCGACGCCATTGGCGTTGAACGGGTCGAAATAGATGCTGCTCCAGTGGGTCGGGATGAAGTCATGGCCCAGGCGCAGTTCGCCCATCGGGCTGGCCAGGCTGACGGTCGCCACGCGGTCGAACTTGAAGCCGGTGGTGCCGGCCGGGCCGGCGACGGCGCCGCTGGGCTGGTTGTTCAGGTTGGTGTTGCGGCCTTCGCCGTTGTCGGGGTTGATGCTGCCTTCGAGCCAGAAGCCCGCCTTCAGGCCGCCGCCCAGGTCCTCCGTGCCGCGAAACAGCAGCCGGCTGGTGGACAGGCCGCCATTGCCGACCATCGTTGCCTTGCCGGTGCCGCCGGAGTCGAAGTGCTGCACGTTGACGTCGACGACGCCCTGCAGGGTCACGCTGGACTGGGCCTGCGCGCCCGCACATGCCAGCGCGATCGCCGACAGCAAAAATACGTTCTTCATCTAACAGTCTCCTCGGGTTGTAGAAAAGTCATTGGGGTCGCTCGTCATCCGTCATTTCGCACCAGCACCGCGCCGTTGGACAGCGGGCCGACGTTGCGGCGGTACTGCTGCAGCCAGCCGATGTCATGGGCCGGTGCCCGCGGGCGCCACTCGGCGCGGCGGCTCTGCCACTGTTCCTCGGTGAGGTGCGCGTCGATCCGGCGGGTGTCCAGGTCGATGGTGATGCTGTCGCCGTCCTGCACCAGGGCCAGCGGCCCGCCGGTGGCGGCTTCGGGCGAGAGTTCCGCGACCACCAGGCCCTTGCACACCAGGCCCGACAGGTGGCCGTCGGTGAGGATCGCGATCTGGTCGCCCAGGCCTGCGCCGTCGACGGCGAAGACCACGCGCGACGCGCCGCCGCCCATGGCCGGGCCGCCGCGCACGCCGGCCCCGCGCATCACCAGCACGTGGCCGGGTTGGATGGTGCCGTCCTTCAGTGCCGCGATGGCGTCTTCGCTGGTCCAGAAGCAGATGGCCGGGCCGGTGAAGCTGCGTTGCTTGCGGGGCGCGATGCCGGTCTTGGTCAGGCCCGATTCCGGCGCCAGGTTGCCGCGCAGCAGCACGATCGCCGGGTTCGGCGCCACCGGACGGGCGATCGGGCGGATCACTTCGGCGTTGGCGACGGTCACGCCGGCCAGGTTCGCCGCGACGCGAAGGCCGGTCACGGTCAGCGCGCCGGTGTCCAGCAACGGTTCGAGCTGCTTCATCAGCGCGCGGGCACCGCCGGCGGCCTCGAAGGCTTCGATCGTGTGCTCGCCGATCGGGCGCACGCCGGCCAGCACCGGGGTCTGCGGGCCCAGGGTCTCGAACAGGTCGTAGACGTCGACGGCGACCTGGCCTTCGGTGGCCACGGCCTGCAGGTGCTTGACGGTGTTGAGCGAGCCGCCGACGGCCAGCACGCAGCGCACCGCGTTGGCGAACGCGCCGGGCGTCATGATGTCGCGCGGCTTGAGGTCGTCCCACACCATCTGCACGATCCGCTCGCCGGCGGCGCGCAGGTCGGCCATCATCTTGGGGCTCAGCGCCGCCACCGGGGCGCTGCCCGGCAAGGCCATGCCGAGCGCTTCGCACACGATGTGCATCGAGTTGGCGGTGCCCAGGCCCGAGCAGACACCGGGGCTGCGGATCGCCTGGCGGCTCATGCCGATCAATTCCTCCACCGGCATGTTGCCGGTGACCGCGTGCATGGCGCTGACGAACACGTCCTCGATGTCGACGTGCTTGCCCTGGAATTCGCCGCTGGCCTGGTAGCCGCAGGGCACCATGATGGTCGGGATGTTCAGGCGGGCGGCGGCCATCAGCTGGCCGGGCACGGTCTTGTCGCAGGAGGTCAGGCAGATCATGCCGTCCAGCTGCGCGCCTTCCACCGCCACCTCGATGTCGTTGGTGACCAGGTCGCGCGCGCCGAGCATGTAGGCGCCGCGGGCGCCGGCGCCGGTGATGAAGTCGCTGGGCGCGGCGGTGCGGATCTCGAACGGCACGGCGCCGGCGGCGCGGATGGTCTCCTTGAGCGCCTTGGCGATGCCGTCCAGGTGGCTGAAGCAGGCCGCCAGTTCGGAGGAGCTGTTGACGATGGCGATCTTGGGCTTCTCGCAATCGGCTTCGGGGATGCCGAGCGCCTGCCAGTGCGCGTTGCGCACCGACCAGAGGTAGGAGCCGCGGGGGAAGTTGCTGCGCAGTTGTCGCTTCATGCCGGCACCCGGTCTTTCTTCTTGGTGATCTCGACGACGCCCTGGTCGGCGTCGACCTTCACCCAGTCGCCGGTCTCGATGCATTGCAGCGGATCGCGGTCGAAGTCGGTCATCGAGGGCGCGTGCGTTACGACGGCGCCGAGCGCCATCTTGGTGGTCATCTCGTTGAACAGGAAGGCGGCCGGCGCCGCGCCCGAGAGCCGCGCCATGTGGAAGGTGGCCGACCAGCCCGACGAGCCCTTGGCACCGGGGAACACCAGCACCTTGCCGGCGAAGCTCTGGCCGCGCAGCTCGTGCCGGGTCTCGATGATGGTGCCGGTGCGCGGGTCGACCCCGCCCCAGCCCGAGACGCGGTCGTTGGTGACCAGGGCCTCGCCCTCGGCCACGCCGGGGACGACCTTGCGGCCGTGGATGGTGATCACTTGCTCGCGCGCGTTCATGCGTAGCCCCCGTTCCAGCGGCCGGTGCAGGCCGCGTCGATGCATTGCGCGGTGGTGCCGAACCAGGCGTCGACGCCCAGGATGGCGGGCAGGTAATGCGCCTGCTTGGCGGAATCGAGGGCCACGGTCCTGGTGCCCTTGGGCACGGCGCGGCTCATGGCGGAACAGCTGTCGGACATGATGATGCCGCCGGCCTTCTCGATGATCTCGGTGTAGCCGTTGCGGTCGGCCAGCGACTTGATGGCGCGCGGCGTGAAGATCCACAGCTCGCAGTTCTCGTGCACCTTGCGGCCCTCGATCAGCTGCGCGGCTTCCCAGATCTGCTCGATCGTGTAGTGCGGGCAGCCCAGCATCACGTACTGGATCTCGGCGTCCTTGCCGGTGGCGTTGATCTTCTCGTAGGTGGCGCGGCGTTCGGCCTCGCCGTAGCGGAAGACTTCCACCGGCTTGTTGCCGCCCAGGGCCTGTTCCAGCGTGAGCGCTTCCGGCGTGACCCCGACGATGTGGTACATCTCGACGCCGCCCGATGACGAGGCCGCGGCGCCGAAGTGCTTCAGGCGCGGCAGGTTGGGCACCTTCCTGATGCCGTTGCGTGCATTCACCACCGGCACGCGCTCCTGCACCAGGTCGCCCATGTAGTAACCGAGCAGGCCCCAGTCCTGCACCGACTCCACCTCGATGTCCAGCTCGATGATGTGGGTGGCGCGGCGCGGTTCGTCGCGGTGGTAGCCCCAGTCCGGAATCCGGCCGGTCAGCATCGCCGCGCCGCAGCTCTCGCGGCCTTCGGTGTTGGTGCGTCCGCCCAGCACCGAGTTGCAGTAGACGACCGCCGACGATTCCATCCAGGCGCAGTGCTCGCCCCGGGTCGGGATGTTGCCCACCTGGTAGGGGGTGCAAGTGTTCATGATCTGGGCGCCCAGGCCGGCCGCGTGCTTCTCGCTCTTGTTGTAGAAGGTGACGGTCTCTTCGGACAGGCCGAATTTCTCGGGCTGGTTCGGGTCGAACCCCAGCTGCAGGTGGCTGGTGAAGGTCTTGAACTTGGGGATCTTCACCACTTCGCGGCTGTCCAGGCTGAACTCGGAGAACACCGCGTCCATGCCGCCGCCCTTGAGCGCGATGTCGCGCTGGAACGGCGTGGTGGCGGTGATGGTGGCGCAGACGTTGTGCGTTTCCACCAGGCGTTCGGCGCCCAGCGCCTCGCCGTAGCGCACCAGCAGGTCCATCGCCTTCTGGATGGCGGGGCCGTCGCGGCCGTCGTACATGGCTTGTTCGTGATCGGTCAGTTGCATGTCTCTTGTCCTTGTCTCAGGCCGCGGCCTGTTGCGCGCGCGTGGCCGGCATGTGGCCGCCGATGTCGCGCGCGATGTCCTGGGCGGTCGCCAGCAGGCGCGGCGCGAATTCCTCGCGCAACCGCTGCTCGGTGAACATGAAGGCGGCGCCGCCGCAGTTGAGCGCCATGGTCTCGTCGCCGGGCCCGACCAGCGCGACCGACACCGAGTTGATCTCGTGGTGGAACTCGCCCAGCGACAGGCAGTAGCCCAGGCGTTGCGCCTCGTCGACGGCGCGGTTCATGCCGGGGCCGATGCGGTCCCATTCCGGGCCGCGCAGCAGCCGCAGCGAATCGACCAGCTGGGTGCGTTTGGTGTCGTCCAGCGCCGCCAGGTAGGCGCGGCCCAGCGCCGACGTCGGAATGGGCGCGCGCGAACCGACGTCCAGCCGCGGCGACAGGATCGACGAGTGCGGCCGGCAGGCCTCGATCAGCACCATCTCCATGCCGTCGCGCACAGCGAGGTAGACCGAGCAGCCGAGGTCTTCGGCCATCGCCAGCATCTTTGGCCGGGCCACGGCCCGCACGTCCAGGCTGACGAGGAACACCCGGGCCAGGGAAATCACGGCGGGGCCGAGCGTGAAGCGGTCGGCCGCCAGCGCCGGCTTGAGCATGCCGGTCGCGTTCAGCGTGGCCACCAGCCGGTTCACCGTCGGACGCGGAATGCCGGTCATCTTCGCGATGTCGGCGTAGCCCAGCACCGGGTGCTCCTGGCTGAAGCAGCGCAGCACCGAGATGCCGCGCTCGAGCGCGCTCACCGTGTCGGAACGCGACTCGACCGGCTCGACGGCCGGCTCAGGCGGCGGCGACGCTTGCATGGGCAGGCTCCGTGCCGGCGGCGGCGGCCGGCGCGCCGGGCCGCAGGTAGACGCCCTGGGCCTGCAGTGCGGCCTGCAGCCGAGGGATGTCGACGTCGCGCGCATTCACGCCGCTTTGCACCGCCAGGGCGGCGGCGACGCCGGCGGCCTGGCCGGTGATCCAGCACTGCGGGATCTCGCGCATGAAGCCGTGCGAGTTGCGGTCGCACGAGATGTGGCGGCCGCAGGCCAGCAGTCCGTCCAGTTTCTCCGGCACCAGGGCGCCGTAGGGGATCGAGATGTTGGGGAACTTGGGCGACACCGCGGGCGACACGCCGATCTCGTCGGGCAGCGGCAGGCCGACCGGCCACTGGCTGCGCAGCACCGAGCCGACACCGGTCAGGCGCCGGGCGTGGCGCACGCCGATCTGCGGCGCGCTCAGCATCAGGAAGGCATCCTCAAAACCGGGCGCATGGGCCTTGAAGAAATCCAGGTGGGCAGCCATGGCGCGGTGCGATCGCACTTCGACGGCGGTGAGGTCGTCGACGTCCAGCGCCGAGTAGCCCGACTGGCGCGGCCCCATGAACAGCGCGACGTCGTTGCGCCAGGAGACGAACGGCCGCTCGAACAGGCCGCACTCCTCGCGGCCTTTCGCCATGAAGGCGCTGAACTGCTCGGGCTGGCCGGCCTTGAAGGCGATCCATTTGGTCATGTCGACGCCGCCGAACAGCCAGGAGGTGTTCATGCAGTGGTGCACGTCGGCCTCTTCGATGTCATTGACGAAGCTGGCGCCGGCGCGGGCGAACAGGTCGCCGTCGCCGGTGGCATCCACCACCACGTCGGCCATGATGGCCATGCGGCCTTCCTTGCTCTCGAACACCACGCCCTTGACCTTTCCGCCCTCGACGATCGGGATCGCGGCCCACGAGTGGTAGATCAGCTTGACCTGGCGCTCCAGCACGATTTCCTGCGACAGCAGCTTCAGGCGCTCGGGGTCGATGGTGGGTGACCAGGTCACCACGCCGTGGTAGGCGGCGGTGCGCTGCGACCAGTGCGCGGCCTTGGCCGCATCTTGCGAGCCCCAGTCCTCGCGCACCGGGCCGGCGACGGCATCCTGCGGCAGGCGGTCGAACAGTTCTTCGGCGAAGCCGCGGATCACCAGCTTGCCTTCCCAGTCGGTCATGCGGTCGATCCAGATCACCAGCCCGCCCGTCGACAGGCCGCCGAGATGGTTGTAGCGCTCCAGCAGGGCGACGTCGGCGCCTTGCCTGGCCGCTGCCGCAGCGGCGGCCGTGCCCGAGGGCCCGCCGCCGACCACCAGCACTTCGCAGCGGTGGTAGATCGGGATCTCGCGGCCGGGCTCGGCCCATTGGCCATGGTCGGGCCGCTGCACCTTGTTGTCGCGGTCGAAGATGTCGGAGGACAGGATGCGTTCGTCGGTGCGCTGGACAGTTTTCATGCTCGGCTTGATTCGTGGTGCAAGCTGCGTATTTTGGACGCCGCGTCCATAAAGTCAACAAAAACAGCCAAAACTAGGGTAAACCCGAGCTGGTTTAGACCGTTTTCGATCCGATAGTCCACGATTCACTATCTCAGGAGACAAGACATGGGTGCTTTGCACATGTCCAGACGGGTGTTCGCAGCGCTGGCAGGCAGCGCGGCCTTGGTTGCGGCGGTGCCCCAGGCGCTGGCGCAGCAGGAGTTCCCGGTCAAGGGCAAGCCGATCCGCATCGTGGTCCCGTTCACCGCCGGCGGCGGCACCGACGGCCAGGCCCGGATCGTGGCGCAAAAGCTCGGCGAGCTGCTGGGCACCACCGTGATCGTCGACAACAAGGGCGGCGCCAGCACCATGCTCGGCGCCGGCGAGGTCGCCCGCGCGGCGCCGGACGGCTACACCGTGCTCTATGCGCCATCGTCGACCATGGCGCAGAACCCGCACACGCTGGCCAACGTGCCCTACGACCCGTTCAAGGACTTCACGCCGATCTCGCTGGGCGGGCGCGGCCCGCTGGTGCTGATGATCAGCAGCGAGGTGCCGGCGGCCAACGTCAAGGAGCTGGTCGCGTACATGAAGGCCAACGCCGGCAAGGTGAGCTACGCCACCTTCGGCGCCGGCACCTCGTCGCATATCTATGGCGAGATGTTCCTGAAGAAGACCGGAACCCAGGCCGTGCACGTGCCGTACAAGGGCGGCTCCGACGCCGCCAAGGACCTGATCGGCGGCCGCGTGCAGCTGTTCTTCGACTCGGCCGCCTCCGCCATCATCACGGCCGGCACCGGCAAGGCGAAGATCATCGGCATCGCCTCGGAGTCGCGCATCGCGGCTTTGCCCGACGTGCCGACCCTCACCGAACAGGGCGTCACGGGCCTGGACCTGCCCAGCTGGCTGGGCTTCTATGGCCCGGCGAAGATGCCGCCGGCGGTCGTCAAGACGCTCAACACCGCCATCGCGCAGGCGCTGGCGATGCCGCAGGTCCAGGAGTTCTACCGCAAGGGTGGCTACGAGGCCGGCGCCCTGAGCCCGGAGGAGTTCGCCAGGCTGACCCGGGTCACCTACGACCGCTGGGGCGCGGTGATCCAGCAACTGGGGATGGTCAAGCAGTAGGGGCAGGAAACCCCGGGGGTCGGCGCGGGCCGGGCGGCTGATACTGCCCGCACCACAACAGCAATGACTGGAGACTCCCCATGAAGCGTTCCTCTTTCCTCGCGCTCTCGCTGCTGGCGGCCGGCCTGGGCTTGTCCGGCTGCGCCGGCCTGCCCGGCATGGGCGGCGGCTGGGTCAACGTGATCGACGGCAACAGCGGGCTGGACAATTTCAACCGCATCGGCGAGGCCAACTGGCGGGCCGAAGACGGAGCCATCGTGGCCGACAAGGGCGCCGGCGGCTACCTGGTGACGAAGAAGTCATACAAGGACTTCCAGATCCGCGCCGAGTTCTGGGCCGACCACACCACCAACAGCGGCATCTTCATCCGCGCCGCCAACCCGGCCAAGATCGAAGCGGTCAGCTCCTACGAAGTGAACATCTTCGACCAGCGGCCCGACCCGAGCTACGGCACCGGCGCCATCGTCGATGTCGCCAAGGTCGTGCCGATGCCCAAGGCCGGCGGCCGGTGGAATGTCTATGAGGTCACGGCGAAGGGCTCGCAGCTCACCGTGGTGCTCAACGGCGTGCAGACCGTGAGCGTCCAGGACAGCAAGTTTTCCCAGGGACCGTTCGCGCTGCAATACGCGCTGGGCGCCAAGGGCATTCCCGGCGGCGCCATCAAGTGGCGCAAGCTGCAGATCCGGGAGCTGTGATCACCAGCCCAGGATTCCCGCATCGTCGCGGTCCATGGCGGCCCGGGTCTGCCGGCGGCAGCTGCCGGACCACCTGAGCAGCGCGCGGCGGCCGCAGCGGCGCGCGGCCGGGGTCCGGACGTGCCGCAGGAACAGGAACAACAGCAGGCGCATGGGGGGCCCAGCGTAGGGGCAGGCCCGGGCCGCGCAAATACGCTGTTCAGAGTATTCGGCGTGCTCAACCCGCCATCGGAACGCGCAGCGTCAGGCACGTGCCGGCGCGGGTGCTGCTGACATCGAGCGCGCCGCCCAGTTGCCGGGCCCGCGTTCGCATGTTGTCCAGGCCGCGGCCACCGGCCGTCGGGGCCGTTGCCCCCTGGTCGAAGCCGCGCCCGTTGTCCTCCACTTCCAGCACCAGCCAGCCCGCTTCGTCGCGTGCCGCCAGCCGCAGCCGCGACGCGCCCGCGTGCCTGAGCGCATTGGTCAGGGCTTCCTGGACGATCCGCAGCAGCTGCAGCACGCTGCCGGGCGCCGGCAGCGCGATGCCCCTGGCCACCTGCCATTCCAGCGCGATGCCGGCGGCGGCCAGGCGCGGCTCGAGCCGGTAGCGCAGGTTGGCCAGCGCCACCGGCAGCGACTCGTCGTCGGGATCGAGCGAATCGATCACCAGCCGCAGGTCGTCGATGCACCCACGCAGCATCGCCGCCACGTCCTGCGGCCCGACGCCGCCGCGCTCGACCGCGTCCAGCGTCGTCATCAGCTGCGAGCCGATGCCGTCGTGCATGTCGCGCATCATCCGCTCGCGCTCTTCGGCCAGCGTGGTGACGCGCTCCAGGGCGCGCACCCGTTCATGGGTGCGCTGCAGCTCGCGCGCCCGCGCCGCGACCTTGCGTTCCAGGTCGAGGTTCAGCGCATGGACCTGGTCGTAAGTGCGGAAATACGAATCGGCCAGCGCGTAGACCAGCGCGCACAGCAGGATCGGCGCGCCGTACGCCATCCGCGCCGCCGGGCCGAACGGCAGCAGCTGCGCCGACACTGCCAGGTCCATCAGCCCGAGCGCCAGCGTGATGAGCTCGGCCCCCAGGATGACCCAGACCCCGCTGCGGCGCCGGTTGGCCGGCTGCAGGCCGAACCGCAGCAGGATCGCGATCGACCAGGCGCCGATGCCGGCGCACAGCACATACCAGGGAATGCGGATCGCGCTCGCGAGCTGCGGGTCCAGCGCCGCGATCACCGCCACGCTGGCCACGCAGCCCCAGGTCAGGGCCCGTTCGGTGCGCGGGTGGCTGGCGCCGGTGAAGCGCAGGATGAACAGCCAGAGCAGGACCACCACCACGCCCAGGCTGCCGAGGACGAAGGCCTCCCAGGCGCCGGACGAGACCGCGGGCACCGACACCGTGTAATGGAAATTGCGGATCGACCAGACGATCGCGAGCGCCGCGAAGTAGCCGTGGATCCGTTCCGCCGGACGGCGCAGCCACAGCAGCAGCACCAGCAGGCCGGCGAAGATCAGCGCGATGTTGAGCGCGCGGGGCAGCGTGACTCGCGCGAAGAAGTCCGCGTCGTAGATCGGCTCCACCACCGCGCGCGGTCCCAGCGTGATGGGGCCCAGTCCGCCGCGCAGGTTGGACGCCACCCGCAGCCGCACCAGCAGCCGGTTCTCGCCCGGCCGCAGCAGCTGCGGCGCGATCGGGTCGAACCGGGGCACGCCCAGGCTGCGCGTGATCGGCCCGGTGATGCCGCCGCCGGTGCCGATCTCGACCCCGTTCAGCTGCATCTGGTAGGTGGTCCCGACCGTGGGCAGGTAGACGGCCCAGGCCTGCGACGGCGCTTCGCGCAGGACGAAGCTGGCCCGGTACCAGCCGTACCCCGACAGGCCCGGATTGGACTTGCGCCAGTTGTCCGGCAGGCCTCGCCGCACCCACGGCTCGGAGTCGGCGGGCGGCGCGGGAGCGTCCGACTTGATGAAGTCCATGCCGGTGATGGCGACCAGGTCGCGGGCGGGCTCCGGCTCCCGCAGCTGCAGCACGAAGCCCGAGATGGCGAGCCCCGCGGCCAGCAGCAGCACCAGGAACCGCAGGGCCGCCGTCACGGCTTGAGCAGGCCCCGTTGCTGCGCGAGGTAGACCGCGTGCTGGCGCGAGCGCGCTTCGAGCTTGCGGTAGATGTTCTGCACATGGGTCTTCACGGTGAGCGGCGAGATGTGCAGCTCCAGCCCGATCTCCGTGATCGGGCGTCCCTGGGCGATCGCTTCGAGGATGGTCGTCTCGCGTTTGGACAGCGGCGAGTCGACGACCGCCGCGGCCGCCGGCAGCAGCCGGCGCAGCAGGTGCTTCGCCAGCGACGGGCTGATCGGCGACTCGCCGGCGCGCAGCGCGTGGATGCTCTGGTTGAAGTCGGTGGCCCGGCTGTCCTTGAGCAGGTAGCCGGTGGCGCCGGCCTCGATGGCGTCCACCAGGCTGCGCTCGTCGCCGAAGATCGAGACCACCATCACCGCGGTGCCGGGCAGCCGCTCGCGCACATGGCGCACCACGTCCAGGCCACTGCCATCGGGCAGGTTCAGGTCGACCAGGACGACGTCGGGGGCCAGGCCCCCGATCCCGGCGATGGCGTCCTTCACGCTGTGGAACTCCCCGGCCGGACGCAGCAGGGGATCGAGCGCGAGGTTCTCGCGATAGCGCTGCGCATGCAGCGGGTTGTCCTCCACCAGGACCACAGTGATGATGCCGCTCATAGGGAGGGGCGAAAGCGAGTCCGCCCGGTACTGCTTGAGATGCAACGGAGTGTAAGGGCGATCGGGCGGATCTGGCCCCAGGTTGCGGGCGTTTCCTCCGATCGGATGAGCGCAATCCGGCCAGGCAAAAAAAGTGGGCCTCCGCGTCCGCGGAAGGCCCACCAACTTGCAATGACCTGTGGCCGGCGGCTCGCTATTCGCCCTTCCACGCCGCCGGCCGCTTCTCGGCGAAGGCGGCCGCGCCCTCACGCGCGTCCTTCGAGTCGAGCACCGGGCGGGTGATGGCTTCCTGCCGCTCGAACATTTCGGCGATGCTCCAGTCGCGCTGCTCCACGATCACCCGCTTGCTGGCGGCCAGCGACAGCGGCGCGTTGGCGATGATGCGGCGGGCCAGCTTCCTGGCTTCCTCCAGCGCCTGGCCGGGTTCGGTGAGTGTATTGATCAGTCCGTACTGGTACAGCCGCTCGGCGCTGAACATGTCGCCGGTCAGGGCCATCTCCATCGCGATGCGCTGCGGGATCAGGCGCGGCAGGCGGATCAGGCCGCCGGCCGCCGCCGCCAGCCCGCG
Source organism: Ramlibacter sp. 2FC (assembly GCA_943372495.1). Taxonomy (GTDB): domain Bacteria; phylum Pseudomonadota; class Gammaproteobacteria; order Burkholderiales; family Burkholderiaceae_C; genus Ramlibacter. The sequence goes on along the minus strand of CALRYV010000023.1, from coordinate 76,200 downwards.
CTTGACCTCGGGGATGCCGAACTGCGCGTTGCGCGCCGCCACCACCAGGTCGCAGCACAGCATGGATTCGAAGCCGCCCGCCAGCGCGTAGCCTTCGACGGCGGCGATCACCGGCTTTTTCGGCGGCGTGAAGGCCATGCCCAGGATGCCGCGGCCCTCGACCCGGGTCTGCTCGCCGCGCAGGAAGGCCTTGAGGTCCATGCCGGAGCAGAAGGTGCCGCCGGCGCCGGTCAGGATCCCGACCCGCAAATCCGGATTGCGATCGAGTTCGTCCATCGCCTCGCACACGCCGTAGGACACGGCGCGGTTGACCGCGTTGCGCTGCTCGGGCCGGTTGATCGTGACGATCACCAGCCCATCGATGTGTTCGACCAGGACTTCATCGGCCATCGTTCGCTCCTCAGGTGGGGGTCAGCGCGTTGAGCCGCTCGACCGCTTCCAGGTATTCCATCTGCATCCGGTACATCACGTCGCGCACCGATGTCTCTTCGTTGATCATGCCCACCACCTGGCCGGCCGGGAACGAGTACAGGTCCTTGCGCCTGGCGCGCACGACGCGCGCATGCATCTCGTTGTACAGGATGCCTTGCAACGGCGTCGGCAGGTACTTGGGCGCGCCGGGCTGCTCCCACGCTTCCGACAGTTTGCTCTTGATCATCCGCACGGTCTTGCCGGTGCGGGCCTTGCGCCGCACCGCGTCTTCGGTCTTGGTCTCGAACAGCACTTCCTTCTCGAACGGATCCAGCTCGCTCTCGCGCGTGCCGAGCCAGACGGTGCCGCACCAGACGCCCTGCGCGCCCAGCGCCAGCGAGGCGGCGATCTGGCTGCCGCGGGCGATGCCGCCGGCCGCCAGCACGGCGACGCTGTCGCCGCAGGCCTCCACCACCTGCGGCACCAGCACCATGGTGGCGATCTCGCCGGTGTGCCCGCCGGCTTCCGTGCCCTGCGCCACGATCACCTCGACTCCCGCCGCCTTGTGCCGGGCCGCGTGTTCGGCCTTGCCGCACATCGCGCCGATCACGATCTTGCGGGCCTTCAATTCCTCGATCACGTCCGGCGGTGGCGAGCCCAGCGCGCTCACCACCATCGTCACCTGCGGATGCTGGTACGCCACCTGCAGCAGGCGGCGGGCGCCGTCGGGCGTCATGTTGCCGCGGCCGTCGACGATCTCCCTCAGGATGCGCTGGCGCTCGCCGTCCGGCAGCGGCGGGATGCCGGCCTCGGTCAGGATCTTCTCCATGAAGTCGCGGTGCTCCTGCGGAATCAGCTGCTCCAGGTCCTCCAGCGTCTTTTCGGCTTCCTTGTCGTACTTGGTCGGGATGATCACGTCGACGCCGTAGTGGCGGCCCTCGACGTGCTGGTCGATCCAGCGCAGTTCCGCTTCGAGCTGCTCCGGCGAGAAGGTCGCGGCGCCCAGCACGCCGAAGCCGCCGGCCCTGGTGACCTCGACGATCACGTCGCGGCAATGCGAGAAGGCAAAGATCGGAAGTTCGCAGCCGAGGCGTTCGCAGATGGGGGTTTTCATGACGGGTCCTTGCGTGTTGCTTCAGGCGGTCTGGTCCTGCCAGACGAACAGCGCATCGAGCGCCTCGATCTGGCTGCCGCAAACCCACAGCGGATTGACATCGAGTTCGGCCAGCTCCGGGCCGAGCGTGAGGATCGCCTCGCCGATGTTGGCGATGGCCGCGGCCACCGCATCGAGGTCGGCCGCCGGGACGCCGCGCTGGCCGGCCAGCAGTTTCGCGCCCCGCAATCCCGTGAGCATGCGCCTGACTTCGGCGGCGTCGACCGGCAGCGGGCGCAGCGCCACGTCCTGCAGCACTTCCACCCAGACGCCGCCGAGGCCGACGGCCAGGATCGGGCCCCACTGCGGGTCGCGCGAGAAGCCGACGAACAGCTCGACGCCGCGGCCGCGCATCGGCGCGACGATGGCGCCGTCCAGGCGGGCCTCGGGGCAGCGGGTGCGCGCGGCCGCCATCACCTGTTCGAAGCCGGCGCGCACGGCGTCGTCGCCCTGCAGGTTCAGCAGTACGCCGCCGATGTCGCTCTTGTGCGCGATGTCGGGCGAGGCCACCTTGATGACGACCGGGGCGGCCAGCGCGCGGGCCGCCGCGACGGCGCCGGCGCCATCCGTGACGATGGAGGCGGGCACCACCGGCACGCCATGGCGCGCCAGGTAGTCCAGCGCCTCGCGCTCGGAGCGCGGGCGCTCGCTGGTGACGCTGCGCAGTGCCGGGGGTGTCGCGATCCGGGCCTGGTGTTCGCGGTAGCGCTGCGACCACCTGAACGCGCCGGCGAATCCGGCCAGCGCGCGGTCCAGGCCGCAGGCCAGGTAGTTGGCGCCGGTCTTCGCGATGGTCGCCCGTGCCATGTCGTTGACGACGGTGCTGGTGTAGCTCACCAGCAGGCCGGGCACGTCGAGTGCCGCCATGCCCCTGGCCAGGTGGTGGTGCAGGGCGGTGAGGCGCTCGCTCACCTCCTCCTGCGTCGTCGGGATGTCGTACCAGGGGCACAGGATCGCGGCGCAATCGGGCATGCTGGCCATCGCCAGCACCGCGCCCTCGACCTGCTCCGGCGACACGGTGCCGGTGAGGTCGATCGGGTTGTGCGCGGTGGCCATCTCGGGAATGGTGCGGACCATCGCGGCCTGCGCCTGGCCGGTGAGCTCCGGCAGGTGGATGCCGCGCAGGTGCGCCGTGTCCGCCGCGATCTCGCCGACGCCACCGGAGTTGGTCACCACGCCCAGGCCGCCGGGACGCAGCACGCCGGTGCGGGCCAGCACGTCGGCGGTGGCCAGCAGTTCCTCCATCGAGCGGGCCCGCACGATGCCGTACTGGTCGCAGATGCCTTCGAAGACGCGGTCGTCGCCGACCAGCGCGCCGGTGTGGGCCAGCGCCGACTTCGCGGTGATCTCGCTCGCGCCCACCTTCAGCACCACCAGCGGCTTGCCCAGCGTCAGCGCCCGCTCGGCCACCCGCAGGAAGCGGGCCGGGCTGCGGAAGGTTTCGGCGAACACTGCGATGGCGCGCGCGTCCGGCTGCTCCAGCAGGTAATCGATGAAGCTGGAGCTGTCCAGGTCCGCTTCGTTGCCGGTGGAGATGACGTGGCTCAGGCCGACGTCCTGCTGGTAGGCGAGCGTCGACAGGAAGTAGGCGGTGGCGCCGCTTTGCGACACGATGGCGACGCCGCTGCTGCGCGACGGCGCCTTCACCGCCGTCGTCCACACATAGGCCCGGTTGGTGAAGTTGATGTAGCCCAGGCAGTTCGGGCCGAGCAAGCGCACGCCGTGTCCGGCGGCGACGGCGCGGACCTGCTCCTGCAGCGCCTGGCCGGCCGCGCCGGTCTCCGCGAAGCCCGCGGTGATGATCACGGCGGAGCGCGCGCCGGCGGCGGCGAGGTCGGCCACCGCCGCGGCGACGGCGCTGCCGGGCGTCATGATCAGGCCGACGTCGATGCGTTCGCCGACGGCGGCGCACGATGTCGCGCACTGCTGGCCGTGGGCGATCGCGCCGCGCGGGTTGACCAGGTGCACCTTGCCGGCGTAGCCGCCGCTGCGCAGGTTGTCGACGACGTTGACCGACCAGCGCGACTTGTCGGAGGCGCCGATGATCGCGATGCTGGCCGGCTCCAGCAGCGTGCGCACCGCCGCGGTCTGGGCGGCGTCCGGGTTGGTTGCGGCAGGCATCGTCATTTTCAGAGCGCGATCCCGAGCTTCTTGACGATCGGCGTCCAGCGCGCGATCTCCGAGGCCACATAGGCGCGGGCCTTGGCCGGATCGGAGTTGGTGATCGGCGTGATCCCCAGCTGGGTCAGCCGCTCCTGGGTGGCCGGCTTGTCCATCACGCGGGCCAGCGCCTTGGCGATCGGCGCGACCAGCTCGGGCGGCGTGCCGGCGGGTGCCGCCAGCAGGTTGTAGGTGCCGGCGATCAGGTCGTAGCCGCCTTCGCGCGCGGTCGGGATCTCGGGCGTCACTTTCTCGCGGGCCTCGGCCATGGTGCCGATGATGCGCAGCTTGCCGGCCTTGTGGAACGGCAGCAGCGTGCCTGAGGTCTCGACGATGAACTGCACGTTGTTGGCGATGGTGTCGGTGATGGCCGGCGCGCTGCCGGCGTACGGGATGTCGACCACGAAGATGCCGGCGCGGTCCTTGAACATCTCGGCCGCCAGGTGCACCGTGGTGCCCAGGCCGGCATGTCCGTACGACAGCTTGCCCGGACGCGCCTTGCAGTAGGCGACCAGCTCCTTGATGTTGTTCACCGGCAGCGAGGGGTTCACCGCGATCACGAACGGCGCGTACGACAGCAGCGCGATCCACTGGAAGTCGGTCACCGGGTTGTACGGCGGTTTCGCGCGCGAGATCGGCGCGGCGACAGCCGTCGAGCCGGTGGCCAGCATCAGCTGGGTGCCGTCCTTGGCCGCGCGCAGGAAACCGGTGGCCACCGTCAAGCCGCCGGCGCCCGGCTTGTTCTCGACCAGCACGGGGCGGTTCAGTTCCTCGCGCAGGCCATCGGCCAGGATCCGCGCGAACAGGTCGCCCGAGCCGCCGGGCGGAAAGCCGACGGCGAGCTTGATCGGCGCGTCGGACGTCTGGGCGGCCACCGGGCCGATGCCCAGCAGGGCCGTCGCCGCGGCGGCGGCTGCGCCCTGGATCACGCTGCGGCGGGTGGGGGAGCTCTCGATGTCGTTGCGGTTCATGGGGTGCCCTGATGGAGATGGGTTCGGTCAGACGGACAGGTAGCGGCGCTTGATCTCGTCGTCGCCGCGCAGGGCCTGGGCGGTGTCGCGGTAGACGATCCGCCCCTTGTCGATCACGGCGACGTGCGACGCGATGTGCAGGCAGAAATGCATGTTCTGTTCGGCCAGCAGGATGGTGGTGCCGGCCTGCTGCAGCTGGCGGATCTGCACCGCGATCTGCTGCACGATCACCGGCGCCAGGCCTTCGCTGGGTTCGTCGAGCAGCAGCACCGAAGGGTTTCCCATCAGCGCGCGCCCGATCACCAGCATCTGCTGCTCGCCGCCGGAGAGCTGGCCGCCCATCCTGGTGCGCAGCCGCGCCAGCAGCGGGAACGATTCGTACACCCGCTCCAGCGTCCAGGCCCGGCCTTGCTGCGGGCCCGGCTTGGCGGCGATCAGCAGGTTGTCTTCGACCGTGTGATCGGGAAACACCTGGCGGTCTTCCGGCACGAAGGCCAGGCCGGCCCGCGCGATGCGGTACGACTTCTGGGCCTGGATCGCGCGGCCCGCGAACGTGATCTGCCCGGCCGACGGGATCACCCCGGCGATGGCCTTCATGGTGGTCGACTTGCCCGCGCCGTTGCGCCCCAGCAGTGCCAGGCACTGGCCGGCCGCCAGGTCGAGGTCGACGCCGAACAGCACCTGGCTGGAACCGTAGAAGGCATTCAGCCCGCGCACCATGAGGATGGCGTCTGTGCCGCTCATGCTGGCGTCTCCTCGACGAAGCCGGTGCCCAGGTAGACGTCGATCACCGCCTGGTTATTGCGGATCTCTTCGGGCGTGCCTTCGGCCAGCAACGCGCCATAGTGCAGGACCCGGATGAACTGGGCATGGCCGAACACGATGTCCATGTCGTGCTCGATGAAGACGATGGTGATGCCCTGGCGCTCCCACAGGTGGTGTACCCGTTCGATCATCTGCACCCGCTCCTCGGGTCCCATGCCGGCGGTGGGCTCGTCCAGCAGCAGCACCCGCGGCTCCAGCGCCAGAGCCAGCCCGATGTCCAGCAGCTTCTGGTCGCCGTGCGGCAGGTGGCGCGACATGGTGTCGGCGCGCGACTGCATGCCGAGCAGCTCGATCAGTTCGTCGGCCCGCGCCCGCGCGCCGGAGCGGGAAAACGCGCTGAGCATGTCGCGCAGGCCGCCGCGGTGGGCGAGCACCGCCGCTTCGAGCGACTGCCGCACCGTGAGCGTCGGAAAGATGCTGGCGACCTGGAAGGCGCGCCCGATGCCGCGCTTGACGATGGCCTGGGCGCTGGCGCCGGTGATGTCCTGGCCGTCCAGCAGGATGCGGCCGGAGTCGGGCCTGATCTTGCCGGAGATCAGGTTGAACAGCGTGGTCTTGCCGGCGCCGTTCGGGCCGATCACGGCCGACAGGCTGCCGGTGGCGAATTCGGCCGAGAAGTGGTTGGTGGCCAGCACGCCGCCGAACGCCTTGGACACGTCCTCCAGCCTGAGCATCAGGCGTTCCCCGGCGCGGCGCGGCGGCGGCGGGCTTCGCGCACGCGCTCCAGCAGGATGTCGAGCAGGCCCTTGCGCAGCACCAGCGCGTAGAACAGGATGATCACGCCCAGCACCAGGCCGTAGTACTTGGTGTGGGCGGTGACGAAGTGATTGAGCAGGCTGAGGATCACCGCGCCCAGCAGGGGCCCCAGGAAGGTGTTGAGGCCGCCGAGCATGATCACGAAGATGGCTTCGCCGGACATGGTCCAGTAGCCGAAGTTGGGATAGGCCGCGCTCACGTACAGGGCCATCAGCGCGCCGGCGACGCTGGCCACGGCCGACGAGATCACGAAGGCCACCAGCCGCAAGGCGCGCACGTCCAGGCCCAGGAACTCGACCCGGGCGGCGTTGTCGCGGACCATCCGCAGCGCATGGCCGAACGGCGACTTGGTGATGTGCCAGAGGAAGCCGAGCGCCAGGACCACCACGACGACGATGAACGTGTACACATGGCCCGGCTGGCCCAGGTCGATGCCCAGGAACGGCGGCTTGGCAAAGCCGCCGGTCAGGCCCTGGTCGCCGCCGGTGACGTCCTGCCAGCTCAGGATGGTGTTGTAGAACATCATCTGGATCGCCAGCGTCAGCAGCGCGAAGTAGATTTCCCGGGTCTTGGTGCACACCAGCCCGACCACCAGCGCCATCAGCGCGCTGCCGGCCACGGCCAGCGCCATCGCGGCCGGCACCGGGAACGCGCCGGTGCGCATCAGCAGCGCGAAGCCGTACGCGCCGGACGCATAGAACATCGCCTGGCCGAAGGACACCAGCCCGGTGTAGCCGATCAGCAGGTTCACCGAGGTGGCGAACAGGCCGAGGATGGCGCTGTGGATGATCAGGTCGCGCACCAGCGCCGACGGGACCACGGCCGGCACGATGGCCAGGACCACGATCGCGGCGGCCATCCAGAGCAAGGTCGATTCGGCCAGCCGCGCCTTCACGATGCCGTCGCCTTGCCGAACAGGCCGTTGGGCCGCGTCACCAGCACCACGGCCATCAGCGCGAACACCAGGATCTCGGTGAACAGCGGAAAGCCGACGCTGCCGAAGGTGCGGCACAGGCCGATCAGGATCGCCGCCACCAGGGCGCCGCCGATCGAGCCCATGCCGCCGATCACGGTGACGATGAAGGACTCGATCAGGATCGAGAAGCCCATGCCCGGCACCAGCGAGCGCACCGGCGACGCCAGCGCCCCGGCCAGCCCGGCCAGGCCGGCGCCCAGCGCGAACACCGAGACGTACAGCAGCGTGGTGTTGATGCCCAGCGAGGCGGTCATCGCGGTGTTGGCGGCGGCGGCCCGCACCTTGCTTCCGAAGCGGGTCTTCTCGATCAGCAGCCAGATCGCCAGCGCCACCAGGAAGGCGGCGCCGATCAGGAACAGGTAGAACACCGGGATCGGCGCGCCGGCCACCACCACCGGCGGCCGGGCGAACAGCGCCGGCATGCCCATCGACTGGAACTCGGCGCCGAACACGATCTGCACCAGGTCGTCCAGCACCAGGATCCAGCCGTTGCACATCAGCAGCTGCATCAGGAAGTCGCTTTGGTACAGCGGGTTGAAGAACAGCCGCTCCAGCAGCACGCCGAACAGCGCGACGCCGGCCGCGCCGCCGACCACCGCCAGCAGGTAGCTGTCGGTGCTGCGATAGAGGTAGAAGGCGAAGTACGCGCCCAGCATGTACAGCGAGCCGTGGGTGAAGTTCACCACCTTGAGCACGCCGAAGATCAGCGTCAGGCCGGAAGCGACCAGGAACAGCAGCATGCCGATCACGAGCGCGTTCGCGCCCTGGGTCAGCATGCACGACGACGACGCGAAGCAGGCAGCGAGCGCGGAGAGGTCCACGGTCAGCCCTGCTTCAGGCCCAGCCCATCTGTTTTTTCCACTGGGCCTCGAGTTCGGTGATGACGGCCCAGTCGCCCATCTTCGCGTTCTGGATGAACGGCGACTTGTTGGTGATGCGGCCCCAGCCGGTGGCGTAGTCGACCAGGGTCTGGTCGCTGGCGCGCATCGTCAGCAGGCCCTTGCTGCCGAACGGCGACTTGATCTGCATGCCGCGCAGGGCCTCGGACATCTTCTTCGAATCGACCGAGTTGGTCTTGCGCATCGCCGCGATCAGGAAGTCGACGCCGGTGGCGGCCTGCCACGACCAGTTGTTGGGCGAGTCCTTGAACTTCGCGGTGTACGCGTTGGCCCAGGCGATGTTTTCCCTGGTGTCGGGAAAGCTGCTCAGGTAGCGGGTGCCCGAATGGACGTTCCTTGGCATCGTCTTCACCTGGGTGATGGTGGTGAAGTCGGCCAGCGCGATGGCGAACAGCTCGATGTCCTGGAACAGGCCGTACAGGTTGCCCTGGTCGATGAACGACACCAGGTCGCCGCCGATCAGGCAGGTGAACAGGGCCTGCGGTTTCTGCTGCTGGATCTTGGAGATGAACTCGGTGTAATCCGGCTGGAACATCTTGGGCCAGGCCTCGCCCAGCACCTGCTGGTTGGGGCTGAAGTGCTTCAGGTAGCGCACGAACTGCTCGGTCGTGTCGCGGCCGTAGCCGTAGTCCGGGCCGATTGTCATCCACTTGGTGAAGCCCTTCTCCTTCGCCACGTCGGCAGCGTACTTGCCCGACACGATCGAGTCCTGCGCGCCCTGGCGGGCGCTGCGGAAGGAGTTGGGAATGCGCACCTTCGGGTCCGCCGTCAGCGAGGACACCTCGGGCGTCGCGTGCATGCACAGCGTGCCGGTTTCCCGCACCACTTCCTGCAGGGCGAAGGCGCCGCTGGAAGCGTCGCAGTCCAGGATGAAGTCGCACTTGTCGCCGTTGATCATCTCGCGCGTCAGCCGGCTCGATTCCTCGGGCCGGCCCTTGGAGTCGCGCATCACCAGCTCGAGCATCCGGCCGTTGAGGCCGCCGGCGGCGTTGAACGCCTCCGACTGCATCTTGGCGGCGTTGCCGGTGGCGATGCCCAGCTGCGCCAGCCGGCCGCTCATGATCGTCGGGATGCCGATCTTGATGGTCTGCTTGGTTTGCGCGCGCAGCAGCGAGGGAAAGCCCAGGGCCGTGCCGGCGCCGAGCGCGGACGTGGCCTGGAGGAATTGCCGGCGAGGCAGCTTGGTGCTGTTCATGAATGTCTCCTCGGGCCCTCTGCGGGGCGTCGGGTTGTCAGGCCAGTTCGAACCAGAAGTCCAGCACGTCGCCGCTGCGCTTCTCGGCGAACTTGGTCATCACCTTGGTGCCGATCGCCAGCTGCTTGGCGGCGGCGGCGCCGTCGCTCAGGTCGAGGCCGCGGAAGTAGCCGCCGATGGCGGTGTCAGCGCCCTTGAGCAGCACGTAGCCGAAGGCGTACGGCGGGTCCGGCAGGCCGGCGAAGGCGGAGTAGACGATGGTGAAGCACTCGATCTGGCCTTCCGGGCCCACCGCCACCCATTCGTTGGTCGGCTCCAGCGTCTCGTCGGAGAAGGCCCGCGGCGGCACCAGCACCCGGTTGGACTTGGGGTCGCGGCGGCCGTAGATCAGCTTGTTGTCGCGCAGTTGCTGGAAGAAGTAGCTGGCCGTCTCGCCCAGCGCGTGCTTGTAAGTGATGTTCCACTTTTCGGTGCGCGTCATGAGTTCCATGTCGAATTCCTTGGTTCGTTGTGTCTGGGAGGTTTGGGATCAGGCTTCGACGACCATCGCGCCGAAGAACTGGTGGTCGCCGCCGTTGCCGCTGCCGATGGCCTTCTTCGCGCCCTTGACCTGGTGGCCGCCGGCGCGGCCCCAGACCTGCAGGGCCGCCTCGGCCACCCGGACCATCGCGGTCACCGCGATGGCGTTGCTGCACAGGGTGCCGCCCGACGGGTTGACCGGGTTCTGGCCGCCGATCTTGAAGTAGCCCTCGCGCAGCATCGCCGGCGACTTGCCGATCGGCGCCAGGCCGGCCGCCTCGATGGCGTGGAACTCGGTGTTGCTGAATGGCGCGTAGAGCTCCGCGGCGTCGATCTGCTTGACCGGATCGGTGATGCCGGCCATCTTGTAGGCGCGGTGGCAGGCTTCGCCCAGTGCCTGCGCGTCGGCGTGGTCGGCGGTGACGTGGTTGCCCATGCGGTCGCCAATGAAGTAGCTCTCCGAGCTGTGGGCGACGCCGGTGATCCAGACCGCTTCCAGCTTGTTCTTCTTGATGTAGTCCTCGGAGGCCAGCACCATCGCGGCGCCGCCGCTGGACTGCGGGCAGCAGTCGAACAGCTTCACCGGCCAGGAGATCATGCGGGACGACATCACTTCCTCCACCGAGGTCAGCTCGCGCAGGTGGGCGCGCGGGTTGAGCGCGGCGTGTTCGCGGTTCTTCACCACCACCCGCGCCATGTCTTCCTCGGTCATGCCGTACTTGTGCATGTAACGCACGGCGGACATGGCCAGCATGGTGATCGTGCCCAGCGGCAGCGAGCGCTCGTAGGCGGTGTCCCAGAGCTTGTTCATGATGGTCTGGGAATCGCCGCACTCGCCGATCTTGTCGGCGCCGGCCACCAGCGCGATGTCGCAGGCCCCGGCCAGGATGTGCGAGTGGGCCGCGGCCAGCGCGGAGATGCCGGTGGAGCCGCCGGTGTTGATGCGCATGAAGCGCTTGTTGCGGGCGCCGACGGCGTCGATGCCCAGGCGTTCGGCGTTGCCGATGCCCAGCAGCGCATCCGGCGCCAGCGAATAGACCACGGCCTCGATGTCGTCGAGCTCGCGCTTGCAGTCGGCCATCGCCAGCTTGACCGCTTCGCGGACCAGCTCGGGGTAGTTGGCGTCGGCGCGCTTGGCCTTGAAATCGGACTGGCCGATTCCGATGATGCCGACGCGGGGAATCTTTCTCATTTGGCGCTCTCCCTGGATTCGTTGCCGAAGACGACCACGGTGTTGTATTGCATGGCGAAGCCGCTGGCGCCGTGCGCCACCGCCTTCTTGACTCCCGCCTGCTGGTGCGGGCCGGCGCAGCCGCGGGTCTGGTTGGCCGCCTCGACGATGCGCATCATTCCGGTGCAGAACACCGGGTTGAACGACAGGGCGCCGCCCGACAGGTTGACTGGCGTCTTGCCCCCCGCGGCGAACGCGCCGCTGGCGGTGGCGGAGACCCATTGCTCGCGCGGGCACAGGCCCAGGCCTTCCAGCGCCACCAGCTGCTGGTATGGCGTGGCGTCGGCGACCTCCGCCAGGTCGAAGTCGGGCTTCTTGATGTTGGTGCCGGATTCCCGGTAGGCCTGCTCCACCGCCGCGTCCAGCGAGGGCAGCGTCGACAGGTCGCGGTCGCCCAGGAAGGTGGCCTCGGTCGCCCAGCCCATGCCGTGCACCCAGGCGGTCTTCAGGTCCTTGCGCTCGGCGATCCAGTCGTCGGCGGCCAGCACCATCGCGACCAGGCCGCAGGCCGGGGGCGAAACCATCCCCTCGGTGATCGGCCAGCGCAGCATCTTGCCGCTCTCGATGTGCACTTTCTCGCGCGGCGCGGGCGAGTAATCCGGATGCGCCATCGCGCCCTGGCGGCGATTGGTTTCGGTCACGGTGACGGCGGCTGCGCGCAGGCCCGGCACCTTGGCTTCCAGCGCATTGGCCTGCAGGGCATGCGATGACAGGTCGTCCAGCGGCAGCGGACGGTGGAAGTAGGGGTCGGTCCCCAGCCGCTGGGTGTTGGAGATGTCGTCCGTCTCCAGCGGGCTCCAGGAGACCACCAGCTGGGTGCGGTACATGCCGGAACGCACGCGCAGCGCGCCCAGCACGAAAGCGTGCTCCGCGCTGGACGGCGTGGCGAGGATGTCGCGGCCGACGCCGCCGACCGAGCCCGAGGCCATCATGATCGCGATGGCGCGGCCGTCAAGCTGGTCGCACGCGGCCACGACGATGCCGTCGATGTCCTCGATGCCGATGCCCGCGTCGCGCAAGGCCGCATGCGTGACCGCGTGCAGCTTTTCCTCGAGCAGGGTGCGTTCGGGATAGCGGGGCGCGAACACCGCGCTGCCGACAACCCCGACCTGGATTTGTTTGCCCATGTTGTACCTTCCATGCAAGCGTTGGGAGACCGGAGAGTCCCGGCGGGGTCGCCGGGTATTTCGTAATCTCGAAGAGAAATTCTAATTCAGGAAAATCATAGCCTGAAGTGGGCGCGCCTGGCAAGCATTTTTTGGGTGCTGAACCGCCGGGCCGGGTGCTTACTGCCGGTAGCCCAGGCGCACCGACAGGCGGCGGGCCGCGTCGCTCAGCCTGGCGATGGCCGGGTCGTCGCGCCGCAGCTCCGCGCTCTCGCCCATCATGGTCAGGGCCAGCACGATCTTTCCGGAGGCATCGAACACCGGCGCGCTGACGCCGTTGACGCCCCGCTCGTTGACGCCCAGGATCACGGCGTCCTCGACGAAGCCGAGCTTGCGTTCGCGCACCTGCGCAAGATGCTCGTCCACCGCCTGCCGCGACACGAAGGGCACGCTGTCGGTCTTTTGCGCCGCCGCCAGCTCCGCCTCGATGTAGGGATTGGTCAGCTCCGGCTCCGAGAACGCCGCGAACACCTTGCCGGTGGCCGAGCCCAGCAGCGGGATCACCATGCCGCAGCGCAGCCGCACATCCAGCGGCTTCTTCGCCTCGATCCACCAGATCAGCGTCGGGCCGAGGTTGCCCCACACGCCCAGGCCCACGGTCTTGTCGGTCTCCCGGTTCAACTCCTCCAGGCAGGGCCGGGCCAGGTGCACCGCGTTGAGCGTGGCGACGTTGCCCGAGCCGAGGTCGGTGTTCATCGCGTTGTCGTAGGGATGGACCACCATGTACTTGCCCGAACCGAAGGCCAGCGGCTTGAGCGAGGCATTGACGATCCGTTCCACCCGGCCCAGGAACAGCAGGTGGTCGCCGCCCGGATAGGTCGCCTCGGTGCGGCACTCCAGGTGGGCGGCGCAGCCATCGAGCAGCGGCACGCCGTCGATGCCCTTGCTCCAGGCGACGCCATCGAAGCGGTCCGGCCCCGACTTGGCGAAGCGGTTGGAGACGTCCACCTGGCCTTCCGCCAGGATGTTGACGACGAAGCGCTTCGCATTGGCGTAGACCGGGAACGTGCGGGCATTGGTGCGCAGGCTCCAGACGATGATCGGCGGATCCAGCGAGACCGAGTTGAACGAGTTGGCCGTCATCCCGATCGGCGCGCCGTTCTCGTCCAGCGTGGTGATCACGGTGACGCCGGTGACGAACGAGCCCAGGCAGCGGCGCAGCTCCATCGGGTCGATGGCGGGCGCGGCGACGGCCTCTTGCGGTGCGGTGGCGAGTGCGTGGGTCATGGTCAGCTCATGAGGTTGTCACGGAAGCTCTCGCCTTCGTAACTGGTGCGGAAGATGCCGCGCCGTTGCAGGATCGGCACCACCTGGTCGACGAAGTCGTCGACGCTGTCGGGATTGGTGGTGGGGCTCAGGTTGAAGCCGAAGCAGCCGGTCGCCTTCCAGAGGTGCTCGATCTCGGCGGCCACCTGCTCCGGCGTGCCGCAGATCTGCGGGATGCCGACGCTCAGCGCCCAGTTGTCGGCCGCCTCGCGCAGGGTCAGCTGCTTGCCGTCGCCCTTGCCGCTCATGAACACCGCCATGAGCCCCTTGGAGGCCTGGGTGTCCATCTCCACCAGCGGCTGGTCCGGGTCCAGCTTGCTCAGGTCGACGCCGACGATGCCCGAGAGCCGGGCCAGCGTGGCGTCCAGCGGGATCCGCTCGATCAGCTGCTCGGCCCGCTGGCGGGCTTCGGCCTCGGTGCTGCGCACGATCGGCTGCAGGCCCAGGATCACCTTCAGCTCGCCGGGATGGCCGTGGGTGGCCGCGGCGGTCTTGAGTTGGTCCATGGTCTTGAGCATGCCGGGCAGGTGGGCCTGGATGGCGAAGATCACTTCGGCGTGCTTCATCGCGAACTGCATGCCGCGACCGGACGAACCGGCCTGGAACCGCAGTGGCCGGCCCCACTTGGACGGCAGCACCGGTCCGACCGCCTTGCAACTGAGGTACTTGCCCTGGTAGTCGACCGGCGTGATCAGGGCCGGGTCGGCGAACTGGCCGGTCTCCTTGTCCATCAGGATCGCCTTGTCCGGCACGCTGTCCCACAGCCGGTAGACGATCTCCATGAAATCGTCGGCCTGGTCGTAGCGCTCGTCGTGCGGCGTCTGCTGGCTGTAGCCGTTGGCGAGCTGCTCCGCGGCGCTGAAGCCGCAGACGATGTTCCAGCCGACCCGGCCCCGGGTCAGGTAATTGAGGGTCGAGATGCGGCGGGTCGCCAGGTAGGGCGTGATGCCGGTGGTCGACAGCGTGACGCCGATGCCCAGGTGCTTGGTCGCCGCGGCCATGGCGGCCACCAGCGGCATCGGATCGTGATTGGGCCAGGAGACGCCGTATTGCACCGACGGCACCGCGCTGCCCTTGTAGACGGCGTGGGTCGCCGGGCTGTCGGCGAAGAACACGCCGTCGAAGCAGCCGCGCTCCAGCGTGCGGGCGATGTCCTGCCAGTACGCGAAGTCCTGCAGGCCATCGAGCTGGCCGTCGGTCGGATCGGTCCAGCTCATGAGGGTGTGGGTGGTGGCAGTGCTGACCAGCATCTGCAGCAAGTGCAACTTCGATGACATGGAATCCTCGCGGGAAGGGTGAACGGGAGTGGACGGGAGTGCGCGGCGCTGCCGGGTCAGCGGATCAGGGAGCGGACGTAATCGTCGCCCAGGCCCACCTCGCGGCAGTACTTGCTGTAGCGGTCCAGCCGCAGGAAGACGTCGTCGTAGTCGACCGCGTCGCCCTTTTCATCGACATAGACCAGCGGGCCGCTGACGTGGAACAGGGCGGTCATCTTCTTTTCCGAGGGGTGGATGTACAGCGTGTGGATGTGGCCGGCCGGCTCGTAGGCGAAGCTGCCGGCGCGGGCGACCCAGTCGTGTTCGCGGTAGCCCCAGGCCCCGTCCATGGTCCAGGCCGTCACCGGTGTGGCGTGGCGGTGGCGCTGGATGGTGCCTTCGCCTTCGGCCTTGAGGATGCTGACCCAGCCGCCGTTGGTCACGTCGAACAGCAGGGGCCGGACCATCCCCAGCTTGCCCAGCGAATACCACTTCTTGTCGATGACCATCACGTCCGGCTCGAACATCTCGGGCCGGGTGAAAGGAGAGGGGGGAATGTTCAGCAGCATGTTCAAACCTGGAAAAAAGTTTCGAGATCCTGAATAGTAGGTTTCGGGTCCCCGCGGCCCCTTGGTGTTTACCCTTAGGCCGATCCGGCGCCGGATGGACGGTGAAAGCGGGCCGCGCGGCACGCCCGTGGCGGCGAAGAAACACCCGGCAGAAATTCGTTGCCAAAAGTTTTCGCGGTGCTACACTTTTCGACAAATAAAAATGTTTTTCGAAGTCTCGGAATTGTGCGGATCCGCGGAGGGCACAAAAACCTTGAACTGCTGACCGACCGAGCCCCGCCACCGGGGCGCCAGTTTCAACCTTGGAGATAACTGCATGAAGAAATCCCTGATCGCTCTGGCCGTGCTGGCTTCCGCCGGCATCGCCTCGGCCCAATCCAGCGTCCAGCTATTCGGCGTCGTCGACGTCAGCCTGGTCCATTCCAAAGGCTCGATCTCGAAGAAGACCCAGCTGACCAACAACGGCCTGGGCGCCAACCAGATCGGCTTCCGCGGCATCGAAGACCTGGGCGGCGGCCTGTATGCCGGCTTCTGGCTCGAGGCCTGGCACAACCCGGACAACGGCACCGGCCTGGCCACCAACACCAACAACCAGGCCAGCGGCACGTCGACCGCTTCGGCCGGCACCCAGGGCCTGACCTTCAACCGCCGCTCCACGGTGAGCGTCGGCGGCAACTGGGGCGAGCTGCGCCTGGGCCGCGACTACACGCCGTCCTACTGGAACATCGCCAACTTCGACCCGTGGGGCAACCTGGGCATCGCCAAGAGCCTGACCACCGAAGCGGCGGGCGGCGTCACCGGTGCGACCGGCGTGCGCGCTTCCAACAGCATCAGCTACCTGTACGGCGGCCAGTCGTTCAACAACACCTCGCGCGGCGGCAACGACGGCCTCAGCTTCTCGGCCATGTACTACATGGGCGAGAACAACAGCGGCCCGGCCACGGACAAGGACGGCAACGGCTACAGCGGCCGGGTCGGTTATCAGCAAGGCCCGCTGTGGGTCGCGGCAGCCACCGGCCGGACCAAGTACGCCGCCGGCAACATCACCCAGAGCAACATCGGCGCGTCCTACGACTTCAGCGTGGTCAAGCTGATCGGCCAGTACGTCAGCGACAAGAACGGCAACGGCAACGTCCGGGGCAAGGGCTACCTGCTGGGCCTCACGGCGCCGGCGGGCGCGGTCGGCCAGCTGCGCGCGTCCTACTCGCAGTACAAGACCGACGTGGCGGGCAACCCCACCAGCAAGAAGCTGGGCCTGGGCTACGTGCACAACCTGAGCAAGCGCACTGCGGTGTTCGCGACGCTGGCCCAGGTTCGCAACAGCGGCGGCGCCACGTTCTCGCTGTACGGCTCCACCACGGCGGCCAACCAGAAGTCCACCGCCTACGAAGCCGGCGTGCGCCACAACTTCTGATCCTGCGGCTCGCAGCGCGAAAGGCCGGTCATTCGACCGGCCTTT
Source organism: Ramlibacter sp. 2FC (assembly GCA_943372495.1). Lineage (GTDB taxonomy): Bacteria > Pseudomonadota > Gammaproteobacteria > Burkholderiales > Burkholderiaceae_C > Ramlibacter. Next base: position 59,388 of record CALRYV010000023.1, on the reverse strand, counting down.
TTTCATGGCGCTTCGCGCACCCCGCCGAACGAAGCCCAGGAATTGGCGACCAGCCAGCCATGGTCGACCGCCAGGTTCACGCCGGTGATGGCGCTGGCATCGTCCGACAGCAGGAAGCCGGCGGCCTGCGCCACCTCCAGCGGCAGCACCATGCGGCCGCTGGCGGCGCTGGCCTCCATCCGGCCCCGGTCGCGCTGGCCCTGGTCGATTGCCTGCTGCAGCGCCGGCGTCAGCACCGGCCCCGGCGACAGGCAGTTGACGCGCACGCCGCTGCGGCCCCATTCGGTGGCGAGGTTCTCGGTCAGCCGGATCACGGCCGCCTTCATCGGCCCATAGGCGTGCAGCGGGGTCGAGCGCATGCCGGCGATCGACGCGAGGTTGAGGATGGAGCCCTGCCGCCGTGCCGCCATCCGGCGGCCGAACGCGACGCAGGCGGCATGGGTGCCCAGCAGGTTGATCCGGAAGACCCGCTCGACGATCTCGAACTCCAGCTCCTCGGGCGGCAGCGTCGGGCCCTGGATGATGCCCGCGGCGTTGACCAGCATCGCGACCGGGCCGACCTCGCGCTCGATCCGCTGCGCCAGCGGCTCCAGGTCGGCCGCGACGCCGACGTCGATGGCATAGGCGTGGCCGCCGCAACCAGCCGCCGCCTGCCTGGCGCCGGCGAGATCGCGGTCGGCGATCGCCACGGTGGCGCCGCGCGCCGCCAGCAGCCGGGCGCAGGCCAGGCCGATGCCGCTGGCGCCTCCGGTGACGACCGCGATCCGGCCCTGCATCGTCGACATCAGGGCTTCTCGTGCGCCGCCGCCACGCGCGCGAGCTCGAAGCCGCGGTAGCCTTCGTCGGCCACCTGCTGGCACTCCTGGCGGTAGACGCCGATCTTGGCCACGTAGGGCATGAACACCCGCGGCTTGCCCGGGATGTTGGCCCCCAGGAACCACGAGTTGGCCTTGGGGAACAGCGTCTTGTTCGCGGCCTGGTTGACGTGTTCGACCCAGCCGTCCTCGGCGGACTGGCCCGGTTCGATGGTGTCCAGCCCCTGCGCGCGCAGGTGCTGCAGGCAGTCGGTGATCCACTCCACGTGGTGCTCGATGCCGACCACCATGTTGACCAGCACCGACGGACTGCCGGCGCCCGTGATGATGAACAGGTTGGGAAAGCCGCGCGTCATCAGGCCCAGCAAGGTCCGGGGGCCGTCCGCCCATTTGCTCTTCAGCGCCAGCCCGCCACGGCCGCGAATGTCGATGTTGAGCACGGCGCCGGTCAGCGCGTCGTAACCGGTGGCGCAGACCATGGCGTCGAGCTCGAAAGTCTGCTGCGTGGTTCGCACGCCCGTGGGCAACACCTGCTCGATCGGCGTCCGCTTCAGGTCGACCAGCGTCACGTTGTCGCGGTTGTAGGTCTCGTAGTAACCGGTGTCGACGCAGATGCGCTTGGAGCCCAGGGGATGGTCCTTGGGGCATAGCGACTCCGCCACCTGCGGGTCGCGCACGATGGCGCGGATCCGGCTGCGCACGAACTCGGCGATGCTGTCGTTGGAGGCCTGGTCGAGCATCACGTCGTTGAACGAATGCACGAAGTTCACGCCCCCCAGGTCCCAGCGCCGCTGGTATTCGCGCCGGCGCTCCTCCTCGCTCACCTGCGAGGCGGCCTTGGCACTGAATTCGTAGAGCGTGCCGACCTCGCGGGCGCGGGCGCGGTGCTGCCGGTAGTCGCGCTTGAAGGCCTGCTGGGTTTCCGGCGCCAGCGCGCCGTTCCAGGCCGGAATCGAGAAGTTGGCGGTGCGCTGGAACACCACCAGCTCGCCGGCCTGCTTCGCGATCGCCGGGATGGCCTGGATGCCCGAGGAGCCGGTGCCGATCACGCCGACCCGCCGGCCGGTGAAGTCGACGCCTTCGGGCGGCCAGGCGCCGGTGTGATAGATGCTGCCGGCGAAGCTTTCCATGCCGGGGATGTCCGGCAGCCGCGGGATCGACAGCGCGCCGGTGGCCATCACGCAAAACCGCGCCGAGGCGCGCTCGCCGGCTTCGGTCTCGAGCCGCCAGCGCGCCTGCGCCTCGTCGAACACCATCGAGCGCACCCGCGCATTGAACACGATGTCGCGCCGCAGGTCGAAGCGGTCGGCCACGTGGCGGATGTACGCGAGGATCTCGGGCTGGGCCGAGTACTTCTCGGTCCAGACCCATTCCTGCTCCAGCTCGGGCGAAAAGGAGTACGAGTACTGCAGGCTCTCCACGTCGCAGCGGGCGCCGGGATAGCGGTTCCAGTGCCAGACGCCGCCGACATCGGAGGCTGCTTCGTAGACCCGGACCGAATAGCCCAGGCCGCGCAGGCGGTGCAGCATGTGCAGGCCGGCGAAGCCGGCGCCGATGACGATGACGTCGAAGTGGTCGTTGTCGCTGGCTCGGTTCATCGGGACTCTTTCAGGCTGGCACGGCCTCGGGCCGGGTGGGCTCCGCGCCCAGGTAAGCTGCGATCACGGCCTCGTTGGCCTGCACCTGCGGCGGCGTGCCCTCGGCGATCTTGCGGCCGAAGTCCAGCACCACGATCTTGTCCGAGATGTCCATGATCACCGGGATGTCGTGCTCCACGATCAGGAAGCTCATGTCGAAGTCCTGCCGCGCGCGCTGGATCAGCGCCGTCATCGCGCCCTTCTCGGCGGCGCTCATGCCGGCCATCGGCTCGTCCAGCAGCACCAGCCTGGCCTTCTGCATCAGGGCGCGGGCGAACTCCACCTGCTTTTGCCGGCCGTAGGACATCTCTCCCGGCAGCAGGCCGGCCGTTTCGGGCATGCCGAGGAATTCCAGCACCTCCATCGCCGCGGCCACCGCGGCCTGCTGCTCGCGCCGGGCCTGCGGCGTGCGCAGCGCGCCCTGCAGCAGGCCGGACGAGCCCTGCCGATAGGCGCCGACCAGCAGGTTCTCCAGCACCGTGAGGCCGCCGAACAGCGCCAGGTTCTGGAAGGTGCGGGCGATTCCGTGGCGCGAGATCTCGTGCGCCTTCTCTTTCGTGATGTCGGTGCCGTCGAACAGCACCTGGCCGCTGGTCGGCTTGTACATGCCGGTGATGCAGTTGAACATCGTCGTCTTGCCGGCGCCGTTGGGGCCGATCAGCGACAGGATCGAGCCGCGGTCCATCGTGAACGAGACGGTGTCGAGCGCGACGATGCCCTGGAAGCGCATCAGCAGCGCGGAGACTTCGAGCAGCGGGGCGGTCATGCGCTCACCTCCTGGCCGGCGGCAGCCGCCCGCTTGGCGCCGAGGTAGGACTCGTGCATCGCGTCGCTGGCAGCCACTTCCGCCGCCGGACCGGACAGCACGATCCGCCCGCGGTCCAGGACGTACGCGGTGGCCGCGAACTCCAGCGCCAGCCGCGCGTTCTGCTCCACGATCAGCATCGAGGTGCCGAGGGTCTGCGCCACCACCCGCAGCTGCTTGTAGATCGCCTGCACGATCAGCGGCGCCAGTCCCAGCGACAGCTCGTCCACCAGCAGCAGCTTGGGGCCCGAGATCAGCGCCCGGCCCAGCGCCAGCATCTGCTGCTCGCCACCCGACAGCCAGCCGGCGGCCTGCGCCCGGCGCTCCAGCAGGCGCGGGAACAGCTCGAACACCGCCTCCGTCCGCTCCTTGACTTGCGAACGGGGCAGGATCGCGGCGCCGACACTCAGGTTGTCCTCGACGCTCAGCTGCTTGAAGATCAACCGGCCCTCGGGCACCTGGGCCATTCCCAGGCGCACCAGCTTGTGCGAGGGCAGGCCGAGGATGGACTGGCCCGCCAGCGCCACGCTGCCACGCTCGATGTGGCCGTGGTGCAGCGGCAGCAGGCCGGTGATGGAGCGGATCAGCGTGGTCTTGCCGGCGCCGTTGGCGCCGAGCAGGGCGACGATGCTGCCCCTGGGCACCGACAGGCTGACGTTGTCCAGGGCCAGCCCCTTGCGCGCATAGCCGACCGAGAGGTCCTTGACGTCGAGAATCGATTCCATCATTTCGCTCCCCGGGTCAGGCGGGCCCGGAGCTGCTTGCCGATCTGGGCCAGGCCGCCGGGCGCGAAGATCAGCAGCAGGATCACCATGGTGCCGAAGATCACCTGCACCAGCTGCGCCTTGTGCTCGGTGAACAGGCTGGAGCCGCCGGCCTGCGAGGCGAAGCCGGTGATCACGGACGGCAGCAGCAGCCAGACGGCGGCGCCGACCAGCGAGCCGCCGAGCGAGCCCATGCCGCCGATGATGATGATGGCGATGAACTGGATGGCGAAGCTGATGTTGAAGATCTCCGCCGTCACGTTGGTCAGGTAGTAGGCGTGCAGCGCGCCGGCCACGGCGGCGATGGCCGAACTGAATGCGAAGGCCTTGAGCCGCAGGATGCGCACGTCGACGCCGACGGCGGTGGTGGCCAGCTCGTGGTCGCGCATGGCCATCAGGGCCCGGCCCTCGCGCGTGCGCAGCGAATTGCGCAGCATCCAGAACACGAAGGCCACCAGCGGCAGCAGGAAGAAGTACCAGCGGGTGGGCGTGCTCAGCTCCAGCGGGCCGAGGGCGGCCGCCTTGTAGGGCACGCCGACCACGTCGAAGAACTTGAACTGGTATTCCTGGAACAGGAACACCACGATGTAGTGCACCGCGAAGGTGGACAGCACGAAGTACAGGCCGCGCACCCGCAGCGAGGGCAGGCCCGCCAGCAGCCCGGCGCCGGCGCCGACCAGGGCGGCCGACAGCAGCACCAGCGGGAACGGCCAGCCCCACTGCGAGCCGGTGATGGCGCCGGCCATCGCGCCGACGCAGTAGAAGGCGGCGTGGCCGATCGAGATCAGGCCGGCGCAGCCGGTCAGGTAGTTCAGCGACAGCGCGCCCAGCATCGCGATCAGCATCAGGTTGACCTGGGTCAGCCCGAGATTGAGCAGCTGCATGTTGGACAGCCGGATGCCGAACAGCGTCCGGTCGGTCAGCAGCACCGGCAGGTAGCAGAGCAGGGCGATCGCCAGCACCCACCAGAACCATCGCATGGGCTGGGCCCGGGGCGCGGCCGCCAGCGGGGCCGCGAGTGTTTGTGTGGTCATGGCTTGGCTCCGGTGCGCGCGGTCAGACCCGGCCCAGTTCGCGCTGGCCGAACAGGCCCCACGGCCGGACCAGCAGGATGGCGAGCAGCAGCACGTAGATCAGGATGTCGCTGGACTTGGGCGAGATGTAGGTGGCGGCCAGCTGCTCGATCACGCCGACCAGCAGGCCGCCGACGATGGCGCCGGGAATGCTCTGCATGCCGCCGATGACCACCGCCGGCAACGCCAGCAGGCCGACGCTCTCCAGGTCGGTGGAAGCGATCTGCAGCTGCCCCAGGAACACGCCGCCGATGGCCGCCAGCGTGCTGCCGATGGCCCAGGCCAGCCGGTTCATCACGTTGACGTTGACGCCCGAGACCACCGCCGCCTCGTGGCTGTCGGCGGTGGCGCGCATCAGCAGGCCGACCGAGGTGAACTTGAAGAAGAGCGCAAAGCCCGCCATGCAGGCCCAGCTCACCAGCGCCGCCGTCAGGTGCAGCTGCGAGATGCGGACGTCGCCGAGCAGGAAGATGCCGCTGGGCAGCGGCGTGACCAGGCTGCGGCCCTGCGGGCCGAACAGGATCTCGATCACCGAGCGCATCACGATCGACAACGCGATCGTCAGCATGATCACCGACAGCATCGGCCGGCCGGCCAGCGGCTGGATCAGCAGCACGTGGATCACCACCCCCAGGATCGCGGCCGCGCCGATGATGAACAGGATCGCCAGCGGAAACGGCAGCTTGAGCAGCGTGATCGCCGTCACCGCGAAGAACGCGCCGCACACGACGAACATGCCCTGGGCGAAGTTGAAGACCTCGGTGGCCTTGAAGACGACCGCGAAACCCAGGGCCACCAGCCCGTAGATGCTGCCGAGGGCGAGGCCGCTGAAGAGGACTTGTGCAAGCATGATGGACCCTGGGTGTGTCGAGCGTGGCTACTTGGTGTACTTGGCGTAGTCGCTGTAGTCGCCGAAGTGCTTGAACTTCTTGCTGCCGTAGTCGTAGCCGAAGACCTTGAGCACCGACGGGCCGGTGTGGTTGGTCGGGGTGTAGGTGATCGGCGCGGCCAGGCCCTTGCCGTCGACGACGAAGCCCTTGCTCATCACGTCCACCAGCTTGGCGCGGGTCGGCTCGGGGCCGGCCTTGGCCAGCGACTCGGCGCCCATCTGGGCCGACATCCAGCCGGCGACGTAGTTGATGTCTTCCTTCTTGGCGCCGCTGCCGACCTTGTCGGCGTAGGCCGACATGTCCTTGTTGCCCGGGCTCTGGTCCGAGCCGCCGGGCGTGAAGCAGCTGACGAAGGTGTAGTTCTCGCCGGCCTGCGGGCCCATCGCGGCGTACACCTGCGGCGCGCCCAGGTAGGAGATGCCGAAGGTCGGGATCTTCAGGCCGTATTGCTGCAGGCCCTTCATGGTCAGGATGGCGGTGTTGGCGACGCCGTAGACGGTGATCAGGTCGGGCTTGGAGGTGTTGATCTCCAGCACCTGCGGGGTGGCGTCGACGGCCGTCACCTTCATCGTGACCATCTGGGCGGTGCCGCCGTACTTCTTGGCCACGTCGGTGACGTACTCGAAGTATTCCTTGCCGCCGGTGCTCTCGATGGCGACCACCATCACCTTGGGCTTGGCGAGCTTGAGCTTGTCGACGTAGTAGCCGATGCCGGTCTGCGCCATCTCCTTGTAGCCGCAAAAGCCGTTGTAGACCATCGGCGACACCGGCTCGGACAGCGCCTTGGTCGGCGTGTAGGTGCCGATGATCGGCACCTTGCCGCCCTTGATGGTCGCGGCCAGGCCGACCTGGGACGCGGAGGTGCCCATGCCGGAGATGGCGATCACCGGGGTCTGGCCGACCAGCTTCTCGAACAGGATCTTGTCGGTGGCGGCGTTGTAGCGGTTGTCCTCGGCCAGCACGTTGACCTTGCGGCCGTTGATGCCGCCGGCCTCGTTGACCTTCTTCATGTAGTCCTGGAAGCCGGCCACCCAGATGCTCTGCGACGCCGAGGTCGGGCCGCTCATGTCCATCAGAACGCCCCAGTCCACCCGGTCCTTGTAGACGCCGTCGCCGGGGGCCTCGAAGGCCGCCGCGGCCAGGGCCAGGCCGCCCAGGGCGATTGCCGCCGCCACACGTTGCATCTGCTGCGCTGCTTTCATGCTGATTCTCTCCAGGTTCGCACGCCGGCCGGCGCGCTTTGGTTGACGGGAAGGATTCGTGATCTCGAAATGAACTTTATATTTTCGAAAATCGTAGCACTTCGTTCCCAGAACGCAAGTGTGGGTTTACCCGCAGGACCGCCGGACGCGAACACCGGGCCTACAGGGCCGCGCCGCCGTCCATCGCGACTTCGGCGCCCGTCATGTAGACGCTGTCGTCGCACAGCAGGAACAGCACCAGGCCGGCGATCTCGCGGGCGGTACCCAGGCGCTTGATCGGCACCTGCTGCACCCGCCTGAGGTTCTCCTCGCGGCTGCGGACGTTGAGCATGTCGGTGTCGATCGGCCCCGGGTGCACCGAGTTGACCCGGATGCTCTTCGGCGCCAGCTCCAGCGCGGCGGCCTTGGTCATGCCCCGCACGGCCCACTTGCTCGCGGTGTAGGCGATCGAGTTCGGCGCGCTGCGCAGCGCCACCGTGGAGGACATGTTGACGATGGCGCCGCTGCCGGTGCGCTCGAACGCCGGCACCACCGCCCGCATGCCCAGGAACACGCCCGTCTGGTTGATGCGGATGTGGCGGTCCCATTCCTCGACCCCCGCGGGTTCGGTCAGCGGCACCGGCTTGTAGACGCCGGCGTTGTTGACGAGGCCGTGCAGCTTGCCGAGCGTCTCGGCCACCGCGACGGCGTCCTTCCACTGCTGCTCGCTGGCCACGTCCAGCGGCTGGAACACGCAGGCGGCGCCGAGCTCGGCGGCCAGCGCCCTGCCTTCTTCCAGCAGCACGTCGCCGATCACCACCCGGGCGCCTTCGGCCACCAGGACCCGGGCCTGCGCGGCGCCGAGGCCGCGGGCGCCGCCGGAAATCAGGAACACTCTGTCGCTCAGTCTTGCCATGGGATGTCTCCGGTGCTAGGATTCGAAAACGCGAAACAGAATCTCTGTTTCCGAAAAGTCTAGCATGCAATCGCGCCGATGCAAGCCTGAAATGACGTTCAGGTGCGCCGGCCCCAACGCCCGAAAGGCATCGCGATGATCGACCGTCGAATGTTCCTGAACCTGGGGCTCGGCACTGCCGCCGGGCTGGCACCGGCGCTCGGCCGCGCGCAGGGCGCATGGCCCGACAAGCCGGTGAAGGTCATCGTGCTGTTCGGCGCCGGCGGGGCCTCGGACACGCTCACCCGGATGCTGGCCGAGCGGCTGCAGGCGCGGCTCGGCCAGCCGTTCGTGATCGAGAACCGCACCGGGGCCGGCGGCAACATCGGCATGCAGGCCGTCGCGGGCGCGCCGGGGGACGGCTACACCGTGGTGTCGGCCACGGTCGGCACGCTGTCGATCAACCAGTTCCTCTACACCAAGCTGGGTTTCGACCCGGTCAAGGACTTCGCGCCGGTCTCCACCTTCTGGGAGAACTGCAACGTGTTCGCCGTGTCGGCCGACCACCCTGCGAAGACGCTGCAGGAGTTCCGCGCCTGGGCCGCGGCCCGGCCCAAGGGGGTGACTTTCAGTTCCTCCGGCGTCGGCACCACGCCGCACCTGGCGGGTGAGCTGTTCGGGCACCGCGCCGGCATCAAGACCGTCCACGTGCCGTTCCGCAGTTCGGCGGTGACCGAGGTGATCAGCGGCACGATCGATTTCGCGATCGACAACGTGGCCAGCTACACGTCCTTCATCAAGGCCGGGCGGGCGCGGGCGCTGGCCGTCACTGCGGCCGAGCGCTGGCCGGTGCTGCCCGACGTCCCGACGATGGCCGAAGCCGGCATGCCGGACTTCGTGTTCACGTCGTGGGGCGCGCTGGCGCTGCCCGCCGGCACCCCGCCCGCGATCGTCGAGCGGCTGTCGAAGGCGGTGCAGGACGTGGCGCGCGAGCCCGGCATGCAGGAGAAGTTCCTGGGCGCCGGCGCCCGCTTCGTCACCGGCAGCCCGCAGGAGACCGCCGCCATGGCCGCCCGCGAGCGGCTGAAGTGGAAGGAAGTGGTGCGGCTGTCGGGCGCGAAGCTGGATTGAAGACGGAAGCCCGAAGGCGGACACCCGTACGCAGAGGACGCAAAGGATTCGCGGAAGACGCAAAAGAAGACATGACAGGATTGAATTCAAGCTTCAATCGGTTGTCCTTCTGCGTTCTCTGCGTGACCTTCGCGTCCTCTGCGTACGGATGTTCTGACTTCTCAGTCCGGCCGCCGCCCCAGGATGCGCTCGAAGCGAGCGGCATAGGCCGGCCAGACCTCGGGGTTGACCAGCCGCGGCGGCCGTCCGCCATGGGCCAGTTCCAGGATCTGGGTGGCGCCCATGGTCGCCATCTGCCGCCGCGAATCGACGGTGACGCCGGCGGTGTGGTGGGTCGCCAGCACGTTGTCCAGCGCCAGCAGCGGATGCTCCGCCGGCGGCGGCTCCACCGACCAGACGTCCAGCCCGGCGCCGGCCAGGTGGCCCGAGCGCAGCGACTGTTCCAGCGCCATTTCGTCGTGGATGCCGCCGCGGGCGGTCGTGATGAACAGCGCACCCCGCGGCATCGAGGCGAACTGCGCCGCGCCCAGCATGCCACGCGTGCTCGCATCGAGCGGGCAATGCAGCGACACCACGTCGGAGCGCCGCAGCAGCTCCGGCAGGGCGACCGGTTCGGCGCCGCGGCGGACGATTTCCTCGGGCGCGACGAACGGGTCGGTCGCCAGCACCGTCATGCCGAACGCCCTGGCGAGCTGGGCCACGCGCCGGCCGGCATGGCCGATGCCGACCACGCCCAGCGTGCGTCCCATCAGGTCGAAGCCCATCATGTCGGCCCGGCTGAAATGCTCGCCGCGCCGCAGCCGCCGGTCGCTTTCCGCGATCCGCTTGCACAGGCCCAGCATGAGGCCGAGGGTGTGCTCAGCGACGGCGCCGGAGTTGCTGCCGGACTGGTTCACCACGGCGACGCCGGCCCGGGTGCAGGCCTGGACGTCCACCGTGTCGAAGCCGGCCCCATAGGCGGACACCGCCAGCAGGTCGGGACAGCGTTGCAGCAGCGGCGCCTGCGCGTACCAGTGGCGCGGCAGGTCGTCCTTGGCGGAAGCGATGTGATAGATGTGCGCCGGCTCCAGTGCCTGCCACGCCGCACTGCCGTCGGCGGTCAGCGGCGCGACCTCGAGCGCGACGGAACCGTCCGCCCGGACCAGGTTGTCGAACGACGGGGCGTCCAGCGGCGTGTCGAGCCGCACGACGCGGACCGTGCGACCGGTCATGCGCTGGCCGCGCTGACTGCCGCCGCCGCCGGCTGCATCTCGATGCCGCGGTAGCCGTCGGCCGCGACCTGGTCGCAGATCACCGTGTAGTTGCCCAGGCCCCCGACGTAGGGCAGGAACACCCGCGGCTTGCCCGGCACATTGGCGCCGGTGTACCAGGAGGCGGTGGTCGGGAACAGCGTCTTGTCGGCGACCTCGTTCACGTGCGCGACCCACTGGTTCTCGGCATCGGCCTTGGCTTCCGCCACCTCGAGGTGCTGCTGCTGCATGGTCTGCAGGCAGCGCGCGATCCAGTCGACGTGCTGCTCGATCGCCACCACCACATTGGTCAGCACCGAAGGGCTGCCCGGGCCGGTGATGAAGAACAGGTTGGGAAAGCCCGCGGTCATGATGCCCAGGTAGGTGCGCGGGCCCTCGGTCCATTTCTGCTTGAGCGCCAGGCCGTCGCGGCCGCGGATCGCGATCCGGTCCAGCGAGCCGGTCACGGCGTCGTAGCCGGTCGCGAACACGATGCTGTCCAGTTCGTAGGTCGCATCCTGGGTCCGGATGCCGTTGGCGACGATCTCCTGGATCGGGCTGGCCTTGAGGTCCACCAGCTTGACGTGCGGCAGGTTGAAGGTGGCGTAGTAATCGGTGTCGACGCAGATCCGCTTGGTGCCGATCGCATGGTCGGTCGGCGCCAGCTTGGCGGCGACCTCGGGGTTCTTCACGATGGCGCGGATCTTGTTGCGGACGAACTCCGCCGCCTGGTCGTTGGCCACGCGGTTGAAGAAGATGTCGTTGAAGGCGTGGGTGTAGTTGGCGCCGCCGCGTTTCCAGCGCCGTTCGTATTCGTGCTGCCGCTCCTGCTCGTCGACGTCGAAGGTGCCGCGCGTGCTGTAGTCGTACAGGATGCCCGAGCGGGTGGTGCGCGCCTTTTCCCGGTACTCGGGGTACTTCGCCTTCCATTCCTTCTGTTCGTCGGGCGACAGCGGGCGGTTCCACGCCGGGATGCTGAAGTTGGGCGTGCGCTGGAACACGGTGAGCTGGGCCGCCTGCTTGGCGATCGCCGGGATCGCCTGGATCCCCGACGAGCCGGTGCCGATCACGCCGACGCGCTGGCCGGTGAAGTCCACTGGCTGGTGCGGCCAGTTGCCGGTGTGGTACCACTTGCCCTGGAAGCTCTCCAGGCCCTTGATGTCCGGCACCCGCCCGGCCGACAGGCAGCCGGCCGCGGAGATCAGGTAGCGCGCGACCAGCGTGTCGCCGCGGTCGGTGCTGACGGTCCAGGTGCGCTGAGCGTCGTTCCAGACCGCTGCCGTGACGCGCGTCTCCAGCTGGATGTCGCGGCGCAGGTCGAAGCGGTCGGCCACGTGGTTGATGTACCGCAGGATCTCGTCCTGGCGCGGATAGCGCTCGGTCCACTCCCATTCCTGTTGCAGCTCGGGCGAGAACGAGTAGGAGTACTGCATGCTCTCGACGTCGCAGCGGGCGCCCGGGTAGCGGTTCCAGTACCAGGTGCCGCCGACGCCGTCGCCGGCTTCGAACACCTGCGCCTGCAGCCCGAGCTGGCGCAGGCGATGGAGCATGTAGAGGCCGGCAAAGCCGGCGCCGACGACGACGGCGTCGACGGTGCGGGGGGGCGTGGTAACGGTCATGGGGGGCCTGGGTCAGATGGCGGGATGCAGCGCCTGCCCGATGGCGGCGCCGACGAAATCGAGCATGGTGTTGCTGGCGCGGACCAGCTTGCCGGTCAGCAGCATGCCGTGCATGTGGTCGCCCAGGTGCAGCGACGTCACGCGTACGCCGTCGGCTTCGAGCCGGGCGGCATAAGCGCGGCCCTCGTCGCACAGGGGATCGTGGGCCACCGTCAACACCAGCGCCGGAGCCGTCCCGGCCAGCGACGGCGCCAGCAACGGCGAGGCCCGCCAGTCGAGGCGGTCGCGGGCGGACGGTGCGTAGTGGTCGATGAAATAGTGCATGGTGGCCGCCGTCAGCGGCACGCCGGACGTCACCCGCTGGTAGGACGCGCTGGCGGCGGTGAGGTCCACCACGGGATACAGCAGCGCCTGGTGCGCCAGCGGGGGCGCGGCGCCGTCGCGCGCCATCAGCGCCAGCACCGCGGCCAGGTTGCCGCCGGCGCTGTCGCCGCCGATGCCGAGCCGGTCCGGCGCGATCGCGAGCGCCTGCGCATTGGCCGCCACCCAGTGCAGCGCGGCGACGGCGTCGTCGAGGGCTGCAGGGAAGGGGTGTTCGGGAGCCAGCCGGTAATCGACCGCCACCACGCAGATGCCGGCGGTGTTCGCCACCCGGCGGCACAGCCGGTCGTGGCTTTCGAGGTTGCCGATCACCCAGCCGCCGCCATGCAGGTACACCAGGCAGGGCAGCCGCGCGCCGGGCCGGGTGCCGGCGCCGCGGTAGATGCGCAGGGTGAGCGGACCGCCCGGGCCGGCGATGGCCTGGTCGCGGACCGAAGCCACGTCCGACGGTGTCGGCTGCAGGATGTCCCAGCTCGCGGCATAGGCGGCGCGCGCCTGCTGCGGCGTCAGCGCCTCGAATGGCGGCCGGCCGGCCTGGCGGGCCAGCTCCAGCAGTCGTTCGACGTCAGGGTCCAGTGCGGCCATGCGGGTCATTCCTTCGGGGGTTAACTGCCTTGACGCGCCCCGGGGCAGGCGCTATCTTTCAGATTTCGAATATTATTTCGCCTTTTCGAAGTGAAGTAAAGCGCGACCCTGCAGGAAAGTGTGAATTGGACCTGACCCTCTCCCGCGAGTGGCCACCGGCGCTCGATGCCGGCGCCGCGCCTGGCGTTGCGCCCGGCACCGGCGTGCAGACCTTCGTGCTGGTGCACGATGGTTTCCATGGTGGCTGGTGCTGGAGCGCCGTGGCCAGCGGCCTGCGCGCGCTCGGCCATACGGTGTTCGCGCCGACGCTGACCGGCTGCGGCGAGCGCTCGCACCTGCTGTCCAGCACGATCACGCTCGACACCTTCGTCGACGACGTCGCCAACGTCCTGCGCTGGGAAGACCTGCACGACGTGGTCCTGGTCGGGCACAGCTTCGGCGGCAATGCCATCTCCGGGGTCGCGGACCGCATGCCCAGGCGGATCCGGCAGCTGGTGTACCTCGATGCGCTGATGCTGGAAGGCGGCCAGACCATGTTCGGCATGCTCGGCGAGGACGCGGCCCGCGCGCGGCTGCGTTCGGCGCAGGAAAACGGCGGGCTCGGCATCGAGCCGCCGGCGCCGGGCGTCTTCGGCATCCGCGACGCCAGGCAGGCCAGGTTCGTGCAGGCCCGGCTGACGCGCCATCCGCTGGGCACCTGCACGTCGGCGCTGAACCTGGTCAACAAGGTCGCCAACGGCGTGCCGTCGGTCTACGTCCAGTGCACCGACCCGGTGTTTTCCGGCCTGCAGCGCAGCCGCGACTGGGCCAGGGCCCACGGGATGAAGATGGTGGAGATCAAGGCCGGGCACGACGCCATGATCACGGCGCCGCAGCTGCTGGTCGACCTGCTCGACGAGCTGTGCGCCTGACGGTCAGCGCGGTTTCTGGTGGGCCTCGATGGCGGCGATCTCCGGCTCCGCGAAGCCGGCCTGCTCCATGACCTCGCGCGTGTGCTGGCCCAGCCGCGGCGGCGGGCGGTGCAGGCCCGCCGGCGTGCGGGAGTAGCGGACGGTCGGATTGGTCGTCAGCAGCGGGCCCTCGGACGGATGCTCGTAGTGCCGGAAGAACCCCGTCTCGTTGAGGTACTCGCTGTCGAACAGGTCGTCCAGGGAGTTGGCCGGGCCGTTGGGCAGGTCTTCCTGGTTGAAGATCGCGATCCATTGCGCGGTGGTGCGCTCCAGCATCGCCTCGCTCAGGATGACGTAAGCCTGGTCGAAATGGAAGGTGCGCTGGGCCATCTTCGCGAAGCGCGGGTCGGCCGCGAGCTCCGGCCGGCCGACGGCGGTGAACAGGCGCTCCCATTGCCGGTCGGTGGTGGCGGTCACGCAGATGAAGCCGTCGCTGGTCTGGAACGGCCGGCGTTCCGGCGTGAAGATGCGCGCATAGCCGGGCGTGCCCAGCGGCGGCTCGAAGGCGCGGCCCCAGAAATGCTCCAGCAGGTTGAATTCCACCATCGCCTCGAACATCGGCACCTGCACCTCCTGGCCCTTGCCGCTGCGTTCCCGCTCGAACAGCGCAACGCCGATCGACGACGCCAGGATGTAGCCGATCACCTTGTCCGCGATGATGAAGGGCGCATAGCGCGCCGGGTCGCCCGCGCGCATGAACAGGCCGGAAATGCCGCTGGCGCCCTGGATGATGTCGTCGAAGGCCGGCAGGTCGCGGTTCGGGCCGTCGGGTCGGTAACCGGAGGCGGAGGCGTACACCAGCCGGGGGTTGCCGGGCGCCAGGTCCGGATACGAAATGCCCAGCCGCTGCGCGGCGCCGGGCCGCATGTTGTGGACGAAGACGTCGGCGCCCGACACCAGCCGGCGCAGCACGGCCCCGGCCTCCGGCCGCTTGAGGTCCAGCACCATGCTGCGCTTGTCGCGGTTCATGCCCAGGAACATCGCAGCCATGCCCTCGTGCCGGGCCGGGCCCAGGTTGCGCAGCTGGTCGCCTTCGGGCGGCTCGATCTTGATCACGTCGGCGCCGAGCGCCCCCAGGATCTGGGTCGCGGCGGGGCCGACGACGGTCGACGTGACGTCGATGATGCGCACGCCGTGCAATGCGCCCGGGCCCGGCGCGGCGGGGGTCTCGCCCTTGGTCATGTTGCTCCTTCAGGGGTTGCTTCGATCAGGAAGCCGCGGTCGGGCGCGATCCAGTCGACCGCGCCATGAGGAAACTGCTGCCGCGCCTGGGCTGGGGCCAGCCCACCGGTGAACAGCATCCTGTCCTCGACCAGCAGGCAGCAGGTTCCGGGGTCGATCTCCGTCCAGCCGGCCTGCGCATCGCCGACGAGATAGCTGTTGCGCCCGTCGCCACCCGTCACCCGCTGCACGTGCGGCGACAGCTGCACCGGCACACCGGGGCGCAGCTCGCACCACGCCGTGCCGGCGCCTTCGGGATCGAGTTTGCCGATCTCGGCAAAGGCCGGCTCGTGCGGCATCAGCGAGCGCAGGCCGGCGCTGCTCATGCCGCGGCGCTGCATCACCATCGTCACCTCGCGCGGCGAACGGGCCCAGGCCAGCAACGCGTCCGCCGTGGCAAAGGCCGCGACCAGCTCGATGACGTTGCGCGTGACCCTGAGCATGGTCCGCGCGTTCCCGGGCGCGAGCGCCAGGGCCGGCCGCAGCCAGGCCTGGT
Organism: Ramlibacter sp. 2FC; assembly: GCA_943372495.1. GTDB lineage: Bacteria > Pseudomonadota > Gammaproteobacteria > Burkholderiales > Burkholderiaceae_C > Ramlibacter. Next base: position 43,716 of record CALRYV010000023.1, on the reverse strand, counting down.
CCAGCGTCTCGACCGCGTCGTGCCGCGAGGCCTGGCCGGCGGGCAGCAGGGCCAGGAAGAAGCGGGTGTCGAAGCGCTTGGGCAGGCCCAGCGGCGTGACCCAGTGGCCGATGTAGAACAGCCGGTCGGCCGCCAGCCGCAGGCCCCATTCGCGGCAGAGGTCGGCGAATTCGCGCTCGCCACGCTGCAGCGGCCCGCGCAATGCGTCCAGCCGCGCTCCGGTGTCCCCTTCCAGGCTCACGACCTCGTTGCGGTCGTCGATGGCGAACAGCAAGCCGGCTTCCTCGAAACACTCCCGGATGGCGGCGATGTGGAAGTCGAGCCCGCCCGCCGCGACGCCGAGCCGGGCGCTGGCCGCGGCGTCGTCCAGGCCGGCGCAAAGCGGACGGCAGCGCCGGTCGCCCGCGTCGACCAGTCCGCCCGGAAACACCCAGGCGCCGCTGTTCTGGTCGCCCTTGTCGGCGCGCTGCAGCAGCAGCAGTTCGGGGCCGTCCGCCGCGTCCCGCACCACCACCAGCGTGGCGGCCGGACGGGCAACCGCGGCGCCGCCCATGCCGTCAGGCCGCCAGCCGCACCGGCCGCTTGACGTTGCCGATTGGGCGCTGCTTGCCGGCCGGCTGGTTCAGCACGTCGATGGTCGCCGGTCCCTTGTAGGCGGCCATCACCAGGTCGCGCATGTGCTCCAGGTGGCCGCGCCAGAAGCGCTCGGCCGCCGCCGGCGTGCCCTTGCGCATCAGCGCCAGCGCCTTGACCCGGCTGGCGATGTTCTCCTGGCGCAGCTGGTCGACGCTGGCCCGCGAGGAGGTGCGCTCGGTCACGTGCTCGTGCTGGCGCCGGATGATGTCGTAGATCAGCGAGGCCATCAGGTGGATGGTCTTGCTGCCGCAATGGCGCGTGATCAGCAGCGAGAACTCGGCGCTCAGGTCGGCGTAATGGATCAGGTCGTGCTGCTCCGCGGCGACGCGCGCGGCGGCGATGTTGGCTTCCAGTTCGGCGAACGCCACCGGGTTGCGCTGCGCGGCGAGCAGGGCCGCCGCCGGCGGCTCGATCACCGTGCGGGCCAGCCACACGTCCTGCAGCGTCGCGCCTTCGAGCTGCAGGAACACGCCGACCTGGCGGGCGGCGGCGCTGAGGTCGATCGAGCTGACCCGGGCGCCGCCGTGCTTGCCGCGCGAGATGGTGATCAGCGACTCGGATTCGAGCAGCCGCAGCGCCTCGCGCAGGGTGGGTCGGGAGATCGCGAACTCGGTGGTCAGGACGTTTTCCGGATGCAGCTTGTCGCCGGGCTTGAGCCGGCCGGTGACGATCTGGCGGCGCAGCTCCGCGGCCACGACCTCGGCGGCCTTCGGGCGCTTGGGGGCGGCGGACTTGACTGCTGCGATTCGGGTGCTTGCGGTGCTCGGCATGGTGCTGCGCATTTTGCGCTTGCCAGGAAATGGTTAATTGGTTATACAATAAAAAATGGACTCCGCCATCCCCAATCCATCCGTCCCCCAACCCGCGCTCCAGGGTGTGCGCGTGATCGAGATCGGCACCTTCCTGTCGGCCCCGTTCGCGGCCACCCTGCTGGCGGACTTCGGCGCCGACGTCCTCAAGATCGAACTGCCGGGGGAGGGCGACCCGATGCGCACGCTGGGCACGTTCCCGGCGGACGGCGAGAGCGGCTACTGGTGGTCGCACATCGGGCGCAACAAGCGCTCCATCGCGCTCGACGTCCGCACGCCCGAGGGCCGCGACATCGTCGGCCGGCTGCTGGAGACGGCCGACGTCCTGATCGAGAACTTCCGGCCCGGCACGCTGGACCGCTGGGGCATGACGCGCGAGTGGCTCCGGCAGCGGCGGCCCGACCTGATCGTCGTGCACATCAGCGGCTACGGCCAGGACGGGCCCTGGCGCGACGTGCCCGGGTTCGACCGCAATGCCCAGGCGTTTTCCGGCCTGGTCTACGTCACCGGCGAAAAGGAATCGGCGCCGCAGCAGGCCGGCCTGCCGCTGTGCGACTTCAACGCCGCGCTGTGGGCCGCCTTCGGCGCCGTCACCGCCTTGTTCGGCCGGCTGCGCCACCAGGAGACGGTCGGCAACGAGATCGACCTGGCGCTGTACGAAACCATGATCCCGTTCCTGAAGGACATGCCGATGCGCTACCGGCACCAGGGACTGGTCACCGAGCGCACCGGCAACACCCCCGACTACGTGGCGCCCGGCGGCGCGTACATGACCGGCAGCGGCGAATGGATCTTCATCAGCGGCACCGGCGACCGCGTCTTCATCCGCCTGATGGGCGTGGTGGGTCGCCCCGACATGGCGCAAGAGCCGATGTTCAAGCTGAACAAGGACCGCGTCACCCATCGCCCGCTGCTCGATGCCGCCATCAACAAGTGGCTGAGCCAGCACACGACCGAGCAGGTGCTGCAAGCCTTGCAGCAGGCCGAAGTGCCGGTCGCCAAGATCCAGAGCATCGCCGACCTGATGGAGCATCCGCAGGTGATCGCGCGCGGCAACTTCGTGGAGGTGCCGGACCACGACCGGGGCGAGGTCTGCCTCTCGGCCCCCGTGCCGCGGCTGTCACGCGCCCCCGGCGCGATCCGCTGGCCCGGCGAGCGCCTGGGCGAATCGACCGAGGCCGTGCTGCAGGGCGAACTGAAACTGAGCGACGAGGCGCTGGCCGATCTGCGGCAGCGCGGCATCGTCGGCCGTTGAACCACAAGGAGACACCATGAGTGCAAGAACGTTGCCGGCTTACGAGGCGCTGGCCCTGGACATCAAGGCGATGGGCATCGAGGTCGTGTTCGGCCTCATGAGCGACGACACCGCGCTGTTCGTCACCACGCTGGATTCCGTGGGCGTGAAGTTCCATGGCGCGCGGCACGAGAACACCGCCGTCTGCATGGCCGAAGGCTACGCCGCCGCCAGCGGCAAGCTGGGCATCGCCATCATCGGCCGCGGTCCCGCGACGGCCAACGCGATGCACGGCGCCACCTACGCGCAACGGGCCGGCTCGCGCGTGCTGCTGATCTTCGGCGACCAGCCGACCCATTCGCCGGCCGACGGCCACGGACCGGACAACAAGCGCTTCAACAGCCACCTCGCGCTGCAGGCGGCCGGCTTCGCGCCCTTCAGCGCCAGCAGCGCGCAGACGGTGCGCCAGGTGCTGGCCGACGCCGTGGCCGCCACCGAGCGCGGCGCCGTTGCCATGCTGCTGCCGGCCGACGTGCAGCTGGGCCAGGTCGACATGGAACGCACCGCGCCGATCCTCCACAACGCTGCGCCCGCCAGGCCGCAGGCACCGCGCCCGGCCGCCGTCGAGGCCGCAAGGGTTCTGCTGGAAAAGAGCCGCCGGCCCTTGATCATTGCCGGCCAGGGCGCCTTCCAGGCCGGTGCGAGGGATGCGTTGATCGCGCTGGCCGACCATCTCGGCGCGGCGCTGGCCACCACCATGAAGGCCAAGGACATGTTCCGCGGCCATCCGATGGATTGCGGCATCGTCGGCTCCTTCTCCCATGCGGGCGGGCGCCGGGTGATCGAGCAGGCCGATTGCGTGCTGGCGTTCGGCGCCGGCATGAACCAGCGAACCACCTCCAAGGGCACGTCGATTCCCAAGGACGCGCCGCTGATCCATGTGGACCGCTCGCGTGGCAATATCGGCCGCTACACCTACGCGGACGTGGCGATGGTCGGCGATGCGAAGCTGGCGGCGCAGGCGCTGCTGGAGGCGCTGCCGGCCCGCGCGCCGCAGCAAAAGGAATTCCACGCTCCCGCGTTCCGCCAGTGGCTCGACGGCTGGGAGCTGGCCGACGATTTCAAGCCGGCCCACACGCCGCGCACGGTGGACACCCGCTCGGCCGGCCTGGCGCTGGACCAGCTGCTGCCGCCGGACCGCAACGTGGTCTACGACGCCGGCAACTTCCTGCAGGTGGTGCCGTACATCTCGGTGCCGGACCCGTCGCGCTACAAGCAGGCGGGGGATTTCGCTTCGATCGGCATGGGCTTCGGCGTGGCCATGGGCTTTGCGCGCGCCAACCCCGAACGGCCCACGCTGTTCGTGGTCGGCGACGGCGCCTTCCTGATGACGCTGGGCGAGCTGGAGACGGTGGCGCGCGAGAACATCCCGCTGGTGATCGTGGTGCTGAACGATCGCGCCTACGGTGCCGAGACGCACTTCCTGGCGATGCGCGACATGCCGGTGGGGATGTCCCTGTTCCCGGACGTGGACTTCGCGCCCATTGCCGAGGGCTTCGGCTTCCAGGCCGTGACGGTCCGCACCATGGACGAACTGAATGCGCTGGCGCCGCTGCTGGCCAACCCCGACGGCCCGATCCTGGTCGACGTCAAGATCAACGGCGCCATCGCCGCGCCGTTCCACCACGACGGCGCGCAGCAGGTCAGCACCGCTATTTGAGGTTGCCCAGCTTCTTCGCCAGCGCGGAAGACTTCTCGTATTCGTTGCGGATCTCGGCGGCGAAGGTGGCGCTGTCGGCAGCGGTGAGCTGCGCCCCGAGCGTGGTCAGCTTGGCCTTCACTTCCGGCGACGCCATGGCGGCCTGGATCCAGCCGCCGAGCCTGGCGACCACATCGGGCGGCGTGTTCGCCGGGGCGACGAAACCGTACCAGACCGGCGTGGCGACGTAGCCCGGCACGCTCACCTCCTCCATCATCGAAGGGACGTCCGGCATCTGCGGCGAGCGCTTGCTGTCGAAGACCGCCAGCCCCTTCGCCCGTCCCGATTGCAGGTGCTGCAGCACCAGCGGGCCGACGGCGGGGAACAGCGGCAGGGTGCCGCCGATCAGGTCGGTCATGGCCTGCGCCGTGCTCTTGTAGGGGATCTCCGCGATGTCCAGGCCCATCGCCTGCTTGAACAGCTCCATCTCGTTTTGCGCCGGCCCCGGACCCGACGTGCCGTAGCTCAGCTTCCCGGGATTGGCCTTGGCGTACGCGATCAGCTCTTTCACGCTGTTGATCTTCAGCGCCGGCGTCACCGCCAGCACCAGCGGGATCGCGGCCACCTTGACGATGGGCGTGAAGTCCTTGACCGGGTCGAACTGCGGCTTGGCGCTCTGGCTGGGCAGGATCACCAGTGTGTTGGCCGCGATCATGATCGTGTAGCCATCGGGCGGGGCCTTGGCCACCGCCAGCGACCCGATCAGGCTGCCGGCGCCTTCGCGGTTCTCGATGATCACGGCATGGCCGGTCTTCTCGGTGATGCTCTGTGCGACCGTGCGGGCCAGCACGTCGCTGCCGGTGCCGGGCGAGTAGGGAACGACCAGCCTGATCGGCTTGTTCGGAAAGGTGCCCTGGGCGTTCGCAAGGCTTGCGAAAAGCAGCCAGGCTGCGGCGGCGAGGAGGTGCTTCATGCCCCGGTTTTAATCAGTTAGATAAATAAAGTCAATGTGGTCTTCATGGTGTTGACGCCGGTCCGGCGCCTGAACATAATAGTTAGACAATTAAGTTCCGCATGGAGACAACCGTGAACTGGCCGACCGTCATCTACAGCGAAGAAGTGATCCGCGAAGGCTTCGGCATCGAGTCGGTGGACATCCCGATGGCGGACAAGGTCGCCCTGCTGGACGCGCTGTCCGCCACCGGCCTGAAGAAGATCACCGTCGGCGCGTTCGTCAGCCCGCGCTACGTGCCGCAGATGGCCAGCTTCGAGGAGCTGCTGCGCTCCTTCCATCCGAAGGAAGGTGTCGAGTACCTGACCTTCTCGCACACGCCCAAGGCCCGCAGGCTGGCGCAGCAGTTCGCCCCGCCGCTGACGGTCGAGGACGAGGTGTGCACCTTCTTCCTGGACATCTGCGACATCCACCAGCGCCGCAACATGAACCGCTCGATCGAGCAGGTCATGGAGACCTGGCCGGAACTGATCGCCGACGCCAAGAGCCGCGGCGTGCGCAGGGCCCGCGTCGGCATCGCGTCGTTCTGGGGCTCCAACTTCATGGGCAAATTCTCGCGGGCTTACCGCTTCTCCATGCTGGAAAAGCAGATCGACCTGTTCCGCTCGTCCGGGATGGAGGTGATCGAGATCGGCCTGCACGATTCGCAGAGCTGGTGCCTGCCGCACGAGATGGAGCAGGACCTGCTGGAGATCAAGAGCCGCTGGCCCGAGGTCAAGCACTTCCACCTGCACATGCACGACGCCCGCGGCATGGCGCTGCCGTCGCTCTATGCCGCGCTGCGCACGCTCGATGCCAGCGACACGCTGCTGGTCGAGGGCACGCTGGGCGGCATCGGCGGCGGCCAGTACAGCGGCAACGGTGCGGCGTCGGGCATGGTGCCGACCGAAGACTTCCTGCACATGCTCGAAGGCATGGGCATCGAGACCGGCGTGGACCTGGACAAGGTCATCGACTGCGTCTGGCTGCTGGAACGCATCATCGGCCGGCCGGCCTTCGGCCATGTCTCCAAGGCCGGCCCGCGGCCGACCAGGCCGGAGCAGCTGTACGACGCCAACCTGCCGGCCGTCGAAAGCATGAAGGCCGTGCGGCATTTCAAGCATGGCCCGCAGGCCTACGAAGGCGAGGCGTATTCGCCCTGGAAGACACCCATCACCGGCCCGTATTACCGGGTCTCCTGAGCACCCCTAGCCACGAGGAAAAGAACCATGAACTTCGACCTGACCGACGACCAGCAAGAGATCCGCGACTCCGTGCGCAAATTCGCCGAGGCCGAGCTGCTGCCCAAGTACCAGCACTGGGACCGCACCGGCGAGTGGCTGACGCCGGAGTACATGAAGAAGATCGTCGACATGGGTTTACTCAGGCTGCGGCTGCCGGAGGAATACGGCGGCCAGGGCTATTCGTTCGTCGACTGCGGCATCGTCTGCGAGGAGATCGGCCGGGCCGACCACCAGATCCGCTACATCATCTCCAACGCCATCCACCTCGGCGAAATGGCATCGTCCCTGCACCCGTCGCTGCAAAAGGAGTGGATCCCGCGCATCGCCAACGGCGAGATGATGTCGCTGGCCTTCACCGAGCCGCGCGGCGGCGCCGACGCCGGCAACATCGTGACCCGGGCCGAGCGGGACGGCAACTACTGGGTCCTCAACGGCGAGAAGACCTCGATCACCTTCACCGGCGTGTCGAAGGTGGTGTTCGTGTCGGCCCGCACCGGCGGCAAGGGCCCGCGCGGCCTGTCGTTCTTCTGCGTGCCGACCGACACCCCCGGCCTGTCGTGCACGAACTTCGAGCGCATGGGCCAGAAGCTCGACCGCGGCGGCAGCATGTTCTTCGACAACGTCCGCATCCCCGACATCAACATGGTCGGCAAGGAAAACGAAGGCTTCATCTGGGCCATGACCATCATCGGCTACAACCGCAACTTCGTGCCGCTGGCCTGCATCGGCGCCGCCCAGAAGTCGCTGGAAGAGACGATGGAGTACCTCAAGCAGCGCCAGATCATGGGCAAGTCGGCCAGCAAGTGGCAGGGCGTCTCGCAGGAGCTGGCGATCGCCGCCACCCAGCTGGAGGCCGCGCGCATGCTCTGCTACAAGGCCTTGTCGCTCAAGGACCAGGGCAAGCGCCACGACGCCGAGTCGTCGATGGCCAAGTGGTGGGGCGTGAAGGTGGCCAACGAGGTGCTCTACACCTGCATGCGCCTGAACGGCCACTACGGCTGGGCCAAGGACCTGCCGCACGAGCAGCGGCTGCGCGATTGCCTGGGCATGGAGTCGGCCGACGGTCCGCGCGAGGTCCACCTGGGCATCATCGCGCGCGACCTCCTGGGCCGCGACTACGCGCCGTTCTGATGGGACCACTCCACGGCCTGAAGGTGATCGAACTGGCGGGCATCGGGCCGGGGCCGATGGCCGCCATGCTGCTGGCCGACATGGGCGCCACGGTGCTGCGCGTCGACCGCAAGGAGCCGGCCGCGCTGGGCGTGCCGCGGCCGCAGAAGTTCGACCTGCTGCTGCGCAACCGCCGCTCGGTGCCGGTCGACCTGAAGGACCCGGCCGCGATCGAATTCGTGCTCGGCCTCATCGAGAGCTCCGATGTGCTGATCGAGGGCTTCCGGCCGGGCGTGACCGAGCGCCTGGGCCTGGGCCCGGACGTCTGCCTGGAGCGCAATCCGAAACTGGTCTACGGCCGCATGACCGGCTGGGGCCAGGACGGGCCGCTGGCCAACGCCGTCGGCCATGACATCAACTACATCGCCCTCACCGGCGCGCTGCACGCCATCGGCCGGGCCGGCCAGCCGCCCGCGGTGCCGCTGAACTTCGTCGGCGACTTCGGCGGCGGCACCCTGTACCTGGTGATGGGCATCCTGGCCGCGCTGCACGAGGCGAAGACCTCGGGCAAGGGCCAGGTGGTGGACGCGGCGATGGTCGACGGCGTCGCCTCGCTGATGACGCAGCCTCACGGCACCTTCGCCGCCGGCATGATGACCAACGAGCGCGGCACCAATGTCACCGACTCCGGCGCGCCGTTCTACGACGTCTACGAGTGCTCCGACGGCAAGTGGCTGTCGATCGGCGCGGTGGAAAAGAAGTTCTACGCCACGGTGCTGCAGGTGCTGGGGCTCGAACACCTGCTGGCCGACCAGTGGCAACGCGACACCTGGCCGGCAGCCAAGGAGGAGATCGCGCGCAAGATCAAGCTGCGCAGCCGCAACCAGTGGGAATCCGTGTTCGACGGCACGGAATCCTGCGTGGCCCCGGTGCTGAGCCTCGACGAGGCGCCGAACCATCCGCACCTGCGCGCGCGGGAGACCTATGTCGAGATCGACGGCGTGACGCAGCCGGCGCCGGCGCCGCGCTTCAGCCGCAGCATCGTGCCCACGCCGCAGCCCTTCAGGCCGTGGAACCGTGACGAGGCCGGCGAGATCCTCGGGCCGTGGCTGGATGAATCCCAACTGGCCGCGGCAAGGAAAGCTGGCGTGATCGACTGAAGTCCCAAACCATCCAAGGAGACATCATGAGAAAAGTACACCCGACAGGCCGGCGCCGGCTGCTCGCCGCGGGCGCCGCTGCGGTGCTTGCGCTGCCGCTGCTGGCGCAAGCGCAAGCCGCCTTCCCGACCCGGCCGATCAAGATCATCGTGCCCTACTCGGCCGGCACCGGCAGCGACGCGCTGGCGCGAACGGTCGGCCAGAGCATCACCGAGAAGACCGGCCACACGGTGATCATCGAGAACAAGGAAGGCGGCGGCAGCCTGATCGGCACCATGGCGGTGGCCAACGCCGCGCCGGACGGCTACACCATCCTGATCGCCGCCAACCCCATGGTGATCGTGCCCAGCCAGAGCTCGAAGCCGCAGTACGACCCGGTCAAGGACTTCACGCCGGTGGCCAAGGTCGGCGTCATTCCGCTGGTGCTGGCCGTGTCCCCGGCGCTCAACATCAACAGCGTCAAGGAGCTGGTGGCCTATGCCAAGGCCAATCCCGGCAAGCTCAGTTACGGTTCGTCCGGGGCCGGCACCATCAGCCAGCAGGAGATGGAGCTGTTCAAGCAGGCGGTGGGCGTCGACATCGCCGAGATCCCGTACAAGAGCACGGCGCAGGCGATGACCGACCTGATCGGCGGCACCTTGCCGCTGTTCCCGGTGGTGGTGCCGCTGGTGGAGCAGCACCTGAAGTCCGGCCGCGCCAGGGCGGTGGCCGTGTTCGACACGCGCCGGTCGCAGTCGCTGCCCAACGTCCCCGCCGTGTCGGAGGAAGTGACCGTTGCCGGCTATGTGCCGACGCCGGTCTGGTACGGCTTCGTCGCCCCGGCCAGGACGCCGCGCGACGTGATCGCTGCGCTCAACACCATGATCCAGAACGCGATGCAGACGCCCGAAGTGAAGGCGCGGCTGGTGGCGCTGGGCGCGCAGCAGATCAACGTCGGCGCCGAGCAGTTCGCGGCCGACATCAAGAGCGAGTACGAAAAGGCCGGGTTGCTGGCGAAGAAGCTGGGGACCTACAAGTGACCCTGCTGCGGCGCACGCTGGCGGTCGCCCTCGCGCTGCTCGGGGCAGCGTTCTGCGGCGCCGCGCTGGCCCAGGCTTACCCGGCCAAGCCGGTGCGGATCATCGTGCCGTTCCCCGCTGGCCAGGGCACGGACGTCGCCACCCGCCACCTGGCGGAGCAACTGACGAAGTCGCTGGGCCAGAACTTCTACATCGAGAACCGCCCCGGCGCCTCGGCGCGGCTGGGTCCCGAGCTGCTGGCGAAAGCGGCGCCGGACGGCTATACGCTGGGCATCGGAACGGCGGGCACCCACACCATCAACCCCAACGTCATCCAGAACCTGGGCTACGACCCGGAGAAGGACTTCGAGCCGATCTCGCTGACCGGCATGCTGCCCTTGATGCTCGCGGCCCATCCCTCGTTCGCGCCGAACACCATTGCCGAACTGGTGGCGGCGGCGAAGGCCAGGCCCGACACGATCAACGTCGCGCTGCCGGCGCTGCCGCAGCGCATCGCCTTCGAGATGCTGCGCGCGCAGGGGCCGGCGCCGCTGTTCGGCATTCCCTACAAAGGCTCGGCGACGGCGCTGCCGGAGGTGATGAGCGGCCAGGTGCCGCTGATCGTCGACAGCATCACGGCGCTCAAGCCCCACGTCGACTCCGGCCGGTTGAAGGCGATCGCCGTGACATCGCTGGCGTCGACCAGCGTGATGCCCGGCGTCAAGTCGGTGGCCGAGCAGGGCATCGCCGGCTTCGAGCTGACGGCGTGGAACGCCTTCTTCGCACCCAAGGGCACGCCGCCCGCCATCGTGGCGCAGCTGAACACGGAACTGCGCAGGATCCTGGCCCAGCCCGAAACGCGGCAGCGCCTCGGTGCGCTGGGGTTCGAGATCGTCGGCAGCACGCAGCAGCAGCTGGCCGACACGGTGCGAGTGGAGCGCGAGAAGTGGGGTCGGATCATCCGGGCGGCGAATATCCAGGCGGAGTGAAAGCCGTTATCCCCAATCCCAGTGCGCCAGCTTCAGCCCCGCCACCGGTGAGCGAAACACCGCAAGCGAGTCTCCAGCCAAACTGCCCATGTAGGCCGTGCGCAGGTCCGGCCCGCCGAAGGCCAGGCTGGTGATGTTCTTCAGCTTCTTTCCGCTGGCCGCCGACAGCATCGGGCGCGTCAGCTGTTTCGCAACCAGTGCCTGCTCCAGCTGATCCACCACTTCGGGCCGGGAGTCGTCGATCATGGTGTGGCGCTGGCCGTCCGCCGTCACGCGGTAGACGCGGTTGCTGCCGACGCACACCACCCAGACCCCGCCTTCCGCATCCAGCGCCATGCCGTCCGGGAAGTCGCCGGCGTCGAATTCGGCGACGGTTTCGCGACCCAGCAGCGCGCCGGCAGGGCCGATCCGGAACCGCGACAACCGCCGGCCGAAGGTCTCGTTGACGTACATCGACTGGCCGTCCGGGCTCAGCCGCAGTTCGTTGGTGTAGCGCAGGCCGTCGGCCACCACACGGGTCCCGTCCTTGTCGCTGAGGATGACGTAGCCGGTGGCGGCGTCGACCGGGTAGTGCTCGTCGGTGTCGGTGGCGCTGACGCAGATCCAGGTGCGGTCGTCGGCGTCGTTCATCACGAAGTTGACGCGCGGCAACCGCGTGCCGTCGATCTCCAGCAGCCAGGGTCGGGCCTGGCCCTGCGCATCGAGCTGCCAGACGCCGCCGTCGGCCCCGAGGTTGGCGACCAGGAAGCTGCCGTCACGCTGCAGGGCGATGCCGTTGGGAACCAGGGCCGAGGTCCCGATCAGCCGCTGGCTGCCGTCGGGCGCGATCGCCATCACGCCACCCCGCTGGTCGGACATGAAGAGCCGTCCGCTGGCCGTGGCCAGCACGCACTCGGCGCGCTGCAGGTCGCTGCCGTAGAAATCGATTTCCCCGATCATCAGGTCACTCCCGCCTTCGCCAGGTCGGCGATCTGCTGCTGCGTGTAGCCGAGCCGCTCGAGCACCGCGCCGGTGTGCTGGCCCAGGCTGGGCGGCGGCGAGGTGATACGCCCGGGCGTGCCGGAGAACTTCACCGGGAACCCGAGCTGCGGAATGCGTCCTTCGACCGGATGGTCGACGTGCATCACCATCTCGCGCGCCTTGACGTGCGGATCCTCGAAGGCCTCGCGCATGGTGTTCACCGGCCCGCCGGGGATGTCGTGCTGGAAGAACAGGTCGACCCATTCGGCCCGGGTGCGCTGCTCGAAGAGGTGATCGAGCTGCTCGAACTGGCGCGAGCGCGCCTCGCCGTCCGGGAACTGGTCGTCCTTGAGCTCCGGCACGCCGGCGACGTCGCAAAAGCGCGCCCAGAAATGCTCCTCCAGCGCGCCCAGCGTCACGTAGTTGCCGTCCCGGCAGCGGAAGATGCTGTAGCAGGGCGCGCCGCCGGTGTTGCGGTACTCGCCGCCCCGGGGGTCGCAGTCGCCGAACATCGGCTCGGACGCGTGGTAGGCGATGAACGACATCGCGCCGTCCATCATCGACACGTCCACCATCTGGCCGGCGCCGGTGACCTGGCGCGCCAGCAGCGCGGCCAGGATGCCGTAGGCCGCCATCAGCGAGCCGCCGCCGATGTCGGCGGTGAGCAGGCCCGGCACCATCGGCGGGCCGCCGGCCATGCCGAACAGCGGCAGGGCGCCGATGATGCCCATGTAGTTCAGGTCGTGGCCGGCGACCATCTTGTACGGGCCGTCCTGGCCGAAGCCGGAGACCGCGCAATAGATCAGGCGCGGGTTGATTTCCTTGAGCGTCTCGTAGTCCAGCCCGAGCCGCTTCATCACGCCGGGCCGGAAGCCCTCCACCACCACGTCGGCCTCGGCCGCCAGCTTCTTGAAGATGGCCTTGCCTTGCTCGCTCTTCAAGTTGAGCGTGATGCTCTGCTTGTTGCGGTTGCACAGCAGGAAGGTGCCGGAGTCGACCTTGCCCATGGGCGGGAAGGTGCGCTGGTAGTCGCCGCGGCCGGGCTCTTCGACCTTGAGCACCTCGGCGCCCAGGTCCGCCAGCATCTGGGTGCACAGCGCCGCCGGCAGCAGCCGGCTGGCGTCCAGGATCTTCAGGCCGGGCAGGGCCTGGGGCTTGGCGGACGGGTCGGGAGTTGTCATGGTCGGTTCCGGGGTTAGTCCAGCGTCAGCTTGATGCGCGTGGCCACGTCGCGCCAGCGTTCGACGTCGCGCTTCATCAGGGCGGCCATCTGTTGCGGATCGAGGAAGGCCGTCTCCACGCCGGTGTCGCGCAGCCGGGCCTGGGTGTCGGGATCGGCCAGCACCTTCTTGAGGTCGTCGCTCAGCTTGCGGATCACGGCGTCGGGCGTCCTGGCCGGCGCCAGCAGGCCGTACCAGATGTCGACGTCGAAATCGGCAATGCCGGCTTCGCGCAGCGTCGGCACGTCCGGCAGCTGCGAATAGCGGTTGGCCGTGGTCACCGCCAGCGGGCGCAGCTTGCCGGCCTTGATGAAAGCGTCGAAGGCCGACAGCGCGCCGAAGGCGAACTGCACTTCATTGGCCAGCAGCGCGGTGACGGAGGGGGCCGATCCCTTGTACGGGATGTGGGTCATCGTCTGCCCGGTCTTCTGCGCGAACAGCTCCACCGCCAGGTGCGGGGCGGTGCCGGCGCCGGCCGAGCCGTAATTGAGCTTGCCGGGATTGGCCTTGGCGTAGGCCAGGAATTCGCCCATGTTCCTGGCCGGCATCTTGTCGTTCACCACGACGACCAGCGGCGAGGCGGCATAGCGGCCGACCGGCGCGAAGTCCCGCAGGAGGTCCCAGGTGAGGTTGCGGTAGACCGTGGTGTTGATGGTGTACGAGTTGACGCACAGCAGCAGCGTGTAGCCGTCCGGCGCGGCGCGCGCCACCGCGTCGGCGCCGATGTTGCCGGCCGCACCTGGGCGGTTGTCGACGAACACTTGCTGGCCCCACAGCTGCGAGAGCTTCTGCGCCACGATGCGCGCGGAGATGTCCGAGCCGCCGGGCGCGAAGCCGACCACCAGCCGGACCGGCTTGTCCGGATAGGCCGCCTGGGCCGCGGTGGCGCCCGCCAGCGCCAGGGCGAACAGGCCGGCCGAGGCGAGGCGGCGGGTGATGGGTGAAGTCATGGGATTTCCTGAATGCGAAAATTAATTCCCATTCTAGAAAAAATCCCGGCCTTTGTCCCCTGGTTTTTTCCCGGGGCAGGGAGCCGCGATTCAGGCGGCCTGGCGGCTGGCCTTCTCGGCCTTGGCGGAAGAACCGTTCGGGAAGTGGCCGAGCAGCTTTTCGACCTGCTCGGCACACTCGCGGGCCGCGGTCAGCAGCTTGCGTTCGTGCGCCTTGGTGGCGCGGCTGGTCAGCACCGAGCAGTGGACGGCCGCCGCGATCTGGCTGGCCGCGTCGCGGATCGGCACCGCGTAGCCGACCACGCCTTCCATCGATTCTTCCTCGCTCTTCGCGTAGCCCGCGGTGCGGATGCGTTCGTATTCGCGCACCAGCTCCTTGGGATCGGTGATGGTGTGGCTGGTGAGCTTGGGCAGGCGGTCGACCAGGGCCTGCGCGGCCAGCTTCTCGTCGAAGGCGGCGAACAGCTTGCCGGTGGCCGTGCTGTGCAGGAACAGCGGCTCGCCCAGCCGGATGTCCAGGGAGATGCGCTGCGTCCCCAGGCTGCGGTCGGCGTAGATGACCCGCTTGCCCAGCTTGAGTCCGAGATAGACGTCGTCGCCGATCGCCTTGGCCAGCTCCTGCAGCGGCCGCCGCGCCAGGCTGCGGATGTCCAGCGACTGCACCGTGCGCAGCGCCAGGGCCACGGCGCGCGGCCCCACGGAGTAGCGCAGGTCCTCGTCGACGCTGGCGACGTCAGCGCTCACCATCGTCTGCAGCATGTTGTGGACGCTGCTGACGGGGAGGTCGAGTGCGTCCTTGATTTCGGTCAGGCGCAGGCCGTCCTTGTGCCTGACAAGCAGGTCGAGGACGTCGAAGGTTCGAAGATATCGCTCAGGGCTCATGCCGGAAATTGTATGCCCCGGCCCAGCCACCAGGGGCCGGGGTCAGGCCGCGGGCAGCGCCATCGCCTCGATGAAGGAGCTGGCCGCCGCCGCCGGGAACTGCAGCACCAGCACCTCCACGCCCTCGGGGCCGGCCTGCAAGCCGGCCGTTTCATCGCTCGAGACATAGGCCGTCGCCAGCGCCGCCAGCTCCTCGCCGGCGCTCAGCAGGCTGCCCTGCGTCACCACGTGGAAGCGGCCGCCGCCAGTCTCGGCCAGCGCCGGCGCGGGCGCGCTGCCGTGGGCCGGCAGGCGGACCAGCCAGGCCGCCAGCCCGCTGGCCTCCGGCTCGATCAGCGTCTCCTGGGCCGGGCGGGCCAGGGTCTTGAGCTGATCGGCGCTCATCGAGGAGGACGGCATCCCGTGCGCCTGCTGCTTCCTGATCCGCAGCAACAGCGCCTCCCGCTGCTCCGGCAGGTACCAGGCGCCGGTGTCGCCCACCGCCCGCAGGGTGAGGTAAGAGATGCCTTCGCCGCCCGAGACCAGCGGCCCGTAGCCGGTATGGGGCGAGGCATAGTGCACGGCCAGCCGTTCGACCGGGTTGCGCCCGATGGTGCCGCCGCCGGCGACGAACACCTGGAACTGGTGTTCCTGGTGGAAGTGGGTGGGCAGCGTCCAGTGGGCCGTCTGCTCCACCAGGAAGGCCTGGGGCCGCGGCGCCGGCGCCGAATCGTCCGGCACGATGAGGTCCGTGACCGCGCCCACGAAGGTCGGTTTCACCACGTCGCGGCGGGTGGAACGGGAGCGTTCCAGGGTTTGCTGGCAGATCAAAAAAAATTCCCCTCGCGGCGCATTCTGGCTATACTCAAGTTTCGAAAACGCGAAAGCTGTTTCGGTTTTTCAAAAGATAACCCAGACTTCCCCCGGCGTCAAGGGCGGCCCCAGCGGCCCCGGCGCCGGCCCCCAACCGAGGACCGAGTCCCCCCTCTCGCGCATGAACGCAGATCGCTACCTTCGCAGCTTTCACGTGCTGGGCCTGCTGGTCGGCAACGAGGAGGGGCTGCGCCTGACGGAAATCAAGGACGCGCTGCGGCTGCCGGTGAGCAGCGTCCACAACATGCTGCAGACCATGGTCGCCGCCGAAGTCCTGAACGTCACCACCGACCTGCGCTACACCATCGGCCCGCGGATGGTCGGCATGTCGCTGTCCACCGTCCATTCGCTGGACATCCGCACCGCGGCGCGGCGCCACCTGCAGGCCCTGGCCCGGGAGGTGGGCGACGACACCTACCTGGCCATCAAGCTGGGCCAGCGCGTGTTCTACGCCGACCGCTGCGTCGGCACCCAGCGCATCTCGCTGGACATCCGGCTGGGCGAGTCGCTGCCGCTGCACAGCACCGCCACCGGCAAGCTCTTCGCCGCGCACGACCCGCAGCTGGCGGCCGCGGTCCTGGCCGGCGAGCTGCCGCGCCAGACCGGCCGCACCATCACCGACCCGGAGCTGCTGCGCGCCGAATTCGAGCGCATCCGCAA
This sequence comes from Ramlibacter sp. 2FC, assembly GCA_943372495.1. Lineage (GTDB taxonomy): Bacteria > Pseudomonadota > Gammaproteobacteria > Burkholderiales > Burkholderiaceae_C > Ramlibacter. The sequence goes on along the minus strand of CALRYV010000023.1, from coordinate 27,322 downwards.
GCGCGGGTACGCCACCAGCCAGGAGGAAGCGGTCGAGGGCGTGGTCGGCTACGCCGTCCCGATCCTGCAAAGCGGCGGCCCCCTGGCCGGTGCGATCCATGTGTCGGTGATCGCGGGGCGCGCGGTGAAATCGCATGAGCGCAAGCTGCTGGGCGCCGCCGGCGAATGCGCCGCCCAGATCGAGCGGGCCCTGGGCCACTTCGTGCCCGAGCGCCAGGGCGCCGCTGCCATCCAACGTTGACAAGGAGACCTCATGAAACTCGGTTTTTTCACCATGCCCATGCACCCGATCGGCAAGGATTGGCAGCAATCCCTGCGCGAAGACCGGGAGGCATTCATCCTGGCCGACGAGCTGGGCTTCGTCGAAGGCTACGTGGGCGAACATGCCACCGACCCGGAAGAGAACATCACGTCCTCGGCCCTGTTCCTGGCGACGCTGGTGGACGCCACCAAGCGCATGAAGCTGGGCACCGGCACCATCAACATGCCCAACCACCACCCGGCTGCGGTGGCCGGCAACATCGCGATGCTGGACCACCTGCTGGGCGGCCGCTTCATCCTGGGCATCAGCCCGGGCGCGCTGCCGTCGGACGCCGAGGTCTTCGGCAACATGGACATGGCGCGGCCGGCGATGTTCCTGGAAGCGATCAACCAGCTGCTGGAGATCTGGACCGGCAAGCCGCCCTACAACATCAAGGGCCAGTTCTGGAACATCTCCACCGAGCGGACGTACGTTCCGGAAACGGGCATGGGCACGGTGCCGCTGCCGCTGCAGCGCCCGCACCCGCCCATCGTGGTGACGGCGGTGGCGCCGTTCTCCGCCGGCATCACCGAGGCCGCGGCCCGCGGCTGGGACCCGATCTCCGCCAACTTCCTGCTGCCGAAATGGGTCAACAGCCACTGGGGCAAGTACGTGGAAGGCTGCGCGCGCGCCAACCGGGTGGCCGACACGGCCAACTGGCGCGTCGCCAAGACAGTGTTCGTGGCCGACGATGACGCCACCGCCAGACGCTACGCCACCGGCACCGACGGGCCCTATTACTACTACTACCGGTCGCTGTTCAACAAGCTCAAGAAGCGCGGCGCGCTCGGCGTGTTCAAGACCGACCCCAAGATGCCGGACGACGCGGTGAAGCTGGACGACGTGATCGAGCAGCTGGTGATCTACGGCACGCCGGCCAAGGTCGCCGACGGCATCCGCGCGCTGAAGGAAACGACCGGCGAATTCGGCACCATGCTGTACGCGGGGGTCGACTGGACCGACCGCGCGCTGGCCCGCAACTCGATGAAGCTGATGGCCGAGAAGGTCGTGCCGCTGCTGGGCAACTGACCCCAAGGCCCCGGAAAGCGTCGCCATGGCCATGACCGAAGTCCTGCTCGACGGAACCCACGACAGCCGCCAGCTGCGCAACGCGCTCGGGCGGTTCCCGACGGGGGTGACGGTGATCACCACGCGCGGGCCGGACGGCAAGCGCGAAGGCCTGACGGCGAACTCGTTCTCGGCCCTGTCGCTGGACCCGCCGCTGGTGCTGTGGAGCATCGTGCGCAAGTCGGGCTCGCTCCCGGGCTTCCTGGCGTCGGGCCACTTCGCGATCAACGTGCTGGCGTCGCACCAGTCGGATCTGTCGCACCGGTTCGCGACCCCCAGCGACGACAAGTTCGCCGGCCTCCAGCTGCACGAGGGACTCGGTGGCTCGCCGCTGCTGCCCGAGGCACTGGCCAGCTTCGAATGCCAGACCGAGTCGACCATCGATGGTGGCGACCACCTGCTGTTCGTCGGCCGGGTGCACAAGATCAGCTACCGCACCGGCGAGCCGCTGATCTTCAACGCCGGCCGCTATTGCACCGCGCTGCCCCTGCGCACCGGCTCGGCCGAATCGGACCTCAATGCGGTCTGGGGCGGGCTGGGCTGAGGCCGGCGCGTCCGCGGACAACCTGAAAGTGGAAGAGACAACCCATGAGCAACCTGCCAACCAGCCGGACCATCCCGGCTCTGCTCGACGAACAGGCGGTCCGCTACGGCGCCCGCGAAGCCTTCGTCGCCGGACCCCGGCGCCTGACCTACGCCAGCCTGCGCGATGAAGTGCGGCGCACGGCCAAGGGGCTGATGGCGCTGGGCGTCAAGCGCGGCGACCACGTCGCCATCCTGATGGGCAACCGCATCGAATGGGTGCTGTCCTTCTTCGCGCTGCAGCAGCTCGGTGCCACCTCGGTCGGGCTCAATACCTGGGCCACCCCGCGCGAGATGGAATACGCCCTGGCCCACGCCGAGGTGACCTGCCTGATCGCGGTCGACCGGTTCCGGCGCAACGACTACCGCGCCATGATCGGTGCCATGCAGCCCCGTGCCAGCGTGCTGCCCAGGCTGCGCAACCTGGTCTGGGTCGCCGCCGACGCGCAGTCCGCGGGCGCGGCCGGGGCCCAGGACGGCCTGACCTGGGACGCGCTGATCGCGCTGGGCCGGGACGTCGACGACGCGCGGATCGATGCGGCGGGCCGCCAGGTCGGGGCCGACGACGTTGCGATGCTGCTCTACACCTCGGGCTCGACGGCCGCGCCCAAGGGCATCCTGCTGCAGCACGGCAAGTGGATCGAGAACGCGTTCAACATCGGCGAGCGCCAGCACGTGACCGAACAGGACCGGCTGTGGCTGGCGGTGTCGCTGTTCTGGAGCTTCGGCTGCGTCAATGCGATGCCCAACCTGGTCAGCCACGGCGGCTGCGTGGTGCTGCAGGAGCACTTCGATGCGGCCGAGGCGCTCGCGCTGATCGAGCGCGAGCGCTGCACCATCATGTACGGCACGCCCAACATGGTCCAGGCGCTGGTGGAGCATCCGGACCGGGCCCGGCGCGACCTGTCGTCGCTGCGCAGCGGCGCCATGATCGGCACGCCCGAGCAGCTGATGGGCGCGGTGGAGCTGGGCGCGAAGCAGATCTGCAACGTCTACGGCCTGAGCGAAACCTACGGCAATTGCGCCGTGATCGACGCCGACGAGCCGCTGGAGATCCGGCTGCAGTCGGTGGGCCGGCCGCTGGACGGCGTCACCGCCAGGATCTGCCACATCGAGACCGGCTCAGTGCTGCCGGCCGGCGAGGTCGGCGAGATCCGGGTCAAGGGCCCGCTGTTCAGCGCCTATTACAAGGACGAGGCCAAGACCCGTGAGGCCTACGACGCCGACGGCTATTTCCACACCGGCGACCTCGGCACGCTCGATGCCGAGGGCCGGCTGTACTACCGCGGCCGGCTCAAGGAAATGGTCAAGAGCGGCGGCATCAACATCGCGCCGATCGAGGTGGAGGAAACGCTGATGCGCCATCCGGCGGTGCGCAGCGCCTACGTCATCGGCATTCCCGATCCGTCGCTGGACGAGATCCTGGTGGCATTCGTCATCACCAACCCCGGCGCCAGCGTGACCGCGGACGAACTCAAGCAGTTCTGCAAGCAGGAGCTCGCCGCCTACAAGGTGCCGGCGCGCTTTCGCTTCACCACCGACGCCGAATTGCCCCTGACCACCACCGGCAAACTGCAGAAGATGAAACTGGCCGGACTGCTGGAAAACACACCGGCGGCCTGACCTTCAGGAGACACCATGGACAGCAACGAAACGATCAATCCCCGGCCCAACGCATGGGGCCGCTGGGGCCCGGAAGACGAAGCCGGCGCGCTCAACTTCATCGGCGCCGAGCAGGTCAAGCGCGCGGCCGGCCTGGTGCGCACCGGAGAGGTGATCCGGCTGGCCCAGCCGCTCTCGCACAAGACGCCGGTGCCGCGGCACCGCTCCGGCCTGCAGCACTTCATGGGCCGCGACGGCGGCGACTACGCCGCCGGCGCCAAGCGCCCGGGCGGCTTCCAGTTCGCCGAGGACACGGTGGTGATGCCGCTGCACATCGGCACCCACATCGACGCCCTGTGCCACGCCTGGTGCGAGGAGAAGATGTTCAACGGCTACCGCGAGACCACCATGCGCAGCACCTCGGGCGCCACCAGGCTCGGCGTCGAAAAGATGCCGCCGGCCTTCACCCGCGGCCTGCTGATCGACATGGTCAAGCTGCGTGGCCGGCCCATGACCGGCGGCGAGGTGGTGTCGCGGGCCGACATCGAGGCCTGCCTGGCGCAGGCGCAGCTGAAGATCGAGCCGGGCGACGCCATCCTGCTGCACACCGGCTGGCTGGAGACCCAGCTGGGCAACCCCGACATCGACTTCAACACCGAGCCGGGCATCGACCACGAGGCCGGCCTGTGGCTGGCGCAGCAGGAGGTGGCGCTGATCGGCGCCGACAACTACGCCGTCGAAGTGCTGCCGTTCGCGGCCGGCACCGTGTTCCCGGTGCACCAGTGCGTGATCCGCGATTTCGGCATCCCGCTGCTGGAGGGCCTGATGCTGGCGCCGCTGGCCAGGACCGGCCGCACCGAATTCCTGTTCGTCGCCGCGGCCCTGCCGATCGTCGGCGCCACCGGCAGCCCGCTCACGCCGCTGGCCGTTCTCTGAAACTTTGCGGGACAGATCTTCAGCTCTGTCCCCAACTGATTAAAAGCAGGGCAGACATGAGCAAGAAACGACCGCTCGAAGGCATCCGGGTGCTGGAGATCGCCTCGATGATCTTCGGCCCGCTGGCTGGCCAGTACCTGGGCGACATGGGCGCCGACGTGATCAAGCTCGAGCCGCCCGAGGGCGACCTCACGCGCTCGATCGGGCCGCGGCGCTCGCCGCTGATGGGCGCCTTCTTCCTGACCAGCAACCGCAGCAAGCGCTCCATCGTGGTCGACCTGAAGCAGCCCGAGGGCCAGGAGATCCTGCTGAAGCTGGTCGGCCAGACCGACGTGCTGCTGCACTCGCTGCGAACGCCGGCGGCCAACCGCCTGGGCCTGGACTACGCCAAGCTGTCGCAGGACCATCCGGGCCTGATCTACTGCCACGTCACCGGCTACGGCGACGACGGCCTGTACGCCGGCCGGCCGGCTTACGACGACATCATCCAGGCCGCATCGGGCCTGGCCGACCTGCAGACGGTGATCGCCGGCCAGCCGCGCTTCGTGCCGACCATCATTGCGGACAAGATCAGTGGCGTGCACGCGGCCTACGCCATCATGACGGCGCTGCTGCACCGCGAGCGCACCGGCGAGGGCCAGCAGGTCGACGTCGCGATGTTCGAGACCATGGCGGCCTTCAACATGATGGAGCACCAGTGGGGCCACGCGTTCGAGCCGCCGATCGACAGGATGGGTTACGCGCCGGTGGCCACGGCCGCCCGCCGTCCGTACAAGACGCTGGACGGCTACCTGGCGCTGCTGCCCTATTCCGATTCGAACTGGCGCAAGTTCTTCGAGCTGGCCGGCGAGCCGCAGATCATGGACGACCCGCGCTTCACCACCTTCGCCGCGCGGCAAAAGCATTTCCGCGAGGTCTGGGACGAGATCGAACGCCAGGTCGCGCGCAAGACCAACGCGCAGTGGCTGGAACTGCTGTCGAAGGAGGACGTCCCGTTCTCGGTGGTCAACAGCCTGGAAGACCTGCCCAACGACCCGCACCTCAATAGCGTGAACTTCTGGACCATCGCGGAGCACCCGACCGAGGGCAAGTTGCGGCTGCCGGCCAACCCGGTGCGCATGAGCGCCTCGCCGCCCGAGGTGACGCTGCTGCCGCCGACGCTGGGCCAGCACAGCGCCGAGATCCTGCGCGAGGTCGGCTACGACGAAACCCGCATCGCCGCCCTGACCGGCGCCGGCGGTGCCTGCAAAGGAAACGAGAAATGATTCCACGGACCATCTTCAGCGCCGACCATGAGGCCTTCCGCGACACGGTCAAGCGCTTCATCGAGGAGCACGTCACCCCCTTCCACGCGCAATGGGAAAAGGACGGCCAGGTGCCGCGCTCGCTCTGGAAGAAGGCCGGCGAGCTGGGCCTGCTGTGCGTCAACGTGCCGGAGGAGTACGGCGGCCTGGGCGGCGACTTCCTGTACAGCGCGATCCTGGTCGAGGAGATGGCCCGCGCCGGCGCCACCGGCCCGACCTTCTACCTGCATTCGGACATCGTCGCCCCCTACCTCGTCGACTTCGGCACCGAGGAGCAGAAGCAGAAGTGGCTGCCGAAGATGGCGACCGGCGAGGTGGTGGTGGCGCTGGGCATGAGCGAGCCGTCCGGCGGCAGCGACGTGCAGAACATCCGTACCCAGGCCATCCGCGACGGCGACGACTACGTGATCAACGGCCAGAAGGTGTTCATCACCAACGGCCACAGCGCCGACCTGCTGCTGCTGGCCTGCAAGACCGACCCCAAGCAGAAGGCCAGGGGCGTCAGCCTGATCCTGGTGGAGACCGACCGCGAGGGCTTCACCCGCGGCCGCAAGCTCGAGAAGATCGGCTGCAAGGCGCAGGACACGTCCGAGCTGTTCTTCGCCGACCTGCGGGTGCCGGCGGCCAACCTGCTGGGCACCGAGGGTGGCGGCTTCGGCATCCTGATGACGCAGCTGGCGCAGGAGCGGCTGATCCAGGCGATCCGAGGCGTCGCCGCCTCCGAGGCGGCGCTGGAATGGACCCGCAGCTACGTGGCCGACCGCAAGATGTTCGGCCAGACCCTGGCCGATTTCCAGAACACCCGCTTCACGCTGGCCGGCCTGCACGCCGAGGTGCTGGCGCAGCGCGTGTTCGTCGACCGCTGCCTGGAGCTGCACGTGCAGGGCCAGCTCGATCCGGTCGACGCCGCCTCGTGCAAGCTGGTCACGACCGACCTGCAGTTCAAGGTGATGGACCAGTGCCTGCAGTTCTTCGGCGGCTGGGGCTACATGTGGGAATACCCGATCGCCCGCGCCTTCGCCGACGCCCGCATGTGCCGCATCGGCGGCGGCACGGCCGAAGTGATGAAACAGATCATCGCCAATTCGCTCCTCCCCAAGGTCCGCAAGGACTGACTCTTTTCCAACCCCGGAGACAAACAACATGACGCAGTTCAAAAAACGCACGCTGGTCCAGGCAGCCGCCCTGGCCGTTTCATTCGCCGCATTCAGCGCCGCGGTGCAGGCCCAGGACAACTGGCCCGGCTCGGGGTCGGTCAAGGTCATCGTCCCGTTCACCGCCGGCGGCGCCTCCGACGTGCTGACCCGCCAGTTGTCCGAGCGCCTGCAGGCCAAATTGGGTGGCAACTGGCTGGTGGACAACAAGACCGGCGCCGGCGGCAACATCGGCATGGACGCGGTGAAGACGGCGCCGCCCGACGGCTACACCATCGGCTCGGCCACCATCGGGACGCTGACGATCAACCAGTTCCTGTTCGCCAAGCTGCCCTACGACCCGGTGAAGGACTATGTCTACGTCTCCAAGGTCTGGGAAAACTGCAACGTCTTCGTGGTGGCGCCCAGCCATCCGGCCAAGACCGTGGCGGAGTTCCTGGAGTGGGCCAAGAAGAGGCCCAAGGGCGTGAGCTACGGCTCGGCCGGCGTCGGCACCACGCCGCACCTGGCCGGCGAGCTGTTCCGCGTGCGCACCGGCATCGAAGCCGTCCACATCCCGTTCCGGGGCGCGGCGCAATCCATGCCGGCGCTGATGGCCGGCGACACCGACTTCGCGATCGACAACATCGCCAGCTACACGCCGCTGATCAAGACCGGCAAGGTCAAGGCACTGGCCGTGACCTGCCCCGAGCGCTGGCCCACCCTGCCCGAGCTGCCGACCATGGCCGAAGCCGGCGTGAAGGACTTCGTCATCACCTCCTGGGGCGCCTTCGTGATGCCCAAGGGCACGCCGCCGGCCGTCGTCAACAAGGTGTCGGCCGCGATCGCCGAGATCGCCAAGGACCCGGCCGTGAAGGAGAAGTACCTGGCCACCGGCGCCATCCTGAAGGCCACCACGCCGAAGGAGACCGAGACCTTCGCCGAGCAGGAGCGCGCGAAGTGGAAGGAAGTGGTCCGCATCTCCGGCGCGAAGCTGGACTGACGCCGATGGACCTGTCATCCACGGGGCGGCGCCGGGTCGCCGTCATCGGTGCCGGCGCGGCTGGCCTGTGCGCGGCCCGCCACCTGCTCGCCCGGGGCGTGGACGTGGTGGTCTACGAACTCGGCACCTGCATCGGCGGGCTCTGGGTCTTCAACAACGACAACGGCATCGCGCCGGCCTACGCTTCGCTGCACCTGAATTCGGAAGCCAGGGTCACGGCGTACAAGGATTTTCCGTTCCCCGAGGACGGTCCCTTGTACCCCGACCACCGGCAGGTGCGCCGCTATCTCGAGTCCTATGCGGAGCAGTTCGGCGTCAAGCCGCACATCCGCTTCAACTCGAAGGTGACCGACATTGCCCCGCTGGCCGGCGAGCGCTGGCGCGTGACGCTGGAGGACGGCGGCGGCGGCGACTTCGACGCCGTGGTGATCGGCAGCGGCCACCAGGGCTCGCCCTCGCATCCGGGCTGGCGCAAGGACTTCACCGGCCAGTACCTGCACTCGCACAGCTACCGCATCCCCGAGCCGTTCCGCGGCAAGCGGGTGCTGGTGGTGGGCATGGGCAACAGCGCGGTGGACATCGCCTCCGACATCTGCGTCGTGACCGAGTCGACCACCATCTCGGCGCGCTCGCCGGTGCTGGTGATGCCGCGCATGCTGTTCGGCGTGCCGACCTCGCGCGTGCTCGGCAAGCTGGAGAAGAACTGGATGCCGTGGCCGGTGCGCCGCACCATCCGCGAGATCCTGACGCAGATCGTGCACGGCAAGATGGAGCAGTGGGGCTTCACCACACCCAAGAGCCGCACCCACCCGACCAGCCACCCCAGCCTGATGTCGCACTTCGTCTGGGACCGGATCAAGGCCAAGCCCGGCATCGAGTCGGTGTCCGGCCAGGAGGTCACGTTCGTCGATGGCACCAGGCAGACCTTCGACACCGTCATCGCCGGCACCGGCTATTCGGTGGAGCTGCCGTTCCTGGCGCCGGAACTGCGGCCCCTCGAAGGACACCGCCTCGACCTGTTCCTGCGGGTGATCCACCCGACCCGGCCCGGCCTGTACTTCATGGGCCTGTTCAACGTGGCCGGCGGCGGCAACATCCGCATGATGGACGACCAGGCCGAGTGGATCACCGACCTCGTCACCGGCCAGCTGGCCCCGCCGGATGCGGCGACCATGCGCGCGGTGATGGCCGAAGAACAGGCCTTCCTGCGCAAGCACTACCCCGCGGCGCCGCGCTACGCACTGGAGCTCGATCCGGTGTTCTACCGCCAGCAGCTCGGACGCGAGCGCGAGCAGGCGCGCACCCGACCACGGCCGGTCCCGGCCCTGGCCACCCCATGAAGCAAAGGAGAGCGTCGTGACGCTGCGTGACAAAGCCTGTGTCTCAGGCATCGGCGAGACCGCCTACATGCGCGGTTCGACCAAGACCGCGTTCGAGCTGCAGATCGAGGCGTCGCTCAAGGCGGTGGCCGATGCGGGACTTTCGCCGAAGGACATCGACGGCGTGATCCCGATCGGCATCGTCAGCGGCACCGCCGACGATTTCATCGAGAACTTCGGCATCCCGGACCTGCGCTTTTCCGCGGTGATCCCGCACGGCGGCGCCAGCCCGGTGATGGCGCTGCAATGCGCCGCCGCGGCGGTGGCGTCCGGCGCCTGCAACCACGTGTTGATCACGTTCGGGCGCAACGTGACGGCCAAGTCCATCACCAAGGCCGGCGCGCGCATCCACACCATGCCGCAATTCCACTACGTCACCGAGTTCGAATACCCGTTCGGCGCGATCGCCCCGGCGCAGCTGTATGCGCCGATGGCACGGCGCCACATGGAGCTGTACGGCACGACGGTGGCGCAGTTCGGCGAGGTGGCGGTGTCGCACCGCCAGCACGCGCTGCTGAGCGACAACGCGGTGATGAAGAAGCCGATCACGCTGGAAGACCACGCCAACTCGCGCATGATCTCCGATCCGTTCCGCCTGCTCGATTGCAGCCTGGAGAGCGACGGCGGCGCGGCCTGCATCGTCAGCGCCAGCGACCGCGCGGCCGACATGAAGCACCGCCGGGTGTTCATTTCCGGCGTGGCCGAGGGCCATCCCGATTCGCCGGGCTCCATCACCCAGCGCCCCGACATGACCAGCCTGGGCATCGCCAAGGCCTCCGCCCGCTGCTTCCAGATGGCCGGCGTGACGCATGCGGATATCGACGTCACCGAGATCTACGACTGCTTCACCTACGCCGTGATCCGCCAGCTGGAAGACCTGGGCTTCTGCAAGAAGGGCGAGGGCGGGCCGTTCGTCGAGGGCGGGCGCCTGCGGCTGGGCGGCGCGCTGCCCACCAACACCCATGGCGGCCTGCTGTCGCAGGCCCACGTCTGGGGGCTGAACCACATCGTGGAGCTGGTGCGCCAGCTGCGCGGCGACGGCGGCCGGGCCCAGGTCAAGGATGCGGAAGTCGGACTGGTGACCGGTTATGGCGACATGGGCGACGGCGCCGTGGCCATCATGCGAAGGGGCTGAACAAAATGAACACGCCAGTCATTGCGGAAAAACCGCTGCCGCAGCCGTCCGAGCTGTCCAAACCCTACTGGGAGGCGGCCGCCGAGGGCCGCCTGGTGCTGCAACGCTGTGCCGCCTGCGGCAAGATCCGCCACTACCCGCGCCTGCTGTGCGACAGCTGCTATTCCGACGCCGTCGACTGGGTCGCGGCCAGCGGACGCGGCAAGGTCCATAGCTGGACGGTCTGCCACCATGCCTTCCATCCGGGCTTTGCCGGCGACCTGCCGTACACCCTGGTGACGGTGGACCTGGAGGAGGGTGTGCGCGCGCTGGGACGCTGGACCGGCGGCGCCTTCGGCATCGGCACGCCGGTGCAGGGCCGGTTCGAGCTGAGTCCGGGCCGCTCCGAGCTGGTGTTCGACCCGGCGGGCTGAGCCCGCGCCGGCCGCTACCCGGTCAGGCCACCGGTTCCGGACTGGCGGTCTTGCCCAGCGCGTCTTTCGCGGGATGCAGGACAGCCAGCAGGTCGGAGGTGGTGCGCAGGATCATCCCGGCGCCGGAGCGCAGCAACTCGGGCTCGGTGCCGAAGCCGCACAGCACGCCGATGGTCTGGGCTCCGGCCGCCATGCCGGTGCGCATGTCGACCGCCGTGTCACCGATCATCAGGCAGTGCGCGGGCTCGACGCCCATCGCGTCGGCGGCGTAGAACAGCGGATCGGGATGCGGCTTCATGCGCCGCGTGGTCTGGGCGCCGACCACTGCCGCGAAGTGTTCGCGCACGCCGTAGTGTTCGAGGAAGCGCTCGACCCGCGGCGCCGCCCCGGTCGAGATCGTGCTCATGGGGTACAGGCCGGCGAGGGCCACCAGCATCTCCTTGACGCCGGCCATCATGTCGTGCGGCTGTTCGTCGACGGCCTCGAGGTTGCGGGTATGGGCCGGGTCGGCGCCACGCGCACGGGCCGCACGGATGCGGGTGCGCAGGCTGTAGAACGGGGCATCGAGCCCGAACCGGTCCAGCAGGCCGTACGCCGCATTGACGGGGCGGGCGGCGCCCATGACGGTCTGGCGCGCGATCCGTTCGGCGCGCCGGCCGCTCACCAGCGGCACGGCATGCAGCAGCGCCGCGATCTGCGCGACCAGGTGGTCGTCGGTGTCCGCGATGGTGCCGTCGACGTCGAAGCACAGCGCGCGCACGCGCGTGAGGTCGAGCGCCATGTGCCCGCTCAGTGGTTCACTTGCGCCTGCGCCTGCGCTTCGTCTTCCAGAGCCACGAGGTCGATGTCGGTGCCGAGCAACGGCTGGGCCATCGCCGCGGTACGGATGTCGACCAGGGCCTGCAGGTCACGCGCGTAGTCGACGAGGTCCTTGGCGGCAGCCCGCTGAAGCAAGAAGCTGGGATCAGTCATACGTTTCCTGTGGTTGAGGTGTGTAACGTACCGGCCGCAATGGCGACATTTCGTAGGAGGAAGCCGACGGTCTGGTGCAGAAAAGCGGCAATCCTGGCCCCGGGCGGCGCTTGGACTACCGGAAAACCAGTGTTAGCATGCTTGCGGTCCTGGCTCAGCAGTGATGACCCCGGGGCGGAAGTCAGGTGGTTTTCTCGACCATACGGAACGGGGCACTGATGACAGACATATACCCGCAAGTGATCCTCGACCAGGCCCGCAAGCTGATCGACCAGGGCTGGGACACCAATCTCGCATCGGGGTCGGTGACGCGCAAGCGCGACCGGCGCCCCGGCCTGGTCGACGACGCGGTCTGGCACGCAATGAAGTTCCTGCAGGCGCAGCAGGGATGGGTGCGGACCGGCCCGCAGCCGATCGCGCCGAGCGACGGCTGGGAGGGGTAGCCTGCGCCGACAGATCGCAAGTCGCGTCTTTGTCACTTCGGCGCAATCGCCGGCCCCGGATCGCCGGTAGCCGCGCCGGCCTGTTCCCCCATCACGCGGCGCGCATGGTCCACCAGAACTTCGATCGCCCGCGTTCGCGGCGACGTGCGTGACCACAGGACCCCGAAGCAGCGCGCCCCCGACGCGTTCGGCAAGGGCAGCCGCGCCACCGGCAGGGTCGGCCACCAGGCGCTGGCGGCATCCGGGGCGATCGAGACCCCTACGCCGCGCGCCACCAGCATCGCGATGGCGGCCAGCGAGCTGATCTCGAAGCGTTCGCGCGGCACGATGCCGGCACCCCGCAGGTAGCGCTCGGCCGCCTGTCCACCGCCAAGCTCGCGGTTGTAGCGCACGAGCGGTTCGACGCGCAGCAGTTCGTGCGGGTCGCGATGGGCCCAGCGCCCGGGGGCCAGCACCACCAGCCGCTCCTCGCGCAGCGGCACCCATTGCAGTGTCTTGGGCAACTCGAAGGCCGGGTGCAGGCAGAGCGCCGCGTCGAGCCGGCCGCGCACCACCTCCTCGTACAGCTCCGCCGTCAAACCGGTGCGAACGAGCATGCGCGCGGATGGATGCTCACGCACCAGGGCTTCGAGCACGATTGGCAGCGGGCCGTTGAGCATCGTGTTGGTCGCCCCGATGTCCAGCTCCAGCGTGTCCCCGGGGTCGGCGACCGCACTGCGCAGGCTCCCCAACTCGGCCAGCAGAGGCTGCGCACGCCCGGCCAGCCGATGGCCTGCCTCGGTCGGGCCCACGGTACGGCCGGCACGGCGCAGCAGGGGCACGCCGAACTCGCGCTCCAGGACCCGCACCTGTTGCGCGACCGCCGCCGGGGTCACGCCGAGCCGGCGCGCCGCCTCGGACATCGAGCCCGACTCCAGGACGGCGATGAACGTGCGCAGGTAGCTGGTCTCCATGAAACAACATTCTCTGTCATCTGATCAAAGCCGCGTTTGCTTCTCGCAGCTGTCGCAGGCCGCACACTCCACGGCATGCGCAGCAAGCTCTTCGTCCCCGGGTCGCGGCCCGAACTCTTCGACAAGGCCCTGAGCGGCGCTGCCGACGCCTTGTCCTTCGACCTGGAGGACTCTGTCAGCGAGGACCGCAAGGCCGACGCGCGCGCGGCGCTGCAGGCGCTGCTGTCCGGCCCCTCGGCCCGCGAGTCCGGCAAGACCCTCATCGCTCGCGTCAATGCGTGCGGCTCGGTGCACTTCGATGCCGACGTGCGTGCTGTCGTCCGCCCCGGGCTGGCGCTGCTGAACCTGCCGAAGGTGGAATCCACCGGCGAAGTGCTGGCGGCCGTGACGGCGCTCGAAGCGGCCGAGCGCGCCAACGGCGTCACCGAGCCCGTGGGGCTGCTGCTGAACATCGAGTCGGCGCGCGGGCTCCGGCTCGCGTACGAGCTCGCCTGCGCGCATCCGCGCGTGGCGGGCCTGCAACTGGGCCTGGGCGACCTGTTCGAGCCGCTGCAGATCGCCCGCCACGAGCCGGCCGCGCTGCACGCCGTGATGCTGCAGATGCGGCTGGCAGCCGGGGAGGCCGGCGTGTTCGCGTATGACGCGGCGTACGCCCGCTTCTCCGATGCCGAGGGCTTTCGCGCCGAGGCGGACCTTGCGCGGCGCCTCGGCTACATCGGCAAGAGCTGCATCCACCCGAGCCAGGTGCCGCTGGCCAACGAAGCCTTCCGCCCGACCGACGCCGAGATCGCCCACGCGCGCCGTGTTGCCGCAGCCGCCGCCGACGCGCACTCACGTGGTGTCGGCGCCTACACCGTCGACGGCCAGATGGTCGATGCCCCCTTCGAGCTGCGCGCCCGCGCGGTGCTCGCCACAGCGAACCGACTCGGGCTCGGCTGAAGCCGTCGCTCCTATATTTCAGACTTCCGGTCGAGAGGACCCAGCTCCCATGTCAAACGCCACCCCCGTCTCCCGTCGCCGCCTCTGCGTGGCCGCCGCAGCGATGTGCGCCCTCGGCGCCCCGCTCGCGCAAGCGCAGGACAGCTACCCCGGCAAGCCGATCACGATCGTCGTGCCGTATGCACCTGGCGGCTCCAACGACAACTTCGCACGCGTGCTGGCCAAGGGGCTGAGCGTTGCGCTGAAACAGCCTGTGATCGTCGACAACCGGCCCGGCGCCAGCGGCAACATGGGCACGGGCTTCGTCGCCAAGGCGGCGGCCGACGGCTACACGCTGCTGGTGGTTTCGTCGAGCCTGGTCACCAACGCCGCCATCCAGACCAAGCTGCCGTTCGACGCCGTCAAGGACCTGGCCCCGGTGGCGATGATCGCCCGGGGCCCGTTCATCGTCGCCGTGAACAACTCCTTCCCGGCGCGCACGCCCAAGGAGCTGGTCGCCGCGCTGAAGGCGGCGCCCGGCAAGTACGCCTACGCCAGCTCCGGCATCGCCAGCACCAACCAGTTCGCCACCGAGCAGCTCAAGTCGCTGAGCGGCACCTTCGTGCTGCACGTGCCTTACAAGGGAATCGGCCCCGCCGTCACCGACCTGATCGGCAACCAGGTGCAGCTGCTGATCTCCAGCGGCCCGTCGATCATGCCGTTCGTGAAGGCCGGCCGCATGCGCGCCATCGCCGTGACCAGCGCCCAGTCCAGCCCGATCGCGCCGGAGCTGCCGCCGATGGCCAGCGCCGTGCCGGGCTACAACTTCGAGGCCTGGTGGGGCCTGTTCGGGCCCGCCGGCATGCCGGCCGACATCGTCTCGCGGCTGAACATCGAGGTGAACAAGGTTCTCGCCACGCCCGAGTTCAAGGACTTCCTGCTGAAGGAAGGCGCCTTGCCGGCCCCGGCCACGCCGGCGCAATTCGCCGCGACCATCGCCGCCGACATCCCGCGCTGGAAGAAGCTGGCGCGGCAACAGAACATCGTCGCGGAATGAGCGCCGCACGGCCGCCCGAAGGCGCGAAGACCCCCTCGGGGGGGGCAGCGCAGTACACGAAGTGACAAGCGTGGGGGCAACATGACGACCTACGACCCCACCGCCACCGCGCGCGGTCCGCTGGCCGGCGTGCGCGTGCTCGACCTGAGCGCCTACATTGCCGGGCCTTATGGCTGCACCCTGCTCGCCGACCAGGGCGCCGAGGTGCTGAAGGTCGAGCCGCCCGCGGGCGACAACCTTCGCCACTACCCGTCGACCCTGCCCAACGAGAGCCGCGCCTTCGTCGGCGTCAACCGCAGCAAGCGCGGCGTGATGCTGGACCTGAAGCAGCCGTCCGACCGCGAGGTGCTGCTGCAGCTGGTGCGCGACGCGGATGTGCTGGTGCACAACTTCCGTCCGGGCGTGCCTGAGCGGCTGGGCATCGCCTACGAGCAGCTGCAGCCGTTGAACGACCGGCTCATCTACTGCGCCGTCACCGGCTTCGGCGAGACCGGTCCGCTCAAGGACAAGGCGGGCTACGACCAGGTGCTGCAGACCTACAGCGGCATGTGCGACGAACAGGGCCAGCGCGGCGGGCCGCCCGAGATCCTGTACGGCTCGGTGGTCGACTATTTCACCTCCATGATGGTCGCTGCCGGCATTGCGTCGGCGCTGTACGAGCGCGAGAAGAGCGGCCGCGGCCAGCAGGTCGGCGTGTCGCTGCTGCGCGCTGCGCTCACCATGCAGTCGGCGCGGCTGGTGTGGGGCGAAGGGGAGCCGCGCGATGTCTCGCGCGACATGCGTTCTGGCGGCATCACCGGCCTGCATCCCACGCGCGAGGGTTACCTGTACCTGTCGGCCAACACGCCGCACTTCTGGCGCGCGCTGTGCGACAAGACCGGGCTGATGGCGCTGCACGACAACCCGCGCTACGACAGCGTGAAGAAGCGGGCCGAGCACCGCGACGAAATCGTCCCGCTGCTGCGCGAGGCGCTCGCCAAGCGCTCGGCCCTGGAATGGGAAACCGTGTTCGGCGAGAGCGTGCCCTGCTCGGCGTCGCGCAGCGTCGCCGACATGTTCGACGATCCGCAGGTGCAGGCCGAGGCGATGCTCGCCACGTTGCCGCATCCTGCCCTGGGCAGCTACCGCGGCTTCACCCAGCCCTGGGTGTACAGCCGCACACCGGGCCCCGCGCCGTTTGCCGCGCCCACGCTGGGGCAGCATGGCGACGAGGTGCGTCGCGCAGTCGGGGGCGGCTGAACGCTGTCAGGCGGCGTGGGCCAGCGCATCGGCCCGGCGCTTGACCGGCGCCCAGGGGCGGTAGGCCATGCCCAGCGCCTTCGCCTGGCGCTCCTCGTAGCGGGCGAACTCGGCCGTCGACTGCGAGCCGCGCAGGCCGCCGCGCACGGAGCCGGGCCGCGTGTCGATGTAGTACTCGGCCCAATCGGCGGGCAGCGGCTGCGAGTCCGGCACTGCCAGCCACAGGCGCAGCAGGTGGCGCTTGGCATCGGCCTCCTCGAAGTCCTCGAAGGGGGTGCGCGAATGCACGATCACGTAGTTGTTGACCAGCTGCAGGTCGCCCTGTTCGAGCGTCATGCGATAGCAAAAGCGCGGGTCGGCCATGATCGCCTCCAGCAGGTCGATCGCCTCCCACTGCAGCGCCGTCACGCGCGGCAGCTCGGGGAAGTCGCGTTGCGCGGCCACGATGTTCTTGCGGTTCACCCGCATCGTGAAGTGCTCAGGGTCGCTGCCGATGATCGGGCAGGCGTAGTACGGCGGCTGCAGCGGGTCCTCCGACCCCTGGTAGTGGTGGTAGAAGGGCTGCTTGAGCACCTCGAGCAGGTCGGGCCGGCGGCGGCCCAGTTCTTCGGCCACGGCGATGGTGCTGGCCACCAGGCTTTCGCCGCCGGTCCTGGCGGTGCGGCGGCACAGCAGGCCGACGATGTCGCCCGAATCCATGTGGAAGTCCAGGCCGGCCTTGGTGTTGTAGCCGCGGCTGCGGCCGTTGGCCGCCTTGTACTGGGCGCCCTCGTCGCGCACGTCGTTCATGTACTGGCTGGCCGGGTTCTGGGTGCGCGCGACGCCGGTGTGCAGGCCCATGCCCCAGTAGGCGAGCTTGGCGTCTTCCTCGCTCCAGCGCTCGACCGGGAAGCCCTTGAGCAGGCAGATGCCCCAGCGGCCCTGCGCGGTGGCGAAGGCGCGCTTCAGGGCTGCGCTGGCCGCTTCAGGCAGCGGGAAGTCGTCGGCCGTCATCGCCAGCCAGGACTTGCCGCTTGCCTTGGCGTGGGCCAGTGCCGCGTCGAAGCCAGCGACTTCAGCGGCGCTCAGCCGCTGGATCCAGGACGTGTCGGTGCGGGCTTGTTCGTTGGTCCAGCCGCGCGGGAATGCATTGCTCATCGGTTCAACTCCGGTTGATTTGGGTGCAGGTATGGCCCCGAAGTCTACGGACATCCCTTCGCAAGGAAAAGCGATTAGATTTGGGGTTGAGATCAAGGAAAGCTGATGAAGATCGAGATGTTCGACACGCTCGACGCGGTGCTGCGCGGCGGCACGCTGGCCGCTGCGGCCAGCGAAATGAGCCTCACCGCGAGCGCCGTGAGCATGCAGATGAAGCAGATCGAGGCCTGGCTCGGGCAGCCGCTGTTCGATCGCTCGGGCCATGCCATCCGGCCGACCCCGCTGGCGCACGAGGTGTCGGCCGCCATGCGCCAGGGCCTGGAGCACCTGCAGTCGCTGCGGCGGCGCAGCGCCGTCGGGGTCGAGGGCGCTGTGCGGCTGGGCATCATCGAGTCGATGCTGCCCGCGCTGCTGCCCGGCACGCTGACCGAGCTGCGCGCGCGCTATCCGCGGCTGGTGCTGCGGCCAACCGGCGGCCGCAGCACCGGCCTGACCGACGCGGTGAAATCGGGCGAGCTCGATGCCGCGGTGGTCGCCGAGCCCCCGGGTGGCGGCTCGGCGCGCCTGCGGTGGCAACCGCTGCTGCGCAGCGAAATGCGCCTGATCGTGCCGCCGAACGCGACGGAGACGTCGGTGCCGGCGCTGTTCAAGGAATACGAGTGGATCCGCTACGACCGGCACACCATCTCGGGGATGCTGGGCGCACGCTACGTCACCAGCCAGGTCCGCACGGGGCACGGCGCAATCGAACTCGACAGCATTCAGGCGATCATCGCGATGGTCAGCGCCGGGCTGGGGATTGCGCTGGTGCACATGGTCGACGCCGGCTTCTGCCAGTCTTATCCGGTGCATTTCGTGCGGCTGGGCCGCGGCGCTCCCGCCGTCCAGCTTTCACTGGTGTCGCGCAAGGCTGACGCCGAGAGCCGGCCGCTGCGCGCGGTGAGCGAAGCGATCACAACGGCGCTCGCGGTCACGCTTCGCCAGCGGGGCCTGGCCGGCCGCTGAGCGCGCCCATGACCTTCGGCGCAGGGGGCCTCTGCCTGGCCGGGCTAGCGGCGCCGCGCCACCAGCCCGATCAGCGCCGAGTGGCCGAGGTGCCCGGTGCCTTCCGCCACCTGGGCCTCGTACTCGCGCAACTCGACGATCTCCATCGCGGCGAAGGCCTCGCGCAGCAGGGCCTCGGTGTAGAGATGGTCGGCCAGCGGCGGGCCGCCGGTCTTGTAGTCGAGTTGCCTGGGCGTATAGCCATGGAGCACCAGCGTGCCGCCCGGCTTGAGGCTGCGCTGGATGTTGGCGAACAGGCGCGACCGCATTGCCGGGTCGGCGAACTGCACGAAGATCGCCGCCACGCCGTCGTACGTGGCCTCGGGCCAGGCATAGCCGTCGCAATCGCTCACCGAGAAGTTGACCGCCACGCCGCGCTGGTCCGCCAGCCGGCGCGCCTTGGCCACGCCGGCTGGCGCGATGTCGAAGGCGTCGACCACCAGGCCGCGCTGCGCCAGCCAGACGCTGTTGCGGCCTTCGCCGTCCGCCACGCTCAACACCCGCTGGCCGGGTTGCCATAGTCCGGCATGCTCGCGCAGCCAGGCATTGGGCTCGGTCCCGAACAGGTAGTCGTCGGTGCCGAAGCGCCGGTTCCAGGTGCCGGCGGGGTCGGCGAAGGGGCTCGGTCCGGAAGTGCTCATGGGGCTCTCAATGCGGTTGGGGTGGAGTCGGGATGGCGGGCAGCCGCTGCGCCAGCGTCGCGCGCGACAGTTCGCCGACACGGGTGTCGACCAGGCGGCCGTGCGCGTCGTAGAACAGCGTGGTCGGCAGCGCACGGTGGCCCAGTTCGACCCGTGCCTTGCCCTGCGGATCGAGCAGCACGTTGCGCAGCGGCAGCTGCTGCGCGGTGAGGAAGGCCTGCACCTTGGCGGCCGATTCGCCCTGGTTGAGGAAGACGAAATGCACGTCGGGCCGTTCGGCCTGCGCCTGCAGCAGCACCGGCATCTCGCGCCGGCAGGGCGGGCACCACGTGGCCCACACGTTGACGACGGTCGGCCGGCCCTGGAAGTCGGTGAGCGCCACGGCCTGGCCGGCGAGCGATTGCAGTTGCAGCGCCGGCAGGGGGGCGACGTCGTTGGATGTCGCCTCCAGCACCAGTGCGCCCAGCGTCCACACCAGGATCACGCTGCCCAGTGCGGCGGCCAAGGGCCGGCGCAGCGGCGCGCGCCGCAGGCTGGCCGCGATCGCATAGACGCCCGCCGCGACCAGTCCGGCCAGCGGAGCCCAGCCGCCGTCGCGGATGTCGAGGATGGTCAGCGGCGCCTGCAGGTACGCGTCCTGGAACTGCGCGACGAAGGCCAGTCGCGCGGCGATCGCGCCGACCGCCAGCAGCCGCCACAGCAGCGGCTCGACGTCGACGCCGGCGCGCCGGCCCAGCAGCCGGCCGGCGACCATGCCGACGGCCAGTGCCGCCATGGCCAGCAGCAGCGCGAAGGGCAGGGTGAGGGGGCCGAGCTGGAGGGACTGGTTCATCGGGGGCTTCCTTGCCCCGGGATTGTGCGGCCCGGCCGGGCGCTCGATTCAACGCAGATCGTCGGAAACGGTCGGAAGGTAGGGCTTCAGCAGTGTCGCTGCCTGCCAGTTCGCGACTTCGACGTCTCTCTGGATCGCGAACACCGGGGCGTTGCAGCTGTTGCAGACGTAGAGCCGCCTGGACTTGAAGAGGCGCATCCACCAGCTGCGCGGGATCCGCCCGAGGCTGGGCGAATCACATCCGCATCTGTTGAATCGAAGGGGCTTGGCCATTGCTGAAGAAACCTCACGGATCGCTGGTGACAGGGTGGGCAGGGACAGCTTGACGAAAGACAGGAGCCTGGAAGAACGGCCCGGGAATGCGCGCATCGATGGCGCTGCATCCCGGGTCATGAATGCGCAGGCGGATTCTCAGCGTTTGAGCATGGCGTCGCAAGGAGTTTTTGCGTCCTGATGGGCCGGACCGCTAAGCCCTTTTCCTATCTGCAGCTCATGATTAAGCTGCAGAGGAGGGCTCGATACTGCACATGGAGTAGGGGGGTGGCGGAGAGTGTGAGATTCGAACTCACGGATGTCTTTCGACATCGCCGGTTTTCAAGACCGGTGCATTCAACCGCTCTGCCAACTCTCCGAGCCTGCATTTTAAGGGCACGCAGACATGGATCCCGGGTCAAGCCCGGGATGACAGCAGCCCGTGCCAGAATGCCGCAGCCACAACACCGGAGGACAGCATGTCGAAGACCGCGTTCACCATCAAGGCATCCTGCTGCTACATCCTGGCCCTCGGGCTGGCGCTGGTCCTGGTTCCCAACCTGGTGTTGTCGGCGCTTCGCATGCCGCCCACCAGCGAGGTGTGGATCCGCGTGCTGGGCGTGGTCGTCATCAACATCGGCGTCTTCTTCTGGGTGGCCGCCCGCATCGAGGCGGTGCCGCTGTTCCGCGCCAGCGTCTATATCCGGCCGCTGGTCCTGCTCTGGTTCGGCGTCTTCGTGCTGCTGGGCCTGGCCAGCCCGATGCTGATGGTGTTCGCAGTGATCGAAGCGGCGGGCGCGCTGTGGACCTGGCTGGCGCTGCGCTCGGACCAGCACGCCGGCCAGCCGGCCCACGCCGTCAGCCGGATCGACCCGCGCTACGAATCACGCATGTGACTGCAGCAGGCCCTTGCGCTCGATGAATTCCACCACCTCAGCCAGGCCGGCCAGGGTCTTGAGGTTGGTCATCACGTAGGGGCGTTCCCGCCGCATCCGTTTGGTGTCGGCCTCCATCACGCCCAGGTCGGCGCCCACGTAGGGCGCAAGGTCGGTCTTGTTGATCACGAACAGGTCGCTCTTGGTGATGCCGGGACCGCCCTTGCGCGGAATCTTCTCGCCGGCGGCGACGTCGATCACGTAGATCGTCAGGTCGCTCAGCTCGGGACTGAAGGTGGCGGCCAGGTTGTCGCCGCCGCTCTCGACGAACACGATGTCGGCTTCCGGGAAGTCCACCAGCATGCGGTCGATCGCCTCCAGGTTGATCGAGGCGTCCTCGCGGATCGCGGTGTGCGGGCAGCCGCCGGTCTCCACGCCCATGATACGTTCGGCCGGCAGGGCGCCGCTCACCGTGAGCAGGCGCTGGTCTTCCTTGGTGTAGATGTCGTTGGTGATCGCCACCAGGTCGTACTTGTCGCGCATGCTCTTGCACAGCATCTCCAGCAGCGTCGTCTTGCCGGAACCGACCGGGCCGCCGATGCCGACCCGCAAGGGCGGCAGCTTCTTGGTGCGGTTGGCGATGTGGTGAAAGCTCATGAACGGAACAGCCTGGAGTATTGGATTTCGTGGCGGGCCGACAGGATCGCCAGCATGGGAGAGAAGGCCTGCCGGTCTTCGTCGTGCAGGGCCAGCGCCACGTCGACCGCGGCCGGGATCTCGCGCGCCAGCCGGCCCAGCACCCGCTGGCCCGAGCTCTGGCCCAGCGGCACCGACTTGAGCGCCGCCTGCACCATGTTCTCGGCCCAGCCGAAGGCGAACGCGAGCAGGCAGTCGCGCGTGCTGGCGCCGGTGGTGCTGGCGGCGAGGGCGAAGGCGACGGGATAGGTGTAATGCAGATCCGTTCGCCCTGAGCCTGTCGAAGGGCTCGCGGGGGCTTCGACAGGCTCAGCCCGAACGGTGTGTGGGTGAACGGACTCGACAAGCTCAGGCTGAACGGCACGGAGCCACTCCACCAGCGACCGCCCCATCTGCTCGCTTTGCTGGCGGAACTCGCTCGTTTCCCGGGTTTGCAGCACCCACGCGTCGAGCTCCGCGATCCGGTCCTGGTTGCCGGCGCGCCAGGCTTCGATCGCCTGCGCCGCGACGGCCAGGTCGCCGCGGGCTTGGGTCAGGTGCAATTGCTCGACCAGCCAGGCGGCGACCGACTCTTCGTTGTTGACCAGCCCGGCGTCGATCGCGGACTCCATGCCCTCGGAATACGAGAAGCCGCCGATCGGCAGCGCCGGCGAGGCCAGCCAGATCAGCTGCAGCAGCGGCGCGTCAGTGGCCGTGGCCATCGTGGTCGCGGTGGTCGTGCTCATGCGCGTCATGGTCGTGGTCGTGCTCGGGGTGCGCATGCTCGTGGTGGACGGGGCCGAGCGTCGGCGGATGGCCCGCGTGCGCGCCATAGGCGCCGCCCTCGGGCTCGAAGGCGCTGAACTGGTCGGAGACGATCAGGTGCATGGAGCGCAGCATCGCGGCCAGCACGTGGTCCGGCTCGATCTTCAGGTGGTCGGGCTTGAGTTCGATCGGCACGTGCCGGTTGCCCAGGTGGTAGGCGGCGCGCAGCAGGTCGAACGGCGTGCCGTGCGCCGTGCAGTGGGTGATCACCAGCACCGGTTGCGGCGCGGCGATGACGCGGACCAGCGAGCCGTCCTCGGCCACCAGCACGTCGCCGCCGCGCACCAGGGTGCCGCGCGGCAGGAACACGCCGATGTGCCGGCCCAGGGAATCGGTGGCGTCGAACCGGCTTTTCTGCCGGACGTCCCAGTCGAGCGACACGCTGGCGGCGCGCTTGAGCAGCACCGGGGCCAGCCCGTGCCCGCCGGCCAGCAACTTGGAAACTTGCAGCATGGTGATCAGAAAAGGAAGTAGCGTTGTGCCATCGGCAACACGGTAGCAGCTTCGCATGTCAGCAGCACGCCATCCGCGCGGACGGCATAGGTTTGCGGGTCGATCTCCATTGCCGGCAGGTAGGCGTTGTGGATGAGGTGCTGCTTGCGGACGCCGCGGATGTTGCGCACCGCGCTGAGCGTCTTGCGCAGTCCGTAGCGCTCGCCGATGCCGCCCTGCAAGCCGGCCTGCGAGAC
This sequence comes from Ramlibacter sp. 2FC, assembly GCA_943372495.1. Classification (GTDB taxonomy): domain Bacteria; phylum Pseudomonadota; class Gammaproteobacteria; order Burkholderiales; family Burkholderiaceae_C; genus Ramlibacter. Next base: position 3,914 of record CALRYV010000023.1, on the reverse strand, counting down.
GAAGGTCAGCGATCCCTTGGCGATGGCGCCGCCGTAGCTGCCGAACATCGGCCGGTAGTGCACCGGCTGCGGGGTCGGGATGGAAGCGTTGGGGTCGCCCATCGCCGCCATCGCGATGAAGCCGCCCTTCAGGATCAGCGCCGGCTTGACGCCGAAGAACGCCGGCTTCCAGACCACCAGGTCGGCCCACTTGCCCGGCTCGATGCTGCCCACCTCGTGGGCGATGCCGTGCGAGATGGCGGGGTTGATGGTGTACTTGGCGATGTAGCGCCTGGCGCGGAAGTTGTCGTTGCGTGATTCGCTGGCGGGCCCCCACCCCAGCCCTCCCCCGGAGGGGGAGGGAGCAAGCCAGCCGCGCTGCAGCTTCATCTTGTGCGCCGTCTGCCAGGTGCGCAGGATCACCTCGCCGACCCGGCCCATGGCCTGGCTGTCGCTGGACATCATGCTGATCGCGCCCAGGTCGTGCAACACGTCTTCGGCGGCGATGGTCTCCTTGCGGATCCGGCTCTCGGCGAAGGCCAGGTCTTCGGCGATGCCCGGGTCCAGGTGGTGGCAGACCATCAGCATGTCCACGTGCTCGTCCAGGGTGTTCACGGTGTACGGCATCGTCGGGTTGGTCGACGAGGGCAGGAAGTTCGCCTCCCCCACCACCCGCAGGATGTCCGGCGCATGGCCGCCGCCGGCGCCTTCGGTGTGGAACGCGCACAGGCTCCGCCCCTTGGTGGCGGCGATGGTGTTCTCGACGAAGCCCGATTCGTTCAGCGTGTCGCTGTGGATCGCCACCTGCACGTCGGTCAGCTCCGCCACATCCAGGCAGTTGCTGATGGCCGACGGCGTGGTGCCCCAGTCCTCGTGCAGCTTCAGGCCGATCACGCCGGCGTCGACCTGTTCATGCAGCGCGGCCGGCAGGCTGGCGTTGCCCTTGCCCAGGAAGCCCAGGTTCATCGGAAAGGCGTCGGCCGCCTGCAGCATGCGCTCGATGTTCCACGGGCCCGGCGTGCAGGTGGTTGCGAAGGTGCCGGTGGCCGGCCCGGTGCCGCCGCCCAGCATGGTGGTGACGCCCGACGCCAGCGCCTCCTCGATCTGCTGCGGGCAGATGAAGTGGATGTGGCTGTCGATGCCGCCGGCGGTGACGATGTTGCCCTCGCAGCTGATGATCTCGGTGCCCGGGCCGATGATGATGTCCACGCCCGGCTGGGTGTCCGGATTGCCGGCCTTGCCGATGGCGGCGATGCGCCCGCCCTTCAGGCCGATGTCGGCCTTGACGATGCCCCAGTGGTCGACGATCAGCGCGTTGGTCAGCACGCAATCCATCGCCCCTTGCGCGTTGGTCCTTTGCGATTGCGCCATGCCGTCGCGGATGGTCTTGCCGCCGCCGAACTTCACTTCCTCGCCATACCCGACGGCGTTGCCAGCGGCGTCCTTTCTGCCTTCGCCGGCGCGCAGCGTGTAGTCGTCCTCGACCTCGATCACGAGATCCGTGTCGGCCAGCCGCACCCGATCCCCGGTGGTGGGGCCGAACATCTCGGCGTAGGCGCGCCGTCCAATGGTTGCCATTTACAGTTTCCCTTGCACCAGGCCGCGGAAGCCGTGAACCACGCGGTCGCCGGCGAAATCCACCAGTTCCACCGTGCGCTGCTGGCCCGGTTCGAAGCGCACGGCGGTGCCGGACGCGATGTTCAGCCGCATGCCGCGGGCCGCGTCCCGGTCGAAACCGAGCGCGCCGTTGGTCTCGGCAAAGTGGTAGTGGGAGCCGACCTGGATCGGCCGGTCGGCGGTGTTGCGCACGACGACCGTCAGCGTCCTGCGCCCCGGGTTCAGGGCGTGGTCGCCGGCCGCTTCGAGCAGTTCGCCCGGAATCATTTCTTCGCGGCCCGCTGTTGCGTGCGCCGCGCCAGCCACAGGGCGGCGACGGACAGGGCGCCCACCACGGCAAGGCCGAGGAGGTCGCTGGCGTGCCAGTGGATCGCGGCCCAGCCGCTCTCGTCATGGGCCAGGGCCGGGGCGCTCGCCACCAGCGCGGCGGCCATGAGCTGGATCTTCCTGATCGACTGCATTGGGTGTTCTCCTGGATGACGCGGTTCAGGCAATCGGCTGGTGCACGGTGACCAGCTTGGTGCCGTCGGGGAAAGTGGCTTCGACCTGGATGTCCGGAATCATCTCGGCGACGCCGTCCATCACCTCGGCCCGGGTCAGGATGGTGCGGCCCTCGCTCATGAGCTGGGCGACGGTGCGGCCGTCGCGGGCGCCTTCCATCACGGCGGCGGAGATCAGCGCCACGGCTTCCGGGTAATTGAGCTTCAAGCCCCTGGCCTTGCGCCGCTCGGCCAGCAGGCCGGCGGTGAAGATCAGCAGCTTGTCTTTTTCGCGGGGGGTCAGTTCCATCGGGCTCTCTCGGTATGGGGTCGCTGTCGCAAGTCACGTGCCATTCCGGTGCGGCTCGCCGCCGCCGGCGTTGCGCAACGTTCGAACGCATTTTGGTGCGTGCGAACCAATCTGGACAGGTGCGTGCATGAAAAACGGGCATCGCGCTCGTTATGGTGCGCTTGTAGGCATTGTCCGACTTGGCATATCCCTTGCGTAACCAGTTGCGACCCAATGTGGGGTCGTACCTCTCATTTCGGAGAAAGCCATGAATCGTCGAGGAAATCTCAAACTACTGACCGCATCGATCGCCCTGGGTCTGGGACTGGCCGGCAACGCGGTTGCGCAGGCCAAGGACACGATCAAGGTCGGCATCCTGCACAGCCTGTCCGGCACGATGGCCATTTCTGAAACGGTCCTCAAGGACACCGTGCTGATGGCGATCGACGAGATCAACGCCAAGGGCGGCGTGCTGGGCAAGAAGCTCGAGCCCGTGATCGTCGACCCGGCTTCCAACTGGCCGCTGTTCGCCGAGAAGACCAAGCAGCTGCTGACGCAGGACAAGGTCGCCGTGATCTTCGGCTGCTGGACCAGCGTGTCGCGCAAGTCGGTGCTGCCGGTGGTCGAGGAGCTGAACGGCCTGCTGTTCTACCCGGTCCAGTACGAAGGCGAAGAGCTGTCCAAGAACGTGTTCTACACGGGCGCCGCTCCGAATCAGCAGGCCATCCCGGCCGTCGACTACCTGATGTCCAAGGACGGCGGCGGCGCCAAGCGCTGGGTGCTGCTGGGCACGGACTACGTCTATCCCCGCACCACCAACAAGATCCTGCGCGCCTACCTGAAGTCCAAGGGCGTGAAGGACACCGACATCGACGAGAAGTACACCCCGTTCGGCCACTCCGACTACCAGACCATCGTCGCCGACATCAAGAAGTTCTCGGCCGGCGGCAAGACGGCCGTCGTCTCCACCATCAACGGCGACTCCAACGTGCCGTTCTACAAGGAACTGGGCAACGCCGGCCTGAAGGCCAAGGACGTGCCGGTCGTCGCCTTCTCCGTTGGCGAGGAAGAACTGCGCGGCGTGGACACCAAGCCGCTGGTGGGCCATCTGGCCGCCTGGAACTACTTCCAGTCGATCAAGAACCCGGCCAACACCGAGTTCGAGAAGAAGTGGGCCACCTACGCCAAGGCCAAGGGCATCGCCGGCCACAAGGACAAGCCGCTGACCAACGATCCGATGGAAGCCACCTACATCGGCATCAACATGTGGAAGCAGGCCGTCGAGAAGGCCAAGTCGACCGACACCGACAAGGTCATCGCCGCCATGGCCGGCCAGACCTTCAAGGCCCCGAGCGGCATCGTCTCCAAGATGGACGAGAAGAACCACCACCTGCACAAGTCGGTGTTCATCGGCGAGATCAAGGCCGACGGCCAGTTCAACGTCGTGTGGAAGACCCCCGGCCCGGTGAAGGCCAAGCCGTGGTCGCCGTACATCGAAGGCAACGACAAGAAGCCCGACGAACCGGCGAAGAAATAACGCATTCGCTCCC
>CALRYV010000022.1:0-106010 GCA_943372495.1 Ramlibacter sp. 2FC | reverse complement strand
GCAGCGCCTGGGTGGGTGCCGGCGCCTGCGTGCTGCGGGCCCTGCTGCTGCTGCAGGCGGCGCCGCGGCTGGACCCGCCCGGCACGCCCGGCAGCGCGCCGGTGGGGGCGTGGAAGTCGCTGGCCGATGCCTGGCAACTGCCGGGACTGCGGCGCCTCAGCCTGATGTCGCTGGCCTACGCGATGACGCAGCAGGGCTTCCTCACCTTCATCGTGTCGATGCTGCACCTGGAACGCGGCCTGCCGCTGGGCGTCGCGGCCGGCCTGCTGGCGGCGTCGCAAGGCCTGTGCACCGCGGTGCGGATCGGGATGGGGCACGTCGCCGATCGCTGGGTCGCGCCCCGCGTGCTGCTGGGCGGGCTGGGCCTGGCCATGAGCGCCAGCTGCGTGGTGCTGGCGCTGCTGCCGCCTACGGCGGGCCTGGTGGCGACCACGCTGGCCGTCCTGGCCTGCGGTGCGACGGCCATGGGCTGGAACGGCGTGTACTTTGCCGAGCTGCTGCGCAACGTGCCGCGCGAGCGGGTGGCCGCGGCGGCAGGCGGCACGCAGTTCTTCACCTTCGCCGGCTGCATGGCGGGCCCGGTGCTGTTCGGGGCGCTGGTGCAGCTGGGCGGCTCGTACGCGCTGGGCTACGGCTGCTTCGCGCTGCTGGGCGCGGTGGCCGGCGCCGCGATGTTGCTCCCGGCGCCACGGCGCCCCCTATCCTTGACTGCATGACCACTCCTTCCTCCCAGCCGCCCCGCTTCGATGTCGCAGGCGGCATCGCGCGCATCACGCTCGCGCGCCCCGTGCACCGCAACCGCCTGGAGAACCAGGACCTGAGCCGCTTGCTGGAGCTGTTCCAGCGGATCGACGGCGACCGCTCCATCCGCGTGCTCGTGCTCGGCGCCGACGTGCTGCCCGAGCGGCCGGTGTTCAGCGCCGGCTACCACACCGGCGAGTTCGACGGCGCCCGGCACGACGTCGGCTTCGAGGACGTGGCCCAGGCCCTGGAGCGGCTGCGGCCGGTGACGCTGTGCGCGCTGAGCGGCAGCGTCTATGGCGGCGCCACCGATTTCGTGCTGGCCTGCGACCTTGCCATCGGCGTCGAGGGCATCGAGATGCGGATGCCGGCCGCTGCGCTCGGCCTGCATTACTACCCGAGCGGGCTGCAGCGCTATGTCTCGCGGCTGGGTGTCAGCGTGGCCAAGCGCGCCTTCCTCACGGCGCTGGCGCTGGATGCGCAGACGCTGCTGCGGGTGGGCTATCTGCAGGAGCTGGTGCCCGCCGCGCAGTTCGACGAGCGCGTCTCGGCGCTGGCCGCGCAGGTCGCCGGCCTGGCGCCGCTGGCGCTGGAATCCCTGAAGCAGTCGCTGAACGAACTGGGCCGGGGCGAGTTCGACCAGCAGCGGCTGGCCGCGCGCTCGCAGGCGACGATGGAGAGCGACGATTTCGCCGAGGGCCGGCGCGCCTTCGCGCAACGGCGCGCGCCGGTCTGGAAGGGGCGCTGAGCATGGCCAGAATCCAGGCTGGCGAGGCGCTGGCGCCGTATCGTGTCCTCGACCTCTCGCGGGTGCGCGCCGGCCCGACCTGCGTGCGCATGCTGGCCGACTTCGGCGCCGACGTGATCCGGGTCGAGCCGCCGCCGGGCGTGGACGCCAACGACAACATGTTCGTCGACAGCCGCGAGGGCGGCGACTTCCAGAACCTGAACCGCAACAAGCGGTCGCTCACGCTGAACCTGAAGCGGCCCGAGGGCCTGGCCGTGTTCCGCGAGCTGGTGAAGACGGCCGACGTGGTGGTGGAGAACTGGCGCCCCGACGTCAAGTTCCGCCTGGGACTCGATTACGAATCGCTGCGCGCCATCAATCCGCGCATCGTGCTGGCCAGCATCTCCGGCTACGGCCAGGACGGTCCGTATGCGGAGCGCCCGGGCTTCGACCAGGTGATCCAGGGCATGGGCGGGTTGATGTCGGTCACCGGCCTGCCGGGGCAGGGGCCGGTGCGGGCCGGCCTGGCCGTGGCGGATTCGAGCGCGGGTCTGTACGCCGCGCTCGGCATCTTCGCGGCCTTGCTGGAGCGCGAGCGGTCCGGCCAGGGGCAATGGGTGCACACCTCGCTGCTGCACGCGCAGATCGCGATGATGGACTTCCAGGCCGCGCGCTACCTGAACGAAGGCGCGGTGCCGGTGCAGGCCGGCAACGACCATCCGACCGCCAGCCCGATGGGCCTGTACCAGGCGCAGGACGGCAGCCTGAACATCGGCGCCGCGGGTGGCGGCAACTGGCGCCGCTTCTGCGTGGCGCTGGAGCGGCAGGCCTGGCTGGCCGACCCGCGCTTTGCCACCGATGCCCTGCGCGTGGCCAACCGAGCGGAGCTGTCCGCCTTGATCACGGACGTGTTTGCGACGGCGCCGGTGGCGCATTGGGTCGACGTGCTCAATGGCGCCGGCGTGCCGGCGGGGCCGGTGTACACCGTGCCGCAGATGTTCGACGACCCGCAGGTGCGGCACATGGGCGCCACGGCGCAGGCGACGTCCGCGGGCGGCAAGACCTCCACCTTCCTCACCCAGCCGGTGCACCTGGAGCGCACGCCCGCGTCGGTGCACGCGGTGGCGCCCGACTGCGGCGAGCACACCGATGAAGTGCTGCGCGAGGCGGGGCTGGACGACGCGCAGATCGGCAGGCTGCGGGAGTTGGGGGTGGTGTAGGGCGAGGCCTGTTGTTCAAGCCTTTACACGATCCGGAGATACTTCTGTGCTTCGCAACCGTTGCGCAACACTGACATCAGGATCGAGATGAACAAGATTTTTCTTTCGCTGGCAGCCCTGGTCGTTTCCTTCGCCGCTGCAACCGCCCAGGCTTCCACGGTGTATTTCGATTCAGGCAGCGCCAAGGTGAAGAAGAGCCAGGTGGCAAGGCACAAGCACAAGGTCTGGGTCCCGGCCCACCGCTCGAAGGGCCGCCTGGTCAAGGGCCATTACGTCCGGCGCTAGCACCGGCTGGCCAGCTGTCTCACGCGCAGCGGGTTTGATGCTCTAGGATCGCGAGCCTGAGGAGGATCAGGGAATGCGAATTCACCAAGCCTTGGCCGGACTTGCACTGGCGACCTGTGCTGCCCTTGCTGCCGCCGGCGAATGGACAGACCTGGTTGCCGTCCCGGCGATCGAGCTGACCACCGAGCGATTCAAGCGCATCGACCTCGACATCGACCAGGTCCGCGGCCGGTGGGTGCGGATCTCGGCGGACGTCGGTGATGCGAGAGTGCGGTCCGTTTTCACGGTCCAGGCGTTTTCGGGCACCGATCTGAGGATCGAGGAGCGGCTGGTCTTCACGCCTCCATCGCGTTGCACGCCAGTGCTCGGCACCGCGCGATGTTCGGCCGCCGTGCAAATCCCTGCGGCGGCAAGGCGAGCGATCGCAACGATCTACTACGAGCGCTTGCCGGCGACTGTCACCGACATCCGGGTCGAAGTGGCGCGACGCCAGCTCGCCGAGCCGGCAGGCAGCCGCGCCCGGCTGATCGAACTGGTCGACCGCATCCAGCAGTCCTATTGGCGCAGTTCGGAGGTCGACTGGGCTGCGTTGCGACCGGTCATTCTGGCCCCGATGGAGATCCCGCTCGACATCGACCCGGTGCCGCTGCGGGTCAAGGCGCTGGTGGAGCGGCTTCCGGGCAACTCGCACACGCATCTGCGGCCGACGCCTGGAGCGGACGCGGTGGCACCCCTCGCAACGGCCAACAAGCCTTTGTGCCAGACGATTCGCCCAGGGATTGCACGATTGGTTCTTCCGGCAACCCCTTTGAGCCCTGACCTGCGCCAGGAGGACTACGTTGCAGCCGCGCACGACTGCCTGCTTGGCGAGCCGCGCGGGACGCGCTGGATCGTCGACCTGCGCGGCCACGGCGGCGGCAACTCGGACACCACGATCGCTGCGCTGGCGCCACTGCTGCCGGCCGGGAAGTTGCTGACCTGGATCGACGGGCGCGGAGAGCAGAAGCCTGTGGTGCTCACGTCAAGGGGTGTCGAGACCGGTGGGGAGCTCCCGCCCGCGCCACGGTTCGACCCTGCGTCGTTCCCGCAAGTGCTGGGGGCGCGGTCGGACGCACCGGTCGTCGTGTGGCTTGGCAAGCGCTGCGCCAGCGCCTGCGAGGCCGCGGCCGTGGCGCTCGATTCGCGTGCCGGCGTCAGGACTGTCGGCGAACCGACGGCCGGCCTGGCAACGGCCAACGCCCTCATCAAAGTCAGCGCCGAGTGGGACCTCGCCTTGACAGTGGCCCGAATGCGAGATGCGCGTGGCGTCGCGATCGAGGACCGAGTGCAGCCGCGGCTGCCGCTCTCGACGACTGCAGTCGAGGACATCGCCGCGCTGTTCGAGCCGCAGTAGCAGCTGCGCGGGAGCGTTCAGCAGGATCTCGATTGAAGCTGCCCCGAAGCGCTGGGCGACGGTCTTCGTCGCCGCCCGCACTCAGTCCAGCAGTTCGGCCGGCACGTTGCCGCCGTTGGCGGCCAGCTTGGCCAGCACGGTCTTGTGCAGCCACATGTTCATCTTGGCCGAGTCTTCCATCAGGCCGGCGGGGCAACCGAGTTCCGTCGCCAGTTCCTTGCGCGACTGCAGGCTGCTGTCGATGTCCAGCAGCTTGAGCAGGTCGACGATGGACGTGCGCCAATTGAGCTTCTGCGAGTTGGCCGCCGCCCGCTTTTCGAGCTGGGCCACCACGTCGACCGCTGCCACCGGCTTGGCCGCGGGCCCGGCGCCGAGCACGGAGGTGTCCGGCCTGGTGGACGCGGCTGGCGGAATCGGCGTGCGCAGCATCTCTTCCACCTTGCCGGCGCCGGCGTCGAAACCCAGTTTGTCCAGGATCTTGCTGAAAAAGCCCATCGTCGTTCTCCTTGAGGTTTGCGGCGGCCGGACCGGCCAACCCATCCTCACGGTACCGCGTTGCGGCAGTTCGCACGGCGCCGCGCGCGTAACAATTCGTGCCCTCGCCGCAGCGCGCCGCTTCAGGCCGTCAGCTGCTCGATCCACGGCGCCAGCTCGGGTTTCTGCTCCAGCCCGAAGCCGGGCGCATCGCTGGGCCGCACGCGCGCATTCCTGATCTGGCAGTGCGCCGAATAGCCGCCGAACGGCTGGAACACGCCCGGGTAGGCCTCGCAGGCTCCGAGGCCCAGCCCGACGACCGTGTGCAGGTTGATCAGATGGCCGCCGTGCGGAATGGCGTCCTTGCGGTCGAAGCCGTGCGTCTCCAACACGTCGATCATCCGGGCGTACTCGGTGATGCCGTAGCTCAGGCCCGCATCCATCTGGAAGACGTCGCAGTTCGGGCGCATGCCGCCGAAGCGCACCAGGTTCAGCGTGTCGATCGCCGAAAACAGGTTCTCGCCGGTGGCGACCGGCCCGCCATACGCCTCGATTACCTCGCGATTGAGCTGGTAGTCCAGCGGGTCGCCGATCTCCTCGAACCAGCGCAGCTTCAGGGGCTTGAGCTCCTTCGCATAGGCCAGCGCGGTGGCCAGGTCGAAGCGGCCGTTGGCGTCCACCATCAGGTGCTCACCCCCGCCGGCGGCCAGCAGGGCTTCCTCGATGCGCTTCATGTCCTGCGCCAGCGGGGCGCCGCCGATCTTCATCTTGAAGCTCTCGAAACCCATCTCGCGGTAACGCTCGAATTCGGCGCGCAGGGTCTGGCCGGTGCCGGGCGCGTAGTAGTAACCGCCGCCGGTATAGACCTCGACCGAGCCCTCGACCGGCTGGCGCCCGAAGCCGCGCGCGATCGTGGCGTAGGCCGGCTCGTCGGCCAGCTTGGCGTTCAGGTCCCAGATCGCATGCTCGATCGCCGCCGCGGCGCCGGCACGGTCGCCGTGGCCGCCGGGCTTTTCGTTGCGCATGATGGTGGCCAGCACCTCGGCGGCGTCGAAGCGCTCGCCGGACGCATCGAGCAGCGACGCGGGCGGGGCGGCCAGCAGCCGCGGGATCATGCGGTCGCGGATGATGCCGCTCTGGGCGAAGCGGCCGATGGAGTTGAAGCCGATGCCGACCACCGGCCGCCCGCCGCGGATCACGTCGGTGATGACGGCCACCAGGGAGACGGTGTGCTCGGAAAAATTGACGACGGCGTTGGCGACGCCGCCTTCGAGCTGGACGGCCAGCTCTCGGACTTGGGTGATGCGCATGGTGGGTGTGGGCGGTCTGTTACTGGGCGACGATGCCGCCGGTCTTGATCACCTGGCCCCATTTGGTCAGCTCGCTGTCGATGAACTGGCCGAACTCCGCGGTGGAACTGGCCAGGATGATCATGCCGAGGTTGGTCAGGTGCGCCTTCACCGATTCGTTGGCCAGCACGGTCTTCAGGTCGGCGTTCAGGCGCTCGCGGATCGCTGGGTCGAGCCCCTTGGGCGCGACGATGCCCAGCCAGCCCAGCGCGTCGAAGCCCTTGACTCCGCTTTCGGCCACGGTGGGCACGTCCGGCAATTGCGCCACGCGCTGCGCGGTGGAGACGGCCACCACCCTGGCCTTGCCGCCCTTGGCATGCGGCAGCACGGCCGGCAGCGAGTCGAACATGGCGTCGATCTGGCCGCCGAACAGGTCGTTGTAGGCGGGCGAGCTGCCCTTGTACGGGATGTGCGCGATGTCGGCGCCGGTGCGCTGCTTGAGCATCTCGAAGGTCAGGTGCTGGAACGAGCCGACGCCGCCCGAGCCGTAGCTCAGTTTGCCGGGCGTGGCCTTGGCGGCGGCCAGCAGCTCCTGCAGGGTCTTGTATTTCGAATCGGCGCGCACCACCAGCGCCTGGGCCACGCCGGCCACGTTCATGATCGGCGTCAGTTCGCGCGGGTTGTAGCCGGCGTTGCTGTACAGGTTGGGGGCCGCTGCCAGCGGGCCGCTGGAGCCGAGCAGCAGGGTGTAGCCGTCCGCCGGCGCAGCGGCCGCGGCGCGGCTGCCCACCGTGCCGCCGGCGCCGCCCCGGTTGTCCACGATCAGCGGCTGGCCCCACACGCGCGCCAGCTGCTCGCCCAGCACCCGCGCCAGCACGTCGCCGCTCTGGCCGGCGGTGAAGGGCACGATGATGGTCACCGGCTTGGCGGGGTAGCCGGCCGGGCGTTGCTGGGCCCAGCCGAGGGTCGGTGCCAGTGCGGCCATGGTCATTCCGGCCAGCGACTCGATCAGGGTTCTGCGTTGCATGGTTGCTCTCTTTCTGGGGAAGCACCGATCCTAAGTTTGTACCGTCATCTAATATGTAGGGACATATACGATGAACATATGCGGAACATATTGCGAGCCAGACCATGACCATCGCCCTGTACCAGCAAGTGTCGGAAGACCTGCTGCGCAAGATCGCATCCGGCAAGCTGCCGGTCGGCTCCCTGCTGCCGACCGAAATGGAGCTGATGCAGACTTACCAGACCAGCCGCAACACGGTGCGCACCGCGCTGCACCAGTTGCAGGCGCGGGGCTTGATCTCGCGGCGGCGCAACCGCGGCACCATGGTGGAGGCGTTGCCGGGCAGCGGCGGCTCCTTCACCCAGTCGCTGGCGTCGCTCGATGGCCTGGTGACGCTGGCCAGCACGGCGCAGCGCGAGATCCTGGGGTCGGACGACGTCGTGCTCGACACGCCGACGGCCCGGCTGCTGCAATGCCAGCCCGGGTCGCGCTGGCACCACATCTTCATGGTGCGGCGCGAGCCCGGCAAGGCCAAGCCGCTCGGATGGACCGACGCCTATGTCGATCCGCACTATGCACGGGTGCGGGCGCTGGCCGAAAAGCATCCCGACAAGCTGTTGACGGACCTGATCGAGGCCGGCTACGGCCGCCGCGTCGAGAGCGTGGAGCAGACCGTGTACGCCTGCGCCGTCAACGACAGGCTGGCCCAGCCGCTGGGCGTCGCCAAGGGCGTGCCGGCCCTGCGTGTGCTGCGCCAGTACCGCGACGCGGCACGCACGCTGGTGGTGGTGACGCAATCGTTCTATCCCGAAGGGCGGTACGCGCTGGCGACGACGTGGGTTCGGTCGGCCTGAGCCGAAGCGGGTGGTTTGCAATCACGCAGCGATGCCGGGCGCGGGCGCAACGCTGACCGTCCGCGCGTCACGGTGCGCATCCACCCAGTAGCCCCAGGCCACCAGCAGCCACTGCGACTGGCCGACCCAGGCGATCGCGGTGGCGTCGGGGGGCGGCGGGCCGAGGAGATTGGCGCAGTAGACCAGCACCAGGAACACGACCAGTCCGATCAGGCCGTAGCGGCCCACCCTGTCTCTGGCCTGCGTCGCCTTCAGGTACAGCCACACGCCCAGCGCGAAGAGCGGGAGCTCCACGGCCAGCGTCGCCGCATGCGATCGCCACAGGCCCAGGCCGATCACCGTGTCCCCGCCCGGCGCCAGCGGCAGGTCCGGCACATGGACGATGGCGTCGAGCAGCCAGTGGCTCACCACCAGCAGGGCGACGACCACCGCGCCATCGATGTTTCTCCGGCCCAGCGCGTAGGCCGCTCCCAGCGCCAGCCCCCAGCCGGTGACCGCCAGCAGGCTGTGCGAGATGGGGTAGTGCTCGAACACCAGCGGCGTGACCGCCGTCGCCCCCGGAGCGATGCGCACGGACTCCAGGCCCAGCAGCAGCAAGGTGGGCCAGAGCAGGTCCAGCCACTGCGCCGCGAGAAACGCGGTGCCCAGCGACACGCGCGGCGCGACCTGCTTGGCCGCGAAGCCGATTCCGAAATGACCGATGAACATGGGTCCTCCGTCGATTGCGTCGATGTGGGCTCGGGTCGGTGCCCACGTGCTATCGTTTTGCCAGCGTTCACGCGAGCCTTGGGTGAACGCCAAGCCCGCAAGTGACATTGTTCTACTGTTCGACTCTTCGGGGTCGAGGGGAAATTGGAATGCGCATCCACCGTGTCTTCGCAGTCGCGCTGCTCGCCGTCGCCGCTGTCGTCCCCCTGGCGTCGCAGGCCCAGCCCGCTTCGACGGGCTCAGGACAGGCGTGGCCGGCCCGGCCCCTCAAACTGATCGTTCCCTTCCCGCCGGGCGGCACCGGCGACCTGCTCGGACGGCTCGCGGCCCGGGAAATGGAGGCCTCGCTCGGACAGCCGGTGGTGGTGGAGAACCGCGCGGGGGCCGGCGGCGCGATCGGCAGCGACGCCGCGGCCAAGGCGGCGCCCGACGGCTACACGCTGGTTCTGTCCAACGTCGCCTCGCACGCCATCGGTCCGGCGGTCTACGCGAAGATGCCGTATGACGCGTTCAAGGACTTCACCCACCTCGGCCTGATCGCCGCGGTGCCCAGCGGCATCGCCGTCGCCGCGAACAGCCCCTACACCTCGCTGGCGCAGCTTCTGGACAAGGCCCGCACGGCGCCCGGCGCAGTCAAGTTCGGCTCCAACGGCAACGGCACCTCGTCGCACGCCAAGCTGGCGATCCTCAACCAGGCAGCGAAGGTGGACATCAGCCACATCCCCTACAAGGGTTCGGCGCCCGCCACCGCGGACCTCCTGGGCGGGCAGATCGACGGCCTGATCGCCGCCGTGCCCGACGTCGGGCGCAACCGGCTGTTGCGGCTGCTGGCCATCACCACCGACACGCGCGCGTCGCGCTGGCCCGACGTGCCCAGCGTGCGCGAGCTGGGCCTGGCGCCGCTGGTGGCCAGCAATTGGTTCGGCATCTCGGGGCCGGCGGGCATCCCGGCCCCGGTCGCGGACCGCCTGAACGCCGCTTTGGTCACCGCTCTCAACACGCCGGAGCTGGCCGAGCGGCTGCGCGACCTGGGCGCCGAACCGAACCGGATGACCCGCGCGGACTACAGCGCCATGGTGGCGTCCGACATCGCGCGCTGGGCCGAAGTCGCCCGGTCCGCCAAGATCCACGTCGACTGAAGGAGCGCAACACATGAAGACTCTCATTGGCCGGTTGATCGTCGTCGCCATGCTGTCGGTGACGGCCGCGGCGGCGCAGGAGTATCCGAACAAGCCGATCCGCATCGTGGTGCCCTACAGCCCGGGCGGCGGCACGGACACGGTCGCGCGCTTGATGGCGGTGCGCCTGACCGCGGCGTTCGGGCAGTCGGTGGTGGTGGAGAACAAGCCCGGCGCCTCCGCCAACATCGGCGCCGAGTTCGTCGCCCGTTCGCCCGCCGACGGCTACACCGTGCTGGTCACCGCGCCGAATTTCACGACCAGCGAAGCCCTGTACGACAAGCTGACCTGGAAGTTCGACGACTTCATCCCCGTGATCCACCTGGTGCGCTATGCCAACGTGCTGGTGGCCGCGCCTGATGCGAAGCTCGCGACCGTGGAGCAGATGATCGCCCGCGCCAAGGCGGCGCCGACGTCGCTCACCTACGGCTCGGCCGGCACCGGGTCGAACTCGCACCTGGCGATGGAACTGCTCAAGCAGCGGGTGGGCGTCAGCATCGAGCACGTTCCCTACAAGGGGTCGGGTCCGCTCAAGACCGATCTGCTGGGCAACCACCTGCCGCTGGGCGTCGACGGCCTGGGCGGGCTGGTGGACCTGATCAAGTCGGGGAAGGTGAAGGCCCTGGCCGTGCTCGCGCCCAGGCGCACGCCGCTGGCGCCCGATGTGCCGAGCCTCGGCGAGCTGGGGATCAACGACGTCGACGGCAATGGCTGGTATGGCGCGCTGCTGCCGGCCGGCACGCCGCCGGCGGTGGTGGCGAAGCTGCACGCCGCCTTCGCCGCCGCGCTCCAGGCCCCCGAGATGCGCGAGCGCTTCACCGCGATGGGGGTCGAGCCGGTGGGTGGCTCCAGCGAGGAGTTCCGCTCCTACCTGCTGGGTGAGCGCAAAAAATGGGCCGGCGTGATCAGCACGGCCAAGATCAAGGTCGATTGAGCGGCTAGTACGGGCCGGGAATCTTCAACTCCGGAGCGGCCTGTTCCCAGCAGTTGACCGCGTCGATCATGGTCGGACCGCCCCGGTGCAGCAGCACGTAGGCGAGCGCCTCGGCCATCTGCGCGCGGGTTGCGCCGCTGGCGAAGGCGCGCGCCAGGTGCACGCGCATGCCGGCGGCGTTGCGGGCGGCGGCATGGCACACCACCGCCGAGATTTCGGCCGCCGCCGCGGGCAGCTGCCCACACGCCGCGTCGAACATCCGCAGGTAACGCTCCGTGGCGGCGCTTTCGGGGAGCCACTTGGTGAAGGCGCCCTGGGAAAAGTGCATGGCATCGAACGCTTCGCAGGCCGCGGCGATCGCCACCGCATCGCCGATCGCCTCGTTGTCCATGCCGGCCGCAACGGCGCGGTCGAAATGAAACACGGCGTATTTCTCGCGGGTCGCGGCGATCAGGGCGACCCACACCGTTTCGCGTTCCACCGGCGTGAGCACCCGCTGGTCCAGGGTGAGCCGGGTGTAGAGCGCATCGTAGTTGGCCAGCAGTTGCGGGTCGGAGGCGGCCAGCATGCGGTGGTAGGAGAGCAGATAGCCGCGTTTGGCGAGCATCGCTTCGAGCAGGTCCGCACCGTCGTCTTGGATCGTGTTTGCCACCAGCATGTCCCCCGTTAGTTGCTGCTGTAGTATGACAAAACCCCATGACCCAGACCCACCAGAGCGAGATGAGCGGCCGGCGCGTGCTGGTCACCGGCGCCGGTTCCGGCATCGGGCTGGCCACCGCCCGCGTGCTGCAGCGCGAGGGCGCGCGGATTGCCGCCGTGGTGCAACACGCGCAGCAGGCGGCCGCCGTTCAAACGCAGATTCCCGACGCGGTGGTCCTGGTGCAGGATCTGCTGGACGACGCGGCCTGCAGCGCGTTGCCCGGGCGGGCGGCCGACGCGCTGGGCGGCCTGGACGCGCTGGCCTGCTGCGCCGGCATCTTCTTCAAGCGAGGGTCGGACGAGACGACGCTGCAGGAGTGGCGCCAGACCCTGGACCTGAACCTGACCTCCACCTTCGTCCTCACGCGCGCCGCGATTGCCCACATGCGCCGGTCGCAGGTGCGTGACGCCAGCGTGGTGGTCGTCACCAGCCAGATCGGGCTGGTCGGCCATGCGCGCGGCGCAGCCTATGCGGCGTCCAAGGCGGGCCTGAACGCCATGGTCAAGTCGCTGGCGCTGGAATGGGCGCAGCAGGGCGTGCGCGTCAACGCCGTCGGCCCGGGCCCAGTTCAAACCGCGATGGTGGCGGCAACGCTGGCCGATCCGGTCGCCCTGGCGGCGATGCTGCAGGGCGTTCCCATGGGGCGGGTGGGGCAGCCGCAGGAGATCGGGGAACTGGTCAGCTTCCTGCTGTCCAACCGTGCTTCCTTCATCACCGGCCAGGTGGTGTGCGCGGACGGCGGCTTCACCGCGCGCTGAGCGTCACGGGCAGCGTTGCTGCAAGCGCGCCTTCCAGTCGCCGGCGGCGATCCATTCGAGCAGCGAATCCGCGGAGCAGCCCGCCCCGTCCACGGCGCGGACGCAGCGCCAGGCCAGGGCCAGCGTGCACGAGAAGACGGGCGCGCCATCGAGGCTGGGCGTTTGCACGATGGTCTTCAGGCTCGGCATGCCGGTGCCCAGCAAGACGATCGCATCCAGGCCGTTGCCGCGCAGCTCCGCCAGCGCCGACAGCACCGAGCCGGAACCCAGCGCGTAGACCGGATGCTCGGTACCCGACCGAGTCCGGTCTTCGGCGGTCGCCACCACCTTGGCGACGGCCGCCACGGCGAAGCCGCGCGAACGCCAGTAGCCGATGCTCTGTTGCAGCAGGCTGTCCGGGTACGGCGACACCAGTCCGATGCGGTGGGCGCCCAGTGCCTGCAATGCATCCACCACCGCCAGCGCCGAACTGGTGACATGGATTCCCAGCCGCTGCGACAGCTGCTGGAACAGGGCGTCCTCGCGGTCGCGGCCGGCCAGGTACGACGAGCCGGTGCAGGCAAAGCCGGCCGAGCGCAACGGCGCGTCCGCGAATTGCGCCAGCGACGCCGCGAGGGTGTCGAAGTAGTCGACCAGGCGCTCTGCCATCGCCGGCTTGGCGCTGGTGAGCCGCGCGGTCAGCAGGCCCATCCCCAGCGGCAACAGGATGTTGCACTCGGGCTCGACGGTGGTATTGGCCTGCGGCGTCAGCATGCCGACGAAACCGCGGGGGGCGTATTCAAACGACATGCTGGAGCCTTTCTTTGTGGACCGCGGCCGCACTAGCGCGCCGGCATCCTGGCGCTGCGCCGGAACGTCGGCGCGCGCCGCGCCTGGCTGGCCTGCTCGAAGGCGTAGGCCATCGCGATCAGCTGCGGCTCGCTCCATGCCGGCCCGACCAGCGAGACGCCGCACGGCAAGCCGTGGACGAAGCCGGCCGGCACCGTGATGTGCGGATAGCCGGCGACTGCGGCGGCGGAGGTGAAGCCGCTGCCCGAGAAATCGCCGCGGATGAAGTCCGTCAGCCACGCCGGGCTGCCGCTGGGGGCGACCAGGGCGTCGAGCCGGTGCTCGCCCAGGACCTTGTCGATGCCGTCGCCCCGCGCCAGCTTCCGGCCCTTGGCCAGCGCGTCGAGGTACTCCTGGCTGTCGAGGCCGCCCTTGGCCGCGGCGCGGACCATCAGCTCCTGGCCGAAGTGCGGCATCACGCGGTCGCGATGGCGCGTGTTGTAGGCCACGATGTCGGCCAGCGTCTTCAGCGGCGAGGTCGGGGCGAACTCGGCGAGGTAAGCCGCGATGTCGGCCTTGAACTCGTACAGCAGCACCTCGAATTCGCTCTCGTCGAGTTTCCCCTCGTTGGGCAACTCCGGCAGGTCGACGAGGATCGCGCCGTGCGCCGCCATCAGCTCCAGCCCCTGCTGGACGACCGCGGCGACCAGGTCATTGGGGCCGCTGAAGCGGTCCCGCACCACGCCCAGGCGCTTGCCCTTGAGCCCGTCGCGGTCCAGGAAGCGGCTGTAGTCGACGGCGCGGGCCGAGGCTGGCGCCGTGGCCGCGTCCCGGCTGTCGCTGCCGGCCAGCACGGTGAGCAGCGCCGCGGCATCGGCCACCGTCCGCGCCATCGGGCCTGCGGTGTCCTGGGAGTGGGCGATCGGCACGATGCCGTCGCGGCTCACCAGGCCCAGGGTGGGCTTGAGGCCGACGATGCCGTTGACCGACGCCGGCGAGATGATCGAGCCGTCGGTTTCCGTGCCGACGGCGATCGCGGCGAAGCTGGCCGCCACCGCCGCGGCGGAACCGGAACTCGAGCCGCTGGTGTTGCGATCGAGCGCGTAGGGATTTCGCGTCAGGCCGCCGCGGGAGCTCCAGCCGGAGGTGGAGCGGGTCGAGCGGAAATTGGCCCATTCCGACAGGTTGGTCTTGCCCAGGATGACGGCGCCGGCCGCGCGCAGGCGGGTGACGATGAAGGCGTCGCGTGGCGGCCGGGCGCCGACCAGGGCCAGCGAGCCCGCGGTGGTCTGCATGCGGTCGAAGGTGGCGATGTTGTCCTTGAGCAGCACCGGCACGCCATGCAGCGGGCCGCGGAGCTGGCCGGCGCGGCGCTCGGCATCGCGCTCCCGTGCGATCGCGAGGGAGTCGGGGTTGAGTTCGATCACCGAATTGACGCGGGGACCGCCGCGGTCGTAGGCCGCGATGCGGGCCAGGTAGGCGCGCACCAGCGCCGCGCTCGTGGTCTCGCCCCGGCGCATGGCCGCTTGCAAATCGGCGACCGTCGCCTCGACCACGCTTGTGCCCCTTTTCAGGCCCGGCGCCGCGGCGATGGCCTGGTCCGCCAGGAGCGCGCCGGCGGTCGCCGTGAGAAAGATCCGTCGGGTCAGCGGCATGGGCGGCTCAACGGGTCGGGCTGCCGCACGCCGGCGCGGTTCCAGCGGCTTCAGGGTTGATCTTGCAAACGATCTCGTTCGCGCGAAACCGATAGTTCTTGTCCTGCCCATTCGACATGGATTCGGCCAAAAAGCTGAGCGGATCGGCGACTGGCATCAACACGTCCTGGTGATACACACCGGCCTTGTCTTTCGTGTACCACGGCTGCAGGACGCTGAACGTCGCCGGGTCACGATCGAGCTTGTCGTAGAGCCGGAACACCGAGTCGGCGTCCGCGGTGTATTCACCCATGATCGGAAAAGTCCTGGCGGTGGCGGGATCCAGCCCGAGGATTTCCCGGCCCTCGAGATAGACCGCCCGCTTGTCCTTCCACAGGTAGCCTTTGATTTGCGTGATGGTCACGGGATCAGCGTCAGGAACCACCGTCAGCCGGTAATAGACCCTGTCCTTGTCCCTCGACATGGAAACCGCGGGGTCGAGGCCTTCGAAAGTCTTGGGATCGACATCGAGCGCTTGTCCGCGAAAGTAGACCCTGGTGCTGGTTCGAATCACGTTGTACGTTTTCGGAACGCTCTCGAAACCTTCGCCTTCGAAGATCGTGTCATTGTAGAAGTAGCGCTTGCCATCGGTCGCGTATTCCGAATATGCATCTGCGCCGATCAAGCGAAAGTCCGCGAGGCGGGTCGTGAGGCGACGGTCAAGTCCATAGACCGCAACGCGGTCCTTTGCGAACCAGGCGTTAATGAACTCGAAGGACTCCGGGTCTGCGCCCGTGATCGCTTTACCGCGGTAATACACGCGTTGCCTGTCCCGCACGTAGTCGTCGATGAGTCCGCTGCAGACTCCGGTGCTCCGAACGGGGTTGGACACGGATCTGAGGCTGGTTGCTTCGATGTCCGTGGCAATCTCCCCACTGGCTTCGGAGTTCCGGTAGACGAAGAAGACCCTTCCACTCCGGACCTGGTAGCCGGACCTCTCCGGCAAGCAGCTCGATGCGTACGCGCCCGTTGGCGCGCCCGCCGTCCACGCCAGGAGTGCCATGAGGCCGACCAGGGCAGAAGTGTAGAAAGGGCGCATCGGTCGTCAGCCGCGGCAGAACGTGACCGCGTCGGGCCGGCCCGGCACATGCAACTGCGCCACCACCTCCGGCGTCTGCGCCACCAGCAGCCCCTTGCGCCACACCTTCAACCGGTTGGCCCGCAACCGGATCGCGTCCATCGCGTCCTTCGCCTGCAGCAGCACGAAGCTGGCATCGCAGCCGGCCGCGATGCCATAGCCTTCCAGGTGCATCACCTTCGCCGCGTTGACCGTCACGGCGTCGAAGCATTGGCGGATGCCCTGCTGGCTGGTCATCTGCGCCACGTGCAGCCCCATGTGCGCCACC
Organism: Ramlibacter sp. 2FC; assembly: GCA_943372495.1. GTDB lineage: Bacteria > Pseudomonadota > Gammaproteobacteria > Burkholderiales > Burkholderiaceae_C > Ramlibacter. The sequence goes on along the minus strand of CALRYV010000022.1, from coordinate 89,935 downwards.
TCCAGCATGTCGGCGCTGCCCATGCCGTACCAGGGGTCCATCACGCAGTCGCCGCCGAAGGCGACGTCGACGCCGGCCGCCATGAGTTCCGGAACGCGGGTCATGCCGCGCCGCTTGGGGTAGCTGTCGTGCCGGCCCTGCAGCGTGATGTTGATCAGCGGGTTGGCGATGATGCTGACGCCGCTCTCGGCGATCAGCGGAATCAGCTTGCTCACGTAATAGTTGTCCATGCTGTGCATGGAAGTGCAGTGGCTGCCGTTGACGCGGCCCTGCAGGCCCAGGCGCTGCGCCTGGAAGGCCAGGGTCTCGATGTGGCGCGACATCGGGTCGTCGGTCTCGTCGCAGTGCATGTCGACCAGCTTGCCGCCCTCGGCCGCCATCTCGCACAGCAGCTTGACGCTGGCGGCGCCCTCGCTCATCGTCCGCTCGAAGTGCGGGATGCCGCCCACGACGTCCACGCCCAGGTCGAGCGCGCGCCTGAGGTTGTCGACGCCGCCCTTGCTGCGCAACACGCCGTCCTGCGGGAAGGCCACCAGCTGCAGGTCGATGACGGACGCGACGCGCTTCTTCACCTCCAGCATCGCCTGCACCGGTAGCAAGGACGGATCGCTGGTGTCCACGTGGCTGCGGATCGCCAGCAGGCCGCGTGCCACCGCCCAGTCGCAGTAGGCCAGCGCCCGCTCGATCATGTCGTCGGCCTTGAGCGACGGCTTGAGCTCGCCCCAGACCGCGATGCCTTCGAGCAGGGTGCCGCTCTCATTGACGCGGGGCAGGCCGTAGCTGAGCGTCGCGTCCATGTGGAAGTGCGGGTCGCAAAACGGCGGACTGAGCAGATGGCCACCGGCGTCGACGGTGTCGGCGGCCTCCGCCTGCAGGCCGGCCGACACCTCGGTGATCTTGCCGCCGTGCACGGCGACCGACATGCCGCTGCGGCCGTCGGGGAGGGTGGCGTTGGTGATGAGGAGGTCGAGCATGGGGTCTACAAATCGTCCGGGGTCAGGCCGGTGTGCGTTGCGAGGCGGGCGGGCATGCGCGGACCAAGTTCGTCGCCGAGGAAGGCCACTGGCTCACGCTGCGGCGGGCACGGAGATACTGATTTCGACTGGCTTCTGTTCGCCGTTTTCCAGGCGCTCGGCGATCACGCGCAGCGCCAGCACGCCCGGCAGCTGGGACACCTCGGCGAGCCAACGCCCGTCTTCTTCCTGTTCGCATTCGAGGGTGTAGAGCATGAAAGCCTCCTGGTGAATCGCAGTCTATCGCTTGCGGCAGCCCGGTGCCCGAAGCAGCGCTCCCCCTTCCGGTACGGCTTCATCAACGCCTGCGGGTAGGCCGCCTTCCGGGCCACCAGCACGAGCGCCAGAGGCGGGGACCCAGGGCGCCCGCGTTTGCGGCAGTTGGGGAGACAGCGCTGCGCGCCCTTCAAAGCCCTGGATTCCCGCCGTCGCGGGAATGACTGGTTCGGTCAGAGATCGAACATCCTTTGCACCAGCCACCAGCTGGCCAGCCCCGCCACGACCAGCGAGCCGATCTTGAGCACGCCGAACTGGTAGAACCGGGTCTTGCGCAGGGCGAAGGCGACGGGCAGGAACACGGCCACGATCGCCAGCTGCCCCACTTCCACGCCCAGGTTGAAGCCGACCAGCGCCAGCACCAGCGCACCCTGCGGCAAGCCCAGGTCCGCCAGCACGGAAGCGAAGCCGAAGCCGTGCAGCAGGCCGAAGCAGAAGGCCAGGACCCAGAGCCGGGACTGAACCAAGTCAATCGCCGGGCCGCCCCAAGATTGACTTGCTCCCCCCGGGGGACGGCCGCCGTTTGCGGCGGCCAAGGGGCGCCATTTCGTTCCCCTCAGGTTGTTCAGCGCGGCGATGACCACGGAGGCCGCAATGGCCGATTCCACCAGCCGCGAGGGCAGGGTGATGACCTGCAATGCCGCCAGGCTGAGCGTGATCGAGTGGGCCAGCGTGAACGCCGTCACCACCTTCACCACTTCCGTGATCGCGCCGGGCAGCCGCGGCGCGCCCTCCAGGCGGCCGTGGCGCCGCACCAGCACCGCCGGCAGCAGCAGCGCCAGCAGGAACAGGATGTGGTCGTAGCCGATCCAGATGTGCCAGACGCCGTCGACCAGGTACTGGCGCAAGGTCTGCCAGGCGCCGGCCGGCTGCAGCGCCAGGCTTTGCTCGGCCGATTCGGTGCCGAAGATCAGCGCCTGGGCCGCGACCCCGCCCGGCGCGACCCACTGGACCAGCCCGCGATGCGACGGGTCGACGTCGAAGAACAGCGAGTAGCGCGCCTTCAGTCCGGCGTCCAGGCTGGGGCAGCGCGCGACCAGGCTGAGCACGGCATAGGTGCCGTCGCTGTGCTTGTCCAGCTGGAGCGGCGCGGTGCTGTCCCAGGGGCAGGCCTTGTCGCCGGTGCTCAGCTGCAGGTGCTGCGTCGCCACGCGGGTGATGTCGTCGCTGCGCTGGCGCACTTCGCCCCAGGTCAGCTCGCCATTGCTGTCGCGATCGAGTTGCAGCACGTAGTCCAGGTCGCGCAGGGCGATGTCCCAGCGCGCCGTGACGTCGCCCTTGCCGGTTTCCGCCCGCAGGGTTAGGTAGCTGTCGCTGGGCTTGTGGGCGAAGGCTGCGCTTGCCAGGAGCAGGCCCAGCACCAGTGCGAGGAGGCGCCTCATCGCTTGGCTCCCAGCTGTTCGGCGAGTTTCGCCAGCCGCGGATCTTCGTAGCCGCTGCTCCGCAACCAGTCCAGTGCGGGCTGGGCCGCCTTGGCGTCGCCGGCGGCGAGCGCGGTGCGCATCAGCACTTCGGCATCGCGCGGCTCCTTCTGGATGGTGTAGTTGCGCGTGGCCAGCGCCAGCGCCTCCTTCGGACGCTTCTCGAGGTCCAGTTCGAAGCGCGCCGCCTCCTGCTCGTGCAGCCGGTCGCCGCGCTGCGCCGCCGCCTGGAAGCGGTCGCGCAGCTGCCCGGCCCAGCCCGCGGCGCGCGAATCCTTCAGCGCGGCGCCGGCCAGCGCCAGGCGCAGCAGCAGCACGTCGGAGCGTTCCCAGTCCGCCAGCAGCTTCACCGCCTCGGCCGGCCGGCCCTGCTCTAGCAGGTGGTCGGCATAGGCCCCGAGCAGGAACTGGTCGGTGATGCCCAGGCCGAGCGCGGCGCGGAAGTGGGCTTCTGCCTGCTGCGGCTGCCCCAGCCGCACCGCATATTCGGCCAGCCGCGTCAGGGCCCAGAGCCGCAGCCCGGGGTCCGCGCCGGGCGCGGCCGCCAGCGCCTGGCCCAGTTGCTGGTACGAAGCGGCGAGCTGGCCGGTGGCGGCCTGCACATAGGTCGTGCAGCCGGTCGCGAACAGGGGCTGGGTCAAGGGCGTGAGCCGCCGGCACTCCGCCAGCGCCTCGGGGTAACGCGCCTGCACCATGAAGATGGCCGAACGCCAGGCCAGCGGTTCGGCGAGCGCCGGGTCGATTTTCGCGGCGCGCTCCAGGCTGGCCAGCGCCCCGGGAAAGTCGTGGCTGTACTGCTCGATCAGCCCGCGCAGCAGCCAGTAACCGGCGTTGTTGTCGGCGGTCGGCTGCAGCGGGGCGAGCGTGGCCGCCGCATAGCCGACGAAGCGCGGGTCGCCCTGGGCCATCGCCAGCTCGAAGTAGCGGCGCGCGATGTCCAGCCGCAAGGCGCCGTCTTCGGGCCGGGCCGCGAGCTGCTTGCGCAGCGAATCGACGCGGCGCACGGCGGGGTCGCTGGCGCCGCCGGGCAGGCGCTCGACCACGTCGCTGTCATTGGCCGGAGTGAAGGGCGCCGCCGCCAGCGGGCCGGCCAGCATCAGGCACAGCAACGCGGCAGCCGGCCGCAGCAGGCAGTTCATCAAGGCGATCGCTCCGGGTTATTTGGTGCCGAACATGCGGTCGCCGGCGTCGCCCAGGCCCGGCAGGATGTAGCCGTGCGAGTTGAGCTCGCGGTCGATCGCCGCGGTGTAGACCGGCACGTCCGGGTGGGCTTTCTGCATGGCGGCGATGCCTTCGGGGCAGGTCAGCAGGCAGACGAACTTGATCGACTTGGGCCGCAGTTCCTTGAGCCGCTCCACCGCCGCGATCGCCGAATTGCCGGTGGCCAGCATCGGGTCGACCACGATCACATCGCGGTCCTGCATGTCCTGCGGCATCTTGAAGTAGTACTCCACCGCCGTCAGCGTCTTCGGGTCGCGGTACAGGCCGATGTGGCCGACGCGCGCGCCCGGCACCACGCCCAGCATGCCGTCCAGGATGCCGGTGCCGGCGCGCAGGATCGAGACGAAGACCAGCTTTTTGCCGTCGATCACCTTGGCCGTCGTTTTCTCCATCGGCGTCTCGATCTCGATGTCCTGCAGCGCCACGTCGCGGGTCACTTCGTAGGCCATCAGCATCGACAGCTCGTTGAGGAGGCGCCGGAAGCTGTTGGTGCTGGCCTCCTTGTTGCGCATCAGGGTCAGCTTGTGCTGCACCAGCGGGTGGTCGATGACGTGGACGTTGCTCATGGTGTTCTTTTGGGGTTTTTGAAATTAGAAGACAGTGCCGTCGCTGGCCACCGTCAGCGGCGGCAGCCCGGCGCGCAGCTGCTGCGACAGGGCACGGCCGGCGGCCCAGGTGCCGCCTTCCAGCACGCGGGCCAGCGGCAGGTGGTGCTCGTCCAGCCCCAGGTCCTTGCGGACCGGCCCGGCCAGTTCATCGAGCAGGGCCACGGTCAGGGCTCGCCACTCGACGATGATCTCGTCGCCCGGTTGCCAGACCAGCGCGGGAGCGGTCGGGTCCTTCAGCGCCAGCACGCCGGTGTCCACCAGCAGGCCGCCGTTGCGGTATTCGGGCAGGCCGGTCAGGGCGTCGAGGCCGCGCACGTTGACGCCGGCCCAGGCGAAGGGTTCCAGCAGCGAATAGGTCAGCCACTGCGACAGCTTGTGGAACGGCACCCAGCCATCGGACGCGCCTTCGCCGCGGACCGCCGGATGGCGCCAGCAGTCGCCCACGGGAATGCCGCCGATGTTGTTGTCGGCCGGCCAGATGCCCGACAGCGTCATCAGCAGCTGCGACAGGATGTCGTGCGCCGTGACGTCGGCCGTATGCGGCACCTGCGAGCCGTGCGGCGTCACCAGCATGTCGAAGATGCCGGACGGGCGCGGCGGGTCGTCGCCGAACACCTCCGGCTGCTCCGACATCGCTTCGCCCAGGCGCCGCAGCAGCACGGCGCGGCCCTCCAGCCCCACCATCGGGTTCGATTCGCTGACCTGGAACGCGGACGCGAGATGGTCCGTCACCAGCGCCCGCAGTCCGGCGGCGTCGGCCTGCAGCGGATGCTCCCTGTCGCTGGAGAACAGGCCGCTGGTGAAGGCGTGGAAGCTGGCGACGGCCAGGCCTTCGGAGCGGCTGAAGGTCTTGCCGGTGGCCGGCTCGACGTATTTCCAGTCGGCGCCGGCGCCGGCGTCCAGCAGCACGCTGACCACCGTGAGGTCGACCATCGCGCTGGCCCGCACCGTCGGGTCGTGGCCTGCCAGCAGCTGCTCCAGTTCGGCCTTGCGGTCGACGCCGCCGGCCTCGAAGTGGCGCCAGCGGCTGTGGAACGGGATGTGCAGCTTCGGGTAGCGCTCCCGGGTGGCGGCGCTGACGGCTCGGGCTGCTTCGCCCATCCGGTCGTCGTTGACCGTCCACCAGGCCGATTCGCCGCGGCGGGCCCGGGCCAGCAGCTGGCCGCAGCGCTCGCGCACCGCGGTGGTGGTACGCAGGATGTCGACCGCGTGTTCGGCCTGGGCGTGGGAGACCGGATGGTGGTTGGCGGCGTTCATTTGGTCAGCTCCCGGCCCTTGGCCTTTTTGAGTTCTTCTGCGTCCGGCACCGGGCCGGGCGTGAAGTAGCCGGCGGCCTTCTTGGCGTCCATCTCCACCTTGGCATCGGCGGGGATCAGTTCGTCGGGAATGTTGACCCGTTCGCCGATCTCGATGCCCGAGCCGGTGATGGCGTCGAACTTCATGTTGCTCATGGAGACCAGGCGGTGGATCTTCGTGATGCCCAGCCAGTGCAGCACGTCGGGCATCAGCTCCTGGAAGCGCATGTCCTGCACGCCGGCCACGCACTCGGTGCGGGCGAAATAGTTGTCGGCCGTGTCGCCGCCGACCTGGCGCTTGCGGGCGTTGTAGACCAGGAACTTGGTCACCTCGCCCAGCGCCCGGCCTTCCTTGCGCGAATAGGACACCAGGCCGACGCCGCCGCGCTGCGCGCCCTGGATGCATTCCTCGATCGCGTGCGTCAGGTAGGGGCGGCAGGTGCAGATGTCGGAGCCGAACACGTCGGAGCCGTTGCACTCGTCGTGCACCCGCGCCGTGAGCTCCACCGACGCATCCGCCAGGTCGCGCGGGTTGCCGAAGATGTAGCAGGTCTGGCCGCCGATCGGCGGCAGGAACACTTCGAGGTCGCTGCGGGTGACCAGCTCCGGGTACATGCCGCCGGTCTCCTCGAACAGCACGCGGCGCAGGTCCGCTTCCGAGCAGCCGAAACGCTTGGCCACGCCCGGCAGCCACCACACCGGCTCGATCGCGACCTTGGTCACCATGGCGGCGCCGCCGGCGGTGAGGAACTTGCCGTCGGCCTTCAGCCGGCCGCTTTGCAGCGCCTCGATCACCTCGGGCAGGATCACGTGGGCCTGGGTGACGGCGATGGTGGGCCGGATGTCGTAGCCGGCCGCCAGTTCCGCCGAGAACACGTCGGCGACGGTGGCGCCCCAGGGGTCGAGGCTGACGATCTTGCCGGCGTCGGTCCACTGCGGATAGGGACCGATGATGTCGGTGGGCGAAGTGTTGGTGAGATCAGCGCGGTGGTCGCGGGACAGCGCACCGGCCGCCACGGCCAGCGCCCGGTACACGCTGTAGGACCCGCTGTGGGTGCCGATCACGTTGCGGTGCATGCGGGTGGTGGTGGTGCCGACCACCGGTCCGCGCTCGGCCGGCGTGGCCGCGCCCCATTGGAGCGGCAGGGCGCCGAAGCCTCCGGCATGGGACGTCAGGCGGATGTGGCGGGGCGCGGGTGCTTCGACTGGCATGGAAAGCCCTCAAAAAAAGCAATGTACAGCACGTCTTCCGTCGCCGGCCTGACGCAGCTCAACGCTTCTTGCTGCCCATGATGCCGCCCAGCACGCCGCGGATGATCTCGCGGCCCACCGTGCTGCCGATGGTGCGCACCGCGGAGCGGGCCATGCTTTCGGCCAGCCCCTCGTGCTTGCCGCCGCGCGGGCCGGTCTTGCCGAACAGCACGTCCGACAGGCCGCCGAGCAGCCCGCCGCCTTCCTCGGCGGCCGGCGCCGGCGCGCCCGCCTTGCCCGCCCTGGCGGCCGCCCCACCGTTGCCATTGCGATTGCCGTTGCCGTTGACAGCCGGCGCGGCTTCGACCCGGCCCTTGAGCTTTTCGTAGGCCGAGTCGCGGTCGACGGTCTTTTCATAGGCGCCGGCGACCACCGAGTTCTGGATCAGCGCCTGGCGCTGGGCCGGCGTGATCGGGCCGAGCTGGCTGCCCGGCGGCAGCACGTAGACCTTCTCGGTGACGCTGGGCCGGCCCTTGGCGTCCAGGAAGCTGATCAGGGCCTCTCCCACGGCCAGCTCGGTGATCTCCTTTTCGATGTCCAGGCCGGGCTTTTGGCGCATGGTTTCGGCCGTGGCCTTGACCGCCTTCTGGTCGCGCGGCGTGTAGGCGCGCAAGGCGTGCTGCACCCGGTTGCCCAGTTGGGCCAGCACGGTGTCGGGGATGTCCAGCGGATTCTGGGTGACGAAGTAGACGCCGACGCCCTTGGAACGCACCAGCCGCACCACCAGCTCGATCCGCTCGACCAGCGCCTTGGGGGCGTCGGTGAACAGCAAATGCGCTTCATCGAAGAAGAACACCAGCTTGGGCTGCTCCGGGTCGCCGATCTCGGGCAGCTGCTCGAACAGCTCCGACAGCATCCACAGCAGGAACGTCGCGTACAGGCGCGGCGAATTCATCAGCTTGTCGGCGGCCAGCACGTTGATCAGGCCCTTGCCGTCGATCGTCTGCATGAAGTCCTGGATGTTGAGCATCGGCTCGCCGAAGAAGCTCTCGCCGCCCTGGGTCTCGATCTGCAGCAGGCCGCGCTGGATGATGCCGATGCTGGCGGCGCTGATGTTGCCGTATTCGGTGGTGAACTGGCTGGTGTTGTCGCCCACGAACTGCAGCATCGCGCGCAGGTCCTTCAGGTCCAGCAGCAGCAGGCCCTGGTCGTCGGCCACCTTGAACACCAGGTTCAGCACGCCGGCCTGGGTTTCATTGAGGTTCAGCATTCGCCCCAGCAGCAGCGGGCCCATGTCGGAGACGGTGGCGCGCACCGGATGGCCCTGTTCGCCGAAGACGTCCCACAGCGTGACCGGGCAGGCGGCCGATTCCGGAACCGGCAGGCCCCGGTCGGCGATGACTTGCGCCAGCTTGCCCTCGATCTTGCCGGGCTGGCTGATGCCGGTGAGGTCGCCCTTGACGTCGGCCATGAACACCGGGACCCCGATCCGCGAGAAGTTTTCGGCCAGGGTTTGCAGCGTGACGGTCTTGCCGGTGCCGGTGGCCCCGGTGATCAGGCCGTGGCGGTTGGCCAGCTGCGGCAGCAGGAAGCATTCGGTGGCGCCATTTTTCGCAATCAGCATCGGTTCGGCCATGACGGTCCTCTGGTTTTGGTGTTTCAACCCCAAGAATGCCAGATTGACGTGAGGAGGCGATGAAAGGCCATTGAAAGCCAGTCCTCGGTATCGTTTCCAGCTTTCGGCCGTTCCGGCCAACTTCGAGGCAAACAATGAACCAGACGAGACGCTCCTTCCTTGGCACCGCGGCGCTTGCAAGCGCACTGCCTTTCTACGCCAGCGCCCAGGGCAGCTGGCCGTCGAAGCCGATCCGGTTCGTGGTGCCGTTCGCCCCTGGCGGCAGTTCCGAAATCATCGCCCGCGCCGCCGCCAGCGAACTGGCCAAGACCCTCGGCCAGAACGTCTTCATCGACAACAAGCCGGGCGCGTCGGGCAATATCGCGATGGCCGAAGTGGCCCGCGCCGACGACCAGCACACGCTGATCCTGGGACACATCGGCACACTGGCCGTGAATCCTTACATGTACGACCGGCTCCCGTACGACGCCAACAAGGACTTCAAGCCGGTGAGCCTGCTGGCCAAGGTGCCCAGCCTCTACGTCGTGAACGCGAACGTTCCGGCGAAGAACCTGAAGGAATTCATCGCGTTGGCGCAGAGCAAGCCCGGCCGCCTGAACTACGGCTCGGCGGGCAACGGCAGCGCCGGCCACCTGGCCTTCGAGTACCTGAAGATGACGGCCAACATCTTCCTGCTGCATATTCCGTACAAGGGCACCGGACCCCAGCTCACGGACCTGCTGGCGGGCCGTCTCGACGCCGCCGCGGTCGGCGCGTCTGCCATCCTGCCGCACATCAAGTCCGGCCGGCTGCGCTGCATCGCCACCGGCTCGACCAAACGCCTGGCGCAACTCCCCGATGTGCCGACCGTCGCGGAGCAGGGTTTCCCGGGCTTCGAGATGACCCAGTGGTACGGCATGCTGGCCCCGGCGACCATGGCGCAAGCCAACATCGACAAGCTCGCCGCCGAGACCATGAAAGCCATGAAGGCAGGCAGCGCCGTCGAGCGCCTGCACCAGGACGCGGCGGAGCCGGTGGGTGGCAGCCCCGCCCAGTTCGCCCAGTTCATCGCGCAGGAGCAGAAGCGCTGGAAGCTGGTCGTGGAACGGGCGAAAATCAAGGCCGACTGAGCGCGCCATCCTCCGGTGGGGATGGCCGGCTCGCGAACGCCGAACCATTCCCCCCTATGCGAATCCTGCTGGTCGAAGATGAACACACGCTCGGCACCTGGCTGTGCAAGGCGCTCGAGCGCAGCGGGATCATCGTCGAGTGGGTCGACAGCGCCCGCACCGCGCTCGCCTCGCTCGGAACCCGTGCCCATGACGTCATCGTGCTGGACCTGGGCCTGCCCGATCTCGACGGCCAGCAGCTGCTGGCGGAGATCCGCCGGCGCGACGCCCTGGTCCCGACCCTCATCCTCACGGCGCGGGATACGCTGGCCGAGAAGGTGCGCGCCTTCCACACCGGCGCCGACGACTTCCTGGCCAAGCCGTTCCAGCTGGAGGAGCTGGAAGCGCGCCTGCACGCGTTGCTGCGCCGCGCGCGTGGCGCCGAGGCGTCCCGCCTGAGCTGCGGACCGCTGTCCTACGACCTGGCCGCCCAGCGCTTCTCGCTGCACGCCGAGCCGCTGGCGCTGCCGCCGCGCGAGTTCGCCGTGCTGCGGGTGCTGATCCAGCACAGCGGCGAACCGATGTCCAAGCAGCAGATCCTCGAGCGCGTCGTGTCGGACGACAGCGAGCTTCAGCCGGAGGCGGTCGAGGTGATCGTCCACCGCCTGCGCAAGAGGCTCGAGGCGACCGGCGTGCGCGTCTCCACGTTCCGCGGGCTCGGGTATGCGCTGGAAACGGCTTAGGCAGCTCCGGCTGGCGCAGGCGTTGCTGCTGCTGCTGTTGCCGGCGCTGCTGGTGCTGTCGCTGATCGAGCTGCGGGTCTCGGCACGCGAGGTGCGGCAGGCGGCCAACACCGCCTATGACCGCTCCCTGCTGGGCGCGCTGAAAGCCATCGATGCCAACGTGTCGACCGAGTCGGGCGGGCTGTCGGTAGAACTGCCTTACCGGATGTTCGAGTCCTTCGAGCTGACCGCCAGCGGGCCGGTGCACTACCGGGTCGCCACGGCCGACGGCCTGGTCGAACTGGGCAGCCCCGACCTGCCGGCGCCCGCCGCCCCATTGCAGCGATTGGTTCCGGTCTTCTACGACGGTGTCTATTTTGGCGAGCCAGTGCGGCTGGTGGCCTACATGCGGGACCTGGAGCAGCCCACGGCGGAATCGCCGGCCAAGCAGCTGACCATCCAGGTAGCCGAAAGCATGCAGGCGCGCGACGAGTTCACCCGCATCTTCGTGCGCCGGGCCGCGATCGAGAACGCGGTGTTCCTGTTGCTGACGGTCGGCCTGTCGACGCTGGCCGTGATGTTCGTGCTGCGGCCGCTGGCGGGCCTGTCGCGCCAGATCGAAGCGCGCGCCCCGGGCGACCTGAGCCCGATCGCGGACGCCGCCGTTCCGGCCGACGTGGGGCCGCTGGTGGCGGCCATGAACCACCACATGCGCCGCATCGAGCAGCTGGCCGCGCAGCAGCGCGACTTCATCGATGACGCGTCCCACCAGTTGCGCACCCACCTCACCACGCTGCGCATGCAGGTCGACTTCGCCTTGCGCGAGTCGGATGCGGCCCAGGTGCGCGGCGCGGTCAGCGCGCTTGGCACGGAGCTGCAGCGGGCCACCCGCAGCACCCACCAGCTGCTGAGCCTGGCACGCAGCGACAGCGCCACCCTTGACATCGCCGGCTTCGACCTCGGCGACCTGCTGCAGGAAGTGGCACGCGAGTTCCTGCCGCGGGCCCGCGCGGGCGGTGTCGACCTGGGCATCGACGGCCGGCCGCAGCGGGCCTGGGCCGACGTCGGCCTGCTGCGGGAGGCGCTGTCCAACCTGGTTGCCAATGCCATTGCCTATACCCCGCGCGGGACGGTCACCGTCAGCTGCGCCGGCGACCCGATGGGCTGGTCCATCAGCGTCGAGGACACTGGCCCTGGCCTGCCCGCGGACCTCCAGCGTACGGCCGGCCGCCGCTTCGTGCGGGCAGCCGGCAACCCGTCCGGCGGCTCCGGCCTCGGCCTCGCCATCGCGCGGTCCATCGCCGAGCGCCACCACGGCGCCTTGCGGCTCGAAGTCCCGGACCACGGAAGCGGCCTGCGTGCCACCCTCTGGTGGCCCCGGCCGCCGGAAGAATCCAGCCCCATGCCATGAAGCACATCACCATCTGTCTCTACCTCGCCCTGCTCGGACTCGCCGGCCAGCCGGAAGCGGCTCACGCCGCGGCCGTCCGGGCGGAATGCATCGCCCCCGCCAAGCCCGGCGGCGGCTTCGACCTCACCTGCCAGCTGGTGCGCGACATGCTGCGCCAGCCTTTGCCGCAGCCGGCCGCGGAGGTGGACGTCAAGTACATGCCCGGCGGCATCGGAGCCGTCGTCTTCGACCGGGCCGTGACGCAGCGCTGGTCCGAGCCGCGCACGTTCGTCGCGTTTTCCTCCGGGTCGCTTCTCAACCTGGCGCAGGGCAAGTTCGGCCCGCACGATCCGCTCGCGGTGCGCTGGCTGGCGACGCTGGGGACCGAATATGGCGTCGTCGCCGTCCGAAGGGACTCGCGCATCCGCTCGCTGCCGGAACTGCGCAAGCTGCTTGCGGCAAACCCGGCCGGGGCCGTGTTCGGCGCGGGCGGCGCCGTCGGCAGCCAGGATTGGGTGAAGGCCGCGTTGCTGGTCAAGCTGGCCGGGGCGGACCACCGTGCCATGCGCTTCATTTCCTTCGAGGGCGGCGGCCAGGCGATCGCCGCGCTCAAGGGCGGGCATGTGGAGGTGTTCTGCGGCGACGCCGCCGAAGCCCGCGAAGCTTTCCTGGCGGGTGACCTGAAGCTGCTGGCCGTGCTGGCACCGAACCGGCTCGGGACCGTGTTCAAGGACGTGCCGACCGCCCGCGAACTGGGGATGGACCTGGTGTGGCCGACGGTCCGCGGACTCTACATGGGGCCGGGCGTCCCGGACAAGGACCACGCGGAGTGGGCCGGTACCCTGCAGCGGATCATGGCGACGCCGGCCTATGCACGCCTGCTCGAAGCCGCCGGACTGCAGCCTTTTCCCCTGGCCGGGCCCGAGCTCGACGCCTACGTGCGCCACCAGATCCAGGACATGCGGGCCCTGGCCCGCTCCCTGGGCCTGCGCGTGCGCTAGGCGGCGGCAGGCCCTGGCCGTCGCGCCTCAGTCGCTCGGGCACTCCAACTGGCCGGCGCGGGGATTTTCTCCCTGCTTGCCCGGGCCGGGGCCCATTGCCGGAATGCCGTAGATGGCCTTCTGGCTGGCGCTGTCGACCGTCTTCACGCCCGCAGCGTCGAAAGTCCAGGCGTCCCAGTAATTGACCGGCACCACCTGCGGCACGCCGGCGCCAGCGAGGAAATCGCGCAGCAACGGCTGCTCGTTCGCCTCGTACGGAAAGTGCAGGCCGTATTCCAGCTTGAACTCGGACACCGAGTTCGCGCGCACGCCCAGATGGTGCGGCATGAAGGTCTTGACCTTGAAGGTGGGCACCACCAGCCGCGCCTGGGTGACGACGCGGGATTCGGGCCCGCCTTGCCACAGGTCCAGGCTCGTGGTGCCGGCCGCGGCCATGGCGGCTTTGAGGTTGTCCATCGGCGAGCCGTACGTCACGCCGTCCGCGACTCGCGGGGTCGTCAGGTCTTTGCCGCCCGCGCCGCTGTCGGACACGAACAGTTGCAGCGGTTCCGGCCGGCCACCGGTCTTCGCGCTGATCAGGAAGCCGAAGGTTTCGGGGCCGTTGACCCCGTTGCCGAAGGCCGTGCAACCGGACACGCTGTGCACCCAGCGAACCACCCGGATGGTCACTTCCTCGTTCATCCTGATCGTCTCGCCGCCCTTGAGCGTGGTGCATTGCGTCGCCGGCACGCCGTACCTGGCGACCGCCGCACAGACGGCGGCGGGAGCGTAGACCGGCTTTCCGGTCTGCTTGGCCCATTCGGGAACCTGCACGCCATGGTCGCCGTGCTCGTGCCCGACCAGGATCACGTCGATGTTGCCCTTCATCCTGATGGTCTGGTATGCCTTGGTGACCGAAGGCACGTTGGGCGTCGGGTTCGCCGAAAAGTCCGAGATGGTTTCGCCGTCCAGGAGGATGCCGGTCTGGGCAATCTGGTAGTGCCAGTTGGTGATGCCGAACCACGTCATCCGCACGTTGTCCGGCAGGTCCGCCCCGGAGCCGCCACACGCCACCAGCACCGCGGCGGACAGGGTCGCACCCGTGGCCGCCAGCATCATCGATTTCTTCAGCTTCATGTTGTCTCCATCACGGCAGGATCGCCATTGGACCGGGAGCCTAGCGAGGCGACGCTTTCAGGGCGCTTTCATCCGGCGCGGCGGATCGGCAGGGCAGGGGATTGCATCCGGCGAACGCCTTGGGGCAGCACAATGCGCGCTCCTCAAGAGGCTTCAAGACCACATGCGCACCATTTCACTGGCGATCGTCCTTGCACTCCTTGTCGGCGGGTCCATCGCGGACGCGGCTGCGCACGGACTTGCCACGCCAAAGCATGGCGGGTTGGTCGACGTGGGCGGGGAAACAACCTTCGAACTGGTCCGCACCGGCAACACGGTCAGGATCTTCGTCGAGGACCACGGCAAGCCGGTCGACACGACCGGGGCCACGGGCGAACTGTTGCTGGGGTCGGAAACCGGCAGCCGCCTCGCGCTGCTCAAGGCGTCCGGCGGGAACGGGCTGACGGGGACTTCCCTGGCCTTCAGGTCCGGAAACCGGCTGTTCGTCCGCGTGACCTTGCGCAACGGCAGCGTCGAAGTCGGTGAGTTCAGGGTCCGTTAGGTGGGAAAAAGTAAAATCGGCTTCAAGATTAAATCAGGACAGAAGGTGCTTCGTGGCTGGACACAGTAAATGGGCCAATATCCAACACCGCAAGGGCCGCCAGGACGAGAAGCGCGGCAAGGTGTGGACCCGCGTGATCCGCGAGATCATGGTGGCGGCGCGGCTGGGTGGCGGCGACCTGGGCACCAACCCCCGGCTGCGGCTGGCGGTGGAGAAGGCCAAGGCGGCCAACCTGCCGATCGAGACCGTCAAGCGCAACATCGACAAGGCCACCGGCAACCTCGAAGGCGCGCACTACGAGGAGATCCGCTACGAGGGCTATGGCATCGGCGGGGCGGCGATCATCGTCGACACCATGACGGACAACAAGGTCCGCACCGTGGCCGACGTCCGGCACGCCTTCAGCAAGTACGGCGGCAGCATGGGCACGGCCGGCTCGGTGGCTTTCCAGTTCAAGCACTGCGGCCAATTGATATTTGCCCCCGGCACCAGTGAAGACAGGGTGATGGAGGTGGCGCTGGAAGCCGGCGCCGAGGACGTGGTGACGGGCGACGACGGCGCCATCGAGGTGCTCACCGCCTATCCCGATTTCGAGACCGTGAAGAACGCGCTGGAGGCGGCCGGCCTCAAGCCCGAAGTGGCCGAAGTGACGATGCGCCCCGAGAACACCATCGAGCTGGCCGGCGAAGACGCGGCGAAGATGCAGAAACTGCTGGACGTGCTGGAAGACCTGGACGACGTCCAGGAGGTCTATCACAACGCCTCGATCGAAACTGCATGAAAGTCCTTGTCATCGGCGGCGGCGGCCGGGAACACGCGCTGGCCTGGAAACTGGCCCAGTCGAAGAAGCTGCAGGCGGTGTACGTGGCGCCCGGCAACGGCGGCACGGCGATCGACGGGCGGCTGGAGAACATCCCGCTGACCGACGTGGTCGCCTTGCGCAAGTGGGCCCAGCAGGAAAAGGTGGCGCTGACCGTGGTCGGCCCCGAACAGCCGCTGGCGGCCGGCGTGGTGGACGAGTTCCGGGCCCACGGCCTGCGCATCTTCGGCCCGACCAGGGCGGCGGCGCAGCTGGAAAGCTCCAAGGCCTTCTCCAAGGCCTTCATGCAGCGCCACGGCATCCCGACGGCCGAATACGAAACCTTCAGCGACCCGGCCGCGGCCCACGCCTACGTGGAGCGCAAGGGCGCGCCGATCGTGGTCAAGGCCGACGGCCTGGCGGCGGGCAAGGGCGTCGTCGTCGCGATGACCGCGCAGGAAGCGCACGACGCGATCGACTTCATGCTGGTGGACAACACGCTGGGGGTCAGCCACAACGAGGGCGGGGCGCGGGTGGTGATCGAGGAATTCCTGGTTGGCGAGGAAGCCAGCTTCATCGTCATGTGCGACGGCCGCAACGTCACCGCGCTGGCCACCAGCCAGGACCACAAGCGGCTGCTGGATGGCGACCAGGGGCCGAACACCGGCGGCATGGGCGCCTATTCGCCGGCCCCGGTCGTCACGCCCGAGGTCCACGCCCGCGCCATGCGCGAGATCATCCTGCCGACGATCAAGGGCATGGAGAGCGACGGCATCCCCTACACCGGCTTCCTGTACGCCGGCCTGATGATCGCGCCGGACGGCACGGTCAAGACCCTGGAATTCAACTGCCGCATGGGCGACCCGGAGACCCAGCCGATCATGATGCGGCTGAAGAACGAATTGCTCGACGTGATGATGGCCGCCACCTCCGGCGCGCTGGACCAGGTGGAGCTGCAGTGGGACCGCCGCACCGCCCTGGGCGTGGTGATGGCGGCCCACGGCTACCCGATGGACCCGCGCAAGGGCGACGCCATCACGCAGCTGCCCAAGGAAGCCGAGGACGCGATGGTGTTCCATGCCGGCACGGTCAAGCGCGACGGCGTCATCCTCACGGCGGGCGGCCGCGTGCTGTGCGTCACGGCGCTGGCCGACTCGGTCAAGGCCGCCCAGCAGCGCGCCTATGAAGTGGCCGACCAGATCCGCTTCGACGGCGCCCAGTACCGCCGCGACATCGGCTACCGCGCCTTGCGCAACCCCGGATGAGCGCCGTGAGCCACGTGCCGCTGGTGCGCGAGTACCTGCTGGGCCTGCAGCAATCCATCATGGGGGCCGTGGCCGCAGCCGACGGCAAGGCCGTCCTGAGCGACCCCTGGCACAAGGAGCCGGGCGAGCCGCTGCAGGGCAACGGCATCACCATGATCCTGGAAGACGGCGCGGTGTTCGAGCGGGCCGGCTGCGGCTTCTCGCACGTCACGGGGCCGAAGCTGCCCGGGTCCGCCACCCAGCACCGGCCCGGCCTGTCCGGCGCGCCGTTCGAGGCCGTCGGCGTCTCGCTGGTGTTCCATCCGCGCAACCCCTATGTGCCGACCGTGCACATGAACGTGCGCATGCTTTCCGCCACGCCCGAGGACGGCGAGCCGGTGGCCTGGTTCGGCGGCGGCATGGACCTGACGCCGTACTACGGCTTCGACGAGGACGCGGTGCATTTCCACAGCGTCTGCCGCGACGCGCTGGCGCCGTTCGGCCCCGACAAGCACCCGCGCTTCAAGGCCTGGTGCGACGACTACTTCAGCCTCAAGCACCGCGGCGAGCAGCGCGGCATCGGCGGGATCTTCTACGACGATTTTTCCGAAGGCGGCTTCGAACCGGGCTTCGCGATGATGCGGTCGGTCGGCGACGCCTTCCTGGCGGCCTACCTGCCGATCCTGCAGCGGCGCCAGGACACGCCCTATGGCGAGCGCGAGCGCAGCTTCCAGCTGTACCGGCGCGGCCGCTATGTCGAATTCAACCTGGTGTGGGACCGCGGCACCCATTTCGGCCTGCAGTCGGGCGGCCGCACCGAATCGATCCTGATGTCGATGCCGCCGCTGGCCAGCTGGGCCTACCGGCAGGTGCCGGCAACCGGCACGCCGGAACACGACCTGTACGCGAAATTCCTGGTGCGTCGGGAATGGGTTTGAAACCCATGCGCATCGGCATGTTCGGCGGCGCCTTCGACCCGCCGCACCTGGGCCACGTGGCGCTGGCGCGGGCGGCCGTGGAGCAGCTGGCGCTGGACCAGCTGCTGGTGTTCCCCACCGGCCAGGCCTGGCACAAGGCGCGCGAGCTGTCGCCCGCCAGCCACCGGCTCGCGATGGCGCAACTGGCTTTCGCCGACGTGCCGCGCACCCGCGTCGACGGCCGCGAACTGCAGCGGGAAGGTCCCACTTACACTGTCGACACCCTGCGCGAGCTGCTGCGGGAGTTTCCGCAGGCGCAATTGCTGCTGGTGATCGGCGCCGACCAGGCCGAATCCCTGCACAGCTGGCGCGACAACGCAGAGATCGCCCGCCTGGCCACGATCGCCATCGCCGAGAGGGCGCGGCCGACCGAGGCCAAGGCCGGTTTCGACGCTTCCAGGCTGCCGCCCGGGCGGCGCGAACCGGTGGAATTGCCGCCCATGCCGGTCAGTTCGACCGAGATCCGGCAGCGGGCCGCGGCCGGACAGGGCATCGCCCAACTGGTTCCCGCGGCCGTTGCACGCTATATTGCCCAACATCACCTTTACCCAGCCCACTGATGACCCAAGACGCCGCCTCCGCAAAAAAAGACACGCAAAAACTCCAGCGGGCCATCGTCGATGGCCTGGAAGATGTGAAGGCGCAGGACATCCAGGTCTTCAACACCGAGCACCTCTCGCCCCTGTTCGAGCGGGTGATCGTGGCGTCGGGCACCTCCAACCGCCAGACCAAGGCGCTGGCCTCCAGCGTCCGTGACGCGGTGCGGGAAGCGGGCTTTCCCAAGCCGCGGATCGAGGGCGAGGAAAACGGCGAATGGATCATCGTGGACTGCGGCGCCGCCGTCGCCCACATCATGCAGCCGGCCATCCGCCAGTACTACCACCTCGAAGAGATCTGGGGCGACAAGCCGGTGCGCCTGAAGTTCGGCGCGCCCAGGCCGCCGGCCGAGGCGTCGGCGCCGGAACCCAAGGCCCCGGCGAAGAAGGCCGGCAAGAAGGTCGCCGACGGCGAGATGACCTCGCTGCGCCGCAGCAGCGCCGCCAAGACGGCGGTGAAGGCCGCCGAGCGCGAGGCCAAGGAAGAAAAGGCGCGCGCCACGCCGGCCCGCAAGGGTGGCGCGCGCACGACGGTCGGCCGCACCCGCGCCGCGCCCGCCGGCAAGACGGCGGCCCGGCCCGGGTCCAGGACCGGCACCAGCAAGCCCACGCTGAAGGTGGTCGGCAAGCCCGCCGCCAGGAAGACCGCGGCGAAGAGCGCCCCCGCGAAGAAAGCCCCGAGCAAGGCGCCCAGCCGCAAGAAATGAGCGCCGCCGGGCCGCCCCAAGGCGCGAAGGCCCCCTCGGGGGGCAGCGCAGAGGCAGCAGCCTCAAGCGTGGGGGTTGAATGAAGTTGTACGTGGTCGCGGTCGGCCAGCGGGTGCCCGACTGGGCGCAGACGGCCTGGGACGACTACGCCAAGCGCTTCCCGCCCGAGCTGAAAGTCGAGCTCAAGGCCGTCAAGACCGAGCCGCGCAGCTCGAAGACCCTGGAAACGATCTTCGCCGCCGAGCGCGAGCGGATCGAGGCCGCCATCCCGAAAGGCACGCGGATCGTGGCGCTGGACGAGCGCGGCACGGCGCTCACCACCGTGGCGCTGGCCGCCAAGCTGCGCGACTGGCAACTGGCCAGCGACGACGTGGCGCTGGTGATCGGCGGCCCCGACGGCCTGGACCCGGCGTTCCGCAAGGCGGCTCACGAGCGCATCCGCCTGTCGGACCTGACCCTGCCGCACGCCATGGTGCGGGTGCTGCTGGTGGAGCAGCTCTATCGCGCCTGGTCGATCAACGCCAACCATCCCTATCACCGCGAATGAAGCCGACCTTCGTCTACCTGGCCTCCCAGAGCCCGCGCCGGCGCCAGTTGCTGGAGCAGCTTGGCGTGCACTACGAACTGCTGCTGCCGGATGCCGGCGAGGACACGGAATCGATCGAACAGGTGCTGCCGGGCGAGGCGCCGGCGCCGTATGTGCGCCGTGTCACGCGGCTCAAGCTCGATGCGGCGCTGGAACGGCTGCGACGCCGCAAATTGCCGGCGGCGCCGGTGCTGTGCTCCGACACCACCGTGGCCCGGGGCCGCGTCATCTACGGCAAGCCGCAGGACGCCGCCGACGCCCGCCGCATGCTGCGCGAACTGGCCGGCCACACCCACCGGGTGCTGACGGCGGTGGCCATCGCCAGCGGCAAGCGCCGGGTGGAGGCGCTGAGCGATTCGCGCGTGACCTTTGCGCCCCTGACCGCGGCCCAGATCGCGGCCTATGTCGCCAGCGGCGAGCCGCTGGGCAAGGCCGGCGCCTATGCGGTGCAGGGCCGGGCCGCGGCGTTCATTCCGCAGATCAGCGGCTCCTACTCTGGCATCATGGGACTGCCCATGCACGAGACGGCGCAACTGCTGCGTGAATGCGGCTTCAAAACGTAATTGGTTGGGGACAGAGCTGCAGGCCTGTCCCGCAAGTTCAACAAAGAAGTCATGCAGCAGGACATCCTGATCAACTGGTCGCCGCAGGAAACGCGGGTGGCCGTCGTCGAGAACGGCGCGGTGCAGGAGCTGCACGTCGAACGCACGCTCGAACGCGGGCTGGTCGGCAACGTCTACCTGGGCAAGGTGGCGCGGGTGCTGCCCGGCATGCAGTCGGCCTTCATCGACATCGGCCTCGAGCGGGCGGCGTTCCTGCACGTGGCCGACGTCTGGCACCGCCAGCCGGAGGGCGAGCCGCCCAGCTTCGCGCGCAACAGCCTGCCCCAGGTTCCGATCGAGAAACAGGTGTTCGAGGGCCAGTCCCTCATGGTGCAGGTGATCAAGGACCCGATCGGCTCCAAGGGCGCGCGCCTGTCGACCCAGATCAGCATCGCCGGCCGCCTGCTGGTGTTCCTGCCGCAGGACGACCACGTCGGCGTCTCGCAGAAGATCCCGCCCGAACAGCGCGATGCGCTACGTGCGCGGCTGCAGGCGCTGGTGGGAACGCCGGGCGGCGGCTTCATCCTGCGCACCAATGGCGAGGATGCGACCGACCCGGAGCTGGCCGAGGACATCGCCTACCTGCGCAAGACCTGGGCCCGCATCGGCGACGCGGCCAAGCGGCTGCCGGCGACGTCGCTGCTGCACCAGGACCTGAACCTGCTGCAGCGGGTGCTGCGCGACCTGGTCAGCGAAACCACCCAGGCGATCCGGCTCGATTCGAAGGAGCAGTTCGCGATGCTGCAGGACTTCGCCCGCGAGTTCATGCCGTCGGCGGCCGAGCGGCTGGCCCTCTACAAGGGCGAGCGGCCGATCTTCGACCTGTTCTCGATCGACGACGAGATCGCCAAGGCCCTGGGCAAGCGGGTGGACCTGAAGTCCGGCGGCTACCTGATCGTCGACCAGACCGAAGCCCTGACCACGGTGGACGTGAACACCGGCGGCTTCGTCGGCGCCCGCAATTTCGACGACACCATCTTCAAGACCAACCTGGAGGCCGCGCAGGCCATCGCCCGACAGCTGCGGTTGCGCAACCTGGGCGGCATCATCATCGTGGACTTCATCGACATGGGGCGCGAGGACCACCGCGACGCCGTGCTGGCCGAATTCCGCAAGCAGCTGGCGCGCGACCGGGTCAAGACCATGGCCGGCGGCTTCTCGCAACTGGGGCTGGTCGAGATGACCCGCAAGCGCACCCGCGAATCGCTGGCCCACATGCTGTGCGAACCGTGCGAGGCGTGCCAGGGCAAGGGCACGGTGAAGACGGCGCGCAGCGTCTGCTACGACATCCTGCGCGAGATCCTGCGCGAGGCCCGCCAGTTCAATCCGCGCGAATACCGCATCGTCGCTTCGCCCAAGGTGATCGAGCTGTTCCTGGACGAGGAGAGCCAGCACCTGGCCGGCCTGTCGGATTTCATCGGTAAGGCGATCTCGCTGCAGAGCGAAAGCGCCATGGGGCAGGAACAGTACGACATCGTGCTGCTCTGAGGGGAGGCAGCGATGTCCCGGGCGATTCCCATCCTCACCTACCACCAGGTCGACACGCCGCCTGAGCGCGGCACGCCCTTCCGTGGCCTGGTCGTTTCGCCCGCCGCCTTCGCGCGGCAGATGGGGCTGCTCCGGGCACTGGGCTACCGCGGCCTGTCGATGACCGGCCTGGAGCCGTACCTGCGCGGCGAGAAGCAGGGCAGGGTGGTGGGCATCACGCTGGACGACGGCTACGTCAACAACCTGGAGCATGCGCTGCCGGTGCTGCGCCAGCACGGCTTTTCCGCCACCTGCTATGTGGTGAGCGGGCAGATGGGCGGCTCCAACGTCTGGGACCATGCCAGGGGCGTGCCGGCCAAGCCGCTGATGGACGCCACGCAGCTCAAGGCATGGGTCGCGGGCGGCCAGGAGGTCGGCGCCCATACCCGCAACCATGTCGACCTGCGGCAGACCGACGACTCAGCGGCGTTCCAGGAAATGGCAGGCTGCAAGCGCGAGCTGGAGCACCGGGTGGAAGCCCAGGTCCGGCACTTCTGTTATCCCTACGGCTCCCATGAACCCAGGCACGCCGCCATGGCCAAGGCGATCGGCTACCAGACCGCCACGACCACGCAACGCGCGCGGGCGCGCGCCGGCGACGACCTGTTCGAGCTGCCGCGGGTGCCGGTGCTGCGATCCACGTCGCTGCCGGTGCTGTGGGTGAAGCTGGCGACCGGCTACGAAGACCGGAAGCGGCAATGAGCGGGCCGGGCGGGCGGCTGCGGGTCGCGGTGCTGAACCGGGTGTTCAGCGCCACCGGCGGCGGCGCCGAGAGCTATTCGATCCGGCTGGTCGAGCAACTGGCCGCGCGCCATGAGATCCACGTCTTCGCGCAGGAGATCAACCACCGGTGGCCGGGCGTGACCTACCACCTTGTCAGCAGTCCGCTGCGCCGCTCGCGCTGGCTCAACCAGCTCTGGTACGCCATGGCGACCTGGCTGACCACCCGGCGCGGCTTCGACGTGGTCCATTCGCACGAGAACACCTGGCACGGCCAGGTCCAGACCATCCACGTCAAGCCGGTGCGGCACAACCTGCTGGCCGGGCGCAGTGGTTGGCGACGGGCCTTGCGCTGGCTGAAGATTGCCAGCAGCCCGAGGCTGCTGGCCTACCTCTGGCTCGAGGGGGCGCGCTTCCGGCCGGGGCGGCAGGTGGTGCTGACCTCGACCAGCCTGCGGGCCGACGCGGTGGCCGCCTATCCGCAGGCCGCGAGCCTGATGTCGATCGTGACCCCGGGGGTCGCGCTGCCCGCGGCCGGCCGGGACCGGACGGCGGCCCGCGCGGCCCTGGGCCTGCCCGCCGGCGGCCGGATGCTGCTGTTCGTCGCCAACGACTACCTGCGCAAGGGCTTGACGACGCTGCTGGCGGCGCTGGTCACCCTGCCGGCCGACGTGCAGCTGGCGGTGGTGGGCAACACCGGCCAGGCCCGGCGTTTTCGCGACCTCGCCTCGGCGCTCGGCGTGGCGCACAGGGTGCACTTCCTGGGCAGCCTCGACGACGTCGCCATGGCCTATCGCGGCGCCGACGCCCTGGTGCATCCGACCCTGGACGACACCTTCGCGATGGTGGTGCTGGAGGCCCTCGCGCACGGGCTGCCGGTGGTGGTCAGCGGGCCGGCGCAGTGCGGCATCTCGACGCTGCTGCGGGACGGCAAGGACGCCTTGCTGCTGACCGATCCGCAGGATTCGAAGGAGCTGGTCGACACCCTGCAGCGGTTGCTGGCCGACCCCGGACTGATGCAGCGCCTGGCCGCCAACGGCCGCGCTTTCGCGCGGGACCACAGCTGGGAGCAGGCGGCGGCGGTGTATGAGGAGTTGTATCGGGCCAGCGTGGCGAGGGGGCGATGAAGCCGTACCGGAACCTGAGCGGAAAATCCGGCGTGGTCGCCTACGGCATCGGCCCGGATTACATCGACGTGAAATTCAACGGGGGAGCGCGTTACCGCTACAGCCACCGCAGCGCCGGACCGGAGGAGGTCGAGGCCATGAAACTGCTCGCCGCTGCCGGCCGCGGCCTGAGCACGTTCATCGCCAGGGTCCAGCCCGGTTACGACATCGATGCGGACTGAACCGCCTCAAGCCACCAGCTTGAAGTGCTTCCGGCTGAAGTCCAGGCCGGTGAGCTTTTCCAGCTTCATCGAAAGCCGGTACTTGCGCTCCTTGGGCGTGAGCTGGTAATCGGGGTTGAAGGTGATGCTCTGCTCGGCCTGGGTCGCGATCCAGTGCGCCATCACGGCCGGGTGCGTGCCCTGGAATGGCGTCACCGCCTGCGGATCGAAGTTCGCATAGTCGATCTGCATCACCTGCGAGCCGGCCCAGTACCTGGCGACCTGGTCCAGCTTGGCCTGCATCTGTTCGGCCTTGCGCACCCAGCCGTAGTGGTAGATGTGGGCGCCGGCCAGTGCCGCGTGCGGATTGCGCGGGCGCTTGTGCTGGCTGGTCACCAGCCAGTACTGGCCGTCCGGCGCGTAGCTGCGGATGGTGTTGCGGATCAGCCGGCATTCGCGCCGGTACCAGCCCGGGCTGACCGAGACGTACTGCGGCGTGCCGTAGAAATGCAGGTAGTCGAAC
This sequence comes from Ramlibacter sp. 2FC, assembly GCA_943372495.1. Lineage (GTDB taxonomy): Bacteria > Pseudomonadota > Gammaproteobacteria > Burkholderiales > Burkholderiaceae_C > Ramlibacter. The sequence continues at coordinate 65,808 of CALRYV010000022.1, read as the reverse complement.
ACCAGCGCTTCCACCGCCGGATTGCCGTGGTGCTTCTCGACGCTGGCGCGGATGGCGGCCAGCTCGCTTTCGTGCACGCACTCGTCGCCCTCCAGGTAGAAGGCCCAGTCGCCGGTGCAGGCGTACTGCGCGATCATCTTCTGCTGCGCGTAGACGAAGCCGCGGTCGCCCATCTTGTCGTTCCACACCGTCTCGATGATGCGGATCCTGGGGTCGCCGATGGCGCGCACCCGCTGCAGCGTGTCGTCGTCGCTCCGGCCGACGGCGACGACGAATTCGTCCACCAGCGGCAGCAGGGAGCGGATCGATTCCACGAACGGGAACCCCAGCATCGCGCCGTTGCGGATGAAGGTGAAGCCGCTGATCGAGACCTTGCTCATTCGAGGATGCTTTCCTGTTCGCTGTCCAGGTCGCTGGAGACGGCCAGGTTGTACAGCCGCGCGTAGTGGCCGTTGCTGCGCAGCAGGCCGGCATGCGAGCCTTCCTCCACGATCTTGCCGCCGCCCATCACCAGGATGCGGTCGGCGTGCTCGATGGTGGACAGGCGGTGCGCGATGATCAGCGTGGTGCGGCCGGCCATCAGCCGCTGCAGCGCCGTCTTCACGGCCTGCTCCGACTCGGCGTCCAGCGCCGACGTCGCCTCGTCCAGCACCACGATCGGCGCGTCCTTGTACAGGGCGCGGGCGATCGCCAGGCGCTGGCGCTGGCCGCCCGACAGCTGGGTCGCGTTGTGGCCGACCAGGGTGTCGATGCCCAGCGGCAGCGCCGCGACGTACGAGCCCAGGTTGGCCGCTTCCAGCGCCTGGGCGATGCGCTCGCGGTCCGCCGCCAGCCCGAGGGCGACGTTGGCGGCGATGGTGTCGTTGAACATCACCACGTCCTGGCTGACGAACGAGAACTGCCGGCGCAGGGCGCCCAGCTTCCAGTCGCGCAGCTCCACGCCATCGAGCAGGATCCGGCCGCCGGTGGGCTCGATGAACCGCGGCAGCAGGTTGACCAGCGTGGTCTTGCCCGAGCCGGAGCTGCCGACCAGCGCCACGGTCTGGCCCGGCTCGACCCGCAGGCTGACAGCGTCCAGCGCCTCGCGGCTGCTGCCGGCGTAGCGCACCGACACCTGGTCCAGCACCAGCTCGCCCCGCGCATGGGCCGCGTCGTGCGTGCCCTCGCGCTCCGACGGCGTCTGGTCGATCAGGTCCAGGCCGCGTTCGACGGCGGCCAGGCCGCGCGTGATCGGCGCGGCCGACTCCGACAGGTGCTTGATCGGCGCGATCAGCATCAGCATCGCGGTGACGAACGAGGCGAAGCCGCCGACGGTGATGCCGCTGGTGGAGCTTTGCCACAGCGCGGTGCAGATCACCGCCGACAGCGCCGCCGCCGCCAGCAGCTGGGTCAGCGGCGTCATGGCCGAGGCCGCGATGGTGGACTTCATCGCCAGCCGCCGCAGCTCGCGGTTCAGGCCCTCGAAGCGTTCGCCCTGGGCCGCCTGCGCCTCGTGCAGCCGCACCACCCGGTGGGCCAGCACGTTTTCCTCGACGACGTAGGCCAGGCGGTCGGTGGCCTGCTGGCTGGCCTGGGTGATCCGGTGCAGCCGGCGCGACAGCACCTTCATCACCAGCGCCACCGCGGGGAAGATCACCAGCACGATCAGGGTCAGCTTCCAGTTGAGGTAGAGCAGGTACGCCATCAGCGCCACCAGTGTGAGCGAGTCCTTGATCAGCGACAGCATGGCGTTGACCAGCAGCGTGGTGCCGGTCTGCACTTCGTACACGACGGTGTTGGACAGCGCGCTGGCCGAAGTCTGGCCGAACATCGTCATCGGCGCATCGAGCAGGCGCCGGAACAGCTTGCCGCGCAGCGCCACCATGGCCTGGTTGGCCATGAAGGCCAGGCAATACTGGGCCACGAAACCGGCGACGCCGCGGATCGCGAACAGCCCCATCAGCGCCACTGGCACGATCCAGAGACTGAGCGAGCCGGCCTGGAAGCCGCGGTCCAGCAGCGGCTTCATCAGGGCCGGAATCACCGGCTCGGTCAGCGCCGCGGTGATGACGGCCAGCAGCATGGCGGGCAGGGCCCAGCCCGAGCCGCGGAAGTACGGAGCGAAGCGCGCCAGGCGCGGCCACAGCGGGCGCGCCACGCCGTCCTGCGGGCCGTCCGTGTCGGTCACTGGGCCGTCTCCTGCGCTGGGGTCAGCTGCCCGAGCGCGAGCAACAGGGCCAGGATGAAGCAGAAGTAGTCGCCGATCAGCGCATCGAACAGGGTGCTGTTGAACAGGCAGACGATGGCGAAGATCGCGACCACCGACCAGGTCGCATGGCGGATGTCGGGCCGGAAGCGCGCCGCATCGCGCACCATTGCCAGCTGGAAGGCCAGCAGCAGCGCGACGCCGGCCAGCCCCAGTTGCACGCCCCACAGCAGGTATTCCTGGTGCGGGTTGCGCAGGTTGGCGAAGTCGGGGCTCAGGTCCTTGCCTTCGAGCCGCTGGTACACCGGGTTCCAGCTGCCGACGCCGAAACCGGCCAGCGGACGCTCGCCGATCGCCTGCAGCGACCGCTGCCACAGGCCGATGCGAATGCCAGAGGAGGTGGGCGTGCGGTCGCCGTTGCTGTAGGCGACCGATTCGGTGACCACCGCCGTGGCGCGGTCGCGGAAATGCGGGGACAGCGCCATCGCCGCCGCGACCACCAGCACCGGCACCAGCACGGCGACGGGCCGGGCGCGCCGCGGCACGGCCCAGAACAGCGCCAGCGCCAGCGCCGCCAGCAAGGCGACCTGCGCGCTGCGGCCCGGCAGCAGCAGCAGCACGTTGACCGCGCACAGCAACGCCAGGGCGATCGCCCAGCGCGCGCCATGGCGGCCGGGGAATTCGTGCCTCAGGTGCCAGGCCAGGGCCGCCAGTCCGACCGTCATGATCGACTGGTCGAGGTAGCTGGAATAGGCTGCCGCGACGACGACCCGGGTCGACAGCGGCTTGATCACCCAGGGCAGCTCCAGCCCCGTGCCAAGCAGATAGGAGGTCAGCAGCACGAAAGCCGCCGCCACCACGTAGACCCCCAACGCCGTCAGCGCCTCGCGGCGGCTGCGCACCAGCACCAGCACCAGCGGGATCAGCAGCAGCTTGCTGTACTTGTTCAGGTCGTGCAGCGCGTCACGCAGCGGCGCGACCGTGTAGAGCAGGCTCAACGCCAGCGCCGCCAGCATCGCTGCCACCAGCAGTGGCGTGCGCAGCGCCCGGAACGCCGGCAGCGGCTCGCGCCGCAGGCCGTGCCGGGTCAGTGTCGCCAGGGAGAACAGCACGATCAGCAGCTTCGAGATGTTGGTCGCCGCCAGCGAGAACGGCAGCATGGCGGCGGTCAGGTACACGGGCCAGGGCCGGAGGTTTTCCCAACTGATTCTTTTCGACACGCGAGGCACACCTCAGGGACAGACAGCCGGCGATTATCTCAGGCAGCCGGGTCATCCCCCATGGCCCCGGGCCGGGCGTCTCGGATAATGACCGCTGAAATCCATGAGCCTGTCCGTCGTCGTCATCACCCGCAACGAAGCCGCCAACCTGCGCGCCTGCCTGGAGTCGGTGCCGTTCGCCGACGAGATCGTGGTGCTCGATAGCGGCAGCACCGACGAGACCGTGGCCATCGCCCGCGAGTGCGGCGCCCGCGTGACCCAGACCGCCGACTGGCCCGGCTTCGGCCCGCAGAAGAACCGGGCGCTGGCGCTGGCCAGCTGCGACTGGGTGCTCTCGCTCGACGCCGACGAGCGCGTGACGCCGGAACTGGCGGCCCAGATCCGCGAAGCGATGGCGGCGGGCGTGGCCGGCGCCTATGAAATCCCGCGGCTGACGCGCTTTTGCGGCCAGTGGATCCACCATTGCGGCTGGACCCCCGATCGCGTGCTGCGATTGTTCCGGCGCGGCCAGGCCCGTTTTTCGGACGATCTGGTGCATGAACGGGTGTTGACGGAACTTGGCACGCTGCGCGGGCGTCTCACCACTGCCTTGCTGCACGAAAGCTATCCCACTCCGGCGCACTACTGGCGCAAGCTCGAGGCCTACAGCCAGGCCTGGGCCCGCCAGCACCACGCCCGCGGCCGCCGCACCTCGATGGCGCGCGCGGGTGCCGCCGGCGTGGTGGCCTTCCTGCGGAGCTACATCCTGCGGCTGGGCTTCCTCGATGGCGCGATGGGTTTCGCCGTGTGTACGATGCAGGCCCAAGCCGCTTTCGGCAAATACTTCGCGCTTTATTGCCTGAACCGACAAGATGACCCAAGCACCTGAGAATTTCCCGCCTGAATTGCGGCGCCGCGCGCTGCTGGCCGGCCTGCTGGCCGCGCCGCTGGGACTGGCCCATGCGCAGTTCCGCGTCGAAGTCACCGGCGTCGGCCTGACCCAGCTGCCGATCGCGATCGCGCCGTTCCGCGGCGACGAGCAGGCGCCGCAGAAGATCGCCGCCATCGTCCAGGCCGACCTGGAGCGCAGCGGCCAGTTCCGGGCCATCGACGCCGCCGGCGCCGCCTTCGACGAAGGCAGCCGTCCCGACATGGCCCCGTGGCGCCAGAAGGGCGCCGACTCGCTGGCCGCGGGCAGCGTCAGCCGGCTGGCCGACGGCCGCTACGACGTGCGCTTCCGCCTCTGGGACGTGGTGCGCGCCCAGGAGCTGGGCGTGCTGGGACTGGTGGTCACGCAGGGCGACCTGCGGCTGGCCGCCCACCGCATCGCCGATTTCATCTACGAGAAGCTCACCGGCGAGAAGGGCGTGTTCTCGACCCGGATCGCCTATGTGACCAAGGCCGGCACCCGCTTCAACCGGTGGGTGGCGGACGCGGATGGCGAGAACGCGCAGTCGGCGCTGGCCAGCGCCGAGCCGATCATCTCGCCGTCCTGGTCGCCCAATGGCCGCCAGGTGGCGTACGTGTCGTTCGAGTCGCGCAAGCCGGTGGTCTACGTGCACGAGGTCTACGGCGGCAAGCGGCGGCTGGTGGCCAACTTCCGCGGCTCCAACAGCGCGCCGTCGTGGTCGCCCGACGGCCGCACGCTAGCGGTGACGCTGAGTCGCGACGGCGGCTCGCAGCTGTACACCATCGATGCCAACGGCGGCGAACCGCGGCGCCTGACGCAGTCCTCGGGCATCGACACCGAACCCGTCTACGCGCCCGATGGCCGCAGCATCTACTTCGTCAGCGACCGCGGCGGTTCGCCGCAGGTCTACCGGATGCCGGCGAGCGGCGGCAATCCGGAGCGCGTCACTTTCACAGGGAGTTACAACATATCGCCGGCCATCAGCCCGGACGGCCGGTGGCTTGCGTACATTTCCCGCATCAGCGGCGCCTTCAAGCTGCAGGTGATGGAACTCGGCGGCAACGCCGTCAACACCATCACCGACACCACGGCGGACGAGCGTCCGAGCTTCGCCCCCAACGGCCGGCTGATCGTCTATGCCACCCGGCAGGGCGGGCGCGAGGCGCTGATGACCACCACGCTCGACGGCAAGATCAAGGCCCGGCTGGCCGGGCAGGGCGGCGATATCCGCGAGCCGGACTGGGGCCCGTTCCAGAACTGATTTTTTTCCTTCAGGAGGTTTTCCTAGATGTTCAAGAAAATGTTGACGGCCTGCGCCGTCGCGGCTGTCCTGGCGGGTTGCGCCTCCGGCGTGAAGCTCGATGACGTCCCGGTGGAAGACCGCAGCGGCAGCGCCGTGCAGACGCCCGGCGGCGCCGACGCCGCCACCGCGGGCCGCGCCACCCAGAGCGCTGTCACCCCGGTCGAGACCGCGCCCCGGCCCGGCGACACCATGGGCCCGGCCAGCGTCGGACGGATCGTGTATTTCGACTACGACAGCTATGCGATCAAGCCCGAGTTCCAGACCCTGATCGAGGCGCATGCGCGCTTCCTCAAGGCCGGCGCATCGCGTCACGTGGTGGTCGAAGGCCACACCGACGAACGCGGCGGCCGCGAATACAACCTGGCGCTGGGCCAGCGCCGGGCCGAGGCGGTGCGCCGCTCGCTCGGCCTGCTGGGCATCAACGACAACCAGGTCGAGGCCGTGAGCTTCGGCAAGGAAAAGCCGGCCGCGATGGGCAGCGACGAGTCCGCATGGTCCCAGAATCGCCGCGCTGAAATCGCCTACCGCTGATGATCGCAGGCTCTTTCATTGGCTGGCGGCCGCTGGCGGCCGCGTTGCTGGCCGGCGGCGTGCTGCTGGCGGGGCCGGCCCGCGCCGCCCTGTTCGAGGACGACGAGGCCCGCCGCGCCATCATCGACCTGCGCGGCAAGGTGGAGCAGCAACGGCTGGCGACCGATGCGGTGATCCAGCGCCAGGCCGACGAGCTGCGCCGTCTCACCACCGAGGAGAACGGCCAGCTGCGGCGCAGCCTGCTGGACCTGCAAAACCAGATCGAGGCGCTGCGCGGCGAGATCGCACGCATGCGCGGGCAGAACGAGCAGCTCACCCGCGACGTCTCGGAAGTGCAGCGGCACCAGAAGGACATCGCCGCGGGCATGGAAGAGCGGCTGCGCAAGTTCGAACCGGCCAAGGTGGCGCTGGACGGACGCGAGTTCACGGCCGATCCGGCCGAGACCCGCGACTTCGACGCCTCGCTGGCGATCTTCCGGCGCGGCGACTTCCCGGCGGCGCAAACCGCGTTCACCGAGTTCGTCCGCCGTTACCCGCAAAGCGGCTATCGCGCCACTGCGCTGTTCTGGCTGGGCAATGCGCAGTACGCCAACCGCGACTATCGCGGCGCCATTGCCAATTTCCGCGCGCTGCTGGCGCAGGCGCCGGAGCACGCGCGGGCGGCGGAGGCGTTGCTGTCGATCGCCAACTGCCAGATCGAACTGAAGGACAACCCCGGCGCCCGCCGCACGCTGCAGGAACTGGTGCAGACCTATCCGCAGTCCGAAGCGGCCAACGCCGCGCGCGAGCGACTGGCGCGGCTGCGCTGACAGCGAGACCCCGCGTGACGCCATGACCCACCTCGACGAGGCGGCCGACCTGCAGAGGCGCTTCGGCGGGCTGGAGCGCCTGTACGGGGTGGACGGGGCGCGGGCGATCCGCGGCGCGCACGTCGCCGTCGCCGGCATCGGCGGCGTGGGGTCGTGGACGGCCGAGGCGCTGGCCCGCAGCGGGGTCGGCGAACTCACGCTGATCGACCTCGACCACGTGGCCGAATCCAACATCAACCGGCAGGTCCATGCGCTGGCGACCACGATCGGCCAGGCCAAGGTGGCGGCCATGGCCGATCGCATCGCCCAGATCAACCCGGCCTGCCGGGTCCATGGCATCGAAGAATTCGTCGAACCGGGCAACTGGCCGCAGCTGCTGCCTCCGGGAGTGAGCGCGGTGATCGACGCCTGCGACCAGGTCAAGGCCAAGGTGGCAATGGCGGCCTGGGCGCGTCAGGCCAAGGTGCTGTTCATCAGCGTCGGCGCCGCCGGTGGCAAGCGGCTGGCGCACAAGGTGGACGTCGACGACCTGGCCGGCACCACCCACGATCCGCTGTTGGCGCAGCTGCGCTACCAGTTGCGCAAGCACCATGGCGCGCCCAAGGAAGGCCGGAAGATCGGCGTGACGTGCGTCTTCAGCCGCGAACCGGTGGCGCCGCCCGATCCGTCGTGCGCCCTCGAAGGCGACGGCTCGCTGAACTGCCATGGCTATGGCTCGGCCGCCAGCGTCACCGCAACCTTCGGTCTTTGCGCGGCCGGATGGGTGATGGACCGGCTGGCAAGCCAAAAAGCGCCATCAACCACGCTATAATCATTGGCTTTGCTGCACACCAAATGCAGCAAGCGCCGCAGCAATGGGGCGTGTGTGGGACGTTAGCTCAGTTGGTAGAGCAGCGGACTTTTAATCCGTTTGTCACTGGTTCGACCCCAGTACGTCCTACCAATGAATCCGAAGGGGACAGGCTGTCATGGTCTGTCCCTTTTTTTGTCCGCTGCCTGGAGGTGCAAGGTCCACTGCGCTCGGGGTAGCACAATAGCTGAGCAGAGGCAACCTCGATGACGATGATGCAGGGCCTGAGAGCCATCGATTTAATTCTCCAGTGGATGTGCCTCAAGGCGTTCATCGCGGCAAACAAGGTCCAACAGCGACACTAAGAGGGCGTATGTCAGCTCAGCGCGGATTTCGCAGGGTCGTGGGATTCTGGCGGCGCCTGCTGCAGGCCGCGGCCTTTTTGCTGCTGGCAGCGGGCGTCCATGCCGCCGACCGCACCGTCATCGGCGGACCGGTCGGCGTGCCGCTGGCGGCGCAGTCGGCCCCGGAAACGGTCGAGAAGGTCAAAGGCCTGCGTGCGAAGGCATCAAAGGACGGGACGGTCCGCGTGATTGTCGGCGTGAGTGCCGCCTTCACGCCCGAAGGGAGCCTGGCGCAGGCCGAGGTCCCCCGCCAGCGCAAGGACATCGCGGGCATGCAGGAGGCGCTGCTGGCGATCCTGCCATCGGTGGCCGCGCGTCCCGGCCATTCGAAGCGCTTCGAAACCATCCCGTTCATGGCGTTGACGGTCACGCCGACCGAGCTCGAGACGTTGTTGAACCAGCCCGAGGTCAATACCATCCAGGAAGACTTTGCCTATGAGGTGTCGCTGGCTTACAGCGTGCCCCTGATCTACGGCGGCTCCCTTTGGGGAGGCGGCTTTTCCGGCGTCGGGCAGGTGGTCGCGATCCTGGACACCGGCGTCGACAAGAACCACCAGCTGCTGTCCGGCAAGGTGAGCTCCGAGGCCTGCTACTCGACCAACTACAGTGACGCGAACCAGACAATCACCTCGGTTTGCCCGGGTGGTGTCACGGCGTCCACCGCCGCGGGATCGGGAGTGCCCTGTTCGATGTCCAAGTGCGACCACGGTACCCACGTGGCCGGCATCGTCGCCGGAAAAAGCGGGATCAATGGCAGCATTCCCGGCGGCGTGGCCAAGGACGCCAACCTGATTGCGATCCAGGTCTTCTCCAAGGTGGTGTCCAGCACCTGCAGCTCGGCGACGCCGTGCACGTTGAGCTTCTCCTCGGACCAGATTTCCGGGCTGGAGCGGGTGTATGCACTGCGCGGCACCTACAACATCGCCTCGGTGAACATGAGCATCGGGGGCGGGCGCTACTACAGCCAGTCCAGCTGCGATTCCGCCAACCTGGCCGTCAAGGCCGCGATCGACACGTTGCGCGCGGTGGGAATCGCCACCGTGATCGCTTCGGGCAACGAGAGCTACACCGATTCGACCGCGGCACCGGGCTGCATCTCCTCGGCGGTCAGCGTGGGCGCCACTTCGGCCAAAGTGACCAACAACAGCTGCCTCGGGGGCATCGACGCCGTCAGCTGCTATTCGAATTCCGCTTCCTTCCTCAGCCTGCTTGCCCCGGGCTCGGACATCTACTCGTCGATCCCCGGAAGCTACGCCTACAAGAGTGGGACGTCGATGGCGACGCCCCATGTGGCCGGCGCGTGGGCGGTCCTGAAGCAGAAGAAACCGGCTGCCACCGTGACCGAGGTGCTGGGGATCCTGGAGAGCACCGGCGTGCCGATCATGGACAGCCGCAACGGCATCACCAAGAAGCGCATCAGCGTGAAGAATGCGGTGAATTCCATCGGCAGCACCACGCAGAGCCTCTCGGTGACGGTGACCGGGCTCGCGGCCACGGTGACGAGCAGCCCGGCCGGCATCAGTTGCCAGTCCGGAGCGACGTGCTCGGCCGCGTTCGCGACGGGCGCCACCGTGACGCTCACGGCCGCCGGGGGAGTCGGCTCATACAGCACCTTCTCCGGCGACTGCAGCGGCGTGGGCCAGTGCGTGCTCACGATGAGCGGGCCGCGCAGCGTGTCCGTCAACACCTCGCTGAACGCGCCGCAGTACACGCTAACGGTCTCCAGGTCGGGCTCCGGTGCCGGCGTCGTGACGCGCTCGGGAACCACGCCGCCCGCCATCAACTGCGGCACCGAGTGCAGCGGGAGCGTGCCGTCCGGGCAGGCGGTCTCCCTGACGGCGACCCCGTTCACCGGCAGCGTCTTCAGCGGCTGGGGCGGCGGCACCTGCACCGGCACCGGAGCCTGCTCCTTCAATATGGCCGGGAATACTGCGGTGACGGCGACCTTCTCGCCGTCCACGGCTGACGGAACGCTCACCCAGATCGTGAGGCCCAACCTGTCCGGCGCGCAGGGAACGGCGCAGTACTTCAGCATCCCCGTGCCGGCCGGCGCGACCAACCTGGTGGCCCGACTGACCGGCGGCAGCGGCGACGCGGACCTGTACTTGCGCAAGGGCGTTCAACCTACGCTGACTGCCTACGACTGCCGTCCCTACACCGCAGGCAACGAGGAAGAATGCGCAGTGCCCGCGCCGCAGCCGGACACCTACCACGTGATGGTTCACGCTTACTCGGCCATCAGCGGGGTCACGCTGACCCTGGGCTATTCCTCGCCGCCCGACAACGTCACCAAGCCCGAGCTGTCGGGCGCGCAGGGCTCGATGCAGAACTTCTCGATCGCTGTTCCCGCCGGCGCCACCAATCTGGTCATCAAGATCACCGGCGGGACGGGAGATGTGGACCTCTACACCCGCAGGGGCCAGGTTCCGACGCTCACCACTTACGACTGCCGTCCCTTCACGGGCGGCAACGAGGAAACCTGCACCATTGCGACTCCGCTGGCGGACACCTATTACGTGATGCTGCATGGCTACTCGAGCTACTCCGGGGTCACCCTGACCATGCGCTATACGCCGGGGACACCGCCTCCGTCCGGAGGCGACATCATGAACATCATCAACCTGTTGTTGCTCAACTGAGCAACAGATCCTGTCTCTCCATTTCACTCACAAAAGGCCAGCATCATGAAAAGGCTACTTCGCACCCTTGGCGTCGGCGTATTGGCATCATGGGCGCTGTCGACGTCCGCGCAGACCTTCTTCGTCCAGGAGGCACCCACGAACATCCGGTTCGAGCAATACACAGGCAACGGGTCTCCGGTCGTCTTCTGGCGGATGCCCACACCGGGCACATCGACCTTTCCCGCGGGCTGCAACAACCTGACCATCGACCCTGCCCGGCCCGAGCAGGCGTCCCGGTTCATGGCGCTGTACCTGTTCGCCAAGACCAACAACAAGCAGATCTTCTACGTCTACAACACGACCACCTGCGCCATCGTCAGCTTCGGCATGGACGGCTGAGCGTCGCCGTGCCGTTCCAGCCCCCTGAAACAAGAGCAATGTTCCCGTGAAGCGACTCCATCGAGCGGCGCTGCCGCTGCTCATCGCCCTGACCGGCACCACCGCCGCCGCGCAGATCCGGTGCACCCATTCAGCGGGCGGGTTCCTCTGTTTCGATGCCGACGGGAAGACCGCAGTTGCAACGCCGCCGGAATACCGCGGTGCCGCGCCGATCCCGTCCGAGCAGCGACCCGACCCAGCCAGCGCAGTCGCCAGCGGCAGTGGCCCAGCGAAAGCGAAGGCTGTGGACGCCGGCGCAAAGCCGGTCGCGCCGCCGGCTCAAGTGCCAGCGCCGGGCGATTCACCGACAGCCGTGCGCACCTGCTCGTGGGAGACCGGCAAGGGTGTGACCTGCCAGTAAGGGGCGGCCACCGGTTCGCCCTCGGGCTGCGGCTATGATTTCCCCATGGCGCAGAGCTTCGAACTGGTGGCAGATGGCGACGGACTTGAGGCGTGGTGCGCGCTGTTTTACGACGTGTTCGAACGGGTCCCGACCGGGCAACAGGTGGACACGCTCGCGGCACTGGCATCGAGCGGAACGCAGCTCACCCGGGCGCAGCGCTATCGGCGCGTCCTGTCGACCTTCGACCAGCAGGAGTTCAAGACCGGATTCAGCGTCCGGTGGGACGAGCGCGATTTGCAGCTGGTCCCGGTCGAGGGCCTGGGCGTGCACATCGACACCGCGGACGTCGCGATTTCCGTGCCCCTGGCGCAGGGGATCTACGAAAAACACCTGATCGACTTCTTCAAGGAGCATGTGCGTGAAGGCATGCACGTGGTCGATGCGGGGGCGAACATCGGGCTGTACAGCCTGCTCGCTGCAAAGCTGGTGGGCCCCGGCGGCCGGATCTGGAGCTTCGAGCCGAATTCCGACAATGCGCGCCTGCTGCTGGCAAGCGCCCTGTTGAACGGGCTTGACAATGTGACCCTGCATCCGCTGGCGCTGGGCCGGGAACGCGGCTACACCTTTTTCACTTCGGCGGTCGGCTCCAATGGCGGCGTCCTGGGGCAGGCCGCGCGCAGTTTGACGCACCCGTCCTGCAAGATCGTCCCGACCGCCCGTCTCGACGATTTCGACATCGCACGGGTCGACCTGCTGAAGATGGATGTCGAGGGCGCCGAGGGCTTGCTGGTGCAGGGGGCGGGCGAATTGCTGGCGCGCTGCCGGCCGATCGTCACGACGGAATTCAGCAACGAAATGCTCACGCGCATCTCCGGGATGTCGGGCGCTGCCTTCCTGGGCCTGTTCCGGGGCCGGGGCTACAGCGTTGCGATGCTCGATCGTGCCACCCATCGGCTCGTTCCGGTCAGCGACACCGACGCGTTCGCCGCCGAGTTCGAAGGCACCGGCAGGATCGAGGACCTGGTGCTGAGGCCGCCCGGCATCGTTTGACCGGCGCGGTCACGCCGCTCGACCGGAGCCCATCTCCTACAACTTTGGGGCACCAGCGCCGACAGACTGCGGCCTGGTCTGCCCCGAATGTGTCCGCATGGATCCACGCTGGCAACCCCATCTCGAGCACCCGCCCGGTCTCGACACTCCCACCCCCGAGGCCCGGGGCCTGTTCGCCGCCGGCTGGCACGCCAGCGCCGACGAATGCCGGATCGTGAATCTCACGGACCAGTCGCAGCAACTGGTCTCGCCCCAGACCTGGCGCGCCTTGCGCGAGTTGTCGGCCAGCGTTCCGGTGCAGCTCAACTTCAGCTGACGGCCAGGCGCCCAGCCGCGGGCGCTAGTGGAAACCCCTTGGCGACGGCGTGGGAGCGGCCGCTAGCATTGGCGCGGCCCCACACCGGACCCCTGGAGACTCCCATGATCACCAAGATTGCGCTGACCGGCGCGCTGGTCGGCATCGGCCTGCTGGCCGGCTGCGCGCAGATGGGCCCGGCCGCCGGGCTGGTCGCCGGCGCGGCGCCCGCACCGGCCTGGCAGCAGGGGCGTTCGGCCGACATGGCCGCTTCGCCGTTGGCCCCCCACGCCGGCAAGCTGACCGCCACGCCCGCGAGCGAAATCCCGGTACAGAATCTGCGGCTGCCGCCCGGGTTCAAGGCCGAGATCTGGTCGAGCGGCACTCCGGGCGTCCGTGCGATGGCCCGCGCCCCCGGCGGCAAGGTCTACGTCGGCACCCGTGGCCTGGGCCGCGTCTACGAAATCAGCGACAGCAGCGGGGTTCGCACCAGCCGGACCGTGGTCGACAGGCTGAACCAGCCGGCCGTCGCCTTCCACAACGGCTCGCTCTACGTGATGGCGATCGACAAGGTGCTGCGCTACGACGGCATCGAGAGCAATCCGGACGTGCAGCCAGTCGATCTGACGGCCAATTTCAAGCTGCCCAGGGAGCAGCACCACAACTGGAAGTACATCCGCTTCGGCCCGGACAACAAGCTGTACGTCCCGTTCGGCGCGCCGTGCAACATCTGCATCCCGCCTTCGAACGAATATGCCCAGCTGCGCCGCTACAACCCGGACGGCAGCGGCATGGAAGTGATCGCCACCGGGATCCGCAACACCCAGGGCTTCGACTGGCACCCGGTCACCCGGGAGCTGTGGTTCACCGACCATGGCCGCGACTGGATGGGTGACGATTCGCCCGAGGACGAGCTCAACCGCATGTCGCGCACCGGCCAGAACTTCGGCTTCCCGTGCTGCCACGCCAATGGCGTCGCCGACAAGGACATCCGCAAGGACCTTGCCTGCGATGGCGTGACGCTGCCGGTGCAGACCCTGGGTGGGCACGCCGCGGTGATGGGCCTGCATCTCTACACGGGCACGATGTTCCCGCCGCAGTACCGCAATGCGATGTTCGTCGCCCGCAAGGGATCGTGAACCGCACCAGGAAGAACGGCTACGACGTGGTGACGGTCACGACCGACGCCAATGGCAACAACCCCAAGGTGCAGCCGTTCCTGACCGGCTTCCTGGACCCGCGCACCGACAGCTTCTGGGGCCGTCCGGCCTACCTGCTGCAGCTGCCCGACGGTTCGCTGCTGGTCTCGGACGAACAGCTCGGCGCCATCTACCGCATCTCCTATGCCCGTTGACGCGGGCGCCGCCGCCGGCGCGAGGGCGCTGGCGGCAGCCGCCTGGCTGCTGGCGCTGCCCGGCGCGTGGGCCCAGCAGCCGGTTCCGCCCCAGGTGCCAGTGTGCTCGGCCTGTCACGGCCCGCAGGGCAATTCGCAGACCGCGCTGGTTCCGTCGCTGGCCGGCCAGCCCCGGCTCTTCATCGAGAACCAGCTGGTGCTGATCCGTGAAGGCCTGCGGGACATCCCCCAAATGAAGGGGCTGATGGATGGCGTCCAGGGCGCGGACATCGCGGCGCGGCCAGCAGCTCGCGCAGAAGATGCTGTGCGGCACCTGCCATCTGCCCGATTACAGCGGGCGCCAGCAGATTCCGCGGCTGGCCGGCCAGGACGAAGCCTTCCTGCTGTTCGCGCTGAAACAGTTCCGCGACCATCCCGGCCTGGGCCGGGATACGGTCATGGCGGCTTCGCTGTACGGCCTCAAGGATCCCGAACTGGCCGACCTGGCGCACTTCCTGCGGCACCTCCAACCCTGAGCCCGAAACCCCCGCGCGCGGCCAGCCGCGGTAGCATTCGGGCGTCGCAATCCGCAATCGCAACGCCCATGGCCTTCACCACCCAAGTCATCCGTCATCCCGGCTATGTGCGGGTGAACGCCGCCGGCCCGACCTCGATCCGCGATTTCGTCGAACTGATCGCCACCATCGGGCAGGAGACCGTGTTCTGGTCGGACCGCCGGGTGCTGCTCGACGTGCGCCAGGTCGAGGGTTCCCTGACCACCACGGAGCAGGTGTTCCTGGGGGAGCTGGTGGCGCAGGACCTGTCGCACATCCAGCGCATGGCGTCGGTGGTGCCCCCAGCGCAGATCACCCACAACAGCGAACGGGCGGCGCAGGCGCTGGGCTCGCAGCTGCGGGTCTTCGTCAGCGAAGCGGAGGCCACGGCCTGGCTCACCGCGGACGTTTCCGCGCCGGCGCCGCTGTAGCCCCGGTCAGCGGCCCGGATCCGGCGGCGGCAGCGCCAGGTGCGCCGCCTGGACCACCCGGATGCAATCCTTGATGTGCTCTTCGCCCAGGTAACGGATGGCGGTGTAGCCGACCAGCGCCGACACCACCTGGCCGGCCAGCGGCACATAGCGCGCCGCCTGCGACGCCGTCAGCCGCATGCCGACCCGGCCGGCGAACCGCAGCACCAGGTCGCGGGTGATGAACTTGCCGACCAGCATCGAGCCGATGGTGCCGACCGCCTTTTGCACCTGCTCGCGCTTGTGGTGCGGCAACTGGTCCAGTTGATGGGGCGTCAGCCCGAACTGGTGGTTGATGGCCGGCACCAGCCGGGAGAGCAGGGCGGCGTCGACCGCCCAGTCCAGCCCCGGCACCGGGACGGCGCTGGCGGCGGCTGCCACCAGGGCCCGGCGGTTCAGGAGGCGGCGGCAGTAACGGACACGCTCGGCGAGCGCCGGGTTGCCTTCAGCGAGTTGCAGCGATGTGGCCATGCGCCACCTTACCGCAGTCGCGGATGATCAGTTGGGGACAGAGCTCAGGCTCCGTCCCGCAAGGAGTCAGGCAGTTGTTTCAATCGATTCGATTTCACCCGAGAGCTGCAGCCAGCGCTCTTCGAGCGAGGCCAGCTCTTCGTTGATCGCCTTCAGGCGCTTGCCGGCGTCGGCCAGGTCCGCCGGCGTCAGCCGGGTTCCCAGCCTGGCGTCGAGCGCGGCCTTCTCGCCCGAGAGCTGTGCCATGCGCTGGTCGGCCTGCTCCAGCTCCTTGCGCAGCGGCTTGAGCCGGCTGGCGGCCTGCTGGCGGTGCTGGGCATCGTGCTTGCGCGGTTCCTCCACCTTCACCGGCTGCACCAGCTCCGCGATCCGGTCGAGCTTGGCCTGCTCGCGCAAGCGCTTGGATTCGTCCAGCAGGTACTTCTGGTAGTCGTCCAGGTCGCCGTCGAACGGCGCCACCACGCCCCGTCCGACCAGCCAGAACTCGTCGCAAACGGCGCGCAGCAGGTGGCGGTCGTGGCTGACCAGCATCACCGTGCCCTCGAACTCGTTGAGCGCCATCGAGAGCGCCTCGCGCGTGGCCAGGTCCAGGTGGTTGGTCGGCTCGTCCATCAGCAGCAGGTTGGGGCGCTGCCAGACCATCATCGCCAGCACCAGGCGCGCCTTTTCGCCGCCGCTCATGGTGCCTACGGCCTGGCGCACCATGTCGCCGCTGAAGTTGAAGGTGCCCAGGAAGTTGCGCAGCTCCTGCTCGCGCGCCTGCGGACCGACCTCGCGGGCCAGCCGGGTCATGTGCTCCAGCGGGTTGTCCGGCGGCCGAAGCACGTCCAGCTCCTGCTGGGCGAAGTAGCCGATCGACAGGCCCTTGCCCTGGGTGATGGTGCCGGCCACCAGCGGAATGTCGCCGGCGATGGTCTTGACCAGCGTCGACTTGCCCTGGCCGTTGGCCCCCAGGATGCCGATGCGCTGGCCGGCCAGCACCGAGCGGTTCACGCCGCGCACGATCACCTTGGGTTCGCTCACTCCCACTTCGGGGGAGGGCTGGGGTGGGGGCAGGTAGCCGAACACGCCGTCCGAGATCGCCAGCATCGGGTTGGGCAGGTTGGCCGGCTCCTTGAACTCGAAGGTGAAGTCGGCATCCGCCAGCACCGGCGCGATCTTCTCCATCCGCTCCAGCGCCTTGACCCGGCTCTGCGCCTGCTTGGCCTTGCTGGCCTTGGCCTTGAAGCGGTCGATGAACTTCTGCAGGTGGGCGATCTTGTCCTGCTGCTTGGAGAAGGCCGACTGCTGCAGTTCCAGCTGCTGCGAGCGCAGGGTCTCGAAGGCGCTGTAGTTGCCGCCGTAGCGGATCAGGCCCTGGTTGTCGATGTGCAGCGTGACGTCGGTGACGGCGTCGAGGAATTCGCGGTCGTGGCTGATCACGATCATCGTGCCCTGGTAGCGCTTGAGCCAGGCCTCCAGCCAGACCAGCGCGTCCAGGTCCAGGTGGTTGGTCGGCTCGTCCAGCAGCAGCAGGTCCGACGGGCACATCAGGGCCCGCGCCAGCTGCAGCCGCATGCGCCAGCCGCCGGAGAAGCTGTTCACCGGCATCTCCAGCTCATGGGTCTTGAACCCCAGCCCCAGGATCAGGGACTGCGCGCGCGGTACAGCGTCGTGCTCGCCGGCGTCCGCGAGGTCGGTGTAGGCATGAGCGATCGCCATGCCGTCTTCGGATTGCTCGGCCTGGGTCAGGACCTCGCGCAGGGCCGCCAGGCGGGTGTCCCCGCCCAGCACGAAGTCGGTGGCCGAGTCCTCGGTCTCGGGCATGTTCTGTTCGACCTCCGCCAGCTGCCACTGTGCGGGGAGCGAGAAATCGCCGCTGTCCTCGTGCAGGACGCCGGTGAACAGGCCGAACAGGGTCGACTTGCCGGCGCCATTGCGCCCGACCAGTCCCACCTTCTCGCCCGGGTTGAGGGTGACGGAGACCTTGTCCAGCAGGACCTTGGCGCTGCGGCGCAGCGTGACGTTTTTAAGAGTGATCAAGAGAGGTCGAACATGTTGTCATTGCGGGCTCGACCCGCAATCCATGGATCCCGGCGCGAGGCCGGGATGACGAAGGAGAAGAGCTTCACGGGTCAGCAGCAGCACCTGGTCGTCGCCGGCGCTGGTCTCCAGCCAGACGGCCGGCAGGCGCGGGAAAGCGGCCTCGAAATGGGCGCGCTCGTTGCCGATCTCCAGCACCAGCACGGCGTGCTCGCTCATGTGGGCGGGGGCGTCGGCCAGCAGCCGGCGCACGAAGTCCATGCCGTCGGCGCCGCCGGCCAGCGCCAGCGCCGGCTCGGCCAGGTATTCGGCGGGCAGTTCGGCCATGCTCTGCGTGTTGACGTAGGGCGGGTTGCACAGGATCAGGTCGAAGCTGCCGTGCACGCTCTGCAAGCCGTCCGAGTGGATCAGGCTGATCCGATCGGACAGGCCGTGCCGGTCGACGTTGATCCGTGCCACCTCCAGCGCCTTGGGCGAGATGTCGGCCGCGGCGACGCTGACGTCCGGCCAGCACAGCGCCGCGATGACGGCCAGGCTGCCATTGCCGGTGCACAGGTCCAGCACGTGGCGCGTGTGTTCGCCCAGCCAGTAGTCGATGTCGCCGTTGTCGATGATCTCGGCGATGAAGCTGCGCGGCACGATGGCCCGCTCGTCGACGTAGAAGGGCACGCCCTGCAGCCACGCTTCCTTCGTCAGGTAGGCGGCCGGCTTGCGGCTGGCGATTCGTTCGGCGATCAGCGCTTCGACGCCCGCCTGCTGCTCGCCAGCAACCGGCTGGTCGGCGTGCTCGTCGATCTGGTCCAGCGGATAGCCGAGCTTCCAGAGCACCAGCCAGGCGGCTTCGTCGAACGCGTTGTCCGTGCCGTGGCCGAAGGCAACGCCGGCGTCGGCGAGCCGCCGGGCGCCCGCCTCGATCAGTTCGATCACCGTCATTTCGTCCGCCGCCGGGCCGCCCCAAGGCGGGCGAGCGCCCCCTCGGGGGGCAGTGAGAACACGAAGTGACGAACGTGGGGGCTCATATGCTCGAATTCAGGTTTTCGAGCGTGCGGCGGTAGATGTTCTTGAGCGGCTCGATGTCGGCCACCGCCACGTGCTCGTCGATCTTGTGGATGCTGGCGTTGAGCGGTCCGAACTCGATCACCTGCGGGCAGATCCGCGAGATGAAGCGGCCGTCGCTGGTGCCGCCGGTGGTGGACAGCTCGGTTGCGATGCCGGTCTCGCTGTGGATCGCCGACTGCACCGCGGCGACCAGTTCGCCGGGCGTGGTGAGGAAGGGCAGGCCGCCCACCACCCACTGGATCTCGTAGTCGAGGCCGTGGCGGTCCAGCACTGCGGCCACCCGCCGTTGCAGGCCTTCGGCGGTCGATTCGGTGCAGTAGCGGAAGTTGAAGTCCACCTCGAGCCGGCCGGGAATGATGTTGCCGGCGCCGGTGCCGGCGTGGATGTTGCTCATCTGCCAGCTGGTGGGCTGGAAGAAGTCGTTGCCCTGGTCCCATTCGATGGCGGCCAGTTCGGCCAGCGCCGGCATCGCCTTGTGGATCGGGTTCAGCCCCAGCTGCGGGTAGGCGATGTGGCACTGCACGCCCTTGACCGTGAGCTTGCCGCTCATGCTGCCGCGGCGGCCGTTCTTGATCATGTCGCCCAGCCGCTCGACCGAGGTCGGTTCGCCGACGATGCAGTAATCGAGCTGCTCGCCGCGCGCCTTGAGTTGCTCGCAGACCACCAGCGTGCCGTCGACGCTCGGGCCTTCCTCGTCGCTCGTGATCAGCAGGGCGATCGACAGCGCCGGGTCCGGCGTGGCGGCCAGGAATTCCTCGGCCGCCACCACGAAGGCGGCGATGGAGGTCTTCATGTCGGCGGCGCCGCGCCCGTACAGCTTGCCGCCCCGGTGCGCCGGCACGAACGGGTTGCTGCTCCATTGCTCCAGCGGGCCGGTCGGCACCACGTCGGTATGGCCCGCGAACACCAGGGTCTTGTCACCGGACCCGGGGCGGCGGGCCCACAGGTTGGTGACGCGAAAGCTTTCGGGGCCGCTTTCGATGGTCTCGCAGGCGAAGCCCAGCGGCGCCAGGCGCTGGGCCAGGATGCGCTGGCAGCCCTGGTCGTCCGGCGTGACGGACGGCCGGGAGATCAGTTCCTCGGTGAGATGCAGGACTCTGGACATGTCAACCCACCGCCATCAATGCTTGACGTCCAGCGTGATCTCGGTGAACGACGCTTCTTCCGACAGGTCTTCCTCGCTCGCGCCTTCCTCGGCGAACTGCGCATCCTTGCCCGCGACCTCGTTTTGCAGCCGCCATTGCAGGTTGGTGGGCGAGTCGGCGTAGGCCAGGCCTTCCTTCTTCTCCACGATGCCGTCGACGATCATGCGGGCGATGTCCTGCTCGAAGGTCTGCGAGCCTTCGGCCATCGACTTTTCCATCGCTTCCTTGACCCCGGAGAAGTCGCCTTTCTCGATCAGTTCGGCGATCAGCTTGGTGTTGAGCATCACCTCCACCGCCGGCGCGCGGCTGCCGGTGACGGTGCGCAGCAGCCGCTGCGACACCACGGCCTTCAAGGCCGCCGCGAGGTCGCCGAGCATGGTGGCCCGCACTTCGACCGGGTAGAAGCTCAGGATCCGGTTCAGGGCCTGGTAGCTGTTGTTGGCGTGCATGGTGGCCAGGCACAGGTGGCCGGACTGGGCGTAGGCAATCGCCGCCGACATGGTCTCGCGGTCGCGGATCTCGCCGACCAGGATCACGTCCGGCGCCTGGCGCAGCGCGTTCTTCAGCGCGATCGCCATCGATTGGGTGTCGGTGCCGACCTCGCGCTGGTTGACCACCGACTTCTTGTTGGTGAACAGGAATTCGACCGGATCCTCGATGGTCAGGATGTGGCCGGTGGCCTTCTCGTTGCGGTAATCCATCATCGACGCCAGCGTGGTGCTCTTGCCGGCCCCGGTGGCGCCGACCATCAGCAGCAGGCCGCGCTTGGCCATGATCAGTTCGCCCAGGATCATCGGCACGTTGAGCGATTCCAGCGCCGGGATGTCGGTGCTGATGAAGCGCACCACCACGGCGTAGGTGCCGCGCTGGCGCATCGCCGAGAAGCGGAAATTGCCGACGCCCGCGATCGGCTGCGCCATGTTCAGCTCTCCGGTCTCTTCGAGCTCCTTGATCCGGATGGCCGGCAGCACCTCGGCCAGCAACGCCTTGGGCGCGTCGGCCGGCAGCAGCTGGGCGTTGATCGGCAGGCACTGGCCGTTGATCTTGATCATCGCCGGGGCGAAGGCGGACAGGTAGATGTCGGACGCCTTCTTCTCGCCCATCAACCTCAGGATCCGCTCCATCGTGCTCATGTTGTGCTCCGGGTAATGCTGGAATTCGGACTCCCGTACGCAGAGAGCGCAAAGGATCCGCAGAGGACGCGGAAGGACAACCGGAACTTGTTCATTGGTCTTTTCTGCGTTCTCTGCGATATTTTTGCGTCTTCTGCGTACGGATGTCCGCTTCAGGGCCGCAGCAGATCGTTGAGCGAGGTCTTGGCGCGGGTCTGGGCGTCGACCCGCTTGACGATGATGGCGGCGTACAGGCTGTACTTGCCGCCGTCCTTGGGCAGGCTGCCCGAGATCACCACCGAGCCGGCCGGGATCCGGCCATACGTGATCTCGCCGGTCGCGCGGTCGTAGATCGGGGTGCTCTGGCCCAGGTACACGCCCATCGAGATCACCGAGTTCTCCTCGACGATCACGCCTTCGACCACCTCGGAGCGGGCGCCGATGAAGCAGTTGTCCTCGATGATCGTCGGGTTGGCCTGCAGCGGCTCCAGCACGCCGCCCAGGCCGACGCCGCCGGACAGGTGCACGTTCTTGCCGACCTGCGCGCAGCTGCCGACCGTGGCCCAGGTGTCGACCATGGTGCCTTCGTCGACATAGGCGCCGATGTTCACGTAGCTGGGCATCAGGATCGCGCCCTTGGCGATGAAGCTGCCGCGCCGCGCCACGGCGGGCGGAACGACGCGCACGCCGGTGGCGGCCATTTCGTCGGCCGACAGGTGCCCGAACTTGGTCTCCACCTTGTCGTAGAAGCCCAGGTCGCCGGCCTTGATCACCGCGTTGTCCTTGAGCCGGAACGACAGCAGCACGGCCTTCTTGATCCACTGGTGGACGGTCCACTGGCCGACGGCTTCGCGGGTGGCGACCCGCAGCTCGCCCTGGTTCAGGGCGGCGATCACGTGTTCGACGGCGTCGGCCACATCCTTGGGCGCCGACTTGGGCGAAATGTTGGCGCGGTTCTCCCACGCGGCGTCGATGGTCTGCTGGAGCTGTTGGGTCATGGAGTTACTTCGATCTGGTTTTCACGAACTGGACGATGCGTTGCGCGGCTTCCGCGCATTCGGCTGTGCCGGCCACCAGGGCCATGCGGATGCGGCTGGCGCCGGGATTGTGGCTCCCGCTCTCGCGGGCCAGGTAGCTGCCCGGCAAGACAGTGACATTGTATTGAGCCAGCAGGTCGCGGGCGAATGCAGTGTCGCTTTCTCCCACATTCGCCCAGAGGTAGAAGCCGGCGTCGGGCAGCCGGACATCGAGCGCCGACGCCAGGATCGGCGTCACTTCGGCGAACTTGGCCCGGTACAGGGCCCGGTTTTCGACCACGTGCTGCTCGTCGCCCCAGGCCGCGATGCTGGCCGCCTGCACGACGGGGCTCATGGCGCTGCCGTGGTAGGTGCGATACAGCAGGAACTGCTTCATCAGCCGGGCATCGCCGGCGACGAAGCCGCTGCGCAGCCCGGGCACGTTGCTGCGCTTGGACAGGCTGGTGAAGGACACGAGGTTGCGGAAATCGGCCCGGCCCAGCTTCGCTGCGGCTTCCAGCCCGCCCAGCGGCGGCTCGCCCGAGAAGTAGATCTCGCTGTAGCACTCGTCCGAGGCGATCACGAAGCCGTGGCGGTCCGACAGCTCGAACAGCTTGCGCCACTCGTCCAGCGGCATCACGGCGCCGGTCGGATTGCCCGGCGAGCAGACGAAGAGCAGCTGGGTCCGGGCCCAGACCTCCGCCGGCACGCCGTCCCAGTCGACCGCGAAATTGCGGGCCGGGTCGCTGGGCGCGTAATACGGCTGCGCGCCGCCGAGCAGGGCCGCGCCTTCGTAGATTTGATAGAAGGGGTTGGGGCAGACGACGACTGGGTCACGCGTGGAGTCCAGCACCGTCTGGGCGAAGGCGAACAGGGCTTCCCGCGAGCCGTTGACCGGCAGCACCTGGGTCGCCGGGTCGACCGCCAGGCCGTAGCGCCGCTGCAGCCAGCCGCTGAAGGCCTCCCGCAGCCTGGGCGTGCCGGCCGTCGGCGGGTAGGCTGCCAGGTCGCTGGCCGGGTCGTACATCGCGGCGGTGAGCGCCTGCTTGATGAACTCGGGAGTCGGATGCTTGGGTTCGCCGATGCCCAGGCTGATCGGGCGGTAGGCCGGGTTGGGCGTGACGCCCGAAAAGAGCTCGCGCAGCCGCTCGAACGGGTAGGGCTGCAGGCGCGACAACAGGGGATTCATGCAGGGCATTATCCGGGATGGGTCTGGCGGCTCGCCGCGCTGGCAATCTGCCGCCGGCCGACTATTCTTCGCACTTCCGCCCGTCCAGGAGAACGCCCATGTTGTCCAGCCTGCTCGCCGACGCCCCGGTCACCACCATCCTGCCTGTCAGGGACATGGACCGCGCCCGCGCCTTCTACGAGGGCAAGCTCGGCCTGCGGCCGGAAGGCCCGAAGCCGGACGGCAAGTTCGTCTACCGCTGCGGCAGCGGGGCGATCATCGCCCTGTTCCCCAAGGAGGGCGGCACCAAGGCCGACCACACGGCCCTGAGCTTCGAGGTCCGGGACATCACGGAAGGCATCAGGACGCTGGAGCAGGCCGGCGTGGTGTTCGAGGACTACGATTTCCCGGACCTGAAGACCGTGGACCACGTCTGCGTGCTCGGCTCGGAAAAGGCGGCTTGGTTCCGCGATCCGGAAGGCAACTACCTCTGCCTGCATGAAGAGGTCCACTGACGCCGGCCGCTAGGCCTCAGAGCATCTCCAGCGGCACCGGCCCCCTGGGCGCGGGAAACAGCAGCTCGAGTTCGGCCAGGGCCGGCGCGTCCAGCGGCCGCGCCAGCACGCCGACGTTCTCCCGCAGCCGCGCCACATTGGCGGTCTTGGGGATGGCGATCACGCCGTCCCGGGCCAGCAGCCACGCCAGCGCCACCTGGGCCGGCGTCATGCCGTGGCGCGCCGCGAACGGCACCAGGCGCCGGTCGGCCACGAGCCGGCCCTGCTCGATCGGCGAATAGGCCATCACGGGCACGCCGCGCTGGCGCAACCAGGGCAGCAGATCGGCTTCGATGCCGCGCCGGGTCAGGTTGTACAGGAGCTGGTCGGTCTGGACGGCGCTGCCGCCAGGCATGTTCCAGAGCGCTTGCATCACCGCCAGGTCCAGGTTGCTGACCCCGAACTGACGGATCAGGCCGTCGCGCTGCAGACCGGCGAAGGCTTCCAGCGTTTCCTCCAGCGGCACAGCGCCGGACCAGTGCAGCAGGTAGAGGTCGAGGCGGTCGGTCCGCAACCGCCGCAGGCTGTTCTCGCAGGAACGGCGCATCGCCTTGCGCGACGCATTGTGCGGATAGACCTTGCTGACCAGGAACACCTCGTCGCGCCGGCCGGCGATCGCTTCCCCGACCAGGCTTTCGGCCAGGCCCTCGCCATACATTTCGGCGGTGTCGATCAGGGTCAGGCCCAGGTCGAGCCCCAGCCGCAGGCTGGCGAGCTCCGCGGCCCGCAGCGCCGGGGTCTCGCCCATGTTCCAGGTGCCCTGGCCCAGAGCGGGCACCTGCAGGCCGCAGGGAAAGTGGACGGATTTCATCCCTCGGCATTCTCCACGTCTGGCGGCCGAAGTAACGGCTGGTTGCACGACGAGGGCGCCGGAGGGTCCGGTATCATCCCAGCCACCCTGCCGGGCATCCGGTCTCCCGCCAACGTCAGCCCTTCCTCGAGCCAAGTGCGCCTCAATTCCATCAAGTTATCCGGGTTCAAGTCCTTCGCCGAACCCACCAACTTCATGTTGCCCGGCCAGCTGGTGGGCGTGGTCGGGCCCAACGGCTGCGGCAAGTCCAACATCATGGACGCGGTGCGCTGGGTGCTGGGCGAATCGCGCGCCAGCGAGCTGCGCGGCGAATCGATGCAGGACGTGATCTTCAACGGCACCAACACGCGCAAGCCGTCCTCGCGCTCCTCGGTCGAACTGGTGTTCGACAACGCCGACCACCGGGCCGGCGGCCAGTGGGGCCAGTTCGCCGAGATCGCCGTCAAGCGGGTGCTGACGCGCGACGGCACCAGCAGCTACTACATCAACAACCAGCCGGTGCGCCGGCGCGACGTCCAGGACGTGTTCCTGGGCACGGGCCTGGGCCCGCGCGCCTACGCCATCATCGGCCAGGGCACGATCAGCCGGATCATCGAATCCAAGCCCGAGGAGCTGCGCCTGTTCCTGGAGGAAGCCGCCGGCGTCTCCAAGTACAAGGAACGCCGGCGCGAGACCGAAAACCGCCTGGGCGACACCCGCGAGAACCTCACGCGGGTCGAGGACATCCTGCGCGAGCTCAACTCGAACCTGGACAAGCTGGAAAAGCAGGCCGAGGTGGCGCAGAAGTACAACGAGTGGCAGGCGCAGGCCACGCTCAAGCAGCACCAGCAGTGGTTCCTCAAGCGCGCCGAGAGCGAAGTGGACCAGGGCCGGGTCAAGGCCGAAGCCGAGAAGGCCGTCAACGACCTCGAGTCGCGGGTGGCCGACCTGCGCCGGATCGAGAGCGACCTGGAGACGATCCGGCAGGCCCACTATGCGGCCGGCGACCAGGTCAACCAGGCCCAGGGCCAGCTCTACGAGGCCAGCGCCGAAGTCGGCCGGCTCGAAGCGGAGATCCGCTTCGTGGTCGAGGGCCGGCAGCGGGTCGAGCAGCGCCTCGTCCAGCTGAAGGAGCAGACCACCCAGTGGGCCGGCCGCCGCGACGACGCCATGGCCGAAATCGAGACCCTGGCCGGGCAGGGCGTGGAAGCCGAGGAAAAGGCCATCCTGCTGGCGGCCCAGGTCGAGGACCAGGCGCTGCAGCTGCCGGACCTGGAAGAGGCCCTGCGCCAGGCCCAGGCCCGCGCCACCGAGCAGCGCGCCAGCGTGTCGCAGGTGCAGCAGCAGATCCAGGTGCTGGCCGCCGACCAGCGCAACATCGAGGAGCAGTCCCGCGCCCTCAACCTGCGCCGCGACAAGCTGGCCGCCGACCGCAACGCGCTGTCGGCGCCCGACGAAGTGCGCCTGACCAACCTGCAGGCGCAGCTGGCCGGCGCCCAGGAAGCGTTTGAAACCGCCGAAGGCCGGCTGCACGAACTGCAGGAGCAGGTGCCGCAGCTGGACGAGGACCGGCGTGCCCGCCAGCAGGCCGTCAACAGCGAAGGCGGCAGGCAGGCCGACCTGTCGGCCCGGCTGGAAGCGCTCAAGGCCTTGCAGGAAAAGGTCAAGACCGACGGCAAGCTGCGGCCCTGGCTGGCCAAGCATGGCCTGGATGGCCTGCAGGGGCTGTGGAGCCGCATCCACATCGAACAGGGCTGGGAGAACGCGCTGGAAGCCGCCCTGCGCGAGCGCCTGGGCGCGCTCGAAGTCTCCCGGCTGGAGCTGGTGCGGGCCTTCGGCAACGACGCGCCGCCGGCCAAGCTGGCTTTCTACAGCCCGCCGCCGGCCGGCATGCCCGAAGCCGCCTCGGCCCTGCCGCGGCTGGCCGACCTGCTGCGCCTGAACGACGCCGGCCAGAAGGCCCTGCTGGTCGACTGGCTGCACGGCTGTTTCACGGCCCAAAGCTTCGAAGAAGCTCTGGCCGCGCGCGACCAGTTGCAAGCCGGCGAGGTGATCTACGTCAAGAGCGGCCACGCCGTCACCGGCCACAGCGTGAGCTTCTATGCCCAGGACTCGGAGCAGGCCGGCCTGCTGGCGCGCCAGCAGGAGATCGAGAACCTCGACAAGCAGCTGCGGGCCCAGCACCTGATCACCGAAGAGGCGCGCTCGGCGCTGGTCCGGGCCGAGGCTGCGTACACCGACGCATCGCAGCGGCTGGTGCTGGCGCGGCGCGAGGCGGCCGACACGCAAGCCAAGTCGCACGAGTTGCAGGTCGAGACCCTGCGCCTGACCCAGCTGGCCGAACAGACCCGGGCCCGCAGCGAACAGATCGCCGCCGACCTGGCCGAGGTCGACGCCCAGCTCGAAGACCTGCAGGAGCGCCGCGTCACCGCCGAGGGCCGCTTCGACGAACTGGACATGCAGCTGGCCGACAGCCAGGAGCGCCACGCGCAGCTCGACGAACGGGTGATCGAGGCCGAACGCAAGCTGGCGGCCAGCCGCGAGCAGCAACGCAGCCTCGAGCGCCAGGCCCAGGAGGCCACGTTCTCGCAGCGCTCGCTGGAAGCGCGGCGCGCCGAGCTGCAGCGGGCGATCGCCACGGCGGCGCAGCAGGCCGAGACCATCGCGGTCGAGGAGGGCCGCGCCCGGGAAGAACTCGCGCGGCTGACCGACGCCGCCGCCCAGGCCGGCCTGCAAAGCGCGCTGGCCCTGAAGCTGGAGCGCGAAGCCGCGCTCGGCGCCAAGCGCAGCGAATACGACGACCTCACGGCCAAGCTGCGCGCCAGCGACGAACGGCGGCTCACGCTGGAACGCGAGCTGGACCCGATGCGCGCGCGGATTGTCGAAATGCAGCTCAAGGAACAGGCCGCACGCCTGGGCCTGGAGCAGTACACGCAGCTGCTGACGGACGCGCAGGCCGACCTCGAAGCCGTGGCCAAGTCGATCCAGGACGGCAACGTGAAGCTCTCCGGCATGCAGGGCGAGATCGACCGCCTGCACCGCGAGATCGCGGCGCTCGGCGCGGTGAACCTGGCGGCGCTGGACGAATTGACGACGGCGCGCGAGCGCAAGCAGTTCCTGGACGCCCAGTCGGCCGACCTGAACGAGGCCATGACCACGCTGCAGGACGCGATCAAAAAGATCGACGCCGAAACCCGCGACCTGCTGGCCGGCACCTTCAACACGGTCAACGAGCACTTCGGCCGGATGTTCCCCGAGCTGTTCGGCGGCGGCAACGCCCGGCTGGTGATGACCGGGGAGGAGATCCTGGATTCGGGCGTGCAGGTGCTGGCCCAGCCGCCCGGCAAGAAGAACCAGACCATCCACCTGCTCTCGGGCGGGGAGAAGGCGCTCACCGCGATCGCGCTGGTGTTCGCCATCTTCCAGCTGAATCCGGCGCCCTTCTGCCTGCTCGACGAGGTCGATGCGCCGCTGGACGACGCCAACACCGAGCGCTACGCCAAGCTGGTGACCAGCATGAGCCGCGAGACCCAGTTCCTGTTCATCAGCCACAACAAGATCGCGATGGAGATGGCCGAGCAGCTGATCGGCGTCACCATGCAGGAGCAGGGCGTCTCGCGCATCGTCGCCGTGGACATGGATTCTGCGGTTTCCATGGCCGAGGCCGCATAGCCGATGGAGAAGTTTCCCTTGAGCAGTTTCACCCTGGGGCTGGCCATCATCGGCGGCCTGGTGCTGGCGGCCCTGGTGGCCTGGAACACCTGGACCACGCGCCGCAACACGCCGCGCCAGGCCCAGCCGGACCTGCCGGCCCCGGCCAGCGGCCCGGTCGATCCGCTGGCCGAACGCAACGAGCCGCGGTTCGATCCCGACGCCGACACCGAACCCGTGCCCTTGCCGCTGCCGGAAAAGAGGCCCGGCCTGGACGCGCTGATCGACGTGATCGCGCCGATCGTGCTGGAGGCGCCCGTGTCGGGGGATGCGGCGCTGGCGGCCATGCCGACCACCCGCCGCGCCGGCAGCAAGCCGTTCGCGGTCGAAGGCCTGAACGTCGCCAGCGGCGAGTGGGAAGCGCCCCATGCCGGCCAGCGCTACAGCGCGTTCCAGGCCGGGGTCCAGATGGCCAACCGGACCGGCCCGCTCAACGAGATCGAATATTCCGAGTTCGTGATGAAGGCCCAGGCCTTCGCCGACGCGGTCAACGGCTCGCCGGAGTTTCCGGAGATGCTGCACGAGGTGGCCCGGGCCCGTGAGCTCGACCAGTTCGCCAGCGGCCATGACGCCCAGCTGGGATTCACGCTGCGGGCCCGCAACGCCGCCTGGAGCCCGGGCTACGTGCAGCAGAACGCGGCGCGGCTGGGCTTCGTCTCCGGCGTGATCCCGGGCCGGATGGTGCTGCCGGCGCAAGCGCACGGCCTGCCGCCGGTGCTGGGCCTGACCTTCGACACCCAGGCGGCGATGGCCGAGGACCCGGCGCTGTCGGCGATCCGCGAGGTGACGCTCAGCCTGGACGTGCCGCAGGTGGACCGCAGCGAGCGGCCGTTCGTGCGGATGCGCGAATCGGCGATCGCGCTGGCCGCCTCGATGGACGGCCTGATCACCGACGACAACGGCCAGGTCATCCGGGTCGAGGCGCTGGACGGCATCGGCGCCGACCTGGAGCAGCTGTACGACACGCTCGACGGGCGCGACCTGGCGGCCGGTTCCGTGCTGGCGCGGCGGCTGTTTTCCTGAGGCCGCGCGCGATGGCCACCCCTTTGGGACTGCGCGAGCGGGTGGAGGCGCTGCGCGAGCTGCTGCACCACCACGCCCACCGCTACTACGTGCTCGATGCGCCCGAGATTCCGGACGCCGAGTACGACCGCTTGTTCAAGGAACTGCAGCGACTCGAAGCCGAGCACCCCGACCTGCGTTCGCCCGATTCGCCGACCCAGCGCGTCGGCGGCGCGACGCTGGACGGTTTCACCAGGGTGCGGCACCGGGTTCCGATGCTGTCGATCCGCACCGAGACCGACACCGAGCCGTCGGGCGCGCTGAACTTTGATGCCCGGGTGCGGCGCGAGCTGGGGCTGGCCGAATCGGAGCCGCCGGTGGAGTACGTGGCGGAACTCAAGTTCGACGGCCTGGCGATCAACCTGCGCTACGAGAACGGCGTGCTGGTGCAGGCCGCCACCCGTGGCGACGGCGAGATCGGCGAAGAGGTGACGCAGAACATCCGCCAGATCGGGCAGATCCCCTTGAAGTTGCCGAAGGATGCGCCGCCGGTGCTGGAAGTGCGCGGCGAGGTCTACATGCGGCGCGACGACTTCGAATCGCTCAACGAGCGCCAGCGCGAGAAGATCGCCAAAGGCGCGAAGAACGAGAAGACCTTCGTCAACCCGCGCAATGCCGCGGCCGGCGCGGTGCGCCAGCTCGATCCCGCGATCGCGCGCCAGCGGCCTTTGAGTTTCTTCGCCTATGGCTGGGGCGAGTTGTCGGCGCCGGAGCAGGGCGGCCCGCAATTCGAGACCCACTACCAGGCGCTGCTGACGCTGCGCTCCTGGGGGTTCCCGGTGCACAACGACACCTCGCAGGTGGCTGGCGCCGCCGAGCTGGTGGCGTTCTACAACCGGATCGGCGCCTTGCGCGACCAGCTGCCCTTCGACATCGACGGCGTGGTCTACAAGGTCAACAGCATCGCGCTGCAACAGCAGCTGGGCTTCGTCACCCGCGAGCCGCGCTGGGCCGTCGCCCACAAGTACCCGGCGCAGGAGCAGCTCACCACCGTGGAGGCGATCGACGTCCAGGTCGGCCGCACCGGCAAGCTGACGCCGGTGGCCAAGCTGGCGCCGGTGTTCGTCGGTGGCGTGACGGTGACCAATGCGACGCTGCACAACGAGGACGAGGCGCGGCGCAAGGACGTGCGGGTCGGCGACACGGTGATCGTGCGGCGGGCCGGCGACGTGATTCCGGAAGTCGTCGGCGTCGTGCTGCCCTCCGACCCCGCTGAACGGGGTGCCGTCTTCACCATGCCGCGCAAGTGCCCGGTGTGCGGCTCCGACGCCGTGCGGGAAGAGGGCGAGGTGGACTACCGCTGCACCGGCGGCCTGTTCTGCGCCGCCCAGCGCAAGGAGGCGATCCTGCATTTCGCCCAGCGCCGGGCCATGGACATCGAGGGCCTGGGCGACAAGCTGGTGGAACAGATGGTGGACGCCGGCGTCATCCGCACGCTGCCCGACCTGTACCGCCTGGGCCTGGCCAACCTGACGGCGCTGGAGCGCATGGCGGACAAGTCGGCGCAGAACGTGCTGGCGGCGCTGGAGCGATCCAAGCAGGCGACCCTGCCGCGCTTCCTGTACGGGCTGGGCATCCGCCACGTGGGCGAATCGACGGCGCGCGACCTGGCGCGGCATTTCGGCAAGATGGACGCGATCATGGACGCCGGCGTCGAGCAGCTGCTGGAAGTGCCCGACGTCGGCCCGGTGGTGGCCGAGAGCATCCACACCTTCTTCGCCCAGCCGCACAACCGCGAGGTGGTGGAGCAGTTGCGCGCCAATGGCGTGGCCTGGCCCGAGCACGAGCCCGAGGCGCGCGCCGTGCTGCCGCTGGCCGGCAAGACCATCGTGCTGACCGGCACCCTGCCGACGCTCAGCCGCGACGAAGCCAAGGACATGCTGGAGGCCGCCGGCGCCAAGGTGGCCGGCTCGGTCAGCAAGAAGACCGATTACGTGGTCGCCGGCGCCGAGGCCGGCAGCAAGCTGGACAAGGCGCAGGCGCTGGGCCTTCCGGTGCTGGACGAACAGGGCCTGCGCGACCTGCTGGCCGCGCCGCCGGCGTCAGGCCCGCAATGACAGGTTCTTCACGTCCCTGATCAGCCGCGCGAGCGACTCGCCCTGCATCAGCTCGATCTGGTTGGCCTTGGCGAAGCGCTCCGCGTTGACGCTGAAGTTGCCCAGCGTCACGTAGATGGCGCCGCTGGCGCCGCGCGCCTGGGCGGCCGCATGCAGGGCCCGCAGCCCTTCCTCGCCCTGGCGGGCCGCCTTCCAGCGCTGGGCCGCGACCAGCGTGCTGCGGCCGTCCCGCGTGAGCAGCAGGTCCGCGCCCTGGTCCAGACGGCTCACCGTGTAGCCTGCGCGCGCAAAGGCCTGCTCCAGCGCCGCGCGGAAGTCGGGCCAGTTCATGCGGGCCGCCGCCTGCGCGATCGCCTCGACCTGGCCGGCGCTGGGTTTTCGCAGCTGGCGCCACAGCGCCACGCTGGCAATGCCGGCAAACGGGATGCCGCCCATCGCGCCGAGCAGCCGGTACTGGGGCGGCAGCAGCGCCTGCGACGCGGCGACGAACAGCAGGGCGATCCCCAGGCTGATCCACCAGGGCGAGCGCAGCAGCACGGCGAACAGGGAATTGGGGGCCATCCGGAATTTCATTGGGGTGCTTTCTCTTGCTCCGGCCGCCGCCACAACCATGCCAGCACGATGCCCATGCAGGCGATCGCCACATAGGGCAGCCAGCTGCCCCGCAACACGAACAGCATGGTGGCCGCGCTCAGGGCCATCAGGAGGGTGGCGGTCCACTTGGCGCTGCGGCGGACGACGCCGCCGCGGCGCCAGTCGACGATCATCGGGCCCATGCGCGGATGCCGCTCCAGCCAGAGCGTCAGCCGCGGCGAACTGCGCGCCGCCGCCCACGCGGCCAGCAGCACGAAGGGCACGGTCGGCAGCACCGGCAGGAACACGCCCAGGATGGCCAGCCCCAGGCTCAGCAGCGCGAGCGCGAGCAGGGCGGCGCGGACCGCCGCGGGCAGCGGCGCCGGCACGGGGTCCGATCGGGTCTGGTCTTCCATGGGCCCGATTGTGCCGGCGCGGCGACCTGGTGCCCCGGCCGGCCCCGAAGGCGGGCCGTTCGCCTACTCGCCCGGTCGGGCATCAGAGGCCTAATGGCGCATGTCCCTGTCCATGCCCTCGCTTCGCCCCGCAGCCCAGACCGGCGGAAAGGCCGCAGGCCGATGAGCTCGCCCCAACCCGAGGGAAAACGCCCCACCGGGGCCAGTGTCAGTCCCGCGTCGTCGCTGCACTACCTCGTGACCGGCGCGACCGTGCTGATGGCGGTCGCCGCGCTCTATTTCGGCCGCCAGTTCCTGATTCCGCTGGCCCTGGGCACGCTGCTCGCGTTCACGCTGCAGCCGCTGGTGATCCGGCTGCGCCGGCTGGGCCTGGGCCGTGTCGGTTCGGTCACGGCGGTGACCGGACTGGCGACCGCCTTGCTGCTGACGTTCGTGTTCGTGACCGGCAGCCAGGTGGTGACGCTGGCCAACAACCTGCCCAGCTACAAGTCCAACCTCGAACAGAAGATCCGGTTCCTCAAATCCTCGGCTGCCAGTGGCGGTGCCCTGGACAAGGCGTCGATCGCGCTGCGCGACCTGAACCGGCAGATCAACGCCGCCGGTCCGGCCGACCAGCCCGCGCTGCCTGGCCGTGCGACGCGCCCGGACCCGGCGGCGCCGGTCCCGGTGCAGATCGTGGCTGCCGACGCCGGGCCGCTGCAGGTCGCCGCTGACCTGCTCGGGCGCAGCCTGGAGCCGGCCGCACTGATCGGCCTGGTGTTCATCTTCATGGTGTTCATCCTGCTCGAGCACGAGCACCTGCGCGACCGGCTGATCCGCCTGATGGGCGGCAGCGACATGAACCTCACCACCGAAGCGATGAGCGAGGCCGGCGACCGCGTCAGCCGCTACCTGGCGTTGCAGGTGCTCGTGAACGCCAGCTTCGGCGTGCCGATCGGCATCGGGCTGTACCTGATCGGCGTGCCCAATGCGGTGCTCTGGGGCGTGCTGGCGACTGTGCTGCGATTCGTGCCTTACGTCGGGCCGGTGATTGCGGTGCTCTTTCCGGCCATCATGGCGGTGGCCGTCGATCCGGGCTGGAGCATGCTGGGGTGGACGCTGGCGTTGTTCGCGATTTCCGAGGTCGTGAACAACAACGTCGTGAAGCCCCTGCTTTACACCAGTTCCACCGGGATGTCGGCGATCGCGATGATCGCGGCGGCGGTGTTCTGGACCACGCTCTGGGGCCCGGCCGGCCTGTTCCTGTCCACGCCGCTGACAGTCTGCCTGGTGGTGGTGGGACGCTATGTCCCGCAGCTGCACTTCCTCTATCTGTTGCTGGGCAACGCGCCGGCGTTGACGCCGCCGGAGCGCTTCTACCAGCGCATGCTGGCCGGCGACGCGCTGGAAGGCGCGGAGATCGGGGTCGAATATGCGGCGGCCCATGGCGTGCAGCGGTTCCATGGGGAAGTCGCCCTGGCTGCATTGCAACTGGCGGAGGCCGACCGTCGGCGCGCCGTGCTGTCGACGGAACGGGCCGAGGCGGTGAGCAGCACCATGCGCGAGGTGTTTTCGCGCATCCAGGATTTCCAGGACCCGTTGCCGGCGATCGAGCGCGCCGCCACCGCCGACGGCGACACCCGCGCGGTGCTGTGGGGCGAAGCGGCCGTGCTGTGCGTCGGCGCACGGACCCCGCTGGACACCGCCCTGGCGGCGCTGCTGGCGCAGGCGCTGCAGTACCGCGGAATCGACGCCTGGGCCACACCGGCCGCGACACTGGCCGGCGATGGCATCAGACAAGTGGGCAGCTCGCTGGAGTTGATCGTGCTGGCCCAGCTGTCCGACAGCGGCGGCATCCACGTCCAGCAGCTGTGCCGGCGGCTGCGCAAGCACAGCGGCGCGCGGCTGCTGTTGGCCACGCTGGAGCGCGCAGGGGCCGAACGCGGTCCGGAAGCGGTGGTGCAGGACGTGGCCGACGGCCTGGTCCGGTCCTTCGAGCAGGCCCTGCAGTGGACCGACGAGCGGGCCCGCACGTCGATCGAAGCGCCGATGACGCTGGCGCCGCTGCCCGCGCGGGAGGACGAGCGGCTGCAGGCGCTGGCCCGGACCGAGCTGCTCGACACACCGGCTGAAGACGTTTTCGACGACATCACGCGAGGACTCAAGAAAGCCTTCGACGCGCCGTTCGCGTTGATGTCGCTGGTGGATGCCGATCGGCAGTTCTGGAAATCGTCGGCGGGCTTGCCGGCGCAGCTGTGCGAGCAGCGCGAGAGCCCGCGCTCGACCTCGATCTGCGGCCACGTGGTGGCCGCAAACAAATTGCTGGTCGCCGAAGACACCTGGCGCGATGCCCGGTTCGCCAACAACCCGTTGCTGCGCGAACAGGGCATCCGCTTTTACGCCGGCGCGCCGCTGCGCAGCCGCGACGGCCTGGCGATCGGGTCGCTGTGCGTCATGGATGTGCGGCCGCGCAAGATCACCAAGGCCGAGGAGGCGCTGCTGGAGCTGTCGGCGCAGCAGGTGATGCGGGAGATCGAGAGTCGCCGCGACCTCGCCGAGCCGGCCGCGGTGTCCGATTGAAGCGGCGCCGGCCGTTTATGCTTGCACCATGACTGTCCGTGACATCCTGAAAATGGGCGACGACCGCCTGCTGCGCGTGGCCCAGCCCGTCGCCGAGTTCGACACCGACGCGGTGCACCTGCTGGTGTCCGACCTGTTCGACACCATGCACGCCGTGAACGGTGCCGGGCTGGCCGCGCCGCAGATCGGCGTCGACCTGCAACTGGTGATCTTCGGCACCGACGCCCCCAATCCGCGCTATCCCGACGCGCCGCCGGTGCCGCGCACCGTGCTGCTCAATCCGGTGATCACGCCGATCGGCACGGCCGAGGAAGACGACTGGGAAGGCTGCCTCTCGGTGCCAGGCCTGCGCGGCGTGGTGCCGCGCTGGGCGAAGATCCGCTACCAGGGCTTCGACCAGTACGGCGACCCGATCGACCGCACCGTGGAGGGCTTCCACGCCCGGGTGGTGCAGCACGAATGCGATCACCTGATCGGCAAGCTCTATCCGATGCGGGTGCGCGACTTCACCCGGTTCGGCTTCACCGAGGTGCTGTTTCCGGGGCTGGACGCGCCTGCCGACGACTGATTCGCCGCCATGAGGCCTAATGGCCCATGTCCCTGCCCACCGGCTACCACGTCAAGACCGAGACCGTCAGCGGCAGCGGCGACGACCTGACGCTGCGCTCGCTGCTGGACCGGGTCCAGTACCACGACCCCGACGGCGACGCCGAACGCGCCGGGATTTCGCCTGCGTCCTGGCCGCTGTTCGGCCTGCTCTGGCCCTCGGGCCAGGTGCTGGCCGGCGTGATGGCAACCTACGCCATCGCCGGCAAGCGGGTGCTCGAACTGGGCTGCGGCCTCGGGCTGGCCAGCATGGTGGTGCACCGGCGCGGTGGCGACGTCACGGCCAGCGACTGCCATCCACTGGCGGCGCTGTTCCTGGCGGAGAACCTGGAGCTGAACGGCCTGCCGGTGATGAAATACAGCGCCGCCCACTGGAGCCGGGCCAACCCTTTGCTGGGACGGTTCGACATCATCATCGGCAGCGACGTGCTGTACGACCGCGAGCAGCCCGAGGCCCTGTCGCAGTTCATCGACCGCCATTCGGAGCCCGACGTCGACGTGCTGATCGTCGACCCGGGCCGCGGCAACCAGACCAGCTTCAGCCGCAAGATGGGGGTGCTGGGTTATTCGCACGTTTCCAGGCAGGTGCGCTGCCTGCCCGACGGCGTCGCCTACAAGGGCCAGCTGCACCGCTACGGCCGCAGCGCGGCGATGGCACCGGTCGCGCCAGGGCCGGCAACCAGCTGCTAGACTTTCAGCCATGTGTTCCCGTGTGGTCTCCCTCGTCGTTTCGCTGATGCTGATGCTGTCCAGCGTGCTGGCGAGCGCGCCGGCGATCGCGGCGCCGGAGCACCATCCGCAATCGGCGGTCGCAGTCCTGGCGGCGCTTGCCCCCACCGCCGGCGAGCTGCCTGCGGACGATTCGGCCAGCGCCGACCCGGCCGACAGCCTGCTGGACGTGCCTGACCAGCTTGAAGGTCCCCAGGCCTCGCACGACACTCCGCCGCGGGCGTTCCGCCTGGAACCGCGCGTGGCAGTGAGCCTGACCCAGCCCCACCTGAAGGGGCCGCAGCGGCCCCCGCGCGCGACCGGCCTGGCTGCCTGATCCCGCCGCCGCGGCCTGTCGCGGCTTCCCTGGTCCCCATTTTTCGAACGAGAGCGCCTGCCGGCCCGGCCGGAGCGTGTGACCCCATGGACTTCCTGCTCGACCCCAACATCTGGATCGCGTTCGCGATGCTCACGGCCCTGGAAATCGTGCTGGGCATCGACAACATCATCTTCATCTCGATCCTGGTGGGCCGATTGCCGCCCGATCGGCGCGACAAGGCCCGGCGGCTGGGCCTGGGCTTCGCGATGATCTCGCGGCTGGCGCTGCTGTTCACGCTCAGCTGGGTGATGGGCCTGACCACCGACCTGTTCAGCGTCGCGGGCCAGGGGATCAGCGGCCGGGACCTGGTGCTGCTGGCCGGCGGCCTGTTCCTGCTGTACAAGGCCTCGCACGAGATCTTCGTGGAGGTGGAGGCGCGCGAGCAGCACGCGCCGGCCGAGACCGACGCGGCCTCGGTCAAGGCGGCGGGCCGCAAGCTGTTCTGGGCCGTGATCGGCCAGATCGCGGTGATCGACATCGTGTTCTCGCTCGATTCGGTGATCACCGCCGTGGGCATGGTGGACCAGATCTGGGTCATGGTGGCCGCCGTCGTCACCTCGGTGGGCGTGATGCTGGTGGCCGCCAAGCCGATCGGCGACTTCGTCGACCGCCATCCCTCGGTCAAGGTGCTGGCCCTGGCCTTCCTCGTGATGGTCGGCATGGCGCTGACGGCCGAAGCGTTCGACCAGCACGTGCCCAAGGGCTACATCTATGCCGCCATGGCGTTTTCGCTGGCGGTCGAGGCTCTCAACATCCGGGCCCGCGGCAAGCGGCAGGCCCTGCGGGCGCTGCAAGGCCCCGCCAGCTGAATTTCAGTTTCCAACCCATTCCAAAGGAGTTATCCATGAATCAAGACATCCGAACCTTTCCCGCCGGCGCCGCGGGCGACACAGTCACCGTCGAGCGCAACCGCGTGCTGCGCAACACCTACTGGCTGCTGGCGCTGTCGATGGTGCCCACGGTGCTGGGCGCCTGGATCGGCGTCAGCACGGGCATTGCCCGCGCCATGACGCCGGGCGTCGGCCTGGTGGTGTTCCTGGTCGGCGCGTTCGGCTTCATGTACGCCATCGAGAAGACCAAGAATTCCGCCGCCGGCGTGCCGGTGCTGCTGGCCTTCACCTTCTTCATGGGCGTGATGCTGTCGCGCCTGGTCGGCCAGGTGCTGGGCCTGGCCAACGGCGCCAGCCTGATCATGACGGCCTTCGCCGGCACCGGCGCGATCTTCCTGGGCATGGCGACGCTGTCGTCGGTCATCAAGCGCGACCTGAGCTCGATGGGCAAGTTCCTGTTCATCGGCGCCATCTTGCTGCTGGTGGCCGGGATCGCGAACTTCTTCATCCAGTCGAGCGCGCTGATGATCACGCTGGCGGTGCTGGCGATCGGCATCTTCTCGGCCTTCATCCTGTACGACCTCAAGCGGGTGAAGGATGGCGAGGAAACCAACTACATCTCGGCCACGCTGGGCGTCTACCTGAGTCTCTACAACGTGTTCCAGTCGCTCCTGATGCTGCTTGGCATCGGCGGCGGCCGCGACGAGTAAGCCGTCTCAGGAAGCGAGCGCCTCGAGCAGCTCGGTCTCGATCGCGATCTGCTGCTTGTTGTGCTGCAGCTCGGGCCCGTCGATCAGGAAGGTGTCCTCGACCCGCTCGCCCAGGGTCGACACCTTGGCCAGGTGCAGGTTGATCTTGTGCCGGGCCAGCACCCGCGCCACCGAATAGAGCAGTCCGGCCCGGTCGCTGGCGGAGATGCTGAGCAGCCAGCGCTGGGCCTTTTCGTCGGGCCGCAGGTCGACCCGCGGCGCCACCGGGAAGCTCTTGACCCGGCGTGACACCCGGCCGCGGCTGGGCGCGGGCAGCGGCCCGGCCTTCTCCAGCGTCCGCGCCAGGTCCGATTCGACCATGCTGACCAACTCGCGGTTGTGCTCCGGCAGCATCGAGCTGACCACCTGGAAGGTGTCGAGCGCGTAGTCGCTGCTGGTGGTGTGGACCTTGGCATCCAGGATGCTGAAGCCGGCGCCGTCGAAGTAGCCGCAGATGCGGGCGAACAGGTCCGGCTGGTCGGGCGTGTAGACCAGCACCTGCAGGCCTTCGCCCACCGGCGAGAGCCGGGCCCGGACGATGGTCTTGCCCTGGCCGACGTAGCGCGAGATGTGGCGGGTGTGCCAGGCGATCTCGCCGGCGTCGTGGCGCATGAAGTAGCCGACGTCCAGCCGGTCCCACAACTTCTTGTGGACCTCGAACGGCAGCGCGGCCAGCGCCAGCTGCACCAGTGCTTCGCGCTTGCGGGCTTCGATCTCGGCCGCCGCATCGGGCGCGCGCCCGCCCAGCACCCGCAGCGTCGAGCGGTACAGGTCCTCCAGCAGCTTGCCCTTCCAGTTGTTCCAGACCTTGGGGCTGGTGCCGCGGATGTCGGCGACGGTCAGCAGGTACAGCGCCGTCAGGTAGCGTTCGTTGCCAACCCGCCGGGCGAATCCGGCGATGACATCCGGGTTGCTGAGGTCTTCCTTCTGCGCGATCCGGCTCATCGCCAGGTGCTCGCGCACCAGGAAGGTGATCAGCTTGCAGTCTTCCGCTTCGACCTGGTGCTGCTTGCAGAACAGGTTGACGTCGCGCGCGCCCAGCTCGGAGTGGTCGCCGCCGCGGCCCTTGGCGATGTCGTGGAACAGCGCCGCGACGAAGAAGATCCAGGGCTTGTCCCAGCCGGCCGCCAGCTGCGAGCAGAACGGGTATTCGTGCGCGTGTTCGGCCATGAAGAAGCGCCGCACGTTGCGCAGCACCATCAGGATGTGCTGGTCCACCGTGTAGACGTGGAACAGGTCGTGCTGCATCTGGCCGACGATGCGGCGGAACGCCCAGAGGTAGCGGCCCAGGACCGAGGTCTGGTTCATCAGCCGCAGGGCATGGGTGATGCCTTCGGGCTGCAGCAGCATCGCCTTGAACGTGGCGTGGTTGACCGGGTCGTTGCGGAACTTCGCGTCCATCACGGTGCGCGCGTTGTACAGCGCCCGCAACGTGCGTGCCGACAGGCCCTTCACGCCCACCGTGCTCTGGTAGATCAGGAAGGTCTCGAGGATGGCGTGCGGGTTCTTCAGGTACAGGTCGTCGCTCGCCACCTCGATCATCCCGCCCTTGTTGAAGAAGCGCTCGTTGATCGCCTCGGGCGGATGGACGTCGGGGTTGAGCCGCTCGTCGATGTTGAGCAGCAGGATCTGATTGAGCTGGCTGACGGCCTTGGCGGCCCAGTAATAGCGCTTCATCAGCGCCTCGCTGGCGCGCGACATGACGCGCCCGGTCGTGGGGCTGATGCGGGCCTGGAAGCCGAACGATTCGGCCACCGCCGTCTGCAGGTCGAACACCAGCCGGTCTTCCCGGCGCTGCGCCATCAGGTGCAGGCGCGCGCGGATCAGGCTCAGGAGCGCTTCGTTGCGCTTGATCTGCCGCACCTCGAACTGGGTCGCCAGGCCGGAGCGGGCCAGTTCGTCCCAGCTGCTGCCGTAGCCGGCCGCCTTGGCCACCCACAGGATCACCTGCAGGTCACGCAGGCCGCCCGGCGATTCCTTGCAGTTGGGTTCCAGCGAGTAGGGCGTGTTCTCGAACTTGTTGTGGCGCTGGCGCATCTCCAGCGTCTTGGCCACGAAGAAGGCGCGCGGGTCCATCGCGGCGTCGAAGCGCTGCGCGAACTGGTCGTAGAGCCTGCGGTCGCCGGTGACCAGCCGCGATTCGAGCAGCGACGTGCGCACGGTGACGTCCTGCTCCGCCTGCGCCAGGCAGTCGGACAGGGTGCGCACGCTGGAGCCGATCTCGATGCCGGTGTCCCAGCAGTGGCCGATGAAATCCTCGACCTTGCGCTTGAGGTCCGGGTCGTGGTCGATCGACGTGCCGTCCGGCATCAGCACCACCACGTCGACGTCGGAATGGGGAAAGAGCTCGCAGCGGCCGTAGCCGCCGACCGCCATCAGCGCGAAACCGCGCGGCAGGGCGGCGTGCACCCACAGCTGCCTCAGCGTGTCGTCGGCGTTGCGGGCCAGCGCCTGCAGCAGCTTGCGGATGCCGCGCACCGACGTGCCCTTGGCCCGCATCGAGTCCAGCAGCGCGGTCTTGTGGGCGCGGTAGCTCTCGCGCAGGGCCTGGAGGTCGGGCATGGCGCGGGCGCGGCGGCCGGGTTCAGGCGGTGACGAACGGCGGCGGCGGCGGGCTGCCGGCCGACAGGGTCAGCACCTCGTAGCCGGTCTCGGTGACCAGCACGGTGTGTTCCCATTGCGCCGACAGCGAATGGTCCTTGGTGACGATGGTCCAGCCGTCGCTGCCGAATTCCTTCACGTCGCGGCGGCCGGCGTTGATCATCGGCTCGATGGTGAAGGTCATGCCCGGCTTGAGCTCCTCGAGCGTGCCGGGCTTGCCGTAATGCAGCACCTGCGGCTCCTCATGGAAGTTGCGCCCGATGCCGTGGCCGCAGAACTCGCGCACGACGGAGAAGCCGTTCTTCTCGGCGAACTGCTGGATCGACCAGCCGATGTCGCCCAGGTGGACGCCCGGCCTGACCTTCACGATGCCGTGCCACATCGCGTCGTAAGTCAGCGCCACCAGGCGTTTCGCGGCGATGGAGACCTCGCCGACCATGAACATGCGGCTGGTGTCGCCGTACCAGCCGTCCTTGATGACGGTGACGTCGACGTTGACGATGTCGCCCTTCTTGAGCGGCTTGTCGTTGGGAATCCCGTGGCACACCACGTGATTGACCGACGTGCACAGCGAGGCGGGGTAGGGCGGGTAGCCGGACGGCTGGTAGCCCAGGGTGGCCGAGATCGAGCCCTGTGTCTTCATGCACTCGGAGGCCAGCCGGTCGATCTCCTTCGTGGTGATGCCCGGCTTGATGTGCGGGGTGAGGTAATCCAGCACTTCGGCGGCCAGCCGGCACGCCGTCTTCATGCCCTGGATGCCTGCCTCGTCTTTGTAGGTGATGCTCATGGCCTCAATTATCCCCGACCCAACCGTGGCGGGACGCCCTGGCGGCGAGAGCCCCTGCCTCTGCCGTTGCCGCGCCGGTCCCACGGAGCCAGCCAAACCGGGGATAATTCGCTCATGAGCTGCCCCCAGGCCATCGCCCGTTGAACGACCATGACTTCCGGCCGATCCGCACGGCCCCGGCAGACCCGGCCAGCGTCGACCGCTGGCTCCATTCAGGCGCCAGGCTCGCCGCCGTGGAGCAAAGCCAGCTGCTCGGGAGCGACGCCGAAGACTCCTTCGACAGCCTGACCCAGCTGGCCGCGCGTCTGCTGAAGGTGCCGGCCAGCTTCATCTCCATCGTCGGCGCCGAGCACGATTTCTACAAGAGCCAGACCGGCTTTCCGCCCGAGCTGGCGCAGGCGCGCCTGCTGCCCGGCCGCACCTTCTGCCACTACACCCTGGCCGGCGGCGAAGCTCTGGTGATCGACGACACCCACAGCGACCCGGTCTGGAAGGCCGTGCCGACGGTGGAAACGCTGGGCGTGCGCGCCTATGCCGGCGTGCCGCTGAAGCTGGACGGCCAGACCATCGGCAGCTTCTGCGTGATCGACATGGCGCCGCGGGCCTGGTCCGACGAGGACCTGGAAACCCTGCGCCAGCTTGCCATCTCCGCCGGCCGCGAGCTGAGCCTGCGCTCGGCGCTGGCCGAGGCCCGGGTCGATTCGGCCGATGCGCGGGCGCTGGCCCGCTCGCGCGAGGAGGTGGTCGCGGTGGTGGCGCACGACCTGCGCACGCCGCTGCAGATCCTGCACCTGAGCACGACGCTGCTGCAGCGCCAGGCCGTCGACGGGCAGCAGCCGGCGATCGGCCGGATGGTGAAAGCCATCGAATCGATGACCTCGATGGCGGAAGGCCTGCTGTCGTCCAGCGCGCTGCTGGCGCCCTCCGGGGCGCGCAACCAGGTGGTCAGCGCGCAGGCGCTGGCCCAGGACGCCGTCGCCATGATGGCGCCGATCGCCGACCGGGCCGGGATCGACCTGGTGCTGTCCGCGGTCGATGCGGCCTGCGTTCGCGTCGATTACGCCCGCATGCTGCGGGTGCTGGGCAACGTCATCGGCAACGCGATCAAGTACTCGCCGGCCGGCACCACGGTGTTGCTCGGCGCCAGCCGGATCGGCGA
Source organism: Ramlibacter sp. 2FC (assembly GCA_943372495.1). Lineage (GTDB taxonomy): Bacteria > Pseudomonadota > Gammaproteobacteria > Burkholderiales > Burkholderiaceae_C > Ramlibacter. The sequence goes on along the minus strand of CALRYV010000022.1, from coordinate 23,039 downwards.
CGAACTGCTGCTGACCGTCAGCGACCAGGGCCGCGGCATGAGCGCCGACGAACAGACCCGCGCCTTCGACAGCGGCTGGCAGGGCGCCGAAGGCATGGTGCGGGGCGACGGCGCCGGGCTGGGCCTGTTCATCGTCCGCACCCTGGTGGAAGAACACGACGGCCGGGTCGAAATCACCAGCGAACCGGGCCACGGGACGGCGTTGACGGTGTTCCTGCCCTGTCACTAGCAAGTGCGGCCGGCCGGGGCCGTTAAAATCCGGGGTTGACACGGCAAGCCCCAGTCAGCGGCGCGCCGCCCCCCGGACCCAGACCCCCACCAGGCATCACAGTGACCCTGCACATCACCGAGTTCGAGGGCGGCAATGCCCTCGGCGAGTTCCGCATCCAGCAACTGCTTGCCCGCCTCGCCGCGGTCAGCGACCGCATCACCGGCCTGGACGCGCGTTTCGTGCACCTGGTGGCGACGCAGCAGCCGCCCACCGCAGCCGAGAAGGGCCGGCTGGCGTCGCTCCTGACCTACGGCGAACCGGTGGCCGGCCCGGCGCAGGGCACGCTGATCGTGGTCACGCCGCGCTTCGGCACCATCTCGCCCTGGGCCTCCAAGGCCACCGACATCGCCCACAACTGCGGCATCGAGCTCAAGCGGGTGGAGCGCATCACCGAGTACCGGATCGCGCTGAAGGCCGGCCTGCTGTCGAAGGGCGAGCTGAGCCCGCAGCAGCAGCAGGCGGTGGCGGACCTGCTGCACGACCGCATGACCGAGAGCGCGATGTTCTCGCGCCAGCAGGCCCTGGGCCTGTTCACCGAACTGCAGCCGGCGCCGATGCAGCAGGTGGATCTGCTGGCCGGCGGCCGTGCGGCGCTGGAGCGGGCCAACACGCAGTTCGGCCTGGCCCTGGCCGACGACGAGATCGATTACCTGCTGCACGCCTTCCGCGGCCTGGGGCGCAACCCCACCGACGTGGAACTGATGATGTTCGCCCAGGCCAACAGCGAACACTGCCGCCACAAGATCTTCAACGCCAGCTTCACCATCGACGGCGTCGCGCAGGACAAGAGCATGTTCGGCATGATCCGCAACACCCACCAGCTGGCGCCCCAGCACACGGTGGTCGCGTATTCGGACAACGCGTCGGTGATGGAGGGCGGCGAGATCGAACGCTTCGTCGCCAGGGGCGCCGCCTACGGCAAGGACCGGGCGCTGCACCACGTGCTGATGAAGGTGGAGACGCACAACCACCCGACTGCGATCTCGCCCTTTCCCGGCGCTGCCACCGGCGCGGGCGGCGAGATCCGCGACGAGGGCGCCACCGGGCGAGGATCGCGGCCGAAGGCGGGCCTGACCGGATTCACGGTGTCGAAACTCTGGGGCGGCTGGTCGGACCAGGCCGGCGGCAAGCCGGGCCACATCGCCAGTCCGCTGCAGATCATGGTGGAAGGGCCGCTGGGCGGCGCCGCCTTCAACAACGAATTCGGCCGGCCCAACCTGCTGGGCTACTTCCGCGAGTACGAACAGCAGGCTGGCGACATCGCCCGCGGTTACCACAAGCCGATCATGATCGCCGGCGGCCTCGGCACCATCGCCGCGGACCAGACGCAAAAGATTGAATTCCCGGCCGGCAGCCTGCTGATCCAGCTCGGTGGCCCCGGCATGCGGATCGGCATGGGCGGCAGCGCCGCCAGCTCGATGGCGACCGGCGCCAACGCGGCGGAACTGGACTTCGATTCGGTCCAGCGCGGCAACCCCGAGATCGAGCGGCGCGCGCAGGAAGTGATCAACCATTGCTGGGCCGAAGGGCCGGCCAACCCGATCCTGGCGATCCACGACGTCGGCGCCGGCGGCCTGTCGAACGCCTTCCCCGAACTGACCAACGACGCCGGGCGCGGCGCGCGCTTCGACCTGCGGCAGGTGCCGGTGCTCGAATCCGGCATGGCGCCCAAGGAGATCTGGTGCAACGAGAGCCAGGAGCGCTACGTGCTGGCGATCGCGCCGGAGTCGCTGCCGCGGTTTCAGGCCTTCTGCGAGCGGGAACGCTGCCCGTTCTCGGTGGTCGGCGTGGCGACCGAGGAGCGGCAGCTGGTGGTCGCCGACACCGCTCGGGCTGAGCCGGTCGAAGCCCCGGTCGACATGCCGATGAACGTGCTGCTCGGCAAGCCGCCCAAGATGCACCGCGACGTGCAGAGCGTGCGGCGCGACTTCAAGCCGGTCGACCTCACGGATGTCAAGCTGCAGGAGGCCGCGATCAAGGTGCTGGCCCATCCGACCGTGGCATCGAAGCGGTTCCTGATCACCATCGGCGACCGCACCGTCGGCGGCCTGACGCACCGCGACCAGATGGTCGGCCCCTGGCAGGTGCCGGTGGCCGATTGCGCCGTGACGCTGGCCGACTACCAGGGCTTCGCCGGCGAGGCGATGAGCATGGGCGAGCGCACGCCGCTGGCCGCGATCGACGCGCCGGCGTCGGGCCGGATGGCGGTGGCCGAGGCCATCACCAACCTGCTGGCGGCGCCGATCGAGCTGCCGCGCGTCAAGCTGTCGGCCAACTGGATGGCCGCTTGCGGCGAGCCGGGCGAGGATGCCGCGCTGTACGAGACCGTCCGCGCCGTCGGCATGGAGCTGTGCCCGGCGCTGGGCATCTCGATCCCGGTCGGCAAGGACAGCCTGTCGATGCGCACCCAGTGGAATGACGGCAGTGAAAGGAAGAAGGTCACCTCGCCGGTCAGCCTGATCGTCACCGCCTTCGCCACCCTCGCGGACGTGCGCGGCACGCTGACGCCGCAGCTCGATGCGCAGGAGGACGACACGACGCTGGTGCTGATCGACCTGGGCAAGGGGCAGCACCGCATGGGTGGCAGCATCCTGGCCCAGACCCTGGACCAGGTCGGCGACCGGGTGCCGGACCTGGACGATCCCCGGGACCTGGTGAACCTGGTCGACGCGGTGAACAAGCTGCGCACGCAAGGGCAGATCCTGGCCTACCACGACCGCAGCGACGGCGGCCTGTTCGCGGCAGCCTGCGAGATGGCGTTCGCCGGCAACGTCGGCGTGGCCTTGAACGTCGACCTGCTGGTGACGGAGGGCGACGGCATCTCCGACAGCCGGGCCGACTTCGGCGACGCCAAGAACTGGGCCGCCCAAGTCGGACCGCGGCGCGAGGAGTTGACGCTCAAGGCCTTGTTCAACGAGGAGCTGGGCGTGCTGCTGCAGGTGCGCACGGCCGAGCGCAACGCAGTGATGCAGACGCTGCGTGACCATGGCCTGAGCAAGCACAGCCACTTCGTGGGCAAGACCCGCCCGCTGGCATCGACCATCGCCGCCGGCAAGGGCGAGGTCCAGGTGTGGCGCGACACCAAGGCGGTGTTCAGCGCGAAGCTGCAGGACCTGCACCAGGTCTGGGACAGCGTGAGCTGGAAGATCTGCCGGCTGCGCGACAACCCCGCAGGCGCGGACACCGAGCACGCCGCGGCCGGCGATCCCGCCGACCCCGGCCTGCACGTCTTTCTCCCTCCCCCCCCGGGGGAGGGTTGGGGTGGGGGCCAGTCCCCGGCCCTCAACCTCACCCGCCCCAAGGTCGCCATCCTGCGCGAGCAGGGCGTCAACTCGCAGGTCGAGATGGCCTACGCCTTCACCGAGGCTGGCTTCGAGGCCATCGACGTCCACATGACGGACCTGCAAACCGGCCGCGTCAAGCTCGCCGATGTGCAGGGCGCGGTGGCCTGCGGCGGCTTCAGCTACGGCGACACCCTGGGCGCCGGCATCGGCTGGGCCCGCAGCATCCTGTTCAACCGGGAGTTGTCGGAGCAGTTCCAGGCCTTCTTCGGCCGCGACGACAGCTTCATGCTGGGCGTGTGCAACGGCTGCCAGATGCTGGCCGAACTGGCCGACATCATTCCGGGCGCCCAGGCCTGGCCGCGCTTCACCACCAACCGCAGCGAGCGCTACGAGGCGCGGCTGTCGCAGGTGGAAGTGCTGCAGTCGCCCAGCCTGTTCTTCCAGGGCATGGCCGGCATGCGCTTGCCGATCGCGGTGGCGCACGGCGAGGGCTATGCCAACTTCGCCAACCGCGGCGACCAGGCCGCGGCGCTGGCGGCGATGCGCTTCACCGACCACCACGGCCAGCCGACGCAGGCCTATCCGCTGAATCCGAACGGCAGTCCGGGCGGGCTCACCGCCGTCACCACCGCCGACGGCCGCTTCACGGCCATGATGCCGCACCCCGAGCGGGTGTTCCGCAACGTGCAGATGTCGTGGACGTCTGGCGACAAGAGCGAATTGAGCCCCTGGATGCAGATCTGGCGCAATGCGCGCCAGTGGGTGGCATGACCATCGAACTCCCCAAGGAAGCCCGCCAGCAGGTGATCCTGTCGATCGAGCGCTATTTCCGCGAGCACATGGAGGAGCCGATCGGCAACGTCACCGCCGACGCGCTGCTCGGTTTCTTCCTCGAGGAGGTCGGTCCGCTGGTCTACAACAGGGCCGTTTCCGACGTGCAGGAGCGGCTGCAGCAGCGGGTGATGGAAGTGGACATCGAGATCCACGAAGACGAGTTCCAGTACTGGCCGAAGTACGACAAGGCGCGCAAGAAGAAGTAGCGCGGGCGCGACAGGGCAGGGGTGCCGGAGCGCAACTGGCTGAGCTAGATCAACACGCGGCCTGCGGCTTTCACGGATAAGTTGCTTGCGTGGCCTCGCCACGGCCCCGGAGCGACCCCATGGAATCGAACCAGATTCACCGCAGCTGGAGAAGGGCAGTGCTGCCCGCACTGCTGGCATTGCTGTCGGTTCACCAGGCGCACCCCTGCACCCGCGCCGTCTACTTCGGCCAGCAGGGCCAGACGGTGACCGGCCGCAGCATGGACTGGGTCGAAGACATGCAGTCCAACCTCTATGTTTTTCCGCGCGGCATGGCCCGCGACGGCGGCCTGGGCGAGCAGTCGCTGAAGTGGACCAGCAAGCACGGCAGCGTCGTCATCTCCGTCTACGAAGCCGGCACGGCGGACGGCATGAACGAGCAGGGGCTGGTGGCCAACCTGCTGTACCTCGCCGAGTCGGAGTACCCGCCGCTGGACGACCCCCGTCCGGCGGTCGTGATCAGCGCCTGGGCCCAGTACGTCCTCGACAACTTCGCGACGGTCGCGGATGCGGTCGCCGAGATCCGGGGGGAAAAGTTCCGGATGGTCACGGTCGGCTCGCCGGGCGGCATCAAGGGCAACGTCCACCTGTCGATCTCCGACGCATCCGGCGACTCGGCCATCTTCGAGTACATCGGCGGCAAAGCCGTGATCCATCACGGCAGGCAATATCAGGTCATGACCAACTCGCCGGTCTATGACGAGCAACTCGCGCTGAACGCGTACTGGAAGCAGATTGGCGGCTCCGTCATGCTGCCGGGCACCAGCCGCGCCGCCGACCGTTTCGCCCGCGCTTCCTTCTATATCAACGCCACCGCCCAGTCCGCCGACGCGCGCGAGGCCATCGCCGACGTGTTCAGCGTGATCCGCAATGTCAGCGTGCCGCGCGGCATCAGCACCGCCAGCCAGCCGCACATGTCGTCGACGCTCTGGCGCACGGTCGCGGACCAGAAGAACAAGGTCTACCTGTTCGAGGACACTGCCAGCCCGAGCCTGGTCTGGGTGCGGCTCGATAGCATCGACTTCGCGCCGGGGACCGGCGTGCGCAAGCTCACCCTGCACGGCAACCCCGGCCTGGGCGGGGACCAGACCGCCAACCTGAAGCCGGCCCCGGCCTTCCGCTTCCTGGCGCCGCGCTGAGCCACTGACGACTTCACCCAACCAACGGAAAGGAGAGCCCCATGTTCGACCACATCGGATTCGGCGCCAGCGACTACGCCGCCAGCAAGGCATTCTTCCTCGACGCGCTCCGGCCGCTGGGCGTGACGGTCGTCATGGAAGGGCCGTACGGCGTCGGCATGGGCCCGCCCGGCAAGCCGGCCCTGTGGCTGCACCAGAGCACCGACCAGCCCACGCCGTTGCACCTGGCCTTCACTGCGGCCAGCCGGGAGCAGGTCGACGCGTTCTACCGGGCGGCCCTGGACGCCGGCGGCAAAGACAACGGGGCGCCGGGCCTGCGCCCGCAATACCACCCCGACTACTACGGCGCCTTCGTCATCGGTCCGGACGGGCACAACGTCGAAGCCGTCTGCCACCGGCCGCAGGGCTGAGCGCCATGTCCACCACCACCGACGATCCGTCCGCACCTGAACCCCCGGTGGCGGTCCGCTTCCTGCAGCCGCTGGACCTGGCCGACCCGTTCCGCTGGCTGCGCGCAGGCTGGACCGACCTGCTGGCGGCGCCGGGCATCACGCTGTTCTATGGGCTGTGCTTCTGGCTGATGGCGGTGGTGCTGGGCGCCGTGTTCCGCAACATGGCGGAATACACCTTGTCGTTCGTGTCGGGCTGCTTCCTGGTCGGCCCGTTCCTGGCGATGGGCCTGTACGAGGTGAGCCGGCGCCGCGAGCAGGGCCTGCCGCAAAGCCTGGGCGCGTCGCTCCTGTGCTGGGACAGGCACCTGGGCAGCATGGGCATGCTGGTGCTGGTCGTGCTGCTGCTGGAACTGCTGTGGGGCCGGGCGTCGCTGGTGGTGTTCGCGGTGTTCTTCACCACCGGCATGCCCAGCACCGCCAGCGTGCTGCAGGCGGTCTTCAACCCGGCCAACTGGGAGTTCGTCGCCATCTACACGCTGGTCGGCGGCGTCTTCGCCGGCCTGGTGTTCTCCACCTGCGTGGTGGCGATCCCGATGATCCTGGACCGGGGCACCGACGCGATCACGGCCGGCATCGCCAGCTTCGAGGTGGTGATCGAGCGCACCGGCCCCATGCTGCTGTGGGGCGCGCTGATCGTGGCGCTGGTGCTCGGCGCCGTGGCGCTGCCGTGGTCGGTCGGCCTGCTGGTGGTCGGGCCCTGGCTGGGCCATGCCAGCTGGCATGCCTACCGCGCCAGTTACGCCTGGCGGGTGCCCGGTGCGGCCTGACCTGACCCCCACGCTCGTTTCAGTCGCTGCCCCCCGAGGGGGCTTCAGTCTCCTTGAGGCGGCTCAGCGGAGACTGATACCGGCGCCGCCAGGCCTTCTCGACTTCAACCACGACCCAGACGACAGCGGCCAGCGCGAGGCAGATGGCCAGTTCCGCCGCCGACAGCGGCTGGGTCTTGAAGATCGGGTTCAGCCACGGCACGTAGATGGTGGCCAGCTGCAGCGCGAACGTCAGCAGCACCGCGGCCAGCAGCGGCTTGTTGCTGCCCAGCCCGAGCCGCCAGAGCGGCACGCTCTCGGAGCGGATCGCCAGCACGTGCGCCATCTGCGACAGCGTCAGCACGGTGAACACCATGGTCTGCCAGTGCGCGTTGCCGGTGGCCAGAGCCCAGGCCTGCACCGCCAGGCACAATCCGCCGATCAGCAGGCCGACCCCCAGGATGTGCTGCCACATGCCATGCGCGAACAGGCTTTCGGCCGGCGGCCGGGGCGGGCGCTGCATCACGCCGCGCTCGGCCGGCTCGGCCGCCAGCGCCAGCCCGGGCAGGCCGTCGGTCACCAGGTTGACCCACAGGATGTGGATCGGCAGCAGCGGGATCGGCAGGCCCATCAGCGGCGCCAGGAAGATGGTCCAGATCTCGCCGGAGTTGCCGGTCATCGCGTAGCGCACGAACTTGCGGATGTTGTCGTAGATGCGCCGGCCCTCGCGCACCGCGCCGACGATGGTCGCGAAGTTGTCGTCCAGCAGCACCAGGGCCGACGCTTCGCGGGCGACGTCGGTGCCGCCCTTGCCCATGGCCACGCCGATGTCGGCGCGGCGCAGCGCCGGCGCGTCGTTGACACCGTCGCCGGTCATGGCGACGAACTCGCCGCGCGCCTGCAGGGCCTCGACGATGCGGATCTTCTGCGCCGGGTCGACCCGGGCGTAGACCCGCACCCGGTGCACGCAGGCCAGCAGCGCGTCCTGGTCCATCGCGGCCAGTTCGACGCCCGTCACCGCCGCTGCCCGGCCGTCGGCGACGATGCCCAGCCGGTGCGCGATGGCGCGGGCGGTGGCCGGGTGGTCGCCCGTGATCATCACGACGGTGATGCCCGCGGCCCGGCATTCGCGCACGGCGGCGGCGGCCTCGGGCCGGGGCGGGTCGATCAGCCCGACCAGGCCGATCAGGCCCAGGCCGCTCTCGACCGCTTCAATTTCCCCGCCGGCCTCCGGCAGCCGCTCGTAGCTGCGCCGCGCCACCGCCAGCACCCGCAGGCCCTGGGCCGCCAGCGCATCGGCGCGCGCCAGCCAGGCCGCGGTGTCGATGCCGGCCTGGCCTTCGGGTTGCCAGCGGCCGGTGCACAACGGGATCACCGATTCGGGGGCGCCCTTGGTGTAGGCCACGATGCCCTGGTCGGTCCGGTGGAAGGTGGTCATGCGCTTGCGGCCGGAGTCGAACGGCTGCTCGTCGACCCGGGGCCATTGCTGCTCCAGCGCCGCCTTCTCGAAGCCGGCGCCGGCCGCCAGTTCGAGCAGGGCCGTTTCGGTCGGGTCGCCCTGCCAGGCGCCGCTGACGGCCCGGCTGGCGTCGTTGCACAGCGCCGCCGCCCGCAGCAGTTCGGCATGGGTTGCGCCGGGCAGGGCGGTGCCGGGCAGCCAGACCGGCCCGGCGTCGGCCACCGCGCATTCGGCCCGCATCCGGTTTTGCGTGAGCGTGCCGGTCTTGTCGGAGCAGATGTAAGTCACCGAACCCAGCGTCTCGACCGCCGGCAGGCGCCGGATCAGCGCGTTCACCGCCACCATCCGGTGCGCGCCCAGCGCCAGCAGCACCGTCACCACCGCCGGCAGGGCCTCGGGGATGGCAGCCACCGCCAGGCTGACGGCCACCAGCACCATCTGCAGCGGCGCTTCGCCGCGCAGCACGCCGACCCCGAAGATGACGGCGCAGATCCCCAGCACCGCCAGCGCCAGCCGCTTGCCGAAGGCTGCCAGACGCAGTTGCAGCGGCGTGGCGCGGTCGACGTTCTGCGCCAGCAGGCCGGCCACCTTGCCCAGCTCGGTCTGCATGCCGGTCGCCACCACCAGGCCGCGGCCCCGGCCGTGGGTCGCGGTCGTGCCCTTGAAGGCCATGTTCAGGCGGTCGCCGAGCGCGTGCGCGGCGCCGGACAGCACGCCGGCGTGCTTGGCGACCGTCACCGATTCGCCGGTCAGCGCCGATTCGTCGACCTGCAATTGCGCGATCTCGAGCAGCCGCAGGTCGGCCGGGACCTGGTTGCCGGCCTCCAGCAGCACGATGTCGCCCGGTACCAGCGCGTGCGCCGGCACCTGCCGGACCTGGCTGGCCCGCAGCACGGTGGCCTGGGCCGCGGCCAGCTGCTGCAGCGCGGCCAACGCCCGGTCGGCGCGCCAGGCCTGCGCCAGGCCGATCGCGGCGTTGAGCAGCACGATCAGCAGGATCACCAGCGTGTCGACCAGGTCGCCCACCACGCCCGAGACCACTGCCGCGGCGACCAGCACCACGATCATGAAGTCGCTGAACTGGTCGACCACCAGGGGCCACAGGCCGCGCCGGCCGCTGGCGGGCAGGGCGTTGGCGCCGTGGCGCTGGAAGCGCTGGCTGACCTCGTGCTCGGGCAGGCCGATGGCCGGATCGACGCCGTGCTCGCGCGCCAGCGCGTCGGCCTCGCGCAGGTGCCAGTCCGGGGACCCCGGGGCGTTCACTCGCTGTCGGTTGCGGGCGGCGCCTCGTCCGCCGGCGGCTTGACCAGCAACACCGGCACCGGCGAGTCGTGCAGCATCGACTGCGCCACCGACCCCTGGATCGCGCTGAGCAGGGCGCCGGTGCCGCGGCTGCCCATGATCACCAGGTCGCAGGCGTGCTCCTCGATCAGGTCGACCACGGCGTGGGCCGGATCGCCGGTGACCACCGCGGTCTCGCACTCGACCCCGGCTTCGCGCAGCAGCGCCAGCGCGGGTTGCAGCGCATCCTCGCCGGCAGCGTGGCTGCCCTGGGCCCGGACTTCGGGGTCGGGCCAGGTGACGATTTCATAGAGGCTGTCGGGCGCCTGCACGTTGACCAGCAGGAAGCTGGCCCGCAGGCCCTCGCGGACCAGGCGCAGCGCGAAGCGCGCCTCGTGCAGCGAGAGTTCGGAACCGTCGATCGGCAGGAGGATTTTCATTCGGGGTCCCTGTGAAGAGTCCTATTTCACAGGGACCGCCGGGCTGGCGCAAGCGGAATCTCGCGCCGCCTTGATCCGGGTCAGCCAGGGCCGCCGGTCAGCGTCCGGCCGGGGCGACCAGGGCGCCGTCGATGTTGTGCCGCTGCAGCGCCGCCGCCACGAAGCCGCTGGCCTTCATCTCCTCGACGAACGCGCTGACATAGCGGGCGCCGTTGTCGCGGCCCCGGGGCAGGCCCATGGCCTGCTGGATCACCATGAAGCGGCCATCGAGCAGGCGCAGGCCGGGGAGGCGCTTCGCGTCGGCCTGCAGCTGCTGCTTCACGCCCGCCGCCACTTCCACGCCCTGGGCCAGGAACATGTCGGTGACCGCCGGCGAGGTCGGCGCCTTCACCAGCTTCGCCGCCTTCAGCTCGCGCGTCAGGTACAGGTCGTAGGCGCTGCCGTTGCCGACCACGATCCGGTTGCCGGGCCGGTCGACTTCCTCGTTGCGCCGGATCGGCGAATCGTTCTTCACCAGGTAGGCGCCTTCGATGATCACGTAGGGCGGCGTCTGCAGCATGTCGGCGCCGCGCACCGGATCGATCGCGACAAAGGCGATATCGACCTTGGCGTCCTTGACCGCCTCCACCACCCGCCCCGCGGCGGTGAACGGGACCAGGTCCACCGGCACGCCCAGGCGCTTGCCCAGCTCGCGGGCCAGGTCCACCGAAACGCCGCTGGGCTGGCCGGCGGCGTCCCTGGCGGCCAGGATCGGGTTGCCGAAGTTGATCGCGGCGCGCAGCCGGCCGGTCGGGGCCAGTTCGGCCACCGGGGCCGGCGGCGCGATCGACGCGCAACCGGCTGCCAGCGCGACGACGGCCAGCAGCGCCGTGCGGCGCAGCAGGGGCCGCATCAGAACTCGACCTTCTGGCCGGGGTCGACCACCAGCATGCGTGCCGTGCCGGGCGCCGTGCCCAGCGCCTGGTTGAATTCGGCCGCGGTGCCGGCCAGCTGCGGCGTGGTGCCGTAGTGGATCGGCAGCGCGTACTTCGGCTTGATCATGTCGCGCACCGCCATCCCCGCGTCCTTCGGGTTCATCACGAAGTGGCCGCCGATCGGAATCAGCACCAGGTCGGGCCGGTACATGTCGCCGATCAGGCGCATGTCGCCGAACACGCCGGTGTCGCCCATGTGCCAGATCTTGAAGCCGTTCTCCATCTCCAGGACGAAGCCGACCGGCTCGCCGCCGACATGGACTTCGTCCTTGTTGGTGGCCGGGTTCTTGTACGCCAGCTCGGACGAGTGCTCGGCGTGGACCGCCGTGATCTTCACGCCCGCGGGGCCGAACGGCATGATGGTGCCGCCCTTGCCGAAGCGCGGCGCCAGCTCGCCCGGCAGGATACCCAGGGTCGCCACCGTCTGGTTCATCCCGGCCGGGCCGTACATGGGCACCTTGTGCATCTGGGCCAGCGCCGGAGCGTCGGCGAAGTGGTCGAAGTGGGCATGCGTGACCAGGATCAGGTCGACCTTGCCCAGCGCGGGCAGGGCCTTGAAGTTGGCCGGCGTCTTGGGATTGGACGTCAGCCAGGGATCGATCATGATGACCTTGCCACCGGGCGAGGTGATGCGGGTGGCGGCCTGTCCGAGCCAGAGGATCTCGGTCTTGCCGCTCTGGGCGAAGGCCGCGGCGCTGGACAGGGCCGCCAGCGCCAGCAGGCCACGCAGCAGCCGGCCGGTGAAAGGGAAAGTCGGGTTCATGGGAGCAGCTCCGCGTTGTTGGTATGCCAACAATTGAAGCCGCACGGGGACACGCCGTCAATCGGCGTTGACACCGATCAGTAAACTCGGCGCGATGCCCGCCGCCCGTTTCGCCTCCATCGATGCACTGCGCGGCATCGCCATCGTCTGGATGACGGTGTTCCACTTCTGCTTCGACCTCGGCTACTTCGGCCACATCCGGCAGGACTTCTACAGCGACCCGTTCTGGACCTGGCAGCGCACCGCGATCGTCAGCCTGTTCCTGTTCTGCGCCGGCCTCGGCCAGGCGGTGGCGGTGGACCAGCACCAGGACGCGCGCCGCTTCTGGAAACGCTGGGCCCAGGTGGCCGGTTGTGCGCTGCTGGTGACGGCCGGTTCCTGGTTCGTGTTTCCGCAATCGTTCATCTACTTCGGGGTGCTGCATGGCATCGCCCTGATGCTGGTGATCGTCCGCTTCACCAGCGGCTGGGGCCGCTGGCTCTGGCTGGCGGGGGCGGTGGCGATCGGCCTGAAATTCGCCGCGGTCGGGCTGCATGCGGCCTGGCCCGCCGTCGACGTTCTCAACACCAAACCTTGGAATTGGGTGGGCCTGGTCAGCCGCCGGCCCCGGACCGAGGACTTCGTCCCGCTCATTCCCTGGCTGGGCGTGATGTGGTGGGGCATGGCGGCCGGCCAGTGCCTGCTGCGCTCCCACCGCGACCTGCTCGTCCGTCCCATTCCCAGAGCTGCCGCGCCGCTGGCATGGATGGGTCGCTGGAGCCTGACGTGGTACATGCTGCACCAGCCGATCCTGTTTGGAATCTTGCTATCGCTGCGATAGTCGCAGGCTTTGCGCGCATTGGCGACCTGGGGAAGCCGTCCTACAAGTCGGTCGCAGCACACGCCGTACCTTGGCTGCCGGCAATCCCGCCCGCATCCTCGGACCACCAATGCCCAAATCCCAGAAACCGGCTGCCGGCCGCAATCCCGCCAAGGCCAAACCCGCTCCCAACCTCCAGGCCGAGCAGCTGGGCCAGACGCAGGCGCTGGCCGCTGCGTTCCCCTACAACGCCAACAAGGCCCTGGAGCACGGCGCCGCCAACGGCATGCAGCCGCCGGTCGGCCCGACGGCCGACCCGGCCTCCCGCCTGCCCACCGGCAGCACGCTGTCGGAAGACAACGGCTCGGAAAAGACCGGCAGCGTCGCCCCGGCCGGCGTCAATTCCACCATCGAACCGCTGGACCGCGTGCGCGTCGACTCCACCGGCCAGGTGCTCACGACCAACCAGGGGGTGGCGATCGGCGACAACCAGAATTCGCTCAAGGCCTCGCCCCGCGGCCCGGTGCTGCTGGAAGACTTCATCCTGCGCGAGAAGATCACGCACTTCGACCACGAGCGGATCCCCGAGCGCATCGTCCACGCCCGCGGCTCCGGTGCGCACGGATTCTTCGAGGCGTACGAGCCGCTGACCGACCTGACCAAGGCCGCGCCCTTCAAGGAAGCCGGCAAGGTCACGCCGGTGTTCGTGCGCTTCTCCACCGTGGCCGGCGAGCGCGGCTCCAAGGACACGGCCCGCGACGTGCGCGGCTTCGCCGTCAAGTTCTACACCGACGAAGGCAACTGGGACCTGGTGGGCAACAACATGCCGGTGTTCTTCATCCAGGACGCGATGAAATTCCCCGACCTGGTGCACGCCGTCAAGCCGGAGCCGCACCACGCGATGCCGCAGGCCGCCAGCGCCCACGACACCTTCTGGGACTTCATCTCGCTGATGCCCGAATCGACGCACATGATGATGTGGGCCATGTCGGACCGCGCCATCCCGCGCAGCTACGCCACGATGCAGGGCTTCGGCGTGCACAGCTACCGCTTCGTCAACGACGACGGCGAGTCGGTGTTCGTCAAGTTCCACTGGGAGCCGAAGTACGGCACGCTGTCGCTGGTGTGGGACGAGGCGGTGAAGATCTCGGGCGCCGACCCGGACTACCATCGCCGCGACCTGTGGGAACGGATCGAATCCGGCGCCTTCCCCGAGTGGGAACTGGGAGTGCAGGTGTTCACCGAGGAACAGGCCGAACGATTCAGCTTCGACATCCTCGACGCCACCAAGATCATCCCGGAGGAGCTGGTGCCGGTGCGCAAGGTCGGCCGCATGGTGCTCAATCGCAACCCGGACAACTTCTTCGCCGAGACCGAGCAGGTGGCGTTCTGCACGGCGCACGTCGTGCCGGGCATCGATTTCTCGAACGACCCGCTGCTGGCCGGCCGCATCCATTCCTACGTCGACACGCAGATCTCGCGGCTGGGCGGCCCCAACTTCCACGAGCTGCCGATCAACTCGCCGATCGCTCCGGTCCACAACAACCAGCGCGACGGCATGCACCGGCAGGCGATCCACCGCGGGCGCGTCTCGTACGAGCCGAACTCGCTGGGCGGCGGCTGCCCCTTCCAGGCCGGGGCCCAGCAGGGGTTCGTGTCGACGGCGCTGCGGATCAAGGACCGCGAGCAGGACAAGGTCCGCGCCAAGCCCGAGAAGTTCGCCGACCACTACACCCAGGCCACGCTGTTCTTCGACAGCCAGACGCCGGTGGAGCAGGCCCACATCGCCGCCGCGTTCCGCTTCGAGCTGTCCAAGGTGACGGTGCCGGCGATCCGCGAGCGCATGGTGGCGTCGTTGCGCAATGCCTCCGAAGACCTGGCGCGCCAGGTGGCCGAGGGCCTGGGCATGGAGACGCTGCCGGACCCGATGCCGCGCGCGCTGCCCAAGCCGCCCAAGGCCGAAGTAGTGAGCTCGCCGACGCTGTCGCTGATGGCCCGGCCGGGTGACGGTTCGATCAAGGGCCGCAAGGTCGCGATCCTGGTCGCGCCGGGGATGGAGGGCGATTCGGTGGCCCGGTTGCAGGCCGAACTGGGGGCGCAGGGCGCGGTCGGCAAGCTGGTGGGGCCGCGCATCGGCCCGGTGAAGACCGCCGCCGGCGCCGTGCTGCAGGCCGAATGTTCGCTGGAGAACGAGCCCGGCTTCCTGTTCGATGCGCTGGCGCTGCCCGATGGCGCGGATGCGGTCGCCGCGCTGGAGCGCGACGGGCACACGATGGAATTCATCAAGGACCAGTTCCGCCATTGCAAGACCATCGTGGCGTTCGGCGCATCCCGCGCGCTGCTGGAGCGCGCCGGCCTTCCGCTGGACGGCAAGGACGCCGGCCTGGTGCTAGGCAAGGCCGGCGCCGCCCAGGCGGCCATCGCCGCCTTCATCGCAGGCGTCGCAATGCACCGCCACTTCGAGCGCGAGACCGATCCGCCGGCCGTGTGACGGCCATGAAAAAAGGCGCCGCAAGGCGCCTTTTTTTCGTCCCGGTGGGGCGTTTACTCGATCTTGGCCTTGGCCCGCAGTTCTTCCTGGAACTTGGTCATCTTGACCTGGCCCAGCTGCTGCGCGATCTGCGGCTTGACGTCGTCGAGCTTGGGCAGCTGCGCGTCGCGGGTGTCGTCCAGGCGGATCACGTGGTAGCCGAACTGGCTCTTGACCGGCACCTGCGTCACTTCGCCCTTCTTGAGCTTGACCAGCGCGCCGGAGAACTCGGGCACGTAGCTGCTGGCGTTGGCCCAGTCGAGGTCACCGCCGTTGGCGCCGGAGCCCGGGTCCTTGGACTGCTTCTTGGCGATCTCTTCGAACTTGCCGCCCTTCTTCAGGCTGGCGATGATCGCCTTGGCTTCGTCTTCCTTTTCCACCAGGATGTGGCGGGCGCGGAATTCCTTGCCGCCGTTGGCAGCGGCGAACTTGTCGTATTCGGCCTTGATCTCGGCGTCGGTCACCGGGTTGGCCTTCTGGTATTCGCTGAACAGCTCGCGGATCAGCAAGGTCTGGCGGGCCAGTTCCATCTGGGCCTTGAAGTCTTCCGTGGCATCCAGGCCGCGTTTTTGCGCTTCCTGCATGAAGATTTCACGCGAGATCACTTCGTCCTTGATCTGGCCGCTCATCTCCGGCGTCATCGGGCGGCCGGACTTGGCGATCTGGCTGGTCAGCAGGTCGACGCGGGCCTTGGGCACCGGCTTGCCGTTGACGATGGCGATGTTCTGGGCCAGCGCCGGCAGGGCGATACAGAAGGCGGCCGCGGCAACAGCCGAAAGAAGGTGTTTTTTCATGGGTTTTTTCCCTGGAAGGGTCGAGAAAGACAGAAAGACTCCAAGAGTCAGAACGTTTCGATCGCGAGGGCATGCAGCCCCTGGTCGATGAATTCTTGCAGCGCATCATACACAAGGCGATGCCGCGCCACGCGTGGTTTTCCTTCGAACAAGGGGGAGGCGATCCGCACCCGGAAATGGGTGCCGAAACCGCTGCCGTCAGCCCCGGCATGGCCTGCGTGGGCGGCGCTTTCGTCAAGCACTTCGAGCGCGCTGGGCGCCAGGAGTTCCGTCAAGCGTCGCTCGAGCGCGGCCGCGGTGATACCGGTCGTCACGATTTGGGCGCCTCGTCGGCCTGCAGGTAGCGGTTCAGGTAGAGCGCCTGGCCGATCACGAACACCGCCATCAGGCCCAGCCCGCCGAACAGCTTGAAGTTGACCCAGGTGTCGGTGTCGAAGTTGAAGGCCACCCACAGGTTCAGCACGCCCATCAGCGCGAAGAACACGATCCAGCTCCAGTTGGTGACGCGCCAGGCGGCGTCCGGCAACTGCATCTGCGATCCCATCAGCGACTTCAGCAGGTTCTTGCGGAAGAACAGCTGGCCGGCGGCCAGCGTTGCGGCCATCAGCCAGTACAGCACCGTCGGCTTCCATTTGATGAAGGTGTCGTTGTGCGCCACGATGGTGGCACCGCCGAACAGCACGATCACGCCCAGGCTGACCCATTGCATCGGTTCGACCTTGCCGGTCTTGTAGCGCAGCCAGCCGATCTGGGCGACGGTCGCGACGATGGCGACCGCCGTCGCCGTGTAGATGCCCCAGATCTTGAAGGCGACGAAGAACAGGATGATGGGGAAGAAATCGAGCAGCAGTTTCATGGGTCTTCAGGATTTGTCGGACTTGGGGCTGAAATCCAGCGACGCCGAATTCATGCAGTAACGCAGGCCGGTGTCGGTCGGCCCGTCGGGAAACACGTGCCCGAGGTGGGCGCCGCACTGGGCGCAGACGGTTTCGGTGCGGCTCATGCCGTGGCTGCGGTCGACGATCTCCTTGATCGCCCCGGGCACCGCCTGCGAGAAGCTGGGCCAGCCGCAGCCGGCATCGAACTTGGTGCTGGAGTCGAACAGCTGGTTGCCGCAGCAGATGCAGTGGTAGCTGCCGTCGGCCCAGACGGCCTCGTACTTGCCGGTGAAGGGACGCTCGGTGGCGGCGTGGCGGGTGACGTCGAAAGCGCCGCGTTCGGCGTTCTTTGCGGCGAGCAGCGCTTTCCACTGGCTTTCGGTTTTCTGGACAGGGTAGGTCATGACGAGCAGCTGATTTCGATGTGGGAGGCCCAGTCGGGCGGGAATCCGGCGAGGTCTTCGTGGGCCGGATGCTCTGCAAATGGTGCCTGAACCAGCTGCAGCAAGGTTGTGACCATGGAAACGTCGCCAAGTTTCGCCTGCCGGATCGCCAGTTCGCCCAGATGGTTGCGCAGCACGTATTTTGGATTGGTCCGCAGCATCGTGGCGGCGTCGGCGGTCCGCCGAGAATAGCGCCCGAGCCAGGCGTCGAATCCCTCGCGGTCCAGGAACAGGTCGCGCACCGCCGCCACCGGCTGGCCGGCGACGTGGTTCGACAGCCGGCGCCAGAAGATGGTGTAGTCGACCCGGCCCTGGGCCAGCAGCTTGAGCACGTCCTCGATCAGCTCCCGGTCAGCTGCGTGCGGCGCGGCCAGGCCCAACTTGGCCCGCATCCGCGCTTCCAGCTCGCGCGGGAACACCGTCTTGTACGACTCGAGCGCGGCCAGCGCCAGGTCCTGGTCGCCGATCAGGGGCAGCAGCGCCTGGCCCAGGCAGAACAGGTTCCAGTAGGCGACGTTGGGCTGCTTGTTGTACGCATACCGGCGCTGCTCGTCGCTGTGGTTGCAGATGTGGCCCGGATCGAAGGCGTCGAGGAACTGGAACGGGCCGTAATCGATGGTCAGGCCCAGGATGCTCATGTTGTCGGTGTTCATGACGCCGTGGCAGAAGCCCACGGCCTGCCACTGCGCCACCATCGCCGCCGTGCGCTCGCTGACCTGTTCGAGGAAAGCCGCGTAGGCATTGCCGGCGAATTTCGGTGTGTCCCGGCAGTCGGGATAGAACCGGTCGATCACGTAGTCGGCCAGGGCCCGGAGGTGATCGAGCTGGTCGCGGGCGGCGAAATGCTCGAAGTGGCCGAACCGCACGAAGCTGGGCGCGACCCGGGTGACGACGGCGGCGGTCTCCACTTCCTCGCGCCGCACCGGGGCGGCGGAACCGGTGATGGCCAGGGCGCGGGTGGTCGGGATGCCCAGGCCCTGCATCGCCTCGGACGCCAGGTATTCGCGGATGCTGGAGCGCAGCACCGCGCGGCCGTCGCCCATGCGGGAATAGGGTGTGCGGCCGGCGCCCTTGAGCTGCACTTCCTGCGGCCCGGAGGCGGTCTCGAGCTCGCCCAGCAGGATGGCCCGGCCGTCACCGAGCTGGCCGGCCCAGACGCCGAACTGGTGTCCGCTGTAGACACTGGCCAGCGGCCGGCTGCCCGCCAGCAGCCGGTTGCCCGTCAGCGCCTCGACGCCGGCATCCGAGCCGAGGAACGCCGCGTCGAGCCCGAGTTCGTCGAGCAAGCTCGCGTTCAGTCCGACCAGCGAGGCAGAGGGCAGGGGAGTGGGCTGCAGTTCGGTGAAGAAAGCCGGACCCAGGCCGGCAAAACTGTTACGCCATGTGAGGCCGGGATCCGCCGCTGTTGCGAGCGCTGCGGGTGCTTGCGGCGCCTGGAGGTTTTCGTTCATCCCGTATTGTCCCGCGCCCGAAGCAGCGCCGCGTCAAGAGGGGAATCGGTCCTTTCGGCCGGGGCTTGAGGAATTCCCCTAAGGCCCGCAGATGTGACGTTTCGTAAATTGCAAGGAATTTGTGGCTTTGATGCCCTGGGGGCACTTAACAAAAGCTTACTAACCGTTTAATAATTAACGTGTCAGTTCGCGAAACCAGGGTTGTTGTTCGTTCTGGTGCTGTCACTCGCGACGTATCAAGGGGGATTTCAAAAAATGACCATGAGTCTTCAAGCCGAAGCCATTTCCGCTTTTCGTTCGCAGGCCGCTGCCGCTGCGCTCTTTCCCACGCTGCGGCACCCGCTGCCGGCGCTTCGCGAGCAAGCCGAACCGGCGCCCGCCGCCAAGGTCGACACCCGCCTCGAAGTTCCCCTGGCCGAACTGACGTTCCGCCACCTGCAGACCGACGCCGAAATCGCCAGCATCGTCCACCTGCGCCGGGAAATCCAGTTGGTGGCCGCCTCCGGGGCGGACCCGGCTTTCGTCGCCCGCGAAAAAAAAGAGACGAGGCGAGCTTTGTGGCCGCTTTCGAGTGTCGCGGCGCCTTCATCGGGACGATTCGCCTCATTCCGATGAACCAGGGGCTCGCGCCCTGCGAAGCCCTCCTCGACGGACAATCGCTCCTGCCGGCGCACTGCTATGACGCCAGCTGGGAGGTCGGGCGCCTGGTGCTGGCCCCCGAATACCGCGCCGGCCCCGAAGTCCTCAAGCGCTGCCTGTTCGTCACCCTGATGCACCTGCTGCGCACCACGCAGATCGAAAACGTGTTCGCCGTCTGCACCCCCATCCTGGCCCGGCTCTACCGCCGGCTCGGCTGTTCGGTCATCATGAAGGACGCCTGCGAAGGCGCCGACGGCGCGCTGTCGCTGATCCACGGCAAGGCGTCGGACGTGCTGCTGGCGCTGGCCAGCAACGAGGAAGAGAAGCTGCTGGCCCAGTGCCAGCTGGCGTCCCTGCGCGCACCCGAGCTGGAGATGAGCTGATGAACCTGTGGCGCCGGCTGTTCGAGCACTACAAGATCTATCACGCCTACGGGCCGTCGCGGCTGAAGTACGTCGGCTACGTCGGCGCCGTCTCGACCCTGCTGTTCTATTTCATCCGCTTCACCCGCCCCGGCGCCCACATCACCGACGACCTGGCCCTGCGCGGCATCGCACTGGTCCTGTACCTGGGACTGGCGTTCAAGGAGCAGTGGCCCGAGGCCTGGAAGAAGCACTACATCAGCTATTCCTACGTGGTGGTGCTGACCTGCCTGCCGTGCTTCACGGTCTACACCGCACTGCAGCGCGGTGGCGGCATGCCGGCGATCTCCAACACCTTCATCATCCTGTCGTTCCTGGTGCTGGTGACCGACTGGCGCAACACGCTGGTGATGCTGGCGGTCGGGACGGCGGCCGCTTCGGGGTTCTACTACCTGACGGCGGAGGCTCCGCGCATCCCGCTCGACGTGATCGCCCAGCTGCCGGCCTATGCGCTGATCGTCATCGGCGGCAACCTGTTCAAGTTCTCGACCGAGCAGATCGACGCCGAGCGCAAGCTGCGCGCCACCCAGGCACTGGCGGGCTCGATCGCGCACGAGATGCGCAATCCGCTCAGCCAGATCCGCCACAACCTCGAACGGATGCAGCAGGCGCTGCCGCAGCCGAGCACCACGCCCGAGCCGCAGACCCTGGGCGTGCGCCAGGTCGACGCGCTGTACCGGCACCTGGCGGAAAGCGAACTGGCCGTCAGCCGCGGCCTGCAGGTGATCGCGATGACCCTGGACGAGGTCAGTGCCAAGCCGCTGGACAGCGCGACCTTTTCCTACCTGTCGGCGGCCGACGTCTGCCGCAAGGCGGTGCAGGAGTACGGCTACGAGAGCGACGAGGACCGCAGCCGCGTCAGTGTGGAGGTGATCGAGGATTTCAGCTTCCGCGGCGACGAGACGGCCTACCTGTTCGTGCTGTTCAACCTGATCAAGAACGCGCTGTATTACCTGCCGCTGCGCGAGGATGGCCGGGTCACCGTCACCATCGACCAGCACCAGGTTCGGGTGCGCGACAACGGGCCCGGCATCGCGCCGGCCATGCTGCCGCGCATGTTCGAGCCGTTCCGCTCGGTCGGCAAGGCCGGCGGCACCGGCCTGGGCCTGGCTTACTGCCAGCGCGTGACGCGGGCCTTCGGCGGCGAGATCTCCTGCGAGTCGGTGCTGGGCGAATTCACCCAGTTCACCATGCGCCTGCCGCCGGTGAACGCCGAGGAAGCGCGGGCGCACAGCACCGCCTCGATCGACAAGGCGCGCGCGCTCTTTCGCGGCAAGCGGCTGCTGGTGGTCGACGACGACGCCGCCCTGCGCACCACCACCCGCCACAAGCTCAGGCTGCTGGAAGCGCAGGTCGACGAAGCGGCCAACGGCCGGCGCGCGCTCGAGATGCTGGCGCGCCAGAAGTACGACCTGCTGGTGCTGGACCTCAACATGCCGGTGCTGGACGGCTACGCGCTGGCCGAGCGCATCCGCGACGGCGAGGTGCCGGCCAACCGCGACGTGTGCATCGTCGCCTACACCAGCGAGCCGGCCCACCTGGCCACCGTCAAGACCCAGAAGGCCGGCATGGACGGCTTCGTCAGCAAGCCCTGCGCGCAGCTGCCGCTGGTGCAGGCGCTGGTGCAGGCGATGGAGCATCCGGCGCCGCGGACCCGGCCCGAGGACCACCTGCTGGCCGGCCGGGAGGTGGTGCTGGCGGACGACAACCCGTACAACCGCAAGGCGATGACCGCCTACCTGCACCAGGCCGGCGTGAAGGTGACGGAAGCCGCCCACGGCCAGGCCGTGCTCGACCTGCTGCGCGGCCGCGGCGGCTGGGACGCGGTGGTCATGGACATCAACATGCCCGGCATGAGCGGCCTGGAAGCGGCGCGGGCCATCCGCCAGAGCACGCTCGGCTGCCGTGACGTGCCCATCATCGCGCTGACAGCGCACTCCGACGAAGCCACGGTCGCCGCAGCCCAGGCCGCGGGGATCAACGCCTTCCTGACCAAGCCGGTGGACGCATACGTGCTGTACGAGAAGCTCAGGGAGTTGATGGCTGCCGGGCCGGTGCGCGTGGCCGCGGCGCCGCTGGCCGCCACGCCGCCCGGCGGGCTGGTCGCGCCCGGCCCCGACCTGCTGGACCTGAAGCGGCTGGAAAGCTACCGGCGCATCGGCATGCTGGAGGAGTTGCTCAGCGACTACTTCCCGGAGGCCGCCCGGCTGATCGACCGCCTCGACGCCGCCGCCCAGCGGCAGGACCTGCACGACGGCCTGGAGGCCCTGCATTCGCTGCTCGGCATGAGCGGCGAGGCCGGCGCAGCGGCCCTGCACCAGCTGGTGCGGCGCATCTACGTGCCGATGGTGGAGGAGCGGCGCTGGCCGCCGGCCGACGGCTGGCTGGACCAGATCCGGGCCCTGGCGATCCGCACCGACCAGGCCCTGGCGGCGTACGGCCGGCAGCAGGCCCGGACCGCCGCCATCTAGGAAGAGACGCAAGCGATGCTGCCCGCAGAAGCCCTCGACGAGGCGCGCTCGATCCTGTTCGTCGACGACGAGGCGTCGTCGCGCAAGTGGTTTGCCCTGACCTTCGGCGACGAATTCACCGTCGTCACCGCGTCCGGCGTCAGCGAGGCCCTGGCCCTGCTCGGCGAGCGCGGCCACGAATTCGCGGTGCTGGTCACCGACTACCGGATGCCGGAGCAGGACGGCATGAACCTGCTGCGCGCGGTGCAGCGCGACTTCCGGCACCTGGTGCGCCTGCTGGCGACGGCGTATGCCGAAAAGGAGGTCGCGATCGCGGCCGTCAACCAGGGCAAGGTGCTGCGCATCCTGGAAAAACCGCTCGACGAGGCGCCGACCCGGGAAGCGTTGCGCGAGGCGCTGGCGATGCACCGCGCGCAGGCGCTGGAGCGCGCCCTCAACGAGAGCCGGGTGGCGGCGATGCGCGAGACGCTCGGTTTCCTGGCCCATGAACTGAACACGCCGCTGGCCACCGTGCGCGGTTACGTCAACGCGGTCGCGGTGCGGCACCAGCCGGCGGGGCCGGACACGCCGCCGGGCATCGTGCAGTTCCAGGAGGACCATCCGGGCCAGCTGATCGCGGCCCTGGAGAGCGCCGAACGCCGGGCCCTGTACTGCCAGTCGCTGGTGTCGACCTTCGTGCAGTCGGCGCGCGACGCCTATCCCGGCGCGGCGGTGCAGAGCGTCA
>CALRYV010000021.1:0-106080 GCA_943372495.1 Ramlibacter sp. 2FC | reverse complement strand
CGGCCCCAGGGCGCGAAGTGAGTTCTGCGACGCCGGCCCCGGACCGGATCGCGCAGCGAAGTCGGCGCGCAGCGCTGACCGCCGCAGCGTGAGCCTGCGCCGGGCGCCGCCTGCCGCGCCGCGCTGCGCCGCGCGAAATAGGGCATGGATCCCGGGTCAAGCCCGGGATGACGTCAATGTTTCACCGGTACAGCCACGGCTGGTCCAGCAGCCGCTCCCCCAGCAGCCGCAGCGACAGGTCGCGGCCCCATTGCACCGGGCCGGTGGCGTGGAAGATCCGGCCGTTGCGCTCGGCTTGGCGCTGGACCCGGGCGCAGCGCTCCCAGCGGTTCAGCGCGTAGCGGCGCAGCGCGGTGGCCGGGTCGGCGATCCGCTCGCGCGCCATGGCAAGGCAGCGCCCCAGTTCCTGCGCGTCCTCGATCGCCATGCCCGCGCCCTGCGCCAGGTAGGGCCGCATCGGGTGCGCCGCGTCGCCCAGCAACGCCACGCGCCCGTGCGACATCGCCTGCGCGCCCTTGAGCGGCGGGCGCTCGTGCAGCACCCACAGCAGCCAGTCGGGCGCCGCCCGCACCAGGTCCTGCAAGGTGGCGCAGGTGGCGCCGAGCGCCTGTTGCAGGTCGGCGGCGTGGCCCAGCTGGTCCCAGCCCTCGGGGTTGGCCGCGACGCCGCCCTGCACGATCGCCACCACGTTGAGCAACTCGCCGCCGCGCACGGGATAGGTCACGACATGCAGCCGCGGCCCCAGCCACACCGTCACCTCGTCGCTGCGCAGCGGCGGCGGCAGGTCGGCCTGCTCGATCAGGGTGCGGTAGGCGAGATGGCCGGTCGGTGCGGCGTCGCCGTCGGCCCAGAGCTGCTGCCGCACCCGGCTCCAGAGGCCATCGGCGCCGACCAGCGCGTCGCCCTCGATCTCGGTCGAGCCGCCCAGGCTGACCAGCACCGCGTCGGCCGTTTCGCGGACCCGCTCGATGCGCGCTTCGACCAGCAACTCGGCGCCGGCATCGCGCGCGCCATCGAGCAGCACCCGGTGCAGGTCGGCCCGGTGCACCGTCGCATAGGGCGCGCCGTAGCGCTCCAGCGCCGCGGCGCCGAGCGGCAACTGCGCCAGCAGGTCGCCAGTGCCGGCGCTGCGCACCGCCAGCCGCTGCGGAAAGGCCGCCACCCGCGCCAGGGCCGACCCCAGCCCCCAGGCTTCGAGCACGCGCGTTGCATTGGGCCCCAGCTGGATGCCGGCGCCCGCTTCGGTGAAGGCGCCGGCCTGCTCGAACATCCGGGGCTGCCAGCCGGCGCGGGCGCTGGCGATGGCCGCTGCGAGGCCGCCCATGCCGGCGCCGGCGATCAGGACTTGCTTGCTCATGGGCGCGATTGTGCACAAGGGGCCGCTCGGGTATGGTCCGGCGATGCAGGCACTGATCGGCTTCACCTGGCTGCTGGCGCTGCAGACCGTCGGCGAATTGCTGTCGCGCGCGCTGGGCCTGCCGTTCCCGGGGCCGGTGGTCGGCATGGTGCTGCTGCTCCTGGCCCTGAACCTGCAGGCCGTGCGCGAGCCGGTGCGCCAGGCCGCCGACTTCCTGCTGTCGCACCTGTCGCTGCTGTTCGTGCCGGTCGGCGTCGGCGTGATGACCCACCTGGCGCTGGTCGCCCAGTACGGCCTGCGGATGCTGGTGGTGATCCTGGTCTCGACCTGGATCGGCCTGGCGGTGACCGTGCTCGCGCTGCGGCCCGGAACGAAGGATGGCGATGCCGAACTTCGTTGAACTGTGGATCTATCTCTCGGCGACGCCGCTGTTCGGCCTGACAGCGACGCTGGTGGCATACGTGCTGGCCCAGACGGTCTACGTGCGGCTGCACCATGCGCCGCTGGCCAACCCCGTGCTCTGGACGGTCGTCGTGCTCGCCGGCGGCCTGCTGCTGGGTGGCGTCTCCTATCCGGTGTACTTCGCCGGCGCCCAGTTCATCCACTTCCTGCTCGGCCCGGCCGTGGTGGCGCTGGGCTGGCCGCTCTGGCAACGCCGCGAGGCGCTGCGGCGCCGCTGGGGCCGGCTGCTGCTGGCCGCACTGGCAGGCGGCGTGGCCGCGAGCGGATCGGCGCTGGCGCTGGGCTGGGCGTTCGGCCTGCCGGCGGACGTGCTGCTGTCGCTGGCTCCCAAGTCGGTCACCGCGCCGGTGGCCATGGGCATCGCCGAGAAGATCGGCGGCATCCCGGCGCTGGCCGCGGTGTTCGCCGTGATCACCGGCCTGGCCGGCGCGCTCAGCGGACGCTACCTGTTCGCGGCGCTGCGGATTCCGACCAGCGCCGACGGCTGGATGGCGCGCGGCTTCGCGCTCGGCACGGCGGCGCACGGCATCGGCGCGGCGCGCGCGCTGCAGGTCGACGCCGACGCCGGCGCCTATGCCGGCCTGGCGCTGGGCCTGCAGGTGGTGCTGGCGGCGCTGCTGATGCCGCTGCTGTTTCGCCTGTTCGGGTAGCGCCGGCCAAAGACCTTGCATCGGCCCGGGTCGGGGCCGGGGTTAAAATCGGCCTCGCTCCGGGGTGCACGTGCCAGTGCTGAGATTCAAACCCGCGAACTTGAACCGGTTCATACCGGCGGAAGAAGAGCTTTCACCTTGACCCACCGGCCCCCGCGGCCGGGGTCGGGGTGGCCTTCGGAGCACCTGTTTCACGGTCACGAAGGAGTCTTCTTGATGAACCACGCCGCTGCCGCCCCCCGGGTCTTCCAGTACCCGCGCGTGCTGTCGATCGCCGGTTCCGACAGCGGCGGCGGGGCCGGCATCCAGGCCGACCTGAAGACCTTCGCCGCCCTCGGCTGCTACGGCATGACCGCGATCACGGCGCTGACGGCGCAGAACACCCTGGGCGTGCGCTCGATCCACCCGGTGCCGCCCGCGATGCTGCGCGACCAGATCGACGCGGTGATCGAGGACATCGGCGTCGATGCGGTGAAGATCGGCATGCTGCATGCCGCCGAGATCGTCCGCACCGTGGCCGAGGCGATCGATCGCCATGGTTTGCGCCGCGTGGTGCTCGACCCGGTGATGATGTCCACCAGCGGCGCCCGGCTGATCGACGACGACGCCCAGGCGGTGCTGGTGCGCGAACTGTTCCGCCGCGCGACGCTGGTCACGCCCAATCTCGACGAAGCCGGCCTGCTGGTGGGCCGCCCGCTGGCCAGCGAGGCCGACATGGAGGCAGCGGCGCGCGAGCTGCTGGCGCTGGGCGCGCCGGCCGTGTTGCTCAAGGGCGGCCACCTGGCCGGCGACACCGTCAGCGACCTGCTGCTGGCGCGCGATGCCCCGCCGCACTGGATGCGGGCGCCACGGATCGCCACCGCCAACACCCACGGCACCGGCTGCACCCTGTCCAGCGCCGTCGCGGCCCAGCTCGCGCTCGGCGCCGACCTGCAGCAGGCGGTGGAACTGGCGCGCGCCTATGTGCGTGCCGCGCTCGAAGCCGGGGCGGCGGTGCGCACCGGCGCCGGCAGTGGCCCCTTGAACCATGGCCATGCACCGCAGGCGATGCACCTGCTGCCCCTGCGCTGAACATGAACGCTCCCGACCCGCACCAGGCCATCGTCGACACCGTCCTCGCGTTCATCGCGCAGGATGGCTGCAGCGACGACGGCTTCGACGCCCTCGCCCTGCGCCTGTTCGCCTACCAGTACGCGAACGACGAACCGTACCGGCGCTTCTGCCAGCGCCGCGGCGCGACGCCGCGCAGCGTGAAGCGCTGGTTCGACATCCCCGCCGTGCCGATCGACGCCTTCAAGGAACTGAGCCTGCGCAGCCGGCCGCCGGCCGATGCGGACCGGGTGTTCATGACCAGCGGCACCACCCGCAACGACGTGAAGGGCCGCCACCACCATCCGACGCTCGCGGTCTACGACAGCTCGATGACGCGCAACTTCGCGCGCCGCTTCATGCAGGGCGGCGACCGCCTGCCGATGGCGATCCTGTTCCCGGACGAAACCGTGTTGCCCAATTCCTCGCTGGCGCACTACCTCGCGCTGGCGGTGCGCGAGTTCGGCACGCCCGCCAGCCGCTACTTCTTCGGCCCCCAGGGACTGGACAGCGCGGGCCTGTGCGCTGCGCTGACGCAAGCCGAACGCGCCGGCACGCCGTTCGCCGTCCTCGGCGCGACCTACAGCTTCGTGCACCTGATGGATGCCCTGCGCGAACAGGGCCGCACGTTCCACCTGCCGGTCGGCAGCCGCGTGCTGGACACCGGCGGCTACAAGGGCCAGTCGCGCGAGTTGCCGCCCGATGCGTTCTACGCGGAGCTGTCGGCGCTGCTGGGCATCGACCGCGCGCAGTGCATCAACATGTACGGGATGACCGAGCTGAGCACGCAGTTCTACGACGCGGGCAACACGGTGCTGCCGTCGGTCAAGTCGGGACCGCACTGGATCCGCTCGCGCATCGTCGATCCGCTCTCCGGCCGCGACGTGCCGGCCGGCGAGCGCGGCATCCTGGTGCATTGCGACCTGGCCAACTTCAATTCGGTCACCACCATCCTGACCGAAGACGTCGGCCTCGCTGCCGATGGCGGCTTCCTGCTGCTGGGACGGGCGGAGGGCGCGCAGGCCAAGGGCTGCTCGCTCGCGGTCGAGGAATTCATCCGGGCGGCTGCGGCATGACCACCTTGCACGCTGACGCCGGCTACCTGCCCGGCCTGGCACGCGCTGACGTGCAATGGCACACGCTGGCGTTCGCGTCGGCGTCCGGTCGGGTCGAGGTCGAGGTGCCGGTGCTGGACGCGCAGCAGATGACGGCGCTGGCCCGCCGGGTCAAGGCCGCCAGCCGCCTGCACCTGAAGACGATGACGGTGTCGCAGATCGTCGACGTCATCGACCGCGCGGTCGCACGGCTGCTCGATCCCGCTGATCGCTATCGGCAGCAGGCCGACCGGCTGCTGCCGCTCATCACCGGCTACGACGCCGAGATGGTGCGGCTGGGCCTGACCGCGTTCCTCAAGACCTTCCGCGCGCCGCAGCTGCAACGCTTCGTGGCCGAGGACTTCGCCAATCCGAAGCTGCTCGACGAGTTCCAGCCGCGGCCCAAGGGCGGCGCCGCCCGGGCCTACGGGCCTGAGCTGCTGTTCCACAGCTGGGCCGGCAACGTCCCCGCCCTGCCCTTGTGGAGCCTGGTCTGCGGCCTGCTGGTCAAGGCCGGCAGCATCGGCAAGCTGCCCAGCGCCGAGCCGCTGTTCGCCAGCCTGTTCGCGCGGCTGCTGGCCGAGGTCCATCCGCCGCTGGCCGATTGCCTGGCGGTGGTCTGGTGGAAAGGCGGCGACGCGCAGCAGTCGGCGGCCGTCTACGCCGAGGCCGACACGGTGCTGGCCTACGGCGGCAACGCGGCGCTCGACGACATCCGCCGGCAGCTGCCCGTCACGACGCGCTTCCTGCCCTACGGCCACAAGCTCGGGTTCGGCGTGATCGGCGTCGCTGCGCTCGACACGCTGCGCGGACCGGCGACGGCGCGGCTGGCGGCCCATGACGTGATGCGCTACGACCAGCAGGGCTGCTATTCGCCGCACGTGTTCTATGTGGAGCGCGGCGGCAAGGTTTCGCCGCGCGAATTCGCCCAGCACCTGGCCAGCGAACTGGCCAACCTGCAGCACCGCTTTCCCCGCCGCGCGCTGGCGCTGGAAGAGGCGGCCGCCGTCGCCGGTTGGCGCCAGGCCGGCGAGCTGCAGTCGCTGTCGGCCAGCGGCGGCAGCGAGTTGATCGGCGTCGACGGCGCCCACTGGGGCGTCGCCTACGCCGACCAGCCGCGCACTCTCGCGCCGACTGCGCTGAACCGCTGCATCCAGGTGGTGGCGGTGGACCGCCTCGACGACGTCGTCGAACAGGTCGAAGCGCACCGGCCGTTCCTGCAGACCGCGGGCCTGGCGGTCGCGCCGGCCGACCTGTTCCGGCTGTCGGAGCTGCTCGGCGCGGCCGGCGTGACCCGCATCGCCGCCATCGGTTCGATGACTGCGCCCGAGGCCGGCTGGCACCACGACGGCCGTTTCAACCTGCTGGACCTGGTGCGCATCGTCGAGATCGAGCAGTCCGCCGAGCTCGCCGCCGACCGCATCGCACCGTACGCCGAGTGAGCACGCCCTTGAACTTCCTGGCCATCGACAACGTGAGCTTCACCTACCCGGGCTGGCCGCCGGTGGTGCGCGCCGTCGACTGGGACATCGCCAAGGGCGAGTTCCATTGCCTGGTGGGGCGCAGCGGCTGCGGCAAGACCACGCTGCTCAAGCTCGCCGCCGGCCTGCTGCATCCGGACACCGGCACCATCCGGCTGCAAGGCAAGGCGCTGCTGGCGCCGGGGCCGCAGCTGGGTTTCGTGTTCCAGTCGCCGACGCTGCTCGAATGGCACCGCGTGATCGACAACGTGCTGTTGCCGGTGTCGCTGCAGCACACGCCGACGCGCGAGGAAATTGGCAAGGGGCACGAGCTGCTGGAGTTGCTCGGGCTCTCGGCCCATGCGCGCCATTACCCGCGCCAGCTCTCCGGCGGCCAGCAGAGCCGGGTGGCGCTGGCCCGGGCCCTGATCCTGGAACCGGCGCTGCTGCTGCTGGACGAACCGTTCGCGGCGCTGGACGCCATCACCCGTGGCGAGCTGCAGGACGACCTGCTGCAGATGTGCAGCCGGCGTCGCACCACGGTGATGTTCGTGACGCACGACATCGCCGAGGCCGTGTACCTCGGCGACCGGGTCGCGGTGATGGACAGCGGCCGGATCGTGCAGGACATCCGGATCGACGTGCCCAAGCCGCGGGCGCCCCAGGTCCGCTACGGCGCCGCCTTCAACAGCCACTGCGCCCAGGTGCGCGCGGCGATGGACCTGGTGGCCGCATGAAGCTGAGCGCAACCCGATCGCGCCTCGGTTCCTTCGCGCTGCTGCTGGTGCTGCTGGCGGCATGGGAGTTCGGCTCGCGCGCCGCGGGCCTGTCGGCGCTGGTGCTGCCGGCGCCGTCGGCGGTCGGCCGCTCGCTGTGGCTGGCCCTGTCCACGGGTTACCTGTGGCCGCACATCGTCGCCACCAGCCTCGAACTGCTGCTGGGCTTGGCTGCCGGCTGCGCGATCGGTTTCGCCAGCGGCCTGCTGATGTCCGAATCGCCGCTGCTCCAAGGCCTGCTCAAGCCCTACATCGTCGTCAGCCAGGTGATTCCCAAGCTGGCGCTCATGCCGCTGTTCATCGTCTGGTTCGGCTTCGGCATGACCTCCACCGTGGTGATCACGGCGCTGATCTGCTTTTTCCCGCTGATGGAAAACACCGTCACCAGCCTGCAGCAGGTCGACCCGCAGCGGCTGGAACTGTTCCGGATGCTGGGCGCCACCCGCACCCAGACCCTGCTGCGGCTGAAGCTGCCCACCGGCCTGCCCGGCATCCTGGCCGGCCTGCGCGTCGCCGTGGTGCTGGCGCTGGTCGGAGCCGTGGTCGGCGAGTTCATCGGCGCCAGCAAGGGCCTGGGCGCGCTGATCATCGCCTCGCAGGGAATGATGGACACGCCGCTGATGTTCGCCGTGCTGGTGGTCATCGCCGCGCTCGGCCTCGCCCTGTACCAGGCCACCCTCTCGCTCGAGCGCTGGCTGCTCGCGCCCTATACCCAAGCCCCCTGAAGGAACCCACGATGAAGATGTCGACCGCACGCCGCGCCGCCCTGCTGGCCACCGCCCTGTTCTGCATTGCCGGCGGCGCCGGCGCCCAGGCGCCCGCCGCGCTGGACAAGGTCACGGTGGCCGGCTGGAGCAAGCCGATCACCGAGATCACCAACCTGCTGGCCGAACCCGACAAGGGCTTCTTCAAGGCCAGCGGCATCGACCTGGCCTACGTCCCCGGCGCCGGTGGCGGCGACGCGATCCGCAACATCCTCACCGGCCAGGCCGACGTGGCCTTCACCGACCCCGGCTCGTTCTTCTCGGCGCTGGACAAGGGCGAGAAGCTGCGCGCGATCTACGACATCTATCCGCAGAACGTCTTCAACGTGGTGTCGCTCAAGTCGCGCAACATCACCAAGCCGGCGGACCTCAAGGGCAAGAAGATCGGCGTCTACAGCCTGTCCAGCGGCACCCGGCAGAACCTGCTGGTGCTGCTGCACCAGGCCGGCCTGGCGGAGTCCGACGTCACCATCGTCGTCACCGGCCTGCTCAACTTCGCGCCGCTGCTGCAGGGCCAGGTCGATGCCACCGCGGCGACCGACACCGGCTTGCTGGTAGGCAAGCTCAAGGGACTCGGCGAGGTGAATGTCATGGAGGTGAAGAATTCGCTCAACGTCTCCAGCGACATCTTCGTGGTGCGCGAGTCGGTGTACCAGCAAAAGGGACCGCTGCTCAAGCGCTTCCTGAAGGCCTACCGCGACAGCGCCGCCTGGATGATCGCCAACCCGGAAGAAGCGGCGACCCTCGCCGTGAAGCGGGCGATCGACGGCACCGACCGCGCCATCAACCTCGACGTGATCCGCCTGCGCAACGCCGCCAGCGTCTCGCCGGCCACCGTCAAGAGCGGGCTCGGCACGCTGGACCTGGCGTTGCTGCAGAAGGCGGCCGACGCCTACCGCAAGCTGGGCCTGGTGGAGCGCGAGATCAAGGTGTCCGACGTGGTCGCCACCGACCTGCTGCCCGGGCTCAAGCCATGAACTTCGCCGGCAAGGTGGTACTGGTGACCGGCGCCAGCCGCGGCATCGGCGCGGCGATCGCCCAGGCCTTCGCGGCCGAGGGTGCGACCGTCGTGGTGAATCACCTGAGCAACGACGCCGCAGCGGCCGACGTGGTCGCCAACTGCAAGGCCGCCGGCGGCGACGCCTGGGCCGTGAAGGCCGATGTCGGTTCCGCAGCGGCGGTGCAGGCGATGGTGGACCAGGTCCTGCAAGAAACCGGCCGGATCGACGTGCTGGTCAACAACGCCTTCCGTCCCTACTCCTTCGACCCGCAGCAACGCAAGCAGTTCGGCGACCTGGAGTGGCAGGACTACCAGGCGCAGTTCGACGGTTCGGTCGGCGCGGCTTACAACGCCTGCAAGGCGGTGGTGCCGCACCTGCGGCAGCGGGCGCAGGGCAGCATCGTCAACATCGTCAGCGACCTGGTCGAGCGTCCGGTGGTCCCGTACCACGACTACACCACGGCCAAGTCGGCGCTGGTCGGTTTCAGCCGCAACCTCGCCGCCGAACTGGGGCCGCTGGGCATCCGGGTCAACTGCGTGGCGCCCGGCCTGGTGTATCCGACCCAGGCCAGCAGCGCCACCCGGGAGGACTTCCGCGAGGCCATCGTCGCGTCGACGCCCATGCGCCGGATCGCCCGGCCGGACGACGTCGCCGGCCCGGTGCTGTTCCTCGCCTCCGACTGGAGCCGGTTCATGACCGGACAGGTGCTGTTCGTCGACGGCGGGCTGGTGATGAAATGAGCACGCAGTTGTCCATCGGCATCGCCGGCGCCGGCCTGCTCGGGCGGCTGCTGGCCTGGCAGCTGGCGCGCGCCGGTCATCGGGTCAGCGTGTTCGACCCGGCGCGCGACGCGCAGCCGTCGTTCGACGGCCGGCAGGCGGCGGGCTTCACCGCGGCCGGCATGCTCAGCCCGCTGGCGGAGCTGGACACCAGTTCCGCCGAGGTGGCGGCGCTGGGCTGGCGCTCGATTGACCTGTGGCGCGGCATCGTCTCGCAACTGCAATCGGCGCCGCACTTCCGCGCCGAGGGCAGCCTGCTGCTGGCGCATCGCAGCGACGCCGGCAGCGCGCAGCGCGTGCTCGCGCGCCTGGTGTCCGCCGTGCCGGGAACGCCGCAGGCCGAGCCGCTGTCGCCGGCCCGGCTGGCGCAGCTCGAGCCGGCGCTGCACGGCGCCGCCCACGCCTGGCTGTTGCCGGGCGAAGGGCAGATCGATCCGGTGGCAACGCTGCTGGCGCTGCACGCCGAAGCAGCAGACGTCCGCTGGCACTGGAACCAGCCGGTGGCCGCCGTGGCGCCCGGCGCGCTGCTGCTGCCGGATGGAACGCAGCATCGCTTCGACCTGGTGTTCGACGTGCGCGGCACGGGCAGCCGGCCGGAACTGCCGGTGCGCGGCGTGCGGGGCGAAACGGTGTGGCTGCACGCGCCCGGCCATGGCCTGACGCGGCCGGTGCGGCTGCTGCATCCGCGCCATCGCGTCTACCTGGTGCCGCGTCCCGGCGACATCGTGCTGGTCGGCGCCAGCGAGATCGAAAGCGAGGACCGCTCGCCGGTCTCGCTGCGCAGCGCGGTGGAACTGATGGCGGCGGCGCACAGCATCGTGCCGGCGCTGGCCGAGGCGCGGATCCAGCGGCTCGACGTGAACCTGCGCCCGGCGCTGCCGGACAACGAACCGCACATCGACTGCGAGAGCGGCCGGGTGCGCATCAACGGCCTGTTCCGGCACGGCTGGCTGATCGCGCCGGCGCTGGTGGAGCGAGCATTGAAGCAGTGCGGACTGGCGCCGCGATCCACGCTGGAGGTTGCCCATGAATGACACCACCCTGATCGCCTTGACGCTCGACGGCAAGCCGCATCCCGTGCCGGCCGGCACCAGCCTGGCCGCCCTGGTGGCTTCGCTGGAGCACTCGCCGAACAAGGTGTCCACCGCGGTGAACGGCCTGTTCGTCGCGCGCGGCCAGCGCGAGTCCTGCGTGCTGCAGGACGGCGACGCCGTGGTGCTGTTCCAGCCCATCGTGGGCGGTTGAATTGAAGGACCTGACGATGACGAAGACCTCCACCCCTGCCGACCCCTGGCAGGTCGGCGACGTGACCCTCACCAGCCGCTTCCTGCTCGGCACCGCCGGCTACCCTTCGCCGCAGGTGCTGCGCGAAGCCATCGTGGCCGCCGGCACCCAGGTCGTCACCGTGGGCCTGAAGCGCACCCTGGCCGCGGCCGGCGACAACGGCTTCATCGGCGTGATCCAGCAGGCGCTGGCCGAGACCGGCGCCCGGCTGCTGCCCAACACCGCCGGCTGCCGCACCGCCCGCGAAGCAGTGCAATTGGCGCACATGGCGCGCGAGCTGTACGACACCCCCTGGCTCAAGCTCGAAGTGGTGGGCGACGAGCACACCTTGCAGCCCGACATGTTCGAGCTGCATGCCGCCGCCACCCAGCTGGTGAAAGACGGCTTCACCGTCTTTCCCTACTGCACCGACGACCTGGTCGGCTGCCGGCGCCTGCTGGACGCCGGCTGCCCGCTGCTGATGCCCTGGGGCGCGCCGATCGGCTCGGGCCAGGGCCTGCTGAACGTTTTCGCGTTGCGGACCTTGCGCGAGCGCCTGCCGGACACCACGCTGATCATCGACGCCGGCATCGGCGCGCCATCGCACGCGGCCCAGGCGCTGGAACTCGGCTTCGATGCGGTGCTGCTGAACTCCGCCGTGGCGCAGGCGCGGGATCCGGTCGCGATGGCCCGGGCCTTCCGGCTGGCGATCGAAAGCGGCCGCATCGCCCGCCACGCCGGCGTGATGGCGCAGCAGGACTTCGCGGTGGCCAGCACGCCGGTCGGCGGCGAGCCGTTGCTGCTCGGAGGCGCGGCATGAACGCCGTCGCCGGCGTGCAGGTCCATGCCGCTGCCGACGGCGGCCTGCGCTGCTGGCTAGACACCGAGCACGCGCGGGGCTGGGTGACGCCGGCGCCGGGCGCGCGTGGCGGCGCCACGGCCGCGCAATTCGCCGGCGAGCTTGCGGCGACCCGGGCCAGGGGCTTCGTCGCTGCCGACGCCGCGGTGCTGGCGATGATGGCGACCTGCCATCCGGGCACGCTGCCCCTGCTGTCCTGGGGCGAGGCGCTGCCCGTGCCAGTCGCAGCGCCCGCGGTGCAGCGGCGGCTGGACCTCTACGCGATCGTCGACAGCGCCCAGCGCATCGAACAGGTCCTGGCGGCCGGCGTGCGGACGGTGCAGCTGCGCATCAAGGCGCCCGAGCAACCCGACGCCCGCTGGCACGCGCTGCTGCGCGACGAAGTGCAACGCAGCGTCGCCGCGGCCGCCGCGGCGGATGCCGAACTGTTCGTCAACGACCACTGGCGGGTCGCCGCCGAGGCCGGCGCGCGCGGCGTGCACCTGGGCCAGGAAGACCTGCTGGCGCTGGGTGACGCCGGCCGGGCCGAGCTGCAGGCGACCGGCATGGCGCTGGGCATCAGCTCGCACAGCCTGTGGGAGCTGTGCCGCGCCCGCGCGCTGGCGCCTCGCTACATCGCCTGCGGCCCGGTCTGGCCGACGTTGACCAAGGCCATGCCCTGGGTGGCCCAGGGGCTGGACAACCTGGCGTGGTGGTGCCGGATGGCCGGGACGCCCGTGGTCGCGATCGGCGGCATCCTGGGCGCGGAGCAGGTGTTCGATGCCGCCCGTTGCGGCGCCGACGGTGTCTGCATCGTCCGCGGCCTGGGCGATCGGCCGGAGGCGGTGCTGCCGCAACTGCAGGCGGCGCTGGCAGCCGGCCGCGCGGCGGCAGCCAGCGACCCAATCGCGGTGGCCTCGCCCCACCCGAGCCTGGCCGGCGGGTGACCCTGCCGCGGTCCCAGCGGCGGACGAGCGGCTTGTGTTTGCGAATCATTCGCATTACACTTTGCCCAACACCCTGCTCCGGACCCACCCCATGCCCCCTTTCCTGAACTCTGCCAACGCCCTCAGGGCCGCTCTTGGCGTGGCTGCCTTCAGCCTGTCCCAGCTCGCCAGCGCCGCCGACCCGGAAGCGCTGCTGGTCATCAAGAACCACCGCTTCGAGCCCACCGAGTTGAAGGTGCCGGCCGGCAAGCGCGTCAAGCTGACGGTGCACAACCAGGATTCGACGCCCGAGGAATTCGAGAGCAAGAAGCTCGGCCGCGAGAAGGTCGTGCCCGGCGGCGCCAAGGTGGTGCTCTTCATCGGGCCGCTCAAGCCCGGCAAGTCCGACTTCTTCGGCGAATACCACGAAGCGACCGCCAAGGGCGCCGTAATCGCCGAATAGGCGCTGGAACCACCCCGCCATGTTCGCCACCGCCCTGATCGTCTTTCGCGAGACCCTCGAGGCCGCGCTGTTCGTCGGCATCGTCGCTGCCGCCACGCGCGGTCTGGCCGGGCGCGCCGGCTGGCTGGCGGGCGGCGTCGCGGCCGGCCTGCTGGGCGCGCTCGCGCTGGCGGCGGGCGCGGACCGCATCAGCGCGCTGGCCGGCGGGGTCGGCCAGGACCTGGTGAACGTCGGCATCCTGGGCGTGGCCCTGGCGATGCTGGCCTGGCACTGCATCTGGGTCTCCACCCACGGACAGGAGATGGCGCGCGAAGCGAAGCAGCTGGGCGCCTCAGTGCGGGACGGGCGCAACGCGCCGCTGGCCCTGGTGATAGCGGTGGCGCTGGCCGTGCTGCGCGAGGGCGCCGAAACCGTGCTGTTCGTCGCCGGCCTGGCCACCAGCGGCCCGCGCAATCCGCTGGGCACGGCGGGCGCCGTCGCCCTCGGGCTGGCGGCCGGCGTGGCGCTCGGCATGGTGATCTATTTCGGGCTGTCGCGCGTCAGGCCCCAGCACCTGTTCGCCGTGACCAACGCCTTGATCCTGGTGCTGGCGGCCGCCATCGCCAGCCGGCTGGCCCAGGCGCTGGCGCAGGCCGGCCTGGTCGAACTCTGGTCGGCGCCGCTGTGGGACACCTCCGAAGTGCTGGCGACCGATTCGGCCCTGGGCGTGGTCCTGCATGCGCTGGCCGGCTACGAGGCCAGCCCGTCCGGGCTGCAGCTGGCGTTCTACGTCGCCACGCTGGTCATCGTCGGCACCGCCACCCGCAAGGTGC
Organism: Ramlibacter sp. 2FC; assembly: GCA_943372495.1. Lineage (GTDB taxonomy): Bacteria > Pseudomonadota > Gammaproteobacteria > Burkholderiales > Burkholderiaceae_C > Ramlibacter. The sequence goes on along the minus strand of CALRYV010000021.1, from coordinate 92,346 downwards.
AGGAGCGCGGGCTGCAGCGCGTGGGCGGGCCGCTGGCGCAGGGGCGATAGCCACGCCCGCCTACTGGCTGTACCTGCTGGAGTGCGAGGGCGGCAGCTACTACGCCGGCATCGCGCTGGACGTCGAGAAGCGCTTCTTCCTGCACGTCTTCGGCCGCGGCGCGCGCTACACCCGCGCCCATCCGCCGCTGCGGGTGCTGGCCGCCACGCGCTACGCCAGCAAGGGCGCGGCGCTGAAGGCGGAGTACCGCCTCAAGCAGCTGCCGCGCGGCGAGAAGCGGGCTTTCTTCGAAGGGAGCCCTGGATTCCCGCCTGCGCGGGAATGACGAAGGGGTGCGCTCAAGCCGCCAGCAACTGCCGCAAGACGAACGGCAGGATGCCGCCGTGCCGGTAGTAGTCGACCTCGATCGGCGTGTCGATGCGCAGCACCAGCTGGACCTCCGTGCGGCTGCCGTCCTTGCGGGTGATGACCAGCGTCGCCTCGCTCTGCGGCTTGAGGTCCGGTGACGGGATCACGTCGACCCGCTCCTCGCCATTGAGGCGCAGCGACTGCCAGGTGTCGCTGCCCTGGAACTGCAGCGGCAGCACGCCCATGCCGACCAGATTGCTGCGGTGGATGCGCTCGAAGCTGCGCGCCACCACGGCCTTGATCCCGAGCAGCTGCGTGCCCTTGGCGGCCCAGTCGCGCGACGAGCCGGTGCCGTACTCCTCGCCGGCGAAGATCACCGTCGGCTGGCCGTCGGCGATGTACTTCATCGCCGCGTCATAGATGAACATCTTGTCCATCGCGCCGTCCGGGCCGCGGTAGATCGTCAGGCCGCCCTCCTCGCGCGAGCCGTCGGCCAGCGCCGGCAGCATCAGGTTCTTGATCCGCACATTGGCGAAGGTGCCCCGCATCATCACCTCGTGGTTGCCGCGGCGCGAGCCGTAGCTGTTGAAGTCGGGCTTGGGCACGCCGTTGGCCAGCAGCCACTGGCCGGCGGGCGAGCTCTCCTTGATCGAGCCGGCCGGCGAGATGTGGTCGGTGGTGATCGAGTCGCCGAACATCGCGATGATCCGCGCGTTGCGCACCGTCACGGCCTCCGCGCCCTTGGGATCGCGTGAGCCGTTCGTCGCGGCCGCCGGCTCCAGCGTGAAGTCCTTGAAGAAAGGCGGCTCGGCGATGTACGTGCTTTTCGGCCAGGTGTATGTTTCGCCGGAGACACCCTTGATCTTCTCCCACAGCTCGCCCGGCTCGGTCTTGACCTTGCCGTAGTTGGCGCGGAAGGCCTTGCCGTTCATGGCGAACTTCATCAGTGCGTAGATCTCGTCGCTGGACGGCCAGATGTCGCCCAGGTACACGTCCTTGCCCCCGTGACCCTGGCCCACCGGCTCGGTCATCAGGTCGCGCAGCACGGTGCCGGCGATCGCGTACGCAACCACCAGCGGCGGACTGGCCAGGAAGTTGGCCTTGATGTTCGGATGGATGCGGGCCTCGAAGTTGCGGTTGCCTGAGAGCACCGCAGCGCACACCAGGTCGCCCTTGTTGATCGCCTCGTTGATCTCAGGCGTCAGGTCCCCGGAGTTGCCGATGCAGGTGGTGCAGCCGTAGCCGGCCAGCGAGAAGCCGAGCTGCTCCAGCGACGACATCAATCCTGTTTGCGTCAGGTACTCGGTGACCATGCGCGAGCCCGGTGCCAGCGAGGTCTTGATGTGCGGCTGCACCTTCAGGCCCGCCGCCACGGCCTTTTTCGCCAGCAGCCCCGCCGCCAGCAGCACGCCGGGGTTGGAGGTGTTGGTGCAGCTGGTGATGGCGGCGATCAGGATGTCGCCGTTGCCGATCGTCACGCCCTTCACCGGCACCTCCGGCGCCGGCGCCTCGAACTGCGCCGAGGCCAGGGTCGGCTTGTTCGCCTCCATCTCGTATTCGAAGCGCGGCGCGGCCGGCGCGGTCGGCGGATTGGCCGGCACCTTGGGGTCGCCGGCGCCGCCGCCCTGGCCGACCAGGTGGCGCGTCAGCAGCAGGTCGGCCGCCTGGTTGAAGCCGTTCTCGGCCGGCGGCTTGGAGAACAGCGACGTGAACTGCTGCGCCACCCTGCCCAGCTCGATCCGGTCCTGCGGCCGCTTGGGGCCCGACAGGCTGGGCGTGACGGTGCCCAGGTCCAGCCCCACCACCTGCGAGTAATCGATCTCGCCGGCCAGCGGCACACCGAACATGCCCTGCGCCCGGAAGTAGGCCTCGAACGCCTCGATCTCGTCCTTGCTGCGGCCGGTGCCGCGGAAGTATTCGATGGTGCGCTCGTCCACCGGAAAGAAGCCCATCGTCGCGCCGTATTCCGGCGCCATGTTGGCGATGGTCGCGCGGTCCGGCAGGGCCAGCGTGCGGGTGCCCTCGCCGAAGAATTCGACGAACTTGCCGACCACTTTCTCCTTGCGCAGGATCTCGGTGACCGTCAGCACCAGGTCGGTGGCGGTGACCCCCTCGCGCAGCCGGCCGGTCAGCTCGAAGCCGACCACGTCGGGCGTCAGCATGTAGACCGGCTGGCCCAGCATCGCCGCCTCGGCCTCGATGCCGCCCACGCCCCAGCCGACCACGCCGATGCCGTTGATCATGGTGGTGTGGCTGTCGGTGCCGACCAGGCTGTCGGGGTAGTACACGCCGTCGCTGCCCCTGTGCACGCCGCGCGCCAGGTACTCGAGGTTGACCTGGTGCACGATGCCGAAGCCGGGCGGCACCACGCCGAAGGTGCTGAACGCCTGCATGCCCCATTTCATGAATTCGTAGCGCTCGCGGTTGCGCAGGAATTCGAGCTTCATGTTCAGGTCGATCGCATCGGGCGTGCCGTAGTGGTCGACCATGATCGAGTGATCGACCACCAGGTCCACCGGCACCAGCGGTTCGATCGCGCCGGGCCGCCGGCCCAGGCGGGCGGCGACGGCGCGCATCGCCGCCAGGTCGGCCAGCAGCGGCACGCCGGTGAAATCCTGCAGGACGACGCGGGCCACGACGAACGGAATCTCTTCGGTGCGGTCGGCGTTGGGGAACCAGTTCGCCAGCTGGCGCACGTGGTCGGCGGTCACCTTCTGGCCGTCGCAGTTGCGCACCACCGACTCCAGCACGATGCGCATCGAGACCGGCAGCCGGCCGACCTTGGGAAACTGCCGGGCCAGCACCGGCAGCGAGTGGTACTTGCCGGACTTGCCGGAGGGCGTGCGGAAGCTCTTGAGGGTGTTGGCGAAAGGATGGGGCATCTCACGCTCCGGTTGTTGCTCTTGGCTCATTGTGCCGCCACCCTTGGAGTTGCGGCGCGCACAACGCAGGGGCAGCGCCGGTATCATGGTTCGCAGTGCCCGTCGGCAACCCGGCCGGGAAGGACTCCATCGATGCCAATTCCCGGCCGGTCCGCGCGAGCGGCTGCCACCCTGCTCTGCCTTCTCTGCGCGCTCTTGCTGACCGCGTTCCCGTTGCGGGCCGAGCAGGTGGTGCGCGTCGGCGTCTACCAGAACAGCCCCAAGGTGGAATACCCGGCCAGCGGCCCGCCGCAAGGCCTGTTCGTGGACCTGATCGAGGCCATCGCCCGCCGCGAGGGCTGGTCTCTGGTGTACGTGCGCGGCACCTTCGCCGAAGGAATGTCCCGCCTCAGTGCCGGAGAGATCGACCTGATGCCCGACGTCGCGCTGACCACCGGGCGCGAACGGCTCTACGCGTTCCACCACGAACCGGTCCTGGCCAGCTGGAACCAGGTCTATGCCCGGCGCGGCAGCGGCATCCGCTCGCTGCTGGACCTCAACGGGGCGCGGGTCGCTGTGCTGGCAGGATCGACCCAGCAGGATTTCTTCCTGGAAATGGTCCAGGGTTACAGCGTGAAGGTCGACCTGGTGTCCCAGCCGGATTACGCCACCGCCTTCGCCGCTGTGGCGGCTGGCCAGGCCGACGCCGTGGTCACCAACCCGCATTACGGCGCGCGCCATGCGGCGCAGGCGGGACTGGAGGACACCGCCATCATCTTCAACCCGACCAGCCTCTACTTCGCGGCCCCCAAGGCGGCCCATTCCGACCTGCTGGCCGCCATCGACAGGAACCTGGTGGCCTTCAGGCAGGACCCCAACTCGCCTTACTACGCGTCGCTGCGGCGCTGGACCGGTCAGGCGCAGGCGACCGCGCTCCCGGCCTGGCTCAAGTGGGCCGTGCTGGGCGCCGTCGGCCTGCTGTCGGCCGCGCTGCTCTGGGCTGTCACCCTGCGCCGCACTGCGGCCCGCCTGAGCGCCAGCGAACAGCGCCAGCGCGAGCTGGCCGCCGAACTCGGCCAGGTGCTGACCCGCCTGCAGGCCCGCACGGCGGACCTGCAACTGGCCAACGACGAACTGCAAACCTTCAGCTACTCGGTTTCCCACGACCTGCGCGCGCCGCTGGCAACCATCTCCGGCTTCAGCAGCAAGGTGCTGAGCCTGAACGAGGACCGGCTCGACGCCCGCTCGGTGTCGATGCTGACACGGGTGGTAGCGGCGTCGCGGCGCATGGCGGAGTTGATCGACGACCTGCTGGCGCTGGCGCAGGTCTCGCGCCAGGACATGGTGCCCGCCGAGGTCGACCTGAGCGCGCTGGCGGCACAGGTCGTGGACGACCTCAGGCAGGCCGAGCCGGAGCGTCAGGTCGAGGTCTCGATCGACCCCGGCATGCGGCTGCACGCCGACCGCAGCCTGGTGCGCATCGCGCTGGAAAACCTGATCGGCAACGCCTGGAAATTCACGTCGCGCACGGCCACGCCCCGGATCGAGGTGAGCCTGGTCGAACACGAGCAGGGACGCGCCTGCCGGGTGCGCGACAACGGCGCCGGCTTCGACATGCACTATGCGCAGAAGCTGTTCGCGCCGTTCGAGCGCCTGCACAACGAGTCGGAATTCGCCGGCTCGGGCATCGGCCTGAGCATCGTGCAGCGAGTGGTCGCGCGCCATGGCGGCCGGGTCTGGGCCCATGGCCAGCCGGGCGCGGGCGCGAGCTTCTACTTCAGCCTGCCCGGAGCCAGGGGCGCGCCCGGCGAACTGGCGTAGTTCAGGCCAGCGGCAGGTAGCGCACGGCCAGCACGCCGTCGATGGAGCGCAGGGCCGCCATGACCGAATCGCCGGCGGGGCTGTCGACGTCGACCAGCGTGTAGGCCATGTCGCCGCGCGACTTGTTGACCATGTTGTGGATGTTCAGCCCCGCCTGCGCCATCGCGGTGGAGATCTGGCCCAGCATGTTGGGGACGTTGGCATTGGCGATCGCGACCCGGTAGGCGGATTCTCGCGCCATCGACACATTGGGGAAGTTCACCGCGTTGGCGACGTTGCCGTGCTCGAGGAAGTCGCGCAGCTGGTCGGCCACCATGACGGCGCAGTTGTCCTCCGCCTCGCGGGTGGACGCGCCCAGGTGCGGCAGGGCGACGATCTTGGGATGGCGCAGGATCTTTCCATCGGGAAAGTCGCAGATGTACCAACCGAGCTGGCCCGAGCCCAGCGCCGCCAGCACCGCCTGGTCGCTGACGACGCCTTCGCGCGAAAAATTCAGCAGCACCGCGCCGGGCATCATCAGGCCGATGTTCTGCTCGCTCACCAGGTCGCGGGTGGCGTCGACCAGCGGCACGTGCAGGCTGACGAAGTTCGCGTTCTTCAGGACGTCGGCGACGCTGGCAGCCTTCTTCACCTGCGCCGGCAGGCTCCAGGCGGCGTCCACGGTGATCTCGGGGTCGTAGCCCAGCACGTTCATCCCCAGCTTGATCGCGGCATCGGCCACCAGGCAGCCGACCTTGCCCAGGCCGACGATGCCCAGGGTCTGGCCGGCCAGCTCGACACCGCCGAAGTCCTTCTTGCCGTTCTCCACCGCCTTGTCCAGGTGGTCCGACGCCGGATCGAGTGCCGCCACGAACGCCAGCGCCGGCGCCAGGTTGCGCGCCGCCAGCAGCATGCCGGCGATCACCAGTTCCTTGACCGCGTTGGCATTGGCGCCGGGGGCGTTGAACACCGGGATGCCGCGCTCGCTCATCGCCTTGACCGGGATGTTGTTGGTGCCGGCGCCGCAGCGGCCGATCGCCTTGACGCTGGCGCCGATGGCGACGTGGTGCAGGTCGGCCGATCGCACCAGCACTGCGTCCGGCTCGGCGAGGTCCTTGCCGGTGACGTAGCGCCCGGCCGGCAACCGCTGCAAGCCGGTCGCGGAGACCTGGTTGAGCACCAGCACCCGGAACGGCGTTGCGGCGGTGTCAGCCATGCTGCGCCTCGAATTCCTTCATGTACTGCACCAGGGCGCGCACGCCTTCGATCGGCATGGCGTTGTAGATCGACGCCCGCATGCCGCCGACCACGCGGTGGCCCTTCAGCTGGATCATGCCCTTGGCCTGCGCGCCCTTGAGGAAGGCGTCGTCGAGCGCCGCATCCTTCAGCTGGAACGGCACGTTCATCAGGGACCGGTCGTCTTTCGCCACGGAGTTGCTGAAGAACCTGCTCTGGTCCAGGTAGTCGTACAGCACCCTGGCCTTGGCCCGGTTGTGCTCTTCCATCGCCGGCAGGCCGCCGCGCTCCTTGACGTACTTGAGCACCAGGCCGGCGATGTAGATCGCGTAGGTCGGCGGCGTGTTGTACATCGAGTCGTTGTCGGCCTGGGTCTTGTAGTTGAAGGCCGAGGGCGTGATCGGCAGCGCGTGGCCGATCAGGACGTCGCGCACGATCACGATGGTCAGGCCCGAGGGCCCCATGTTCTTCTGCGCGCCGGCATAGATCAGGCCGTATCTGCTGACGTCGATCGGCCGCGAAATGATGTTGGACGACATGTCGGCCACCAGTGGCACGGCGCCCGTGTCCGGCGTCCAGTGGTATTCCACGCCGCCGATGGTTTCGTTCGAGCAGATGTGCACATAGGACGCGTTGGCGTCGAGCTTCCACTCGGCCTGCTTCGGGATCGAGGTGAAGTTGCCCGGCTCGCCGCTGGCGGCGATGTTCACCGTGCCGTAAGTCTTCGCTTCCTTGAGGGACTTCTTGGACCACTCGCCGGTGTTGATGTAGTCGGCGCGACCGGTCTTGCCGATCAGGTTCATCGGCACGATGGCGTTCTCGCCGATCGCGCCGCCCTGCATGAACAGCACCTTGTAGTTCGCCGGGATGGCCATGAGCTCGCGCAGCAGGCTCTCCGCCTCGGCATGGATGCCCATGAACTCCTTGCCGCGGTGGCTCATCTCCATCACCGACATGCCGCTGCCGTGCCAGTCGAGCATCTCGTCGGCTGCCTGGCGCAGCACCGCTTCGGGCAAGGTGGCGGGACCGGGGCTGAAATTGAAGACGCGCGTCATGGCAAGGCTTTCTGTGTCTGCTGGGATGGGTGAAACAGCATACAAGAAAGCCCGTCGCGCTCAGGCCCAGCCCGCAATGGCCTGGCGGCGCAGCCCCAGCCACTGCAGTTGGGCCAGGACGGCGACGGTGGCGGCCTGTGCCAGCACCCATCCCGTGCCCAGCGCGGTGGGCGCGACCGCGCCACTCGCCAGCAGCGCCACGCATCCGACGGCCCAGCCGGCGTTGCCTGCCACCAGCAGCCAGACCGGCGCGCGCGGAATCGGCGTGCGCAAGGCCAGTGCGGCGACGACCGCGGCATAGGCCAGCAAGAACCAGCCGGTAGACTGCAGCAGCGGCGCTGGCAGCCCGAGCCACTGCGCCAGGGCGCCAGTGAACAGCAGTTGCAGCGCGCCGCTGGCAACACAGGACAGCGCGTCGGCCAGCAGCACCTTGCGCAGGAAATGGGGGGATGAGAAGACGGCCATGGAGAACTCCAGCGGGTTGAACATGGGCGTGATCATTGGCGCGCCGTGGCGCCCGGTCCATGACCTGGGAGGTAAGCAGCGGCCGCCGGTTTTGCTCATACCATCCGGCCATGACCGCCTCCGCCCCCTCCAGCCAGCCCGCGCCGCGAACCACGCCCCGTCCGTTCGGCGAGCACCTGCGCCACTGGCGCCAGCGCCGCCACCTGTCGCAACTGGCCCTCGCCAGCGACGCGGAGATCTCCACCCGCCACCTGAGCTTCGTCGAGACCGGCCGCTCGGCCCCCAGCCGCGAGATGGTGCTGCGGCTGGCGGAGCGGCTGCAGGTTCCGCTGCGCGAGCGCAATGCGCTGCTGGTGGCGGCCGGCTATGCCCCGATGTACCGCGAGCGCCCGCTGGACGATCCGGCGCTGGCCGCGGCGAAACAGGCGGTGGACCTGATCCTGCGCAGCCACGAGCCCTTTCCGGCGCTCGCGGTCGACCGGCACTGGAACCTGCTGGCGGCCAATGCGATGGTGCCGCACCTGCTGGCCGGCGTCGATCCGGCGCTGCTCGAGGGCCGCGTCAACGTGCTGCGCCTGAGCCTGCATCCGCAGGGGCTGGCGCCGAAGATTGTCAACCTGGCGCAGTGGCGCGAGCACCTGTTCGAGCGGCTGCGCCAGCAGATCGCGCTGACCGGCGATGCAGCCCTGGTAGGTTTGCTGGAGGAATTGCGCGGCTACCCGCAGCCAGAGAGTGCCGGCGACCGGCTCGAAGGCGGGCATCCCGGCGTCGCCGTACCGCTGCAGTTCCGCTCAGCCCAGGGCGTGCTCAGCTTCATCAGCACCACCACCGTGTTCGGCACGCCGACCGATGTGACACTGCAGGAGCTGGCGCTGGAAACATTCTTCCCGGCCGACGCCTTCACCGGCCAGGCGCTGCGCCGGTTACGCGGCTGAGTTTGTCAGTCTCGCCGCACAGACTGGCAAGTCATTTTCCGACGCTGCAGTTTCGGTTGTCGCACCACCATAGCCGGCTACTGCAACGAAAAGAAGGAACGACCCATGAGCAAGACCGAAACGCCCCAGGACAAGCTGTGGCACCTGATCAAGGAAATGAAGTTCGGGATGTTCACCCATCGCCATGCCGACGGCCAGCTGCACGCCCATCCGCTGACGACGCAGAACCGCTCCCTCGACGAGACCGGCATGCTGTACTTCTTCGTCTCGCGCACCAGCGAAGTGGGCCAGCGGGTCCAGGCCGACGGCAATGTCTGCATCGCCTACGGCGATCCGGGCAAGGACACCTGGGTCTCCATCTCCGGCACCGCGAGCGTCAGCGAAGACAAGGCTCTGAAGGAGCGGCTGTTCAACCCCATGGTCAAGGCCTGGTTCCCGGGCGGCGTCGAGGATCCCAACCTCGAACTGGTGCAGGTCAAGATCGACCACGCCGAGTACTGGGACGTGAACGAAAGCAAGATGACCCAGTTGCTCAAGATGGCGACGGCGGCCGTCACCGGCAATCCGCCGCAGATGGGCGAGCACCGGGAAGTGAAGATCGGCTGAGCGCGCTGCGCGCCTGCCAAAACAAAAGCGGCCCGCAGGCCGCTTTTTTTTGGCGCAACCGCGTCAGGCGGCCACGGAGTCGGCGGCGGTCTTGAAGTCTTCGATCTTGTCGAAGTTCAGGTACTGGTAGACCTGGTCGCTGGCCGCGGTCAGCACGCCCATGTCGAGCATGTACTCCTCGCGGGTCGGGATCCGTCCCAGCTTCGAGCAGATGGCGGCCAACTCCGCGCTGCCCAGATACACGAAGGTGTTCTTGCCCAGGCGGTTCGGGAAGTTGCGGGTGCTGGTGGAGAACACCGTGGCGCCCTCGCGCACCTGCGCCTGGTTGCCCATGCACAGCGAGCAGCCGGGCGTTTCCATCCGGGCACCGGCCGAGCCGAGCACGCCGTAGTGGCCTTCCTCGGTCAGCTGCCGTGCGTCCATCTTGGTCGGCGGTGCCACCCACAGCTTCACCGGGATGTCGCGCTTGTTCTCGAGCAGCTTGGAGGCGGCGCGGAAGTGCCCGATGTTGGTCATGCAGGAGCCGATGAACACCTCGTCGATCTTGGCGCCGGCGACTTCGGACAGCGTCTTCACGTCGTCCGGGTCGTTGGGGCAGGCCACGATCGGCTCATGCACGTCGGCCAGGTCGATCTCGATCACGGCGGCGTATTCCGCATCGGCGTCGCGTTCCAGCAGCTGCGGGTTCTTCAGCCAGGCTTCCTGCGCGGCGATCCGGCGCGCGAGCGTGCGGCCGTCCGCATAGCCTTCGGAAATCATCCAGCGCATCAGCGTGATGTTGCTGTTGACGTACTCGATGATCGGCTCCTTGCTCAGGTGCACCGTGCAGCCGGCGGCGGAGCGCTCGGCCGACGCGTCGGACAGCTCGAAGGCCTGCTCCACCTTCAGGTCCGGCAAGCCCTCGATCTCCAGCACGCGGCCGGAGAAGATGTTCTTCTTGCCCTTCTTGTCCACCGTCAGCAGGCCCTGCTTGATCGCGTACAGCGGGATCGCGTTGACCAGGTCGCGCAGCGTGACGCCGGGCTGCATCTGGCCCTTGAAGCGCACCAGCACCGACTCGGGCATGTCCAGCGGCATCACGCCGGTGGCGGCGGCGAACGCCACCAAGCCGGAACCGGCGGGGAAGCTGATGCCGATCGGGAAGCGGGTGTGGCTGTCGCCACCGGTGCCGACGGTGTCGGGCAGCAGCAGGCGGTTCAGCCAGCTGTGGATCACGCCGTCGCCCGGGCGCAGCGAGACGCCGCCGCGGGTGCTCATGAAGTCCGGCAGCTCATGGTGCATCTTCACGTCGACCGGCTTCGGGTAAGCGGAGGTGTGGCAGAACGACTGCATCACCAGGTCGGCCGAGAAGCCCAGGCAGGCCAGGTCCTTGAGCTCGTCGCGCGTCATCGGACCGGTGGTGTCCTGCGAGCCGACCGACGTCATGCGCGGCTCGCAGTACGTCCCGGGGCGCACGCCCTGGCCTTCGGGCAGGCCGCATGCGCGCCCGACCATCTTCTGCGCCAGGGTGAAGCCCTTCTTGGTGTCGACCGGCGGGGTCGGCAGGCGGAACAGCGTCGACGGCGGCAGGCCCAGCGCCTCGCGCGCTTTCGCGGTCAGGCCGCGGCCGACGATCAGCGGAATGCGGCCGCCGGCGCGCACTTCGTCGAACAGCACGTCGCTCTTGACCTTGAACTCGGCGATCACTTCGCCGTTCTTGAGCGCCTTGCCTTCGTACGGGCGCAGTTCGACCGTGTCGCCCATCTCCATCTTCGACACGTCGAGCTCGATCGGCAGGGCGCCGGCGTCTTCCATCGTGTTGTAGAAGATCGGAGCGATCTTGCCGCCCAGGCAGACCCCGCCGAAGCGCTTGTTCGGCACGAACGGGATGTCCTGGCCGGTGAACCACAGCACGGAATTGGTCGCGGACTTGCGCGAGGAGCCGGTGCCGACCACGTCGCCGACGTAGGCGACCTGGTTGCCGCGGGCCTTGAGTTCGTCGATGAACTTCACCGGACCGCGCTTGCCTTCTTCCTCGGGCGTGATGCCGGGACGCGGGTTCTTGTGCATCGCCAGAGCGTGCAGCGGAATGTCGGGACGGCTCCACGCATCGGGCGCCGGCGACAGGTCGTCGGTGTTGATTTCGCCGGCGACCTTGAAGATCGAGACCTGGATGCTCTCAGGCACTTCCGGCCGGCTGGTGAACCACTCGCCGGCCGCCCAGCTTTGCAGCACGGCCTTGGCGTTTTCATTGCCCTGGTCGGCCTTTTCCTTGACGTCGTGGAACTGGTCGAACATCAGCAGCGTCTTCTTCAGGCCTTCGGCCGCCACCTTGCCGACTTCAGCGTCGTCCAGCAGGTCGACCAGCGGGCCGATGTTGTAGCCGCCCAGCATGGTGCCGAGCAGCTCGGTTGCCTTCTCGCGGCTGATGACCAGGCACTTCTCGGTGCCATGCGCCACCGCCGCCAGGTAACTCGCCTTGACCTTGGCCGCGTCGTCGACGCCGGCCGGCACGCGGTGGGTGATCAGGTTCAGCAGGAAGTCCGCTTCCGCCGTGGAAACGTTCTTCAGCAGCTCGATCAGGTCGCCGGTCTGCCGGGCCGACAGCGGCAGCGGCGGGATGCCGAGCGCGGCGCGTTCGGCGACATGGTCAACGTACTCTTGCAACATTCATTTCTCCGTTCAGTCAAAAGGTTCAGCGTCAGTTCGTCGTCGCGGGCGCGACCGGGGCAATAGCAGGTGCCGTGCCAGCCGTTGCCGCGGCGGCCGGGGCCGGCGCTTCGCCGGAAGCGCGCGCGGCATCGACCGGGGTCGCCGGCGGCGCGGCAGCAGTGCCGGCGGTGGCAGCGGGAGCCTCGGCGGGCATGGCCGGCGCAGCCACCTTCACCGGCGTCGCCTCCAGGATATTGATCGGGTTCTTCTTCAGGGCCTCGTTCATGGCCGACTGCTCCGGGTTCATGCAGTCGTCCGCGAGGCGCTTGCCCATCTTCTGGCTCATCAACATGGACTTGTTGCCCAGCTGCAGCCACATCGCGCCGCCGACCGGATCTTCCAGCCGGATGGCGCCGGTGCGGCTTTCGACGGGGTGCATGCGGAAGCGCTGGATGCCGGCCCGCACGATGAAGAAGCCTTCGCGCTTGTGCCGCGTGACGTGCACGGTGGCGCCGAGTTCGCAGGGAATGTCGCCCACATGCACCCGCTTGGCCATCTCGAGGTCGGCGTCGGTGAGCTTCACCGCCGGATCGTCATCGATCGGCGTGGCCTCCTCGATCGCCTTCACGCGCGCGGCGCGGCGACCGTTGGTGGCGGCAGCGGCAGCGGCAGCGGGCTTGGCCGCGGGCTTCGCAGCCGCCTTGGCGGTCGGCTTGGTGGCAGTCTGCGCGGTGGCGAGCAACGGTGCCGCGGCCAGCAGCAGCGCCAGGGGAAAGGCCGTGATCAGAGATTTCATACAACTTGTCTCCGTGAGTGTTCTAGTGATGCGGGGTGTCGAACCAGGCCCGGACTTCCGCCGGCAGCGGCCGGCCGGTGCGGTGGGCACGCTCCAGCACCTGCCAGTAGTAGCGGTAGCTGGCGCGGTCCTGCAGCTTGCCGTCGAAGCTGATCGGCGCCCACTGCGCGGCGGCGGCGGCCAGGATCATCTTCGAGGCGGTTTCGATTTCATGGGCCGTCGGCGCGAAGGCGGCGAGGATCGGCCGGATCTGGTCCGGATGGATGCTCCACATGCGGGCGAAGCCGAACTCGCGGGCCGCCCGCTGCGCGGCGTGGCCGAGCGCCTTGGTGTTCTTGAATTCGGTCACGACGCCGTGCGCCGCAACCTTGCCGTGCGCGTGGCAGGCCGAGGCGATCTCGAGCTTGGCCCGGACCACCAGCGGATGGGTGAACTGGCCCTCGATGCCCATGCCCTCGGCGGGAATGGCCCCGCCATGGGCCGACACGAAATCCATCAGGCCGAAACTGAGCGACTGCACCCGGGGATGGGCCGCGATGTCGAACGCACGGTGCACAGCCGCCGGAGATTCGATCAGCACGTGCAGCGGCAGGTGGGCGGCACCGGCGGCATCCAGCGCCTTCGCCGCGCAATCGACGTCGGCGACGGATTCCACCTTGGGCAGCATCACGTGGCACAGCCGGCGGCCGACCTTGCCGGCAATGGTCGCGACGTCGTGCTCGAACGCGGAGTGGTCCACCGGGTGCACGCGCACCGCGATGCGCGCCTTGTCGCCGGCCAGCGAAGCCAGCGCCACCACCAGGGCGGCATGGTCCGCCTCGCCGCCGACCGGCGCGCCGTCCTCGCAATCGAGCGTGACGTCGAAGACGCAGGCGCCGAACTCCTCGGTCATCTCGGCCTGCAGCTGCAGGCTCTTGCGCATCCGCGACTCGACGCCGCTGTAGTGGTCGCAGACCGGCAGGAAGCCGGTTTGCGCCTGGGAGCCGAGCAGGACGTCGCGCGGATGGACATTGGCCCCCACGCTTGTCACTGCGTGGACTGCGCTGTCCCCCGAGGGGGCCTTCGCGACTTGGGGCGGCCCGGCGTCGCTCAACACTTACACCAGGTGCGCAACGCCGGCCTGCTCGTCCTTCAGTTCCTGCAGCGTCTTGTTGATGCGCTCCTGGCTGAAGGCGTCGATCGGCAGGTCCTTGACGATCGTGTACTTGCCGTTCTCGGTGGTGACCGGGAAGCCGAACATGACGTCCTTGGGGATGCCGTAGTCGCCGTTGGAGGGCACGCCCATCGTGACCCACTTGCCGTTGGTGCCCAGGGCCCAGTCGCGCATGTGGTCGATGGCGGCATTGGCGGCCGACGCGGCCGACGACAGGCCGCGGGCCTCGATGATGGCGGCGCCGCGCTTGCCGACCGTGGGCAGGAAGGTGTCGGCGTTCCAGGCCTGGTCGTTGATCATGTCCTTGACGGCCTTGCCGTTCACGGTGGCGAAGCGGTAGTCGGCGTACATCGTGGGCGAGTGGTTGCCCCACACGGTCAGCTTCTCGATGTCGCCGACCTTGACGCCGGTCTTGGCCGCGACCTGCGACAGCGCGCGGTTGTGGTCCAGGCGCAGCATGGCGGTGAAGTTCTCGCGCGGCAGGCTGGGCGCGCTCTTCATCGCGATGTAGGCGTTGGTGTTGGCGGGATTGCCGACCACCAGCACCTTGACATTGCGGCTGGCAACCTGGTCCAGCGCCTTGCCCTGGGCGGTGAAGATGGCGCCGTTGATCGACAGCAGTTCGGCGCGCTCCATGCCCGGGCCGCGCGGGCGCGAGCCGACCAGCAGCGCGTAGTCGGTGTCCTTGAAGGCGGTCATCGGGTCGCTGTGCGCCTCCATGCCGGCCAGCAGCGGGAAGGCGCAGTCCTCCAGCTCCATCATCACGCCCTTGAGCGCCTTCTGGGCTTTCTCATCGGGGATTTCCAGCAGTTGCAGGATCACCGGCTGGTCCTTGCCCAGCATTTCGCCGGAAGCGATGCGAAACAGCAGGGCGTAACCGATCTGGCCGGCGGCGCCGGTAACGGCGACACGGACGGGCTTTTTGCTCATGGGAAATCTCCGAAAGGAAGGTTGCGAAATCCTGGTTTCCCCGGGGCCCCGCGACGGTGACGCAGACCCCCTGGAAAACCCGCGATTTTACGCGCGAAAACCGGCCATCGTCAATTTGTCTTATGTCTTATATAAGATATGATTCCGGCGAATTCAAGCCTCCGCTCCATGGCCACCCCCAATCCGTCCCAGGCCGATCCCGCCGCCGTCGCCGAGCCGAACGCTGGCGCGACACCGGCGTTCAGCCCGCTGTACCAGCAGATCAAGGAACTGATCCTGCAAAGCCTGCAGGCCGGCGAGTGGAAGCCCGGCGAGGCCATCCCCAGCGAGATCGAGCTGGCCGCGCGCTTTCGCGTCAGCCAGGGCACGGTGCGCAAGGCGATCGACGAACTGGCCGCCGAGAACCTGGTGATCCGCCGCCAGGGCAAGGGCACGTTCGTCGCGACCCACTCCGAGCAGCAGGTCCGCTACCGCTTCCTGAAGCTGATGCCCGACAGCGGCGACCGCGACAGCGAAGGCCCGGCCCAGCGCAGCGTGCTCGAATGCAAGCGGGTGCGCGCCAGCGCCGACGTCGCGCGGGCGCTGTCGCTGCGCACCGGCGATCCGGTGATGCAGGTCCGGCGGGTGTTGTCGTTCGGCGGCGTGCCCACCATCCTGGAAGACCTCTGGCTGCCGGGCAATGCTTTCAAGGGCCTGACGGCAGAACAGGCCGCCGGCTATCAGGGCCCGACCTACGCCATGTTCGAGATCGAGTTCGGCGTGCGCATGGTGCGCGCCGAGGAAAAGATCCGCGCCGTGCTGCCGGACGCCCAGCAGGCTGCCGCGCTGAAGGTGCCGGTGCAGGCGCCGCTGCTGAGCGTGGAACGGATCGCCTACACCTACAACGACGTCCCGATGGAACTGCGCCGCGGGCTCTACCGGACCGACACCCACCACTACCGCAACGACCTGAGTTGAGCCGCGAATCCGCCACTCGAACGTGACAGTTTGTGCATTGCAATAGAATTTTGGCTTGTGTGCACTCCCTGAACCACAAAAACGCATGCAGCCCCTGAAGAAAGCCACCCCATGACAGCGCCAGCCAAGAAGCGGCCCGAATTCCGCAACATCAACGCCTTCACGGACCTGCCGGGGTATCGGCTGCCGGCCGCCGGCATCGTGTCGATCCTGCACCGCGTCAGCGGCGTGCTGATGTTCGTGCTGATGCCGTTCATCATCTGGATGTTCGACCGGTCGATCTCCTCCGAACTGTCGTTCGCGAAATTCACCAGTGCCTTCAACCAGGGCCTGTGGATTTTCCCCGGCTGGTTCATCAAGCTGGTGGTGCTGGCGCTGATCTGGGCCTACCTGCACCACTTCATCGCCGGCCTGCGCCACCTCTGGATGGACGTGAGCCACAAGGCGGTGAGCAAGGAATTCGGCACGACTTCGGCGGTCGTCACCCTGGCGGCCAGCGTGCTGCTGACGCTGGTGCTCGGCGCCAAGCTGTTCGGACTGTACTAACGAAATGAAGCAACTTGGGGACAGATCTTCAGCTCTGTCCCCAACTGACTAGGAAACACTTTTATGGCAGTTAATTACGGCTCCAAGCGCATCGTCGTCGGCGCGCATTACGGTCTGCGCGACTGGCTCAGCCAGCGCATCACCGCCGCCCTGATGGCCCTGTTCACGCTGCTGGTGCTGGCGCAGGTGGTCTTCAGCCGCGGCCCGATCGGCTACGACAAGTGGGCCGGCATCTTTTCCAGCCAGTGGATGAAGGTCCTGACCTTCGCGGTCATCGCCGCCCTGCTCTGGCATGTCTGGGTGGGGATGCGCGACGTCTGGATGGACTACGTCAAGCCGGTGTGGGCGCGGCTCGCGTTGCAGGTCTTCACCATCGTCTGGCTGGTCGGCTGCGCCGGCTGGGCCATTCAAGTCCTCTGGAGAGTTTGAGTTCCATGTCCTATACCAAGAACAACATCACCAAGCGCAAGTTCGACGTCGTCATCGTCGGCGCCGGCGGCTCCGGCATGCGCGCCTCGCTGCAGCTCGCGCGCGCCGGCCTGAACGTGGCCGTCCTGTCCAAGGTGTTCCCGACCCGTTCGCACACGGTCGCCGCGCAAGGCGGCATCGGCGCCTCGCTGGGCAACATGAGCGAGGACAACTGGCACTACCATTTCTACGACACCGTCAAGGGCTCGGACTGGCTGGGCGACCAGGACGCGATCGAATTCATGTGCCGGCGGGCGCCGCAGGCGGTCTATGACCTCGAACACATGGGCATGCCCTTCGACCGCAACCCGGATGGCACCATCTACCAGCGTCCGTTCGGCGGCCACACCGCCAACTACGGCGAGAAGCCGGTGCAGCGCGCCTGCGCCGCGGCCGATCGCACCGGCCACGCCATGCTGCACACGCTGTACCAGCAGAACGTCAAGGCCCGCACCAGCTTCTTCGTCGAATGGATGGCGCTGGACCTGGTCCGCGACGCCGAGGGCGACGTGGTCGGCGTGACGGCGCTGGAAATGGAAACCGGCGACCTGCACATCCTGGAAGCCCGCACCGTGCTGCTGGCCACCGGCGGCGCCGGGCGGATCTTCGCCGCCAGCACCAACGCCTTCATCAACACCGGCGACGGCCTGGGCATGGCGGCGCGCGCCGGCATCCCGCTGCAGGACATGGAGTTCTGGCAGTTCCACCCGACCGGCGTGGCCGGCGCCGGCGTGCTGCTGACCGAAGGCTGCCGCGGCGAAGGCGCGATCTTGCTCAATAGCAACGGCGAGCGCTTCATGGAGCGTTACGCGCCGACCCTGAAGGACCTGGCGCCGCGCGACTTCGTGTCCCGCTGCATGGACCAGGAGATCAAGGAAGGCCGGGGCTGCGGCCCGAACAAGGACTACATCCTGCTCAAGCTCGACCACCTGGGCGCCGAGACCATCCACAAGCGCCTGCCGTCGGTCTACGAGATCGGCGTCAACTTCGCCAACGTCGACATCACGCGCGAACCGATTCCCGTGGTTCCCACCATCCACTACCAGATGGGCGGTGTGCCGACCAACATCAACGGCCAGGTGGTGACGCAGCAAGGCGGCGACGACCGCGCGGTGGTCAACGGCCTGTACGCCGTGGGCGAATGCGCCTGCGTCAGCGTGCACGGCGCCAACCGGCTGGGCACCAACTCCCTGCTCGACCTGCTGGTGTTCGGCCGCGCGGCCGGCGACCACATCGTCGAATTCAACAACCGCGGCAAGGCGCACAAGCCGCTGCCGGCCGATGCGGCCGACCAGAGCCTGGAGCGGCTGAACCGCCTCGACGGCGCTTCATCGGGCGAGTACGCGCAGGACGTGGCCAACGACATCCGGGCCTCGATGCAGCTGCACGCCGGCGTGTTCCGCACCCAGGCCAGCATGGACGAAGGCGTCACCAAGATCGCGGCGCTGCGCGAGCGCGTCGGCTCGATCGCGCTGAAGGACCAGTCGAAGATCTTCAACACCGCCCGGATCGAAGCGCTCGAAGTGGAGAACCTGATCGAGTGCGCCCAGGCCACCATCGTGTCGGCCGCCGCCCGCAAGGAATGCCGCGGCGCCCACACGGTCAACGACTACGAGCGGCCGACCGACGACCCGGTCGCGCCGATGGGCCGCGACGACGCCAACTGGATGAAGCACACGCTCTGGTACAGCGAAGGCAACCGGCTGTCGTACAAGTCGGTCAACCTCAAGCCGCTCACGGTCGATTCGGTGCCTCCCAAAGTCAGGACTTTCTAATGAAACGCACTTTCCAGATCTACCGCTACGACCCGGACCAGGACGCCAAGCCCTACATGCAGACCATCGAGATCGAACTCGATGGCCACGAGCGCATGCTGCTGGACGCGCTGATGAAGCTCAAGGCCCAGGACCCGACGCTATCGTTCCGCCGCTCCTGCCGCGAGGGCGTGTGCGGCTCGGACGCGATGAACATCAACGGCAAGAACGGCCTGGCCTGCCTGACCAACATGCTCACGCTCAAGGGCACGATCGTGCTCAAGCCCCTGCCGGGCCTGCCGGTGATCCGCGACCTGATCGTGGACATGACGCAGTTCTTCAAGCAGTACAACTCGATCAAGCCCTACCTGATCAACGAGTCGATTCCGCCGGAGACCGAGCGCCTGCAGTCGCCCGAAGAGCGCGACGAGCTCAACGGCCTGTACGAGTGCATCCTGTGCGCCAGTTGCTCGACCAGCTGCCCCAGCTTCTGGTGGAACCCGGACAAGTTCGTCGGCCCGGCCGGCCTGCTGCAGGCCTACCGCTTCATCGCCGACAGCCGCGACGAAGGCACGGCCGAGCGGCTCGACAACCTCGAAGATCCCTACCGCCTGTTCCGTTGCCACACCATCATGAACTGCGTCGACGTCTGCCCGAAGGGCCTGAACCCGACCATGGCCATCGGCAAGATCAAGGAACTGATGGTGCGCCGGGCAGTCTAGTGGACAACGACCTCGACCAGCCTCTCGGAGAGAGGGCGCTTTCCAAGCTGAAGTGGCGCTGCCGCCGCGGACTGCTGGAGAACGACCTGCTGATCGAGCGTTTTTTTGACCAGCATCAAGCCGCGCTCACGGTCGGCCAGGCGCAAGCCCTCCACCGGCTGATGGACTTGCCGGACAATGACCTGCTGGACCTGCTGCTGCGCCGCACCGAGCCGCAAGGCGAGCTGGACAACGCTGGCGTGAGAGAAATCGTCGGGCTGCTGCGGCCCCAATCGTCATGAGAAGGAAACAGAAATGAAACTCGCCGACAACAAAGCCACCCTGTCGTTCAGCAACGGCAGCCCCAGCGTCGACATGCCCATCTACCAGGGCAGCGTCGGTCCGGATGTCATCGACATCCGCAAGCTGTATGCCCAGACCGGCATGTTCACGTACGACCCCGGCTTCATGTCGACCGGGTCCTGCCAGTCCGCCATCACCTACATCGACGGCGACAAGGGCGAGCTGCTGTACCGCGGCTACCCGATCGAGCAGCTGGCCACGCAGTGCGACTTCATGGAAACCTGCCACCTGCTGCTGTACGGCGAGCTGCCGAACGCCGAAGGCAAGAGGAAGTTCAGCCGCACCGTGACCATGCACACCATGGTCAACGAGCAGATGCAGTTCTTCCTGCGCGGGTTCCGCCGTGACGCCCATCCGATGGCGATCATGACCGGCCTGGTCGGCGCGCTGTCGGCCTTCTATCACGACAGCACCGACATCAACAATCCGGAACACCGCGAGATCTCGGCGATCCGCCTGATCGCCAAGATGCCGACGCTGGTCGCCATGGCGTACAAGTACAACGCCGGCCAACCCTACATCTACCCGAAGAACGACCTCTCGTACGCCGGCAACTTCCTGCACATGATGTTCGCCACGCCCTGCGAGGACTACGTGGTCAACCCGGTGCTGGAACGCGCTCTGGACCGCATCTTCATCCTGCATGCCGACCACGAGCAGAACGCTTCCACCTCCACGGTGCGGCTGTGCGGCAGCTCGGGCACCAACCCGTTCGCGGCGATCGCGGCCGGCGTCGCCTGCCTGTGGGGCCCGGCCCACGGCGGCGCCAACGAAGCAGCGCTGAACATGCTGCACGACATCCAGAACAACGGCGGCGTCGACAAGATCGGCGAGTTCATCAAGCAGGTCAAGGACAAGAACTCCAATGTCAAGCTGATGGGCTTCGGCCACCGCGTGTACAAGAACTACGACCCGCGCGCCAAGCTGATGCAGGAAACCTGCAAGGAAGTGCTGGGGGAACTGGGCCTGGAAAGCGATCCGCTGTTCAAGCTCGCCATGGCGCTGGAAAAGATCGCGCTGGAAGACGAATACTTCGTGTCGCGCAAGCTGTACCCGAACGTGGACTTCTACTCCGGCATCGTGCAGCGCGCCATCGGCATCCCGGTCGGCCTGTTCACCGCCGTGTTCGCGCTGGCCCGCACGGTCGGCTGGATCGCCCAGCTCAATGAAATGATCGGCGACCCGGAGTACAAGATCGGCCGTCCGCGCCAGCTGTACGTCGGCGCCACGCGCCGTGACGTGACCCCGCTCGCCAAGCGCTGAGCGGGACTGCCGGCGCCGGCTCAGGCGCCGAGCAGGTGCCGGCGGTAACGCGCCGGCAGGTCGCCGATGCGCATCAGCATCGGCAGGTCGGCGCTGTTGAAGTCCGGATCCCAGGCCGGCGCGCCGAGCACCTTCGCCCCCAGCCGCAGGTACCCCTTGATCAGCGCCGGCGGCTCGACCGCCAGCGAAGCGTCGAGCCGTTCGACCGGCAGCGGCAGCCGCGGCCGCACCCGGAACCCGGGTTCGGCCAGGCAGCGCTGCTGCAGTTGATGCCAGATGCTGGCGGCGACGTCGCCCGAAACCACCCCGTTGTGCAGCATCGGGATGCTGGCGCAGCCGATCATCGTGTCGAGCCGGTTGCGCGTCATGAATTCCGCCAGCGCGCCCCACAGCGCCAGGATCACCCCGCCGTGGCGGTGCTCGTGGTGGACGCAGCTGCGGCCCAGCTCCAGCATCCGGGGCCGCAGCGGGTCCAGGTTGCCCAGGTCGAACTCGGTATCGCTGTAGGTGCCCCCCAGCCGCCTGGCCTGGGCGGGCGGCAGCACCCGGTAGGTCCCGACCACCGTGGCCGAGTCGCAGTCGCGCACCAGCAGATGTTCGCAGTGGTCGTCGAACCGGTCGACGTCGTGGCCGGCCAGCGGCGTCTCCAGCCGGGCGCCCATCTCGCGGGCGAAAACGTCATAGCGCAGGCGCTGGGCCTGCCGCACCTCGTCGAGCTGGCTCGCCCACGCCACCGACACCGGGCCGCGCCCTGGCGCCGGCTGGGGCCGAAACTGCGAGGCGATGGAGCCGGGCCCTGGGGGCGTTGGCGATTGAAGGTTTGGATCCATGGAGCGCTTTGCTGCGCACGATGATAGGAGCGCGACGCGGGCCGGCGTGTGGGACACCGGCCAATTCGCCGTACGCCCCGGTCGGCAAGGTGGGCATCGCGGTTGGCGATGGCCAACGGCCCTCCAGTAAAGGAAAATAGCGCCTTCATCGCGGTTTGCGATGTCCAGAACCTGGCCTGTCTTGCGCCCCTCCGACCGCTCCTTCGCCCGCCGCATCGACCTGACGTCGTTGCAGCTGTTCGTTGCCGTCTGCGAACTGGGCTCGATCGGCAAGGCCGCGGAACGCGAGTTCATCGCGGCGTCGGCCGTCAGCAAGCGGCTGTCCGACCTGGAAGCGACGCTCGAAACCCCGCTGCTGTACCGCCACACGCGCGGCGTCGACCTCACGCCGGCGGGCGAGAGCCTGCTGCACCACGCCCGCTCGGTGCTGTTCAGCCTGGAGAAGATGCAGGCGGAGCTGTCGGAGTACGCGGACGGCGTGCGCGGCCACGTGCGCATCCACGCCAGCATCTCGGCGATCGTCCAGTTCCTGCCAGAGGACCTCGGGCAGTTCGTCAAGGACCATCCGCAGGTCAAGATCGACCTCGAGGAGCACCTGTCGACCGAGGTGATCCGCGCCGTCCAGGAAGGCACGGCCGACCTGGGCATCTGCAACACCGGCGTCATCGGTCCGGCGCACGAACTGCAGACCTTGCCGTACCGCGAAGACCAGCTGGTGCTGATCGTCCCGCGCGGCCATGCGCTGGCGCGCAAGAAGGCGGTCGCGTTCGAGGCTGCGCTCGATTGCGACCACGTCGGCCTGCACTCGAACAGTTCGATCTACCTGGCGATGCGCGACGCCGCCGCCGCGGTCGGCCGCACCATCAAGCTGCGGATCCATGTGACCGGGCTGGACGCGATGTGCCGGATGATCCACAACGGCCTGGGCGTCGGCGTCATGCCGCGCCGCGCCTTCGAGCTGATGCACGGCGTCGGCGACCTCGAGAGCGTCGTCCTCACCGACGGCTGGGCCCGGCGCAGCATCAACCTGGTGGCGCGGGATTTCTCCACCCTGCCGGTCACCGCACGCCTGCTGGTGGACCACCTCACCGCCCAGGCCGACGCGCCGGAGCTGGCGGCCGCCGCCTGACGCAACCCACCGAATTCAAAGGAAGAGCACCATGGCACGAACGCTGTACGACAAGATCTGGGACGAGCACGTCGTCCACACCGAAGACGACGGCACCGCCGTCCTCTACATCGACCGCCACCTGGTCCATGAAGTGACCAGCCCGCAGGCGTTCGAAGGCCTGCGCGAGGCCGGCCGCAAGGTCTGGCGGGTCAGTTCGATCGTCGCGACCGCCGACCACAACACGCCGACCACCGGCTGGGAACTGGGCTACGACGGCATCACCGACCCGATCAGCAAGGAGCAGATCACCACGCTGGACAAGAACATGGAGCAGTACGGCGCGGCCGCGTACTTCCCGTTTCTCTCGAAGCGGCAGGGCATCGTCCACGTGATCGGCCCCGAGCAGGGCGCGACGCTGCCGGGCATGACGGTGGTCTGCGGCGACTCGCACACCTCCACCCACGGCGCCTTCGGCGCGCTGGCGCACGGCATCGGCACCAGTGAAGTCGAGCACGTGATGGCGACGCAGACGTTGCTGGCCAAGAAGGCCAAGAACCTGCTGATCAAGGTCGATGGCAAGGTCACGCCCGGCATCACCGCCAAGGACATCGTGCTGGCGATCATCGGCAAGATCGGCACGGCCGGCGGCACCGGCTACACCATCGAATTTGCCGGCTCGGCGATCCGGGCCCTGTCCATGGAAGGCCGCATGACGGTCTGCAACATGGCGATCGAAGCCGGCGCCCGCGCCGGCCTGGTCGGCGTCGACGACAAGACCATCGAGTACGTGAAGGGCCGCCCGCTCGCACCGACGGGAGTCGAATGGGAGCAGGCCGTGGCCTACTGGAAAACGCTGCACTCGGACGCGGACGCGAAGTTCGACCACGTCGTGGAACTCGACGCCAGCCAGATCGTGCCGCAAGTGACCTGGGGCACCTCGCCCGAAATGGTGCTGGGCGTGGACGCCCGGGTGCCGGACCCGGACAAGGAAAAGGACGCCAACAAGCGCGACGCCATCGAACGCGCGCTCAAGTACATGGGCCTGCAACCAGGCAAGGCGCTCAACGACCTGTACGTCGACAAGGTGTTCATCGGCTCCTGCACCAACAGCCGGATCGAGGACATGCGCGAGGCGGCTGCGGTCGTGAAGAAACTGGGCCAGAAGGTCGCGAAGAACATCAAACTGGCGATGGTGGTGCCCGGCTCGGGGCTGGTGAAGGACCAGGCCGAGCGCGAGGGCCTGCACGAGATCTTCAAGGCCGCCGGCTTCGAGTGGCGCGAGCCCGGTTGCTCGATGTGCCTGGCGATGAACGCCGACCGGCTGGAGCCGGGCGAGCGCTGCGCCTCCACCAGCAACCGCAACTTCGAAGGCCGGCAGGGCGCGGGTGGCCGCACCCACCTGGTCAGCCCCGCCATGGCCGCCGCCGCCGCCGTCCACGGCCACTTCGTCGACATCCGACGCATCTAAGGAGAAAACACGGCTGCCATGCAGCCGTGGACTTGATATGCAGAAATTCAATGTACACAAAGGCCTCGTGGCCCCGATGGACCGCGAGAACGTCGACACCGACGCCATCATCCCCAAGCAGTTCCTCAAGTCGATCCGCAAGACCGGCTTCGGCGTCAACCTGTTCGACGAATGGCGCTACCTGGACCACGGCGAGCCGGGCCAGGACCCGACGACCCGCAAGCCCAATCCTGACTTCGTGCTGAACCAGCCGCGGTACAAGGGCGCCTCCATCCTGCTGGCGCGCAAGAACTTCGGCTGCGGCTCCTCGCGCGAGCACGCCCCCTGGGCGCTGGACCAGTACGGCTTTCGCGCCATCATCGCGCCGAGCTTCGCCGACATCTTCTTCAACAACTGCTTCAAGAACGGCCTGCTGCCGATCGTGCTGCCGGATGCCAAGGTGGCCCAGCTGTTCGACGAGGCACTGGCCTTCCCCGGCTACCAGCTGACGGTGGACCTGGAGCGCCAGGTGATCGTGAAACCGCAGGGCGAGGAGATCCCGTTCGAGGTCCAGGCCTTTCGCAAGTACTGCCTGACCAACGGCTTCGACGACATCGGCCTGACCTTGCTCAAGCAGGACAAGATCAAGGCTTTCGAAGCCCAGCGCCTGGCCGAGAAGCCCTGGCTGGCCCACACCCTCGTTCGCTGAAACCACTGGAAGAAGAGACAACATGAAGATCGCAGTCCTGCCGGGTGACGGCATCGGCACCGAAATCGTGGCGGAAGCCGTCAAGATTCTGAACGCCCTCGACTTGAAGTTCGAAATGGAAACCGCGCTGGTCGGCGGCACCGCCTACGACGCGCACGGCCATCCGCTGCCCGAAGCGACGCTGAAGCTGGCCAAGGAAGCCGACGCCATCCTGTTCGGCGCGGTCGGCGACTGGAAGTACGACACGCTCGACCGGCCGCTGCGCCCGGAGCAGGCGATCCTGGGCCTGCGCAAGAACCTGGGCCTGTTCGCCAACTTCCGCCCGGCGATCTGCTACGAGGAGCTGGTCGGGGCCTCCAGCCTCAAGCCCGAGCTGGTGTCGGGCCTGGACATCCTGATCATCCGCGAGCTGACCGGCGACATCTACTTCGGCCAGCCGCGCGGCCGCCGCATCGCGGTCGACGGCCACTTCCCCGGCGCCGAGGAAGCCTTCGACACCATGCGCTACACCCGCCCGGAGATCGAGCGCATCGGCCACGTCGCCTTCCAGGCGGCCCGCAAGCGCAGCAAACGCGTCACCAGCGTGGACAAGGCCAACGTGCTGGAAACCTTCCAGCTGTGGAAGGACGTGATGACCGAGGTCGGCAAGGAATACCCGGACGTCGCCCTGGACCACATGTATGTGGACAACGCCGCCATGCAACTGGTGAAGGCGCCCAAGAAGTTCGACGTCGTGGTGACCGGCAACATGTTCGGCGACATCCTGTCGGACGCCGCCGCCATGCTCACCGGCTCGATCGGCATGCTGCCCTCGGCCAGCCTGAACGCCGGCAACCAGGGCCTGTACGAGCCCAGCCACGGCAGCGCGCCGGACATCGCCGGCAAGGGCGTGGCCAATCCTTTGGCTACAATCCTGTCTGCCGCCATGATGCTCCGCTTCTCCCTCAACCAGCCCCAGGCCGCCGACCGGATCGAGTCGGCCGTCAAGTCCGTGCTGGCTTCGGGTTTGCGCACGCCGGACATCCACGCGGAAGGCACGAAGAAAGTTGGCACCCGCGAGATGGGCGACGCTGTCGTGGCTGCGATTACCAAGAAAACCACCAAGGGCTAGTCAGCTCCGGTTCGTCGCGCGCCCTCCCCGGCCGACGAGCCGGGGAAAGCAAGTTTTGAAACTTCAAAGGCGACGTGACATGAAACTCTCGAACGGACAACAACCCCTGGTCGGCCTGGTCGGCTGGCGCGGCATGGTCGGCTCGGTCCTGATGGACCGGATGCAGGCCGAAGGCGACTTCGGCCTGATCGAGCCGATGTTCTTCTCGACTTCCAACGCCGGCGGCAAGGCCCCGGCCCAGGCGAAGAACGAGACCACCCTGCAAGACGCGTTCGACATCGAGGCGCTGAAGAAGTGCGACATCGTCATCACGGCCCAGGGCGGCGATTACACCGGCGAGGTCTATCCCAAGCTGCGCGCCGCCGGCTGGAGCGGCCACTGGATCGACGCCGCCTCGACGCTGCGGATGAAGGACGACGCCATCATCGTCCTGGACCCGGTCAACATGCCGGTCATCAAGAACGCACTGGCCAAGGGCGGCAAGAACTGGATCGGTGGCAACTGCACCGTCAGCTGCATGCTGATGGGCGTCGGCGCTCTCTACAAGGCCGGCCTGGTCGAGTGGATGAGCAGCATGACCTACCAGGCGGCCTCCGGCGGCGGCGCCCAGCACATGCGCGAACTGCTGACACAGTTCGGCACGCTCAACAGCGAAGTGCGCGCCTTGCTGGACGACCCCAAGTCGGCCATCCTCGAGATCGACCGCAAGGTTCTGCACCGGCAGCAGGCGCTGTCCGGCGACGAAGTCGCGAACTTCGGCGTGCCGCTGGGCGGTTCGCTGATCCCCTGGATCGACAAGGACCTGGGCGACGGCATGTCCAAGGAAGAGTGGAAGGCCGGCGCCGAGACCAACAAGATCCTGGGCCAGGGCGAAGGCTTCGGCACTGCGGCGACGCCGGTCGACGGCTTCTGCGTGCGCGTGGGCGCGATGCGCTGCCACAGCCAGGCCCTGACCTTCAAGTTGAAGAAGGATGTGCCGCTGGCGGACATCGAAGCGATGATCGCCGCGGACAACAGCTGGGTGAAGGTGGTGCCGAACACCAAGGAGGCGACGATCCGCGACCTGACGCCGGTCGCAGTCACCGGAACGCTCACGATTCCGGTCGGCCGCATGCGCAAGCTGGCGATGGGACCGGAGTACCTCGGCGCCTTCACCATCGGCGACCAGTTGCTCTGGGGCGCTGCTGAACCGCTGCGTCGGATGCTGCGGATTTTGCTGACGCATTAGCCCGTGCGAGGCGTGTAGCGTCGTGTTACACGCCGTTGTCGAGCGACCACAAGGAAGGCTGTGTCAGACCCGGCAAAAGCTTCGTGCCGAAGTTAAAAGATGTCTCAGCTTGTCAGTCTAAGACATTGATGTTAAGGTCATTTTCAGCAATTTCAGCCCGAGGCGAATGGCCGCATGATGAGAAAAAAACTGCCTGCAGACCGAGCAGTGGGGACGCAAAAACCGATGACCCAACCGCGTTGGAGGGCGACTGCTCTGGCACTCGCGGCGGCGGTTGTGCTGGGTGTCTCCGCGACGGATGCGCAAGCCCTGGCACTGGGTCGGGTCACGGTCCAGTCCGCCCTGGGTGAGCCGCTGCGCGCGGACATCGCGATCCCCGAGATCAATGCCGATGAGGCGGCCAGCCTGCGCGCCACCATCGCCTCGCCCGACACGTTCCGCGCGGCCGGCATGGAATACTCCGCCGCGATGACCAGCGTGCAGATCACGCTGCAGCGCCGTCCCAACGGCCAGTACTTTCTGCGGCTGACCAGCGACCGCGCCATCAACGACCCGTTCGTCGACCTGATCCTTGAAGCCAGCTGGTCGTCCGGCCGCATCGTGCGTGACTACACGATGCTGTTCGACCCGCAGAACCTGCGGCAGGGCCAGGCCCCGCTCGCAGCCCAGGTGTCGCCGGTGGCTCCGCCGCCCGCCATGGCGCCAGCACCCGTGCCGCGGCTTGCACCCCCACCGGCGGCTGCCGGTCGCTCGGCCGCCGCGCCCCGCCCGGCCACCGTTGCCAGGCCCGCCCCGGAACCGCGCTCACCGGGAGCTCCATCCTCCGATTCGAAGCAGGTCACCGTTCGCCCGGGCGATACGGCGGGCGCGATCGCCGCAGCCAACAAGCCGCCGACGGTGTCCCTGGACCAGATGCTGGTGGCCATGTTGCGTGCCAATCCGGACGCTTTCTCCGGCGGCAACATCAACCGGCTCAAGGCCGGGGCCGTCCTCGAAGTCCCAGGCCCGGCCGAGGCCGGTGCGACTCCAGCCACCGAAGCCAGGCAGGCGGTGGTTGCGCAAAGCCGCGACTTCAACGAGTTCCGCCGCAAGCTGGCCGAGGGAGTGCCGGCCACCCGGGTCGACGGTCCGCAGCGCCAGGCCAGTGGCCGGGTCCAGGCGACGGTCGAGGAAAAGAAGCCCACCGCCGCGACGCCCGACAAGCTCATGCTGTCCAAGGGCAGCGTCCAGGCCAAGGCCAACGAAGAAAAGATCGCACGCGAACGGTCCGCCAAGGAGGCGGCAACCCGCGTCGCCGAGTTGAACAAGAACATTGCCGACCTGAACAAGCTCGGCACTGCGACGGCAGTTCCGGGTGCGCCCGGCGCGGCCGCTCCCGGTGGTGCTGCGAGCGCGGCGCGATCCGGCGCGGCCGTTGCCATCGGTGCCGCAGCCACTGCATCGCGGCCGGCACCGACGCCGGCGCCCACTCCGGCGCCGACACCCGCTCCAACCCCGGCACCCACGCCTGCTCCAACTCCGGCGCCGACCCCGGCCCCCACTCCGGCCCCCACCCCCGCCCCGACTCCCGCCCCCGTGGTGCCAGCGCTGAGCGCAGCATCCGACGCGGCAGCCGTTTCGGCACCCGTCGCCGTGGTCCCGCCGATCGCCCCGGCGGCTTCGGCGCCGGTCGCACCCAAGCCGGTGGCGTCCGCGGTCCGCCCACCAGCCCCGGCCACCGCCGTCGAATCCAGCCTGCTCGACGACCTGCTGGAGAACCCGATCGTGCCGGCGGCAGCCGGCGCCTTGATCGCCCTGCTGCTCGGCGTGGGCTTCTACCGCGCCCGCAAGCGCAAGAAATCGTCTCAGGTGGACAGCTCTTTCCTGGAAAGCCGCCTGCAGCCTGACTCTTTCTTCGGCGCCAGCGGCGGCCAGCGCATCGACACCAACGAAGGCAGCCCCACCGGCTCGTCGATGGTGTACTCGCCGAGCCAGCTCGATGCCGCCGGCGACGTCGATCCGGTGGCCGAGGCCGACGTCTACCTGGCCTACGGCCGCGACCTGCAGGCCGAGGAAATCCTCAAGGAAGCAATGCGGACTAATCCGCAGCGCGTTGCCATCCACAGCAAGCTGCTGGAGATCTATTCCAAGCGCCGCGACGCCAAGGCGTTCGAGCTGGTCGCCACCGAAGCCTACAGCCTGACGCATGGCGAAGGCCCGGAATGGGAGCACATCTGCGAACTGGGCCAGGAACTGGACCCGGGCAATCCGTTGTACCGCCCGGGTGGCCAGCCCACCGAGGGCAGCATGGCTGCCGCGGCCGCAGTCGGTGGTGGCGCCGCCCTGGTCAGCTCCATGGCGGCGACGCAACCCGTGCCGACCGTGAGCGCTGCACCCAGCACGCCCGACGTGGACCTGGACCTGGACTTTTCGCTGGGTGACGACGCGCCGGCTCCCGCACCTGTCGCCAAGGCCGCACCGGCCCCGGCCCCGGTGGCTGCCCGTGCTCCGGCTCCGGTCGAACCCGAGCCGATGCCGTCGCTGGACATGGACTTCGACCTGCCGGTCCCGGCAGCCGCGTCCGCCAGCGTCCCGACCCGTCTCGACGCGCCGGACCTGATGCTGTCGGAAAACAGCCTGAACTTCGGCACCGAGCCCGTGGCGGCGCCGGTCGCACCGGTGCGGGCCGCCCCGCCCGCGGCGACGCCGGCTCCGATGCCGGCGCCCGAGCCCGACTCGGGGATGATCGAATTCGACATGGGATCCCTGTCGCTGGACCTGCCCAGCGCTTCGGCTCCGGCCGCAGCAGCCAGCCGCGCACCCGCGGCGAGCCATGAGGATTCGGGCCACGCTCCCCTGCTGAACCTCGACGGCGGCAGCACCGGCGGTTTCGAGATCGACAGCGGGAGCGACGATCCGCTGGCGACCAAGCTCGCACTGGCCCAGGAGTTCAACGCGATCGGCGACCCCGATGGCGCACGCAGCCTGGCCGAAGAAGTGGTGGCCGAAGCCTCGGGTGACCTCAAGACCCGTGCCCAGCGCTTCCTCGCCGAAATCAACTGAGCGCCGCGCGCGCGGCAAGGCCGGCCGATGAGGCTGGCCCTGGGCATCAGCTACAACGGGCGGGCCTACGAAGGCTGGCAGAGCCAGCTATCCGGGCGCGCCGTGCAGGACCGGCTGGAAGCGGCACTCGGCCAGTTCACCACCCAACGCGTCCCCACCGTGTGCGCCGGGCGCACGGATGCCGGCGTCCACGCGCTGATGCAGGTGGTCCATTTCGACACCGAGCTGGAGCGCGAAGAATTTTCCTGGATCCGCGGCACCAACCGCTACCTGCCCGATGACATCGCCGTGGAATGGGCGCGCCCGGTCCCCGACACTTTCCATTCGCGCGCCAGCGCCGTCGCCCGGCGCTACAGCTACCTGGTCCGGGAATCGGCCGTGCGGCCCAGCGTCGACGCCGGCCGGGTCGGCTGGGTGTTCCGGCCGCTGGACGGGGATGCGATGCGCGCGGCCGCCCAGCTGCTGCTCGGCGAGCACGACTTCACGTCGTTCCGGGCCTCCGCCTGCCAGGCGCTCAGCCCGGTCAAGACCATCAACCGGATCGACATCACCCGGCGCGGCGCCTACTGGCGCTTCGACTTCGAGGCCAACGCGTTCCTGCACCACATGATCCGCAACCTCATGGGTTGCCTGTTGGTGATCGGCCAGGGCCAACAGCCGCCATCCTGGATCGGCGCCGTGCTGGCGGCCCGCGACCGCGACGCCGCCGCGCCCACGTTCTCGCCCGCCGGCCTGTACTTTCTGGGCCCGGTCTACGAGCCGCGCTGGGGCCTGCCGGACCGCACCCCTGCGTATGATTGGTTGCCATGACCTCCGGCAATCCTTTGGCCCAGCGCACGCGCATCAAAATCTGCGGGATGACGCGCGAACAGGACCTGGACGCGGCCGTGGCGGCCGGCGCCGATGCGGTCGGCTTCGTCCTCTACCCCCCCAGCCCGCGCTACGTCACGCCCGAACGCGCGGCTG
Source organism: Ramlibacter sp. 2FC (assembly GCA_943372495.1). Taxonomy (GTDB): domain Bacteria; phylum Pseudomonadota; class Gammaproteobacteria; order Burkholderiales; family Burkholderiaceae_C; genus Ramlibacter. The sequence goes on along the minus strand of CALRYV010000021.1, from coordinate 61,034 downwards.
AACTGGCGCGCCGGCTGCCGCCCTTCGTCACGCCGGTGCTGCTGTTCGTGAACGAGGCGCCGGCCAAGATCCTGCAAGCCTGCGCGCTGATCGGCGCGGCCGTGATCCAGTTCCACGGCGACGAGACGCCGCAGCAATGCCTGGAAGCCACCGGCAACGGGGCGCGGCCCTTCCTGCGGGCGGCCCGCATTCCCCTGGACGAAGCCCAGGCTTTCGACTTGGTAAACTTCGCTTCCCGCTACTCCAGCGCCCAGGCCATCCTGCTCGACGCCCATGTCGAGGGATACGGCGGCGGCGGCAAGGCATTCAATTGGTCACGTCTTCCACCAAGCGTCAACGCTCACCTCGTCTTGTCTGGTGGATTGACGCCTGCAAACGTGACCGATGGGATCGCTCAGGTGCGGCCGCGGTGCAGATCGCTGTCCGTTGACGTGAGCTCCGGCGTCGAGCTTGAGGGTCCTGGAAACAAGGGCCTCAAGGACCCGGAAAAGATCCTTCAGTTTGTCGCGGCCGTCCGTGCCGCCGACAGGCTTCTTGCCCCGAACCAACATGCCCTCCTACCAACAACCTGACGTTACCGGCCACTTCGGCATCTACGGCGGCAGCTTCGTCAGCGAGACGCTGACCCACGCGATCAACGAGCTGCGCGACGCGTATGCGAAGTACCAGCACGACCCCGCTTTCCTCGAGGAATTCCGCTACGAGCTCAAGCACTTCGTCGGCCGCCCCTCCCCGGTCTACCACGCGGCGCGGACCAGCCGCGAAATGGGCGGCGCCCAGATCTACCTCAAGCGCGAAGACCTGAACCACACCGGTGCCCACAAGATCAACAACGTCATCGGCCAGGCCATGCTGGCCCGGCGGATGGGCAAGCCGCGCATCATTGCGGAAACCGGCGCCGGCCAGCACGGCGTGGCGACGGCCACGATCTGCGCGCGCTACGGCCTCGAATGCGTGGTCTACATGGGCAGCGCCGACGTCAAGCGCCAGAGCCCGAACGTGTACCGGATGAACCTGCTGGGCGCGACCGTCGTGCCGGTGGAGTCGGGCAGCAAGACGCTGAAGGACGCACTCAACGAGGCGATGCGCGATTGGGTGACCAACGTCGAGAACACCTTCTACATCATCGGCACCGTGGCCGGCCCGCACCCCTACCCGATGATGGTGCGCGACTTCCAGAGCGTGATCGGCAACGAGTGCATCCAGCAGATGCCGGACATGACGGGCGCGCAGCCGGACGTGGTGGTGGCCTGCGTCGGCGGGGGCAGCAACGCGATGGGCATCTTCCACCCCTACATCCCGTTCGAGAACACGCGCCTGGTCGGCGTGGAAGCTGCGGGCGAGGGCCTGGACAGCGGCAAGCATTCGGCCTCGCTGCAGCGCGGCAGCCCCGGCGTGCTGCACGGCAACCGCACCTACATCCTGCAGGACGAGGACGGCCAGATCACCGAGACGCACAGCATCAGCGCGGGCCTGGACTATCCCGGCGTCGGCCCCGAGCACGCCTGGCTCAAGGACATCGGCCGTGCCGAGTACGTCGGCATCACGGACACGGAAGCGCTGGAAGCGTTCCACTTCCTGTGCCGCACCGAAGGCATCATCCCGGCGCTGGAATCGAGCCATGCTCTTGCCTATGCGATGAAGCTGGCCAAGACCATGAGCCCGCAGCAGTCGATCCTGGTCAACCTGTCCGGACGCGGCGACAAGGACCTGGGCACGGTGGCCGACCTGGCGGGCGCGGACTTCTACGACCGGCCGTCGATGCGCGGCCTGCAGGTGAAAGGCAGCAAGCAATGAGCCGCATCGCCAGCAAATTTGCTGACCTGAAGAAGGCCGGACGCAAGGCCCTGGTCCCGTACGTCACCGCCGGCTTCCCGTTTGCCGACACGACGCCGGAGCTGATGCACGCCATGGTCGCCGCCGGCGCCGACGTGATCGAGCTGGGCGTGCCCTTCTCCGACCCGATGGCCGACGGCCCGGTGATCCAGAAGGCCGGCGAGCAGGCGCTGGCGCTGGGCATCGGCATGACGCAGGTGCTGGCCATGGTCCGGGCCTTCCGCGAGAAGGACCAGACGACGCCGGTGGTGCTGATGGGATACGCCAATCCGGTGGAGCGCTACAACCTCAAGCACGGCGCGGACAGCTTCGTGCGCGACGCCGCCGCGGCCGGCGTCGACGGCGTGCTGATCGTCGACTACCCGCCCGAGGAATGCGAAGACTTCGCCGCCAAGCTGCGGGCCAGCAACCTCGACCTGATCTTCCTGCTGGCGCCCACCAGCACGGACCAGCGCATGCAGCAGGTGGCGCGGGTGGCCAGCGGCTATGTCTACTATGTGTCGCTCAAGGGCGTGACCGGCTCCGGCAACCTCGACACCGACGCGGTGGAGCAGATGCTGCCGCGGATCCGCAAGCACGTGCAGGTGCCGGTCGGGGTCGGCTTCGGCATCCGCGACGCCGCCACGGCGAAAGCGATCGGCAAGAGCGCCGACGCCGTCATCATCGGCACCAGGATCATCCAGTTGCTCGACGGCCAGCCCCGGGCGCAAGGCATCGCCGCCGTGGCTGAGTTCCTGCGCGGAATCCGTTCCGCGCTCGACGCATAGAATCATTGATTGGTCGCCGACGTCAATCGACACGGACGTCCTGCCGGCCGCCGGTCATTTCCAACTTTAAGTCTCAGGAGACTCCATGAGCTGGCTTGAAAAACTGCTTCCCCCGAAAATCCAGCAGACCGATCCGGCCGACCGCCGCAGCGTGCCCGAGGGCCTGTGGGTCAAATGCCCGAGCTGCGAAACCGTGCTGTACAAGACCGACCTGGAACAGAACCAGAACGTCTGCCCCACCTGCAGCCACCACCACCGGATCGGCGCCAGGGCCCGCCTGAACGGCTTCCTCGACGCCGAAGGCCGCTACGAGATCGGCCAGGAAGTGCTGCCCGTGGATGCGCTCAAGTTCAAGGACAGCCGCAAGTATCCGGAGCGGCTGAAGGAAGCGCTGGAGAACACCGGCGAGACCGATGCGCTGGTGGTGATGGGCGGCGCGGTGCAGAGCATCAGCCTGGTCGCCGCCGCCTTCGAATTCGACTTCATGGGCGGCAGCATGGGCAGCGTGGTCGGCGAGCGCTTCGTGCGCGGCGTCGAAGCCGCGATCGAGCAGAAGGTGCCGTTCCTGTGCTTCACCGCCACCGGCGGCGCCCGCATGCAGGAGGGCCTGCTGTCGCTGATGCAGATGGCCAAGACCAACGCGGCGCTCACCCGGCTGGCCAAGAAGGGCCTGCCCTACATCAGCGTGCTGACCGACCCCACCATGGGCGGCGTCAGTGCCGGCTTCGCTTTCGTCGGCGACATCGTCATCGCCGAGCCCAAGGCGCTGATCGGTTTCGCCGGACCGCGCGTGATCGAATCCACCGTGCGCGTCACGCTGCCGGAAGGTTTCCAGCGCGCCGAATTCCTGCAGACCAAGGGCGCCGTCGACTTCATCTGCGACCGGCGCGAGTTGCGCAAGACCGTGTCCCACGCGCTGGCGATGCTGCAGCGGCAGCCGGCCGACGCGGTCGAATAGTTTCGATCAACGCAGCACGGCGGCCTGCAGGTAGCCCAGCATGATCGCCGCCACCTGCAGCAGCACCAGCAGCGCCAGCGGTGAGAGGTCGATGCCGCCCACCAGCGGGATGTAGCGCCGGAACGGCCGCAGCAGCGGTGCGCACAGCCGGTCGATCACGTCCACCAGCGGCGAGTCCGACTGCACCCAGGACAGGATCGCGTAGACGATCACCAGCCCGGTGAGGCCCGAGATCACCAGCCGCACCATTCCGAACAGCGCCAGCACCGGCAGGACGGCCAGGCCGGTGGCGCGTTCGAGCATCAGCCAGAGCAACACGAATTGCGCCAGTTCGATCAGGAAGGCGCCGACCAGGCTCGCCATGTCGACTCGCCCGCGCGACGGGATGACCTTGCGCAGCGGCAGCACCAGCCAGTCGGTCAGGGCGAACACGAACCGCCCCACCGGATTGCCGAACGGAACCCGCTGGTACTGCATGTACATCCGCAACAGGCAGGCGCCGCCCAGCAGGCCGGCGGCGATGTCGAGCAGGAAAGAGGTGATTTGGAAGAGCATGGGCGGGGGTGTTTCGGTCGTGGGATGATAACGGGCAGAACCGGAAATCCTCTTGTCTTCTGCACTCACACTCTCCTCGCTTCCGCTGTTTCCGCTGGGCACGGTCCTCTTCCCCGGTGGCGTCCTTCCGCTGCGAATTTTCGAGGTCCGCTACCTCGACATGATCGGCAAATGCCACAAGGCCGGCGCGCCATTCGGCGTGGTCTCGCTGACCGAAGGCAGCGAGGTCCGCGTTCCCGGCGGCAAGGAGGCATTCGCGAAGGTCGGCACGATTGCCACGATCACCGACCTCGAGACGCCGCAGCCGGGCCTTATGGTGATCCGGGCCCGGGGCGAACAGCGCTTTCGCATCACGGCCAGCGACCAGCTGCGCCACGGGCTCTGGGTGGCCGACGTGGAGCGGGTCGATGCGGACCTGCGCGTGCCGGTTCCCGACGACCTGAAGGGCACCGCCGATGCGCTCGGCCGGTTGATCCAGTCGTTGCGGCAACGCAGCAGCGAGGACGGCAGCCAGATGCCCGTGGACGGGCCCTACCGGCTGGACGATTGCGGCTGGGTCGCGAACCGCTGGTGCGAGTTGCTGCCGCTGCCGGTGCAGCTCAAGCAGCGGCTGATGGAGCTGGACAACCCCCTGGTGCGCCTCGAGCTGGTCAGCGACGTCCTGGCCCGCACCGGCATCGCCGGCGGGTGACTCTCAACGGGTGGCGGTGTACTCCGGCACCAGTTGCCGCAGCCACGCGCGCAGGTGGTCCGGAGCCGGCGCCGCGCCCGCCGCTTCGACCCAGGCGAGCACCGAAGCGATCTCGGGTAGCGGGCCCGACGTGGTGGCGATGCGCAGCTTGGGATGCGGCGTCGGCGCGCTGGTTTCGTCGCTGGCGAGCAGTTCCTCGTAGAGTTTTTCTCCCGGCCGCAGCCCGATGTAGATGATCGGGATCTCCTGCTCGGTCTTGCCCGAGAGCCGGATCAGCATCCGCGCGAGTTCGACGATCTTCACCGGCTCGCCCATGTCCAGCACGAAGATCTGGCCGGACCGCCCCATCAACCCGGCCTGCAGCACCAGTTGCGCCGCCTCCGGGATGGTCATGAAGTAGCGGACGATCTGCGGATGGGTGACGGTCACCGGGCCGCCACGGCCGATCTGCCGGGTGAACAGCGGCACCACCGAGCCGCTGGAGCCCAGCACGTTGCCAAAGCGCACCGACACATACTGCGTGCCCGGATGGAGCGCCGCCACGCCCTGCACCACCTGCTCCGCCAGCCGCTTGCTGGCGCCCATCACGTTGGTCGGATTGACCGCCTTGTCGGTGGAGACCAGCACGAAGCGGCGGGCGCCGCACTCCCCGGCCACCCGCGCCATGTTCAGCGTACCGAGCACATTGGTCTGCACCGCCTCGATCTCGTTGAGCTCCTCCATCAGCGGCACGTGCTTGTAGGCGGCTGCGTGGAACACCACGGCCGGCGACTGGGCCTTCGCGATGGCGCGCAGCCGCTCCAGCTCCCGGACGTTGGCGGTGTAGTAAATGCCCTGCATCTGCGGATGGGCCTCGCGCAGTTCCTGCTCCAGCCGGTAGATCGCGAACTCGGACACGTCGACGCACACCAGCCGCGAGACGCCGAAGCGGGCGATCTGCCGGCACAGCTCGGAGCCGATCGAGCCGCCGGCGCCGGTCACCAGCACGGTCTTGCCGGAGAACAGTTCCGACAGCCCCGCCACGTCGAGCTGCACCGCCGCCCGGCCCAGCAAGTCTTCCAGTTCGATCCGGCGCGGGCCGCTGCTTTCGGTCTGCAGCCATTCGTCCGGCCGCGGCATGGTGAGCAGGCTGACGCCGCTGGCACCGAGCAGCGCTTCGCGGCGGTCCTGCGATCCCGGCGGGCTGGCGACCAGCGCCGTCTGCGCCCCCGTGGCCGCGCACACCTGCGCCAGCGCCTGGATCGGGCCGAGCACCCGGATGTCCTGGATCGCGCGTCCGACCTCCGATTCAACCGAGGAGACGATGCCCACCGGTTGCCACTGGTGCGAGCCCTTGAGCGCGCGCAGGGCGTCGGACGCATCGGCGAGCGAGCCCACGATCACCAGCGGCTTGCCCTGGCCATGGTCCGACGCGCGCCGCTCGGCCAGCGAGCGCGACGCCACCCGGGCCGCGCCCAGCAGCATCACCACCAGCAACGGATGCAGCAGGATCACGGATCGCGGAAACTCGGGCAGGCGCAGCATCAGCACCAAGGCCGTGCACAGCAGGGCGCCAAGCGCCACGCCGAGCGCGAGCTGGCGCAACTCGGGCAGGCCGGTGTACGACCAGACGTGGCGGTAGACCTTCGACACCGTCAGCCCGATGGCGTAACCCAGCACGCACAACGGCGCCGATGCCAGCGCCAGCGTCCTGAATTCCTCGGGCAGGTCGAGATTGAAACGCAGCCAGAAGGCGATGCCCCATGCCAGCAACACCAGCAGCATGTCGATCGCCAGCGTGAGCAGGATGCCCCTAGGACGACGCACACTGCTCCTCGGCGACCGCCAGCGCGCGCCGCAGGTGGACGATCACATGATCGATCTGGGCGTCGGTCAGGTTCGAGCCCGAAGGCAGGCAGACGCCGGCCTCGAACAATGCGGCGGCGACGTCGTTGCCATCCTCGTGCGCGAAATACGGCGCGCCGGCAAACAGCGGCTGCAGGTGCATCGGCTTCCAGACCGGCCGCGCCTCGATCGAATGGCGCTCGAGGCCCTTGAGCACCAGATCGCGCTTGCGGTTCGCCCGCGGCCCCTGCAAGGTCAGGCAGGTCAGCCAGCGCGTCGAGTGCGAGCCGACCGGCTCCGGCATCCAGTGCAGCTGCGGCAGGTCCGCCAGGGCCTGCCGGTAGCGCGCGAAGACGCGGCGCCGCTGCGCCACCCGCGCATCGAGCACCCGCAGCTGGCCGCGGCCGATGCCGGCCAGCACATTGCTCATGCGGTAGTTGAAGCCGACTTCGACGTGTTCGTAATGCGGCGCGGGCTCGCGCGCCTGGGTGGCGAGCTTGCGGGCGCGGTTCATCAGCGCCAGGTCGTCGGCCACCAGCATGCCGCCGCCCGAGGTGGTGATGATCTTGTTGCCGTTGAAGGAGTAGACGCCGATGCGGCCGAAGGTGCCGCTGGCCCGCCCCTTGTACCTGGCGCCCAGCGACTCCGCGGCGTCTTCCAGCACCGGCACGCCGTAGCGCTCGCACAGCGGCAGCAGCGCGTCCATGTCGGCGCTCTGGCCATAGAGGTTCACCACGATCACGCAGCGCGGCAGCCGCCCTTCGCGCCGGGCCCAGTCGAACGCCCGCTCCAGCGCCGCCGGCGACATGTTCCAGCTGGCCGGCTCGGAGTCGATGAAGACCGGCCGCGCGCCGCAGTAGAGGATCGGATTGCAGCTGCCGACGAAGGTCAGCGACGAACAGAACACGGTGTCGCCGGGTTGCACGCCCAGCAGGATCAGCGCGAGATGGATCGCCGCCGTGCCGGAGCTCAGGGCCGCGGCGTGGCCGATGCCGACATGCGCCGCCAGCTCGCTTTCGAAGCCGTCGACGTGCGGCCCCAGCGGCGCGATCCAGTTGGTGCGGAAGGCGTCTTCGACGAATGCCGTTTCCTCCTCGCCCAGGTGCGGCGAGGACAGCCAGATGCGCTGCGTCAGCTCGCGCCGCAGGATGATGTCCACCGGCCTGCCGCGGGCGTCCACCACCGGCAGGTGATCGATCTGGTGCTGGTCCAGCAACGCCAGCGCCGCGGCGGGACCGGCTTCGGGATCGAGGGTCAGCGGCGGCTGCTGCGGCAGGTCGGCGATCACGGCCGTCTCGGGCACGTGGGCCAGCGCCGCGCGGCGCAGGTCGCCGTCGGTGAGCGTGCGCCGCAACCGGCCATCGTCGTGCAGCACCAGCAAGACGCCGCGCGCGGTGCGGTCCAGCGTGGCCAGCGCGTCCCGCAGCGTCAGGCTCGCGGGCACGCACAACGCGGCGAAGTCCTGCGCCGTCACCCGACCCTCCGCGCCGGCACGCCGGCATAGATGCCCGGCTCGGTGATGGCGGCGGCAACGACGGCGCCGGCGCCGATGGTCACGTCGTCGCAGATGCGCAGGCCCGGCAGCACCACCGCACCGCCGCCGACCAGGACCCGGCGCCCGACCCGAACCCCGCCGCCGAGCGTCGCATTGGGCGCGATGTGCGAGAACTCGCCGACGGTCGCGTCGTGATCGATCACTGCGCCATGGTTGACGATCACGCCGGTTCCCAGGCTCGCCAGCGGCGCGATCACCGCGCGCGCCGCGACGAAGCAGCCGCGGCCGAGCAGGGCATGGGGCGACACCGTCGCATCGGGATGGACGACCGTCACCAGCCGGTGCGCGCCGACCGCCGCGGTCTCTGCCTCGCGGGCCAGTGCGTTGCCGATCGCGATGTGGATGGCGGCCGCCGACGCGAGCGCCGGGCCCGGCGCCAGCAGCGGCACGGCGGGCAGGAGCTGACCCGCACAGCGGGCCGGATCGCGGTCGGTGGCGCGCACCTCGTCCCAATCGCCGGCGCGCAACACGGCGTCGCAGACCACCCGGCCGTGCCCGCCCGCGCCCAGAACCAGCAGTGTCGACACAGCGTCAGTCCCCAGATTCTTCAATAGGTGTTTACTTTTTCCAGCAGCGCCGGCCCCAGGGGCAGCGTCGCCAGCAGCGCAGCGATGCGGTCCGCCGCATGGCCGTCGCCCCAGAGATTGTCACACGCGCTATGGCCGTGCCGCAGTGCCTGCCGCAACGCCTGCTCGATGGCCGGCGCCTCGGCCGCGACGTCGATGACATTGGCATTGCGCTCGCGCAGCCGCTGGCGGTCGCCGACGTTCACCACCGGCGTGCCGAAGCTGGCCGCTTCGAGGATGCCGGCCGACGAATTGCCGGCCAGCACCTCGCAGTGACGCAGCGCCGCGGCGAACAGCGGCCGCGGCAGGTGCGTCAACCGCCTCGATCCAGGCGGCAACGGCGACTGCTCCAGCGCCTCCAGCACCGCCAGCGCGCCGGCGTCCGCATTCGGCTCCAGCCACAGCACGGGCAGGCCCACCTGCTCCAGTGCAAGCAGCAAGGCCGTCGTCTGGTCGCGGGCCTGCGCGGCCTGCTGCACCACCGGGTGGAACAAGGCGAGGATGAAGCGGGCGTCCGGCGCCAGCTGCAGGGCGGCCAGGCAGGCGTCCCGCGGCAGCGCCCCCGTTTCGGCCAGCCCGTCCAAGCCGGGCGCACCGGTGACGTGGATGCGCGAGGGCTCCTCCCCCATGGCGATCAGCCGCTCGCGCGAGCCCGGCGTCGCCACCAGGTGGTACATGCTCAGTTTGCTGATCGCGTGGCGGACCGGCTCGTCGACCGTGCCGGAGCGCTCGCCGCCGTGCAGGTGGACGCAGGCGATGCCCAGGTGCAATGCGGCAATCGCGCCCGCGAGCATTTCGCCGCGGTCGCCCAGCACCAGCAGCAGATCCGGCCGCTCCCGCTCCAGCACCGCCGTCACGCCGCGCAGGCAATCCGCGATCGCGACCGCCATGCTGGCCGGGCTGCGCGTGGCGACGTCCAGCGGCACCTCGGCGCACACCGCCAGGCCGCTGGCGCGGATTTCATCGACGGTCCGGCCATGGGCGTCGCTCAGGTGGGTGCCGGTGGCGATGACCTGGAGTGCCAGGCCCGGCGTGGCGGCAATGCGTTGCAGGGTGCCGCGCAGCAGGCCGAAGTCGGCCCGGGTGCCACTGAGGTAGATGACGCGGCGCGGCGCGGCGTGGCTCATCGCGGGGTTCCGCCTTCGAGCTGGTCCCATTGCAGCACCGTGCCGGCGGGAATGTCGCACAGCGCGCGGCGGCCGACGACAGCGCCGGCATCGCGCGGCGCGATTCCGGTGGCGGGCCGGCGGCAGAACAGCATCGCCGCCTCGATCACCGTACCGCTTGCGATGCCGGTGGCCGCCGCCACGCTGCGCCGGGCCACCTGGGCCGTGTCGGCCTCTTCGGGCGTCGGCGCCTTGTGGCCGCTCCCCAGCATGGCGCCGAGCCGGCGGATCGCCGTCGTCATCGCCGCGAACTGCGCCGGCTCCAGCGACGCGCTGTGATCGGGGCCCGGCAGATGGCAGTCCAGCGTCAGGTGCTTCTCGATCACGGTCGCGCCGAGCGCGACTGCGCCCAGCGCGGCCTCGATCCCGAGGCTGTGGTCCGAGTAACCGATCGGCACGCCCAGCTCGATGGCCATGGCGGGAATGGCCCGGAGATTGAGCGACCGGTCCGGCGCCGGATAGGCGGAGGTGCAGTGCAGGACGGTGACGCCTTGCAGGCCGCCGCGGCTGCCGGCGACCCATTGCAGCGCGTCGCGCACTTCCTCCAGCGTCGCCATGCCGGTGGACAACAGCAGCGGCAGGCCGGTGGCGCCGGCGTATTCCACCAGCGTCCGGTGCGTCAGCTCGCCCGAGGACAGCTTCAGGCGCCGCACGCCCAGGCGCACCAGCAGGTCGACCGCGGCCACCGAGAACGGCGTGGAAAAGAACTCGATGCCGATCGCATCGCAGTGGGCCTGGAGCGCGCGGTGGTCGGCCTCGGACAGCTCCAGCTTGCGCAGCATCGCGTACTGGTCGTGCTCGCCGGTCTGGCGCGCCTGGTAATCCGCGGTGGGCGCGCCGGGCAACACCAGGTCGTCGGCGCGAAAGGTCTGGAACTTGACGGCGTCGGCGCCGGCCGCGAGCGCGGCGTCGCACAGCTGCAGCGCCAGCGCCAGTTCGCCGTTGTGGTTGACCCCGGCCTCGGCGATCACGAACACCAGCGCGCTCACCATGCGGTCCGCCCGCCATCGACCACCAGGTTGTGCCCCGTGACGTAGGCCGATGCATCGCTGGCCAGGTAGCGCATGGCGGCGGCGACGTCGGCGGCCTCGGCCATCCGTCCCAGCGGCACCTGGCGGGCGTAGTTGCGTGCGAAGGCTTCGTCCTGGCCGCTGGCCACGGCGCCGACCGAGACCGCATTGACGCGGACGCCGCGCTGGCCCCAGTAGGTCGCCAGGTACCGGGTCAGGCCCCAGAGCCCCGCCTTGCTGGCGCCGTACACAGCGGGGGAATTCACCGGCTGGCCCAGGTGCAGCGCACCCTCGTAGATGCGCTGGTCGGGGCCGACCATGCCATAGATCGACAGCGTGTTGACGATGCTGCCGCGGCCGCGATCGGCCATCGGGCTGCCGAACACCTGCGCCGCCAGCATGGCGCCGGTCAGGTTCACCGCCAGCACCTCGTTCCACTCGGCCACGTCCAGGCTCTCGAACGGCTCGAAGTAGTTGCGCGACCGCGTGACCGCGTTATTGAGCAGGGCGTCGGCCGGTCCCCACTTCGACTCCAGCTTCTTGCGGGCCTTGAGCAGCGCTTCGCGGCTGGTCACGTCGGCCGGGCAGTGCAGCAGCGATCCATGCTCGGCGCCGAGCTGTTGCTTGAGCAACGCGGCGTTGCGGTCGATGGCGCACACCCTGGCCCCGGCCTCGACGAATGCCAGCACCACCTGGGTGCCGATGACGCCGGCCGCGCCGGTCAGCACCACGGTCTTGCCGTCGAGACGGAATGCGTCAGCCATGGGCGGCCCTTCGTTGCATCAGCAATTCGACCAGGTCGAAGTCAACTTCGTGATCGATGTCGATCGAGCGCTCGCGCGGCATCACGTGCAGGCGGATCGGGCCGGCGTCCCACAGCGAGGACTTGAGGCTGTGGCGGTGCCAGGCGTAGACGCTGCCGTTCATCGCGTAGACCTTCGGCGCACCCTGGCGGCCAAGCACCTCCACCGCGGGCGGGCAGACCCGCTCGATCGCGCCGTCGGCCTTGCGCTCCACCATGTTGAAGTAGGGGTTCTTGTCGGATTCGTAGCCGGTGATCACCAGGCCGGTGGCGCCATCGAGCAGCGCCGCGCACGCCTCGATGTCGGCGAGGTCGCGCAGCGGCGAGGTCGGGTCCAGGTCGATGATGCGCGTCACCGGTCCCTGGTTGGCCTCGACCCAATCGACCAGGTGCAGGATCACCGGCAGCTTGCCGGCGGTCGCGGTGGCCAGTTGCGCCGGCCGCAGGAACGGCACCTCGGCGCCGCAGTCGCGGGCCACCTGCGCGATGGCTTCGCTGTCGGTGGACACGAAGACCCGGTCGGCCAGCCCGCTGGCCAGCGCCTGGCCGATGGTCCAGGCGATCAGCGGCTTGCCGGCCAGCGGCCGGATGTTCTTGCCCGGCACGCCGGTGGAGCCGCCGCGGGCGCAGATGCTGATGATCTTCATCGCCGCAGGAAGGCCGCCAGGACGGCCAGCCCATGTTCGGCGCTGCGTTCCGGATGGAACTGGCAGCCGTAGATCTGGTCGCGCGCCACGGCGGCGCAAATGCGCACCCCGCCGTAGAACGTGTCGGCCAGGCGATGCGCCTCGTGGGTCGGAACCGGCGCGAACGAATGCACGAAATACACCGGCTCCCCCGGCTTGATGCGCGACAGGATGGTGTCGTCCCAGCTCGCGCGCGCCGGCGGCAGCTCCAGCCGGCTCCAGCCGATGTGCGGAATGCAATGGCGCTCGCCGGTGCTGTCGAACGCGGGCACCGGCTGCACCCGGCCCGGAATCAGGCCCAGCCCGGCATGGTCGCCGAACTCCTCGCCGACGTCGAACAGCATCTGGGCGCCGACGCAGATGCCCAGGAAGGGCCGCCCGGTGTCGGCGAAACGCCGCACCAGGTCGTCGAAGCCACGCGCGTGCATCTCCCGCATGCCGTCGGTGAAGGCGCCGACGCCGGGCAGCACCAGCCGCTCCGGCAACTGTTCGACCTGGTGTGCCTGATCCACCACGGTGACCTCGGCGCCCTCGTGCTGCAACGCCCGCACCACGTTCAGCAGGTTGCCGATGCCGTAGTCGATGACGGTGACCGGCCGCGCGCTCACAGCCGCACCTCCAGGCCCATGGCGGCGGCCTGCTGCTTGACCTGCGCGATGGTGGTGCGGTTCCAGTGCAGGGCATCGGCGATCGCCACGCCGGAGGCCCCGGCCTGCGCCGCGCCGGCCAGGTCGCCCACCGGGCCGAAGCCGCCGCTGGTGATCACCGGCACGTCCACCCGCGCCGTCACCGCCTTGAGCAATTCCAGGTCGAGGCCCTTGCGGGTTCCCTCCTGGTCGACGGCGGTGAGCAGCACCTCGCCGGCCCCGAGCGCGACACCCCTGGCGATCCATTCGACCACGTCCAGGCCGGTGTGCTCGCGGCCGTTGTCAGTGTAGGCTTCCCAGCGGCCCGGGGCGCTCTTCTTGGCTTCCACCGACAGCACCATGCATTGCGCGCCATAGCGTTGGGAAACTTCGGAGATCAGTTCCGGCCGCTTGATCGCTGCCGTGTTGATCGCCACCTTGTCGGCGCCCGACCGCAGCAGCGTGTTGACATCGGCCAGCGACCGGATCCCGCCGCCCACCGTGATCGGGATGAAGACCCGGTTGGCGGCGCGGGCGATGATGTCGGTCAGGTTGTTGCGCTGGTACAGGCTGGCCACGATGTCCATGAAGACCAGTTCGTCGGCCCCCTGCTGGTAATAGCGCAGCGCGAATTCATGGGGGTCGCCCACCACCCGCAGCCCCTCCAGCCGGATGCCCTTGATCAGGTTCGGGCCCTTGATGTCCAGGCGCGGAATGATGCGCAGGCGTGCCATCAACGAACTCACCCCGGCTCGAACACCGTATGGCGCAGTTGCCACTGGTCGCCGGCGCGCCGCCACAGGTGCGGCGAGCGGAAGCTGTCGGCCAGCCGCACGAAATGGTCGCGGTCGATCACCGGCACCTCGAACATCTTCGAGGCCTGCGGGAACTCCCGGGCCGGGATGCTCAGGTAACGCATGATTTCGTCGAAGAAGCGCTCGGGGAATTCGCCGTCGTAGCGGCGCACCAGGGCCACGCCCTCGTCGCGGTCGATGTCCCCCGAGCGGATCTCCTGCGCGGCATCGTAGGTGGCGCGGCCGATGCCGAACTTGATGAACGTCGTGTAGTAGTGGTAGTCGTCGATCCGGTCGTCGATGCTGTTGTACTTGCTGTAGGTGCCGGGCGTGCGCTCGGGCGAGGCTTCGAAGCCGCCATGCTCCACCGCGTAGTAGTAGCAGCTTTGCGGATGCCACTTCAGGTAGTAGCCCAGGTAGTGGACCTCGACCTGCTTCCTGGCCATCAGCACCGGGTCGGCCGGCAGGTACGGCAGCAGGTCCTGTTCCTCCACGCCGAAGTCGTCGTACAGGCTCTGCACCGAGGTGCCGCCCAGGTAGATCTGCGACTTGTCGCTCGAGGTGAAATACGACCAGTCGCGCTGGGCGCTGGTGGTGTCGCCGATCGGGTTACCGTATTCGGCCTCGTTCTCGCCGTACACCACGAACGGGATGTCGTGCAGCGCCGCCATCTTGGGCGCCAGCGACTTCTGGCCGAACATGAACGCCTGGAACGGGTGGAACAGGTTCTCCACCGCCAGCCGGGTCAGCAGCCGGTGCACCCGGCCGTTGGGCGTCATCAGGTAGTTGTCGAAGCCGGCGTGCAGCCACGACTGGAAGTTCTTCCAGCCCCATTCGGTGTAGACGTGCGGCGCCCAGGTCACCGTGAGCGGGTGCATGTTGAAGCGGGTCTTCAGGACATGCGAGGCGTAGAAACTGTCCTTGCCGCCGGAACCAGGCAACAGGCAGTCGTAGCCGGACTTGCTGCGGAACCGGTCGCACAGGGCCGCGAGCTGGTCTTCGCGGTCCTTCCAGTCGATCACGCGGTGCTTCTGCTCGGCGAAGCGGCAGGCATCGCAAACGCCTTCGTCGTCGAAGGCGATGGTCGCCTTGCGGCTGCCCTTGGTGTGCTGGTACTCCACGGCGGAATTGGGCCGCTGGTTGGAAATCACGCAGCGCTTGCAGAACCGGACATCGCGCGGCAGTCCGTACTTGACTTCGGCCAGGGTGTCGGGCGCTTCGAAGGCGCTGAGGTCGATGCTCTTCGGACGGGGGATCAGGGGCATGGTGGATTATAGAAATTCACCCAGCACCTCCAGCACACGCGGCGTCGCCTCGGGCATGCGCTCGCCGGCCGCGCGCCGGGGCGCCCGCACCCAGCGCTCCAGCGCCGGCTCCAGCTGCGCCAGCGGCACTGCGGCGTCGGCCAGGCCGAAGCGCGCCAGCGGCATCGCCGCGTCGAACACCGATCCCAGCACCTGGACCAGCCTGGCGCCCGCGAGAAAGCCTTCCAGCCCCACCGTGGAACCGAGAGTGACCACGGCGTCCACGGCCGCCAGCAGCGGCGGCAAGGGCCAGTCCTGGCCGGTCACGCGGATCCTCGGATGCGGGGGCAGCGGCGGCGCGCCTTCGCCCGCGCGCGGGCGCACGCACAGCACCACGTCGTCCTGCCGCAGCACCCAGCTCACCAGCGCGTCCAGCAGCTGCGAGGGCAGGGCCGGATCGCCGGGCCGGCCATCGAAGGGATGCAGCGCCGGTTCCACCTGGCTGGGCCACAGCACCACGTGCTGCTTGCCCCAGCCGTGCGCCTGCCGCAGGGCCTGGCCCTGGGCCTGCAGGGCCGGACTGCGCAGCACGTCGAAAGCCGGGTTGCCGGTGATGCGGACTTCAGCGGGCGCGCGGCCCACGGCCACCAGGAACTGCCGCACGTTCTCGTTGAGGACGCAGATGCGGTCGGCGTAACCCGGCTGGCCGAGCCAGCGCACCTCGTCGACCGCGAACAAATCCACCATGCAGACGGCAGGGATCCCCAGGTCCCGGGCCGCCAGCACCGCGGCCCGTTCGCCCCGCGGCGAATTGGTGGCCACCAGCAGGTCCGGCGCGACCGCCGAAAGAATCCGCGACAGCAGCTGGCGCGGCAGGAAGGCCTGGCGGCCATCGCGCCGGTAGCGGCGCCGCGCCTCCTCTTCGCCCACCTCCTCGACCAGCTCCTGCTGGCACAGGCCCAGGTAGGCAGCGCTTTCTTCCGGGTCGGCCACCGGCCCCATCGCCGCCAGCAGGGCGCGGCCCCGGGCCAGGGCGGCAGCGTCGCCCGGCACCAGGAAGTCCTTGACCTGCAGCAACTCGAGTCCGGCGGCCCGCACCACCGGCGCGGCGGTGGTGAACCCCAGCACCTGGACCCGCGCCATGCCGCTCTCGCGCAGCGCCTGCGCCACCGGCAGCACCATCCGCACATGGCCGCTGCCGTAACAGGCGAACAGGACCTGCTTCACGCCAGCGCCTGCTCGCCCCACAGGGCCAGCGCCGCCAGCGCGCGCAGCTCGCGGGTGAAGTTGGCGCTGCCGTCGCGGTGGCGCTGCAGCATGTCATCGACCACCTCGGGCCGGAACAGGCGGTTGATCAGGTCGCTGTGGCCCAGTGTCGCCGCCAGCCAGTTGTAGCTGCTGGTGCGAAACCAGTCGCCGACCGGCACCGTGAACATCTGCTTTTTCCGATAGGCCAGGTCGCCGCCCATCAGCGGCGCGGCGGCGCGCTTGTACCAGTGCTTCTTGTCGTCGGCGCGCAGCTTGGTGTGGCCGCGCGAGCGGAACGCGAACTCCATCATCCGCCAGTCGAGGAACGGGGTCCGGGCCTCGATCGACACCGCCATCCCCATGCGGTCGGGCTTGACCAGGTTGTTGCCGGACAACAGCAGCTGCATGTCCAGGTACAGCGCCTGGTTGATCCGGTCGAAATGTTCCGCCTCCTGCAGCCAGGGCTGGGCCGCCGCGGCGAAGCTGTCGACGCCGTCCAGCCACCTGGCGACCGCCGGCTGGTACAGCGCCTGCTTGGCCTGCGGCGAGAACAGCGAAATCGAGTCGAAGTAGCTGCGATGGAACTGCGGCAGCGGCAGCGTCTGCGCGTCGACGCGGCTGAAATACGCCGGGTACTTGTCGTAGCCGGCGAACAATTCGTCGCCGCCGTCGCCGGTGAGCACCACCTTGACGTGCTTGGCCGCCAGCTCGCTGACGCGCAAGGTCGGCATGAAGGAAGCGTCCCCGTGCGGCTGGTCCAGGTGGTACAGCACCTCGGGCCAGCGATCGAGCATGTTCAGCTGCGCCACCTCGCTGGTGTGGTCGCAGCCGAAGCGGCGCGCCGCCTCCCGGGCGAACGGCGCCTCGTCGTAGCGCGGGTCTTCGAAGCCGATGCAGAAGGTCTTCACCGGCCGGTCGACGTGGGCCGTCATCAGCGCCACGATGGTGCTCGAGTCGACGCCCCCGGACAGGAACGCGCCGAAAGGCACGTCCGAGCGCAGCCGGATGCGGGTGGCGTCGTCCAGGATGGACATGAATTCGGCGGACCAGTCCTCGAAGCGATGGTCCGTTTCGCGCTGGGCCGCCAGGCTCCACCAGGACTCGGTCTGAACTCCCGTGCGGCTGAACCGCATCCAGGTCCCCGGCATGACGTGGCGCACGTCCTTCCAGATGGTCCATGGCGGGGGGATGTAGTTGAAGCTGAGGTAGTGGTGGATCGCTTCCAGGTCGACCGCCGCCAGGGCGCGCTCGATCCGCGCTGCCGGCAGGATCGCCTTGATCTCGGAGCCGAACACCATGCGCTCGCCATCGTCGGCCACATACAGCGGCTTGACGCCGACGCGGTCCCGCACCAGGTACATCGCGTCCTCGCGCGCATCGTCGATCGCGATCGCGAACATGCCGTTGAGGCGGCTGACGAAGTCGATCCCTTCGCGCTCGTACAGCCGCAGGAGCACCTCGGTGTCGGAGCCGGTGTCCAGCGTCACGCCGTCACGGCGCAGCATCTCGGCGAGTTCGACGAAATTGAAGATCTCCCCGTTCTGCACCACCGCGATCTGGCCGTCGTCGGAGACGAAAGGCTGGTGGCCGCCCGCCAGGTCGATGATCGACAGCCGCCGGTTGCCGACCGCGGCGCCGCGTTCGGGCTGGTGGTGGATGCCCTGGTCGTCGGGCCCGCGATGCACCAGCTTGCGCGCCATGTCCTCCAGCACGCGGTCCTCCAGCGGCCGGCGCTTGCGATCCCAGTAACCGAAGATGCCGCACATGTCAGCCTCGTTTCACTAGTTGGCTCCCTTGCCGCCAAGCCCGGCCAGCGTCCAGCCGAGGATCCGCAGGTCCAGGGCCAAACTGCGCTCCCGCACGTATTGCAGGTCCAGCGCCAGCCGCTGGGCCGGCGTCGCCTGCGAGCGCAGGCGCGCCTGTGCCAGCCCGGTGAGGCCCGGGCGCACGCTGCAGCGCTCGCGCCAGTCGGCCTCGGTGTAACCGTCCCGCTGCGCCGGGACGTCCGGCCGCGGGCCGACCAGGCTCATGTCGCCCCTGACCACGTTCAGCAGCTGGGGCAGTTCGTCCAGGCTGGTGCGGCGGATAAAGCGGCCCACGCGCGTGATCCGCGGGTCGTTGCTGCTGGTGTGGTACGGGCCGATGGCAGCCGCGTCTTTCACCATGCTGCGGAACTTGAACATGCCGAACTCGCGCCCGCCCCTGCCGACGCGCCGCTGCACGAACAGCACCGGCCGGCCGCTGTCGAGCGCCACCGCGAGGGCCGTGGCCAGCAGCACCGGGGACAGCAGCAGCACGGCGAGCGACGACAGCGCGAGGTCCATCAAGCGCTTCATGCAGGCTCGGCAAGGGTGGCCGCGATCGTTCGGATCGTGGCCGCAATCCGCGCGGAGTCCGCCAGCACCTGCTGCGGTGTGCGCAGCGCCAGCGCGGCTTCCGTGGCGCGCAGTGCGGCGACCTCGTCCTCGAAGCGGCCGCCGCCGTCGCTGCGATGGAAGGTCCGCGACAGGATGACGGCGCGGGAGCCGAGCCGCGCATGCTCGGCCAGCACATCGCGTCCGGGCAGCAGGCCTTCGTCCAGCCGGGCGATGCCGCCGAAACCGAAGTCGATGCCGCGGCCGCGCGCCAGAGCCGCCACCTGGTCGACGCTGCCGTCCGCGAGCGGTTCGAACATGAAGCGCCGGCCCAGCGACAGGTGCAGGTCGTTCAAGCCCACGAAGACCTCGGTGAGGCCCGGGGTGCCGATCCACTCGCCCAGCGATGCCAGCGCGCCGGCCGTCTCGAGCAGCGCGCACACCGGCGCCCGGCCGTCCACGGTGGCCATGAACTGCGCCAGCTGGGTCGCGTTGTCGAACATCGGCAGCATCAGCATGTCGGCGCCGGCATCGAGCACGGCTTGCACCTCCGCAGCCGTGCCGGGATGCAGCGGGTTGACCCGCACCATCAGGCGCGACCGGCGCAGTTGCGCCTTGATCCGGCCGACATCGGCGATCTCGTGGGTGCTGATGAACGTGTTGCGTCCGGCCTGGCGCTGCGCCTTGCCCAGCCGCTCCAGGTCGACGAACAGGCGCATGCCGTCCAGCGCGTCACAACGGCGGGCGAACGCCGGGTCGTTCGTGATCTGGATCAGGTCGAGCATGTGCGCGTCGATTATGGCGTGAGGCCCCTGCGCAGCCCACCGCCGGCCAGCCACGCGGAGCCCAGCACCAGGGCCGCACAGATCGCGGCCATCGCCAGGCCGGCGACCAGGCCCGGCGGGGCCGGCAGCAGCGGCAGGCCCAGCGCGAGCGCCAGCAGCGCCGCCAGCGATCCGGCCAGCGCCCGCCACGGCAGCCAGCGCCGCGCATCGACGCCAATCGCCATGACCGTTGCCACCGCAACCGCTGCCAGCATGCCGTTGAGCGCCAGCATCAGGGTGCCGCCATCCTGGACGCCGGCCGCGCCCAGTGCCACCAGCGCGGCCAGCGCCAGCGCGTAGGCCAACACGGCCGCTTTCATCCGCCCCTGCGCCGCCAGCACCGTGAGAGCAACGGCGATCACCGCCTGCGGCAGCAGCCCCCAGGCGCCCGTGCGGGCCCACTGCGCGATCTGCGCCAGCGCCTGCGGCTCCATCCGGCCCCAACCAAACAGCAACTGCGCCAGTGCCGGCGCGCCCGCCAACAGGCCGGCCGCGCACGCGCAAGCCAGCGCGAAGGCCAGCGCGAAGGCCGTGCGCACCGGCGCCAGCGCCGCCGCCGGCGTGGCTCCCCGGAGCGCCCCCGCCAGGGCCGTGGCGATGGCGGGGAACGCCAGCGTCGCCACCAGCTGGATCGCCAGCACCAGCGGCAGTTCGACCAGCTTCCAGGCGTAGTTGAAGATGGCCAGGGCGCCCTCGCCCGACTGCGAAGCCAGCGAGCGCGCCACAAACGGCAAGGCCAGCGGCAGGCCGGCGGCCAGCACGGCCCAGAGCCAGAGCGTCAGGCGCGGCAACGCGACCACCGGCGCCGGACCGGGGGGCGGTCGAAACGGCGCCTGGCGCCAGCGCAGCCACGCCAGCCGCAGCACCATCGCCGCCAGCAAGCCGCAGCCCAGCCACACCAACGCCGCCACGCTGCCCGCGCCCCACGCCGCACCGGCGATGGCGGCCAGCAGCACCAGGTTCACGACGATGTTGGCGGCATACATTCCCAGGAAGTCGCGCTCGAACTGCAGCCGGGTGGTCCACAGCGCCGCCAGCAGGGCCGCCGGCAGCGCCAGGGCGCTCCAGGCCAGCGCCTGGGCCGCCGCCGGGCGCGCCGCCAACGGCAGGCCGCCGGCCAGCCAGGCCACGGCGGGCTCGCGCAGCAGGACCAGCAGCACAGCCAACGCCGCGCCGGCGCCGAGGAGGACCAGCGCCACGCGGCGCTGGCCGGCGGCGACCCGCGCGGGCTCATGGCCGACCCACGCCGGCAGCAAGACATAGGCGAGCGCGCCACTGGCCAGCACGCCGGCCACCCAGTCCGGCAGGGTGAGCATCAGGACCGCCACGTCGGCCGTCCCGGAGGCGCCGAACGTTGCGGCCAGGGCGGACTCGCGCAGCAGTCCCAGCAGCCGGCTGGCCAGCAGCAAGGCCAGGGACAACGCACCCGCTTTCAGCAACATGGGCTGGATT
Organism: Ramlibacter sp. 2FC; assembly: GCA_943372495.1. Classification (GTDB taxonomy): domain Bacteria; phylum Pseudomonadota; class Gammaproteobacteria; order Burkholderiales; family Burkholderiaceae_C; genus Ramlibacter. Next base: position 40,076 of record CALRYV010000021.1, on the reverse strand, counting down.
ATCGAGGGGGCTGTGAGCCCTCACCCACAAAAAACTAAAATGACGGGTTTGGCCTCCTCCCGCCTGCCTGGCCTGCCTCACCTCACCACCCCATGTCCGACCAGAACACTGCCGCCGCACCCGCCCCCCTCGTTGACGAAAACCAGCTGATCGCCGAGCGGCGCGAGAAGCTCAAGGGCCTGCGCGAAACCCAGAAACAGGGCGGGGCCGTGGCCTTTCCCAACGACTTCAAGCCGCAGGACCACGCCGACCAGCTGCACCTGCTGCATGGCCAGAAGGCACCGGAACAACTGGTGGCCGAAGGCACGACCACCAAGGTCGCCGGCCGGATGATGCTCCAGCGCGTGATGGGCAAGGCCAGTTTCGCGACGGTGCAGGACCAGGGCGGCCGGATCCAGATCTACGTGACCCGCGACGAGGTCGGCGAAGACGTCTACGCCGCCTTCAAGCGCTGGGACCTGGGCGACATCATCGCGGCCGAAGGCCGGCTGTTCAAGACCCGCACCGGCGAGCTGTCGATCCACGCCACCAGCGTACGGCTGCTGACCAAGAGCCTGCGGCCGATGCCGGACAAGTTCCACGGCATCGCCGACCAGGAGGTGAAGTACCGCCAGCGCTACGTCGACCTGATGACCGACGAGGCGGCCCGCAAGCGCTTCGTCGCCCGCAGCAAGGCCATCAGCGGCATCCGCGACTTCATGGTGAAGCACGACTTCCTCGAGGTCGAGACGCCGATGCTGCATCCGATTCCCGGCGGCGCCAACGCGCGGCCCTTCGTCACCCACCACAACGCGCTGGACCAGGAGATGTTCCTGCGGATCGCGCCGGAGCTGTACCTGAAGCGGCTGCTGGTCGGCGGTTTCGAGCGGGTGTTCGAGATCAACCGCAGCTTTCGCAACGAAGGCATCTCGGTGCGCCACAACCCCGAGTTCACCATGATGGAGTTCTACGCGGCCTACTGGAACTACCAGGACCTGATGGACTTCTCCGAGGCGCTGGTGCGCGACGCCGCCCAGCGAGCGCTCGGCACGCTGCAGCTGACGTACGGCGGCAAGCCGGTCGACCTGAGCCAGCCGTTCGAACGGCTCACGATCCGCGAAGCCATCGTGAAGCACACCGAGGCGGGAGCCAACGTCGACGAGCGCGACTGGCTGGTCAATGCGCTGCGCAAGCTCGGAATGAGCGAAGAGAAGAACAAGCTCGCGGCCCGCTCGCTGGCCTCGCTGCAGGTCATGTACTTCGAGGAGACCGTCGAGGACAAGCTGTGGCAGCCGACCTTCATCATGGAACACCCGACCGAGATCTCGCCGCTGGCCCGCGCCCACGACCAGCGCACCGAAGTGACGGAGCGGTTCGAGCTGTACATCACGGGCCGCGAGTTCGGCAACGGCTTCTCCGAGCTGAACGACGCCGAGGACCAGGCCGCGCGCTTCACCGCCCAGGTCAACGCCAAGGAATCGGGCGACGACGAAGCCATGTTCTACGACCATGATTTCGTCCGCGCCCTCGAGTACGGCATGCCGCCGGCCGGCGGCTGCGGCATCGGCATGGACCGGCTGATGATGCTGCTGACCGACAGCCCCAGCATCCGCGACGTCATTCTCTTCCCAGCCCTGCGCCGAGAATCCTGATCCGGATGGCGGGCGGCAATCCCACGGCGCTGGGCATCGACTTCGGCACCTCGAATTCGGCCGTTTCCTATCGCGGGGCGGACGGGCTGGCGCGGCTGGTGCCGCTGGAAGGCACGGCGACCGCGATGCCGACGGCCGTGTTCTTCAACTCGGAAGACCACAGCACCCACTTCGGCCGCGAGGCGGTGGCGCTGTACCTGGCCGGGGTCGAGGGGCGGCTGATGCGCTCGCTCAAGAGCCTGCTCGGAAGCAGCCTGCTGGAGGAGGAAACGGCGATCGGCAGCGGCGTGGTCAGCTTCAAGGCCGTCATCGCGCGCTTCCTGGGCGAGCTGCGCGGTCGCGCCGCCCGGCATCTGGACCACGCGCCGAAGCGGGTCGTGATCGGCCGGCCGGTCCACTTCGTCGACGACGATCCGGCGCGCGACCGGCGGGCCCAGGAGGCGCTGGCGCAGGCCGCGGCCACGGCGGGCTTCGACGACGTCTCGTTCGAACTGGAGCCGATCGCCGCCGCGCTCGACTACGAGCGCCGCGTCACCCGGGAATCGCTGGTGCTGATCGTGGACATCGGCGGCGGCACCTCCGACTTCACCGTCGTGCGGCTCGGTCCGGACCGGATGGCGCAGCGCGACCGCGCCGGCGACATCCTGGCCACGGCTGGCGTGCACATCGGCGGCACCGACTACGACCAGAAACTGAACCTGGAGCAGGTGATGCCGCTGCTCGGATTCCGCCACCACGGCCCGACCGGACGCGAAGTGCCCAGCCCCACCTTCCTGGACCTTTCGAGCTGGCACCTGATCCACTGGATGTACACGCCGAAGATGATCCGGCAGGCGCGCGACCTGCGCAGCAGCTATTCCGACCCGCGGCTGCATGACCGGCTGCTGACGGTGCTGGACCAGCGCCTGGGCCACCTGCTCGCCAGCGAGGTGGAGCAGGCCAAGATCCACAGCTCGGTGCATGACGAGACGGCGCGCATCGCCCTGGCGCCGGTCGAGTCCGGCCTGCAGGCGACGCTGGGCGCCGCCGACATGGCCCGCCATCTGGCCGCGCTGCTGCAGCAGGTGGTGCAGTGCGCGGTCGAATGCGTGACCCGCGCCGGTTTGACGACCGCCAGCCTGGACGCCATCTACCTGACCGGCGGCTCGTCGTCGCTGCGGCCGTTCCAGCAACTGCTGCGCCAGCGCTTTCCGGCGACCGCGATCGTCGAAGGTGACCTGTTCGGCGGCGTCGCGTCCGGCCTGGCCTATGTGGGCGAGCGCCGATGACGCTGAAATACATCGCCGGCTATCCGCAACCGGTGCAGGACCAGGTGCGCGAGCTGCTGGCGCAGGACAAGCTGGGCGAGCTGCTGCTGAAGAAGTACCCCGCGGCGCATGGCGTTCGCACCGACAAGGCGCTGTACGACTATGTGATGGAAATCAAGGGCGAATTCCTGCGCAGCTCGGAGCCGCTCAGCAAGGTGGCGTACGACAGCAAGCTGCACGTGATCCGCAACGCGCTCGGCACGCACACCACGGTGTCACGGGTGCAGGGCAGCAAGCTCAAGGCCAAGCGCGAGATCCGCGTCGCCACCCTCTTCAGAGAGGCGCCGCCCGAGTTCCTGCGCATGATCACCGTGCATGAACTGGCCCACTTCAAGGAGAAGGAGCATGACAAGCCCTTCTACCAGCTGTGCACCCGGATGGAGCCGAACTACCACCAGTACGAATTCGACCTGCGCCTGTACCTCACGCACATGGAGGCGCACGGCAAGCTGGCCTGGGGCTGACCGCCGGCGTCAGGGCAGCAGGTCGAGCGCGTGCCGATACGCGGGATGCGTCATCAGCTCGTCCCAGTGCAGGGCCGGGCTGGCGGGCAGCAGCGCCAGCCGGCGTTGCTCGCTGGCACCGTTGGGCCGCCAGACGGCGTTGCGCCGGGCCTGGTCCAGGCCGGCGATCAGTTCGTCCACCGCCGCCCCACCGTCGACCGACTGGTTGCACAGCAGCACCATGTCGCAGCCGGCATTGAGCGCGGCGACGCTGGCTTCCGTGTAGCTCACTTCCTTGCCGTCGATCAGCCGGGCCCCGGCCATGCTCAGGTCGTCGCTGAAGATGGCGCCGTGGAAACTCAGCTGGCGCCGCAGCACCTCATTGAGCCAGCGGCTGGAAAAGCCGGCCGGGCGGGCGTCCACCTTGGGATAGATCACGTGGGCCGGCATCACGCTGGTCAGCACCGTGTTCAGCCAGTCGTAGGGCGCGGCATCGTCGGCCAGGATCGCGTCGAGGCCGCGGTCGTCGACCGGGATGTCGGTGTGCGAGTCGGCCTTGACCCAGCCATGGCCGGGGAAGTGCTTGCCGCAATTGGCCATGCCGGCCTGCAACAGGCCGTGCATCAGGCTCTTGGCCAGCAGCGCCGTGACCCGCGGGTCGCGGTGGAAGGCGCGGTCGCCGATCACGCCCGATTCGCCCCAGTCGAGGTCGAGCACCGGCGTGAAGCTCAGATCGACACCGCAGGCCCGCAGCTCGGACGCCAGCACGTAGCCGGTGGCGGTCGCCGCGTTGCCGGCCGCCATGGCGCCGCTGCCGGGGCCCGCGTTTTCGATCATCCAGAGTTCGCCCAGGGCCCGCATCGGCGGCAGGTGGGTGAAGCCGTCGGTGCGAAAGCGCTGCACCCGCCCGCCCTCGTGGTCGACGCAGATCAGCAGGTCCGGCCGCACGTCCTTCATGTCGGCGCACAGCTGCGTGAGCTGGTCGCGGTCCTGCCAGTTGCGGCCGAACAGGATCATGCCGCCGGTGAGCGGATGGGCCAGGCGGCGCCGGTCGGCGTCGGTCAGTTCCAGGCCGGCGATGTCGAGAATCAGGGGAGCGTGTTCGTTCATGGTGCTGGTTTCTTTTCGACGACGACGAAGCTCGCCGCGTAATCGGTTTCATCGGTGACGCTCACGTGGGCCGACAGCCCCCGCGCCTCGAACCATTCCTTGAGCCCGCCGTGCAGCACGATCACCGGCTGGCCGCTGGCCAGCTTGCCGATCTCGCACAGCCGCCAAGTCATGGGCATCCGCATCCCGAGCCCCACTGCCTTGCTGAACGCCTCCTTGGCGGAAAAGCGGGTGGCCAGGTAGCGCACGCCGCGCTCCGGCCAGCGCGCGCTGCGGGCCTGCCAGGTGGCCAGTTCGGCCTCGCTCAGGATCTTGCGGGCGAAGCGCTCGCCGTGGCGTTCCAGCGAATCGCGGATGCGCCGGACGTCGCAGATGTCGGTGCCCAGGCCGTAGATCATTGCTGGCTGGCCGCTGCGGCAAAGGCCTTTTCGATGCACGCCAGGTAGGCCCGGACGGTGGCGGTGTAGCCCAGCTCCAGCGCGTCGGCGATCAGCGCGTGGCCGATCGACACCTCCTGGACACCGCGCACCTGCAGCAGGAAGTCGGCGAGGTTCTCGCGGTTCAGGTCGTGGCCGGCATTGACCTGCAGGCCGGCGGCCTGCGCCGCCTGCGCCGCCTGGGTGAAGCTGTGCAGCACCGGCACGGCGGCGGCCGTGCCGAACGCCCGCGCATAGCTTTCCGTATAGAGCTCGACCCGGTCCGCCCCCACGGCCTTCGCGGCCGCCATCGCCTGCGGCACCGGGTCCATGAACAGGCTGACCCGCACGCCGAGCGCCTTCGCCTCGGCGATCAGCGGCTGGAGCCGCTCGCCGTCGGCGGCCAGGTCCCAGCCATGGTCGCTGGTGGACTGGCCTTCGGCATCCGGCACGAAGGTGCACTGGTGCGGCCGGACCTGGCGCACGAAGTCCATCAGGTTGTGGAACGGATTGCCTTCGATGTTGTATTCGGCCCGGGGCCAGGCCTGGAGCAATTGGTGCAGGTCGGTGACGTCGCCGCTGCGGATGTGCCGGCCGTCCGGCCGCGGATGCACCGTGATGCCGTGGGCGCCGGCCTGCAGGCACAGGGTGGCGGCCCGGACCACGCTGGGAATGCTCAGTTCGCGCGTATTGCGGACCAGGGCCACCTTGTTCAGGTTGACGGACAGGGCGGTGGGGGAAATGGAAGGGCTCATAGGGCCTGCAGGTCTTTCATCATCTGCCTCGTGCGCAGCGTGGTGACCCCGCAATGGTAGTGCAGCAAGGTCCGCAATTGCGGCTTGAGCTGGTTCATCACCATGGCCGCTTCGGGCAGCGTGGCGGAAAAAGGCGCCGGGTCGTCCAGCGCCAGCTGCAGCAGCTGCCACTGCTCGCCGTCGAGGCTGGCGCGGCCGTCGTCCGGGGCGGCCTGCACCAGGCCGCCCTCCGGCACCAGGCTGTAGCGGCCATGCGGTTCCAGCGGCGCCAGCGTGGGCGTCTGCAGGTTCAGCACCGGCAGCAGGCCGATCTCGCGCAGCAGCACCAGCTCGAACGCGCGCAGCGCCGGCTGCAGCGCCTCGCCGTGCTCCGAGGCCAGCACCTGCACCGCGGAGGCATACGCGTCGAACAGCCCGGCATGCGGGTCGTCGCGCGCCAGCAGCCGCAGCAGCAGTTCGTTGAGGTAGTAACCTGACAGGAGCGCGTCGCCGGTCGGCATCACCTGCCCGCCGACCCATTCGGCGCCCTTGAGCGTGCGGATCTCGGCGTCGCCGCCGAAGCTCACCCGCAGCGGCTGCAGCGGCAGCAGGATCGGACGGAAGCTGGAACTGGGCTTCTTGGCGCCCTTGGCCACCAGGGCGATGCGGCCGTGGCGGCGGGTGAACACTTCCAGGATCAGGCTCGATTCGCTCCAGTCGTAGCGGTGCAGGACGAACGCCGGTTCGTCCGAGATCCGTCTACTCGTAGCCAAAGCTGCGCACCCGCGCCTCGTCGTCGGCCCAGCCGCTGCGCACCTTGACCCACAGCTCGAGGAACACCTTGGCGCCCATCAGCTTCTCCAGATCCTGCCGGGCTTCGGTGCCGATGCGCTTGAGCCGCTCGCCCTTGTCGCCGATCACCATCGCCTTGTGGCCGTCGCGCTCGACCACGATGGTGGCGGCAATCTTGACCATCCGCCCGTGCTTGGGGCTGGGCTCTTCCTCGAACTTGTCGATCACCACCGTGGAGGTGTAGGGCAGCTCGTCGCCGGTGAAGCGGAACAGCTTCTCGCGCACCGTCTCGCTGGCCAGGAATTTCTCGCTGCGGTCGGTGAGTTCGTCCTCGGCATACCACCACGGCTGCTCGGGCAGGTACTTTTCGCAGATGCCGAACAGGCGCTCCACGTCCTTCGTGTTCTTGGCCGACATCGGCACGAACTCGGTAAAGGCGTGGCGTTTCTGCATCTCCTGCAGCCAGGGCGCGATATCGCCGCGACGGTGCACTTCGTCCAGCTTGTTGGCCAGCAGCAGCGCCGGGATCCCGGGCTTGAGCAGCTCCAGCACCTTGGCGTCGGCGGGCAGGAATTTGCCCGCTTCCACCACGAACAGCACCAGGTCGACGTCGCCGACGGCGCCCAGCACGGTCTTGTTGAGCGACTTGTTCAGGGCCGTGTTGTGGCGGGTCTGGAAACCCGGGGTGTCGACGAACACGAACTGCGCGTTGCCCACGGTACGGATGCCGGTGATGCGGTGCCGCGTGGTCTGCGCCTTGTTCGAGGTGATGCTGATCTTCTGCTTGACCAGTGCATTGAGCAGGGTCGACTTGCCGACGTTCGGCTTGCCGACGATGGCGATCAGGCCGCAGCGCTGGCCGGCGGCAGCCTTCGCCGGATCGTGTTCGGGCCCGCCAGCGGGGGTGTCGGGAGCTTGTGTCATTTGGTCTTTGCTTTCAGGTTCAGCAGCATGGCCGCTGCCGCCGCCTGTTCACCGGCGCGGCGCGAGGCCCCGATGCCGCGCTCGACGGCGCCGAGTTCCGGAACCTCGCACTCGACGTCGAAAGTCTGCTTGTGGGCCGCGCCCAGCGTCGCTGCCACGCGGTAGATCGGCAGCTTCATCTTGCGGCCTTGCAGCCATTCCTGCAACTCGGTTTTCGGGTCCTTGGCGGCGGCCGGCATCTGCGGCGTGATCTCGACCGACTCGAACAGCCGGTGCACCAGGGCCTCCGCCGCCAGGTAGCCGGCGTCGAGATGGACCGCGCCGATCACCGCTTCCAGGGCGTCGGCCAGGATCGACGGCCGCTTGCTGCCGCCGGACCGGGTCTCGCCCTCGCCCAGCCGGATCACCTGCGGCAACCCGATGGTCACCGCCACCTGGTGCAGGGTTTCCTGCTTGACCAGGTTGGCGCGGACCCGCGACAGGTCACCTTCCGGGAGTTTGCTCAATCGCCCGTACAGGAGGGCCGCGACGGCGAGGTTCAGGACCGAGTCGCCGAGGAACTCGAGCCGCTCGTTGTGGTCGACCGAGAAGCTGCGGTGGGTCAGCGCCCGCGCCAGCAGCTTCGGGTCGGCAAAACGGTGCTGCAGGCGATCCTGCAGTGCTGACAGATCGCCTTCCACGCTGGACCGGGCTGTTACTTGGACCGCCCTGCGTACTTGAGCAACAGGTAGGCGGGGCCGAACATGTGGATTTCCTTGTTGTAGGCGAAGGCGACGACCACCTTGTCGCCCTCCTTCGTGACCATCAGGTCCTTGCCGGAGATCGAATTGATGTCGTCGATCTGGGCCGCCTTGTCGAAGATGACCTTGACTTCGCCCACGGTGTTGCCGGCCGAGGCTTTCTGCACCGCCTTCTGCACCGCCTGGTACTCGAGAACGGTCGGGAAAGCCTGGGCCCCCAGGATGCCCACGCTTGCCAGGACGCCGGCCACAAAGATGAAACCGAGCAGTGAAAAGCCGCCCTGCCGAGACTTGAGCTGATCCTTCATGTACGAACCCTTCCGCCAGTTTGTTGATATCTTCTAATCAAAGGAGCCGATCCGCTTGAGACTGCTGAAATTCATCCAGACCAGGAACGCCCGGCCCACGATGTTCCTGTCCGGCACGAAGCCCCAGTACCGCGAATCGAGCGAATTGTCCCGGTTGTCACCCATCATGAAGTAGTGCCCCTGCGGCACGCGGCAGGTGACGCCCTCGACACTGTAGCGGCAATTCTGTTTGAAGGGAAAATCCTCGACGCCGGGAATGAACGCGGGACGGTCGTCGTCATTGAGCAGGCGGTGCCGCTTGCCGCCCAGGTCTTCTTCGAACTGCTTGAAGTAGCGCATCGCGTCCTCGTCGAAGAACTCGGGCACCGCTGTCTTGCTCACCGGCTGGCCGTTGATGGTCAGCTTCTTGTTCAGGTAGGCGACCTCGTCGCCCGGCACGCCCACCACACGTTTGATGTAATCGAGGCTGGGCTTGGGCGGATAGCGGAACACCATGACGTCGCCCCGCGCCGGCGGTCTGCCGCTCGTGAGCTTGGTGTTGAGCACCGGCAGCCGCAGGCCATAGGTGTACTTGTTCACCAGGATCAGGTCGCCCACCAGCAGGGTGGGGATCATCGAGCCGGAGGGAATCTTGAACGGCTCGAACAGGAACGAGCGCAGCAAGAACACGGCGATGATCACGGGGAACAGGCCGGCGGTCCAGTCCAGCCACCAGGGCTGCATCAGGATGCGCTGACGGGCGGCGGCCAGGTCGGCGTCGACCGGGGCGATGCCGCGCGCGGCGAGTTCGCTCTTGCGCTGCGCAGCCTGCGCTTCCAGTGCAGCGGCGGCCTCCCGGCGCCGGGGCAGGAACACCAGCCGCTCAGCCAGCCAGTACAGGCCCGTCACGATGGTCGCCAGGAACAGCAGCAGCGCGAAATTGCCTTCGACCATTCCCAGGTACCAGGCACCGGCGTAGGCGGCGAAGGCGGCGAGGATGGCGCCCGTCACGACGGGCATCATTCCTCCACCTGCAAGATCGCGAGGAATGCTTCCTGGGGAACTTCGACCGAGCCGATCTGCTTCATTCTTTTCTTGCCTGCTTTCTGTTTTTCGAGGAGCTTGCGCTTGCGGCTGATGTCGCCGCCGTAGCATTTTGCCAGCACGTTCTTGCGCAGCGCCTTGATGGTCTCGCGGGCGATGATGTTGGCGCCGATCGCCGCCTGGATCGCCACGTCGAACATCTGGCGGCTGATGATTTCCCGCATCTTGGCCACCACGGCGCGGCCCCGGTACATCGACTGGCTGCGGTGGACGATGATCGATAACGCGTCGACCTTCTCGCCGTTGAGCAGGATGTCGACCTTGACCACGTCCGACGCCCGGTACTCCTTGAACTCGTAGTCCATCGAGGCATAGCCCCGGCTGACCGACTTGAGCTTGTCGAAGAAGTCCAGCACGATCTCGCCCAGCGGCATCTCGTAGGTCAGCATGACCTGCTTGCCGTGGTAGGCCATGTTCAACTGGACGCCGCGCTTGAGGTTGGCCAGCGTCATCACCGGCCCGACGTACTCCTGCGGCATGTAGAGATGCACGGTGACGATCGGCTCGCGGATCTCCTCGAGCTTGCCCTGGTCGGGAATCTTGGACGGGTTTTCCACCATCATGATTTCGCCGCCCGGCTTGACCACCTGGTAGACCACGCTCGGCGCGGTGGTGATCAGGTCCTGGTCGAACTCGCGCTCCAGGCGCTCCTGGACGATCTCCATGTGCAGCAGGCCGAGGAAGCCGCAGCGAAAGCCGAAGCCCAGGGCCTGGGAGACTTCCGGCTCATAGTGCAGCGAGGCGTCGTTGAGCTTGAGCTTTTCCAGCGCGTCGCGCAGCGAGTCGTACTGGTTGGCCTCGGTCGGGTACAGGCCGGCGAACACCTGCGGCTGGATTTCCTTGAAGCCAGGCAGCGGCTCGGTGGCGGTGAAGGCGGCGCCCCCGGTGCCGGGCCGCACCAGGGTGACGGTGTCGCCGACCTTGGCGGCCTGCAATTCCTTGATGCCGGCGATGATGTAACCGACCTCGCCCGCTTCCAGCGACTGGCGCGGCTCGTTGCCCGGCGTGAAGACGCCCAGGTTGTCGGCGTTGTAGGTCAGGTCGTTGGCCATGAGCTTGATGCGCTCGCCCTTGGCCAGGCGGCCGTCCACCACCCGCACCAGCATCACGACGCCGACGTAGCTGTCGAACCAGCTGTCGACGATCATCGCCCGCAACGGACCGTCCGGATTGCCCTTCGGCGCCGGGATCCGCGCCACGACGGCCTCCAGGATCTCGTCGATGCCCATGCCGGTCTTGGCCGAACACGGAATCGCATCGGTGGCGTCGATGCCGATGACGTCCTCGATTTCCAGCTTCGCGTTTTCCGGATCGGCCTGCGGCAGGTCCATCTTGTTCAGGACCGGCACGACTTCCACGCCCAGTTCGAGCGCCGTGTAGCAGTTGGCGACGGTCTGCGCTTCCACGCCCTGGCTCGCATCGACCACCAGCAACGCGCCTTCGCACGCGGACAGCGAACGCGACACCTCGTACGAAAAGTCGACGTGGCCCGGCGTGTCGATCAGATTCAGGTTGTAGACCTGTCCATCGCGTGCCTTGTATTTGAGTGCAGCGGTCTGCGCCTTGATGGTTATCCCACGCTCTTTCTCGAGATCCATCGAGTCGAGGACCTGCTCTTCCATCTCGCGATCCGAGAGTCCTCCGCAGCGCTGGATCAAGCGGTCTGCGAGCGTCGATTTGCCATGGTCGATGTGCGCGATGATCGAAAAGTTTCTGATGTGATTCATCAACGGGAACGCTTAAGTGATTGAATTCAAACGGCAGCCGGAAAGAAAAAAGGGCGCGTCGAGTGGTGACGCGCCCTGAACCAACAATCTATGGCAACTGCGATAGTTGGAGCTTCATTGTAGGCAAAAAGCCCCGGCCGTACAGCGCGCAGGGCGCTCTGGAAGTGTCGTTGCAGGGTTGCAACACAAGATTTATGCACAGGTTATCAACAAAAAGTGTGGGCAGCCATAGGGACAAGTTGTGGGCGATCTGTGGACGGCCGGTGGAGCACTCTGATCCATCCCGCATGGTGGGCTTGGGCGCCCCTCATATGCCACTAATCCAAAATCCAGAGCCCCTATTCTATCGAAAAGCATGCATAGGCGCCAATGAAGTTAGCTAGCGCACACTTTTAACCGTGCAAAAATGCACGCGAAATATTTGATCCGGCGTCGAAAAAAAGCCCCAAACCCGACTTCGGGCTGGGGCCTTCATGCCCATGCACCCGGACTGCGCTAGCCGCGGGAAGGCCGGATCAGCAGGTAGCTAGCCAGCTCGCCCCGACGCAACAGCACAGGCACCGGCTTGGTCTTGTCCACCTTGGCGATGACGGCGTCGAACTCGCGCACCGAATGCACTTCGGTGTTGCCGATCGCCACGATGATGTCGCCCTCTCGGATTCCGGCGCGCGCCGCAGCCTCCGCCACCGTCTCGACCTTCACGCCGCCCTTGATCTTCAGTTCCTTCTTCTGGGCGTCGGTCAGTTCGCTGACGACCAGTCCGACCGACTGCGCTGCCGGCGAGCCCTTGGGCTTGTCGGCTTCCTTTTCGGCCAGCACCCGCTTGACCGGCTTGTCGACCTCGACCTCGGCGATCGTCACGCCCAGCTCCTTCGAGCCGCCACGGCGGAACACCGTCACCGTCGCCTTGCTGCCTGGCTTGATATTGCCCACCATGCGCTGCAGTTCGTTGGGTCGCTCGATCACCTTGCCGTCGAGCCTGGTGATGATGTCACCGGCTTCGATGCCGGCCTTGTCGGCGGGCGAGCCGCTCTCGACGCTGCGCACCAGGGCGCCCTGCGGCTTGCCCAGCCCGATCGACTCCGCCACGTCCTTCGTGACCTGGTCGATCTGGACGCCGATCCGGCCGCGCGACACCCGGCCGGTCGGCGAGCGCAGCTGCTCGCTGACGCGGATCGCCTCGTCGATGGGGATCGCGAACGAAATCCCCATGAAGCCGCCGGAACGGGAGTAGATCTGGCTGTTGATGCCCACCACCTCGCCGCGCATGTTGATCAGCGGGCCACCGGAGTTGCCTGGATTGATGGCGACGTCCGTCTGGATGAAGGGCAGGTAGTCCCCGGTGTCGCGCTGCTTGGCGCTGACGATGCCCGCCGTGACCGTGTTTTCCAGGCCGAACGGCGAACCGATCGCCATCACCCACTCGCCCACCTTGAGGCGGCTGACGTCGCCGATCTTCACCGACGGCAGGCCGGTCGCCTCGATCTTGATCACCGCCACGTCGGTCCGCTTGTCGGGCGTGCCGACCACCTTGGCCTTGAACTCACGCTTGTCCGGCAGCGTGACCAGCACCTCCTCGGCGCCGTCCACCACGTGGGCGTTGGTCATGACGTAGCCGTCCGCGCTCAGGATGAAGCCGGAGCCGACACCGCGCGGCTGCGCCTCTTCGTCCTGCGGGGGCCGGTTCGGGCGCGGCGCCTGCCGGGGGATGCCGGGCGCGGGCTGGCCGAAGAAGCGGCGGAAGAACTCCTGCATGTCCTCGTCCATCTGGCCGCTGCCGGCAGCGGACGGCCGCGCCTTCTCGAGAGTCCGGATGTTGACGACCGCCGGGCCGACCAACTCCACCAGGTCGGTGAAGTCAGGCAATCCCCGCAGCTGCGGCGCGGACTGCGCCACCGCCGGACCGGTCGGGACCAGAGCCGCCGCCCCGGCGATCGCGAGCGCGCCGGCCAGAACAGGGGCGCGGAATTTTTTCCAATCGGGCTGGAACATATCGACCTCTTGATGAAAAGATACTGCTGGGAATGCGACGCAGCAAAATGGTTCTCACCTTTCGCCGCAATGGGGAAACTGGGGGCTTATTTGCGCCGCTCAAGGCTCTGCGCGAAGGCCTTGAGGGTGTGGGGCGGCACTTCGCCCACCGCGGTGACCCACCAGTCCTGGATCCGGTGCGTCAGGGTCTGGGTCGCGCCGACGGCGGCGAACAGCCCTTCCTGCGTGTGGCGCTGGCGGTCGTAGGGCTCGACGAACAGCGACACGGAGGCCAGCCCGTCGGAGAAGATCCACTGCATCGTGTTCTCGGCGGCCGGCCGCTTGTAGCAGCTCATCGACTTGAAGCCGGCCACCGCCGTCTTCAGGGTCCAGCCTTCGGCGACGGCGGTGGTCTTCAGGACGTCGGCCTTCTCGATCCGGTAGCCATCCGTGCTCGCCATCATCTGGGCCAGCTTGTCCATGCGCACCGGCGCATCGAGCTGCAGCTCGGAGAAGGCAGCCTGTTCGAGCACATTGCCCTCGGTGTCCAGCGTCTGCAGCTTGACCACCAGGCCGGATTTCTTCTCGCTCCAGATCCGGTAGCCGTAACGCAGGTTGTCCCGGGGCGCGAGCTGGACCACGTCCGCGTCATAGCCCGCCACCCGGTCGCCGCCGATGCGGCGGGCGCCGTAGAACTCGGGGATCGAATTCTCGCCGCCGGTCAGCAGGTGCGGAAACGGCCCCTGGGACTCGCGCTTTTCGCTGCGCGCCACCTTGGCCGCCGGCAGGAAGGTCATGACCTCGTCGTTGCGCCGGAAGATCGCCCGCGGCGCGCCGGTCAGGCTCTCCACCCGCTCCATCTGCACATCGCCTTCGCACGCATGCCAGATCCGGGCCGTGGACAGGTTGCCGGCATAGGACGACACCACGAAGGTGCCGACATAGCTGCGGCGGCGCGACGCTTCGTGCATCCGCAGCAGCCATTCGCCGACGGTGCGTTCAGCGCCCCGGCCTGCGACGCCCTGGCCGTTGGCCGGCGGCTGGGCGCTCGCCAATCCCAGGGCGCCCAGGGCGCAGAGGGTGACGAGGAACTTCCCCAAGAGGCGCAGGGACGGTGCGGGCGAGACTTGCAACATGCGTGAACGGCGCTGTCAGCGGGCCGGGCCCTCGAAAGTCGCGTTGCGCAGGAAACCGGCCGGCGTCTGCAGGGCGGACGCGCCGCCACCGAGCTGGCGGTGGGCCGCCAGCATCTCGTCGAGCCGCGGGTCGCGAATCATGATGGCCGGCCGCTCGGCGGCGGCGCCGGCGCCCTGGGGCGCCGCGCTTGCCAACTGGGGCTGCTGGGAACGCGTGATGTCGGCGACGGCCGTCCAGCCGATCGCCGCCACGGCAGCAAGGGAAGCAACGCCCGCCACCATCTTCCAGCGAAAGCTGCCGTCGTTCGCGGCCTCGGTCGCCGCATGCACCACCTCGGTCGCCGCGACCGGGACCATCGGCACCGTGCTGGCGACAACATCCGCGACCCGGTCGCGTCCCTGCTCGCGTTCCAGCCGGACCTGGAAGCCGGCCAGGAAGGCCGCCGGTGCCGTGCCCGTCGGCAGGCTGCCCGAGCGCAAAACGTCGCCGATCAGGTGATAGGTATGCCAGGCATTGCGCGCCTGGTCGTCCGTCGCCACGGTCTCGATGACGCGTTCGAGCGCCTCGCCCCGCAACTGGCCGTCGGCCAGCGCCGAGATCATTTCGTGCATCTGCATCTTGTCCATAGCATCACCTTGCCAATCCGCCTCATTACCAGCGCTTGCCCGACTGGTTTTCCAGCATGGGCTTGACCTTCGCCGAAATCGCCTCGCGCGCACGGAAGATCCGCGAACGCACCGTGCCGATCGGGCAATTCATCACTTCTGCAATCTCTTCGTAGCTCAGGCCCTCGATCTCGCGCAGCGTGACCGCCTGGCGCAGTTCGTCGGGCAGCGCCTCCATGGCCGAGTTGACCGCCGCGGCGATTTCCTTGGCGGCCAGCACCGTTTCCGGCGTTTCCGAGGAGGTTAGTTCGTTCTCCACCGCGGAAGTTTCATCTTCCTCGTCGTTCCCGTTGCGCAATGCGCTCTCCGACACCAGCGGATCGCGCTTGAGGTCCATCAGCGCCTTCTTGGCGGTATTGACCGCGATCCGGTAGAGCCACGTATAGAACTGGGCGTCGCCACGGAACTGCGCCAGCGCCCGGTAGGCGCGGATGAAGGTTTCCTGGGCGATGTCTTCGACCAGGTCGACGTCGCGCACCATGCGGCCGATCAGCCGCTCGATCCGGCGCTGGTACTTGATCACCAGCAACTCGAATGCCTTCTGGTCGCCCGCGACCGTGCGCTCGACCAGCATCAGGTCGGTGTCGGAGGACGCGGGGGGTGCGGAAGGCGCTTTGGTCATGGTGTCGCTGCCGGCGGGCGGGCCGGTGACAGCGCTTGCGGTCTGGCGCGCGAATATACCGCACGGCGCACATCCAGCCAGCGTTGTGGGCTCCTGCGCCGTTCGAGCCAGAGCCACTGCGCGGATTGCGGTGGCAGCCAGCGCACCAGCATGACCTGCTGCAGGTCCAGCACCACGCGCAGGGAGCCCGCGCCGGCTTCGTGCGGCGCGGTCCAGCCGGCGCCGTCCCAATGCAGTTCGCCGATGGGCGAGCGCAGCCAGGCCAGCAGGGACCACCCGCCGATCAGGACCAGCAGGATCGCCGCGGTCGCCTGGCGCCAGCCGGGCGCCTCGGATTCACGCAGCCAGGCCCACGTGACGGCGGCGTCCGCCATCCACAGGACGAGCGCCAACAAGCCGGGGAACAGCGGCCGCCCCACCGGATAGCTCACCGATGGGGCGTGGTGCATGGGACGGGACTCAAAGCGGCGCCGCGAGGCGCCGGACGCATGCTTCAGATGCGCTTGAAGACGAGAGTGCCATTGGTGCCGCCGAAGCCGAAGTTGTTCTTCATGGCCACGTCGATCTTCATGTCCCGCGCTTCGTTGGCGCAGTAATCCAGGTCGCACTCCGGATCCTGGTTGAAGATGTTGATGGTGGGCGGGCTCTTCTGGTGGTGGATGGCCAGCACGCTGAACACCGACTCGATCCCGCCGGCGCCGCCCAGCAGGTGACCGGTCATGGACTTGGTGGAATTGACCACCAGCTTCTTCGCATCGGCCCCGAACGCGGCCTTGATCGCGTTGGTTTCGTTCAGGTCTCCCAGCGGCGTGGAAGTGCCGTGGGCGTTGAGGTACTGCACCTGGTCGGTGTTCAGGCCGGCATTGCGCAGCGCGTTCAACATCGCCCGGCGCGGGCCGTCCACGTCCGGCGCGGTGACATGATAGGCGTCGCCGCTCATGCCGAAGCCGGCCAGCTCGGCGTAGATCTTCGCACCGCGGGCCTTGGCGTGCTCGTACTCTTCCAGCACCAGGACACCGCCGCCTTCGCCCAGCACGAAGCCATCGCGATCCTTGTCCCAGGGACGGGAAGCGGTCTTCGGGTCGTCGTTGCGGGTCGACAGCGCGCGGGCAGCGGCAAAACCCCCGACACCCAGTGGCGACACACAGGATTCCGCCCCGCCGGCGATCATGACGTCAGCGTCTCCGGTCTCGATCAACCGTGCCGACAAGCCGATCGCGTGCAGCCCGGTCGTGCAGGCGGTGACGACGGCGATGTTCGGCCCCTTGAAGCCGAACTTGATCGAGACATGACCGGAGATCATGTTGATGATCGACGCCGGCACGAAGAACGGCGAAATGCGGCGCGGGCCGCGGTTGACCATCTCGCCGTGCATCTGCTCGATCATCGGCAGGCCGCCGATGCCCGAACCGATGTTGCAGCCGATCCGGTCCGCCTGCTCGGCGCTGAGCGCGTCGCCAGTGGGCAGGCCGCTGTCCTGCACGGCCTGGATCGCCGCGACCAGTCCCAGGTGGATGAAGCGGTCCATGTGACGCGCTTCCTTCTCGGGAATCCATTCGCCGATCCTGAAGTCCTTCACCTCCCCGGCGAACCGGCAGGCGAGATTGGACGCGTCGAACCCCTGGATCACGTCGATCCCACCCCGGCCCGCGAGCACGTTGGACCAGGCCTCGTCCACGGAATTTCCAACCGGGCTGATGCAGCCCAGTCCCGTCACGACGACGCGCCGGCGACTCATGCCCCCTCCAGGAAACGGTTCTGCACGCCGCTCATGCGCAATCAGGCCTTCTGGTGCGTGTTGGCGTAGTCGATGGCGTTTTGCACCGTCGTGATCTTCTCGGCGTCCTCATCGGGAATCTCGATGCCGAACTCGTCTTCGAGCGCCATCACCAGCTCCACCGTGTCCAGAGAGTCAGCACCGAGGTCGGCCACGAAGGCTTTTTCACTGGTGACCTGGGACTCTTCCACGCCGAGTTGTTCGGCGATGATTTTTTTGACACGTGCTTCGATATCGCTCATGGTTCCCTCAAAGGGTTGTAAATGAATCCGCGATTTTACCCGGGACGAGGTGCATTCCCCGTCCCGGACTGCCGGGCGGACGATCCGGCACTGACTTTATTTCAGGCCATGTACATGCCGCCGTTGACGTGGATTTCCTGTCCCGTCACGTAACCGGCTTGCTTTGAGGCCAGGAAAGCCACGGCGTGGGCGATGTCCGCCGGCTTGCCGAGGTGGCCCAGCGGGATCTGGCCCAGCAGTGCCTTCTGTTGCTCGGGCGGCAGCGCCGCCGTCATGTCCGTCTCGATGAAACCCGGCGCTACGCAGTTGACGGTGATGCCGCGGCTCCCGAGTTCGCGGGCCAGCGCGCGGGTCATGCCCGCCACGCCGGCCTTGGCCGCGGCGTAGTTGGCCTGGCCGGCATTGCCGGAAGCGCCGACCACCGACGTGATGCTGATGATGCGCCCGTAACGCTGCTTCATCATCGTGCGCATCACCGCGCGGCTCATGCGGAAGACGGCCTTGAGGTTGGTGTCCAGCACCGCGTCCCAGTCTTCGTCCTTCATGCGCATCGCCAGCGTGTCGCGGGTGATGCCGGCGTTGTTCACCAGGATCTGCAGCCCGCCATGTTCCTTGACGATCGAATCGATCAGTTGTTCGGCGGCGGCGACATCGTTGACGTCGAGCGCGGCGCCGCGGCAGCCGGCGTGCGCGGCGAGCACCGCGCTGATCTTTCCGGCGCCTTCGGCGGTGGTGGCCGTGCCGATCACTTTCACGCCCTGTGCCGCCAGTTCGAGCGCGATCGCCGCGCCGATGCCGCGCGATGCGCCCGTCACCAGGGCCACCTGGCCTTCTAGCTTCGGGGCGGTCATGCGAGCACCGCCTTCACCTCGGCCAGGCTGGCGGGGTCATGCAGCGCGACACCCGTCAGTTCCGGGTCGATGCGCCGGCACAGGCCGGCCAGCACCTTGCCCGGGCCGCACTCCACGATCGTCGTGATGCCGCGAGCCTTGATCGCCTGCACGCATTCGACCCAGCGCACGGGGCCGAAGGCCTGCTCGTACAAGGCGGCGCGAATCCGGTCCGGCTCGGTTTCCTCGCGCACCTCGATGTTGTTGATGACCGGGATCCGCGGCGCCGCGAACGTGGTCTGCGCGAGCTTTTCGCGCAGCTTCTCCGCCGCCGGCTTCATGAGGCTCGAGTGGAACGGCGCCGAGACCGGCAGCAGCAGCGCGCGCTTGGCGCCGTTGGCCTTGAGGACTTCACAGGCCTTGTCGACCGCCGCCTTGCTGCCGGCGATGACGGTCTGGCCGGGGTCGTTGAAATTCACCGCCTCCACCACTTCGCTGGTGCCGACGCCGAAACTGCGCGCCGCCTCGGAGCAGCCTGCGATGACACGCTGCGCATCCATGCCGAGAATCGCCGCCATCGCGCCGGTGCCCGCGGGCACCGCATCCTGCATCGCCTGGGCCCGGAAGCGGACCAGCGGCGCCGCTTGCGCCAGCGTCAGCACTCCAGCCGCCACCAGCGCCGAATACTCGCCGAGCGAATGCCCGGCCACCACCGACGGCACCGTCCCGCCTTCGGCCAGCCAGGCGCGATAGGCGGCGACGCCGGCAACCAGCATCACGGGCTGGGTGTTGGTGGTCATGGCCAGGGCTTCTTTCGGACCGTCCTGGATCAGGCGGCCCAGGTCTTCGCCCATGGCATCGGAGGCTTCGGCCAAAACGGCGGCAACGGCCGGATGGTCGCCCCAGGCGTCGAGCATGCCGACAGCCTGGGAGCCCTGGCCGGGAAAGACGAAAGCAAAGGTTTTCATGCTTAGAAATCCAGCAACACGGCGCCCCAGGTGAAACCGCCGCCTACGCCTTCGAGCATGAGCGTGTCGCCGCGCTTGATCTTGCCGCTGCGCACTGCCACATCCAGCGCCAGCGGGATCGACGCGGCGGAAGTGTTGCCATGCTGGTCGACCGTGACGATCAGCTTGTCCAGCGGCAGCTTCAGCTTCTTCGCCGTGCCTTGCATGATGCGCAGATTGGCCTGGTGCGGAATCAGCCAGTCGATGTCGGCGGCGGTGCGACCGGCCTTTTCGAGCGTGGCGCGGGCGGCGTCTTCGAGCACGCCGACAGCCAGCTTGAACACGGCCTGCCCGTCCATCTTCAGGAGCGGTTCGCCCAACACCTTGCCGCCCGCGACGGTGCCGGGCACGCAAAGGATGCCCACGTACTTGCCGTCGGCGTGCAGGTCGCTGGCCAGGATGCCGGGCGTCTCCGACGCCTCCAGCACCACGGCGCCCGCGCCGTCGCCGAACAGGACGCAGGTTGTGCGGTCCGTGAAATCGAGGATGCGCGAAAACACTTCGGCGCCGATCACCAGCGCCTTGCTGGCCGCGCCGGTCTTGATCATGGAGTCGGCAACTGTCAGCGCGTACACGAAGCCACTGCACACGGCCTGGATGTCGAACGCGGGACAACCGGCGATGCCCAGCTTGTTTTGCAGGATGCAGGCAGCCGACGGGAACACCATGTCCGGCGTGGAAGTTCCCACGATGATCAGATCGATGTCGCTGGCCGCAACGCCCGCGGCTTCAAGCGCCCGTTTGGCGGCCTCGAAGCCCAGATCGCTGCAGGTGACGCCCGGGTCGGCGAAATGCCTGGCCCGGATGCCGGTGCGACCGACGATCCACTCGTCGGACGTCTCGATGCCGCTGACGGCCAGCTCGGCTGCGAGGTCGGCGTTGGTGACGCGGCGGGGTGGCAGGTAGCTGCCGGTGCCCGTGATGCGGGAAAAGCGTCTCATGTTCTATTCGTTGATGACAGTTTCGACCGACCGGGGTTCGGCATCGGAACCCACCAGCAGCGGCCGGGCGTGGGCGATCCGCGCCTGGACCCGATCGAGCAACTGGTTCCGGGCCGCATCATACGCGCGGCCCAGGGCCTGCCCGAAGGCGAACTCGTCGGCCGAACCATGGCTCTTGAACACCAGTCCGCGCAGGCCCAGCAGGGCCGCGCCGTTGTAACGCCGGTAGTCAACCCTATTTTTAAATGCAGATAGCACGGGATAGGCCACGATGGCGGCCAGTTTGGTCAAGGGAGTGCGCGAGAACTCTTCCTTCAGGAAACCGCCGATCATCGTCGCCAGGCCCTCGCTGGTCTTGAGCATGACATTGCCGACAAATCCATCGCAGACAACGATGTCGGTCGTGCCCTTGTAGATGTCATTGCCTTCGACATTTCCGTAGAAATTGAGATCACCGAGATTGGCAGCGGATCGCAGCAGTTCGCCGGCCTTTTTGATGACTTCACTGCCTTTGATGACTTCTTCGCCGATGTTGAGCAACCCGACCGAAGGCTGCTGCTCATTGGTCAGCGCGGAGACCAGCGCCGATCCCATGACGGCGAACTGCAGCAGGTGGTGTTCGGTGCAATCGACATTGGCGCCCAGGTCCAGCACGGTGGTGGCGCCGCCCTTGGCATTGGGCATCGGCGAGGCGATCGCCGGGCGGTCGATGCCCTCGATGGTCTTGAGCAGGTAGCGGGCCAGGGCCATCAGCGCCCCGGTGTTGCCGGCGGAGACGGCGGCCTGCGCCTTGCCATCCTTGACCAGCTGGATCGCCACCCGCATCGAAGAATCCTTCTTGCGGCGCAGCGCGACTTCCACCGCATCGTCCATGGCCACGACTTCGGTGGCGGCGACGATGGTGGCGCGCTCATGCGTGAAGCCGCCCAGGGCGGCAGGAGCCCCGACCAATAACAGCCGGGCTTCGGGATGGCGTTCGAGGAATTGCCGGCAAGCGGCGAGTGTGACGCGGGGGCCGTGGTCACCCCCCATGCAGTCGACGGCCAGAGTAGTCATGGGCTCAAATGTAGGACGAACCGCATGGCACCCACCAGCATCGGGCGACCGGCGTCAAGACAAGGGCCCGTGACTGCATTGCGCAGTGCCGGGCCCGAGTGCGAAGCCAATCAGGCGTCGTTCTTGGTCTTGAGCACCTTGCGGCCACGGTAGAAGCCGGTCGGGCTGATGTGGTGACGCAGGTGCGTTTCGCCCGTGGTCGGCTCGACCGCGATGCCCGGAACGACCAGAGCGTTGTGCGAACGGTGCATGCCGCGCTTGGACGGCGATTTCTTGTTTTGCTGGACGGCCATAACGGACTCCTGGAACTTCGTTGGCGCCGTCCGCAAGGACGGCTCGTTGGAGCCACCCGCACGGGCGGCTGCCGGTGGATGGATTGGAGGGAACGCGATCAAGCCCGAAAGGCATTTGCGCGAAGCCCACGATTATAGCCCAAGTTGTTGTTTTTACTCCGCTTTGCGGGTCTTGAGCCGCTGCAGCAGGGCAAACGGGTTTTCGGTTTCCGCGGCGGTGGAATCGAAATCCTCGTCCGCGACCGCCAGCTTCGCCGGCACCGGACAGACGTCGTGCCGCGGCGCCACCGGCAGGTCCATCAGCAGTTCGTCCTCGACCAGTTCGACCAGGTCGAAGCTGCGGCTCAGGGCCAGCAAGTCCTCTTCGGAGCGATCGTCTTCGGCCATTGCGATGGCCTCGTCCTGCACGAAGCGGAACGGACGCTCCACCTGCACCGCGACCTCGACCGGCGCCAGGCAGCGCTGGCATGTCAGCGGCAGCACCGCGCGGGCCGACAGGTGCAGCCAGATCTCGGGATGCACATGGCCCGGGTTGCGCAGCTCGCCACGGGCCGACCAAGCCAATGGCGCATCCGCGCCAAGCCCGCCGGTCTCCGCCATCAGCCGCGGATGGCTGCCGAGCCGGTCCTCGCCCGCGAGCTGGCCGGCCTCTTCCGCAAAAGCCTTGACGTCGAGCCGTCGCGGGTCGTACTCCTTCTTCATCCGGCGAGTGTAAGAGAATCGGCGCATGACTGCGGACGCCCCTTCCCCTCCTCGCGGCCCGGCCGCACGGGCCGTGGTGCTCGGGTCGACCTCCCGCTACCGGCGCGATCTGCTGGAACGCCTGCACCTGCCGTTCGAAGTGGCATCGCCCGACGTGGATGAATCGGCGCTGCCCGGCGAAAGTCCGGGCCGCCTCGCCGTGCGGCTGGCGCTGGCCAAGGCCTGGGCCGTGGCCGCGCGCTTTCCCGAGGCGGTGGTGATCGGTTCGGACCAGGTCGCCGACCTCGACGGCATCGCGCTCGGCAAACCCGGCAGCCACGCCCGCGCGGTCGAGCAGTTGCGGCGGATGCGCGGACACAGTGTCGTGTTCCAGACCGCGGTGGCGGTCGTCTGCCGGGCCAGCGGCTTCGAGCAGGTGGACCTCGCGCCCGTGCGGGTGCGCTTTCGCGACCTGGGCGACGGCGAGATCGAGGCCTACCTGCGCGCCGAACAGCCCTACGACTGCGCCGGCAGCGCCAAGAGCGAGGGCCTGGGGATCGCGTTGCTGGACGCGATCGACAGCGACGACCCGACCGCCCTGGTCGGGTTGCCCCTGATCCGCACCTGCCGGATGCTGCGCGCCGCCGGCGTCAAGCTGCTGTGAGCGGGACCGGCAGACTCCTGCTGGTTCCGGCGCCGCTGGACTTCGGCTGCGCCGTCCAGGCGCCGCTGCGCGAGGCCCTGCCGGATGGCACGCTGCAGCAGGCTGCGCAGCTGACGCACTGGATCTGCGAGAACGCGAAATCGGCGCGGGCCTACCTCAAGCGCATCAACGAGCTGCATCCGCTGGCCGCGCCGGTGCAGGAACAGCGCATCACCGAGCTGCCGCGCGAAGTCCACAAGAAAGGCGACCACGGCGGCAATTTCGATGCGAAACCCTTGCTGGCGGCGGCGCTGGACGGCCACGACATCGGCTTGCTCAGCGAGGCCGGCATGCCCGCGATTGCCGATCCGGGGTCGTCCGTGGCACGCGCCGCCCATGACCTGGGGATCGAGGTGGTGCCGCTGGTCGGCCCGGTCTCGCTGCTGCTGGCGCTGGCCGCCAGCGGCCTGAACGGCCAGAGCTTCGCCTTCGTCGGTTACCTGCCGCAAGACCCGGCCGAACGCGCCCGCCGCATCCGCGAGCTCGAAGCGCTGGCGCTCAAGAGCGGCCAGGCCCAGCTGTTCATCGAGACGCCGTACCGCAATGCCGCCCTCTGGCAGGCCTTGCTGCAGCACCTGCAGCCGAACACCCGGCTGGCCGTGAGCAGCGGCCTGACGCTGCCCCAGGCACGGAACCGCAGCATGGCGGTGAAAGCCTGGAAGCAGCAGCCGGCGCCGCCGGACAACGACACGCCGGCGGTGTTTCTGGTCGGCCGCTGACTCTGCTCAGCGCAGGGCCGGGATCGCCTTCAGGGCGCGCATCGCGCCGTCACCGATGGCGGCGCCGAACTTCTTGGCCAGCCGCTCGGCGACGTTGTCGCGGCGCGTGTAGTCCACCAGTTCTTCCGCCTTGACGATTTCGCGGGCGACGAAGTCGACGTTGCCGAGCTGGTCGGCCAGCCCCATCTCCACCGCCTGCTGGCCGGTCCAGAACAGGCCGCTGAACAGCTCGGGGGTCTCCTTCAGCCGCGCGCCGCGCCCCGCCTTCACCGCGTCGATGAACTGGCGGTGGATCTGGTCCAGCATGGTCTGGGCGAAGGCGCGCTGCTTGTCGGTCTGCGGGCTGAACGGGTCGAGGAAGCCCTTGTTCTCGCCGGCGGTCAGCAGGCGCCGCTCGACGCCCACCTTGTCCATCAGGCCGGTGAAGCCGAAGCCTTCCATCAGCACGCCGATGCTGCCGACGATGCTGGCCTTGTCGACGAAGATCTTGTCGGTCGCGGCGGCGATGTAGTACGCCGCGGAGGCGCAGGACTCTTCCACCACTGCGTACACCGGTTTCTTGTACTTGGCCTTGAGCCGCTTGATCTCGTCGTAGATGATGCCGGCCTGCACCGGGCTGCCGCCGGGTGAGTTCACCAGCAGCACCACGGCCTTGGCGCCCTCGTCCTCGAACGCGGCGCGCATGGCGGCGACGATGAATTCGGCGCTGGCATCCGCGCCCGAAGCGATTTCACCCTTGATCTCGACCACCGCGGTGTGCGGCGCCGTCTTGTCGGTGCTGGGGGTGCCGCGGTGCATCGCGGCCCAGAGCAGGAACACGATCAGCGCCAGCCAAGACAAGCGGAAGAAATTGCGCCAGCGCCGGGAAGTGCGCTGCTCTTCCAGGGTTGCGAACATCAGCCGTTCCATCGTGGCCTGGTCCCAGCCGGAGCGCGGCTGCGCCTGCGCGACGGGGGCGGCGGGGAAAGGCGGAGGAACGCCCGGTGCGCCCGGTGTCTGCTCCGGCGGGCCGGGAGGCGATTCGTTCATTTCAGTCTCCGCCGAGCCGCCGCAAGGAGGCTGAAGCCCCCTCGGGGGGCAGCGATTGAAAAGAGCGTGGGGGTCATGTCAGAACTCGAGAGGTTGGAGGTTGTGGGCAGTATGCCAGTGCACCACGCCATCGCGCTCCGTGAGGTTGATCTTGACCAGGCCGCCGCGGCAGGGCCCGCCGGCGCATTCGCCGCTGTCGGGCCGGTAGACCGCGCCGTGGGTCGAGCACAGCAGCCAGCGGCCGCTGTCGTCGAAGAAGCGGTTCGGCTGCCAGTCCATCTCCATCGCGATGTGGGCACAGCGATTCAGATACGCATGGACCTGGCCGTCGAAGCGGATCGCGAACGCGCGGCAGGTCTGGCCGCCGTACACCACGTCGAACGGCACCGCCTCGCCGCTGTCGGCGAGATCGGCGGAGTTGCACAGGGGGATCGGCGCGCTCATGGCCGGCGCACTATGCGTTCTCGAGCAGCCACTGGTGCAGCTGCGGCACCGAATGGGCCACGAACAGGGGCTGCAGCGCGTCGAACGCGTCCGGCTCGTGGGCGCCGTAGCTCACGCCCACGCTGGTGCAGCCGGCGTTCAAGGCCATCTGCAGGTCGTGCGTGGTGTCGCCGATCATCAGAGTGCGGCCCGGCTCGGTGCCGAACTGCGCCATCAGCTCGCGCAGCATCCGCGGGTCCGGCTTGCCCGCGGTTTCGTCCGCCGTCCTGGAACCGTCGAAGACGCTGCGCAACTCCTCTGTCTGCAGCACCTCGTCCAGCCCCCGGCGCGATTTGCCGGTGGCGACGGCCAGGCAATGGTGGCGCTCCTTCAGGTCGGACAGCAACTTGAGTACGCCGTCGAACAGGGCCAGGTCGTTCTGGTGCGACGTGTAGTGGACGCGGTAGCGACGCCCCAGTTCCGGATATTTCGCCTCCGGCACGTCGGGCGCCGCATGCGCCAGCGCCTGCATCAGGCCCATGCCGATCACATAGGCTGCGGCCTTGTCGGAAGGCACCGTGCCGCCGACGTCGGCGACGGCGCGCTGGATGCAGCGCACGATGATCTGGGTGGAGTCGAAGAGCGTGCCGTCCCAGTCGAAGGCAATCAGGTCAAAGCGGCGGGGTCGGGACATGGTCGGCAAAGTTCCGGAGTTCTGGAGGCAGCGCCGACATCAATTCGATGCGCTCGCCGCCGGCGGGGTGGTTGAACTGTAAACGCCACGCATGCAGGAACATGCGCTTGAGTCCGTGCTTCTGCAGGGCCTTGTTCAGCTCGAAGTCGCCGTACTTGTCGTCGCCGGCGATCGGATGGCCCTGCGATGCGAGGTGGACGCGGATCTGGTGCGTGCGGCCGGTCTTGATGGTGACTTCGAGCAGCGTGAAGGCCGGCAGGCGCAGCGCGGGCTGGGCCGGCAGGACCCGGCTCACCTTCACGAGGGTGATCGAACGCATGCCGTCCGGATCGTCCCTGGCCACCACCTTGACGCGGCGCTCGCCGTCGGCCTGCAGGTACTTGTGCAGCGGCACGTCGACCACCTTATTGCGGGCCGGCCAAGCGCCTTTGACCAGGGCCAGGTAGGTCTTGCCGGTCTCGCGTTCACGGAACTGGTCCTGCAGGTTCGTCAGCGCCGAGCGCTTCTTGGCCACCAGCAGGATCCCGGACGTTTCCCGATCCAGCCGGTGCACCAGTTCCAGAAACTTCGCCGCCGGCCGCGCCTGCCGCAACTGCTCGATCACGCCGAAGCTGACGCCGCTGCCGCCATGCACGGCCACGCCGGCTGGCTTGTCGACCGCGATCAGGTGGTCGTCTTCCAGCAGCACCGGGAATTCGCGCGCCGGCGCCGGGTGTTCCAGCTTTTCGGCGGCCTTGTCCGAAACCCGGACCGGCGGCAGCCGGATCCGGTCGCCCGCCGCGACCCGGGTGTCGGCCGCCGCGCGGCCCTTGTTCACCCGCACTTCGCCGCTGCGGATGATGCGGTACACATGGGTCTTGGGAACGCCCTTGAGGTGGCGGATCAGGAAATTGTCGAGCCGCTGCCCCGCCGATTCTTCGTCCACTTCCAGCCATTTCACCTGCGGCGTTGCAGGCGGGCCATTGCCCCCTATAATGTGTTTCACTAGCGTAACGCTGTAAGTGGTTGATTTGTCTGGAGTTTAGTCCACACACTGCTGCCGGCTGCGCTGGAAGGTCGATGCCACCGTGACCGGATGCGGCAAATTGCAGGCTGACTGCCCTGCGATGGTCCAACCCCGGTGCCGGAGTTGCCGACACTTTGAAACACTGATACGGAATACCAACCCGCCAGCCCCAGGCTGGCGGCGGATCAAGCGAGAACCCCTGTGTTGATGGCACTCCTGCTCTCCCTATGGCGGTGGCTTACAGCCCCGGCCGAGGGCATGGAATCGCCGCCAGCCCGCTCCCCGCGGGTGCACTCCGCTGCAGACTTTGTAGCGCACCAGCGCCACCGTCCCGGTGGCCCGTTCTTCGCCCCCATCCACGCGCCCCTGCCACGCCTGCTGAGCTAGTCTCGGCCTCCCCGCGTCGCACACCGGCAATTCCATCCGTTTCGAAGCGTCTGCCAGGCATCGTTGACCCGCAAGGGTCTTTTGTTGATGCGTTGCGGGTCGGATCAGGATTGCGAAGCAATCTGCTCGGACCCCAACCGACTAGTGAAAAGAAGGTGACGCTATGAAGCGGATGCTGATCAACGCCACGCAAGCGGAAGAGCGCCGGCTGGCAATCGTCGACGGACAAAAACTCCTCGACTACGAAATCGAGATCGAAGGGCGCGAACAGCGCAAGGGCAACATCTACAAGGCTGTTGTCACCCGGGTCGAGCCCTCGCTCGAAGCCTGCTTCGTCGACTACGGCGAAGACCGCCACGGCTTCCTGCCGTTCAAGGAAATCTCCAAGACCTACTTCACGCCGGGCGCCTCGGTCTCGCAGGCCCGCATCAACGACGTGATCCGCGAAGGCCAGGAACTGCTGGTCCAGGTCGAGAAGGAAGAGCGCGGCAACAAGGGCGCCGCCCTGACGACCTTCGTGTCGCTGGCCGGCCGCTATGTGGTGCTGATGCCCAACAACCCGCGCGGCGGCGGCGTGTCGCGCCGGATCGAGGGCGAGGACCGGGCCGAGCTCAAGGAGAACATGGACCAGCTGGAGTACCCGAACGGGATGTCCATCATCGCCCGCACCGCCGGCATCGGCCGCAGCGCGCCCGAGCTGCAGTGGGACCTGAATTACCTGCTCAAGCTGTGGAACGCCATCGACGGCGCTTCCAAGGGCGGCAAGGGCGCCTTCCTGATCTACCAGGAATCGTCGCTCGTGATCCGCGCGATCCGCGACTACTTCAACCATGACATCGGCGACATCCTGATCGACACCGACGACGTGTACGACCAGGCGCAGCAGTTCATGGCCCACGTGATGCCCGAGCACGCCGCGCGCGTGAAGCGCTATCGCGACGACGCGCCGCTGTTCTCGCGCTTCCAGATCGAGCACCAGATCGAATCGGCCTATGCGCGCGAAGTGAAGCTGCCGTCTGGCGGCGTGGTCGTGATCGACCACACCGAGGCGCTGGTCTCGATCGACGTCAACTCGGCCCGCGCCATCAAGGGCGGCGACATCGAGGAAACCGCCACCCGCACCAACCTGGAAGCCGCCGACGAAGTGGCGCGCCAGATGCGGCTGCGCGACCTCGGCGGCCTGATCGTGATCGACTTCATCGACATGGAAGAGTCGAAGAACCGCCGCGAAGTGGAGAACCGCCTGCGCGACGCCCTGCGGCAAGACCGCGCCCGCGTGCAGTTCGGCACCATCAGCAAGTTCGGCCTGATGGAAATGAGCCGCCAGCGCCTGCGCCCGGCCCTGTCCGAAGGCGCTTCGATCCCCTGCCCGCGTTGCGGCGGCCACGGCCACATCCGCGACACGGAAAGCTCCGCGCTGCAGATCCTGCGGATCATCCAGGAAGAGTCGATGAAGGACAGCACCGCCTCCGTGCTGTGCCAGGTCCCGGTCGAAGTGGCTTCGTTCCTGCTGAACGAAAAGCGCGCCGAGATCGCCAAGATCGAACTCAAGCAGCGCATCAACGTGCTGATGGTCCCCAACAAGACGCTGGAAACGCCCAACTACCGGCTCGAGCGCCTCAAGCACGACGATCCGCGCCTGGACAACATCCAGGCCAGCTACCACATGGCCGAAGAGATCGAAGACCCGACGCTGGTGACGCGCCGCTCGCAAGAGCGCCAGAACAAGCAGGAGCCGGTCATCAAGGGCGTGCTGCCCGATGCACCCGCCCCGATCGCCGTGCCGCGTCCGGAGCCGGTGGCCAAGCCTGTCGAACCGGTCGCCGTGAAGGCGCCGGTGCGCCCGCCAGTGGCCGCTCCCGCGCCGACCCCGGCGCCGGCGGAAACCGGCTTCATGGGCTGGCTCAAGGGCCTGTTCGGCGCCGGTCCTGCGCCGGCCCCGGTGGCCCCCGCGGCCGTCGAGCCGAAGAAGGAAGAAAAGCGCGACGGCCGTGGCGGCCGCGACGGCGAAGCGCGCCGCGATGGCGAGCCGCGCCGTGACGGCGAACGCCGCGACGGACGCCGTGGTGAAGGCCGCGGCGGCGAAGGCCGGGGCGACGGCCGGGGCGGCCGCCGCGGTGGCCGCGATGGCGAGCGCCGTGGCGAACGCCAGGGCGAGGGCCGCGAGCAGGTGCGCGCCGCTGAAGGCGTCGAAGGCCAGCCGCGCGGCGGCGAGGGCCGTGGCCGCGACGAAGCGCGCCGCGAACCGCGCGCCGACCGTGGCGCCGAGGGCCGCGAGAACCGCGAGAACCGCGAGCCGCGTGAGCCGCGCGAAGGCCGCGACAGCCGCGAGCCGCGTGAACCGCGTGAGCCGCGCGGCGAGCGTGGCGAAGGCCGGGGTCCGCGCCGCGATGCCCAGCCTGCCGTGCCGGTCGAGGGCGGTGCGCCCAACCTGCAAGGCCTGCCAGGCGCCCCGGTCGAACCGGGCGCCGAAGGCGACCAGGCCCAGCGCCAGGACCGCGGACCGCGCGGCGAGCGCGGCGAAGGCCGGCGTGAACGCGGCGAGCGCGGCGGCGAGGGCCGGCGCGAGCGTGGCGATCGCGGTCCCCGCACCGACCGTGGTCCCCGCACCGACGGCGGCCAGCCGGGCGAACCGATGGCAGAAGCGCAGGCCCTGGCCGGCGCTTCGGGCTCGGTCGGCGATGTGTCCGACACCGGCACGCCGCAGACCGCCGACGCCAACGCGGTGCTGGAATCGCACCTGCATGGCGACGGCCAGCGACCCCAGGCGGACGGCGAAGAGCCGCGCCGCGGCCGGTCGCGCGACCGCAACCGCCGTGAGCGGGGCGACCGCCCGGCCCGCGAGGACGAGGCCCAGCCGGTGAGCGAGTCCGCGATCCCGGTGCCGCCCCCGCAGGACCTCGCGGCCCAGCCGCCCGTTGGCCAGCGCTACGCCACGGGCTTCGCCAGCCAGGACGCGAACGGCAACGGCAACGTCGAGGCCGGCCGCAACGAACCGGCCCCGGCACCTCGCCAAGAGCAGGCACCTCGCCAAGAGCAGGCAGCGCGCCAGGAGCAGGCACCGCGTCAGGAGTACGCGCCCCGTCCGCAGCCGGCACCGCGCGAGCAGCAGGCGCCCCGCGCCGAAGCGCCCCGCAGCGAGCCGGCACCGGCCCGCGGCCTGCCGCAGGTGCAGCGCTTCGAACTGCCGGTCAACGACCTGGCGCAGGTGGCGCAAGGCTCCGGTCTGCAGTGGGTGAACTCCGACGCCGAAAAGATCGCAGCCGTGCAGGCCGCGATTGCCGCCGAAGGCAAGCCGATCCACATCCCGCGCGAACGTCCGCCGGCGGTGGTGATCGAAGACGCGCCGCTGGTGCTGGTGGAAACCAAGCGCGACCTGCGCGACTCGAAGCTGCCGTTCGAGCAGTCCGGCCCGCAGTAAGCGCGAGCGCGTCATCCCGGGCCCGGCCCGGGATCCAGCGACAACCGCCGATCAGGCTTCCTGGTCGGCGGTTTTTTCTTGCCGGTGCGGACGAGCTTTATTCGTCGGCGGCGCGCTGGTAGGCCAGCTGCGCGGCTTCGGCGTCACCGCGCTCTTCGGCCAGCCGCGCCAGCGCGCGCCAGGCCTTGCGGTGCAGCTTCAGGTCCTGCAAGCCCATCGCCGCCTGCGTCAGCAGCTGCTGCGCCTTGCCCCAGAGCTGGCGCTTCATGCAGGCCATGCCAGCCAGGTACTGCAGCGTCGCGTCGCGGGGATTGGCCCTTTGCGCCGCTTCGATGCGGGCCAGCCAGGCGCCGTCCAGCGAGTCGAGCCCGTCTTCCAGCGCGCCGACCAGCTTGACCTGGAGGCTGGGCGCGAGGCTCTCCTGGCGCTCCCACACCGGCAGCAGCCAGTCGCGCGCCAGGTGCGCCTCGCCGCCGAGCGCCGTGAAGCGCTGCGCCGCATGGATCGCCAGTTCGGGCATGGTCCGTTCCGCCGCCTCCAGGCCGCTCCAGGCCCGCAGCAGCTGCGCCGGATCGTGGGCGCTGTTCAGGAGGTCGATGGCCAGGCCGCGCACGATGCTCTCGGCCGCCGCCGGCGAGAACGCGCGGTGCTTGGCCAGCAGGCGCGCCGTCTCCAGCGCGTCCGCGGTCTGGCCGGCCAGCCGCGCGGCCTTGAGTTTCATGCGCAACGCGACTGTCCGGCGGGCCACGCCCTGCGGCAGTTCCTTGAGCCATGCCATCGCCGCCTGCGGGTCGCGGTCGTCGAGCGACCAGCGCGCCGCGCGCAGCAGCGCGCCCTCGTGGGTTTCCTGGGCGTCGCGCGCGGACGACTGGTCCAGCGCCTGTTGCAGATGCTCCTGGCGCGCCGGCCGGTCCTGCAGCGCCTGCGCACTTTCGGCCGCCAGCAGATGCGCCAGCGTGCGGACCTGGGCCGCATTGGCCAGCTTCTCGCCGCTCGCGGCCAGCGACTTCTCCTGCCCGAGAGCCACCTCCGCCGACTTGCGGGCGCGGATGAAGCGGCCCGCCACCAGGTGCGAGATCGCATCCAGCAGCGAGCCGAAGATCGCGCGTTCCTTCTGCTGGGCGCGCCAGCGCAGGGCCTGCCGCGGCAGGTCGAACAGCGCCGACAACGCCCCCAGCGCGGCATGCAGGAACACGAAGGCGGCGAACAGCAGCAGCAAGACGAGATTGAGCGAGATGTCCACCCGGTACGGCGGCCAGAACACGGTCACCGTGCCCTGGTTGTTGCCGGCGAACAGCGCGATCGCCACCGCCACGCCGAACAGGGCCAGTAACCAGAGTGCCGCCCGCATGCCGTCCCCGCCTCAGCGGCCCGCCGCCGCGGTGGCGAGCGCGGCCAGCGTCTCGTCGACGCGGGGCAGTTCCACCGAGCGCATCTGGCCCTGGATCTGCTGCAACAGGCCGGCGGCGGCCTGGGTCCGGCGCGAGCCCGGATCGAAATAGCGATTGAGCGCGGCCGCCGCCGCGGCGACGTCGCTGCGCGCCGTTTCGGCCTGCCGCGACAGCAGGGCGAGCCGCGCGTTGAGCAGCTTGAGCTTGAGGTTCTCGCGCAGGAAGAAGCCCTGCTCCGGCGCCAGCAGCACCGCCTCGGGCTGGTCGATCCGGCTGACGCGCAGCAGCGCCCGCGCCTCTTCGTGCAGCACGTCCAGGCTGCGCTGCCACCACGTCGCGGCCGGCGCCGCCGGCCCCTTGGTCTGGCCGGCCGGGCGGTTCATGGCCACCGCGTTGGCCAGCGGCAGATCGTCGACCTGGCGCACCAGTTCGTCGAGGCGGGCCATCAGGCCCGGCAGGTCGGTGACCCGCGCCGCGGTGATCCGGTCGATGTCGCGCCCGACCGCGGCGCGCAGCCGGGCCAGGCGCGGCTGGCCGGCCCGCACCAGCCGCTGGTCCGCCGTGCGCAGCGCGGCGAGCAGCGGCTCGACGCTGCCCGAGAGCTGCGCCTGCTGCTGCGCGAGCCGGATCGCCGACTCGATGTCCACCACCAGGTTTTCATCGCGCGAGCGCGACATGCTCTGCATCAGCTCCTCGAGCTGCGAGCGCTGCATCGCCACTTCGGACAGCCGCGACTCCATCACGGCCTGGCGCGCCGCGGTGTCGCGCGCGACGTCCTGGGCCTGGCGCGCCAGCGTCCGCGCTTCCACCGACTGGGTGCCCGATTCCGCGCTTTGCCGCGCCAGCTGCTCCTGGATGGCCGACAGCCGTTGCCACAGCATGGTGCTGACGACCAGCGCCAGCCCGGTCAGGGCCACCAGCAGGAACAGCACCGGCCGCGGCAGCGTGATGCCACGCGGCGGCGTCCACGCCACCGGCGCGCCGGACAGCGCGGGAACGGCGTCCACCACCGGCGTGCTGACAGGCTCGGAACTCATCGCATCGATTCTATCGACGCGACCACGTCGCTCAGGGCCGGCCGTGACAGGCAAACAACACCGAAACCGGCCGCCGTCGCCGACTGCGCGATGCGCGGATGGGTCGCGACCACGCGGGCCCGGCTCCAGTCCTGGTCCGGCAACTGCGCACGCAGGTTGGCGATCCCCTCCGAACTGCTGAACAGCCAGACCGCGCCGGCGTCGGCGCCCTGCCGCGCCAGCGCGAGCAGCGCCGGCGACCAGTGCGGCGGCCGCCGGCAATAGGCCACCAGGGTGTCGACGGCCACGCCCCGCCCGGCGAGCTGCGTGGCCAGCCAGTCGCGACCGCTGCCCTGCCCGCTGGCATCGCCGCCGCGGACCACCAGCGCCCGCTGGCCCGGGCCCAGCTGCCCGGCGACCTGCGCCCACAGGGCCTCCGAGTCGAACTGCTCGGCCTGCGCGCCCGGCTGGTCGATTGCCGCGGGCGGCACGCCGGCCCGCTCCAGGGCTTCGCGGGTGCCCGGCCCGGGCGCCCAGGCCCGCGTCGCCGCCGGCCAGGCCGCAACGGCTTGCGGCCGCAAGGCGAAGAAGCGCTCCACCGCGTTGCCGCTGACGAACATCACGGCTCCGTACTGCTCCAGCCGGGCCCACGCCTGCCGGACGGCGCCTGGGTCGGGCGGCCCGTCGATGTCGATCAGCGGCAGCGAGGACGCAGCGAACCCGTGCTGGGCCAAGGCATCGACCCACCGCTGCGCTTCGCGCGCCGGCCGGGTCACGAGCACGTGCATGTCAGAGCCCGCCGGGCCGCCCCCAGGGCACTGAAGGCCTCTCAAGGGGCAGCGCAGTACACGAAGTGACAAGCGTGGGGGCCATCTCAGTGGGCGCCGCCGGCGCGCAGCCTCGCCGCGATGTCGACGCCCAGGGCGGCGGCCTGCTCGAGGTCGGCCACCGCGGCGGCATCCATCGCGCGCACCAGCGGGCCGCTGCCCTCGGGCTCGCCCCAGGCCGCCGCCAGCTGCAGGTATTCGCCCGAGAAGGTCGCGTGGGCCGCCAGCGGCATCGAGCAGCTGCCACCCATGGCGCGGCTCACGGCGCGCTCCGCCGCCACGGCCATCCAGGTGCGCTGGTCGGCCAGCGGCGCCAGCAGCTCCAGCAGGTCGGCGCGCTCGCTCCTGACCTCGATCGCCAGCGCGCCCTGGCCGGCCGACGGCAGCATCTCCGCCGGCTCGAAGGTCTGGCGGATCCGCTGCGCCAAGCCCAGGCGCTTCAGGCCCGCCGCCGCCAGCACGATCGCGTCGTACTGGCCTTCGTCGAGCTTGCGCAGGCGGGTGTCGAGGTTGCCGCGCAGCGGTTCGATCTTCAGGTCGGGGCGCAACGCGCGCAGCAGCACGACGCGGCGCAGGCTGGAGGTGCCGACCACCCCACCCTGCGGCAGGTCGGCCAGCGAAGCGTACCTGGGCGAGACCAGCGCGTCGCGCGGGTCTTCGCGTTCCATCACGCAGGCCAGCGCGAAGCCCTCCGGCAGGTCCATCGGCACGTCCTTGAGCGAATGGACGGCCAGGTCGGCCCGCCCCTCCTCCAGCGCCAGTTCCAGTTCCTTCACGAACAGGCCCTTGCCGCCGACCTTGCTCAGGCTGCGGTCCAGGATCTGGTCGCCGCGCGTGGTCATGCCCAGCAGCGACACGCTGTGGCCGCTCTGTTCGAGCAGACCCTTGACATGCTCCGCCTGCCACAACGCCAGGCGGCTTTCACGGGTGGCGATGACGAGATTGCGCACGGTTGGTCCTGGGGGTGTGGAGCGGGGGAGCCGATGCTAGCATGGGCACTGCCTCTAATTTAAGCACTCCAAGGAAGGCCCCAACGATGTCGCAACCACCGCCCGACTCGCCGACGCGGCGCGCCCGGGACAACGAACGCCCGCTGGTCGAGGACATCCGCCTGCTGGGCCGGATCCTCGGCGACGTGATCCGCGACCAGGAGGGCGTCGCGGCCTACGAACTGGTCGAACGCGTGCGCAAGCTCTCGGTCGCGTTCCGGCGCGATGCCGACGCCGAGGCCGACCAGGCCCTCAAGAAGCTGCTGAAGTCGCTTTCGGGCGAGCAGACCGTGAGCGTGATCCGCGCCTTCACCTACTTCAGCCACCTGGCCAACCTGGCCGAGGACCGGCACCACATCCGCCGCCGCGCCATCCACGAACGCGCCGGCGACACCCAGGAAGGCAGCATCGAGGTGGCGCTGGCCCGGCTGCGCTGGGCCGGCATCACCCCGCGCGCGATCTCGCAGACGCTGGCGCAGGCCCACCTGTCGCCGGTGCTGACCGCGCACCCGACCGAGGTCCAGCGCAAGAGCATCCTGGACGCCGAGCGCGACATCGCCAACCTGCTGGTGGCGCGCGACGAGATCAAGTCGCACGCGCTGCCCAAGGACGCCCTGGCGCCGCGCGAGCTGGCGGCCAACGAGGTGCAGATCCGCGCCCGCGTGATGCAGCTGTGGCAGACCCGGCTCCTGCGCTTCACCAAGCTCACCGTGGCCGACGAGATCGAGAACGCGCTCAGCTACTACGAGTCGACCTTCCTGCGCGAGATCCCCAAGCTCTACGCCGACCTGGAGCGCGAGCTGGGCCAGCACCCGGTGGCCAGCTTCCTGCGCATGGGCCAGTGGATCGGCGGCGACCGCGACGGCAACCCCAACGTCAGCGCCCAGACTCTGGAATACGCGCTGCGCCGGCAGTCGGAGGTGGCGCTGCGCCACTACCTGACCGAGGTCCACTTTCTCGGCGGCGAGCTGTCGCTGTCGGCGATGCTGGTCGACGTGACGCCCGAGATGCAGGCGCTGGCCGAGCGCTCGCCCGACACCAACGAGCACCGCCAGGACGAGCCCTACCGGCGGGCGCTGACCGGCATCTACTCGCGGCTGGCCGCGACGCTCAAGGCGCTCACCGGCGGCGAAGCGGCAAGGCACGCGGTGGCTCCGCAGAACGCCTACCCGCGCGCGGAAGAATTCCTGGCCGACCTGCGCACCATCCGCGCCTCGCTGCTGGCGCATCACGCCCAGGCCCTGGTGGCGCAGCGCCTGCATCCGCTGGTGCGGTCGGTGGAGGTGTTCGGTTTCCACCTGGCCACCGTGGACCTGCGGCAAAGCTCCGACCAGCACGAACTGGTGGTGGCGGAATTGCTGGCCACCGCCCGCTGCGAACCGCAGTACGCGAAGCTCTCCGAAGAGGACAAGCGGGCGCTGCTGCTGAAGTTGTTGTCCGACGCCCGGCCGCTGCGGGTGGTCGGCGCGACCTATTCCGAGCACAGTCGCAAGGAGATCGCGATCTTCGAGATGGCCCGGCGCCTGCGCGAGCAGTTCGGCGTGCAGGCGATCCGCCACTACATCATCAGCCACACCGAAACCGTGAGCGACCTGCTGGAAGTGCTGCTGCTGCAAAAGGAAGTCGGGCTGCTGCGCGGCACGCTCGACGCCGACGCGCTGGCCGACCTGATCGTGGTGCCGCTGTTCGAGACCATCGAGGACCTGCGCAACGCGGCGCCGATCATGCGCGAGTTCTACGCGCTGCCGGGCATCGCGCCGATGGTGCGGCGGTCGGGCGCCGAGCAGGACATCATGCTGGGCTACAGCGACAGCAACAAGGACGGCGGCATCTTCACCAGCAACTGGGAGCTGTACCGCGCCGAGATCGCGCTGGTGCAGCTGTTCGACCGGCAGGCCAACTCGCACAACATCCAGCTGCGGATGTTCCATGGCCGCGGCGGCACCGTCGGCCGCGGCGGCGGGCCCAGCTACGAGGCGATCCTGGCGCAACCGCCCGGCACCGTGCGCGGCCAGTTGCGCGTGACGGAACAGGGCGAGGTGATCGGCTCCAAGTACGCCAATCCCGAGATCGGCCGCCGCAACCTGGAGACGCTGGTCGCCGCGACGCTGGAGGCGACGCTGCTGCAACCGACCAAGCCCGCGCCGCCGGCCTTCCTGCAGGCGGCCGAGGCCCTGTCGCAGGCCAGCATGAAGGCGTATCGCGCGCTGGTGTACGAGACGCCGGGCTTCACCGAGTACTTCTTCGGCTCGACGCCGATCCGCGAGATCGCCGAACTCAATATCGGCTCGCGGCCGGCCTCGCGCAAGGGAACGCACAAGATCGAGGACCTGCGTGCCATCCCCTGGGGCTTCAGCTGGGGCCAGTGCCGCCTCACCTTGCCGGGCTGGTACGGGTTCGGGTCGGCGGTGCAGGAGTACCTGAACCCCGTTCGCCCTGAGCTTGGCGAAGGGCCGGCGCGGGCTTCGACAAGCTCAGCCAGAACGGCTTCAAAAGAGCAACTGGCGCTCCTGCAGAAGATGGAAAAGCAGTGGCCGTTCTTTCGCACCCTGCTGTCCAACATGGACATGGTGCTGGCCAAGAGCGACCTGGCATTGGCGTCGCGCTATGCCGGGCTGGTCGCGGACGCGCGGCTGCGCAAGCGCATCTTCGCCTTGATCGAAGCCGAATGGCACAGCACGGCGCTGGCGCTGCAGCTGATCACCGGCAACAGGCAGCGGCTGGCCGGCAACCCGGGGCTGCAGCGCTCGATCAAGCACCGCTTTCCGTACATCGATCCGCTGCACCACCTGCAGGTCGAGCTGGTGCGGCGCCACCGCGCCGGCGAAATCGACGAG
The DNA here is from genome assembly GCA_943372495.1 of Ramlibacter sp. 2FC. GTDB lineage: Bacteria > Pseudomonadota > Gammaproteobacteria > Burkholderiales > Burkholderiaceae_C > Ramlibacter. The sequence continues at coordinate 2,197 of CALRYV010000021.1, read as the reverse complement.
CGCACGCAGCGCGGCATCCACATCTCGATCAACGGCATCGCTGCCGGGCTGCGCAATACCGGCTGATCGGCGCCCTGTGGGACGGGTCCTACTGCAAGGGTCCTGTTGTCCGACAGCGTTTTCCCGCGTTCTGCGTAGGATGGGACCATCGCCTTTGGACGAGACGGGCCGCCCCTTCGGCGCTCCCTGTCCCGGCGGGTCCATCCGGAGTCGAACCAATGAATCCAGCCCACGCACAGGCGCATCAGCCTGCCGACATCAACGCCATCGTTTCCAGCGACATGATGGCGCTCGCCTCCCACATGAGTGACTGCCAGCGGTCCAACGGTGCGCTGCTGCCCGTGCTGTCGGCCCTCGAATGGGCCAGGGCCATGGCCTTCGGCCACATCGTGACCACGGGTGCGCTGGTCGGCGCGACTGGGCTGTGCCTGCTGCTGGCGCTCCACTGAAAACCCCCGACCGCGCCGCCGTCGACTGGCTGGGGGCCGTCACCCCCTACGCCCGCAACATCCTGCAGTCGGCCGGCAAGACCGAGCCGCCGATCCGGGCCGAACTGTTCGGCATCCACCGGTTCGAGGACCACGGGCGCAGCCTGGCGCGGGCGCAGGTCGTCGACGACCGCGCGGTCCCGCGCGGCCCCGCCTTCTTCCCGCGCGTCGAGGAAAACCTGCAGGCGCTGCGCAGCGCCTACGACCAGGTCGCGCTCACCTCCCGCAGCGGCCAATACGTCACGCCGGCAGCCGAATGGCTGCTGGACAACTTCCACCTGGTCGAAGCCCAGCTGGAACAGATTCGCGAAGGCGTGCCGCGCCGCTACTACGCCGACCTCCCCAAGCTGGCCGGCCAGCCGCTGGCGGGCCTGCCGCGGGTCTACGGCATCGCCTGGGCCTACGTCGCCCACACCGACAGCGTGCTGGATTCGCAGACCTTCACCGCCTTCCTCAACGCCTACCAGGAGGTCAGCGAGCTGACGCTGGCCGAGCTGTGGGCCCTGCCCACCACCTTGCGCGTGGTGCTGCTGGAAAACCTGCGCCGGATGGCCGACGAGATCGCCGCGGGCAAGGTCGCGCGCGACCTGGCCCATGCGATCGGTGATGCGGCGGACTACATCACCGACGAACACCTGGACCGCTTCGACGCCCAGATGACGCGCTGCGGGCTGCGGCGGGCCTGGCTCACGCAGCTGTGGCAACGGGTCCCGACCGAGCACCTCGAAACGACTCCGCCGCTGGTGAAGTGGATGGAGCGCCATTGCCCCGACGGTCCGGCGCTGGTGATGGAAAGCCAGACGGCCCAGGTGGCAGCGAACCTGACGGTCAGCAACATCATCACCACCCTGCGGCTGATCGGCCAGATCGACTGGGTCGACCTGATCGAGCCGGTGAGCCATCCGCTGCAGCTGCTGCGGCAGTTGCCCAGCTTCGGCCAGGAAAGCGAGATCACCCGCCAGCAGATCACCCGCGCCATGGAGCAACTGGCGCGCCAGAGCCGCAAGCCCGAGCGCGTCGTCGCGCAGGCCGTGGTGTCGCTGGCCCAGGCCTCGACCGGGCCGGCGGTGCAGCAGACCGCCGGCTACTACCTGATCGGCGAGGGCCGCAACGCGCTGGCCGCCGTAATGCACCTGCCGCGCGCGCCGCGCCGGCGCACCACCAAGCTGTGGCTCTACACCGGCTCGATCGCGCTGGGCGCCGCCGTGCTGCTGTGGCTGGCGTCGCATCGCCTCGAATTTGCCGGCTGGCCGGAACTGGTGTTCCTGTTCCTGCTGGCCTGGCCGGCCTCCGAAGCCGCCGCCTCGCTGGTGCACCGGGTGCTGGCCGAGAGCCTGAAGATCAGGTTGTTGCCGCGGCTGGAACTGGCCGGCGGCATCGCGGCGCGCGATGCGGCGCTGGTCGTGATTCCCACCATGCTGACCTCGCAGTGGTCCACCCGCGCACTGCTGGAGCAGCTCGAGCGCCACTGGCTGGCCAACCGCGAGCAGCACGCTCAGTTCGCACTGCTCACCGACTGGGCCGACGCCGATGCGGCCACATTGCACACCGACGCCGCGCTGCTGGCCGACGCGCTGGCGCAACTGGCCACGCTCAACGCCCGCTGGCCGGTCGCCGAGGGCGCCGCCCCGCGCTTCCTGCTGATCCACCGCCCGCGCAGCTGGTGCGAAACGCAGCAGCGCTGGCTGGGCTGGGAGCGCAAGCGCGGC
>CALRYV010000020.1:0-108251 GCA_943372495.1 Ramlibacter sp. 2FC | reverse complement strand
GGCTTCGAGACCGTGACCATCGTGCGCAAGGGCCTGATCGACCATTCGGATTCGCTCGGCGCCGCGGCGCGCTTCGGCCAGGGCGATGTGCAGTGGCTCACGGCCGGCCAGGGCGTGGTCCACTCCGAGATGTTCCCGTTGCTCGACGCAGATCAGGACAACCCGCTGGAGCTGTTCCAGATCTGGCTGAACCTGCCGGCGCGCAGCAAGATGTCGCCGCCGCACTTCACCATGTTCTGGTCGGGGCAGATTCCGCGCAAGGTGACCAGCGACGACGCCGGCCGCCGGACCGAGGTGGCCGTGATCGCCGGCGCGCTGGACGGCGCCGGCAAGCCGCTCGCGCCGCCGCCCGACTCGTGGGCCGCGCAGCCGCAGTCCGACGTCGCCATCTGGACCATCACCATGCAGCCGGGCGCGCGCTGGACGCTGCCGGCGGCAACGGGTGACGGCACCCAGCGCCGGCTGTACTTCTTCAAGGGCCAGTCGGTGCAGGTCGGCGGCCGCGCGATCCAGCCGGGCTCGGTGATCGGCCTGCGCGCCGGCACGGATGTCGAACTGGTCAACGGCGACGGCCTCGGCGAGTTCCTGCTGCTGCAGGGGCGGCCGGTGGGCGAGCCGGTGGTGCAGTACGGCCCGTTCGTGATGAACACGCAGGCCGAGATCGCGCAGACCATGCAGGACTACCGCCGCACCGAGTTCGGCGGCTGGCCGTGGCCGGACAGCGCGCCGGTGCACGGCACCGATCCGGCGCGCTTCGCGCGGCATCCCGACGGGCGCGAGGAAAAGCCGGACTGAATCCGGCCGACGCCCGTCAGACGCTGGCGATCCGCAGCAGGTTGGTCGAGCCCGACGCGCCGAAGGGCACCCCGGCGATCGCCACGATGGTCTGGCCGGCCGTCGCGAAGCCCTGGTCCAGGGCGGCGCGGCAGGCCACTTCGGTCATCTGCGTCACGTTGGCGACGTCCTCGATGTGCACCGAATGCACGCCCCAGGCCAGCGCCAGCCGGCGCGCAACCTGGACGTCGGGCGTCAGGCTCAGCACCGGCGCGGCCGGCCGCTCGCGCGCGGCGCGCAGGCTGGTCGCGCCGGACCGGGTGTAGCTGACGATGGCGGCGCAATGCAGCAGGGCGACCACCCGCCGCATCGCGCAGCACACCGCGTCGGCAACGCTGGCGCCGCCGGGCTCGGTCGAAGTATGCGAGGCATCGATCAACTGGCGGTACAGCGGATCGGCCTCCACCTCGCGCAGGATCCGGTCCATCATCTCCACCGCCGCCACCGGGTGCTTGCCGGAGGCCGACTCGGCCGACAGCATCACCGCATCGGCGCCGTCGTAGATGGCAGTCGCCACGTCGGACGCTTCCGCGCGCGTGGGCACCGGGCTGTCGACCATCGATTCGAGCATCTGCGTCGCCACGATCACCGGCTTGCCCAGCCGGCGGCAGCAGCGCACGATCCGCTTCTGGATCGCCGGCACCTTCTCGGCCGGCAGCTCCACGCCAAGATCGCCGCGCGCCACCATGACGGCGTCGGACAGCGCCACGATCTCGTCCAGCCGCTCCACCGCGGCCGGCTTCTCCAGCTTGGAGACGATGCCGGCCCGGCCGCGGATCAGCGCGCTGGCTTCGACGATGTCCTCGGGCCGCTGCACAAACGACAGCGCGATCCAGTCGGCTCCGAGTTCCAGCGCCAGGTCCAGGTCGCGCCGGTCCTTGGTGGTCAGCGACGTCAGGGGCAGCACCACGCCCGGCACGTTGACGCCCTTGCGCTCGGACAGCTTGCCGCCGACCACGACGCGGGTCTGCGCATGGTCCGCGCCGCACTGTTCCACCACGAGCCGCAGCTTGCCGTCGTCCAGCAGCAGCTCGGCGCCGGGCACCAGCGCCGCGAAGATTTCCGGATGCGGCAGGCTGGCGCGCTCCGCATTGCCGGGGGCCGGGTCGAGGTCCAGCCGGAACGGCGCGCCGGCCCGCAGCGTGACCGGGCCGTCGATGAAGGTGCCGACCCGCAGCTTGGGCCCCTGCAGGTCGGCCAGGATGCCGATCGGCCGGCCGGTCTCGCGCTCCAGCGCGCGCAGCGTCTCGAAGCGGGCGCGGTGGTCCGCGGCGCTGCCGTGGCTGAAGTTGAGGCGGAACACGTCCACGCCCGCCAGGAACAGCTCGCGGATCGATTCCGCGCTGGAGCTGGCCGGGCCCAGCGTGGCGACGATCTTGGCCCTGCGGGTGCGGTGCAGGGTCATGGCTGCTGGCCGATCTCGAAATTGGCCAGCTGCTCCAGCGCCCGGACCAGGCCGGAGTGGTCCCAGCCCTTGCCGCCGTGGGCGGCGCAGGCGTTGAACAGTTGCTGGGTGCTCGCGGTGTTGGGCAGGCTCACACCCAGGCTGCGGGCACTGGCCAGCGCCAGGTTCAGGTCCTTCTGGTGCAGCTCGATCCGGAAGCCCGGTTCGAAGGTGCGCTTGACCATCCGCTCGCCGTGCACTTCCAGCACGCGTGACGACGCGAAACCGCCCATCAGCGCCTGCCGCACCCGGGCCGGATCGGCGCCGGCCCGCGCCGCGAACAACAGCGCTTCGGCGACCGCTTCGATGTTCAGCGCCACGATGATCTGGTTGGCCACCTTGGCGGTCTGGCCGTCGCCGTTGCCCCCGACCAGCGTGATGTTCTTGCCCATCAGCTCGAACAGCGGCTTGATGCGATCGAACACGGCGGCCGGGCCGCCGACCATGAACGAGAGCGTCGCGTTCCTGGCCCCGACTTCGCCGCCCGACACCGGCGCGTCGAGATAGTCGCAGCCAAGCGCGTTGATCTTGAGCGCGAAGGCCTTGGTCGCGATCGGCGAAATGCTGCTCATGTCGACCACCACCTTGCGCTCGCCGGGCTGGCCGTCGCGGGCCGCCATGCCCAGGCCGGCGGCCACGCCCGCTTCGCCGAACAGCACGGCTTCGACGTCGGGCGTGTCGGGCACCATGACGAACACGATGTCGGCGCGTTCGGCCACGCCGCGCGCGCTGGTGCACTGGGTGGCGCTGCTGCCGGCGACCGCCGCCGGAATCTTGCCGCGGGTGTGGACGAACAGCTGGTGCCCGGCGGCCATCAGGTGGCCGAGCATGGGCGTGCCCATGGTGCCGAGGCCGATGAATCCGAGCTTGAGTGGTGCGGTTGGCATGGGTGCTTCCTGGAAAACAGTGGTTCAGAGGGCCAGGCGCTGCCGCCAGCCGAGGCCGGCTTCGGTGGCGCCGGCCGGCTTGTATTCGCAGCCGATCCAGCCGGCGTAGCCGATGCGATCGAGATGGCGGAACAGGAAGGCGTAGTTGATCTCGCCCGTGCCCGGCTCGTTGCGGCCGGGGTTGTCGGCCAGCTGGATGTGGGCGATCCGCGCCAGGTGCTTCTGCATCGTCGCGGCCAGCTCGCCCTCCATGCGCTGCGCATGGTAGATGTCGTACTGGACGTAGCCGTTGCTGGAACCCGCTTCGTCGAGCAGCGAGATGGCCTGCTCGGTCCGGGTCAGATAAAAGCCCGGGATGTCGAAGCTGTTGATCGGCTCGATCAGCAGCTTGATGCCGGCCTTCTCCAGCGCCGACGCGGCGAAGGCCAGGTTGGCGACCAGGGTCTGGCGCAGCGCCGTGTCCGACACGCCCGGCGGCGCCTTGCCGGCCAGGCAATTGAGCTGGCCGACGCCCAGGGCCTGCGCATACGAGATGGCGCGCTCCACGCCTTCGCGGAATTCGCCGACGCGGTCGGGATGGCAGGCGATGCCGCGCTCGCCGGCCTCCCAATCCCCGGCCGGCAGGTTGTGCAGCACCAGCTGCAATCCGTGCGCATCGAGCCGCTGCCGGATCTCGGCCGCATCGTACGCATAGGGAAACAGGAACTCGACGGCCTTGAAGCCGGCGCGGGCGGCGCGTTCGAACCGGTCGAGGAAGGGCACCTCGTTGAACAGCATGGTGAGGTTGGCGGCGAAGCGGGGCATGGCTGGGTCCTGTGCGGTCGTGGTTATTCGAGCAGCCCGGCGAGTTCGAGACCCTTGACGCCTTGGGGGTGGCGGCAGTCGATCTCCTCGAACTCGCGCACGTTGTCGATCTCGGTGCCCATGGCGATGTTGGTCACCTTCTCCAGGATCACCTCGACCACCACCGGCACCCGGAACTGGCGCGCCATGGCCTGCGCCTGCGCCAGCGCGCTCTGGATCTGCTCGGGGTCCGTCACCCGCAGCGATCGGCAGCCCAGCCCCTGCACGACCGCCTGGTGGTCGACGCCGTAGCTGCGCAGGTCACCTTCGCCCTCGGGCACGTTCTGGTTCTCGAACGCAAGCTGCACGCAGTAGTCCATCTCGAAGCCGCGCTGGCTCTGGCGGATCAGGCCGAGGTAGCTGTTGTTCACCAGCACCTGCACGTAAGGGAGCCTGAACTGCGCGCCCACTGCCAGTTCCTCCATGAGGAACTGGAAGTCGTAGTCGCCCGACAGGCCGACCACGGTGCGCGTCGGCTCGGCGGCGACGACGCCGAGCGCGGCCGGGATGGTCCAGCCCAGCGGCCCGGCCTGGCCGCAGTTGATCCACTGGCGCGGGCCGTAGACGTTGAGGAACTGCGCGCCAGCGATCTGGCTGAGGCCAATGGTCGTGACGTAGATGGTGTCGCGCGGGAAGGCCTTGTTCATTTCCTCGTAGACGCGATGCGGCTTGATCGGCGTCTCCGTGAAGTGGCTCTTGCGGTGCATCAGTTTCTTGCGCTCCGCGCAGCGGCCGGCCCACACGCCGAAGTCCTTCAGCTGCCGCGCCTCCTTGCGCTCGCGGGCCACCTGCACGAACAGCTCCAGCGCCACCTTGGCATCGCTGACGATGCCGAAGTCCGGCATGAACACGCGGCCGATCTGGGTCGGCTCGATGTCCACATGCACGAACTTGCGCCCCTTGGTGTAGACCTCCGGCGAGCCGGTGTGGCGGTTGGCCCAGCGGTTGCCGATGCCCAGCACGAAGTCGCTGGCCAGCATGGTGGCGTTGCCATAGCGGTGGCTGGTCTGCAGTCCGACCATGCCGGCCATCAAGGGATGGTCGTCGGGGATGGCGCCCCATCCCATCAGCGTGGGGATCACCGGCACGCCGGCCAGCTCGGCGAATTCGACCAGCAGCTCGCAGGCATCGGCGTTGATGATGCCGCCGCCGGCCACGATCAGCGGCTTGGATGAAACCATCAGCATGTCCAGCGCCTTCTCCACCTGCTTGCGCGAGGCGGCCGGCTTGTAGACGGGCAGCGGTTCGTAGGTGTCGACGTCGAATTCGATCTCGGCCATCTGCACGTCGAACGGCAGGTCGATCAGCACCGGGCCGGGCCGGCCCGAGCGCATCAGGTGGAACGCCTGCTGAAAGGCGCGCGGCACCTGGGCCGGCTCGCGCACGGTGACCGACCATTTGGTGACCGGCTTGGAGATGCTCTCGATGTCGACCGCCTGGAAGTCTTCCTTGTGCAGCCGCGCGCGCGGGGCCTGGCCGGTGATGCACAGGATCGGGATCGAGTCGGCGATGGCCGAATACAGGCCGGTGATCATGTCGGTGCCGGCCGGGCCCGAGGTGCCGATGCACACGCCGATGTTGCCGGCGCGCGCGCGGGTGTAGCCCTCCGCCATGTGCGAGGCGGCCTCGACGTGGCGGGCCAGGATGTGCGCGATGCCGCCGGTCTTGCGCAGCGCCGAATAGAGCGGGTTGATGGCGGCGCCTGGGACGCCGAAGGCCTGCGTGATGCCTTCGAGCTCCATCACCCGGACGGCCGCTTCGGCTGCTGTCATTCTTGCCATGTCGTTGTCTCCGTTGAACGTTGAACTGGTCCCGACTGTAGGAACCGGCAGGGCCTTGCGGAAGGCGGCCGCGCGCCATAACATTCATTCCATGGCGGAATAACTGCCGAGGATGGAGACGCGTCATGGACCGCTTGCTGGCGATGGAGATGTTTGTGCGGGTGGTGGAAACGGGCAGCTTCTCGAAGGCCGCCAAGGAGTTCGCCATCACCCAGCCGACGGTGACCAAGCAGGTCGCCGCCACCGAGGAGCGGCTGAAGGTGCGGCTGCTCAATCGCAACACCCGCGGCGTCAGCCTGACCGAACCGGGCGCGCTCTATTACGAGAAGTGCAAGAACATCGTGCGCGAGGCGCAGGAGGCCGAGAGCATCGTGCAGCTGCGGCAGTCGGCGGCGCAGGGGCTGCTGCGCATCGGCACGTCGGTCGCTTTCGGCCGGCGCGTGATGGTGCCGCTGGCGCTGGACTTCATGGCCCGGCATCCCGACGTGCAGGTGGACCTGAGCTTCGAGGACCGTTACACCGACCTGGTGGCGCAGGGACTGGACGTTGCCGTGCGCATGGGCCGGCTGGCCGACTCCAGCCTGGGGGCGCGCTTCCTGGGCATGAACCCCTGGCTGCTGGCGACGTCGCCGAAGTACCTGAAGAAGCACGGCGTCCCCAAGCGGCCGGGCGACCTGAGCGGACACAACGCGCTGATCTACAGCAGCGTGCAGGGCGATGACGTGTGGCGGCTGGTCACACCGAAGGGCGAGCCGGTCACCGTGCCGGTGTCGGGCCGGCTGCGCTCCAACAACCTGTCCGCCGTGCTGGCCGCGGCGCGCAGTGGCCTGGGCATCGCGGCGCTGCCGCACTACGTGGCCGGCGATTCGATCGCGTCCGGCCATCTGGTGGAGGTGCTGCGCGGCTACGCCTTGCCGGAGCAGGAGATCCACGCCGTGTTTCCGTCCCCGAAGCTGGTGCCGACCAAGGTGCAGGCTTTCGTGGCTTTCCTGCAGGGGCGGTTCGGCGGGCGGTGGTGGGAAACGGTGCCGAAGGCGTAGCGCGCGTCAGCGATGGGCGCCGTCCCGAAGATCGTCGAGGCCTACGAACATTGCCCTGCATTCGGTGGGCCGGCGGCCATCACAGCGTGACCTTTGCGTCCTTGATCACCTTGGCCCAGCGGACCTGCTCCTGCGCCATGAATTCGGCGAAGCGCTGCATGGAACCGCCGCCACCTTCGGCGCTGTAGCCTTCCAGCTTCTCGGCGACGTCCGGCATGGCCAGCACCTTGTTGATGTCCTCGCTCATGCGTGCGGCCATCGCGGCCGGCAGCCTGGCCGGACCCACCATGCCGTACCAGGTCGCAGCCTGGAAGCCGGGGAAGCCGAGTTCGGCGACGGTCGGCACGTCGGCGAACTGCTTCGAGCGCGTGGCGTTGGTCTGGGCGATCGCCACCAGCTTGCCCTGGCGGACCTGCTGGACCGCCGACGACATGGTCTCGAAGCTGAAGTCGATCTGGCCGCCCAGCAGGTCGGTCAGCATCGGGCCCGACCCCTTGTACGGCACGTGCAGCGCGTCGACGCCGGCCCGCAGCTTGAACATCTCCAGCGCCAGGTGCTGGGCGCTGCCCTGCCCGGCCGAGCCGAAGCTGACCTGTCCGGGCCTGGCCTTGCACAGCGCGATCACGTCCTGCAGCGTCCTGGCCGCCGCACCGGGACGGCAGACCAGCACATTGGGGGTGACGCCGACCAGGGTCAGCGGCGTGAAGTCGGTGGCCACGGTGTAGCCCAGCTTGGGATACAGCGCAGGCGCCACCGCGTGGCTGCTGAAGTTGGCCATCAGCAGGGTGGTGCCGTCGGCCGGTTGCTTGGCCACGTATTCGGCGGCGATCACGCCGGCCGCGCCGGCCTTGTTGTCCACCACCACGGTGGTGTTCCACATGGGGGCCAGCTTCTGGGCCAGCAGGCGGGCCACGGCATCGGTGCCGCCGCCGGGCGAGAAGCCGACGACGATCTTCACCGGCTGGGTCGGCAGCGCCTGGGAGAACGCGGCGGGGGCGGCCAGCGCCACGGCACCGGCGGAGAGGAAGGTGCGACGTTGCATGCTCATCACTTCTTCATGTCGATTTTGGAGGCGATGTTCTTGATGTAGGCGCTCTCGCGGGCCATGCTGGCCTGGAAGGTGGCCTGGTCTTCGTAGGTGTCGGTGCTGAAGTTCTGCTTTTCCATCACTTCGCGCAGCGAGGCTTCCTGCATGGTCCTGGCGGCGGCCACCTTGAGCACGTTGACCACTTCCGCCGGCGTGCCCTTGGGCACGGCCAGGCCGCGCCAGGTGCCCAGAACCAGGTCGTAGTTGCGTTCCTTCATGGTCGGCACCTGCTCGAAGCCCCTGATGCGCTTGGCCGACATCACGCCCAGCGCGCGCAGCTTGCCGCCCTGCACGTTGGCCGCGACTTCCGGCGCGCTGGCGATCACCGCTTCGATGTGGCCGCCCAGCAGCGCCTGGATGGCGGGGTTGCCGCCGGCGAACGGGATGTGGTTGAGCGTGGAGCCCGCCTTCTCGGCCAGCGCCACCGCCGACAGGTGCCACATCGAGCCCTGGCCGGCGTTGCCGATGCGGATGTTCGAGTCGGCCTTCTTCGAGGCCTCCAGGAACTGCTCCAGCGTCGTGTACGGCGAGTCGCCGCGCACCACCAGCACGGCCGGGTCGCCATTGAGCTTGGCGATCGGGATCATCTCGTCCCAGCCGAACTTCGCCAGGCCCAGGTAGTTCAGGAAGGTCACTTCCACGGTGGTCAGCGCCAGCTTGTAGCCGTCCGGCTTGGAGTTGATGACGTCGGTCCAGCCGATCACGCCGGCTGCACCCGGCTTGTTCACCACGATGAAGCTTTGCGGGAAGTGCTTGACGGCGGCCGCTGAAAACGCGCGTGCCATCACGTCGGCGCCGCCGCCGGCAGCGTACGGCACGACGATTTCCACCGGCCGCTGCGGGTAGCCGTTGGCCTGGGCCAGGGCGATTGCGGGCATGCCCGCAATCAGGGTCAGTGCGGCCGCGACGGCGGCGAGCATGGGGGTACGACGGTCGGTCATGGATTGTCTCTTTCGTTTTTGGTGACTGTGAAAGAACCTGGTGTCTGCCAGGGGAGCGCGGGACACTCTAGCAAGCAGGACAGCGGCGCAACAAGCGAGATAAATTTGAATGCAGGGAGAGAAAAAATCCTGGGTCCGGGTTTGCCCGTAGCGGCGGTTTCAGCCGAACGCGCCCCTGGCCCGCAGGCGCTCGATCACGTCCTCGGCGCAGCCGGCCTCGCGCATGATTTCCTCGGTGTGCTGGCCCAGCAGCGGAGGCGGATGGCGCAGTTGCTGCGGCGTGCCGCCCATCTTGACCGGGAAGCCCAGTTGCCTGATGGTGCCCTCGACGGGATGCTCCATCTCCAGCACCATGTCGCGGGCCTGCGCCTGCTCGCTGACCAGCGCTTCGGCATAGCTCAGGATGGGCGCAGCCGGCACGCCGGCCGCCAGCAGCGCGGCGATCCAGTCGTCGGCCGGCCGGCCGGCCAGGGTCGGCTCGATCTCGGCGACCAGCGCCTCGCGGTTCTTCATGCGGTCGGTGTTGGTGGCGAAGCGCGCGTCATCGATCAGGTCGGCCCGCGCGAGCACACTGCACAGGGCGGTCCACAGCTTCTGGTTGGCGGCGCCGAGCACGAAGTGGCGGTCGGCGGCGCGGAACGCCTGGTAGGGCGCGCTCATGCGATTGGCGCTGCCGATCGGGGTCGGCACCTTGTCCGTGCCCCAGTACTCGGCCACTTCCCAGATCGACAGGCTCAGCGCACTCTCGAACAGCGAGACGTCGACGTACTGGCCCTCGCCGCTGCGTTCACGGCCCTGCACGGCGCTGAGCACCGCGTAGGCGGCGAACAGGCCGGCGCCGAGGTCGCCCACGGGCACGCTGCTCTTGGCCGGCGCGCCACCGGGGTGGCCGGTCACGCTCATGATGCCGGTCATGGCCTGGGCGATCAGGTCGAAGCCCGGGCGGCCGGACCAGGGACCGGTCTGGCCGAAGCCCGAGATGCTGGCGTAGACCAGGCGCCGGTTGATCTTCTGCAGCACCGGGTAGTCGATCTTCAGGCGGGCGGCGACGCCGGGCCGGTTGTTCTCGATCAGCACGTCGGCCGTGCGCACCAGCTCGTAGAACGCCTCCAGGCCGGCTTCGCTCTTGAGGTCGATCTCGATGCTGCGCTTGTTGCGGTTCAGGGCCAGGAAGCCGCCGCTGTCGGTGCCCTTGAGCTTGAAGCCCATCGAGCGTCGGGTCTGGTCGCCCACGCGTGGCGGCTCCACCTTGACGACGTCGGCGCCCATGTCCCCCAGCAACATGCAGCAGAACGGACCGGCCATGACCTGGCTGACGTCCAGGACCTTGAGGTGGGAAAGCGGAAGGGGTGCGGTCATCGGACTTGGAGTAGGGCGGCGGCCAGTTGCGTTGGCCACCGGATTCGGCAAAAGAGGGGCGCAGTTTAGGAACGCGGTGCGAACCCGGTCAAACGACAATTTCTAGGGACTGGCGCGAGATTTTTTCGTTTGGCAACGGCACGTCCGCGCTCCTAGACTGGCCGCCTTCCGCACAGTCCACACAGCATGTCCACCTCCATCCTCCTCGAACGCAACGACTCCATCGCCACCGTCATCCTGAACAAGCCGGACAAGATGAACGCGCTGGACCTCGGCATGTGGCGCGACCTCGGCGACGCCTTCCGCACCCTGTCGGCGGACGACAGCGTGCGCTGCATCGTCCTGCGCGGCGCCGGCGAGAAGGCATTCTCTGCGGGTGCCGACATCGAGGAGTTCGAGCGGGCCCGCGACACCGCGGAGAAGTCGCGCGCCTACTCCAGGGTGACGCAGGCGGCGCTCGCCGCCATCGCCGACTGCCCGCACCCGGTGATCGCCCAGATCCACGGCGCCTGCGTCGGCGGCGGCCTGGAGATGGCGACCATGTGCGACATGCGCATCTGCGGCGCCTCGAGCCGCTTCGGCGTGCCGATCAACCGCCTGGGCCTAGTGGTCTCGTACGAGGAACTGCGTGGCCTGATCCCGCTGGCCGGCAAGGCCGGGACGCTGGAGATCCTGCTGGAAGGCCGGGTCTTCGGGGCCGAGGAAGCCAGGCAGCTGGGCCTTATCAACCGCTTCGTGGCGGACGAGGATGTCGCCGCCGAAGTGGCGTCCGCCGCCAAGCGCATCAGCCTGGGCGCGCCGCTGGTCGCCCGCTGGCACAAGAAGTTCATCAACCGGCTGTTGCAGGGCGCCCCACTGACGCCGACGGAACTGGACGAGGCGCACCTGTGCTTCGACACCAAGGATTTTCGGATCGGCCGGGACGCTTTCCTGGCGAAAACCAGGCCGACATTCGTGGGGCGCTAGCTGTCATCCCCGCGGGAATGACGAGATCGCTACGAGGCCGCAGCAGCGCCCTCGCTTCGGACCCAGTCGACGAAGGTCGCGATGCGAACGTCACCGGCGCGATTCCTGGGGAACACCATGTAGTAAGCCGATTCCACCGGCAGCGCGATGTCGAAGGGCCGCACCAGCCTGCCTAGCAGCAGGTCGCGCTCCACCCAGCTGTCCTTGACCAGCGCAACGCCCAGGCCGTCGATCGCCGAGTCGATCACCAGGTGGCTGGGCGTGAAGGACAGGCCGCGTGACGCATCCACGTCCGCCGCTCCGGCGTGCTTGAGCCAGTCCGACCAGTGCGGGTTGCGGCCGTCGGTGTAGGTGCTGGCGTCGTGCAGCAGTGTGTGGTGCTTGAGATCCGATGGTTCGCGCAGCGGGTGTGACCCCTGCATCAGCAGCGGGCTGCACACCGGGAACACGTCGACCTTCAGGCACAGCTCCGAATGCAGGTCGGGGTAATAGCCGCGGCCGAAGCGGATCGCGACGTCGTAGTTGTCGCGCGCGAAGTCCGGTGGCCCGGAGGTCGTCGAGACCCGGATGTCGATTTCCGGATAGGCCCTGACGAAGCGGTCCAGCCGCGGGATCAGCCACTTGACGGCGAAGGTGGGCGGGATATCCACCCGCAACACCGGTGCCAGTTCGGCGCTCAGCTGCCGGGTTGCGTGGGCGAGCACCTGGAACGCCTCCTGCACCGCGGGCAGGTAGGCGCGGCCGGCAGCGGTCAAGGTCAGGGCCTTGGTCTCCCGAATGAACAGCGCCATGCCCAGGTGCTCCTCCAGCGTCTTGACCTGGTGGCTGACGGCCGACGGCGTGACGAACAGTTCGTCGGCCGCCTTGGTGAAGCTCGAGTGCCGGGCGGCGACCTCGAATGCTCTCAGCGGGTTCAGCGGTGGAAGGTTGCGGGCCATGGAAACGTGGATCGTAGCGCGCCGGCCGCACCGACATTTTCTCGACCCGGCCGTGAATAAAACTCGTTTGTCCGCCGCGGCCGGCCTCCCTACACTGCCGGCAGCCGCGGCAAGCAGCCCGCCGGCAGCAAAAAGGCGAACCCCCTGTCATGAGCGTCATCACGAGTATCGAGGACCTGCGCGTCCTCGCAGAAAAGCGCGTCCCGCGCATGTTCTACCAGTACGCGGACTCCGGCTCCTGGAGCGAAGGCACCTACCGCGCCAACGAGGCCGACCTCGCCAGCATCCACTTCCGCCAGCGCGTGGCGATCAACATCGAGCGGCGCAGCACCCGCGCCACCATGCTCGGCCACGAGGTGGCGATGCCCGTGGCGATCGCGCCGACGGGCCTGACCGGCATGCAGCACGGCGACGGCGAGATCCTGGCCGCGCGGGCGGCACGCGATTTCGGCATCCCGTTCACCTTGTCGACCATGAGCATCTGCTCGATCGAGGACGTGGCCGAGAGCACCGGCGGCCACCCGTTCTGGTTCCAGGTCTACGTGATGCGCGATCGCAAGTTCGTCGAGCGTCTGATCGAGCGGGCAAAGCGCGCCAATGTCTCGGCCCTGGTGCTGACCCTGGACCTGCCGATCAGCGGCCAGCGCCACAAGGACATCAAGAACGGCCTGTCGGCGCCGCCGAAGCTCACCTTGCCGAACCTGATGAACATCGCCAGCAAACCCCGCTGGTGGTGGAACATGCTGCAGACCCGGCGCCGCACCCTGGGCAACATCGTCGGCCACATCGACGGCATAGGCGACAACGCGCTGCTGTCCGAATGGTGCGCCCGCCAGTTCGACCCGACGCTGAACTGGGACGACGTGCGCTGGATCCGCGGCCTGTGGGACGGCAAGCTGGTTCTCAAGGGCATCCAGGACATCGAGGACGCCCGCATCGCAGCGGTCACCGGCGCCGACGCGCTGATCGTGTCCAACCACGGCGGCCGGCAGCTCGATGGCGCACCGTCCTCGATCGTGGCGCTGCCGCTGATTGCCGAGGCCGTGGGCGACCGCATGGAAGTGCACATGGACGGCGGCATCCGCTCCGGCCAGGACGTGCTCAAAGCGATGGCCTTGGGCGCCAAGGGCACTTACATCGGCCGCTCCATGCTGTATGGGCTGGGCGCCCTGGGCGGGCCGGGCGTGACCCGCGCGCTGCAGATCATCCAGAAGGAACTGGACCTGACCATGGCCTTCTGCGGCCAGACCGACCTGCAGGCGATCGACCGCCGCATCCTGTTCTCCGCTTCCGGCGACTGAAGCCGGCCTGCGCTGGCTCGAC
This sequence comes from Ramlibacter sp. 2FC, assembly GCA_943372495.1. Lineage (GTDB taxonomy): Bacteria > Pseudomonadota > Gammaproteobacteria > Burkholderiales > Burkholderiaceae_C > Ramlibacter. The sequence continues at coordinate 94,808 of CALRYV010000020.1, read as the reverse complement.
GCCCCGGTCAGCGGCGGCCCGCCGTTGCAGCAGGCGCAGCGGATAGCTCCTGACCGGTCATCAGGGCTTACCACAGGGCTGCCGCCGGTTGGGACACGCTACCCTCGAAGCCTCAACACGGGAGACAACGGATGAAATCGCTTCGCCTGATCGCCCATGCGGCGGTCGCAGCCGCCGCCCTGCTGCCCCTGGCCGCTGGCGCCCAGGATTTCCCCACCAAGCCGATCCGGCTGCTGATCCCGTTCCCGCCCGGGGGCGGCACGGATACCGTCTCGCGCGTCGTGGCCACCGCCCTGAGCGAGCAGATGAAGTGGCAGGTGGTGCCGGAGAACCGGCCCGGCGCCGCCGGCAACCTGGCCGTGGCGCAGGCCGCACAAGCCGCGCCGGACGGCTACACGATCGTGATGGGGCAAACGGACAACATGGGGCTCGGGCCGCACCTGTATCCGAACGCCGGCTACGACACGCTCAAGAGCTTCGTGCCGATCATCCAGGTCTCGGAGACGCCGCTGGCGATCGTGAGCAGCGCCGCGGCCGCCGGCGGCCAGGTCAAGCTCACCAACCTCGCCGACATGATCGCCAAGGGCAAAACCCCCGCGGGCCTGACCTGGGCCACGGCCGGCAACGGCAGCCTGGGCCACCTGTACGGCGAGCAGCTGAAAGCGCTCACCGGCATCAACCTGCTGCAGGTGCACTACAAGGGCGCCGCGCCGGCCATGACCGACGTGATGGGCGGGCAGGTCGACGTCTCGATCCTGTCGGTGGTGTCCGTGCTGCCGCTGGTCAAGGGCGGCAAGCTCACGCCGGTGGCGGTGACAACCTCCAAGCGCTCGCCGGCGCTGCCCGACACCCCCACGGTCGCCGAGCAGGGCGTCAAGGGCGCGGACACGGGGACCTGGCTGGGCCTGTTCGCACCGGTCGGTACGCCGCCGGCGGTGGTCGCGCGGCTCAATGCCGCCGTCGACAGGATGCTGCAGATTCCCGAGGTGCGCGAGCGGCTGCTCGCGGCCGGCTCCGTCCCGGCGGGGGGCTCGTCGGACGCGTTCGCGAAGTTCCTGGCCGTCGACTATCCCAAGTGGGGCCAGGTGATCAAGGCCTCGGGCGTCAAGCTCAGTCCCTGAGCCAGGCCCATGCAGCTCGAGGGCATCCGGGTCGTCGACCTCACCCGCATCCTTTCCGGCCCGTTCTGCTCCATGTTCCTCGCGGACATGGGCGCGGAGGTGATCAAGGTGGAGGACCCGGACGGCGGCGACCCGATCCGGCAGCAGGGCGAGACGCGCAACGGTTTCTCGCTCTACTTCGCCAGCTTCAACCGCAACAAGCGCTCCATCACCCTGGACCTGCGCAGCCCCGAAGGCAAGGAGATCCTGCGCGACCTGCTGCGCGGCGCGGACGTGGTGATCAACAACTACCGGCCCGGCATCATGGACAAGATGGGCTTCGGCCGCGAGGCGCTGCGCGCGCTCAAGCCGGACATCATCAGCTGCCACGTCACCGGCTTCGGGCTGGACGGCCCCTACCGCGACCGGCCCTCGTTCGACTTCATCGCCCAGGCCATGAGCGGCTTCATGAGCGTGAACGGCGACGTGGACGGGCCGCCCATGCGCGCGGCGCCGCCGGTGTCCGACCTGGTGGCGGGCGCGTACGCGGCCATGGGCATCTGCGCCGCGCTGGTGCGCCGCAGCCGCACCGGCGAGGGCGAGGAGGTGGCCACCGCGCTCACCGACAGCATGACCAGCATGCTGGCCTTCCTCGCCACCAACTTCTTCGCAACCGGCCGGCTGCCGCTGCGCACCGGCAACGACCACGCGCTGGTCGCGCCGTACGGACTGTTCGAGGCGGCCGACGGGCAGATCGCCGTGGCACCGTCCAACGACGCCTTCTATGCGCGCCTGATCGATGCGCTCGGCCTCGACGACCTGCTGGAGCGGCCCGAGTACCTCACCAACGCGGCGCGCTTCGAGCGGCGGGGCGGCATCAATGCGGAGATCAACGCGCGCACCCGCGTGCAGACCGTGGCGCACTGGATCGAGAAGCTCAATGCCGCCGGCGTGCCCTGCGGCCGCGTGCTGAACCTGTCCGAGGTGTTCGAGGACCCGCAGACCCGGCACCAGCAGATGCGCATCACGATCGAGCATCCTGCGCACGGCCCGCTGGACGTGCTGGGCTTCCCGATCAAGTTCACCGACGAGCCCTGCCGCGTCCACCGCCCGCCGCCCGTGCTGGGCGCGGACACCTTCGCCCTGCTCCGCGAGCTGGGCCGCGACGCGGCGTCCATCGAGGCGCTGCGTGCCAGGGGCGTGGTGTGATGCCGCGCCACACAGAAAGGAAAATACCGTGAACTACTCCCCCGCTGCCGGCGAGGACCGCTTCGTGCTGGTCACCGAGGTCGGCACCCGCGACGGCTTCCAGTCGGAGGCCCGCTTCATCCCCACCGAGGCCAAGGCCGGCCTGATCAATCGCCTGATCGCGGCCGGCGTGCGCAGCGTCGAGGCGACCTCCTTCGTGTCGCCGCGGGCGGTGCCGCAAATGGCCGACGCGGCCGAGGTGATGGCGCGCATCGAGCGGCGGCCGGGCGTGCGCCTGACGGCCCTGGTGCCCAACGCGCGGGGCGCCGAGCGGGCGGCCGCGGCCAGGGTGGACACGATGGCGTCGTTCGTCTCGGCCTCGGAAACGCACTGCCAGGCCAACCTCAACAAGTCCATCGACGCCGCGCTGGCCGACTTCGTCGAGTTCGCGCCGATCGCGCAGCGCTTCGGCATCGCGTTGCGCGGCGCCGTCGCCTGCGCCTTCGGCTGCCCGTTCGAGGGCGAGGTGAAGCTGGCCAACGTGCTGAAGATCGTCGAGGCCTACGTGCGCCACGGCGCGCGCCACATCACGCTGGGCGACACCACGGGCATGGCCACGCCGCCCGTGGTGACGCGCACCGTGGATGCGATCCGCGAGCGCTTCCCGGAGGCGATCATCGCCCTGCACTTTCACAACACGCGCGGCATCGGCCTGGCCAACGTGATGAACGGGCTGGCGCTGGGCGTGCGCGAGTACGAATCCTCCTTCGGCGGCCTGGGCGGCTGCCCCTTCGCGCCGGGCGCCACGGGCAACATCTGCACCGAGGACCTGGTGTACCTGCTGCACGAGTGCGGCTGGGAGACCGGCATCGACCTGGACGCGCTGGCCGACGTGGCGCGCGACGTGCAGCAGCTGATGGAGCGCGACCTGCCCGGGCAGTACATCAAGGCCGGACCGCGGTTGAAGCTCACCTCGATCGAGGGGGTGCGGCGGGCGGTGGGCTGAGGAGCTCGCGCGCCCCTTGCGGTTGAACAGGATCGATGATCGAGTTCAAGCAGATCATCCGGCGCGGATGAAGTGGGCACTGGTGAGTCCGCACCTGCGCCCTTCGTCGAACCGCCGCCGACAAGGGCTTCGGCCGCGAGCGATGCAGGCGATGTTTTTCCGGATTCGCAGGCATGCGTCCATCCCAGCGTCATGTCGCCGGTGTTGAGGTGCTCGCGGAAACGGGGTTGCATGACCGAGTCGGGATGGTGGCGGCACGCGCAGCGGCGCCCGACTCCGCCTTGTCCTCATGCCGGACACCGGCATGCCGTGGCAGCAATCCGTTCAGGGCTCCATCAACTGGTCCTCCCAGGAGCGAACCAACTGCTGGATTCTTTCGGCCACGACTCGCACGGCCGGCAGCATCTTTCCCTGTTTGCGAAAGGCCAGCGTCACATGCCTCACGAGGTCGGGCCGGACCAGGCGGGTCGCCTGCAGCCGGCCGCTGCGGAGCTCTTCAGCGATGGCGTACGGCCCGAGCACGGAGTACAGCTCCTTGCTATGGGCCACCAGCTCCTTCTGCACCGTCAGCGAGTCCGCCTCCGCCACCGGCTGGAGGCCGAAGCCAAGGCTACGCGCCGTCTCGTCCAGCGCAGTGCGCCAGTGGCTGGGTCGACGCGGTAGGACCAGGCGCAGCCCCGCGAGGCCCGAGAAGGGCATGGTGGGCTCGCGAGTCAGAGCGTCGCCAGCCGCGGACACCAGGTAGGTGTTGGCGATGCACAGTCTCTTTTCCACGCTTGCGCTTGGCCGGTTGAAACGGAACAAGATCGCCAAGTCCACCGCGCCGCTGTCCAGCAAAGCGTCGAGCTCAGTGCCCTGCGCCTCGGTGATGTCAAGCTTCACGGCGGGATGAGAGGACTGCAGCCACTCGAACACCCGCGTCATCAGAGGGTGCGCTGCTGTCGGGATGATGCCCACCCGCACGGTTCCCGCCAGCTGGGTCGCCCCGGCTCGCAGCTCCTGCGCAATCTGCTCCGTGTCCTGCAACCAGGTACGAAGTCGGGATGCGGCGTGCGTGCCCAGCTCCGTCAATTCGACGCCGCGCCCGGTACGACTGAAAAGGCGTCCTCCGCACTGCTTCTCGAAGTCCGTGATCTGCCGGCTGATGTGTGACGGCGCCGTCTGCCGCCGCGCGGCAACCCTGCTCAGGCTGCCGGCCTCGGCGACCTCGAGGAAAAGCTGCACTGCCGAGAAGTTCATGACGGCCTCGCTTGCCATGCCTGGAAAGGCAAGTCTGAAAGCTCTGAATTGTATCTATGCACAGAGGCGATGGCTTTCTACAGTGCGCTCACCAACCACCGCTCACCCCCCTTGAAAGGAACATCATGAGCAAGCCCCTGATCGATCTGCGCGGCCTGAACCCCGCCCCCATCACCCCCTTCACCCGCGACGGCGCCGTCGACTACGCCGCGATCCAGCGCCTTGGCAAGTGGCTGGGCAGCGTGCCCGGTGTCAAGAGCCTGACGGTTCTTGGCCATGCCGGCGAGGGCACGTTTCTGGAGCGGGAAGAGCAGTCGAAGGTCATCGAGGCCTTTAAGGAGTCGGTGAGCGGCAAGCTGCCCATCATCGCCGGCATCACGCTCGAAGGCACCCAGGTCGCCGCCGAGGAAGCCAAGCGCGCCGTCAAGGCGGGCGCCTCGGCTGGCCTGGTGTATCCGTCGCACGGCTGGCTGCGCTTCGGCTACCAGAAGGGCGCTGCGCAGGACCGCTACCGCGCGATCTACGAGGCCAGCGGCCTGCCGATGATCCTGTTCCAGTATCCGGATGCCACCAAGGCGACGTACGACCTGGAGACGCAGTTGGACATCGCCGCGCAGCCAGGTGTGTTCGCGATGAAGAACGGCGTGCGCAACATGAAGCGCTGGGACCGCGAGATCCCCGTGATCCGCAAGGAGCGCCCGGACCTGCAGATCCTGACCTGCCACGACGAGTACCTGCTGCACACGATGTTCGACGTGGACGGCGCGCTGGTGGGCTATGGCTGCATCGCGCCTGAGCCGCTCGTCGAAATGATCGCCGCCGGCAAGGCCAAGGACTATGCAAAAGCGCGGGCGCTGCATGACCGCCTGCTGCCGGTGACCGCGAACGTCTATCACCGCGGCTCGCACATGGAAGGGTCGGTCGCGCTGAAATGGGCGCTGGTCGCCCGCGGCATCCTCGAACACGCTACGGTGCGCTCGCCGCTGCTGCCGCTTGCCGAGGGCGCAGACCGGGAAATCGCCGACGCGATGCATGGGGCTGGCCTGGGCCTGGTCAAGTAAGGATCGGCCTCGGACGGCGGAGGAACCGGGGTGTTCCTTCGCCGCCCCTTTCACTCATGAACTTCGAGGGGACAAGAACATGCCTCTGATCAAACTACTGGCGGTCGTTGCAGCCTGCGTGACCGTACCGGCGCTGGCGCAAACCGCGGCGAGCTTTCCCGAGCGCGACAGGCAGCTGAAAATCGTGGTGCCGTTCGCCGCGGGCGGCGGCGTGGACGCTGCGGCCCGCCTGCTCGGCATCCAGTTGCACAAGCAACTGGGCGTGACCGTGATCGTCGAGAACAAGGCGGGTGGCAGCGGCACCATAGGCGGCAAGGCGGTGCAGACCGCGCCAGCGGACGGCTACACCTTGCTGTTCTCGGCGGCCACGCACGTGCTGGCCAGGCAGGTCCTGGGCACCCCGCCCTATGACCCGCAGATCGACTTCGCGCCGGTGGCGCGCACGGGCACTGCGCCGTTGATGCTGGTGACCGCGCCGGTCAAGCCGCAGGCGACCCTCGTCGACGTGCTCGGCGCGGTGAAAAAGGAACCCGGCAAGTGGACTGTCGGCATCCCGGCCGCCGGAGCGCCGGGCCACCTCGCCACGCTGCTGTTGGCAAAGCAAGCGCAACTGAAGCTGACTCTCGTGCCATACAAGGGCACGCAACCGGCATTGATGGACGTGGCTGGCGGCCACACCGACCTCCTGCTCGATTCAATGATCTCGCTGATGCAGATGGCCAGGTCCGGCAAGGTCAGGCCGGTTGCGATCACCGCGCCCAAGCGAAGCAGCCTCATGCCCGACGTTCCGACCTTCAAGGAGAGCGGACTGCCGGCCTTCAGCTTCGAGTCGTGGTACGGCGTATGGGCGCCGCGCGACACCCCGCCCCTGCGCGTGGCCGCCCTCAACGCCGCCATCAACGCGGCAACCGCCGAACTCGAAAAATCCGGCGCATTGGCCGGGCTTGGAATTGCACCCGTCATGGAGACGGCGGCACAGTTCAAGACCTACATCGCGGCTGAGGTGAAGGAAGGTGCCGAACTGTTGAAAAACGCGGGATTCAGGCCGGAATGAAAGCTGCCAGTGACCCTTCCATTCCCCAAGAACGGAGCACAACAATGAAAAAGAGCCTGATCGCCACCACTGCCGCGATGGCCGCCTGCGGCGCCATGGCCCAATCCTCGATCACGCTGTTTGGCGTGGTCGATGTCGCCCTGCAGCGCGCGCACCAGGGCCCGGCAGGCGCGACGCGTCTCACCGGCGTCGGCGGCAACCAGTTCAGCCGCATCGGCGTGCGCGGTGCGCAGGACATTGGCGGCGGGCTGTCCGCCGGCTTCGTCCTCGATGCCGGCCTCAATGTCGATAGCGGCTCCGGCGCGGGGACCAGCACCAACAACCAGGCCTCCGGCACCACCACCGCGAGCGCCGGCACCCAGGGCCTCACGTTCAACCGGCGCTCGACGGTGAGCCTGATCTCGCGGACCTGGGGCGAGGTGCGCCTGGGACGCGATTTCGTACCGACCTACTGGAACCTGACGGTGTTCGACCCGTTCGGGACGGCGGGTGCCGGCAGCGCGAACAATCTGGCCCAAAGCGCCCTCACCCGCGTCTCAACGGTATCCACGGCCGTCAGGGCGTCCAACACAGTCGGCTATTTCCTTCCCACACGAGGAGGCGTGTACGGCCAGGCGATGTATGCAATGGGCGAGAACCCATCGGACGCGCCTGCGGGCGCCAGTCGTGACGGCAACTACGCCGGCTTTCGGGTCGGTTATGCGACTGGTCCCGTGAATGTTGCGGCGTCGCACGGGCAGACCACCCTGGCGTCCGGAGATGTGAGAACGAGCAATGCGGCGGCAAGCTACCAATTCGGCCCAGCCAAGTTGATGGCTCAATACTTCCGCGATTCCAAGGACAGCGTCGCGGCACCGAGCAAATCTCGCGGATGGCTTTTCGGCGCGCAGCTGACGGTCGGAGCAGGGTACGTTCCGGTCAGCTATGCGACGATCAAGGACAACTCGTCCGCCGGCCGATCGGCAACACAGGTGGCCATCGGATATGTCCATCACCTGTCAAGGCGGACCGCGCTGTACACGACCTACTCGCGCATCCAGAACAAGAATGGTGCGGCGATCACCGGCGGCGGTGTGCCGGGAGTGGCGAACGAGGCCTGGAGCGGGATCGACGTGGGCATCAGCCATTCGTTCTGACGGCTCCAGCAGACTGCTTTGTTTCCCGATCAAAGGCAGTTTTACGCCGTCCGGTTCGACCGCCGTGAGGGACACGGCGCCAAACCGCGCTAGCTCCTGAAAATCGCCTCCAGATCCGCCTCTGCATTGCTCGGGTCCAGCTTCAGGCTGTGCTCGATGTGGTCCAGGTGGTCGATCATCAGCTTCTCGGCGCGGGCGCGATCGCGCTTGCCGATCGCCTCCACGATCTTGGTGTGCTCGTCGGGCCGGCAACTGGTGGCCGTCGGCGCGTCGTACAGGAAGATCGCCAGGCAGGTCAGCATCGACAGCTCGCGCATGTTGCGGGCCAGCGCGGAGTTGCCGGCCAGTTCCGCGGCCAGGGTGTGGAACTCGCCCGACAGGCGAATCACCGCGCGCTTGTCGTCGCGCCGGCGGGCGTCGAACTCCAGCTCCAGGTGCTGGCGCAGGCGCGCGGTCTTTTCCGGGGTCAACGTGTCGATCAGCCGGCGCAGCACGGCCGGCTCGATCAGGCGGCGCGCCTCGAAGACGTCGCGGGCCTGCTCGATGGTGGGCTTGGCGACGTAGGCGCCGCGTTGCGGGAACAGCTCCACGATCTGCTCGTGCGCCAGGCGGGCCAGCACTTCGCGGATCCGGGCGCGGCTGGTGCCGAAGATGTCGGCCAGCCTTTCCTCACCCAGCTTGGTGCCGGGCTGCAGCCGGTGTTCGAGGATGGCCACGTACACCCGCTCGTAGATTTCGTCGACTGTGCTTTCGCGATCGATGCGGCTCGTGGTCTTGCGGTCGCTGGCAGCCATGGTGGTCGGTTGGGTCGGGGAGGGCGCCTGAATTCTATCGGCACCCCTGCTGGGTCTCAGGTCCATTGGAACATCTCCCCCCAGCCCTCGATCTGCGCCGGCGCGACGCCGGCCGCGCGCAACATGCCCCACACCGTGGTGCTGACGGTGTCCAGCAACGGGATGCCCAGTTCGTGTTCGACCTGCGCCGCCATCGGCGCCGCCCGCAGGTTGGTGCAGAAGGTCGTGATGGCCTGCGGCCGGTCCGCGGCCACCTCGCGCATCAGCGCCAGCAGCGTCGCCGGCTCCACCGCGGCGAAGTCGTGGTTGACGCGGATGCCCAGGTGCCTTTCGGCCACCACCTCGATGCCGATGCCGCGGTAGTTCTCCACGATGCGCTGCTGCACGTCCTGCGTGTAGGGCGTCACCAGCGCCAGCCTGGTCAGGCCCTGCAGCGCCAGCAGCTCGTTCAGCGCCAGCACGGCCGTGGTCGCCACGATCCCGGTGCGCTCGCGGATCCGCTCGCACAGCCGCCGGTCACGGTCGAAGCCCAGCCAGCCTGAGGACGTGCCGCCCCAGCCGATCACGTCGACCTTGGCATCGGCCAGCAGTTCGGCCGCCGCCAGGATCTTGCTGTCGTCGAACTGGCCCAACGCCCGGTCGTCCAGCGCGATCTCGGTGACCTGGAAGCGCGAGAAATGGGCGCTGGCGCCCGGGACCAGGGCCGCGATGGCGCTGGTCAGCGGCTCCAGGGCGGTGTTGGAAGAAGGGGTCAGCACCCCGAGGCGAACGGTGTGGTTCATGGTGGTCACGCGGGCGGGTGGTTGTCCGAGGGCTCCAGTATGGCTCCTGGATTGGTGACTTTTATAGAAGATTGTCGACATCAGTGTAAACACCAACTGCAATCTTTTGTCTATCGACCATCATTCGATCCACGCAACCTGAGAGCCGGAGCCTGGTTTCCGGGTCCGCTTCTTGCTCTACCCAGTCGATACCACCGTGACCCATACCGCCTTGCACCAAGATCATTCAGGACAGAGATTGTCGACAACGATGTCTGCACCGCCAAGCACCTTTTGTCGCACCAACCCGGTGCAGACCCGGGGAGGGGATGGCCATGCCGGCGTTTGACCTGGTCGTGCGCAACGCCCGTGTCGCCACCGCCAGCGACACCTTCGAGTGCGACATCGGCATCCGCGGCGGCCGCATCGCGCAGCTCGGGCTGGGCCTGGAGCGCGGCGAGCGCGAGATCGATGCCGCCGGCCGGGTCGTGACGCCGGGCGGGGTCGATGCGCATTGCCACCTGGACCAGCCGATGGCGCCGCCGGTGCGGATGGCAGATGGCTTCGAGAGCGGCACCCGTTCGGCGGCCTGCGGCGGCACCACCACCGTCATCCCGTTCGCCGCGCAGGAAAAAGGCCAGTCGCTGCGCGCCGCGGTGCAGGACTACCACGCCCGTGCCGAAGGCCAGGCCCATGTCGACTACGCCTTCCACCTGATCGTGAGCGACCCGACGCCGCAGGTGCTGGCCGAGGAGCTGCCCAGCCTGATCGCCGAGGGCTACACCTCGTTCAAGGTCTACATGACCTACGACGACCTCAAGCTCGATGACGGCCAGATCCTCGACGTGCTGGACATCGCCCGCACCCACGGCGCGATGGCCATGGTCCACGCCGAGAACGCCGACTGCATCGAGTGGCTGACCAAGCGGCTGGAGGCGGCCGGCCGCACTGCGCCGCGGTTCCACGCCCATTCCCGGCCGATGCTGGTGGAGCGGGAAGCGACGCACCGCGCCATCGCGCTGTCGCAGCTGGTCGACGTGCCGATCCTGATCGTCCACGTCTCGGGCAAGGAAGCGATCGAGCAGATCCGCTGGGCCCGCGGCCACGGCCTGAAGGTGTTCGCCGAAACCTGCCCGCAATACCTGTTCCTCACCGCCGAAGACCTCGGCATCGACGACAGCTACCAGGGCGCGCGCTGCATCTGCAGCCCGCCGCCGCGCGACAAGGCGAACCAGGAGGTGATCTGGGACGGCCTGGCCGACGGCCTGTTCACCGTGTTCTCCTCCGACCACGCTCCGTTCAAGTACGACGCGCCCGAAGGCAAGAAGCCGGGCGGGCAGGAAGTGCCGTTCCGCCACATTCCCAACGGCATCCCCGGCCTGGAGACGCGCATGCCGCTGCTCTATTCGGAAGGCGTGCTGGCCGGCCGGATCTCGATCCACAAGTTCGTCGAGCTCACCGCCACCAATCCGGCCAAGGCCTATGGACTGCATCCGCGCAAGGGCACCATCGCCATCGGCAGCGACGCCGACCTGGTGATCTGGGACCAGCGCGACGTGGTGGTGGCCAATTCGCAGCTGCACCACGAGGTCGACTACACGCCCTACGAGGGGATGAAGCTCAAGGCCTGGCCGGGGCTGACGCTCAGCCGCGGCGAGGTGGTGTGGGACGGCTCGACCTTCCATGGCCGCGCCGGCCGTGGCAAATTCCTGCGGTGCGGCCCGCCGGCGCTGGTGCCGCAGCGCACCGGAGGCATGGCATGAAGCTGCTGCTGATCAACCCCAACATCTCCGACAGCGTGTCGGCGTTGATCCGCGCCGAGGCCCGGCGTGCGGCCGACCCGGGCACGGAGATCGAGGTGCTGACGGCGCCGTTCGGCGTCGCCTACATCGAGACCCGCTTCGAAGCGCTGATCGGCGCCTACGCGACGGCGCAACTGGCCGCCGAACACCATGCCGCTTACGACGCGGTGGTGGTCGCCGCCTTCGGCGACCCCGGGCTGGGCGGGCTGCGCGAGGCGCTGCCGATCCCCGTCACCGGCCTGACCGAAGCCGCGCTGGCCAGCGCCCACCTGCTCGGACACCGCATCTCCATCATCGCGATCTCGCAGCGGATCCAGGCCTGGTACCGCGAGGTGGTCGAGGGCTACGGCTTCGGCGGGCGCCTCGCCAGCATCCGCGCGCTGGACCGGCCGCTGTCCGGCATCGGCCAGGTGCAGGAAGAGCACAGCCAGGCCTTGAAGGCGCTGGCCGAACGCGCGGTCGACGAGGACGGCGCCGACGTCATCGTGCTGGCCGGCGCGCCGCTGGCCGGCCTGGCCCGCACGCTGCAGGGACAGCTGCCGGTGCCGGTGGTGGACGGCGTCTCCAGCGCCGTGCGCCATGCCCAGAGCCTGGTCGCACTGCGGCCCGGCACCCACACCCGTGGCAGCTTCGCGCCGCCGCCCGGCAAGCCCAACCGCGGCCTGCCGCCCGCGATCGCGCAGCTGCTGAGCCACGGCCGCTGAACACCACTCACTCACAAGGACTCGACATGAACAACGCACCCCGCAACCCCTTGCGCCGCCTGGCCCTGGCATCGACCCTGGCGCTCGCGGCCCTGGCCCTGCCCGCGGCCGCGCAGCAGAAGCTGCAGATCGCCGGGAATTTCGCCACCGAACATCCCAGCAGCGTCGCCGTCGACCAGGTGTTCCGCAAGGAAGTGGCGCGCCTGACCAACAACCAGCTGCAGGTCGATGTGTTTCCCGCGATGCAGCTGGGCGGTGCCAAGGAAAACGTCGACGCCGTGCGCTCCGGAACGCTGGCCATCACCTGGGTCGGCGCGGCTTTCCTCTCGCGGATCGCGCCGGAACTCGAGGCCGTGAGCCTGCCTTTCGTCTTCACCAACCGCGAATCGGCGTTCCGCGTCATCGACGGCCCGGTGGGCACGGCGATCGACAGGAAGCTCAACGACAAGGGCTTCATTTCGCTCGGCTGGATGGAGCTGGGGATGCGCCACGTCACCAACAGTCGCGGGCCGATCCGCGGCATGGCCGACCTGAAGGGCCTGAAGGTGCGCCTGCAACCCAACGAAACCCACCTGGCAACCTTCCGCGCGCTCGGAGCGAACCCGGTGGCGATGGACGTCAAGGAGCTGTATTCCGCACTGGAGCAACACGTGGTCGACGGCCAGGAGAATCCCTACACGGTGATCGCGGCCAGCCGCTTCGGCGAAGTGCAGAAGCACCTGTCCAACACCGGCCACTTCTTCGACTTCGTCGCGGTGGTGGCGAGCAAGAAGGCGTTCGAGCAGCTCAAGCCCGAGTACCAGAAGGCCGTCCGCGAAGCGATGGCGTCCACCATCGCCTTCCAGCGCAAGCTGGCCGCCGAGGAAGAGGCCAGGCAGCTGGCCCTGCTCAAGGTCAAGATGACCTACACCGAACTCACGCCGGCGGCGCGCGAGGAGATGCGCAAGGCCTCGACGCCCGTCATCGAGGACGTGAAGAAGCGCGCCGGCGCCGACCTCGTCAACCAGGTGCTGGCCGAAGCGGCCAGGCATTGAACATGGCCGCCGTGCAAGCCCTTGCGATGCCGCCAGTCCCCGGCCCGTGGCCGCTGCGCCTGCTGGCAGGACTGGACCAGCTGGTCACCGGCCTGCTGCTGGCCGCCGTCGCCACCATGGTGGCCGTGGTCTCGGCGCAGGTCGCCCTGCGTTACGGGCTGAACCGCTCGATCGACTCGGCCGACGAGATCGGCCGCCTGGCCTTCGTCTGGGCGATCTTCCTGGCGATTCCGCTGGGAGTGCGCGATGGGGCCCACATCGGCATCGACCTGCTGGTGGACAAGCTGCCGCGGCCGCTGCAGCAGGGCCTGCGCCGCGCCGGCGCCGCGGTCTGCGCCGCGATGATGTTCGCCATCGCCTGGGCGTCGCTGCGGGTGGCGCGCGAGCAGTGGGACGAGCTGATGTCGACGGTGGACCTGAGCGTCGGCTGGTTCATCCTGCCGGTCGGCATCGGCGCGGCGCTCAGCGCACTGCACCTGGTGCGTGCCGCCTGCATCGGCCCGGCCGTCCGGCCCCTGGGAGGCGCGGAATGAGCCTTGCCGTCGTCATTGCCTTCATGGCGCTGGCCCTGCTCGGGCTGCCGATCGCATTCTCCATGGGGGTCGCGGCGCTGGGCGCGCTGTGGCTCTCGGGCGTGGACCTGTCGATGGTGCCGCAACGCATGATGCACGCGGTCAACTCGTTTCCGCTGATGTCGATTCCCTTCTTCATGCTGGCCGGCGAGCTGATGATCAAGGCCGGCATCGTCGAGCGCCTGATCGACCTGGCCAACACCATCGTCGGCCGCGTGCGCGGCGGCATGGCGCATGTCACCATGCTGTCGGGCGCGGGCCTGGCGACGGTGTCGGGCGCCGCCGTCTCCGATGCCAGCGCGCTCTCGTCGATCCTGGTGCCCTCGCTGGCCAAGATCTACGACAAGGGCTTCGCCACCGCCATCGTGGCCGCCGCGGCCAATCTCGGGCCCATCATCCCGCCCAGCGGCGCCATGATCGTCTACGCCTTCATGGCCGGTTCCAGCGTCTCCGTCGGCGGCATGTTCATGGCCGGCGTGGTGCCGGGCCTCATCATCACCGTCGGCTTCATGGCGCTGTGCTCGTGGATCGCGACTCGCCGCGGCTGGGCCGTGACGGGCGAGCCGTTCCGCCTGCGCGCGGTGCTGGCCGAACTGCGCCGCTCGTGGATCGTGCTGGCGATGCCGGTCCTGGTCATCGGCGGCATCGTCGGCGGCGCTTTCACCGCCACCGAGGGATCGGCGATCGCCGTCGTCTACGCGACCCTGCTCGGCTTCCTCGTCACGCGCACGCTCAAGCTCGCCGACCTGCCCGGGATCGTGGTGCGGGCGGCGATCACGTCCGCGATGGTCGGAGCGCTGATCGCCTTCGCCTCCGTCATCACCTACCTGATGACGGTCGACCTGCTGCCGCAAAAGCTGACGGCGCTGCTGATGGGCCTCACGACCAACCCGCTCGCCTACATGGGCCTGGTGGCCGTGCTGCTGTTCGTGGTCGGCATGTTCCTGGAATCGAACGCCGCCTACATCATGCTGGTGCCGCTGCTGCACCCGATCGCCATCAAGTACGGCATCGACCCGCTGCACTTCGGCTTCCTGTTCGTCCTCAACCTCGTGATCGGCATGCTGACGCCGCCGGTGGGCGTGGTGCTGTTCGTGGTCTGCGGCGTCACCGGCGTGCGCATGCGCGAACTGGTGCGCAACGTCTGGCCGTTCATTGCGCTGATGTACGCCGTGCTGGTCGCCTGCCTGCTCTATCCGCCACTGGTCACCGCGCTGCCGCGGGCCCTCGGCTACTGATTCTTGCCCGCTGCCTCCCATCCTTCTTCCTCCACTCACCACCAAGGACCTGCCATGACGTTTCACCCCTGCTTGAAAACCCTAGGCGCCGCCGCCCTCGCGCTCGCCTTCGCGCTGCCCGCGGCCCAGGCCCAGGAGCGGCTGAAGTTCAAGGCCATCGGCCAGCCGCTGGCGACCGGCCTGATCCAGAAGAACAAGGAGCAGCCGTTCTTCGAACACTTCGCCGAGCGCACCGGCCTGCCGATCGACGTCGACTACAAGCCGATCGACACGCTCGGCATCAAGGACACCGAACAGCTGCGCGTGATGAAGGCCGGCCTGTTCGACATCGTCTCGCTGCGGGTCTCGCAGAACTCGCGCGACGAGCCGACACTGCTGGGCCTGGACCTGGTCGGCGCCAGCCCCGACTACGCCACCGGCCGCAAGGTCGCCAAGGCCTACTTCGACACGGTCGACGCGCGGCTGCAGCAGCAGTTCAACGTCAAGCTGCTGGGCGTCTGGCCGTTCGGCCCGCAGATCCTGTTCTGCAAGAAGCCGATCGCCAAGCTGGCCGACATCAAGGGCATGAAGGTCCGCGTCTACGACCAGAACCTGGCCAAGTTCATCGAGATGGTCGGTGGCACGCCGGTGCCGGTTTCGTTCGCCGACACGCACCAGTCGCTGTCGCTGGGCGTGGTCGACTGCGCCATCACCGGCCCCAGCTCCGCCAATTCCGCCGGCTGGCCGGAGGTGACGACGCACCAGCTGCCGCTGGGCTTCCAGATGGCCCTGAACGGCTATGCGATCTCGATGAAGGCCTGGAACCAGCTCAAGCCGGACCAGCAGGCCAAGCTCAAGTCCGCCTTCGACAAGCTGACCGACGAGATCTGGGTCTACTCGGAAGAGCTGTTCCAGGACGCGCTGAACTGCAATGCCGGCAAGGACCCGTGCACCACCGGCAAGAAGTTCAAGCTCGTGAACGTGGCGGTGACGCCGGCCGACACCGCGCTGATCAGCGGTGCCGTGAGCAAGGTGTCCTTGCCAACCTGGGCCGAAGTCTGCGATAAGTCCAATGCGGGCTGCTCCACGAAGTGGAAGGCCCAGGTCGCACCGGTGCTGGGGCTGAAATGAACCCGGCCGCGGCATCACTGCAAACGGGCGCGCGGCCGGCGCCGCCGCTCTCGGAAGGCGC
Organism: Ramlibacter sp. 2FC; assembly: GCA_943372495.1. Taxonomy (GTDB): domain Bacteria; phylum Pseudomonadota; class Gammaproteobacteria; order Burkholderiales; family Burkholderiaceae_C; genus Ramlibacter. The sequence goes on along the minus strand of CALRYV010000020.1, from coordinate 78,948 downwards.
TGCAATGAAAAACCATGTCGAGAAGGCCCTGGCCGCCGTGTTCGGGTCGATCTTCCTGCTGCTCGCCGTGGTGGTCACGGTGGAGACCATCTCGCGCAAGGTCTTCAACATTTCGCTGCAGGGCGCGGACGAACTGGGCGGCTACGCGCTGGCGGTCGGCTCCACCATCGCCTTCAGCCTGGCGCTGATGGGCCGCAACCACATCCGCGTGGACGTCTTCCACGAGATGCTGCCGCGCCGGCTGCAGGCGTTCCTGAACTGGTTCTCGATCGCCAGCCTGGCGGCCTTCGGCATCTTCGTGGCGTGGGTGGCGACCAAGGTGATCGCCGACACCCGCGCGTACGGCAGCACGGCGCAGACGCCGTGGGCCACGCCGCTGGTCTGGCCGCAGTCGGTCTGGTATGCCGGGCTGGTGATCTTCGCCCTGATCGCCACCGGTTACGCCATCCGGGCCAGCATGCTGCTGGGGTCGGGGCGGATCGACATCCTCAACCACGACTTCCACCCGAAGAGCGCCAAGGAAGAACTCAAGGAAGAACTCGACGACCTGGCCCAGCGCCAGGCCGCAGAAGGAGCACAGCCATGACACTGGTCTTTTTCGGCATCGCCTTCGCCGCGATGCTCGGGATGATGCTGGTCGGCATGCCGATCGCGGTGTCGATGGCCCTGGTGGGCATCGTCGGCGGCATCTCCGCCTACGGCGCGCCCTTCATGGACTCGATCGCGCCGGTGGTCTGGGGCGTGCACAACGAGAACCTGCTCACCTGCATCCCGCTGTTCGTGCTGCTGGGCGAACTGCTGCTGCGCTCGGGCATTGCCGACCGGATGTACATCGCGCTGTCGGCCTGGCTGGGCCGCCTGCCGGGCGGGCTGCTGCACACCAACATCGGCAGCTGCGCGCTGTTCGCCGCCACCTCCGGGTCGTCGGTGGCCACCGCCGCGACCGTCGGGACCGTGGCCTTGCCGTCGCTGCAAAGGCGCGGTTACCCGATGCGCGCCTCGCTCGGCTCGCTGGCCGCCGGGGGCACGCTGGGCATCCTGATCCCGCCCAGCGTCAACATGATCGTGTACGGGTCGCTGACCAACAACTCGATCGGCAAGCTGTTCATCGCCGGCATCATCCCGGGCCTGCTGCTGACCGGCTTCTTCATGCTGTACATCGCCGTCTCCTCGCTGGCCAGCGGCAACGCGATGCGGGAAGCCAAGGTGCCATGGGCCGACAAGGTCCGCAGCCTGGTGCACCTGATCCCGCCGCTGGTGGTGTTCGGCATCGTGATGGGCAGCCTCTACTTCGGCATCGCCACGACCACGGAAAGCGCGGCGCTGGGCGTGGTCGCCGCCATGGCATTCGTCATCCACTCGGGCAAGCTGAGCCGCGAGCTGCTGCTGACTTGCTTCATCTCGACGGCGCGGGTCAGCGGAATGATCCTGTTGATCATGACGGCGGCCTTCATCCTGAACCTGGCGATCAGCCTGACCGGCGTCGCCGAGCAGATGACCAAGTGGGTGGCGGGCCTGGGCCTGTCGGCGACCGGGCTGATCCTGGCGCTGATGGTCTTCTATCTCATCCTGGGCATGTTCATGGACGTGCTGTCGATGCAGGTGGCCACCATCCCGATCACCTATCCGATCGCGGTGGCGCTGGGGGTGGATCCGATCTGGTTCGGCATCTTCATCGTGCTGATGTGCGAGCTCGGGTTGATCACGCCGCCGGTGGGCATGAACCTGTTCGTGGTGCACGGCATCCGGCCCGACAAGGGCGGCATCGAGGACGCCATCTGGGGCGCATTGCCGTACGCGGTGATCATGATCGCCTTCACGCTGCTGCTGCTGGCGCTGCCGGCACTCGTGACCTGGCTGCCGGCGCACATGTGAGGAAAGCGCGCCCATGAGCGACCAGCAGTTGTGGCGCCTCGGCGCCGCCGAGATGGCCCGGCGCTTCCGCGACGGCACGCTGACGCCGCTGGCCGCAGCCCAGGCCTGGCTGGCGCGGCTGGAGGCGGTCAACCCGCAGCTGAACGCCGTGATCGCGCGGCGCGACGCGCAGTTCCTCGCGGAGGCGCAAGCGTCGACGCAACGCCATGCCCGCGGCCAGCCGCTGTCGGCGCTGGACGGCATCGCGCTGACGGTGAAGGACAGCCTGTACACGTCCGACCTGCCGACCACCTGGGGCTCGCCGGGGCTGCGGCGGTACCAGAGCCGGCACGACGAGCTGGCGGTCGGCCGGGCCCGCGCCGCCGGCGCGTTGATCGTCGGCAAGACCAACGTGCCCGAGTTCGCGCTGGAGGGCTATACCGCCAACCCGATCTTCGGCGTCACCCGCAATCCCTGGAACCTGGCGCTCACGCCGGGCGGCTCCAGCGGCGGCGCAGTGGCGGCGGTGGCGGCCGGCATTGCGCCGCTGGCGATCGGCCAGGACGGCGGCGGCTCGATCCGCCGGCCGGCCTCCCACACCGGACTGGTCGGCCTGAAACCCTCGCTCAGCGCGGTGCCGCGCGAGCACGTGTTGCCGAGCCTGCTGCTGGACTTCGAGGTGATCGGCCCGCTGGCGCGCAGCGTAGCGGACGCAAAGCTGCTGTTCGACGTGATGCGCGGGCCGGCGCCGGTCGACCGCTTGTCGCTGGCAGCGGCGCAGGCGGCGTCGCAACCGCGTCCCGCCGGTCCCTTGCGGATCCTGTACGTGGAACGCTTCGGCGCGGCGCCGCTGGACCCGCAGATCGCGGACAGCGTCGGCCGCGCGGTGGCGCAGCTGGCCGCCCTGGGGCACCGGGTGGAGACCGGACCGCTGCCGCTGGACCTGGGCTTCTTCGCCGACGCCTGGCCGCAGGTCGGGCAGATCGGCCTGGCCCGCATGTTCGAAGCCCATCCCGAATGGGACGCGCGGGCGTCGGAGAAATACCGGGCGCTGGCCGAGACCGGACGGCGGCTGCCCGCCGGCCGGCTGTGGCAGATCCTGGAGCGGGTGGCGCAGTTGCGGCGCGACAGCGTGGCGCTGTTCGCGGACATCGACGTGATCGTGCTGCCTTCGGCCGCCGCCCTGCCGTGGCCGGCGGAAGACGCCTACCCCACGCACATCGACGGCCAGGAGGTGGGGCCGCGCGGCCATGCCGTCTACACCGGCTGGGTCAACGCCGCCGGGCTGCCCGGACTGGCGCTGCCCTGCGCGCCGTCCCGGGAAGAGCTCCCGATCGGCATGCAGTTGATCGGCGCTTACGGCGCGGACGACCAGCTGCTCGCGCTGGGCAGCGACTTCGAGGCCGCGCAGCCCTGGGGCGCGCGCTGGCCGGAACTTTAAAGCTGGACCTGCGCTGAGCCGACACCGTCGAAGCGGGCGCTGACCAGGTCGCCTGCAGCAGCCGGCAACATGCCGCACCAGGTGCCGGTCGTCACCACCGTGCCGGCCGGGACGGTCTGGCCATCGCGGGTGGCATGGCGCAGCCAGGCCGGCACCACCCAGGCCGGATCGCCCATCGAATGGCTGCCGCGAAATTGCGCCGGCGCGGCGCTGCCGATCGTCACGGTGCAGGCCTGCGCGGCCCAGTCGCGTGGCGCGAACGCAACCCACTCGCCCAGCACCAGTGCGCCGTGCGACTGCAGGTCGGCGAGCTTCAGCAGCGCCGGCGCGTTCACGCCCTGCTGCCAGCGCGAATCGACGATCTCGATCGACACCGCCATGGCGTCGACCAGGGCCGGCGCGCCCTCATGGGTCAACGCCGCGGCCTGCGCCGGCGTCACGGCCTGGCCCAGGCGCAGGGCGATCTCGACCTCGATCAGCCTGAAGTTGAAGGGCCAGGCGCGGGCATCCGCCGGACTGGCCCAGACGCCGGCCGCCGGCAGCGGCGCGTGGGTGGCCTCGGCCGTGCGCGAGGGCCCGCCGGACTTCCAGTGGCCGGGGACGGCCCCCGCGGCGCGGTCGCCGTCGACCAGGGCCTGGACGGCATAGGCGTCGGCGGCGGTCTGGAGCCGGTCGGCCAGCGCCAGGGCGTCGCTGGGGCGGTGGGAGCGGCGGGCCTGGAGCAGGGCCCGGGCCACGGTGGCGATGTCGGTTTGTTGCATGACGGCGATTGTCCCAGCGCGCCGCTGCGGTGGCGCATTCCACGGCAAAATCGCGGCATGAAAATCGCAAAAGACTCCGTCGTCAACCTGCAATACAAGGTGGCCGACGCCCAGGGCAAGCTGATCGAGGCCAGCGCCAAGCCGATGACCTACCTGCACGGCGGCTACGAGAACACGCTGCCGAAGATCGAAGAGGCGCTCGACGGCAAGGAGGCCGGCTACCAGGTGACGCTGGCCCTGCAGCCGGCCGACGCGTTCGGCGAGCGCGACGAGGCGTTGACCAAGACCATCTCGCGCGCCGACTTCCCGCCGGGGGTGAAGGTCGGCGGCCAGCTCGAGGGCTACACCGACGCCGGCCAGCCCCAGGTCTTCCACGTGGTGAAGATCAAGGGTGACAAGGTGCTGCTCGATGGCAACCATCCGCTGGCCGGCAAGGCGCTGAAGTTCACGCTCAAGGTGACCGGCGTGCGGCCGGCGACCGAGGAAGAGATCACCCACCGCCACGTGCACGGCGAGCACGGGCACCACCACTGAGTGCAGCGCAGCGGCAGTGATCAGGAATCCTGAACAGTGCTTCGTGTTATTTGACTTGTGCGGCGCGGACGGGCCTCCTACGATCGCCTGCCCGCAACCCTCCAGGCCCACATGCTCCAGTACGAAGTCAGGGACAACGTCGCCGAGATCCTGTTCGACAACCCGCCGGTCAACGGCATTACCGAAGAGTTCCTCGACCTGCTGATGGCGGCGCTGAGCCGCGCCGGCGCCGACCCGCAGGTGCGCGCGATCATCATCGGCAGCGCGATCCCCGGGCGCTTTTGCGGCGGACTGGACCTGCCGGCCTTCCTCAGGAGTTCGCCCTCGCAGGTGCACGCCATCGTCGACAAGCTCTACTCGCAGCTGCACGAGCTGCAGGCCCGCCTGCCCAAGCCCAGCATCTGCGCCATCACCGGCGCGGCGCGCGGCGGCGGCATGTCGATCGCGATCACCTGCGACATGATCGTCGCGGCCGACAACGCCAGCTTCGGCTACCCGGAGCTGGAGGTCGGCCTGGTGCCCGGCGTCCACTACACCCACCTGCACCGCATCGTCGGCCGCTACCGCGCCTTCGACCTGCTGTTCACCGGCCGCACCTTCGACGTGCGCGAGGCGATGGCGCTGGGCCTGGTCAGCCGCAGCGCGCCCGAAGCCCAGGTGCTGGACGAGGCGCGCAAGCTGGCCCGGGTGTTCGCCGCCAAGTCGCCCGAGCTGATGCGGCTGGGCAAGGCGGCGTTCAAGCGCGCCACCGACACCGGCTACGGCGTGGGCGCCGCCGGCGCCGTCGACACCGTCTCCACCGTGTTCGGCACGGACGACTGCAAGGAAGGCCTCAGCGCCTTCGCCGAAAAGCGCAAGCCGGTGTGGAAGACGCCGTGAGCGCGCCCCAAGAATCCCTGGAGACACCCATGCATCTGCAAGCCACCCTGTTTGTCGCCGCGTTGCTGGCCGCCGGCCTGGCGCCTGCCGCCCGGGCGCAGGACTACCCGTCCCGGCCGATCACCATCGTCGTGCCTTATGGCCCCGGCAGCGCCACCGACAACGTGGTGCGGCCGGTCGCGATGGCGCTGCAGAAGGCGCTGGGCCAGACCGTGATCGTCGACAACAAGGCCGGCGCCAACGGCGTGATCGGCACCCAGTTCGGTGCCCGCGCCCGGCCGGACGGCTACACCTTGCTGGCCGGCTCCAGCACCACGCTGGCGGCCAACGCCGGCCTGTTCAAGACCCTGCCCTACGACCCGCAGAAGGACTTCAGTCCGGTCGCCGGCATGGCCTCGACCTCGATGATGTTCATGGTGCGCTCGGACTTCCCGGCCAGGGACCTCAAGAGCTTCCTGGCCCATGCGGCCAAGCAGTCGAACCCGATGCCGGTCGCCTATGGGTCGTCGAGCGCGCAGGTGGCACTGACGTTGCTGGCCAAGATCAGCGGCGTGAAATTCACCGGCGTGCCGTACAAGGGCACGCCGCAGGCCATCACCGACCTGATCGGCGGCCAGGTGCCGGTGGCGATCGTCGACGTCGGCAACGGCGTGCCGCAGATCAAGGCGGGCCGGCTGACGGCGCTGGCGATCTCCGCCGGCCAGCGCAGCGCTTCCGCGCCCGAGGTGCCGACGCTGGCCGAAACCTGGCCCGGCACCCAGCTGGTGACCTGGATCGGCCTGGTGGCGCCGGCCGGCACCCCGCCGGCGATCGTCGAAAAACTCGACCGCGCCGTGGCGGCGGTGATGGCCGCGCCCGAGATGAAGCAGCAGTTCATCACCATCGCGACCGAGATCGACCCCGCCAGCCACACCGAGCTGGGCCAGCGCATGAAGGCCGACCAGGTGCAGTGGCTGGAGCTGATCAAGGCGGCCGGCATCCAGCCGGAATAGCGCGATGGCAACCGACGCTGTCGCCGGCATGGGCGCCCTGGGCGGCCTGCGCGTGCTCGACCTGTCGCGGGTGCTGGCGGGACCGCTGGCGGCGCAGATCCTGGCCGACCTCGGTGCCGATGTGATCAAGGTCGAACGGCCCGGCCGCGGCGACGATTCGCGCGAATGGGCCCCGCCTCTCATGGTCGAAGCGCCGGCGTCGCCGCTCGACGAATCGGTGTACTTCTGGACCTGCAACCGCGGCAAGCGCTCGGTGGCGGCCGACATCTCGACACCGGAAGGACAGGCGCTGGTGCGGCGGCTGGCGCAACAGGCCGACGTGCTGGTCGAGAACTTCAAGGTCGGCGACCTGGAGCGCTACGGGCTCGGTTACGACGCCCTGTCAAGGCTGAACCCGCGGCTGATATACTGCTCCATCACCGGCTTCGGCCAGACCGGCCCCTACCGCGCGCGGCCCGGTTACGACACCATCGTGCAGGCGCTCGGCGGCCTGATGAGCCTGACCGGCAACCCGGACGGCGAGCCCGGCGGCGGCCCGCGCAAGGCCGGCATCGCGGTGGCCGACCAGATGACGGCGCTGTACGCCAGCGTCGCCGTCCTGGCTGCTGTCACCGAGCGCGCCCGCTCCGGCCAGGGCCAGCACATCGACATGTCTCTGCTCGACGTGCAGGTCAGCGCGCTGTCCAACCTGGGCATGAACTACCTGGCGACCGGCAAGGTGCCGCAGCGCGCCGGCAACCGGCTCACCACCGTCTACCCGAGCGACAACTTCCGCTGCAGCGATGGCGACATCATGCTGATCGTCGGCAACGACGAGCAGTTCCGGCGCTTCTGCCAGGCGCTGGCACTGGACGGCGTCGCCGCCGATCCGCGCTTCGCCCGCAACGAGGCGCGGCTGCAGCATGCCGCGGCGCTGGCGCCGCTGATCGCGCAGGCGCTCGGCCAGCGCAGCGTCGCGCAATGCCAGGCGTTGCTGGACGCCGCCGGCGTGCCGGTGACGCCGATCAACGACGTGGCGCAGGTGTTCGCCGATCCGCACGTGGTGTCGCGCGAGATGGTGCGCGAGGTCGAACGCGCGGATGGCCGCACGGCGCGGCTGATCGCCAACCCGATCCGCATGTCGCGCACGCCGGTGCGCTACGACCGGCTGCCGCCGGTTCTAGGCCAGCACACTGACGAAGTGGTGCGCGACGGGTTCGGGGACTAGCCCGTCAGGCCGGCCGCTTCTTCAACAGGTACTTCTGCAGGCCGTCCATCACCAGCTCGTTGCGCTGGTTGTGGACCGTGGACTTGAGCGTCAGCACGCCGGTGCTGCGGTTGGGAACCAGCTGCGTCACCTGCAGCGTCACATACAGCGTGTCGCCGACGAACACCATGCCCAGGAAGCGGCTGCTCTGCTCGATGAAGCCCTTGAGCGAGTCTTCCACCATGTGGGCGAACAGGCCGGCGCCGCCGCAGGTCTGGGCCAGCACCTGGAAGCCGTGCGCCAGCATGTGCGGCATGCCGCGGTCGCGGCAGTACTCCACGTCGTAGTGCACCGGATGGTTGTCGCCGCTGGCCAGCTGGAAGGCCGCGAACAGGGCATCGGTCATGGTGCGCGAGGGCAGGATGAATTTCTCGCCGACCACGAAGTCCTCGAAGTACCTGGTCGGGCACAGGCGGTGCTCGCGGCGGTCGAAGGTCGGGTCGGGTGTCATGCTGTCGCTGCTCCTGGGGAAGTGGTGATCGCGCCGCTGGCCTGCAGGGCGGCGATCGCAGCGTCGGAATAGCCGGCCTCGCGCAGGATCTCGGCGCTGTGCTGCCCCAGCAGCGGCGGTGGCCGCGACGCGCTGCGAGCCTGCCCGCCGAAGCGCACCGGCAGGCCGACGTTGCTGATCTCGCCCAGCACCGGATGGTTGGTCTGCACCAGGATCTCTCGGGTTGCCACCTGCGGATGGGCCAGCGCCTGGTCCAGCGTGTGAATCGGCGAGCAGGGGATGCCGGCCGGCTGCAGCAGGTCCAGCCACTCCTGCACCGTGCGCTCGCGCACCCGGTCCTGCACCAGGGCCACGGTGCGCGTGAAGTTGGCCACCCGCTTCGCGTTGACGGCGAAGTCGGGGTCGTTCATCACGCCCTGCAACCCGGCCACCTCGCAGAAGCGCCGCCACTGGGCGTCGTTGCCGATGCCGATGAACAGCGAGGCATCGGCCGCCTCGAAGGCCTGGTAGGGCGCCAGCGCCGGGTGCGCGGTGCCCATCCGCTGCGGCGCCTTGCCGGTGAGCCAGTAGTTCTGCGCCTGGTAGCCCATGAAGCCGAGCGCCGTGTCGAGCAAGGCGACCTCGAGATATACGCCCTCGCCGGTGCGCCCGCGCTCCAGCAGTGCCGCGAGCACGCCGCTGAACGCATGCATGCCGGTGCCCAGGTCCACCGGCGAGAAGCTGGCGCGGGCGAAGCTGCCGCCCGGCTCGCCCATGGTGCTGATCATGCCGCTGAAGGCCTGCAGCATCACGTCGTAACCAGGCGCATTGCCCAAGGGGCCGTCACGGCCGTAGCCCGAGATCTCGCAGTAGACCAGCCGCGGGTTGAGCGCGCGCAGGGTGTCGTAATCGACGCCCAGCTTCTGCGCCGTGCCGCCGCCGAAGCCCTGCAGCACCACGTCGGCCTGGGCCGCGAGCCGGTGCACGATCTCCCGGCCGGCGGCGCTTTTCAGGTCGACGGCGATGCTGCGCTTGTTGTGGTTCACGGCCAGGAAGGTGGCGGACTGCCCCTGGTCCTGCGGCAGCCAGGAGCGCGTGTCGTCGCCGGTGCCGGCCGGCTCCACCTTGATCACATCGGCGCCGAGCTCGCCCAGGTACTGGCCGCACAGCGGGCCCGCCAGGACTTTGCTCAGATCCAGGACGCGGATGCCCTTGAGCGGCTGCATGCTCAGGCGGGGTCCCAGTCGAACACGTCCTGCGAACGATCGAGCGGGTAGAAGCTGGGCCGCAGCGCCGGGATCGCGCGTTCGGCCACGGTCTGCGGCGTCCAGCCATCGCCGGCGTGCATCGAGCGGATGGGACGGCTCTGGCCCATGAGGAAGATCTCGTTGGCCCGGACCGCGAAGATCTGGCCGCTCACGTCGGCGGCGGCGTCGCTGGCCAGGTACACCGCCAGCGGCGCGATCTTGGCCGTCTCCATCTTCTTCAGCCGCTCGACCCGGGCCTTCTGCTCCTCGGTCTCGGTCGGGATGGCGCCGATCATCCGGCTCCAGGCGAAGGGCGAGATGCAGTTGGAGCGCACCTTGAACTTCGCCATGTCCATCGCGATCGACTTGGACAGGGCGACGATCCCCAGCTTGGCCGCCGAGTAGTTGGCCTGGCCGAAATTGCCGATCAGGCCCGACGTCGACACCATGTGGATGTAGGAGCCGGACTGCTGGCTCTTGAAGTGCGGCGCCGCCGCGCGCGAAACGTAGAAGGCGCCGTTCAGGTGCACGTCGATCACCGACTTCCACTCGTCCACGCTCATGTTGAAGAAGAAGCGGTCGCGCAGGATGCCGGCGTTGTTGATGACGCAGTCGATGCGGCCATAGGTGTCCACCGCCTGGGTGACCATCCGGTTGGCGGCGTCCCAGTCGGCCACGCTGTCGCCGTTGGCCACCGCGGTGCCGCCGGCGGCGACGATCTCGTCGACCACCGACTGGGCCCGCGACAGGTCGCGGCCCTCGCCCTGCACCGACGCGCCGATGTCGTTGACCACCACCCGGGCGCCCTCGCGGCCCAGCGCCAGCGCGAAGTCGCGGCCGATGCCGCCGCCCGCGCCGGTGACCAGCACCACCTTGTCCTTGACGAAACTGCCTGCCTGCATTCGTGACTCCTTGTGCCGCCATCGTACGGTCCGCTGGGCGGGCGAACAACTCAAATAATCTGACCCATCATTCAGATAAGCTGTGCAATCCTCGCGTCCCGTCATGAAAATCAACTTCAAGCTGCTGGGCACCTTTCTGGCCGTCGCCGACACCTCCAGCTTCCGCAAGGCGGCGGAGCTGACCCACCTGTCGCTGCCGGCGGTGAGCATGCAGGTCAAGCAGCTGGAGGAGCAATTGGGCGTGTCGTTGTTCCAGCGCACCACCCGGCGCGTCGACCTGACGCGCGAGGGCGAGCAGCTGATGATCAGCGCCCGCAAGGCGATGGCCGAACTGGAGACCGGGTTGCTGCAGATCCAGCAGGCGGCCGACGTCCAGCAGGGCCACCTGTCGTTCGCCTGCGTGCCCACGGTCGCCGGCACCCGGCTGCCCAAGCTGCTGACCGAGTTCGCCAGGAAATACCCCGGCATTTCCGTGCGCGTGCGCGAGCTGGTGCACCCCGAGCTGCTCGAGGCGGTGCGGCGGCGGGAAGTGGACTTCGGCATCGGCCCGGCGCCCGAGAACCGCAAGGGCGACCTGGACTTCGCGCCGGTGTTCGTCGACGACTACGTCGCGCTGCTGCCCAAGGGCTACCGGCACGGCGGCCGCTCCGGCATCGCGCTGCGCGAGCTGGCCCGGATGCCGCTGCTGATGCTGGCGGGCGCGACGCTGTTTCGCAACGACATGGACGCCGCGCTCAAGGCCCAGGACCTGCAGCCGGAAATGAACTACGAGTTCACCAACGTCAGCACGCTGGTGGCGATGGCCGAGGCGGGACTGGGCATCGGCCTGCTGCCCGGCGTGGCCGTGCCGGCGAAGACGTCGCTGAAGGCGGTGCGCATCATCACGCCGAGCCTGAGCCGCACCATCGCCATCATCACCATCCGCGGCCACTCGCTGTCACCGGCAGCCGCGCGCCTGGTGGACCTGTGCGACCGGCTGATGGCCCCGCCGCGCAGCCGGCGCACTGATCAGGCGACCTGAAGAATCGCTCACATTATTTGACTTGTCGCTGGACCCGGCCGAATTTAGGATTGCCCCCATGAAGATCAGGAAAATCGCTGGCGCCCTGGGCGCCGAACTCTCCGGCGTCGACCTCGCGCCCGGCCTCTCCACGGCGCAGGCCGCCGAAGTGCGCCAGGCGCTGCTGGAGCACCAGGTCATCTTCCTGCGCGGGCAGAACCTGACGCCGCGACAGTTCCTCGACTTCGCCCGAGCCATGGGCGAGCCGGTGGAATACCCGTTCGTCAAGGGCATCGAAGGCTTCCCGCACATCATCGAGGTCAAGAAGCTGGAGCACGAGAAAAGCAATTTCGGCGGCATCTGGCATTCGGACACCACCTACCTGGAGCGCCCGCCGATGGGCTCGATGCTGCTGTCGCGCGAAGTGCCGCCCTACGGCGGCGACACCCTGTTCGCCAGCCAGTACGCGGCCTACGACGCGCTGTCGGACACCATGAAGGGGCTGCTGCAAAACCTGGTGGGCATCAGCAGTTCGGCCAAGGCCGACGTCAGCAAGACGCGCGAGGACCGCATCAAGGAGGGCGGCAAGCAGGAAGCGCCGACCCAGTACCTGGCCGAGCACCCGGTGGTGCGCACCCATCCGGAAACCGGGCGCAAGGCGCTGTTCGTCAACGTGGCCCACACCGCCGGCATCAAGGGCATGACCGACGAGGAAAGCGCGCCGCTGCTGCGCTTCCTGTTCGAGCACCAGGTCAAGCCCGAATTCACCTGCCGCTTCGCCTGGGACGCCAACGCGATCGCGTTCTGGGACAACCGCTGCGTCCAGCACAACCCGGTCAACGACTACCACGGCTTCCGGCGCGTCATGCACCGGATCACGCTGCAGGGCGACCGGCCGGCCTGACGCGGGCCGGCCCGGGCGGGCCGCTCAGGCTTACTGGGGCTCGATGCCCGCCTTCTTCATCAGGGCTTCCCACTTGGGGTTGTCCGTCTTGATCCGCTGGACCAGTTCGGCGGTCGGCAGCGGCATCACGGCCGTGGTCAGCGCCGCGAACCGGGCCTTCACTTCCGGCTTGGCCAGGGCGGCGCGGATGGCGGTGTCGAGCTTCTCGACCACCGCTGGCGGCGTGCCGGCCGGCGCGATGATGGCAATGATGGTCTCGATCGTCCCGCTGGCGCCGGGGAAGGCTTCCTGCAGCGTCGGCACATCCGGGGCGGCGGCGCTGCGCGCGGCGGCCGAAATGGCGACCGCCCGCATCCTGGACGACTTCATCTGCGCCACGCCGCTGCCGATGTCCACCACTGCCACCTGCACGTGGCCGCCGGCCAGGTCGGTCAGCGCCTGCGGAATGCCGCGGTAGCTCACCGGCACCGGATTGGTCTTGCTCACGGTCGAAAACAGCGCCACCGCCACCTGGCCGCTGGGCGAGCCGAAGGCGATCGTCACCGGCGGCTTCTCCTGCTGCACCGCCCGGGCCAGGTCGGCGACCGTCCTGATCGGCGACGCCTCCGGGACCATGAACATCATCGAGGTCGAGCCCACGCCCGACACCGGCTGGAAGCTGTCGGCCGGGTCGTACGGCAACGTCTTGTAGAAGCTCCTGGCCACGAACATGCCCGACGACGCCACCAGCAGGGTGTAGCCGTCCGGCCTGGCGCGGGCCACATAGGCCGCCCCCACCGTGCCCTGCGCGCCGGCCTTGTTGTCGACGATGACGGTCTGGCCGAGCGACTCCTGCAAGGCCTGGGCGAGGGTGCGGGTCACGCTGTCGGTGACGGAGCCGGCCGGAAAAGGGGCCACCAGCGTGATGGGCTTGGAGGGAAAGACGTCCTGGGCGTGGACGGCGAACGAAGCGGCCAGCAGGGACGCGGCGAGGGCGGTGACTGTTCTGCGGTTCAACAACGGGTTGTCTCCAGGGTTCGCGGCCGCCGGGACATGGCCGGGGCGCGGTGCAAGGCAAGAGGGTAGGGTGCGGGCCGCGCCGGCACAAATCAAATAACCTGAACCATTGTTCGCGTTTGCGAAAGAAAAAACGCGCCCGGGTGGACGCGTTCTGCTCGGTCGGAGGTCCTGGAACCGCCTCAGTCGCTGGCGCTCCGGCTGGAGCGGGCGAAGGTGTAGACCAGGCCGGCCCCGACGCTGGCGCCGGTGGTCTTTTGCACCAACGGGCTGGCCCGGTTGGCCGCGCCGGCGACCGAATCGAGCCGCCCGTACAGGAACAGGCGCAGGTCGGGCATGAGCTCGCGCGAGGCGCTGGCCGCGAATCGCCAGGCGATCAGGCCGCTCTCGGCGCTGTAGGCGGGCCGGCCCGGCAGGGCGTCGGCCGGCGCCACGCCGTAGAACGTGTCGGCCAGCTTGCGGTTGCCGAACAGCGCGCCGGCGCTGGCGCCGTAGCGCCAGGTGCCGGCGCCGCGCCGCTCCAGGACCAGCCGCGGCTCGAACGAGACGCCCTTGTGGCGGAACTTGTCGTCCAGGTCGAACACGCCGCGCAGCGCGAACTCGGCCCGCATCCGGCCATCGCCGGCCACCGGGCCGAGATGCCACTTCAGCCGCGGGCCGAATTCCACCAGCGTGCCCAGCTCCGGCATGCCGCGCCGCGCTTGGCTGTCGTCGGCGCGCGAGCCGAACGCGCCGGCGAAGCCGATGTCGACCTCATACCCCGGCTGGTTAATGGCGCGCAGGCCCAGGGTGCTGCCATCGGCCCGCAGGTACTGGCCGCGGTAGATCAGGAAGGGCAGGGCCACACCGCGCTGCACCCGCTCGGAGGCGCCAGGATAGGCCTGCTGCGACGTGGCGAAACCGGCCGCGCCGATCTCCCACAGCGGCAGGTCCGGGCGGGTTTGCGCCAGGGCGGGCGCGGCCAGCCACAGCGCCAGCAGGGGGACGGCGGCGCGCACGCCGGCGCAAGCGCGCGCCATGTCAGGCCACGACCCGGACCATCTCGAGGCACTTGTTGGAGTAGCCCCACTCGTTGTCGTACCAGGACACCAGCTTCACGAAGGTGCCGTCCAGCGCGATGCTGGCGTCGGCGTCGAAGATCGAGGTGCGGGCGTCGCCGCGGAAGTCGGTGGCCACCACCTTGTCTTCGGTATAGCCCAGGATGCCCTTGAGCGCGCCCTCGCTCTGCGCCTTCATCTCGGCGCAGATCTCCTTCATCGTCGCTTCCTTGACCAGCTCACAGGTCAGGTCCACCACCGACACGTCGGAGGTCGGGACGCGGAAGCTCATGCCGGTCAGCTTCTTGTTCAACTCGGGGATCACCACGCCGACGGCCTTGGCCGCGCCGGTGGAGGACGGGATGATGTTTTCCAGGATGCCGCGGCCGCCGCGCCAGTCCTTGTTGCTCGGGCCGTCCACGGTCTTCTGGGTGGCGGTGGCGGCGTGCACCGTGGTCATCAGGCCGCGCTTGATGCCCCACTTGTCGTGCATGACCTTGGCCAGCGGCGCCAGGCAGTTGGTGGTGCAGGAGGCGTTGGAGATGATGGCCTCGCCCTTGTAGGTCTGGTGGTTGACGCCGAACACGAACATCGGGGTGTCGTCCTTGCTCGGGGCGGAGATGATCACCTTCTTCGCGCCGGCGGTCAGGTGCTTCTCGGCGCCGGCCTTGTCCAGGAACAGGCCGGTGGATTCGATCACCACGTGGGCGCCGACCTCGTTCCACTTCAGGTTGGCGGGGTCGCGCTCCTGGGTCAGGCGGATCTTCTTGCCGTTGACGATCAGCGTGTTGCCGTCGACCTTGACCTCGCCCTGGAAGCGGCCGTGCACGCTGTCGTACTGCAGCATGTAGGCCAGGTAGTCGGGCTCGAGCAGGTCGTTGATGCCGACGATCTCGATGTCGCTGAAGTTCTGCACTGCCGAGCGCAGCACATTGCGCCCGATGCGCCCGAAACCGTTGATGCCGATCTTGATGGTCATGGTGAAAACTCCTGGAGGATGAAATTAGGACAGAACCTTGCGCACGGTATCGGCGACGTTCTCGGGCGTGAAGCCGAAGTGCTTGAACAGCACGTTGGCCGGGGCCGATTCGCCGTACGTGTCGATGCCGACCACGGCGGCGCAGCCGTATTTCCACCAGCCGTCGGTCACGCCCATTTCCACGGCGATGCGCGGAATGCCGGCCGGCAGCACGGAGACCTTGTAGGCGGCGCTCTGGCGGTCGAAGGCGGTGTTGCTCGGCATGGAGACCACGCGCACGGCGATGTTGCTCTGCGCCAGCTGCTCCTGCGCCTTCAATGCCAGCTGCACTTCGGAGCCGGTGGCGATGATCACGGCCTGCGCCTTCTTCTTCATGCCGACCTCGGCCGGCTCGGCCAGCACGTACGCGCCCTTGCTGATGTCTTCCAGGCCGGCCTTGGGGGCATATGGCAGGTTCTGGCGCGACAGCAGCAGCGCCGTCGGGCGGTTCACGTTCTGCAGCGCGACGGCCCAGGCCACCGCCGTCTCGGCGGTGTCGCAGGGACGCCAGACATCGAGGTTGGGAATCAGGCGCAGGCTGGCCGCATGCTCGATCGACTGGTGGGTCGGGCCGTCCTCGCCCAGGCCGATCGAATCGTGCGTGAAGACATGGACCACGCGCCGCTTCATCAGCGCCGCCATCCGGATCGCATTGCGGCTGTAGTCGCTGAAGGTCAGGAAGGTGCCGCCGTAAGGGATGTAGCCGCCGTGCAGCGCGATGCCGTTCATGATCGCGGCCATGCCGAATTCGCGCACGCCGTAGTTGATGTGGCGTCCGATCTTCCCGTCGTCGGTCAGCTTGACGGCGCCAGCCAGGTCGAAGCGCAGCGCCGGCGTGCTCTTGGTGTTGGTCAGGTTGGAGCCGGTCAGGTCGGCCGAGCCGCCCAGCATTTCCGGCAGCGCCGCGGTGAAGGCTTCCAGCGCCAGCTGCGAGGCCTTGCGCGAGGCGACGGTCTCGGCCTTGGCATGGGCGGCGACGGCGGCGTCCACGGCGACCTGGGCGAAGTTGCGCGGCAGCTCGCCCTGCATCCGGCGCGTGAATTCGGCAGCCAGCTCCGGATGCGCCTGCCCGTAGGCGGCGAAGCGCTTGCTCCAGTCGGCTTCGGCCGCCTGGCCCCTGGCCTTGGCGTCCCCTTCGTCGTAGGCGGCCTGCGGCAGCTGGAACGGCTCGTGCGGCCAGTCGAGGGCGCTGCGGGTCAGGGCGATCTCGTCGGCGCCGAGCGGCTCGCCGTGGGCCTTGGCGGTGTTGGCGCGGTTCGGCGAGCCCTTGCCGATGTGGGTCTTGGCGACGATCAGCGTCGGGCCGGTGCTGCCGTTGCTGGCGCTGCGGCGCGCGTCGGCGATGGCGCGGTCCACGGCTTCGATGTCATGGCCGTCGACCGGTCCGATCACGTTCCAGCCGTAGGCCTTGAAGCGGGCCGGGGTGTCGTCGATGAACCAGGGCGTGACCTGGCCGTCGATCGAGATGCCGTTGTCGTCGTAGACGGCGATCAGCTTGTCCAGCTTCCAGGCGCCGGCCAGGGCGCAGGCCTCGTGGCTGATGCCTTCCATCAGGCAGCCGTCGCCCATGAACACATAGGTGTGGTGGTCGACGACGGCGTGGCCGTCGCGGTTGAACTCCTGCGCCAGCAGCTTTTCGGCCAGGGCCATGCCCACGGCGTTGGTCAGGCCCTGGCCCAGCGGGCCGGTGGTGGTCTCGATGCCGGGCGTGACGTCCACCTCGGGGTGGCCGGGCGTCTTGCTGTTCAGCTGGCGGAAGTTGCGCAGCTCCTGCACCGGCAGGTCGTAGCCGGTCAGGTGCAGCAGCGCGTACAGCAGCATCGACGCGTGGCCGTTGGACAGCACGAAGCGGTCGCGGTCGAACCACTTCGGGTTGGCGGGGTTGTGCTTGAGGTGCCGGCCCCAGAGCGCGGCGGCGATTTCGGCCATGCCCATCGGGGCGCCGGGATGACCCGAGTTGGCTTGTTGTACGGCGTCCATGGCGAGCGCGCGGATCGCGTTCGCCATCAGGGAAGTGTTGGCCATCGGGGGGAGCTCCGGGGAAGGGATCGGGGAAAACCCGTGATTTTACTAGGGCCGACGGTTCCGGCTGCCGGCGCTGCGCCATCGTCTAAAGTGGCGACCATGCAAGGACTCCACCTGACGGCCGATCTGTACCGGTGCCGCTGCGACGCGGCCTGGCTGACGGACGCGCAGCGGCTGGGCGACTGGTGCGTGCAGGCGGTGACGGCGGCGGGACTGCAGCCGGTGAACCAGTTGTTCCACGCCTTCCCGGCCACCGCGGCCGGCGCCGGCGGCGTGACGGCCACGGTGCTGCTGGCCGAGTCGCACATCTGCCTGCACACCTGGCCCGAACAGCGGTCGGTGACGGCCGATGTCTATGTCTGCAATTTCAGCGGCGACCACAGCGCCAGGGCGCGCGCCCTGATGGACGCCCTGATCAACCGCTTCCAGCCGGAGTGGACCGAGCAGCGCTCGCTGGACCGGGGCGACGGCCAATGAGCGGCGCCCAGGCCATGATCCTGGCGGCCGGGCGCGGCGAGCGCATGCGGCCGTTGACCGACAGCTGCCCCAAGCCGCTGCTGCCGGTGCGCGGCAAGCCGCTGATCGAATGGCACCTGGAGGCGCTGGCCGCCGCCGGCGTGCGCAGCGTCGTGATCAACACCGCCTGGCTGGAAGACCAGATCCCGGCGGCGCTGGGGGACGGCTCGCGCTGGGGGCTGGAGATCCGCTATTCGATGGAAGGCCGCGACCATGGCGGCGCGCTGGAAACAGCCGGCGGGATTGCCAAGGCGCTGCCGTTGCTGGCCGACAGCTTCTGGCTGGTGTCGGCCGACATCCACGCGCCGGAGTTCAAGTTCGACCCGGCGGTCGCCGCCCGCTTCGCCCGCAGCGGCCTGCTGGCCCATCTGTGGCTGGTGCCGAACCCGGAGTTCCACACCAGGGGCGACTTCGGCATCGGCGCCGACGGCATGGGCCTGGCCGACGCGCCGGGCCCGGACGGCCTGCGCTGGACCTATTCCAATTTCGCGCTGATGCGCCGGGAGCTGTGCCAGCACATCCCCGGCGGCCAGCACGCCCCTCTTGCGCCCTTGCTTTACACAGGCATGCGTGAGCGACGCATCAGCGTCGAACCCTATCTCGGGCCATGGCACAACGTCGGCAGCCCCGAGCAACTTGGCCGCTTGGCAAAATCAGGCGTCCCCAACGGATCCCCAGCATGAACAACACCCTCTACACCCAGCGCCGCGCCCGCGTCGCCGCCGCAATCGGCAAGGACGGCATCGCCATCATCCCGACCTCGCTGGAGCGGCCCCGCAACCGCGACAGCGACTTCCTGTACCGGCACGACAGCTACTTCTATTACCTGACCGGGTTCTCGGAGCCGAACGCCTGGCTGGTGCTCACGGGCGACGGCAAGAGCACGCTGTTCTGCGCGCCCAAGGACCTGGAGCGCGAGATCTGGGACGGCTACCGGCTCGGCCCTGACGCGGCGCCGGCCGCGCTCGAAGTCAGCAACGCGCTGCCGGTGACGCAGCTGGACGACCAGTTGCCGCGCCTGCTGGAGAACCGCGACGCCGTCTGGTTCCCGTTCGCCATCCACGAAGGCCTGGAGGCGCGCGTCGGCGGCTGGCTGAACAAGGTGCGGGCCCGCGTGCGCTACGGCGCCCTGTGCCCGGAGCAGCAGCGTGACCTGTGCGCGATCCTCGACGAGATGCGGCTGGTGAAGGACGCGCACGAGCAGGACGTGATGCGCCGGGCCGCGCAGATCAGCGCCCGGGCCCACATCCGCGCCATGCAGCTGTCGGCCAAGATGCTGCGCGCCGGCCAGGACGTGCGCGAGTACCACCTCGACGCCGAACTGTTGCACGAGTTCCGCCTCGGCGGTTCGCAGTACCCGGCCTATGGCTCGATCGTCGCCGCGGGCGCCAATGCCTGCGTGCTGCACTACCGCGCCGACGTGGCGCCGGTGCGCAAGGGCGAGCTGGTGCTGATCGACGCCGGCTGCGAACTCGATGGCTACGCCAGCGACATCACCCGCACCTTCCCGGCCGACGGCAAATTCAGCGGGCCGCAGCGCGAGCTGTACGACCTGGTGCTGGCCAGCCAGCAGGCCGCTGTCGATGCCACCAAGGCCGGGGCCCGCTTCATCGACCCGCACGACGCGACGGTGAAGGTGCTGGCACAGGGCATGCTCGATGTCGGCCTCCTGGACAAGAACAAGGTCGGCAGCGCCCAGGACGTGATCGACAACCGCAGCTACTTCCAGTTCTACATGCACCGGACCGGCCACTGGCTGGGCATGGACGTGCACGACTGCGGCAGCTACGTGGAGCCGTCGCAGGTGGGCGAAGTGAGCGAGCGCAAGGATCCGCTGTCCGGCGAACTGATCAAGAACCGCCCCAGCCGCGTGCTGCAACCGGGCATGGTGCTGACCATCGAGCCGGGCCTGTACGTGCGTCCGGGCGAGGGCGTGCCGGAGAAGTTCCACAACATCGGCATCCGGATCGAGGACGATGCGATCGTCACCGCGACCGGCTGCGAGCTGATCTCGCGCGGCGTTCCGGTGAACGCCGACGAGATCGAGGCGCTGATGCGCGCCTGAGGCCTCAGGGGGCCCGGCCCGCAAGGTGCCCCAGCGTGAACGCCTCCTCGAACACCGAGTAGCCGGCCCAGTCGCTGTGCGCAAAGGACAGCCGGTCGCTGCGCAACGCGGAGCGACCTGTCCATGCTTTCAACGTGCCCGGCACGGGGATGGCCATGGCGTGGCCATAGCGGGTGACCTCGACCCGGCTGGCCTTAGCAGCCAGGTCGGGATGCGGTGCGCCAAGTTCCGCCAGCATCTCGTCGCGCCACGCCGTCCAGGGCCGATCGAGCAGTTGCTGCGGGCCATCGCGCTCGTCCCCCAATGGCCGGTACCAGGTGAGCACGGTCGGACCGGGCGTCGGGTCCAGGCTCTGGTGCCGCGCGTCGACGTAACCCAGTCCCTGGCTGCCGTAGATCACGTTGTCCCAGGCCGGCGCCGGGCCCGCGCGGTCCGCGAGCGGCTCGCGCAGGTGCAGGTTGGCGACCACCCACGGCGCATGGCGGATCCGCGCCGCGGCCTGGCGCAGCAGCGGCGGCGGGCTCTCGACCACCCGCGCCGCCACGAACGCCGGCAGGGCCACGATGCAGTGGTCGGCCTGCCAGCGCTCCACGACGCCGCTGGCCGCGTTGAACGCATCGACCTCCACGCCGTGGCGCTGCGCCGCGATCCGCGTCACGACCCTGCCGGCGCGCAGCCGTTCGCCGAGCGGCCAGGCCAGGCGCTCGGCCAGCCAGCCGTTGCCCTGGGGCCAGGTCAGCACCGCGTCGCGCTCCGGTCCGTCGCCCGGCAGGTGGAAGCCGTGCCGGCTGGCGAAGTAGTGGATGCCGGCCCAGGCCGACACCGTGGCCAGGCCGGCGCCGTAGTCGTCGCGGCAGCAGTAATCGAGATACCAGCGCAGGTGCGGATCGGTCAGCTGCTCGCGCTCCAGCCAGGTGGCGAAGGGAAGGGCATCGAGCGCGAGTTGCGGCGCCGGCGCGCTGGCCAGCGGCACGGTGTAGCGCGAGGCGGCGCGGGCCGCGTCGACGCGCTGCGAAAAGCGGCGGTACTGCGCCAGCGTCTGCGCCCCGACGTCCTGCAGTGGCAACAGGCCGTCCTGCCAGCGCCCGTGCAAATACAGCCGCTCCTGCGGGCTGTGGCACAGGTGGCGCTCGTCGTACTGCCAGCGCCCGGCGACGCGCTTGCGCACGCCCAGTTCTTCCAGCAGGTCCTGCACCAGCGGCGCGGAGTCGCCCGGGGCCGGCAGGTAGTGCGCGCCCAGCGGGCAGGCGATGCCGCCGACGCTGCCGCCGCGGCTGTTGCCGCCGGCGCTGTCTTCCAGTTCGAGCAGCACGAAGTCGTCGCTGCCGCGCAGCCGCAGGGCCCGCGCGGCCGCCAGCCCCGCGATGCCGCCGCCGGCGATCAGCACCCGGGTCCGGCGCGTTGCCGTCGGCGCGGCGACGGCGACCGCCGGGCCGCGCAACTTGTGGCCGCGTTCATGGCTGGCGCCGTTGAAGCCGCCGGTGATTTCCGGCGCACCCTTGCATCCGGCCAGCGGCATGGCCGCCGCGGCCAGCAGCGCCCGGCGGGTCAGCTGGGTCACTGCGTCACCTTGCCCCATTCGCGCTCGTACGTCGTCACCAGCACCTGGTTGGAGAGCCGGTTGACTTCGGCCGGCACCCGGGCCATGTCGCGCGGGAAGTCGAACAGCGGCGGCAGGCCTTCAGGCGTCAGGAATTTCAGCCCGGGCGGCAGTTGCTGCGGCATCCGGAACGGCCGGCGGCTGGCGATGACGAAGCCCCATTCGCCGAAGCTCGGCACGTGGGCGTGGTACGGCACGGCGCGCAGGCCCACCGATTCGATCGTGGCCACCACCGTCCAGAAGCTCTGGCGCGCCACCAGCGGCGAGGTGGTCTGGACCACGGCAAAGCCGCTGGCCGACAGCCGCTGTTCCAGCAGGGCATAGAAGGACGCCGTGTACAGCTTGCCGATCGAGAAATTGGTCGGATCCGGAAAGTCGACCACGATGACGTCGAAGGTCTCGCGCGACTCCTGCAGCCACCTGAAGGCGTCGGCGTTGACGATCTTCACTTTCGGCGACGCCAGCGCGCCGCCGTTGAGCCGGGCCAGCGTCTCGTGCCGCGAGAACAGCTGCGTCATGTTGGGATCGAGTTCCACCAGCGTGACGCTCTCGACGCCGGGATGGCGCAGGATTTCGCGCACCGCCATGCCGTCGCCGCCGCCCAGCACCGCGACCTTGCGCGCGGCGCCGTGCGCAGCCATCGCCGGGTGCACCAGCGCCTCGTGGTAGCGGTATTCGTCGCGCTCGGCGAACTGCAGGTTGCCGTTCAGGAACAGCCGATGCCCGGCGCGGCCGTGCGTGACCACGATCCGCTGCCAGGGCGAGGTCGCGCTGAAGACGATGCTGTCCTGGTAGAAGCGATCTTCGGCCAGGGTGGTGATGCGGCCGGCGCCGGCGAAGGCGGCGGCCAGCGTGGCCAGCGTCAGCACGCAGGCCACGGTGTGCGCGTGCAGCCGCCGCAGTTCGCCCCGGAACAGCCACAGCGCCCACAGCGCCACCGCGGCGTTCATCAGCCCGAACAGCAGGCCGGTGCGGATCAACCCCAGCTGCGGCACCAGCAACAGGGGAAAGGCGACCGAGACGGCCAGGGCGCCGAGGTAGTCGAAGGTCAGCACCTTCGACACCAGCTCCTTGAGCGCCACGTTGCGGCGCAGGATCCGCATCACCAGCGGGATCTCCAGTCCGACCAGCGTGCCCACGGCCAGCACCAGCGCGTAGAGCAGGAAGCGGAAGGACGACGGGACGTAGGCGTTGGCCAGGAACAGCAGGGCCGGCATCAAGCCGCCGACCAGCGCCACCAGCAGCTCGATGCGCAGGAAGTGCGCGGGCAGCTGGCGTTCGAAGAAGCGCGACAGCCAGGAACCGATGCCCATCGCGAACAGGTAGCTGCCGATGATGGTGGAAAACTGCAGCACCGAGTCGCCCAGCACGTACGAGGCGAGTGCGCCCGCGGCCAGTTCGTAGACCAGCCCGCAGGCCGCGACCACGAACACCGAGGCCAGCAGCGCGACCTCGACCGGGCGCGGCGCTGCGACCGGCGCAGGACGGGCGGCGGAACCGTTCACCCGTGGATGGCGGCGGCGACGATGATGGAAATGCCCAGGGCCATCGCGGCCACCACCAGGGCCAGCGCGCGGTTCTGCTTCTCGACGATTTCCAGCCACAGGTTGTACGGCGTGAGCTTGTCGATGATGACGAAGCTCAGCCAGAACACCAGCACGCCGATCAGCGCATACAGGATGGAGCCGAAAAAGGCGCCGGGTCTCAGCCATTCAATGCCCATGGAGTTCTCCTTGTGAAACCGTCAAAACCTATTTGTGGCCGCCGCCGCTGGAGGAGCCGCCGTACGAGCCGCCACCGCTGCGCCATGCGCTGCTGCCGGACGAAGAGTCCTGCGTGCAGGCCCGGATCAGCGCCAGGAAGATCAGCAACACGATGACCAACACGATGATGGTGGCGCAGCCGATGCCGCTGGCGCTGCTGGTGGGCGCGGCGTCGCTGCGCTGCAGCAGGTCTTTCTTCTGCTCGAGGCCGAAGGCCTTGGCGACGGTGGCGCTGTCGATCGTGCTGCCGCTGGACCAGGTGATCTCGCGCGGCGTCTGCTCCATGGCCAGCACGCTGGAGCCCCGGGCGAAATCGCGGTTGAAGCTTTTCTGGCCGCGCTCCACCGGCCAGTAGAACTCGCCGGCCACGTAGGTGGTCTGCGCTTCGTAGCTGTATTTGAGCTGGTAGGTCGTGCCCAGGTAGCTGGCCGTGCTGCCGCCGTCGGTGTAGCCCGGCGCGCCGGTCGTCGGCTTGACGATGCTCCAGCCCTCCTCGGAATCGACCAGGAACACGAAGCCGCGCTCGCGGTTGTACAGCAGGTACTCCGACCAGCCGAAGTGTTCCTCGTCTTCGTCGTCCGGCACATGGCCCAGCCGGTGCTGGAAGCCGACCACCTGCCACTGCGCGCCCTGCAGCAGGCCGGTGCTGCCCAGCGGGATCAGCGGCTGGATCGGTTCGTCCTGCTCCGCATGCTGCAGCTCGGCGCCGATGCCGCCGGTCAGGTCGATCAGGCTGTTGCAGGCGCGGCAGGTGATGCTCTTGCTGGTGGTGAGCTGCACCTCCACCGGCGCGCCGCAGTTCGGACAGGAGAACTGGCGCCCCTTCTCTTCTTTCGCGCTGTCCTCGCGCAGCCCGGCCAGCTGCAGCTCCTCCAGCCGTACGGCGCGGCCGCGGCTCAGGGCCGGTGGGGTGGCGCCGTAATCGACGCTCAGCACCTCGCCGTCGGCGCTGCGCAGCTCCACCATCGCGAACGGCTGGCCGAGCGGCGGCAGCTTGGGCAGTTCGCCCTGCGCCGCGAGCAGCGCCACGTCCTGGTTCGAGCTGACGCTGAAGCTCTTGCCGGCGATCGCCGTCGTCCCGCCGACGCGGAAGCGCGCCGCCTCGGGCAGGTCACGCTCGGCGCTGGCCGCAAAGGCGAGCACATAGGCGCCGTTGTCCTCCGCCAGCACCGCCGTGGCGCCGTCGTCGAACAGGGCGATCCATTCGGTCCAGACCCCGGTGGCGCCCTTGTATTGCAGCCGGCCGACCAGGGTGAAGGGGCGCTGGTTCCAGCGCCCCGCGGCCATCAGCTGCAGCGGGCTGTGGTCGTCGAACAGCTCGGCCATCTTGCCGACGCGCGCGAGCGTGTCGCCGCTGCGCACGACGGTGCTGTGGCAGAAGCTGCAGACGGCGTGGGTCGACTGCGCGCTGCGGAATTCCACCGGCGCTCCGCAGCCGGGGCAGGCGGCGCGGTAGACGCGTTGGGGGGTGGGTTGGGTGGCCAAGGTAGGGGGTGTCATTGCGGGCTCGACCCGCAATCCAGACGTCGGCGTACCAACATGGATCCCGGATCAAGTCCGGGATGACAGCAGTCGTGTCAGACCAGTTTCTTCAGCAATTCGGCCTTCTTGGCGTCGAATTCTTCCTGGGTCAGGATCCCTTTGGCCTTGAGCTCGCCGAGCTTTTCCAGCGTCGCCATGACGTCATCGGGCTTCACCGTGGCGGCGGCCTGCGCCGCCTGCGCGGCAGCGCCGCCTTGCAGGCCCTCCTGCAGGTTCTTGGCCAGCACCTGGCCCATCGCAATCCCGGCGCCCAGGCCCATCGCGTCACCGGCGATGCCGCCGCCACCGCCGGACGCCGCGCCCTTGGCCATCTCGGGAATGGCCTGCGCGGTCTGATATTGCATGAACTTGCCCATGTCGTTGCCGACCATGCCCATGCCGATGCGCTGGTCCAGCAGCTTCTGCAGCTCCTCGGGCAGCGACAGGTTCTGCACCGTCATGCCTTCGAGCTTCAGGCCGATGGCGGCGAAGGCCGGCGCCAGCTCGGTGGCCAGGGCCTTGGCGAACTCGGTCTGGTTCATCGCCAGGTCGAGGAAGGGGATGCCGCTGGTCGCGATCGCATCCGAGATGTGCTGCAGGATCATTCCGCGCAGCTGGCCGTCGAGCTCGCTGACGGTGTAGAGGTCGCGGGTGCCCGAGATCTCGGTGTGGAACAGCTTCGGGTCGGCCACCCGGTAGTTGTAGTTGCCGAACGCCCGCAGCCGCACCGCGCCGAAGTCCTTGTCGCGGATGGTGATCGGCTGCGGCGTGCCCCAGCGCTGGTCGACCTGCTGGCGGGTGCTGAAGAAGTAGACGTCGGTCTTGAAGGGCGACTCGAACAGCTTGTCCCAGTTCTTCAGGTAAGTGAGCACCGGGAGGGTCTGGGTGGTCAGCTTGTACATGCCGGGGCCGAAGACGTCGGCCACCTTGCCTTCGTTGACGAACACCGCCATCTGCGATTCGCGCACCGTCAGCGAGGCGCCGTTCTGCACTTCCATGTCCCGCATCGGGAAGCGCCAGGCCAGCGTGCCGTCCCCCTCCTCGGTCCACTGGATGATGTCGATGAACTGTTTCTTGATGAAATCCATCAGCGCCATGGCCCGCTCCTCTTAGGGTGGAATGTGGCCGGATGATACTGCTGCGCTTCCCCCGGCTCATAGCGACTATCAATCGTTTAGCCAAAAGCAATTGGCCCCGACTATAGTCAATGCCTACCATCTCTCCTGTGCCGATCGATTCCCTCAATCGGCTGTCCACCAGGAGATCCAGATGCCCAGCACCCAACGCCCCGAGATCAAGACCATGGCCAACCTGGAAGCCGCCTTTGCCGGCGAGTCCATGGCCCACATCAAGTACCGCTACTTCGCCAAGCTGGCCCGCGAGGCCGGCGACGAGGAAACCGCCCGCACCTTCGAAGAGACCGCCAACCAGGAAGTGGCGCACGCCTTCGGCCACCTCGACCTGCTGTATCCCAAGGCCGACATGACGCCGGCCCGCGCGTTGCAGATCGCCATCGAGGGCGAGACCTACGAGTACACCGAGATGTACCCGGGCTTTCGCAAGACCGCCGAAGCCGAGGGCAATGCCGCGGCCGTCGCCGAAATGAACGAGCAGATCGAGGAGTCCAAGGTCCACGCCGCGCAGTTCAAGGCCACGCTGGAAAAGGCCCAGAAGCGCTTCGCCGCCCTGGCGAAGGTGGAAGAGCGTCATGCCGCGCATTACCAGGCCCAGCTCGATAAAGTCACGGCGACCGCCTGAATCCGCGTCACCTTCCGCGCCGACCTGCGTCTAACCCCTAACCCCCTAACCCCCTAACTCCCTAACCCCTGAATATGAAAACCTATCTCTGCGTTGTTTGCGGCTTCATCTATGACGAGACCGCTGGCCGGCCCGAAGACGGCCTGGCGCCCGGCACCCGCTGGGCCGACGTGCCCGCCAGCTGGGCCTGCCCGGACTGCGGCGTGGCCAAGGCCGATTTCGAAGTCGTCGAGATCTGACGGCATGACCCACGGCGTCGACCCGATCATCGTCCTGGGCAGCGGCCTGGCCGGTTGGACCACGGTGCGCGAACTGCGCAAGCTCGACCCGGCGCAGCCGGTGATGGTGATCACGGCCGACGCGGGGGACTTCTACGCCAAGCCGTCACTCTCCAACGCCCTGGCCCAGGGCAAGCGGCCCGAACAACTGGTCAGCACCCCGGCGGCGAAGATGGCCGGGACGCTGGGCGTGACGCTGCTGGCGCACACCCGGGTCGAGGCGATCGACCGGGTTGCCCGCGTCGTGACCACCGACCGGGGCCGGCATCCGTACAGCCGGCTGGTGCTGGCCACCGGAGCGCGGCCGATCCGGGTGCCCCTGGCCGGCGACGGTGCGGCGGCGGTGCGCAGCGTCAACTCGCTGGACGACTTCGCCGACTTCCATGCCCAGCTGCGCCCCGGGGCCCGGGTGGCGATCATGGGCGCGGGATTGATCGGCTGCGAATTCGCCAATGACCTGGCCGCCGCTGGCTACCAGGTGAGCGTGGTCGATCCGTCGCCGCGGCCCCTGGCGGCGCTGCTGCCCGAGGCCGCCAGCGAGGCGCTGCTGCTGGCGCTGGCGGGCCTCGGTGTCGACTGGCGCCTGGGCACCACCGTGCAGTCGGTGAGCCATGCCGGCGACGCGCTGCAGCTGACGCTGGCCGATGGCGAGCGCATCGGCGCCGACGTGGTGCTCAGCGCGATCGGCCTGCGCGCCGACACCGCGCTGGCCCAGGCCGCGGGGCTGGTGTGCGAGCGCGGGATCGTCGTCGACAGCACGCTGGCGACCAGCGACCCCGACATCTTTGCGCTGGGCGATTGCGCGCAATACGCCGACGGACGCTGGGCCGAAGGGCCCGTGGCCGGCGGCCGCACCCTGCCGTACGTGATGCCGATCATGAACGCCGCCCGGGTGCTGGCGGCGCAACTCGCGGGGCGGGAGGGCACGCTGGCTTTCCCGCTGATGCCGGTCTCGGTCAAGACCCCGGCGCTGCCGCTGGTGGTCGCGTCGCCGGCCCCGGCCAGCATCGGCCGATGGCACGGGCCGGAGGAGGGCCTGTGGCACTTCATCGACGACGGCGGGGCCGCGCGGGGCTTCGTGCTGGCGGGCAAGCAGACCTCGCGGCGGGCCGAGCAAACCCTGCGGGTCTCGCTTTAGTTCTGTTTTTGGCACAGCTCCCCTGACCGGCGGCGCGGCGGCGCGGGACTACAATCCCCCTCCCTTTCAAGCCGACGGCGCGTCGCAAGCGTTGGCGTAAGCTGTCCTCCAAGGAGACATCAGACATGCCAGAAAACCAGCAGGCGACCGAGAACGAAAAGCGCGCCGAACTGCGCCGCGCCGCCCTCGAGTACCACGAGTTTCCGATCCCCGGCAAGATCGCGATCGCCGCCACCAAGCAGCTGATCAACCAGCACGACCTGTCGCTGGCCTACACGCCCGGCGTCGCCGCGCCGTGCGAGGAGATCGTCAAGGACCCCAACAACGCGTTCAAGTACACCGCGCGGGGCAACCTGGTGGCGGTCATCACCAACGGCACTGCCGTCCTCGGTCTCGGCGACATCGGGCCGCTGGCCTCCAAGCCGGTGATGGAGGGCAAGGCGGTCCTGTTCAAGAAGTTCGCCGGCATCGACGTGTTCGACATCGAGATCAACGAGAAGCACGACCTCGACAAGCTGGTCGACATCATCGCGTCGCTCGAGCCCACGTTCGGGGGCATCAACCTCGAAGACATCAAGGCCCCGGACTGCTTCTACGTCGAGCGCAAGCTGCGCGAGCGGATGAAGATCCCGGTCTTCCACGACGACCAGCACGGCACCGCCATCACGGTGGGCGCGGCCATCCTCAATGGCCTGAAGGTCGCGGGCAAGGACATCACCAAGGTCAAGCTGGTCACGTCCGGCGCCGGCGCCGCAGCGCTGGCCTGCCTGGGCCTGCTGGTGAAGCTGGGCCTGCCGCGCGAGAACATCTACGCGACCGACCTCGCGGGCGTCGTCTACGAGGGCCGCAAGGAGCTGATGGACGAGGACAAGATCCAGTTCGCGCAGAAGACCTCGGCCCGGACCCTGTCCGAGATCATCGAGGGCGCCGACATCTTTTTGGGCCTGTCGGCCGGTGGCGTCCTCAAGCAGGACATGGTCCGCAAGATGGCGGCCAACCCGATCATCATGGCGCTGGCCAATCCGAATCCGGAGATCTCGCCCGACGACGCCAAGGCCGTGCGGCCCGACTGCATCATGGCGACGGGCCGCACCGACTACCCGAACCAGGTCAACAACGTCCTGTGCTTCCCGTACATCTTCCGCGGCGCGCTGGACTCCGGCGCGACCACCATCACGGTGGAGATGGAGATCGCGGCCGTCTATGCGATCGCCGAACTCGCGCAGGCGGAGCAGAGCGAGGTGGTGGCCGCGGCCTACGCCGGCCAGCAACTGGCCTTCGGACCCGAGTACCTGATCCCCAAGCCCTTCGATCCGCGGCTGATGATGAAGATCGCCCCGGCCGTGGCCAAGGCCGCGGCCGACAGCGGCGTTGCCCTGCGCCCGATCCAGGACATGGACGCGTACCGCGAGAAGCTGCAGAGCTTCGTCTATGCGTCGGGCACGACGATGAAGCCGATCTTCCAGATGGCGAAACACGCGGAGAAGAAGCGGGTGGCCTTCTGCGAGGGCGAGGAAGAGCGCGTGCTGCGCGCGGCCCAGATCGTGGTCGACGAGGGCATCGCCCGGCCGACGTTCATCGGCCGGCCGGCCATCATCGCCCAGCGGATCGAGAAGTTCGGCCTGCGGCTGAAGGAAGGGCTGGACTACGACATCGTCAACGTCGAGCACGACCACCGTTACCGCGACTTCTGGCAGACCTACCACCGCATGACCGAACGCAAGGGCGTCACGGTGCAGATCGCCAAGATCGAGATGCGGCGGCGGCTGTCGCTGATCGGCGCGATGCTGCTGCACAAGGAAGAAGTCGACGGCATGATCGTCGGCACCTGGGGCAACACGGCGATGCATCTGCAGTACATCGACCAGGTGATCGGCCGGCGCGAGGGCGTCTGCACCTACGCCTGCATGAACGGGCTGCTGCTGCCGAACCGGCAGGTGTTCCTGGTCGACACCCACGTCAACTACGACCCGACAGCGGTCCAGCTGGCCGAGATCACCATCATGGCGGCCGAGGAAATGATGCGGTTTGGCCTGAAACCGAAGGCTGCCCTGCTCAGCCATTCGAACTTCGGCAGCAGCAACCAGCCCAGCGCGGTGAAGATGCGCGAAACGCTCGGTCTGCTGCGCGACCGGGCGCCCTGGCTGGAAGTGGACGGCGAAATGCACGGCGACGTGGCGCTGGACGGCGCGGCCCGCGACCTCATCATGCCCCACAGCACCCTGGCCGGCGACGCCAACCTGCTGGTGCTGCCCAACATCGATGCGGCAAATATTTCCTACAACCTGCTCAAAACCGCGGCCGGCGGCAACATCGCCATCGGCCCGGTGCTGCTGGGTGCTGCCAAACCGGTGCACATCCTCACTGCGAGCACGACCGTGCGCCGGATCGTCAACATGACGGCGTTGACCGTCGCCGACGCCAACGCGGCCCGGTAAAGTCCGCAAGGACAGCAGGCGCTCACTCGCCTGGGGCCGGAGGCGGCCGCAATAGCCCCTCCGGTTGCCCAATTTTTGGGCATTGACTTGCGTTTTCGTGGCAGATACGTCACACTAGCGCTCTTGAATTTTCGGGTTTACCCGGGGATCTGAGGATCCCGGGATTCCCGGATTGGCGTCTCCCCGAAGGTCACCCCCAAGAAGGTCCGTTCCATGTCGCGCGTCGCGGCTCTCAAGTTTGCACTTACTAGCTTCTTGTTGGCAGCGTCGTTGACTGGCACCGCTCTGGTTCACGCCAGGCAGCCCTCGCGGGAAGTCTCAACCGAAAGCAGTTCAGCGGCCATCCGGGTCGCCGAGCTGCCCAGGCCGGGCCAGGTGACTTACGAATTGATCCGCGCTGGCGGACCGTTTCCCTTCGACAAGGACGGCATGGTGTTCGGCAACCGGGAGCGTCAGCTGCCGGCCGAAAGACGCGGTTTCTACCGCGAGTACACCGTGAAGACGCCAGGATCACGCGACCGGGGAGCCCGGCGCATCGTGTGCGGAGGGCCAGCCCGGGCGCCGCACGCCTGTTATTACACCGCCGACCACTACGCTAGTTTTCGCAAGATCGTGGAGTAAACGCCCAATGAGTCGGGACCTGTTTTTGACTATGGAAAGAGACGCGGAGATGGATACACCACTTCGTAAGGAAGCCGGCGACCAGCCCCTCAAGGGCGTTCGCAGCAACATCGTGCAGTCGATCCGCGCCTTCCGGGTGCAGGACCTGCAGGATGCGGCCATCGCACTGGGCCAGCATTTCCTGTATGCCAACCTCGCCCCGGCGCAGAGCAAACAGGACGTGCTGGACCTGATCGCCCAGCAATTCACGTTGCCGGCGCACTTCGGCAAGAATTTCGACGCGCTGTACGACTGCATGACGGACCCACTGCATAAATCGGGCCCGCAGCCCGGTTTCATCGTGGTGCTGGAGCAGATCCCGGCCAACGGCAAGTTCGACAAGGAGGCGCGCGAACAGTTGCTGGACATCTTCCGCGACACCGCGGATTACTGGGCAGACCGGAAGATACCGTTCCGCTGTTTCTATTCTTTTCTGTAGCCCGTTCTGCACACACCAGCCAAGCAGAACGGGCGAACGAGGCTCAAGGGACCGAAGCGACAGAAGCTGCCGCACCGGTTGCCGACAACGGCGAGAAAATGCCCACCGACCTGCTCGTGGACATCTCGCCCCTGGCGCTGCGCATGAGCAGCCCCTTCAACGCGGGCTACTGGCTCGCAGCGGCCTGAGCGCCGCCTGAAGTAAAAAAGCCCGTCTGCGACGGGCTTTTTTCTTGGGGTGGGTGCTCCGGCTTTCAGCTGGACGACACCGCCGCTGCCAGCGCCAGATACTCCGCCACCGGCACTTCCTCGGCGCGGCGCTGCACGTCGAAGGCGCCGGCGAAGTTCTTCTGTTCCAGCCACTTGCCCAGGGTGTTGCGCAGGATCTTGCGGCGCTGGCTGAAGGCGACCTGCACCAGTTCCGACAGCAGCTTCTCGTCCACCCCGGCGGCGGCGCCGCGCGGCACCATGCGAACGACTGCGCTGTCGACGCGCGGCGGCGGATCGAACGATTCCGGCGGCACGAACAGCACGTTATCCATCTCGTAGCGCCACTGCAGCATCACCGACAGCCGGCCGTAGTCGCTGGTCGACGGCCGCGCCACCATCCGGTCGACGACTTCCTTTTGCAGCATGAAGT
Source organism: Ramlibacter sp. 2FC (assembly GCA_943372495.1). Lineage (GTDB taxonomy): Bacteria > Pseudomonadota > Gammaproteobacteria > Burkholderiales > Burkholderiaceae_C > Ramlibacter. The sequence goes on along the minus strand of CALRYV010000020.1, from coordinate 46,867 downwards.
GCTGGTCCTGCACGCTCTCGACGAAGCCGAGCAGGTGGAACAGGATCGGCGTCGAGATGTTGTAAGGCAGGTTGCCCACCACCCGAATCCTGGGGGTTCCCATCGACCGCGCGAGCTCGGCGAAGTCCACCTTCAGCACGTCGGACTCGATCACCTCGAGCTGCCCGTGGCTGCGCAGGCGCCCGGCCAGGTCCCGGTCCAGTTCGATCACCGTGAGGCGTCCGAGCCGCTCCACCAGGGGCTGCGTCAGGGCCGCCAGGCCCGGGCCGATCTCCACCATCGCTTCGCCGGGTTGCGGGTCGATCGCGCGCACGATCGCGTCGATGATCCCGGCGTCGGCCAGGAAGTGCTGGCCGAAGCGCTTGCGGGGGATGTGCTTCACGGGCGCACCAGCGCGTCAGAGCGGCGGATCGCGGTACTCCACGTACGCGCGGCCCCGGACGTCCTGGGCCCAGTTGGCGTACGCCTCGTCGAGCTTCTTCTCGCGCACCAGGCTGCGCGCCAGGTCACGCTGCTCGCGCTGGCTGAGCGAGGCTTCGCGCCGCTCCATCAGCTGGATCAGGTGGACGCCGAAGCGCGACACCAGCGGCTCGGAGATCTGGCCGGGCGCCAGGGTGTTGAGCGTGTCCTCGAACTCGGGGACGAACAGGCCCGGATTGGCCCAGCCGAGGTCGCCGCCGCTGCGGGCGCTGGCGTCCTGCGAATTGTCCTTGGCCAGCTGGGCGAAGTCGGCCTGGCCGGCTTCGATCCGCTTCTTGAAGTCGGCCAGCCTGGCGCGCGCCGCGGCCTCGCTCAACTGGGCGCTGGGCCGCAGCAGGATGTGGCGGGCATGGCTCTGGATGACGGTCGCCCCCGGCAGCCCGCCGCTGCGCTTCTCGATCACCTTGACGATGTGGAAGCCCGCGCCGGAGCGGACCACCTTGCTGACCCCGCCCTCCCGCAGCGACTGCGTCGCTTCGACGAACAGCGGCGGATACCGGTCGGCCGTGCGCAGGCCGACGACGCCGCCGGTGGCCGCAGCATCCGGTGCCTCGGAAAACTCCCGCGCCAACTTGGTGAAGTCCTCGCCGGCGGCGGCGCGTTCCTGGACCCGTTGCGCCTTGGCCTGCAAGGAAGTCGCCTGCTGCAGCGTGGCGCCATCGGGGACCGCGATCAGGATGTGCGCCAGGTTGATTTCCACGGCCGAAGCGTCGCTCAGGCCCTGCTGCTCGCGAATGTACTGGTCGAGCTCGAGGTCGGTCACCCGGACGCGCGCCTCCAGCTCCCGGTCCCGCAGTCGCGTCAGCATCAGCTGGTTGCGCAGTTCCTCGCGGAACTGGGCCACGTCGACCCCGTCGGCAGCGAGCCGGCGCCGGAACTCGGCGACCTCGATCTGGTTCTGGCGGGCGACATTCTGCTCGGCCTGCTCCAGCGTCGCCTCGTCGATCTTGATTCCGGTTTCGCGCGCCAGCTGCAACTGCGCCTTTTCGCTGATCAACCGCTCCAGCACCTGGCGCGCCAGTTCCGGCCGCGGCGGCAGCGGCGTGCCCTGCTGCGCCAGCTGCTGCTCGAAGCGGACCATCCGCGAGCGAACCTCGTTGTTGGTGATCGGCTCCGAGTTGACGATGGCCACGATGAAATCCGCTGCGCGCGGACTGTTGTCGTTGGGGCGGGCGGCGGGCCGGTTGGCGCCCAGCTGGGGCGTGACGCGCAGACCCTGGCCGTGCGCGGCCGGGACCAGCGCCACGGCGTGCGCCACGAATGCAAGGCCCAGGATGAAGGCGCGTTGTTTGATCATGCTGTGCTTGAAATTCAATCGTAGTTGCTGAAGCGGCTGGGCGTGGTGACCTTCTCGCGCAGGTACTGGTAGCGGGGAATATTTTCGCGCAGCGACTGCAGGGCATTCGAGCCCAGGCGGGTGAAGCCGACGAACTCGAGCTGAAACAGGATCCGCTTGTTGGACGACGAGGTGCTGCTTTGCAGCCGCTCGACCACCACCCGTCCCAGCCAGCAGCCGGCATCGTACTCCAGCCCGACCACGGCATCGACCAGCTTCCTGTCCTGCAGGCTGTAGTTCAGCCTGCCGACGCTGTACCAGCGGCCTTCGCCCTCGCCCATGCCCGGCCCCAGGTTCTGGCCCTTGTCGCCCCACAGGTCGTTGATCGGCCACTGCCAGCCGACGTCGATCTGTTCGCTGGAGCCGCGCTGCAGCCGGTAGGCCGCGCTCACCACCCGGTAGTTGCCCGGGCTGTAGCGCGCGCCGATCGTCGAGCGGATCGACTGGCGGGTCTTGGGGTTGTATTGCACGGTCGCATCGGTGCTCCACTGCGGCACCCAGTTGACCGAAGCGCCGAACAGGATGTCCGACAGCCGCTCGCTCACCGGCGCGCCGCCCGGCAAGGTCACCCGCTGGTCCTTGAACCGCAGGCGCTGGGCGACGCCGAACCGGGCCGCCTCGGCGCCGGTGTCCGGATCCAGCAGTCGGGTGGTGGCGCCCAGCGTCAGCAGGTTGTTGTCGGAGATCCGGTCGTTGCCGCCGAAAGCGTTCTCGGTATAGATGGTGGCGAAATTGAAGTCGGTCTGGGCCGAGTCGTAGTTCGGCAACAGGCTCTGGTCGCGAAACGGCGTATGGACGTAGAACGCCCGCGGCTCCAGCGTCTGGCGAAAGGCGCGGCCGAAGAACCTGGCATCGCGCTCGAACACCAGCCCGCCGTCCAGGCTGACGGTGGGGACCACCCGGCTGGCGTTGGTGGCGCCGTTGGCGAGCGGCGCGTCGAACTGGTAATTGGTGGCGTGCAGCTGCAGCTTGGGCGTGAAGAACCAGCCCGGCGCCTGCCAAGGCCGGCTGACCTGCGCCAGCGTGAAGGCGCGTCTGGCGTTGGGCTGGCCCGTCAGCGTGCGTTCCGAGTGGAACTGGGTGTAGTCGCCCTCGACCGAGGCTTCGAGACCGCCGACCAGGTTGCTGCGCGCATACCGGGCCACCAGCTGCGGCAGGCGGTCGTACGGCGGCACGATCGGCGAACTGACGTCCTGCAGCGTCTGCCAGGTCAGGGACCGCGCGGTCAACGACAGGTTGCCCCGGTTCCAGGTCAGCGCGCCGTCGCTGGCCAGCAGCCGCTGCGTGAGCGAGCTGCCCGAGCGGGAGAAGTCGCGCCAGTAGTTGTCGTCGCTGACGCGGTTCAGGTTCAGGTTCAGGCCCACGCTGCCCAGGCCGGCAAAGCCGGTGCTGAAGCTGCCGTTGTGCGTGTACGCATAGCCCCAGCGGTCGCGGTCGCGCAAGGTGTCGCTGGGCATGTAGTTGGCCCGCAGCGTGCCCTGGTAGCCCGTTTCCAGGTAGCGGAACTCGCCACCCAGGTCGATGCCGCGCTTGGTCATCAGGGCCGGATAGAAGGTGGCGTCGCGGTTCGGCGCGATGTTCCAGTAATACGGCACCGTCAGCTCGACGCCGTTGAGGTTGTCCAGGCCGAAGGTGGGCGGCAGCAGGCCCGACTTGCGCTTCTCGGACAGCGGGAAGCTGAGCTGCGGCACCGGCAGGATCGGCACCCGCATGAAGGTCAGGAGCGCGCCGCTGGCATGGCCGGTCTCTTCCTCGTTGTCGATCCGGATGCTGGCCGCGCGCAGGATCCAGTCCGGCATCCAGCTCGGCCCCGGCCGGCGCTGGCAGGTGGTGTAGGTGGCGTTGCGGATGATCGCGCGCTTGTCGTCGAGAAAGTCGACCCGCTCCGCTTCGCCGTAGGCGCCGTTCTTCAGGAAGCGGTAGCGCGGCGCCAGGAAGAAGCCCTCGAACGCGTCGACCTTGAGTTCCAGCAACGGACCTTCGAAGGTGTTGCCGGCCCGGTTGATGCGGACATTGCCGCGCGCCTTGGCCAGGTCGTCCGGCTGGTAATACTCCAGCCGGTCCGAGCGGATGGTCATGTCGCCGCGCCGCAGCTCCGCGTCGCCTTCGATCACGGTCTCGAGGTCGGTGCGCCCGGATCCGCGCTCGCCGGACAGGAAAGTGGGCAGGCCCTCGCGCACCGCCGGCGGGATGTCCTCGCGCAGCTGGGGACTGGGCTTGAGCACCGGCTGGCCGACGTCGATCGCCGCTGCCGGGCCGCCGGCCTGCGCATGGGCGAGCGAATGCAGCAGGGCGCAAGCCACCAGCGCCGCCGGGGTCAGGGCAAAGCGGGGGCGTAACGCCGTCGTCGTCGGGTCGAACATCGTGGACTGGGTGGCTGCCCGCCGCAGGAGGGCAGGACTGGATTTGTAGAATGGATTATCCATGAGCAATCCTTCGCCTTCGCCCGCCGCGCCAGAGCGCGCTTCGCCTGCCGTCGAGTGGTCCGATCCGGCCCGCGAAGCCGCCTTCAACGCGTGGCTCAGCCGTATCGGACCGCGCCACGGCCTCCAGCCGGCCAGCCTGCGCCCGGCCTCCGCCGACGCCAGCTTTCGCCGCTATCTGCGGATCGATGGGGCCCATGGCTCCCTCGTCATCATGGACGCGCCGCCGGACAAGGAGGATTGCGCCCCGTTCGTGAAGGTCGCCGCCCTGATGGCGCAGGCCGGGCTGCACGTGCCCCAGGTGCTGGACTGGGACCAGGCCGGCGGCTTCATGCTGCTGCAGGACCTGGGCACGCAAACCATGATCGAGGTGGTCGACCGGGACGTGCCCGATGCCAACCGCGGCCTCTACCTGCGGGCCGTCGATGCGCTGGTCGCGTGGCAGGCGGCGTCAAAGCCCGGCGTGCTGCCGGACTACGACCGGGCGCTGCTGGCCCGCGAGCTGGAGCTGTTTCCGCACTGGTACCTCGGCCAGCACCGCGGGATCGCGGTCGAAGGCGCGGTGCGTGAGACGCTGGACCGCACGTTCGCGCTCATCATCGAACGCAACCTCGCCGCGCCGCAGGTCTATGTGCACCGCGACTTCATGCCGCGCAACCTGATGCTGCCGGCCGACCCGTCCGAACCGCGGCTCGGCGTGCTGGATTTCCAGGACGCCGTCTACGGCCCGATCACCTACGACATCGCCAGCCTGATGCGCGACGCGTTCCTGAGCTGGGACGAGGAGTTCGTGCTGGACATCACCGTGCGCTACTGGCAACGCGCCCAGAAGGCCGGCTTGCCGGTGGACTCCGATTTCGGCGAGTTCTACAAGGCCGTCGAATGGATGGGGCTGCAGCGGCACCTGAAGGTCGCGGGCATCTTCGCCCGGCTGACGCTGCGCGACGGCAAGCCCCGCTACCTGGCCGACACGCCGCGCTTCCTCGCCTACATCCGCGCCACCGCCAGCCGCTATCGCGAGCTGGGGCCGTTGCTGCGGCTGGTCGACGAGGTCGAGGGCACGCAGCAGACCGCCGCCTTCATGTTCGGCCGCGCCTAGCCCGATGGCCCGCTTCTACTGCCCCGCGCCCCTCGCCGCCGGCGCCGCTCTGGAATTGCCGCCGTCGGCCGCGCGCCACGTGCAGGTGCTGCGGCTGCAGCCGGGCGACGCCATCACGCTGTTCAACGGCGAGGGCGGCGAATTCGAAGCCGTCGTCGAGCGCATGGGCCGCAGCGACGTGAGCGTCACGGTCGGCGCCCACCGGGCGGTGGAACGGGAAGCGGACCGGCCGGTGCACCTGGTGGTGGGCATGCCGGCCAACGAACGGATGGACTGGCTGGTCGAAAAGGCGGCCGAGCTCGGCGTGGCCAGCATCCAGCCGGTGCTGGCGCAACGCAGCGTGCTCAAGCTGCAGGGCGAGCGGGCCGAGAAGAAGCAGGCGCACTGGCAGGCGATCGCGATCGCGGCCTGCGAGCAGAGCGGTCGCAACCGCGTGCCGCCGGTGCAGGCCGTCATGGGATTGGCGCAGTGGTTGTCCGGGCTCGACGCCGCGACCCCTGCCACCGGACCAAGGCTGCTGCTGTCGCTGGCGGGGCAGGCGCAGCCGATTCGCGTGGCCGCCGGCCAGGACGGCCAGGTGCTGCTGCTGTCGGGGCCGGAGGGTGGACTGGCGGCGGCGGAAGAGGAACTGGCGCTGGGCGCCGGCTTTCGGCGCGCCACGCTCGGACCGCGCGTGCTGCGGGCGGAGACCGCGCCGCTGGCGGCGCTGGCTGCTCTTACACTGGCCGGATGAACCGCAACCTCTGGCTGCTGGCCATCTGCCAGGGGCTGTTCCTCACCAACAACGTCACCTTCATCGCGATCAACGGCCTGGTCGGCCTGTCGCTCGCGCCGCTCGGCTGGATGGCGACGCTGCCGGTGATGGGCTATGTGGTCGGCAGCGCGCTGTCGACCGGCGTCGTGGCCCGGACCCAGCGCCAGCTCGGTCGCAAGCGGTCATTCCAGCTCGGGCTGGTGGTGGCGCTGCTGTCGGCGCTGCTGTGCACCTATGCCGCGGCGAGCAGCAACTTCTGGCTGCTGTGCTTTGCCACCGTGGTGGCTGGCTATTACAACGCCAACGCCGGCCTCTACCGGTTCGCGGCGGCCGAACTGGCCGCGCCGGCAGCACGTGAGAAGGCCGTCTCGCTGGTGATGGCCGGCGGGCTGCTGGGTGCGGTGGTCGGGCCCAACCTGGCGGCGCGCACCCGTGACCTGTTTGCCGTGCCCTTTGCCGGCGCGTACGTTGCCCTGGCAGGCGTGGCGCTGCTGGCGATGGTGCTGATGTCCTTCCTGGAGTTCCCGCCGGTGGCGCCGCGCACGGCCACCACTCCCACGGGCCGGTCGCTGGCGCAGATCATGGTGCAGCCGGTCTTCATCGTGGCGGCCGCGGCCGGCGCTCTCAGCTACGGGGTGATGAACCTGCTGATGGCCGCGACCCCGATCGCGATGCAGCAATGCCGGTTGCCGTTCAGCGATGCGGCGCTGGTGCTGGAGTGGCACGTGATCGGAATGTTCGCGCCGGGCTTCTTCACCGGCAGCCTGATCAAGCGCTTTGGCGCACTGCCGGTGATGGGGGTCGGGGTGGCCCTGAACCTGGGCTGCATCGTGGTGGCGCTGTCCGGCGTGGAGCTGCAGCAGTTCCTGGTGGCGCTGTTCCTGCTGGGCGTGGGCTGGAATTTCCTGTTCACGGGCAGCACCACGCTGTCCCTGTCGGCCTACAGCCCCGAAGAAAAGGACCGCGCTCAGGGCGCGCTCAACTTCTTCGTGTTCGCGACACTCGCGCTCAGCTCGTTCTCCTCGGGCGTGCTGGTCACGACCCAGGGCTGGATCCTGCTGAACTACGGCTCGCTGCTGCCGCTGCTGCTGACGGCGGCCGCGCTGGCGTGGCTGGGCCTGCGAACCGCGCGTCCAGCCACCGCCTGAGGACCTCGTACACCGGCTCGGGATCGGGCTCGTGAAAGAGCTCGTGGAACATCCCGTCGAAGCACCTGGCTGTCACCACGCTCGCGGGCGCAGCCGCGGCGAAGGCACGGCTGCCGGCCGGGTTGACCAGCCGATCGGCGCCGGCGTACAGCAGCAGCGTCGGCACCTTCCAGTCGCCCGCCCTGGCCACGGTCGCCGCCGCCGCGTCCGCGATGAAGCGGCCCATCCGGCCCGAGACCCGGTCGTGCACCAGCGGGTCGCGGCGGTAGGCCTCGACCACGCCCGGATCATGGGAGATGAAGCTGGCGTCCAGGCCGTTGCCCACGGTCAGGTTGGGCACCACGCGCGGCAGCGTCGCCAGCAGCAGTTTCTGCAAGGGGTTCAGGCCCGGATCCAGCGCCGGGGACGACATCACCAACCCTTCGACGCGGCGCAATCCCAGCGCCACGAACCGCCCGGCCACCAGCCCGCCCATGCTGTGCCCCAGCAGGATCAGCGGCGCGCCCTTGGGCATGCGCAGCCGGGTGCTGTCGACGATGTCGGCCAGGTCGTCCAGCAGCCGCATCGGGGTCGGCAACAGGCCGCGACCGCCCCCGGATTCGCCATGCCCGTACTGGTCATAGCCACGGACCGCGAAGCCCCAGCTGTTCAAGCGCTGCGCCAAGGCGTCGTGGCGGCCCGCATGTTCGCCCAGGCCATGCACCAGCAGCACCATGCCGCGCCACGCCCGCCCGTCGGCCAGGGGCCAGTCCTGCAGGGCGATGTTGTCGCCATCGCTGGCGGTATAGGTGGACAGCGTCGACTCGCTGCTGGCGGGAATCATGGGCGCGATGATTGACTGCACGGCCCCGATCGCGCAACGCGGATCGGACCGGCGGCGCGCCCTGCGGGACCAGCGCGACGGCGCCCGGGCGAAGTGCGCAATTCCTGTCAGGGCAGTTGGGCGATCACTTCGGCCACGGCGGCCGTCAGCTTCTTGGCGTACGGCACGTGCAGGAATTCGTTCGGTCCGTGGGCGTTGCTCTTGGGCCCGAGCACGCCGCAAACCATCATCTGCGCCTTCGGGAAGCCTTCGCTGAGCATGTTCATCAGCGGGATGGTGCCGCCCTGGCCGATGTAGCCGCAAGACGTGCCGAAGTGCGCCTGCGAGGCGCGATTCAAAGCCGCCTCGAACCAGGGCGCCGTGTCGGGCGCGTTCCAGCCGGTCGCGCCGCCGTTGCTCTCGAACGTGACCCTGGCCTGGTAGGGCGCGTTGTCCTCCAGCAGGGTCTTGAGCTCCTGCACCGCCTGCGCCGCATCGATCAGCGGCGGCAGCCGCAGCGACAGCTTGAACGCGGTGTACGGACGCAGCACGTTGCCGGCGTCCTTCAGCGCCGGGAAGCCCTCGGCGCCGGTGACCGACAGCGTCGGCGTCCAGGTGCGGTTGATCAGGGCCTGGACCGGGTCGGTGGTCGTGGGCAGCGCGAAGGCGGTGGAGCCGCCGCAGTCGTAGTGGGCCCAGGGAAAGCGCTTGTAGACCTCGTCGCCCAGGATCGCCGCCGTGGCCTTGGCCTGCGCGAGCCGTTCCGCCGGCATCTCGCAATGGAAGCTTTGCGGCAGCAGGCGGCCGGTCTTGCTGTCCTCGAGCCGGTCCAGCACCTGCCGCATGATCCGGAAGCTCGAAGGCACCAGGCCCGAAGCGTCGCCGGAGTGCACGCCTTCGGTCAGGATCTCGACCTTGAGCGTGCCGCTGGCCATGCCGCGCAGCGAAGTCGTGAGCCAGAGCTGGTCGTAGTTGCCGGCGCCGGAATCGAGGCAGATCACCAGCGAGACGTCGCCCAGGCGGGGCCGCAGCGCGTCGATGTAGGGCAGCAGGTCGTACGAGCCCGATTCCTCGCAGGTCTCGATCAGGCCGACGATGCGCGGATGCGGCGCGTTCTGCGCCTTGAGCGCCTGCACGGCGGCGATGCTGGCGTAGACGGCGTAGCCATCGTCGGCGCCGCCGCGGCCGTACAGCTTGCCGTCTTCGTACTTGGGGGTCCAGGGGCCGAGGTCGCTGCGCCAGCCGGTGAACTCGGGTTGCTTGTCCAGGTGACCGTACATCAGCACGGTCTGGGCCGACATCGGCTTGGTGGCGGCGATCTCGAAGAACAGCACCGGCGTGCGACCCGGCAGCCGCACGATCTCGAGCGTCAGGCCGGCGACCTTCTGCGCCTCGACCCAGGCGGCGGCGTTGCGCAGCACGGTCTCGATGTAGCCGTGCTCGGCCCAGTCCTTGTCGAAGCCGGGCGACTTGGCGGGAATCTGGATGTAGTCGGTGATCTGGCGGACGATGTCACGGTCCCATTGCTCGCTGGCGTGGGCCAGGGCGGCGGCGGCGTCGAGCATGCCCGCGGGCATTTCGTGTTGGATCGGTTTGTTCATGGTGGTTCCGGATGCGGATCAAGCCCATGACTTTACGCTTCCGGCGGCGGCCGGGCTACCATGTCCGGCCGCGGCCGGGGGGATCGGCGCCGCGAAAGGAAACCACATGCAAAACCATGAGCGGATTCGCGTTGGCGTCGGCGGCTGGACCTACGAGCCCTGGCGCGACAACTTCTATCCCAAGGGCCTGCCGCATGCCAAGGAACTGGAATACGCCAGCCGCCAACTGACGGCGATCGAGGTCAACGGCACCTACTACAGCACCTTCAAGCCGCCGACCTTCGCGAAGTGGCGCGCTGAGACGCCGGACGGCTTCATGTTCTCGCTCAAGGCCAACCGCTTCGCCACCAACCGCAGGCTGCTGGCCACGGCGGGCGAGTCGATCGAGCGCTTCGTCGGCAGCGGCATCGGCGAGCTGGGCGACAAGCTCGGCCCGATCGTCTGGCAGTTCATGCCGACCAAGGTGTTCGATCCGGACGATTTCGAGGCCTTCCTGGCCTTGCTGCCGCACTCGGTGGACGGTCGCGCGCTGCGCCACGTGCTCGATGTCAGGCACCCGAGCTTCGACACGCCGGCGTACCTCACGCTCGCGCGCAGGTACGGCTGCGTGACCGTGCACACCGATTCGGAGAAGTTCCCGGCCATCGTCGACGCGCAGGCGCAGTTCGCGTACATCCGCCTGATGCGCAGCGAGGGCACGGTTCCGACCGGCTACCCGGCCCGCGCGCTGGACCAGTGGGCACAGGGCGCACGGACCTGGGCGAGCGGCGATTCGCCGCGGGAAGCCTTCATCTATTTCATCAACGGGGCCAAGGAGCGGGCCCCAGCCGCGGCCATGGCCTTGCTCGAGCGCTTGCGGTAGGAGCGGGCTTACGTCTTGTTTCGGTCTCAACGGTCAAGAGCGTTGACAGACCGGGCGTCAAATCCTTCCAAGCAGTCGAACAAAAAGGGAGATGACGCCATGGCCTACGTTTTCGAAACCGTCCCGGCGCAACGCAGTCGCATCGACATGAGCAATCCGTCGGAAGTCATGTACTGGAGCAAGACGTTCGGCTGCAGCGAGCAGCAGTTGCGACAGGCGGTGGAGCAGGTGGGCGACTCGTCGGCGATGGTCGAACAACTGCTCGACGGCAAGGACCTGATCTCCCTCTGAGGCTCAGAGCACCGACAGGTCCAGCGGGCGCACCGCCCCCATCCAGAGCGCGCGATCGCGGTGGTCGAGCAGGTCGTCACCGGTGAGGGGATGGACGAACACCACCAGGTCGCCCCGGTTCAGCATCAGCCACGGCACCACCTGCGCGAACAGCTCACTGCCAAACGCCAGCTGGCAACTCCAGTCCGGATGCGGTCCCACCGGCCGCTCATGGACCCGGCCCATCGTCACCCCCAACTCCTTGGCCGCGCGCTGGCACAGCGCCCGCGCCCGCCCGATGCTGCCGGCATCGAAGTAGACGTGGGCATGCCAGCCCTCGATGCCCGGCGTCATCCGCCGGCCTGCTGCTTCCAGTCCTGGAGCCAGCCCAGGCCCGCCGAGGTGCCGCCGGGTTGGGTGCCGCGCGCGGGGCGGTACTCGCAACCGACCCAGCCCTGCCAGCCGCATTGCGCCGCCACCTCGTCGATGACGCCGAACAGGTAGGGGGAGTTGAGCTCGCCCAGGTCCGGCTCGTGCCGCTGCGGCACGCCGGCGATCTGGAAGTGGCCGACGCGGCCGGTGGGCAGGTACTGGCGGATCTTCATCGCCACATCGCCTTCGACCACCTGGCAGTGGTACAGGTCGAACTGCACCTTGACGTTGCTGGCGCCGATCTCCTCGACCAGGCGGTGCGCATCGTCCTGCCGATTCAGGAAGAAGCCGGGGATGTCGCGGGTGTTGATCGGTTCGAGCAGCAGGTCGACGCCTTGCCTGGCCGCCACCGCCGCGGCCTGCCGCAGGTTGGCAACGTAAGTGGCGCGCACCGCCTCGCGGCTGCTCCCTGCAGGCACCAGGCCGGCCATCGCGTGGATGCGGGGGCAATTCAGCGCCTGCGCGTAGGCGAGCGCCTGCTCGACGGCCTTGGCGAATTCCGCCTCGCGCCCCGGAATGCAGGCCAGGCCGCGTTCGCCGCTGTCCCAGTTGCCGGGCGCGGTGTTGAACAGCACCTGCTGCAGGCCGTTGCCCTGCAGCCGCGCGGCGATTTCACGCGGCTCCCACGCGTAGGGGAACAGGTACTCGACACCCTCGAAGCCGTCCCTGGCGGCGGCCTCGAAGCGATCGAGAAACTCCAGCTCCGGGTAGAGCATCGACAGGTTGGCGGCGAAGCGTGGCATGGCGATTCCTCCTTCAGCGCACCGGCAGCTTCACGGCGCCCGGGTTCTCGCGGATGTACTCGCGCACCACGCTTTCGAAGTCCCGGTCCGCCTGCAGGCCCAGCGCGTTGGCCCGCGCGGAAGCGACATTGCCCGGCCAAGTCTTGACCAGGTTCTGCACCGCGGCATCGGGCGTCCAGTCCAGCAGGGCCGTTGCGGCCTTGCCGCCGACGCGCTCGAGCGCATCCGCCATCTCGCCGACGCTGGTGCGCAGCGACGGCAGGTTCATCGCCGTGAGCGGTCCCCATTCCTGGTCGGTCGCCTCGGCGGCGCGGATGATGCCGTCGACCGTGGTGGCGGGCGACGCCAGCGCCACCGGCGTCTCGCGCGGCACCGGGCAGGCGCCCTTGAGGCCGGCCAGCGGCTCGCGGATCATCCCGCTGAGGAAACCGGAGGCCGCGCCGTTGGGATTGCCGGGCCGCACGCTCACGGTCATCAGCCGCACGCTGCGACCGCGGACGAACCCCTTGCGCGCGTAGTCCGCCACCAGCTGTTCGCCGATGAATTTCTGGATGCCGTAGCTGCTTTGCGGGGTCGGCAGGGTATCGTCCTTGATCAGCTCGGGCAGCGGCGTGCCCGGCGCGTTGCCGAACACCGCCAGCGAGCTGGCAAAGACAAAGGTCGGCCGGCTGCCCAGCGCCCGGCTGGTTTCGAGCAGCGCCCGGGTGGTGTCGAGGTTGCTGCGCATGCCGAGGTCGAAGTCCGCCTCGCATTCGCCGCTCACCGCCGCCGCCAGGTGGAAGACGAGGTCGGTGCCGGCCGCGGGCAGGGTTCGCGCCTGCGCCAGTTCCAGCAGGTCGCCCTGGACGAAGGCGACGCGCGGGTCGGCCGCCAGGTCCGCGGGCGGCGGCACGCGATCGGTCAGGGTGAGGCGCTCGATCCGGCGCGACGGCCCGCCGGCCAGTGACAACGCGCCTTGCTGGAGCAGGGTACGGGCCAGCCGGGCGCCAAGAAAGCCGCAGCCGCCGGTGATGAGGATGTTCATGGACAGGTCTCTTTCAGCCAAAAAGCAATGAGGGCAAAGGATAACGCCGCGGCGGCGCGGCGGCTGGGATCAGCCGCGCCGGCGCGGCACGCTTTCGCCGCTGTCGGCGCCACGCAGGAAGTCGAAGTCGCAGCCCTGGTCGGCCTGGGTCACGGTGGTCAGGAACAGCTTGCGATAGCCGCGCACTGTCGGGTCGATCACCGCGACCGGGGCGGCCGCGGCCCGCGCCGCCAGTTCCTCGTCACTCACGAGCAACGACAGCGTGCGGCCGGCCACGCTCAGGCGGATGCGGTCGCCGTCGCGGACCAGCCGGAGCGGCCCGCCCTTGGCGGTTTCGGGTGTCACATGGACGACGATGGTGCCGCCGGCCGTGCCGCTGATGCGGCCGTCCGAGATCCGCACCATGTCCTTGACCCCGAGCCGGCCCAGCTTCTTGGGGATCGGGATGTAGCCGGCCTCCGGCATGCCCGGCGCGCCGACCGGCCCGATCTGCTTGAGGACCAGGATGTCGTCGGCGGCGACATCGAGCGCCTCGTCGTCGACCCGGGCGGCCAGGTCCTGCAGGTTCTCGAAGACGACGGCCCGGCCCTCGTGCTCCATCAGCTGCGCGGTCGCGGCCGACTGCTTGATGATGGCGCCGCCGGGCGCGATGTTGCCGCGCAGCACGGCGATGCCACCCTCGCGGTAGATCGGGTTGGCCATGGTCCGGACCACGTCCTGCGGCCAGCCGGCGCCGGCCGCGTCGATTTCCTCGCCCAGGGTGCGGCCGGTGACAGTCAAGGCATCCAGGTGCAGCAGCGGCCGCAGTTCGCGCAGCACGGTGACGAGGCCACCGGCATGGTGGAAGTCCTCCATGTAGTGCTGGCCCGAGGGCTTGAGATCGACCAGCACCGGCGTCTCGCGGCTCATTTCGTCGAGCCGGTCGAGATCGATCGCGATGCCGAGCCGGCCGGCGATGGCCGTCAGGTGAATGATCGCGTTGGTCGAGCCGCCGATGGCCAGCAGCACGCGCAGCGCGTTCTCGATCGACTTCGCCGTGAGGATGCGATCCGGCGTCAGAGCCTGCTCGATCATCTTCATCGCCTGAGCGCCGCTGCGCTCGGCGACACGGATCCGGTCGGCCGTCACCGCCGGTGGCGAGGCGGCGCCCGGCAGCGACATGCCCAGCGCTTCCGCGATGCAGGCCATGGTGCTGGCGGTGCCCATGACCGAGCAGGTGCCGACGCTGGCCACCAGCTGATTGTTGACCGCGGCGATTTCCTGCGCGTCGATCTGGTCGCCGCGAAAGCTGGCCCAGAAGCGCCGGCAGTCGGTGCAGGCGCCGACCCGTTCGCCGCGGTTCGAGCCGGTCAGCATCGAGCCGGTCACCAGCTGGATCGCCGGGACATTGGCGGAGATCGCGCCCATCAGCTCGGCCGGCACGGTCTTGTCGCAGCCGCCGATCAGCACCACCGCGTCCATCGGCTGGGCCCGCACCATCTCCTCGACGTCCATCGACATCAGGTTGCGCAGGTACATGCTGGTGGGAAAGGCGAAGCTCTCGTGGATCGAGATGGTCGGGAAATCGATGGGAATGCCGCCGGCGAGCATCACGCCGCGCTTGACCGCCTCGATCAGCTGCGGCGCGTTGCCGTGGCAGGGGTTGAAGCCGCTGCCGGTGTTGACGATGCCCACGACCTTGCGCGAGAGCGCGTCGTCGGTGTAGCCCGCGCCCTTGATGAAGGCCTTGCGCAGGAACAGCGAGAACTCGATGTCGCCGTAGTTGGTCAGCCCCTTCTCGAGGCCGTCACGCTTGTCTTTTGGATTCGTCATGGCGGCAATGGTAGTTGCCCGATGGGCTGCCGGGCGCCGATCCGTGCGGGTGTTTGCGCCGTTGACAGCGAAAGAAGCCATCAACTAGCATTTGGCAGCGAAGGGCGGGCAGCAGGTGCACTTCGCCAACTACAAGGAGACAAGCTTCATGATCAGTCATTTGCTGCGCGCCGTCATCGCCGGCGCCGCGCTCGCCTGGGCCGCGCTGGCCGGCGCCCAGAACATCTCGATCGCCACGGGCGGCACCGGCGGGGTGTATTACCCGATGGGCGGGGGCCTGGCGGCGGTGCTGTCCAAGCACGTGCCCGGCATGCAGGCCACGGCGGAGGTCACGGGCGGGTCGGTCGACAACCTCAAGCTCATCGCCAGCGGCAAGCCGTATGTCGGCTTCACCATGGCCGATGCCGGCCAGGACGCCTACAAGGGCGAGGACAAGTTCAAGGGCAACAAGGTTCCATTGCGCACGCTCATGGTGCTCTACCCGAACCGCATGCACCTGGTGTCGACCGAAGGACGGGGCATCAGCAAGATCGCCGACCTGAAAGGCAAGCACATCTCCACTGGCTCCCCAGGCAGCGCCACCGAAGTGATGGCGTTCCGGATCCTGGAGGCCGCCGGCATCGACAAGGACAAGGACGTCAAGCGCGAGCGGCTGGGGGTCGCGGAGTCGGTCAACGCCATGAAGGACAACAAGATCGAGGCTTTCTTCTGGGTCGGCGGCCTGCCGACCGCGGCCGTGACCGACCTGGCCAACACGCCCGGCACCAAGATCAAGCTGATCGACCACGCGGAAGTGGTGGCCAAGATGAACCAGAAGTACGGCAACCTCTACGTCGAGGACACCATTCCCAAGGCGGTCTACAAGGGCATGGACGCCGACAACAAGCAGGCCACCGTGATGAACCTGCTGGTGGCCAATGCCAGCATGGACGACAAGACGGCGTACAACATCGTCAAGACCATCTTCGACAAGCGCGCCGACCTGATCGCCGTCCACAAGGAGGCGGAGAACTTCAAGCTCGAGAACCAGAAGACCGCGGCTTCGCCGATCCCGTTCCATCCGGGCGTCGTCAAGTACTTCGCTGAAAAGGGCGTCAAGCTCAATTGAGCCGGCCTGCTTCCCTCACCCCGCCTCTGGCGGGGTTTTTCATTTCGGAGAGAAGGACAGCCCCATGACTGAACCGGTCCCGTCACGTCCGCTGCCGGCAGCGGTCGTGAGCGATGAAGCGCTCGAAAAGGCGCAGCTTTACATCGAGGAAGAAGAGGGCGCCGCGAACAAGCTGGTCGGCTGGTTCGGCGCCCTGATCACGCTGTTTGCGGTGGGCATGTCGGCCTTCCACCTGTACAGCGCTTACGCGATCGTGCCGACCCAGACGCTGCGGCCGCTGCACGTCGCCATGGTGCTGTTCCTCACCTTCCTGCTGTTTCCCGTGGCCAAACGGTATCGGCACCGCGTCATGTGGTGGGACCTGGTCGCGGCGTTGCTCTCGGTCGCGGTCGTCTACTACGCCATCGCCGGGGGTGATGACTTCACCGACCGCAACACGTCGCCGCTGCCCTGGGACATCTTCTTCGGCGTCGCGCTGATCCTGCTGGTGCTGGAGGCGATGCGGCGCACCACAGGCTGGATCATGCCCTTCGTCACCAGCCTGTTCGTCGCCTACGCGCTGTTCGGCGAGTACCTGCCGGCGCCGTGGACCCACAAGGGCTATGAAGTGGGCCGCCTGGTCGGCCACCTGTACATGACGCTGGAAGGCATCTTCGGCGTCGCGGTCGACGTCTCTTCGTCGCTGATCATCCTGTTCACCATCTTCGGCGCCTTCCTTCAGTATTCGGGCGCGGGCAAGTTCTACATCGACTTCTCCTTTTCGGCGATGGGCGGCAAGCCCACCGGCGCCGGCCGCACGGTCGTCCTCGCTTCGTTCCTGCTCGGCGGGCCTTCCGGTTCGGGCGTGGCGACCACGGTGACGCTCGGCTCGGTGGCCTGGCCGATGCTGGCCAAGGTGGGTTACGAGCGCAACGCCGCCGGCGGCCTGCTCGCGGCCGGCGGCCTGGGGGCCATCATCTCGCCGCCGGTGCTGGGCGCGGCCGCCTTCCTGATCGCGGAGTTCCTCAAGATCTCGTACCTCGACGTGCTGCTGATGGCGGTGATCCCGACCTTCCTGTTCTACTTCGCGCTGTTCCTGATGGTGGAGATCGACGCGCGCAAGTACGGCATGGGCGACACCGTGTTCGAGAAGGTCGATTCGGTCTGGAACCTGACGCGCAAGTACTGGTTCCACTTCCTGTCGCTGATCTCCATCGTGGTGTTCATGATGTGGGGCTTCTCCCCGGTGCTGTCGGTGTTCTGGGCCACGATCGTGGCGTTGTTCACCAGCATGCTGCGGCGCGACACGGCGCTGATCCCGTACGACCTGTTCAGCCGCAACGGCTCGATCGGGAAGAAGTTCTGGGAATCGAACTTCATGAAGGCGATGGAGGCCGGCTCGATCGGCGTGCTGAACGTGGCCGCGACCTGCGCCGGCGCCGGCATCATCGTCGGCGTGGTGACGCTCACCGGCCTGGGGCTGAAGTTCAGCTCGATCGTGATCGACCTGGCCGGCGGCTCGCTGCTGCTCACGGCCATCTACACCTCGCTGGTGGTCTGGATCGTCGGACTGGCGGTGCCCGTCACCGCGTCGTACATCATCTGCGCGGTGATCGCGGCGCCGGCGCTGATCAAGCTGGGCGTGCCCGATTTCGCCGCCCACATGTTCATCTTCTATTACGCCGTGCTGTCCGAAGTGTCTCCGCCGACCGCGCTGTCGCCATTTGCCGCGGCCGCCATCACCGGCGGCGACCCGTACAAGACCACCATGCAGTGCTGGAAATACACCATCCCCGCCTTCCTGGTGCCGTTCATGTTCGTGCTCGACCCCAGCGGCCAGGGCCTGTTGCTGATGGGATCGACCAAGGCCCTTGCCGCCGCGAACTGGTGGTCGATCGCCGAGGTCACCTTCACGGCCGCAGTCGGCGTGGCCGCCCTGGCCGCGGGCTTCCAGGGCTGGGCGCTGAAGAAGGCCACGACCATCGAGCGGGTGATGCTGATCATCGCCGGCTTCGCCCTGGTCTATCCGACCGTTGCCGCGGACCTGCTGGGCCTGGGCCTGGTGATCGCCGCACTGGCGCTGCAATACCTCAGGGGCCGGCCGGTTCCGGCCTGATCGGCGGGGCGAGTTCCGGACGCGGGACTTCAGCCGCGCTCGAACTTGAAGACTGCGGTGCCGGCCCGGGCGTTGGGCAGGAAGCGGACCTCGCGTCCCTCCTGCAACCCGTAGGCGTCCAGGATGGTGAGCCGGTTCTTGGTGGCGAGCACCTCGAAGTCCTTGTAGGTGCCGACCCGGATGTTGGGCGTGTCATACCACTGGTAGGGCAGGCGCTTGGTCACCGGCATCCGGCCGCGGGCGATCGACAGCCGGTTCGGCCAGTGGGCGAAATTGGGGAAGGCGACGATGCCGACCCGGCCGACGCGCGCGGTCTCCACCAGCATGGTCTCCGCGTTGCGCAGGTGCTGCAGCGTGTCGATCTGCAGCACCACGTCGAACGAGCTGTCGTCGAACATCGCCAGTCCCTCGTCCAGGTTCAGCTGGATGACGTTGACGCCGCGCTTCACGCAGGCCAGCACGTTGTCGTCGGCGATCTCGATGCCGTAGCCATGGCAGCCGCGTTCGCGCTGCAGGTAGTCGAGCATGGCGCCATCGCCGCAACCCAGGTCGAGCACGCGCGAGCCCTTGGGCACCAGCCGCGCGATCGACTCCATCGTCAGCCGGTCGCTCATGAGAAAGCAGCCCCCACGCTTGCGGCCGAGGCCGCTGCGCTGCCCCCCGAGGGGGCCTTCGCGCCTTGGGGCGGCCCGGCGGCGCTCACCTTCTCCTTCGCGATCCGGTCGAAGTACGAGCGGACGATTCCGAGGTAGCGCTCGTCTTCCAGCAGGAAGGCGTCGTGGCCATGGGGCGCGTCGATCTCGGCGTAGCTGACGTCGCGCTGGTTGTCCAGCAAACCCTTCACCAGCTCGCGGCTGCGGCGCGGCGAGAAGCGCCAGTCGGTGCTGAAACTCACCAGCAGGAAGCGCGCCGTGGCGCGGGCCAGCGCCTTGGCCAGGTTGCCATCGTATTTGAGCGCCGGGTCGAAGTAATCCAGCGCGCGGGTGATCAGCAGGTAAGTGTTGGCGTCGAAGTACTCGCTGAACTTGTCGCCCTGGTAGCGCAGGTAGCTTTCGATCTGGAACTCGATGTCCTGCGTGGTGTAGCGCAGGTCGACTCCGTCCGCCCCGGCGCCGGCGCCGGCCACCGCGCTGCGCAGCCGGCGCCCGAACTTCTCGTTCATCACGTCGTCGGACAGGTAGGTGATGTGGCCGATCATGCGGGCGATGCGCAGCCCGCGCTTGGGCACCACGCCATGCTCGTAGAAATGGCCGCCATGGAAATCCGGGTCGGTCACGATCGCCCGGCGCGCCACTTCGTTGAAGGCGATGTTCTCGGCCGTCAGGTTGGGCGCGCTGGCGATCACGACGCCATGGCGCACGCGCTGCGGGTATTGCAGCGTCCATGACAACGCCTGCATGCCCCCCAGGCTGCCGCCCATTACGGCCGCCAGGCACTCGATCCCCAGGCCGTCGAGCAGCCGGGCCTGCGCGTCGACCCAGTCTTCGACCGTCATCACCGGGAAGTCGGCGCCATAGACCCTGCCCGTGTCGGGATTGACGTGCATCGGGCCGGTCGAGCCAAAGCAGGAGCCAAGGTTGTTGACGCCGATGACAAAAAAGCGGTCGGTGTCGACCGGCTTGCCGGGGCCGATCATCGTGTCCCACCAGCCCTGCGAGTCGGGTTGGCCCGCATAGCGTCCCGCCACGTGGTGCGACGCGTTGAGCGCGTGGCAGATCAGCACCGCATTGCTCTTGTCGGCGTTGAGCTCCCCGTAGGTTTCGAAGGCCAGCGCATAGTCGCGGATCGACGCGCCGCTTTGCAGTGCGAGCGGCTGGCTGAACGACATCGATTGAGGCGAAACGATCATGAAAGCAAAAACCCGGCGTCGCTAAAAAACGAGGCCGGGCTGCGGGCTTTCGGTCTTTAGCGGAATTTATTGAGCGCCCGCAAGCTGGAGCAAATCGGCGCTGATCGAGTATACGTTCAAGCCGGTCGGCCGGAAACTCAGTCCCAGATCAGCGCGGTGATGCCCAGCCCGGCAAAGATCACGGCGGACACGATGTGCACGACCCGGATCGGCACGCGACGCATGATCCGGTCGCCGAACCAGACCACCGGGGCATTGGCCAGCATCATTCCCAGCGTCGTTCCCGTCACCACAGCGAACCACGCGTTGTAGCGCGCCGCCAGCATCACGGTGGCGATCTGCGTCTTGTCGCCCATCTCGGCGAGAAAGAAGGCAATGACGGTGGCGCCAAAGACACCGAGCCGCGACCCCTGGCCGCCTTCGCCCTCGTCGAGCTTGTCGGGGATCAGCATCCACACCGCCATGGCGATGAACGATGCGCCCAGGATCCAGCGCAGCATCTGCGGGCCAAGAAAGGTCGTCACCCAGGCGCCGGCAGCGCCGGCCAATCCGTGGTTGGCCAGCGTGGCGACCAGGATGCCGAGCACGATGGGCCAGGGTTTGCGGTAACGGGCAGCGAGCACCAGCGACAGCAGCTGCGTCTTGTCGCCCATTTCGGCGAGGGCGACGATACCGGTGGAGACGAAAAAGGCTTCCATTGGAGATCCAGGCCGGATAGAGCACCCATTGACCGCACAGCTTCCCCGGCCGAAAACGGAGGCTGCGCAGTCAAAGGTCTCGCCAAGTCTGAAAACCGCTTGCGCCATGGGCCCGCAGGCCCAAGTCTGTTGACGCAAGCCCCTCTCCGTTGCGGAAGGCGGCTACTCCCCAATGACAAACTGAATTGTATGCTGGTCCAGCACCGCACGCTTCTGGCGCAGTTTTTGCTTCTTTGTGGTGCGCATCGCTCTAAAGCGGAGCGAATGCACCAATAACAGGCAAAACAAACCAAAGGGGTTCTTATGGAAGCACTAAAACAGGGCTCGGACGCTTTGTTCATTCTGCTGGGCGGCGTCATGGTGCTCGCCATGCACGCCGGTTTCGCGTTTCTCGAGCTGGGGACGGTGCGCAAGAAGAACCAGGTGAACGCCCTGGTCAAGATTCTCGCGGACTTCTCCGTCTCCACGGTCGTGTACTTCCTGGTCGGCTACAGCGTCGCCTACGGCACCAACTTCTTCGTCGGCGCCGAGCAGCTCGCGGCGCGCAATGGCTACGAGTTGGTGAAGTTCTTCTTTCTGCTGACGTTCGCTGCGGCCATTCCAGCGATCGTCTCCGGCGGGATCGCCGAGCGGGCCCGGTTCGGGCCGCAGTTGATGGCAACGGCGGTCGTCGTGGGACTGGTCTACCCCCTGTTCGAGGGCGTGATCTGGAACCAGAACTTCGGGATCCAGGCCTGGATCAAGGGCCTGACCGGGACCGAGTTCCATGATTTCGCCGGGTCGGTGGTGGTTCATGCCCTGGGCGGCTGGCTGGCGTTGCCTGCCGTGCTCCTGCTGGGAGCGCGCAGCAACCGCTACCGCAAGGACGGCGCCATCTCGGCGCATCCGCCGTCCAACATCCCGTTCCTGGCGCTGGGGGCCTGGATCCTCACCGTGGGCTGGTTCGGCTTCAACGTCATGAGCGCCCAGACCATCGACAAGATCTCAGGCCTGGTGGCGGTGAATTCGCTCATGGCGATGGTCGGCGGAACGCTCGCGGCCCTGGCCGCCGGCCGTAACGACCCCGGCTTCGTCCACAACGGCCCGTTGGCTGGCCTGGTCGCTGTCTGCGCGGGGTCGGATGTCATGCATCCGCTGGGGGCTCTGGTCGTGGGCGGGGTGGCCGGGGCGGTCTTCGTCGTGATGTTCACGCTGACCCAGAACAAGTGGAAGATCGACGACGTGTTGGGCGTCTGGCCGCTGCACGGGCTGTGCGGCGCGTGGGGCGGGATTGCCGCGGGCATTTTCGGCAGCAAGGCACTGGGCGGGCTGGGCAACGTGAGCTTCGGCGCACAGCTGATCGGAACGGCGCTGGGGGTGGGCTGGGCGCTGCTGGCCGGCTTCGCCGTCTACGGACTGATCAAGGCAGTGACCGGTTTGCGGCTGTCGCAGGAAGAGGAATACGAGGGGGCGGACCTGTCCATCCACCGCATCGGCTCGACCCCCGACCGCGAGGTGAATTGGTGAGCCAAGGCTCCCTTTTTGCACACGCCTTGACCTTTTTCACCCATTGCTGCTGTTTTGCCCCATAATGAGCTGGTGCTGCGGTCCACGGACCCGGCACAAGGTCTGCGGTGAATGGTCAGTTTCGCGTCTTCGAAGTGAAGTTTTTCGGTTTGTGATTGCGTGTCGGACTCCCCATCGCTTCGTGCGTATTTTTTTTGATGATGGAGTCCAACGATGGGCAACAAACTTTACGTGGGGAACCTTCCCTACTCTTACCGTGACAGCGACATGGAACAGGCTTTCAGCCAGTACGGTACCGTGTCGAGCGCCAAGGTCATGATGGAACGTGACACCGGCCGCTCCAAAGGCTTCGGTTTTGTCGAGATGTCCAACGATGCCGAGGCGCAAGCCGCAATCGCTGGCATGAACGGCCAACAAATCGGTGGTCGCGGTCTCGTGGTCAACGAAGCTCGCCCGATGGAAGCTCGCGCTCCCCGTAGCGGCGGCTTCGGCGGCGGCGGTGGTGGCGGCGGCTACGGTGGTGGTGGCGGCGGTGGCGGTTACGGCGGCGGCGGCGGCGGTGGCCGTTCCGGCGGCGGCGGCGGCTACGGCGGCGGCGGCGGTGGCCGTAGCAGCTACTAAGCCAAGACTTTCCTGTTAACAGGAAGCGAACAAAGGGGCCCTCGGGCCCCTTTTTCATTGGTGAACCAGGGTTTTGCCCGGCCCGATCACCCGCTGCGGGCTTGCCTCAAAAGCAGGCACCTGCGCCATAATGGAATTGCGTGGTCGCAGTTTCTCCACGCAGGATTGCGGTGATCAGGTCACTTTCGCGTCGCTGGCTCGGTTGAATGCGTTTTCGGGACTCCATCGCTCGTGTCAATGTTTTTATAGGAGTCCCAGTCATGGGCAACAAACTGTACGTCGGCAACCTGCCGTATTCGGTGCGGGACAGCGATCTTGAGCAGGCCTTCGGCCAATTCGGCGCGGTCACCAGCGCAAAGGTCATGATGGAGCGCGAGACAGGCCGTTCCAAAGGCTTCGGATTCGTCGAAATGGGCAGCGATGCCGAGGCACAGGCCGCCATCAATGGCATGAACGGCCAGCCCCTGGGCGGACGCAGCGTGGTTGTCAACGAGGCCCGGCCGATGGAAGCCCGGCCACCGCGCACCGGCGGCTACGGTGGGGGTGGCGGGAGCGGCGGCGGTGGTTATGGCGGTGGCGGCGGGGGCGGCGGATACGGTGGGGGCGGCTCGGGCGGCGGTGGCCGCAGCGGTGGCGGGGGTGGCTATGGCGGTGGTGGCGGCGGTGGCCGCGACGGGGGCTTCCGCAGCCCCTACGGTTCAGGCCCACGCGGCGGCGGCCGTGATGGCGGCGGCGGCGGAAACCGCGGCGGCTACTAAGAATCCAGCTGCAGACAAAGGCTCCTTCGGGAGCCTTTTTGCTGCGCGAGCGCCTTCAGCCCTGGTCCACGCGCTGTTTGCGCGCCCGGCCCACCAGCAACCGGTCGAACAAGGGATTGGGCAGCAGCCGCAACAATTTCGCGACCACTCCCATCTGCCAGGGAATGACGCGGTAGCTGACGCCGCTCTCGATGGCCCGAAAGGCGCGCCCGGCAAAGTCCGGCGCCGTCATCAGGAAGGGCATGCCATAGCGATTGCCCCGCGTCAGGGGGGTGTCGACATAGCCCGGGCAGAGGGTCACCACCCGCACGCCGCTGGATCGCAACTCCCCGCGCAGGCTTTCGCAGTAGCTCACGACGCCGGCCTTGCTGGCGCAATAGGCGCCATGGCCAGGCAGGCCGCGGATGGCGGCGACGCTGGCGATCCCGACCAGCCGGCCGCTGCCGCGCCGCGCCATCGGGACGACAAAAGGATGGAACGTTGCCGCCAATCCGATGTTGTTGACGGCGAAGGTCCGGGCCAGCACGTCGATGTCCCCGCGCACCGCCGTGTCGACTCCGGCGCTGATGCCGGCATTGGCGATCACGGTATCAGGCAGGCCTTGCGCGGCGATGCAGGCCTGGGCGGCGGCGACGATGCTGTCGGTCACCGCGACGTCCGCGCCGTAGACCGCGTAGCGCCCCGCGTCCAGACCCTGCTCGCGGGCCCAGCGCTCGATCTCACCGGCGCGCCGGGCGAGCAGGGCCAGCCGCCAGCCGGCCTGGTAGTAGCGCAGCGCGAGAGCTTGCCCGATTCCGCTCGAGGCGCCGGTGATGAAAACGAGCTTGTCCATCCGGTGTGCTGCGTCAGCGGCGTGCTGCGGGACGCAGTGTTCCGCGCACCCGACCATCGAGTTCCAGCACCCGCTCCACATTGTCGAAGTCCAGGCTGTTGCCCGTGAACCGGTCGCCGCCGCGGCTCAGCGTCACCGGCTTGTGCGATTTCACGCGCTCGGTATTGAGGAAAGCATGCAGGAACTCGCCGCGAAATTCCAGAGGTGGCGAGCTGCGGCCGTCGGCGCCCTGGATGGCCTCGCGGGTGACAACGGCATCGCCGACCAGTTGCACTTCGGAGCCGTCGGCACTGGACAGCGCCAGGTTGGCGGTGGCCACGGTCAGGTCCCCGCGCGCGTTGTAGGAGCGGATGCGGGGCTTGTCGATCTCCAGGGTGTCGGTGTCCGGATAGTGACGCGCCTCGGTGCCGAACACTTCGCTCTTGAGGCGCCCGCCGGCGTCGAAGGTCTTGACCGAGAAACCGCGCATGTAGTAGTCGGGCTCATGCCGGGCAGGGCGCTGCGCATCCGGCAGACTGAACACCGGCGTGTTGCGGGCCAGCCAGTACGTTCCCAGCGCCATCAGCCCCATCAGGATGATCGGCAGGTAGATCGAGACCTGGTCCCACGCGCCACGGGCCAACTCGCGGCCCTTGCGGCCCGCCGGCGCCGGCAAGACGGCGTTCAAGCGTACGTCTCCAGCAATTCTCCATAGCGCCCGCTCGCCACCAGCAGCAGGTCGCAGAACTCGCGCGCCGCCCCATGTCCGCCGGCGGCGGCCGTCACGTGATGGGTCACTGCTTTCACCTCGGCGTGGGCGTTGGCCGGGGCCGCGGCGAAGGCGCAGCGCCTGAGCACCGGAAGGTCGGGCCAGTCGTCGCCGATCGCTGCCGCCTGGGCCCAATCGAGGCCCAACGTCGCCAGCGTTTTCGCCGCCGCCGGCGCCTTGTCCTCGGTGCCGTAATGCACGTGTTCCACGCCGAGCGCGGCCAGGCGCGCCCGCAGCGGACCGGAATCGCGGCCGGTAATCACGGCGGGCGTGATGCCTGCGCGCTGCAGCAGCTTGAGCCCGAGTCCGTCCAGGATGTGGAAGCGCTTGAGGCTTTCGCCTTGCTCCGAAAGATAGAGCCCGCCGTCCGTGAGCACCCCGTCGACGTCGAAGAAGGCAACCCGCACGCCCTGGGCCTGGAGCAGCAGCTCGGGCGGGAAGTTCAGCGCCGGCACTTAGATCACCTTGGCGCGCATGAGGTCGTTGCTGTTGACCGCGCCGCACAAGCGGCCGTCGGCGTCGGTGACCAGCACGCTGGTGATCCGGTGCTTTTCCATCAACTCCGCCGCCTCCACTGCCAACGCATCGCTGCGAATCGTGCGCGGGGCCGGAAACATCACTTCGCGCGCGGTCACCGCCCGCAGATCCGCGCCTTTCTCCACCAGCCGGCGCAGGTCGCCGTCGGTGAAGATTCCCAGGACGCGGTCTTCGCTATCGACGATCGCCGAGGCACCCAGACCCTTGGCGCTCATCTCGCGCATCAGGGCCGGGAACAGCGTCTCCGGCCCCACCCGCGGCACCGCGTCGCCAGTGCGCATGACATCGCCCAGGTGGGTCAAGAGCTTGCGGCCGAGAGCGCCGCCCGGGTGCGAGCGCGCGAAGTCTTCGGTCCGGAAGCCCCGGGCGTCGAGCAGCGCCACCGCCAGCGCGTCGCCCATCGCCAGCTGCGCCGTGGTGCTGGCGGTCGGCGCCAGATTCAACGGACAGGCTTCCTTTTCGACGCCGCTGTCCAGCAACACATCGGCGTGCCGGGCCAGCGTCGACATCGCATTGCCGGTCATGGCCACCATCGGCACACCGAGTCGCTTGAGCACGGGCAGGATGACGGTGATCTCTTCACTCTCGCCGCCGTTGGAGATGACCAGCACCAGGTCCACCGGCTTGATCATTCCCAGGTCGCCGTGGCTGGCCTCGGCCGGGTGCACGAACATCGCCGCCGTGCCGGTCGAAGCCAGCGTCGCCGCGACCTTGCGGCTGATGTGGCCGCTCTTGCCCATGCCCATCACGACCACCCGGCCGCGCACCTCCAGCATCATCTGGACCGCGCGCGCGAACGCGCTGTCGGTGCGCGCCTTCAGGCCCAGCACGGCGGCCGCTTCGATCTCGAACGTCTCATGGGCCAGGCGCAGGGCCCGGGCGGCATCGAAAGTCATCCGGCGATTCTATGGCCCGCTCCATGGGCACGCTAGCATCGGGGCATGTCGGGCCTCGAACTCACGCTGATCTACCTGCTGGCCGCTGTGGTTGGTGTGGTCATCAGCCGTTCGCTCAAGCTGCCGCCGATGCTGGGCTACCTGGTGGTCGGCGTGATCATCGGCCCGAACGCACTGGCCCTGGGGAACAACGCCGAGGGCGTGCGGCACCTGGGCGAATTCGGCGTGGTGTTCCTGATGTTCGTGATCGGCCTGGAGTTCAACCTGCCGAAGCTGCGGGCGATGCGCCGCCATGTGTTCGGGCTCGGGATGGTCCAGGTGATGCTCACCATCCTGCTGGCGACGGTCGGCTCCCTGTTCCTCACCGTGCTGGCGCCAACGCTGTGGAAAATGAGCTGGCAGACCGCCCTGGCGCTGTCGGGCGCGTTGGCGATGAGCAGCACCGCCATCGTCGTCAAGCTGATGGCGGAACGGCTGGAGCTCGAGAGCGAGCACGGCAAGCGCGTGATGGGCGTGCTGCTGTTCCAGGATCTGGCGGTCGTGCCGCTGCTGGTGCTGATCCCCGCACTGGGCAGTCCGCCCGAACAACTGCTGCTGGCCCTGGGCGTGGCGGCGCTGAAGGCAGCCGCGCTGATCACGCTGCTGCTGGTCGGCGGTCAGCGCGTGATGCGCTGGTGGCTGACGATCGTCGCGCGCCGCAAGAGCGAAGAGCTGTTCGTCCTGAACCTGTTGCTGGTCACGCTGGGCCTGGCCTGGCTGACCGAACTGGCCGGGCTGTCGCTTGCCCTCGGCGCATTCATCGCCGGCATGCTGATCTCCGAAACCGAGTTCAAGCACCAGGTCGAGACCGACATCCGGCCCTTCCACGACGTCCTGCTCGGCCTGTTCTTCATCAGCATCGGCATGCTGCTGGACTGGCGGATGGTCGCGGAGCGCTGGGGCCTGGTGCTGGCGCTGGTAACGCTGCCTGTGCTGTTCAAGCTGCTGCTGATCACGGCGCCGGCGCGGCTGCTCGGCGCTTCGATGGGTGTTTCGCTCCGCACCGGTCTGTATCTGGCGCAGGCCGGCGAATTCGGTTTCGTGCTGTTGACGCTCGGACAGCAGAACGGCCTGGTGCCGGCGCAGCTGCTGAACCCGATCCTGGCCAGCATGGTGCTGTCCATGGTCGCGACGCCATTCATCATCATGTACAGCAACCGGATCGTCCTCAAGCTGGTGGCTGGCGAATGGCTTCAGCAATCGGTGCAGATGACATCGATCGCGCGCAAGGCGATCAACACCAGCAAGCACGTGATCATCTGCGGCTACGGCCGCTGCGGCCAGAACCTGGCCCGCATGCTCGAGCGGGAGGGCATTCCGTATCTCGCCCTGGACCTGGACCCGGACCGGGTGCGGCAAGCCGCCGCCGCGGGCGATTCGGTGGTCTATGGCGACGCCGCGCGGCTGCAGGCCCTGATGGCGGCGGGCCTGGCCCGGGCCAGCGCGGTGGTGGTGACCTACCTGGACGTGAACAGCGCGTTCAAGGTGCTGAGCCACAGCCGTGCCCACGCCCCGCAGGTCCCCGTGATCGTGCGCACGCTGGACGACACCAACCTGGAGAAGCTGCAGGCGGCAGGCGCGACCGAGGTCGTGCCCGAAACACTCGAAGCCTCGATGATGCTGGCCAGCCATGCCCTGGCGCTGGTGGGCGTGCCGATGCGGCGGGTGATTCGCATCGTGCAGGACCAGCGCGACGCCCGCTACAACCTGCTGCGCGGCTACTTCCACGGTGCCGACGACGACACCGTGAAGGAGCGCGACCAGGAGCGCCTGTCGACGGTGACGCTGCCGCCCGATGCCACCGCCATCGGCCGGCCGCTGCCCCTGTTCGCGTTCAATGCGATCGGCGTTCGCATCGCCAGCCTGCGGCGGGCCAACGGCCAGAACGTGTCGCTCGACGAACAGCCGCTGCTCCTGGACGGCGACGCGCTGGTGCTGTCCGGCGTGCCCGAGTCGCTGGCACTGGCCGAAGAAAAACTGCTGCACGGCTGAAGGAGCCCATGCCATGGAACGGCACCTGAACGTCAATGATTACCTGCGCGATCACATCCGCACCGTGCCGGACTGGCCGGCGCCGGGGGTGCAGTTTCGCGACATCACGCCGCTGCTGCAGAACCCCAAGGTGTTCCGCGTGCTGATCGACGCCTTCGTGCACCGCTACATGGACCGGCGGCCGGACGTCGTGGCGGGCCTCGATGCGCGCGGGTTCATCCTGGGGGCGGTGGTCGCCTACGAGCTCAATGTCGGCTTCGTGCCGATCCGAAAGAAGGGCAAGCTGCCGTTCACCACGGTGGAGGAGACGTACGAACTCGAATACGGCAGTGCGACGGTGGAACTGCACACCGATGCCGTGAAGCCCGGCGATCGCGTGTTGCTGATCGACGACCTGATCGCGACCGGCGGCACGATGATGGCCGGCAAGAAGCTGCTGGAGAAGCTGGGCGCCACGGTGATGGAAGGTGCCGCCATCGTCGATCTGCCCGAACTGGGAGGTTCCGCGCGGCTGCGCGAAAGCGGGCTGCCCTTGTTCACGCTGGTGGACTACGCCGGGCACTGAGACCGGCCGCCCGCCGCGACCCAGTCAGCGCAGCTCGCCGTACTGCGTGCCGCTCAGCAGCGGCGCCTTCTGGTCGCTCTCGGGCATCTCGGTGTCTTCGTAGCCCGTGAGCAGGGTGTAGCTCCTGGGACCATGGTGGCCCTTGTCGGCAACCAGCGGCGCGGGCCGCGAGCCCGCCACCAGGGCGCGCTTGAAGGCCTCGACCTCGTCCGCCTGGATCGGCTCATAAGCCGGACCTCGGGCGGAAGGCGCGGTCAGCGGCACGGGCGCCGAATGCATCGGCGCGGGCAGCGAGTCCGGTGCCGGCTGGGAATCGGGCGGCCGCGCATGGCGCCGCACGTCGGCACGGCCGACGGCGACATGCTCGTTCACGCGCCAATACACGGCCGTCACCACGATGTCATGCCGCGACTTGGCCGACTGGGCGATCAGCGCTTCGATCTCGGCCAGATTGCCGGCATCGCCTCCGGCGTCACGCGCCAGGTCGACCATCACCAGGAACTGGTGGCCGTCGCCATCGAGCGACAACACCTTGAACTTGTAGCTTGCCGACAGCACACCCGCGCGCACCATCGCTTCGCGCACGACGGCGTACAGCAGTTCGCGCCGGGCTGCGCGGTCGACCCTGCGTTTCGCGGAGTTGCCGGAGCCGTCGCGCCCGGACTTGCGGTGCGCGCCAGACTTGCTGCTCTTCTTGCTGGGGAATAGCCAGCTCATGAGGGACATCGGGAGTCCTTGTTGATTTCGGATGATTGTGGCTCGCCCCACGAGGAAAGGGGGCTGCGGCGGCCGCGGCGCTGGGGCGGTTTCAGGTGACCGCCACCCGGCGCGGCTTGTTCATCAGCCGGCGCGACACCAGCGAACCCAGGCCCATCGCGATTTCAAGCGCGACGGCAGGTTGCCGGTTGGTCAATTCAGTGAAACGGATCGGCGTCAGGCACCAGATCTTGGCGGGCGTGGCTGCCTGCACTGTCGCGTTGCGCGGGAGGCGCGAGAAGAATGCGCCTTCGCCGACGGCGGAACCCGCCTCGACCATCGCCAGCCGAACCCGCCCCTTGTCATCCTCGTAGTGAACGCTGAGCGTGCCGGCTTCGACCAGGTACAGGGTCCGATCGACCGCACCCTGCTCGATCAGCTTCTGGCCGGTGGTCAGGGCGAACGGCTGCAGGTAGCCCGCGAGCAGGTCCCACTGCTGCAGCGTGAGCGCCGGACTGAACGCGTCGGTCGACTCGTTCTGCTTGATGACCTTGATCAAGGCCTGAATGTCGAACTTGATCGGCGATCGCAGGGGGGCGTTCATAGTGGCTGAACAGTAACCAGCGCCCGCAGTGGCCACAAGGGCTTTAACGCGTCCTTACACCTGATACCGAAGTTACAGCGGGAAGTGTTGCTACTTGCCAATGCAGAAGCTGGAGAAGATCACACCCAGCAGGTCGTCGGAGCTGAATTCGCCCGTGATCTCGTTGAGCGCGTTCTGCGCCAGCCGCAGTTCTTCGGCCAGCAGGTCGAGCGCCTGGGCGCGCCGCGCGAGCAGCGTCGCCGACTCGGACAAATGCGAATCGACCCGTCGCAGCGCCTGGACGTGGCGCTCGCGGGCCATGTAAACGCCCTCAGGCGCCGATTGCCAGCCGGCGACCTGGAGCAACTTGCGGCGCAAGGCGTCGAGGCCCGCGCCGGTCGTCGCCGACAGGGCAATGCTCTCGTGGCCCGCCACTTCCGGCGCGCTCGCCGCAGGTGCCGCATCGAGCTTGTTCCAGACCTCGATCACCGGCACGCTCGCCGGCAACCGTTTCGCCAGCGCGTGCGCGACCGCAGCGTCGCCCGCAATGTAGTCGGGTGATGCGACACGCGTCAGGTCGTGCAGGAACAGCACCGCATCCGCCGCTTCGATCTGGCCCCAGGCGCGCTGGATCCCGATCCGTTCCACCGTGTCGTCGCTCTCGCGCAGGCCCGCCGTGTCGATCACGTGCAACGGCACGCCTTCGATCTGGATCGTCTGGCTGACCACGTCGCGCGTGGTCCCTGCCACCGGCGTCACGATCGCCAGTTCGGCGCCCGCCAGCGCGTTGAGCAGCGAGCTCTTGCCGGCGTTCGGCTGGCCCGCGATGACGACCTTGATCCCTTCGCGCAGCAGCGCGCCCTGGCGCGCCCGCTGCATCACGCGCGCCAGCGTCTGCTGCAGCCGCTCGAGCTGGCCCTGCGCGTCCGCCTGCTGCAAGAAGTCGATCTCTTCCTCCGGGAAGTCGAGAGTTGCCTCCACCAGCATCCGCAGGTGGATCAGGGCGTCGCGCAAGGCGTGCACTTCGCTGGAGAATTCGCCGGCCATGGAGCGGCTGGCGCTGCGGGCCGCTGCTTCGGTGCTGGCGTCGATCAGGTCGGCGATCGCCTCGGCCTGCGCCAGGTCGATCTTGTCGTTCAGGAACGCGCGTTCGGTGAACTCGCCGGGCTGGGCGACCCGCATGCCCATTGCCGCGCCGGCCTCGATGCAGCGCGCCAGCAACAGCTGCAGCACCACCGGCCCGCCGTGGGCCTGCAGTTCCAGCACGTCTTCGCCGGTATAGGAGTGGGGCGCCGGAAAATGGATCGCCAGCCCCTGGTCGATCGTGCTGCCGTCGGCCGCGCGAAAGGGCAGGTAGGTCGCCTCCCGCGGCTTCAGGCCCCGGCCGCAGAGCGCCTGCAACACCGGCTGGACCGATGCACCGGACACCCGCACGATGCCGACCGCGCCGCGCCCCGGGGCGGTGGCGATGGCGGCGATCGGCTGTGTGTGGCGAGACAGCATCTGGTCGGCCTCAAAGGAGAAGGGCCGCTTGCGCGGCCCTTGTTTTTACTTGAACTTCGGCAAGTTGAATTCCGGCGGCACGCCCATCCGGGTGTTGATCAGCCACTGCTGCGCGATCGACAGCACGTTGTTGGTGATCCAGTACAGCACCAGGCCCGAGGGAAAGAAGAAGAACATCACGCTGAAGGCCAGGGGCATGATCCACATCATCTTGGCCTGCATCGGGTCCGGCGGCTGCGGATTGAGCGCCGTCTGCAGCAGCGTCGTCATCGTCATGAACACCGGCAGCAGGAAGTACGGGTCCGGCGCCGAGAGATCCTTGATCCAGAGGATCCAGGGCGCGCCGCGCATTTCGACGCTGGAGAGCAGCACCCAGTACAGCGCGATGAAGACCGGGATCTGCACCATGATCGGCAGGCAGCCGCCCATCGGGTTGACCTTCTCCTCGCGGTAGATGCGCATCATCTCCTGCTGCATCTGCTGCGGGTTCTCCTTGAAGCGCTCCCGCATCGCCATGACCTTGGGATTGATGGCCTTCATCTTGGCCATGCTCTCGTAGCCCTTGGCCTGCAGCCAGTAGAAGGCGATCTTGATGATCAGCACCAGCGCCATGATCGACCAGCCCCAGTTGCCGATGAAGCTGTGCAGCTTGTCCATCAGCCAGTACAGCGGCTTGGCCAGGATGGTCAGCCAGCCGTAGTCCTTGACCAGTTCCAGGCCGGGCGCGATCGTCTCGAGCAGCTTCTCCTGCTGCGGGCCGGCGAAGAACCTCGCATTCACGGCCTTGCTGGCGCCGGGCGCGATGCTCTCGAGCGGCGCGATCATGCCGACGGCGTACAGGTTGTTGTCCACCTTGCGCACGAACAGCTCGCGCTTGACGCCGTCCGGCAGGATCCAGGCGCTGGCGAAGTAATGCTGCACCATCGCGACATAGCCGTTGGTGGAATCCTTGTCGATCTCGACCTTGTTGTTCTCGATGTCCTTGAACTCGATCTTGTGGAATTTCTTGGCTTCGGTGTAGACCGCCGGCCCGGTGAAGGTCGAATAGAACGACGATTCGCCCGGCAGCTTGTTGCCGTCGCGCACCAGCTGCATGTACAGCTGCGGGGCCACCGGCGCGCTGCCGGTGTTGACCACTTCGTGCGTCACCGACACGTCGTAGGCGCCGCGGCGCAACGTGTAGCTCTTGACCAGTTTCACGCCACCGACGTCGGCCGACTCGAACTTCACCACCATGTCGTTGGCGCCGTCGCGCAACGTGCGGTCGCCGCTGAACGTCATGGGCGTCTTGTGGGTGGGGAAGGTTCCGCCGATCAGGCCGGACTGGGCCACGTACACCCGGCCGGCGTTTTGCTCGAGCAGGACGAAGGTGCCGGTCTTGGCGTCATTGGCCTGCTTCAGGAACTCGGTCTTCACGATCGAGCCGCCCTCGCTGTCGAACGTCAGCCGCACCACATCGTTGGTGACGGTGATCTGCTCGCGCGGGCTGCTCACGGCGGCCGGCGCACCGCCAGGCACGGAGGAAGCCGTCGCGCCGCCCGGGACCGGCACGGCCCCCGTGGCCGCGCTCGGCACGCTGCTCGCCGCCGGGACGCCGCTGCTGGCCGGCACGCTGGAGGCCGCTGCCGGCGCCGAAGCGGCCGGCTTGGCCGTCGTGCCCAGCATGAAGGTGCCCTTCTGGCCGTTGTGGATCTGCCATTTGTCCCACAGCAACACCATGGCGAAACCAAAGATCACCCACAGGATGGTGCGGCGAATGTCGTTCATGAAGACTTCTTTTGTGAAAAGGGAGAGAGCAGCTGGCTCAGGAAACGGGGGGCGTGGATTTGCTCCGGCACGGGGTCGTGCCCGCCCTGGCACCAGGGCTGGCAACGGCCAAGGCGCGCCAGCGTGAGATAGGTTCCGCCCGCCGCGCCATGCTGCTCCAGCGCCTGGATCGAGTAGACCGAGCAGGTGGGCGTGAAACGGCAGGCCGAGCCGAGCCAGGGCGACAGCAGCAGCCGGTAGCCCTTCACCAGCCCGATGAGCGCGGCGCGGATCATTGCGCCGCCCGGGCGAACAACTGCTGCAGCTCGCTGCGCACCGCCTGCTTGAGGGCATCGGAGGTGGCGCTGGGGAATTTCGCGCGATCGAACGCGCTGCGCAACCGCACCACGTAGGCGGCTTGCGTCAGGCTGGCTTCGATATCGCTGCTCACGGCGTAGATCTGGCGTTTGATCGCGTTGCGGGTCACGGCCCGTTTGGCCCAGCGCTTGGGAATCAGCGCACCGATCCAGGGCTCCTGCACGGAAAACAGGGCCTTGGTCCATTCGGACCCAGGCCCTGGCTTGGCAGGAACTGGCGGCTGCGCGTCGAGACCCGTTCGGTGCAAGGCGAAGTGCGCGGTTCTTGACACCGTAGTGCCCGCCAGGACGGCCTGGAACTGGGCCCGGGTCTTGAGCCGCTGCACTGGAGCACCGCGTGGCTGCGGCAGTGGCTTCAGACAGCCAGGCGCTTGCGGCCCTTGGCGCGGCGTGCGTTGATGACGGCACGGCCGCCGCGGGTCTTCATGCGGACCAGGAAGCCGTGGGTGCGTGCGCGGCGCACTTTGGAGGGTTGGTAGGTGCGTTTCATGTTGGTTCTCAGGGAAACCCATGATTATCGTGGAAAACGCCAATCCCGGCAAGGACGTGCCTGGGACCAGGGGTCTTTACCCCCGCCCCACGACCGGCCTGCTACAGGCTTTTTGCTGCTTCCGCACGATTGTGGATAACGCCTTGATAAATTAGAATGGTCGGTTTGGCGCAATGAATAATATCCACAGAGGCGACAGCCAAAAATGAGTGAGGGGCAGCACAAGATCGTGGCCACCAACCTGGCCCTGAGTGCGGGCGAAAGCCTGTGGCAGGCCTGCATCGAGCAGCTGGCGCAAGAGCTTCCGGAGCAGCAATTCAACACCTGGATCAAGCCCTTGCTGGCCCAGGTGTCGGATGATTTCTCGCGGGTGACGTTGTTTGTCGCCAACCGTTTCAAGCTCGACTGGGTGCGGGCGCAGTACTCGCATCGCATCGCCATCATGCTCGAGAAGCTGTACGGGCAACCCGTACAGCTTGAGTTAGCGCTTGCTCCACGCGAAGCACAGCCCCGGTCTTATGCCGCACCGGCCTCCATGGAGGTCGGCTCGGTCGCCGAGCCGGTGGAGCTGGCGGACGACAGCGCCTCGGCCGCTTTCAAGAACCGGCTCAACACGGCGCTGACCTTCGACACACTGGTCGAAGGCACCGCCAACCGGATGGCGCGGGCCGCCGCCATGCACGTCTCGGGCATGCCGGGCCAGCTCTACAACCCGCTTTTCATCTACGGCGGGGTTGGCCTGGGGAAAACCCACTTGATGCACGCCGTGGGCAACAAGTTGCTGGCCGACCGGCCGGGCAGCAAGGTGCTCTACATCCACGCCGAGCAATTCGTCTCGGATGTGGTCAAGGCCTACCAGCGCAAGACCTTCGACGAGTTCAAGGACAAGTACCACTCGCTCGACCTGCTGCTCATCGACGACGTCCAGTTCTTCGCCAACAAGGACCGCACGCAGGAAGAATTCTTCAACGCCTTCGAGGCCCTGCTGGCCAAGAAGTCGCACATCGTGATGACGTCGGACACCTATCCCAAGGGCCTGGCCGACATCCATGAGCGCCTCGTGTCGCGCTTCGATTCCGGCCTGACGGTGGCCATCGAGCCGCCCGAACTGGAGATGCGCGTCGCCATCCTGATCAACAAGGCGCGGGCGGAGAGCGCCGAGATGCCCGAGGAAGTGGCCTTCTTCGTGGCCAAGAACGTGCGCTCCAACGTGCGCGAGCTCGAGGGCGCGCTGCGCAAGATCCTGGCCTATTCGCGCTTCAACCAGAAAGAGATCTCGATCATGCTGGCGCGCGAGGCGCTGCGAGACCTGCTGTCGATCCAGAACCGGCAGATCTCGGTCGAGAACATCCAGAAGACCGTGGCCGACTATTACAAGATCAAGGTCGCCGACATGTATTCGAAGAAGCGGCCGGCCTCGATCGCCCGCCCGCGCCAGATCGCGATGTACCTGGCCAAGGAACTCACGCAGAAAAGCCTGCCCGAGATCGGCGAGCTGTTCGGCGGGCGCGACCACACCACGGTGCTGCACGCGGTGCGCAAGATTTCGGGCGAGCGCCAGCAGCTCACCGAGCTGAACCAGCAGCTGCACGTGCTGGAACAGACCCTTAAAGGGTGAAAATGGCGTTTGTTGCGTCTGAAACGAAGAAATCAAACCACAAAGAGGAGTCCGCATGATCGTCCTGAAGGCAACTCAAGACAAAGTGCTCGCTGTCCTGCAGTCAGTCGCAGGCATCGTCGAGCGCAGGCACACGTTGCCGATCCTGGCCAACGTTCTGATCCGCAAGACCGGCAGCTCCCTGCAGCTGACCACCAGCGACCTGGAGATCCAGATCCGC
Source organism: Ramlibacter sp. 2FC (assembly GCA_943372495.1). Classification (GTDB taxonomy): domain Bacteria; phylum Pseudomonadota; class Gammaproteobacteria; order Burkholderiales; family Burkholderiaceae_C; genus Ramlibacter. Next base: position 10,604 of record CALRYV010000020.1, on the reverse strand, counting down.
ACCACGGCCGAACTCGATGGCGATGCCGGCAACTTCACCACCACCGTCGGCGCCCGCAAGCTGATCGACATCCTGCGCACCATGCCGGCGGACCAGACGGTCAGCCTGGAGAGCAACCAGAACAAGTTGATCCTCAAGGGCGGCAAGAGCAAGTTCACGCTGCAGACCCTGCCGGCAGAGGACTTCCCGCTGGTGCAGGAAGCAGCCAGCTTCGGCCCCGTCTTCAGCGTCCCGCAAAAGACTTTGAAAGACCTGCTGAACCAGGTGTCGTTCGCGATGGCGGTGCATGACATCCGCTACTACCTCAACGGCATCCTGTTCGTCGCCGAGGGCAAGCAGCTGTCGCTGGTGGCCACCGACGGCCACCGCCTGGCGTTTGCCAATGCCACGCTGGACGTCGAAGTGCCGCGCCAGGAAGTGATCCTGCCGCGCAAGACGGTGCTGGAGATGCAGCGCCTGCTGTCGGACGCCGAGGGCGCCATCGAAATGCAGTTCGCCAGCAACCAGGCCAAGTTCAGCTTCGGCGGGATGGAATTCGTCACCAAGCTGGTCGAGGGCAAGTTCCCCGACTACAACCGCGTGATTCCCAAGAATCACAAGAACTCCGTGACGCTGGGCCGGGCGCCGCTGCTGGCCAGCCTGCAGCGTACGGCCATCCTGACGAGCGAGAAGTTCAAGGGCGTGCGCCTGAACATCGAGCCGGGCACGCTGCGGGTGGCCAGCAACAACGCCGAACAGGAAGAGGCGGTCGACGAGCTGGACATCGACTACGGCGGCGACGCCATCGAGATCGGGTTCAACGTCACCTACCTGATCGATGCCCTGTCCAACATGGACCAGGAGATGGTCAAGATGGAACTGGCCGATTCCAACAGTTCGGCGCTGCTGACCATTCCCGACAACGCGACGTTCAAGTACGTGGTGATGCCGATGCGGATCTAGAAGGCGTCATCCCCGCGCAGGCGGGGACCCAGGGCTCCCGCCTTTGTGCCCTGGATTCCCGCCTGCGCGGGAATGACGAGAGAAAAGCCGACCCGCCCACAAGGCGGGTTCCGTGTTTCAAGAGTTTGAGAGAAGTTGTCTATGTCTGAAGAAAACAAGCCGAACGATTCCGTCCACGTCGGGGCCGGCGGCGAGGAAAGCTCCAATTACCAGCCCCTGATCGACACCAACCAGGCCGGCGCCAGCGCGGCCTACGGTGAAGGCTCGATCCAGATCCTGGAAGGCCTGGAGGCGGTGCGCAAGCGCCCTGGCATGTACATCGGCGACACCTCTGACGGCACGGGACTGCACCACCTGGTGTTCGAGGTGGTGGACAACTCCATCGACGAGGCGCTGGCCGGCCACTGTGACGACATCATGGTGACCATCCATACCGACAACTCGATCAGCGTCACCGACAACGGCCGCGGCATTCCCACCGGCATCAAGATGGACGACAAGCACGAGCCCAAGCGCTCGGCCGCCGAAATCGCGCTGACGGAGCTGCACGCCGGCGGCAAGTTCAACCAGAACAGCTACAAGGTCTCGGGCGGCCTGCACGGCGTGGGCGTGAGCTGCGTCAACGCGCTCTCGAAGATGCTGCGGCTGACGGTGCGGCGCGAAGGCAAGGTCCACGTGCTGGAGTTCTCGCGCGGCTTCGTGCAAAACAGAATCATCGAAACAGTGAACGGCGTGGAAGTCTCGCCGATGCAGATCCTGGGCGACACCGACAAGCGGGGCACCGAGGTGCACTTCCTGCCGGACAACACCGACATCTTCAAGGAGAACAACGATTTCCATTACGAAATCCTCTCCAAGCGGCTGCGCGAGCTGAGCTTCTTGAACAACGGCGTGCGCATCCGGCTGCTGGACGAGCGCACCGGCAAGGAAGACGATTTTTCCGGCGCCGGCGGCGTCAAGGGCTTCGTCGCCTTCATCAACAAGGGCAAGCAGGTGCTGCACCCCAACGTGTTCCACGCCATGGGCGACCGCCAGAGCGACCAGAACACCAACATCGGCGTCGAAGTGGCGATGCAGTGGAACAGCGGCTACAACGAGCAGGTGCTCTGCTTCACCAACAACATCCCGCAGCGCGATGGCGGCACCCATCTGACAGGCCTGCGCGCAGCGATGACGCGCGTCATCAACAAGTACATCGACGATTCCGAAATGGCCAAGAAGGCCAAGGTGGAAGTCACCGGCGACGACATGCGCGAAGGCCTGACCTGCGTGCTGAGCGTGAAGGTGCCGGAGCCCAAGTTCTCCAGCCAGACCAAGGACAAGCTGGTCTCCAGCGAAGTGCGCGGCCCGATCGAAGACGTGGTGGCCCGCACGCTGGGCGACTACCTGCAGGAGCGTCCGAACGACGCCAAGATCATCGTCGGCAAGATCATCGAGGCGGCCCGTGCCCGCGAAGCAGCGCGCAAGGCCCGCGAGATGACGCGGCGCAAGGGCGTGCTGGACGGCATGGGCCTGCCCGGCAAGCTGGCCGATTGCCAGGAGAAAGACCCGGCGATGTGCGAGATCTACATCGTCGAGGGCGACTCCGCCGGCGGCTCCGCCAAGCAGGGCCGCGACCGGAAGTTCCAGGCCATCCTGCCGCTGCGCGGCAAGATCCTGAACGTCGAGAAGGCGCGCTACGAAAAGCTGCTGACCAGCAATGAAATCCTGACGCTGATCACGGCGCTGGGCACCGGCATCGGCAAGGCCGGCGGCAACATGAACGCCAACGGCCAGACAGCCACCGGCGCCGACGACTTCAACGTCGCCAAGCTGCGCTACCACCGCATCATCATCATGACCGACGCCGACGTCGACGGCGCGCACATCCGCACGCTGCTGCTGACGTTCTTCTATCGCCAGATGCCCGAGCTGGTGGAGCGCGGCCACATCTACATCGCGCAGCCGCCGCTGTACAAGGTGAAGGCCGGCAAGGAGGAGTTGTACCTGCAGGGCCCGACGGAGCTGGACAGCTTCCTGCTGCGCATCGCCCTGAACGGCGCCGCCGTGCACACCGGCGGGGAGAGCAGCACCACCATCACCGGCGAGACGCTGGCCGAACTGGCGCGCAAGCACCAGATCGCCCAGTCCGTCATCAACCGCCTGTCCGGCTTCATGGATGGCGAGGCGCTGCGCGCGATCGCCGACGGCGTCAGCCTGAACCTGGACACGGTGCCCGATGCCGAGGCTTCGGCCATCGCGCTGCAGGCGCGGCTGCAGGAGATGGACGGCGCCACCAGCGCCAGCCCGGCCGAAGTGGCCGGCGAGTTCGATGTGCGCACCGACAAGCCGATCCTGCGCATCAGCCGCCGGCACCACGGCAACATCAAGAGCAGCGTGATCACGCAGGACTTCGTCCATGGCGCCGACTATGCGGCGCTGGCCGAGGCCGCCAACACCTTCCGCGGCCTCCTCAATGAAGGCGCCCGGGTGACCCGGGGCGAGGGCGAGCGGATGAAGGAAGAGAAGGTCGGCGACTTCCGCCAAGCCATGGCCTGGCTGATCGCCGAAGCCGAGCGCGCCACCAGCCGCCAGCGCTACAAGGGCCTGGGCGAGATGAACCCGCAGCAGCTGTGGGAAACCACGATGGACCCGACCGTGCGCCGCCTGCTGCGCGTGCAGATCGACGACGCCATCGAGGCCGACCGCGTGTTCACCATGCTGATGGGCGATGAGGTCGAGCCGCGGCGCGAGTTCATCGAGACCAATGCGCTGCGGGCGGCGAACATCGACGTCTGAACTCGCTGCGCTGTCGACGACAGCGGAATGAAATGCACAAGAGAGCACTGGTTCTGTTTTCCGGTGGCCAGGACTCGACGACCTGTCTGGCCTGGGCACTGGACCGCTACGAGCACATCGAAACCATCGGCTTCGATTACGGCCAGCGGCACCGGGTCGAGCTCGATTGCCGCACGACCGTGCTGGCCCGGATCCGTGAACGCTTCCCGCATTGGGCTGCACGCCTGGGCGAGGACCACCTGCTGGATCTCCGGCTGCTGGGCCAGGTGAGCGACACTGCGCTGACCGGCGAGAAGGCAATCGCCTTTGAAAGCAGCGGCCCGCCGAACACCTTCGTTCCCGGCCGCAACCTGATGTTCTTCACCTTCGCTGCCGCGATCGCCTACCGGCGCAGCATGACCGTGCTCGTCGGCGGCATGTGCGAAACCGATTACTCCGGCTACCCGGATTGCCGGGACGACACCCTCAAGGCATTGCAGGTGGCGCTCGGCCTCGGGATGGACCAGCGCTTCGTCATCGAGACGCCCCTGATGTGGATCGACAAGGCGCAGACCTGGGCGCTGGCCGACCGGCTAGGCGGCCGGGAACTCGTGGACCTGATCCGGGTCGACACCCATACGTGTTACCTCGGCGACCGCGCCACGCTCCACGACTGGGGTTATGGCTGCGGCACCTGCCCTGCGTGCGAACTGCGCGCGGGCGGTTACGCCCGCCACCTGCTGGCCCAGGACCACTTGTGACCTACTCCGTCAAGGAAATCTTCTATACCGTCCAGGGCGAGGGCGCCAACACCGGCCGTGCGGCGGTGTTCTGCCGTTTTGCCGGCTGCAATCTCTGGAGCGGCCGGGAGCAAGACCGCGCGACCGCGATCTGCAAGTTCTGCGACACCGATTTCGTCGGCACCGACGGCACCGGCGGCGGCAAGTTCCCCACCGCAGCGGAACTGGCCGATGCCATCGAGGCCGCGTGGACGCCGCCGGACGTCAGCCGTCGCTTCGTGGTCCTGACCGGGGGCGAGCCGCTGCTGCAGGTCGACGACGCGTTGCTGGAGCAACTGCATGCGCGGCACTTCTTCGTCGCCGTCGAGACCAATGGAACGATCCTGCCGCCGGCCGGCATCGACTGGGTCTGCGTCAGCCCCAAGGCCGGCGCCCCGCTTGCCGTATCGGGAGGCAGCGAAATCAAGCTGGTCTTTCCGCAGGCAGGCATGTCGCCCGCTGACTACGAGCAGATGGACTTCGGTCACTTCTTCCTGCAGCCGATGGACAGCCCGTTGCGCGCCGAAAACACGCGCCAGGTCGTCGCGTTCTGCCAGGAGCGCCCGAAATGGCGGGTGGCGGTGCAGACGCACAAGCTGATCGGGGTGCGCTGATGTTCGAGCTCAGCCAGCGATTCTTCTTCGATGCGGCGCACACCTTGCACCGGGAGGTCGAGGCCGAGGGCAGCCGCCGCATCCATGGCCACACCTATCACGCGGAGATCTGCGTCGCCGGTACGCCCGACAGCAAAACCGGGATGGTTGCGGACCTCGGCGTCCTGCAGCAGGCCATTGCGGGCCTGCGGTTGAAGCTGGACCACCACCTGCTCGACGAGGTACCACACCTGGGGCCGCCGACGCTGGAGAACCTCTGCCTGTTCATCTGGCGCGAGCTGGCACCGACCGTCCCTGGCCTGTCGTGCGTCGTCGTCGAGCGGCAGGCGAGCGGCAACAGGTGCGTCTACCGGCCAGGGCTGCCGAGCTGACGCCTGTCCACGCCCCCCAGGAAGGCCGCAACACCATGCTGATGGGAGACGAACTCGAGCCGCGGCGCGAGTTCATCGAAACCAACGCGCTGCGGGCGGCGAATATCGACGTCTGACGAGAGCGAGAGACCCAGAAGAAAGGGAGCCGAGGCTCCCTTTTTTTCATTGTCGCGGGCGGTGCCCGCTCCGACTAAGCCTTGCGGCCGGTGATCAACTGGAAGATCACGATGATCACTGCGATCACGAGCAGGGCATGCACGAGGCCGCCCGCGGTGAACGAGGTGACCAGGCCGAGGGCCCACAGGACCAGCAGGACGATGGCGATGGTGTAAAGCATGGGAAGCTCCTTGCGAATCATGCGGCATGACATGGCCGCGAGCATGATCGAAAGTGTCCGAGGTGCCAGCATCGCTGCGTGGCCGATCGACTTTTCAACAGGTCCAATTTAGCCAAACGCGTCTAGCTCCTGTGTAGGTGGCGCGACCGAGCCCTTGTAGGTGGCTCAGCCATTCACAGACGCCGGCGGAGGTCAGGCCGAGCGGCTCGGTGGGATGGCCACGGGCGACCAATTCCACCAGCGTCGACCGGTTGGCTGCGGTGAAGCGCAGGTCGGTCACGTAGACGATGCGGCGGCGGGAAGCAACCCGATTCTCCGGCCACCGGACCGCTCGCCTTCTCCCTGGTGGCGAGGGCCAGGCACGCCATCTCGTGGTCGACAAACCGGCCGCGCACGCGCACCAACGCATCGTCATCCAAGACCTCGCTTTCACATCCGGTTGGCGCACAAGCCTCGCGCACATCCAGGACCAATTCCACTGAATACCGGTACACCCCGTTCCACGTATACGTACGCAGCTTGTTGTCCGACTTGCGCGACAAAGCCCAACCCCAACGGTCAGGTAGGAGGCGATCCTTAGTCGCACTTTCAGCTCACTTCGCCCGCACGGCGGCTGGGGGCTCTCGCCAATCTGTTAAAGTTGCGCCCCTGCTGTCCTCATTCGATGGTCCCGGTGGCGGAAGCGAACCTTCCTGCCGCGGATTCAACCCCGCACCACCTGGCCAGTCCGTGTGACAGCCTCCATGCGGGAGTAGCTCAGTTGGTAGAGCGCAACCTTGCCAAGGTTGAGGTCGAGAGTTCGAGACTCTTCTCCCGCTCCATTCGGCGCATCCGCGACCGTCTGGCGCAATTCGATCTCGCCCCCGGGCACCACCGTATTTCCTGACACCGACGCGTTGCGGCCATCTGGTCGTCCCTCACGCGTCGTCACGCCCGCCTGATTTCCTCTTCACTGGGACGCAACCAGCGACCGCTTTGCACGCCTGCTGCGGCCTCTAACAACCCTGGGGACAGTTCCGGCACAACCGACGAGTTATCCACAGAAAACAGGTCGACCCAGAAGTTGTTCATGCCGGCGCGACAGCACAAAAGCAGGGGTGCCCACAGCCGCGGGGGTGCGGCAAGTCGTTGATCCGGCACGGGAAAGGCCGATTGTCCACAGCGCAGGCGCGCCCTTACCTACTACTACTACCCTTGAATAAGAAGAAATAGATAAGACTAACAAGAACCCCGCCGGGGTCGCACGACGTCCGGAGGACCTGGCCTCGGCCAGGCCGGCGCCGTCCTTGTGCCGCTGTTGTGGCCGCCGATCGCCGCTGAAAAATAAACTTTCGCACCGGTCATGCACAGCGTCAGGCCCGTATGTCCACAAACTTGCGGTGGCGCCAAGTCGTTGCCGGCCAATGGGAAAGCCGACTTGTCCACAAGCTTGGCCAAACTAAAGATACCCGTCGGGACAAGCCGTGTTCCAGGGCACAAAACAGGCACCTTGGCCTCGCCGCCGCCGCCCTCCCGGCCCATAATCGCGCCTCCACAAACCGGAGGAGTGCCGCATGGCCGTCCTGATCCTGGGTCTCGTCCTCTTCCTCGGCGTGCACTCCACCCGCATCGTTGCCGACAGCTGGCGCACCGCCACCATCGCCCGCATCGGCGAAAAACCCTGGAAAGGGCTGTACGCGCTGGCCTCCATCGCCGGGTTCGCGCTGATCGTCTGGGGCTTCGCCCTGGCGCGGCGCAATCCGGTGTACCTGTGGGAGGCGCCGATGGGCATGCGGCATGTGGCGGGCGCGTTGCTGCTGGGCGCTTTCGTGCTGCTGGTTGCCACCTACGTGCCGCGCAATTCGATCAAGGCGAAGCTGCACCACCCCATGGTGCTGTCGGTCAAGGTCTGGGCCCTGGCGCACCTGCTGGCCAATGGCAACCTGGCCGACGTGCTGCTGTTCGGCTCGTTCCTGGTCTGGGCGGTGTTCAGCGTTCGAGCCGCCCGTCAGCGCGATCGGATCGCGGGCACCGTGTATCCGGCCGGCACGGCAGCGGCGACGGCGATCACGGTGGTGGTGGGCGTCGCAGCCTGGGCCGTGTTCGCCTTCTGGGCCCACGGCTACCTGTTCGGCGTGCGGCCGTTCGGTTGATCGCAGGCGATGCAAGTCCACGTCCTGCGCTTGGTCCCCGGAGACGATCTGCGGGTGTCGCTCGAATCCGCTTTCGCCGCGCTGGCGCAGGAGCACGGCATCCAGGCGGCCTGCATCGTGTCGGCGGTGGGCGGCTTGTCGCGAGCGGTGCTGCGCTACGCCGACAAGCCTTCGGGCAGCGACATCAACGCGCCGCTGGAGCTGTTGATGCTGTCGGGCACGCTCAGTCTTGACGGCGCGCACCTGCATGCCAGCGTCGCCGACGACCACGGCGAGGTGCGAGGCGGACATCTCATGCCGGGCTGCATCGTTCGGACCACGGCGGAGATCGTGATCGCGCTGCTGCCAGGCTGGCAGTTCCGGCGCGAGCTCGATGCGGCCACCGGGTTCAACGAGCTGAAGGCGCGGCCCCGCTGAGTTGCTCCACAATTGGCGCTCCCGCCAATGGGCAACCCATCGAAGAAAGTTCTCATTTCAATGCCGTCCGCTGTTCGCCTGACTTCCCTTTCCCTGTCTCTCGCCCTCGCTTTTGCCGGTTCCGCCGCGCTGGCCCAGGTTGCCAATCCCGCCGCCGATGTCGCGCGCGTGCTGGCCAGCCCCGCTTTCAAGGCGGCCGCGGCCAGCATCGACAAGGAGCATGGCCGCATCGTCGAAGAGGGCATCAAGCTCACCGAAATTCCCGCGCCGCCGTTCAAGGAAGAGGCCCGTGCCAAGGAATTCGAGAAGATGATCAAGGCCGCCGGCCTGTCCGACGTCAAGATCGACGAGGAAGGCAATGTGCTGGCGCTGCGCAAGGGCACGCGCAGCGATGGCAAGGTGGTCGTGGTGTCGGCCCACCTCGACACCGTGTTTCCGGCGGCCACCGACGTCAAGGTCAAGCGCCAGGGCAGCAAGCTGTTCGCACCGGGCGTGGGTGACGACACCATGAGCCTGGCCGTTATTCTCGGCTTCGTGCGCGCCATGCAGGCCGCCAACATCAAGACCCGTGACGACATCCTGTTCGTCGCGACCGTCGGCGAAGAGGGCCCGGGCGACCTGCGCGGCGTGCGCCACCTGTTCACCAAGGGCCAGTACAAGGACAAGATCAAGTCCTTCTTCTCGCTCGAATCCGGCGGCATCGAGCGCATCACCAACGGCGGCGTCGGCTCCAAGCGCTATCGCGTCACCTTCAGTGGCCCCGGCGGCCACAGCTTCGGCGCCTTCGGCCTGGTCAACCCGATGTTCGCGCTCGGCCAGGCGGCGTCGGAGTTCTCGCGGATCCAGGTCGCCACGGCGCCCAAGACCACCTACAGCATCGGCGTCATCGGCGGCGGCACCTCGGTCAATTCGATCCCGCTCAGCGCCTGGATGGAAGTGGACATGCGCTCTGAATCGCTGCCGGACCTCAAGCGGGTCGAGGACCGGATGCTCAAGATCGTGCAGGAAGCCGCCGATGGCGAGAACTTCGCGCGCTCCACCAAGGAAGGCGCGATCAAGGTCGAAGCCAAGCTGATCGGCGACCGGCCGGCCGGCAACACCGACGCCAAGAGCGAACTGGTGCAGATCGCCAAGAGCGCCATCGAAGCTGGCGGCTACAAGCCGGCATTCGGCTGGAGCTCCACCGATTCCAACCTGCCGATGAGCCTCGGGATCCCGGCGCTCACCATCGGCCGGATGGCGCCGGACAAGAGTGGCCGGTCGCACTCGCTGGACGAGTGGATCGACGTCGAGAAGGAGCCGATGGTCAAGGCCATGGCGACCAGCCTGAGCATCGTATTGACCACCACCGGGATGGAATGAGCGATGCATAGCGGACGGCGGCGGTTGCTTGCGGCGGTGGCGCTGTCGCCGCTGGTGGCGCTGGCGGCGGAGTTGCCGCGCATCCGCATGTTCGAGTTGTACAAGGATGACAAGAGCTTCTCGGACACAGCGAAGAAGCTGGCCGGCAAGACCATCAGCATGCAGGGCTTCATGGCCCCGCACCTCAAAGTCGAGTCGGACTTCTTCGTGCTGTCGAACTCGCCGGTGGAGACCTGCCCGTTCTGCGCCTCCGAGGACCAATGGATCGACACCATCGTGTTCGTGCGGATGAAGAAGCGGCAGGACGCTGTCCAGCCCGGCAACCTGATCCAGGTCGAGGGCCGGCTCGAGATCGGACCGCAGACCGATGCGGCCACCGGTTTCGTCAGCCGGGTGCGGCTGGTCGACGCAACGTTCCGGGTGCTATGACGCTTGCCGCCCGGGCGCTGCGGGTGAATTTTTCGGATGCCGGCGCCGACGCCATCCACGCGCTCGACGACGTGAGCGCGGAGTTCGCGCCCGGTCAGCTGACGGCGATCGTCGGGCCCTCCGGCTCGGGCAAGTCCACCTTGCTGCATGCGCTGGCTGGCATCGTGGTCCCGCAGCGGGGCGAGGTGGCTTGCGGCGCCACGCTGGTGAGCCGCCTGCCCGAGCGGCAACGCGACGCCTGGCGGCTCGCCCATTGCGGCATGGTGTTCCAGGACTTCCGCCTGATCGACGAACTCGACGCGCTGGGCAACACCTTGCTGCCCGCGCAGTTTCACCACGCCCGGTTGCCCGACGGCATGCTGGCGCGGGCCGAACAGCTGCTGGCCCGCTTCGAGGTGCCGCGGCGCGCCGGGCCGGTGGCACGGCTGTCGCGCGGCGAGCAGCAGCGGGTGGCGCTGGCCCGC
>CALRYV010000019.1:0-111553 GCA_943372495.1 Ramlibacter sp. 2FC | reverse complement strand
GGCGCGGCCTGGGCCCGGCTCGAGCTCTGGTGCGAGGGCGCGCTCCTTGCCGAAAGCGTGGCCGACGCGCGCGGCAGCGCGCTGCTGCTGTGCCCCCTGCCCCGGCTGCGCGAACCCACCTTGCGCAGTTCGCCGCCGGCCATCCACGGTCCGCGCAGCGACTGGGACGTCGACCTGCGCGCCTTCTGGGATGCGAACAGCGCCAGCGCCGCGGTGCCCGACCTGTGCGAACTGCAGCAACTGCCCGAGGTGCCGCTGCTGCACAGCGTGTCGCCCGCAACGCCGCTCGGCCCGCAGCTGCTGCTGGCGGGCACGCCGCTGGTGGTCCGCAGCGCCGGATCGTCCTTTCTTTTCGTGGGTGCCTGACGGGCGCCGAATCAACCCCAAGGAGAGCGTCCATGCCCGAGTACCTCGCACCCGGTGTGTTCGTCGAAGAAACCTCGTTCCGGTCGAAATCGATCGAAGGGGTGTCGACCACCACCACCGGCCTCATCGGCCCGGCCCGCAGCGGCCCGGTGCATCTCGAGCCCGACATCGTCACCAGCCTGGGCGAGTTCGAGGAGATCTACGGCGACGGCAGTCCGCTGCTCTACGACGACCGGCCGGTGCACAACTACCTGTGGCACGGCGTGCGCGCGTTCTTCACCAACGGCGGCAAGCGCGTGTACATCTCGCGGATCTTCAGTCCCCTGGCGGACTCCGGCCAGGAGCCCGAACGCTTCGCCCCGATCGACCCCGACCTGGAGGCGACCGCCGGCGTCGACATCAGCAGCGGCAGCGTGCCGCTGTTCCAGGACGGGCACGCCCGGGCCGTCGACCTGCTGGCCAAGGGCCTGGTGGTGCGGGCCCGCCATCCGGGGGCCGCGGGCAACGGCCGCGTGCGCTTCACGCTCAAGGCGGCGGGCAACATCCTGGGCGCCGGCTCCGACCCGATCACCGGCGCGCCGCGCACCACCGTGGCCGGCCTGCGCGACCGCGACCTGGTGTGGGCTGCCGACCGGTCCAGTCCGGGCGACAACGGCCTGGGCGGCTACTACCTGGCGCACTGGGACGAAGACCAGGCGATCTGGGAATTCGACGCGATCCCGCCCACCCCGTCCGGGCGCATCGAGCTGCAGAACCTGTTTCCCGCGCCCGACCCGGCCCAGGGCGATGCGCTGCGCATCGTCACCCTCGGCGTGAGCGTGCTGACGCGCGACGGCAGCCGCGAGCTCGGCACCTGGACCGACATCCCGCCGGATCCGTCCCATCGGTTCGGCCAATCCGGCGACTCGCTGTTCGACCGCTTCGCCACCATGCCGCGCTCGGCCGCCGATGCCAGTCGCCTGCCCTTGGTGATCGCCCGCGACAGCAGCCAGGTGGCCACAGCCGCCGACCTGCTCGACATCCTGTTCGACAGCCAGGCGCTCACCCTGCTCCAACCCAGCGCAGCGGAGGCGGCGCGCCGGATCACCGTCGCCGACAAGCTGACGATGGGCGTGAGCGCCAGCGTGGTGCTGGACGGCGGCAACGACGGCAACCGGCCGGGCGCGGGCGACTACGAGGGCGAGGCCTTTCTCGACCGCAACTATTCGCTCGGCCTGCGCCAGTTCGAGGACATCGAGGACATCTCGATCGTCGCCGCGCCCGGCTCGACCTGGGACTACGCCAACTACAAGACCGACGCCGACGCCATCCAGGGCCTGCTGATCGCCCACGCCGAGTTCATGCGCTACCGCATCGCCGTGCTGGACAGCGCGCAGGGCCAGAGCATCGCCGAGGTGCGCAACATGCGGGCCCGCCTCGATTCGAAGTACGCGGCGCTGTACTACCCCTGGGTCACCGTGCTGGACCCCATCACCCGCAACGAGATCGACCTGCCGCCCAGCGGTTTCGTGGCCGGCATCTACGCCCGCAACGACATCGACCGCGCGGTGTACAAGGCGCCCGCCAACGAGGTGGTGCGGCTGGCGCTCGGCTTCGAGACGCTGATCAACAAGGCCCAGCAGGAAGTGCTCAACCCCGACGGCATCAACTGCTTCCGCTTCTTCGAGGGCCGCGGCATGCGGCTGTGGGGCGCGCGCCTGATCAGCTCGGACCCGGAATGGAAGTACGTCAACCTGCGCCGCTACTTCGCCTACCTCGAGCGCTCGATCGACAAGAGCACCCAGTGGGCCGTGTTCGAACCCAACGGCGAACAGCTGTGGGCCAACCTGCGCCGCACGGTGGAGGACTTCCTCCTGAACGAGTGGCAGAGCGGCGCCCTGCTCGGCGACAAGCCCGAGAAGGCGTTCTTCGTGCGCTGCGACCGTTCGACCATGACGCAGAACGACCTGGACAACGGTCGGCTGATCTGCCTGATCGGCGTCGCGGCGCTCAAGCCCGCCGAATTCGTGATCTTCCGCATCGGCCAGTGGACGGCCGACCGCAAGGCCTGACCCCAAGGAGAACGCGATGGCAACCTTCAGAGACCGCCCGTACGTGCAGTTCAACTTCCTGGTCGACCTCGGGTCCGGCAGCACCGAAGGCGCCGAAGCCGGCTTCCAGGAGGTCAGCGGCGTCGGCATGGAAGTGACCGTGTCCGAATACCGCAACGGCAACAGCCGCGAGAACAGCGTGATGAAGATCACCGGGCTCAACAAGTCCACCGACGTCACGCTCAAGCGCGGGGTGATCGGCTCGCTCTCGCTCTACAACTGGCTGAACCAGATCCGCAACGGCGACCAGACCGCGCTGCGCACCGTCACCGTGCAGCTGCAGAACGAAGACCACTCGGCCATCGTCCAGACCTGGAAGCTGCTGCGGGCCCGCATCGTCAAGCACACCAGCGGCCCGTTCAATGCCAAGGGCACCGACGTGGCGATGGAGGAGCTGGTGCTGGCCTACGAGCGGCTCGAAATGGAGTGATGGCTTGAGCCGCAACCCGCCATCGCTGCGACGCCTGCCGGGCGTGCGTTTCGAGGTGCCGCCCGCGGCGCCGGACGACGCCTTGCCGCGCATGGACATCGCGTTCTTCGTCGGCTTCGCCCCCAGCGGGCCGCTGGCCGCGGCCGTGGCGGTCGAAAGCCTGGCGGAATTCGAAACCGTGTTCGGCATCGGCCTGGTGCTGGCGCGCGATGCGGCCAGCGGCGAGCCGGTGCGTGGCCTGCTGCATCCGGCCGTGCGCGGCTTCTTCAGCCAGGGCGGGCGGCGCTGCTGGGTGCTGCGGGTGGCCGGCGGCGCTGTCCACACCAGCCGCTTCGCCCTGCCCTCGCTGCTGGCTGCGCGCCGGGCGGCCCCGGGCCAGCCCTGGGACCTGGCCCCAGCCACGCTGCTCGCGCGCAGCCCCGGCAGCGGAGCCGATGCGGTGCAGGTGGCAACCCGCGTCGAGGCGACGCCGTTGCGCGCCCGCTGCCTGCAGCATGGCGCCGGACTGCTGGCCTTGCAGGTCACGGCCGCGCCGACGCCGGCCGCGCGCGTCGGCGACGTCTTGCGCGTGGTGCTGGACGACTTCCAGCTGCACGGCCGCGTGACCGCGGTGACGGCGCTGGCAGGCGCTGCAGCGCAGGGCGCGGGGCAGCTCGTGGAGCTCGCCGGCCTGGTCGCATTGCAGCCCCTCGAAGCCGCGTCGCCGGCGCCGTTGCCCACCGGCGCCGCGTTGCCCGGCGTCCCGTCACTGGTGGCGCTGACCGACGGCGAATGGCTGGCCGATGGCCGCCTGCGCCTGCACGCCCGGGTCGCCGCGCAGCGCCAGCCGCAGCGCGGCGAAGTGGCGGGGCTGATCTTCGGCAGCCCGTCGGCCGCCGCCTGGATGGCGCTGGACGAGATCGACCTGACCGAAGCGGTGGACCTCGACGGCCAGGTCGAGGCAAGCTTCGCCGGCCGGCCCTGGCAGCAGGCGGTCGACGGCTGGCACGCCGACCTCGAAACGTGGCGCGCCGCCGCGAGCGAGCGGACGGTGCAGTTGCTGCGGCTGGACCTGCGGGCCCGCACCCCGCCCGATCGTCATGCGCTGCTGCCGGGCTTGTCGATGGCCACGGACGGCGATCCGCGCAACGCCGGCCAGAGCGCGTTCGACCTGCCCGACGATGACCGGGTGTTCGCGCGCGAAGCAGCGGCGCAGGATGTGGCCCAGCGCGACGCCCTCGGCCGTCTGCAAAGCCGCTTCCCGCTGGCCGCCGATGCGCCGGATGGCGAATGCCTGTGGCTGCCGCTGGGCGCGCTGGACGACTTCGATGCGGCCCTGGGCGCCCTGCCCAGCCCGCTCGGCCCGCTGGAGCGCGACGGCCTGACCGCGTTCCACTGGTCGCTGTTCGCCGAACCCACGCTCGCGTCCTGCAGCAGCGACATCCTGGCGGACCAGGCCGAAGCCCTGCGCCAGGCCGGGCGGGTGCCGCGGCCGCTGCGCGGCATGCACGCGGCGTTCGGCGGCGACCCGCCGGTGTTCGCCGACGAGCCGACGCTGCTCGCGGTGCCCGATGCGGTGCATCCAGGCTGGCGCCCCATAGCCCAGCCGCCATCGCCCTGGACCGAACTGCCGGTATTGCCGGAACCACCCGACCCGTGCGCCGAGGAGACTTTCCGCGATTGCGCCGCCGCCCCCCTGCCCCGGCCCCGCTTCGTCCGCGGCGCCGATCCGCTGGCCGATGGCAGCTTCACCCTGACCTGGACCCAGCCCGTCGACGGCGCGCACTACGAGCTGCAAGAGTCGCTAGCCGCCGGCTTCGGCGCCGCCGTCTCGCTCTACGCCGGCACGGCCGCGCGCTACGACGCCGCAGCCCGCAAGCCCGGCGTGGCGTACTACCGGGTGCGGGCCAGCCTCGGCCACCGCAGCAGCCCGTGGTCGGCGCCGGTGCGAATCGAGATCGGCATCCAGGGCTACGAGACGGTGCCCTGGCAGCCGGCCGACCTGCTGGCCATTCACCGCCTGATGCTGCGCACGGCCGCGGGCCGGGGCGACATGCTGGCGCTGCTGGCGCTGCCGGCCGATTTCGATGTGCCGCGGGCCACCGCCTACGCCGCGACGCTGCGCTCGACCCGCAGCGACGTCGCCGCCGCCGGCGGCCCGGGCGCCATCGGCGACGACGAAACGCGCGCCCTGTCGCACGGCGCCTTGCACCACCCCTGGCTGATGCTCCGCCGCGACCAGGACGTGATCTGGTTTCCCCCGGACGGTTCGATGTGCGGCCAGCTCGCCGCCGGGGCGCTGGAGCGCGGCGCATGGATCGCCGTGGCGAACAAGCCGCTGCGCGACGTGGTGGCGCTGGCAAATCCCGGCATGCGGCCCACGCTGCAGCAGCGCCAGCAGCTGCTCGATGCCCAGGTCAACCTGGTGCGCAGCACGCCGGTCGGCTTCGTCGCGGCCAGCGCCGACACGCTGGCGGTGGACGCCGACTGGCGGCCGGTCAACGTCCGGCGCCTGATGTGCCTGCTGCGGCGGCTGGCGCTGCGGCGCGGCGTCACCTATGTGTTCGAGCCCAACGACGCCACCCTGCGCCGCACCGTGGAGCGGGCCTTCGAGGCCGTGCTGGACGACCTGTTCCGCCGTGGCGCCTTTGCCGGCGCCCGCGCCGAGGCGGCCTGGCGCGTCAACGTCGGCGCCGAGATCAACACGCCGCAGCGGCGCGACGCCGGCCAGTTCTGGGTCGAACTGCGGGTGGCGCCGGCCCGGCCCATGAGTTTCCTGACGGTGCGCCTGGCGCGCAGCGGCGAACGGGTGCTGTCGAAGGAGGTTCACTGACATGGCCGCCGTCCCCTTCAGCGCCTTCAACTTCGCCGTCGAGATCGTGCCGGCCGGCGCCTCCGCGCCGCTGGTGAGCGCGGCCTTTGCCGAGTGCGACGGGCTCGAGATGACCATGGAAGTCAAGACCATCCGCGAAGGCGGCAGCAACGATCGCCAGGTCCGGCTGGCCGGCCCGGCCGCCTTCGGCCAGCTCACGCTCAAGCGCGGCATGACCGAGGCCAGTTTCGAGCTGTGGCAGTGGATGGCCGACAGCATCGCCGACCCCGGCCTGCGGGCCCAGGCCGAAGTGGTGCTGTTCGCCGCCGACGGCGTGCAGGAGCGGGCGCGCGTGGTGCTGCAGCGGTGCCTGCCGGTCAAGCTGAAGGCGCCGGCGCTCAACGCCAAGGACGGCGCGGTGGCGGTGGAAGAACTGCAGCTCGCCTACGAGCGTTTCACCGTCAAGCCCGGCCGCTGAGGAGCCACACCATGTCAGAACAAAACTCCGGCAAGGCGCACCTGGTCGAACTCGACGAGGACCTCAAGACCGACCTGCCCGGTGGCAAGACGGTGACGGTGCAGTTCAACCCCGAGTCGCTCAAGCTCAGCTTCGCCAACCAGATCCAGAACAACAGCACCAGCAACACCGGCGGCACCGCGGCCGGCAAGGGCGGCGCGGCCGACCAGTCGGCCGGCACCCAGGGGCGGCAGTTCATCGGCGCCGGCACCACCAAGCTCTCGGTGCAGCTCTGGTTCGATGCCACCCAGGGTGGCGAGGGCGGCGAGCGGGTCGACGACGTGCGGCGCCTGACGCAGCAGGTCATCTACTTCATCAAGGGCAAGCCGGCCAAGGGCGACGCGTCGAAATTCCTGCCGCCGGGGGTCCGCTTCACCTGGGGCTCGATCAATTTCAAGGGGCTGATCGACAGCATCGAGGAGACCATCGACTTCTTCTCGCCCGAAGGCAAGCCGCTGCGCGCCACGATCTCGATGTCGCTGTCGCAGCAGGCCATCCTGATCTCGGACTTCGGCAACGCCGCGCCCGGCGCCGGCCTGCCGCGCGCGCCCGGCACGTCGCCCATGACCCCGGCCGGCGCCGGCAGCACCCTGCAAGGCCTGGCCGCGGCGGCCGGCGCCGGTGCCGACTGGCAAGGCATCGCGGCGGCCAACG
Source organism: Ramlibacter sp. 2FC (assembly GCA_943372495.1). Lineage (GTDB taxonomy): Bacteria > Pseudomonadota > Gammaproteobacteria > Burkholderiales > Burkholderiaceae_C > Ramlibacter. Next base: position 104,705 of record CALRYV010000019.1, on the reverse strand, counting down.
GCATCGACAACCCGCGCCTGCTGGTGCCGGGCCAGCTGCTGAACCTCGCGGCGGCCGCGCCGCAGATCCGGTTCTGAGAGCTTCGCCATGGCCGTCGTCATCAACGAATTCGAAGTGGTCGACAGCGCGCCGCCCGCGGCCCGCGGCCAGGACGATGGCGCAGCGGCGGCGCCGGCCCAGCCGCCGCTGCCGGCACCCGAAGACCTGCGCCGGCTGCTCGCGCAATGGGCCGAGCAGCAGCTGCGGCGATTCAGCCACTGAGCCCGCCATGGACGACGCCCGCAGCGCCATCGCCTCCGCCCGCCCCGGCTTCGTCGTGGCCGGCCAGGCCGAACCGCGGCTCGACGCCGCGCTGGTCCGCCTGGCCTGCACCGAGAACGAAGCCGGGCTCTCGCATTGCGAGGCCGAGTTCAGCAACTGGGGCGGGCACCAGGGCGCCACCGGCTTCACCTGGTTCGACCGCGCGACGCTGGAGTTCGGCCGCGACTTCGCCGTGCGCATCGGCAGCGAGACGGTGTTCGACGGCCGGGTGATGGCGCTCGAAGCGCGCTTTCCGGCGCTGGCGCCGCCCACCGTGGTGGTCCACGCCGAAGACCGGCTGCAGGACCTGCGCATGACCCGCCGCACCCGCGCCTTCGAGAACGCCTCCGACGCCGACATCGTGCGCCGCATCGCCGGCGACCACGGCCTGACGGCCGAAACCGACCTGGCCGGGTCCGCCTGCGCGATCGTGACCCAGGTGAACCAGAGCGACCTGGCGTTCCTGCGCGCGCGTGCCCTGTCCGCCGACGCCGACGTCTGGCTGCAGGGCAAGACCCTGCACGTGCCCAAACGGGCATCGCGCACCGACGCCGGCCTCGAGCTGGTGCATGGCGCCCGGCTGCGGCAGTTCGAGGTCTGCGCCGACCTGGCGCACCAGCGCACGGCGGTGGTGTGCGGCGGCTGGGACGTCGGCGCCAAGACGGCGATCGCGGCCGAAGCCACCGAAAGCGCGATCGCCAGCGAGGCCGGCAATGGCATCAGCGGCCCGGCGCTGCTCAAACAGGTGCTGGGCGACCGCAAGGACACGGTGGCGCACTGCGTGCCGCTCGACGACGGTGCGGCGCGCGCGGTGGCCGAAGCGCATCTGCGCGGCATGGCGCGGCGCTTCGTGCGCGGCCGCGGCCTGGCGGACGCCGACACCCGCCTGCACGTCGGGCGCCGGGTCAAGCTCAGCGGCCTGGGAGCGCTGTTTTCCGGCAGCTACGACGTGGTCGAGACCTGCCATCGCTTCGATCCGGCGGTCGGCCTGCGCACCGAATTCGTCGTCGAACGCCCCTGGATCGGACGGAACTGACATGAACCTTGCCGAACCTCCCATGCTCGAAGCGCTGCTGCAGGCCCGCGCGGCCCAGGGATGGGGCGGCCTGTGGCACGGGGTGTACCCGGCGGTGGTCGTCGACATCAAGGACCCGGACGCACAGGGCCGGGTGAAGGTGCGGCTGCCCTGGTCGCCGGACGGCGCCGGCGCGACCTGCGAGCTGTGGGCCCGGCTGGCCACCCTGATGGGCGGCAACAACCGCGGCAGCTGGTTCATTCCCGACGTCGACGACGAGGTGCTGGTGGCATGCGAGGCCGGCCACGCCTTTCGGCTGTATGTCGTCGGCGCGCTGTGGAACGGCCAGGACCAGCCGCCCGAATCGATGGACGGCGGCGGCAACAACGACAAGAAGGTGCTGCGCTCGCGCAACGGCGTGAAGATCACGCTCGACGACCAGGACGGCCAGGAAAAACTGATCCTGGAGACGCCCGGCGGCCAGAAGGTCACCCTCAAGGACGGGCCCGGCGCGGTGCAGATCGAGGACAGCAACGGCAACTCGGTCAAGCTCGAAAGCGCGGGCATCACCATCAACGCCTCGGCCAAGGTGACGGTGCAGGCCAGCCAGGTCAGCGTGTCCGCCAGCATGGTGCAGGTGGATGCGGGCATGTCGACCTTTTCCGGCGTGGTGAAGGCCGACACGGTGATCTGCAACAGCATCATCAGCGCCTCCTACACGCCCGGCGCGGGCAACATCTGGTGAGGACGCGATGACCGACAGCCACCACGATCTCGCCTGGACCGCGCCGCAGCCGTTCTGGACCGATGCGGCGGGCGCCGTCCAGCCCGGCAACGCGCTGCGCCGGCCGCAGCTCCTGCGCTTCACCAACGACGAATTCATCAACGAGTTGCTGGCCACCCTGGCGCACGACCCGGCTGCGCTGCCGCGGTTCGCGGCGCTGGAGGAGACCTGGCGCGGGCCCGGTGCGGCGCCCGCCGTCGACCCGCAACGCTGGCTGCAGCGCACGCCGGCGCGCTTGCTCGGCGCGCAGCGCAGTGCCCTGCTGCGCAAGCGCGGCCAGCAACCGGTCGCGGCACCGCAAGCCGCGCCAGCGGCCACCACCACGACGCTCAAGCTCTACCAGCCGGCGCACATGCGGCACTACCTGGTCGGCGGCTCGCTGGTGTGCCGCACACCCGGCTTGCCGGACCGCCAGGTCGATCCGGCCCGGCACAAGGTGTCGTTCGTGGTGCGGCGGCTCCTGCCGCGCAGCGCCGGCGGCAAGGACCAGCCGCTGCCCGATCCGTTGCAGGCTGCGCTGTGGGACGAGTACGCCTTCGTTCCCCAGGGCAAGGCCGCCGTCTGGCAGAAGGTCGGCGCCGCCGACCTGGAAGCCGAGGTCGCGGTGCTGGCGCCCGCCGAAGAGCGGCTGGCCCTCTTCCCGGCCAACTACGCCCAGGACGACGGCCACGACCGCCGGCTCTACATCGGCAGCGTGCCGGTGGGCCGGCGCGAGGCCTACCAGGGTGCGGCGGCGCAAGCTTCGCCAGCCAGCGAAACCGAAGAGAACGGTGAACCGGCAACAGGCGCGGGCGCCGCGATCGATCCGCGGCTGGTCCTGTTCCACACCCAGGTGCTGGGGCCGTGGAAGGCGTTGGTGAACCGCGTGATGGGCAACGGACCAACGGGCAACGCGGCCAATCCCGTCGGTCCGATCGACGACGTCGCGACGCTCAAGGCCGCCCGGCTGGAAGCGGTGTTCCGGAAGTCGGGCGACAGCTTCGACCGCAACCAGCCCGACACCGACACGGTGCGCACCCTGCGCGGCGCGCTGCAGACCTCCTCGTGGTACCTGCTGCTGGACCTGTACCACTTCCTGAAGGAGCAGCTCGGGATCGACGTGCTGGCGGCCGGCGCGCCGACGGGCGCTGCCGGCACGCTGTTCGCCGCGCTGAACGCCGCCGCCATGCCGGCCGGCCTGCAGGACGGCAAGGCTCCCCTGGCCGAGGCCGGCGGCGACTACGACGCGGCGCACATCGAAACCAGCCTGGTCGCGGCGCTGCAACGCATCGTGCAGTTCGACCGCCCCCTGGAGCGCGCCACCGGCACCTTCACCATTCGCAAACCCGGCACCACGCTGGCCGATGCGGCCGTCACCGCCGGCTGGCCCGACTTCCTGTTCCTGTTCGCCGACCCCTGGCACGGCGTGCTGCAGCCGCCCACGCCCGCCGGCTTCGCGCCGCCGGCTGGCGACTACCTGGCCGAGAAGATCCAGGCCCGCATCGATTCGCTGGCCGACCTGGTGCGGGCCGCGCTGCCGCCCATCACCGCGGGCCAGCGTGTCCCCGAGCCCACGCTCGCCTCAATGCAGCCGGCCGACATGCGGGAAGCCTGGTACGTGCTGCGGCTGGTGTACGAGCGGCCCGACTGCGCGCCCTTCCACGGCACGGTGGTCAGCGCGGCGACGCAGCCGTTCCGGATGGCGGGCTTCTTCGACCCCGATGCACCGGCGCGCCCGATCCGCATCGGGCTGCCCCTGGACATCAGCCCGGCCGGCCTGCGCAAGTTCGACAAGAACGCGGTCTTCATGATGTCCGACATGCTGTGCGGCCAGGTCGACCGCATGAAGGGCCTGGGGCTGGCCGACCTGGTGCTGAGCGTGCTGCCCTGGCCGTTCCACAAGGAACTGAAGGTGCCCGAGAAAGGCGACTGCAAGACCGGCGACGGCCTCTCGCTGGGCGTGATGTGCTCGCTGTCGATTCCGATCATCACCATCTGCGCGCTGCTGCTGCTGATGATCATCGTGTCGCTGCTGGACTTCATCTTCCGCTGGCTGCCGTACTTCATCGTGTGCTTCCCCCTGCCCGGCTTCAAGGGCCGGAAGGACTGAGGGACCGCCATGGACGCCGCCCGACTCTACGGCCAGGGCATGGCCTTCCCGCCCCGGGTCCAGCCGGACGGCAGCATCGCCTGGTCGCGCGGCGAGGACAACATCCGCGAAGCGATGCGCATCGTGCTCATGACCGAGCCCGGCGAACGCCTGCAGCTGCCGCAGTTCGGCGCCGGCCTGGGCCGCTTCCTGTTCGAGCCCAACACCCTGAGCACCCACACGCTGATCGCCGAGCGCATCAACGACGCGCTGGCGCGCTGGGAGGCGCGCATCCTGGTCGAGGCGGTCGACGTCGCGGCCGACCGCGACGATCCGCAGGCCGCCGTCGCCACCATCACCTACCGCCTGGTCGCCACCCAGGCCCGCGAGCGCGTGTCGCTCTCGGTCTCGGTGGCCGGCGGGCCGGGCCGCTAGCCGCGCGCAGCACAAGCACGGACGCCACCATGCCCCTCACCGTCCCCTCGATCGACGACCGCCGCTTCCAGGACCTGGTGCGCGACGCGCTGGCCCGCGTGCCGGTGCACACGCCCGAGTACACGCAGCTGGCCCACAGCGACCCCGGCGTCACGCTGGTGCAGCTGTTCGCGTTCCTGACCGAGAGCCTGCTGTACCGCGCCAACCGGGTGCCGGAGCTGAGCCGGCTCAAGTTCCTGGGCCTGTTGGGCCTGCCGCTGGCACCCGCGACGCCGGCGCGCGGGCTGGCGGTGCTGCGCAGCAAGCGGGCCGAGCCACAGGTCGACACCCTGGCCGCCGGCACCGAGCTGCGCGCCGGCGACATCGCTTTCCGCACCGCCGCGGCGATCGACGTGCTGCCGGTGGAGGCCCGCGCCTACGTCAAGTTCGCGGTCCAGGCCGGCGCCGCCGACACCGCCTACTACCGCCTGCTGTACGCCGCCGCCGAAGCCACCGACCCGGATGCGCAGCTGACCATGTACGAAACCCGGGCGCTCGACGGCCGCCAGAGCGTCGACCTGGCGCGCGACACCGTCGACGGCGTGCTGTGGCTGGCCTTGCTGGCCCCCAAGGGCGCCGCGCCCGACGATGTGCGCGCCGCACTGGCCGGCCGCACGCTCAGCCTCGGCCTGATGCCCTATGTCGACGACGCGCCGAAGACGCTGGGCCCGCAGGGCCAGGGCCGGGTCGCCGCCGATGGCGCGGCGTCGGCGCTGGTGCGCTACGAGATGCCGGCGCTGGCCGCGGCCGGCGGCGCCGCCAGCTACCAGCAGCGGCCGGCCCGCAGCAGCGACGACGTGCTGGCCGGCCCGGGCGTGGTCGAGATCGCGCTGCCGGCGAAGGAGCAGATCGCCACCTGGGACGACCTCGATCCGGTGGAAGCCGGCGTCGGCGACCGGCCGCCGGCGCTCGAGGATTCGGCCGATGCGGCGCGGGTGCTGACCTGGCTGCGCGTCGTGCCGTCGTCGGCGGCACGCGCGCGCTTCCTGTGGGCCGGCGTCAATGCCGTGGCCATCGACCAGCGGATCGCGGTGGTCAACGAACTGCTCGGCGAAGGCGACGGCCGCACCGACCAGGTCTTCAAGCTGGCGCGTGCCGGCGTGGTGCCCGGCTCGGTCCGGCTCGATGTCGTGCACGGCGGCCAGACCCGGCGCTGGCAGGCGATCGACGACCTGATGGCGGCCGGGCCCGAGGGCCGCGCGCTCGCCACCCCACGCGCGCCGGGCCAGGACTGGCAGGACCCGCGGCCGGCGGACGTGTTCGTGGTCGACGCGGAAGCCGGCCTGGTCCGCTTCGGCGACGGCCTGCGCGGCCGCCGGCCGCCGCCCGAATCCCGGCTGGTGGTGCACTACGACACCTGCGACGGCGCCCGCGGCAACGTCGCGGTGGGCGCCATCACCGGCGGGCCGGCCCTGCCGCCTGGCATCAAGCCCGACAACCCGCTGCCGACCTGGGGCGGCGCCGACGCCGAGACGGTCGCCAGCGGCGAGAAGCGCATCGCCAATTTCATCCGCCACCGCGACCGGCTGGTGACGGCCGACGACTTCGCCGAGATCGCGCGCCGGGCGCCGGGCGTGGACATCGCGCGGGTCGACGTGCTCGCCGCCTACCACCCCGACCTGGGCGACAGCGAACCGGGCGACGCGCCGGGCGTGGTCACGCTGATGCTGGTGCCGCGCAACGACCCGCGCCAGCCCGATGCGCCGGCCCCGGACCGCGCCTTCCTCGATGCGCTGTGCCGGCACCTGGACCCGCGCCGGCTGGTGACCACCGAGCTGGTGTTGCGCGGGCCGGACTATGTGCCGGTCTGGCTGTCGCTCGGCATCACCGTGGCCGGCGGCTTCGCCACGCCGGATGTGCGCGAGCGCGTCAAGCGCCGCCTCACCGAGTACCTGGCGCCGGCCCGCGACCCGCAGCGCGCGGCGGCGGAGGGCGACACGGCCCTGAGCTACCCCGGCATGGAGGACGGCTGGCCGCTGCGCAAGGCGGTGAACCGGCTGGAACTGATGGCGGAAGTCAGCCGCGAGCCGGGCGTGCTGAAGGTCGACGAGCTGATCCTGGCGCGCGGCTCGGAAGGCGCCGTGGACGTCGAAGTGCCGCTGCGCGGGCTGCAGCTGCCGCGCATCGCCGGCCTGTCGGTGGAAGCCGGCAGCGCCGTCCCGCTCGACGGCCTGCGCGGGACCAGCGTGCCCGTCAGCACACCGGGCCGCCGCACCGTGCCGGTGCCCGTCATCCCCAGGGAATGCTGATGCAAGACGCCAACGGCAGCCGTTTCGAACTCCTGCTCGGCCAGGACGACTGGGGCCGCTGCACGCATGTCGACGCGCACGGCGTCGCAAGCGCGCTGGCCCAGGGCTGGGCCACGGCCGCCGGGCGGGATCGCCTGCCGCTGGCCTTCGATGCCGACGCCGGCAGCCTGTCGCTGTCGCGGCGGATCTCGCGCTTCCGGGCCGCGCCCTCGGACCGCCCGCCCGACCCCGCGCGCCGGCTCGGCGCCGCCGCCGACGCCTTCGGCAGCGTCTACTGGATCGCCGAGGGCGGCGCGCGCATCGACGTGCTGTCCAGCGGGTCGCGCACGGTCTCGCTGTATGCGCCGGCGGACCGGACCGCCGCCAACCCGCCGCGCGCCCGGGGCGACTTCGCGCCCGCCGCCGCTGCGCCCGGGGCGCCGCGCCGCCTGCTGCACGGGTTGGCCGTGACCAGCGGGCACTATCTGGTCGCGGGCGTGGCGCCCGCTGCGGCCCAGCCCGGCGGACTGCGCGCCTTCGACCTGCTCGGCGGCGGCCCGGCCCTCGAGCTGGCTTGGCCGCGCGCCTGGCCGTTCGCCCCGCACGACCTGGCAGCGCGCCCCGGCGGCGGGCTGGCGGTGCTGGACCGAACCCAGCGCCGGGTCTGGCTGCTGGACCGCCGGTTGGGCATGCAGTCGATGGTTCCGGTCGAAGCGGACGAGGGCTCGGCGCCGGACGACTTCCGCCCCGCCGACGCAGCCACGGTGCCGGCCGCGCCCGCCGCCGCAGCGCGCCCCTGGTTCGACCTGGTCGTCGACGCTGCCGGCGGCCAGGACCCGGTGGCAGTCGAGGTGCTGGCCGACGATGCGGTGCTGGTGCTGGACGCCGCCGGCGCCGATGGCTTCGCGCTGGTGAGCCTGTATGTCGACGGCGCGCTGGCGGGCCGTGCATCGACCCGCGCGGTGCTCGACCTGCTCGATCCGGACGATCGCGCCGGCTTCGTCCTGCGCGGCTACGACTGCGCGCTGGCGCCCCGTCCCGCCGACCTGCCGCAGCGTCTGGTGGTCGCCTCGCACGAGGGCAACCAGTGCTTCGCCTTCGACCTGCTGCGCGGCAGCCCGGCGCTGGCGCTGGACCCGATCGACAGCTTCCTGCCGCTGCGCCGTTTTGGCGGCAAGGGCCTGGTGCCGCGGGTGGCGACTGCGGCGCAGCTGGAGGTGGCGCAGGACACCGGGCTGCTGTACGACGGCGCCGGCACCTGGCTGCCGCTGGTGGCGCAGCAGCGCCCCCGCTTCGAGGCCACGGCGACCCTAACCACGCCGCCGCTGGAGAGCGGCGTGCCCGATTGCACGTGGCACCGCCTGGTGATCGACGGTTGCATCCCGCCGGGCTGCAGCGTGACGGTCGAAACCCGCGCCGCGGACACCCTCGCCGCGCTGGCGGACCAGCGCTTCGTCGCCGAACCCGGCCCGATGCTGCGGCCGAACGGGTCGGAACTGCCCTGGCTGCTCGACGGCCCGGGCGCCCACACCGACGCCGCGGCGGGCAAGGGCTCGTGGGAACTGCTGTTCCAGCGCGCCCTCGGCCGCCACCTGCAGCTGCGGCTGCGGCTGGCGGGAGACGAACTGGCGACGCCGCGGCTGGCCGCGTTGCGGGCCTGGAGCCCGCGGTTTTCCTACTCGCGCGAATACCTGCCCGCGGTCTACCGCGAGGACGAAAGCTCGGCCAACTTCCTGGAGCGCTTCCTGGCCAACTTCGAAGGCCTCTTCACGGCGCTGGAGGACCGCATCGCCGCGGCCACGGCGCTGTTCGACGTGCGCACCGCGCCGGACGACACGCTCAACTGGCTGGCCGGCTGGCTCGGCCTGGTGTTCGACCCGGCGGTCGAGCCGGCCCGCAAGCGCCTGCTGATCCGGTTTGCCTTGCCGCTCTACGCCTACCGCGGCACCACGCAGGGCGTGCGGCTGGCCACCGACCTGGTGCTGTCACGCTGCATCCGGCCGCAGGACTTCGCGCTGCCGGCCGGCTCGCAGCAGCAGCACAACGGCATCCGCATCGTCGAGCGCTACCTCACGCGCCGGCTGCCGCGGGTGCTGCTGGGCGAGACCGTGGTCGACACGCCGCGCTGGGTGGTTGCCAGCGCACGCTGGTCGCCGGCCGAAGGCGCCGAGGGCCTGCACCGGCGCTATGCCCAGGCCTTGCAGCAGGCCGGCGTCGCCGACGCCGAGGCGGCGCTGTTCCGGCCGGTGCCGCCGGCGCCGGCCGCGGCGGTGCAGCTGTGGAGCACCTTCTGCGCCACCGAAATCGGCGCCGTGCCGCAATTGGCCGGCGCGCTGGCCGCCGCCTGGCAAACCTGGCTGGCAGCGCTCGCCGATGCAGGCGGCATGGGCCCGAACCTGCCATCAGTGTGGCCGGCCAGCGAGGCGCGGCAGGCGCTCTGGCGCGACTTCCTGGCGCGCGGCCTCGGCCCGGACCTGCGGCGCTGGCTGGGCCGCTGGCAGGCCTTCCTGGCGCGGCGCTACCTGCGCGCGGACGATCCGGGCTTCATCGCGGCCTGGGGCCCCTGGCCCGCGTTCGACCTGGTCCCGGCACCGGACCTGCTGCCCGCCAGCGCTCGCGCGCTGGGCGACTGGGCCTTGTTCGAGACCCGGCTCGAGCCGATGGCGCAGGCGGCGCACCGCTTCAGCGTGCTGTTGCCCACCAGCGGTCCGCTGGCGGACGCGGCGGCCCTGGCCCGCCAGGTCGAGTTCGCCCAGCGCGTGGTGCGGCTGGAAAAGCCGGCGCACACGGCCTTCGACGTGCGGCCGTACTGGGCGCTGTTTCGCATCGGCCAGGTCCGCGTCGGCCTGGACAGCCTGCTCGGCCCCGGCAGCCGCGCACCCGGGCTGGCACCCCAGCTCATCATCGGAAGTGGCCGCGTCGGCGCCAGCCGCGTGGCATTCGAACGGCAGGTGCCAGGCGACCGCCTGCTGCTTGCCTGCTGAAGAACGGAGGACACCATGGCGTGCTGCGCTCCCAACAACCCCGGGCCCGGTCTGGTCGCGGCGGACTCGTGCAAGCGCGTCAACTACACGCTGGGCATGCTGATGGGCGTCGACGACTTCGTGCAGGAGTCGGTCTACAACGGCTCGCGCCGGCGCGAGCTGGCCCGTGAACTGCTCGGCTACGGCACCGTGCACGGCCTGCAGGTCGTGGTCGAGGCCGATGGCGACCACGGGCCGCGCTTGCGCGTCACGCCCGGCATGGCCTGGCTGCCGTCGGGAACGCCGGTGTGCGTCGACTGCGACCAGTGCGCCAACCTCAACGACTGGCTCGCCGCCCACCAGGACGAGGTGCAGGCGGCGCTGGCGCAGCACCCGGCCTCGCCGCCGCGCCTCACGCTCTACCTGGTGCTGTCGGCGCTGGAGTGCCTGACCGACAACGTGCCGATTCCCGGCGAGCCCTGCCGCAGCGAAGACGAGCTGATGCAGCCGTCGCGCATCGCCGACGGCTTCCGGCTGGAACTGCGGCTGGCGCCGCCGCAGCAACGCGAGGAAGACGCCCTGCGCGACTTCGTCGACTGGCAGGTGCGGCTGCCGCTGGCGCCCACCTCGCCGCCGCTGGACGAGGAAGGTTTCGTGGAACAGGTGCGGGCAGCGGCCCGGGACTGGCTGGAGCCGGGCTCGCCCCCGGTCTCGCCGCCGGACTACATGACCGGCGCGGCGCCGGCCGGCACCAGCGAAGCGCTGTTCCGGGCTGCGCTGCGGCTGTGGGCGACCGAGCTGCGGCCGCTCTGGATGGCCCGCCCGGACTGCGGTTGCAGCGCCGCGCCGATCGGGCCGCAGGACGATGCCGTGCTGCTGGCGCAACTGGACCTCGACCTGGTGCCGACGCTCGCCGCCGCCGGCTGGAGCGTCAGCGACCAGGGGACGTCCGTCGCGAGCGACGAGAGCCGGCGCCCGGTGTTGCTGAACCTGCGCACGGTGCAGGAACTGATCCTGCGGCAGTGGGGCGCGGATGCTGGCGACGTCGTGGTGCCGGAAACGGCATTCGGGCAGGCGCCGGACAGCGGCAGCGCGCTCGAATATGCCCGAGCCGACCACACCCACGGCAGCCCCGAGCTGCCGGCGCTGGGCGGCGACCTGTCGGGCACGCTCGCCGACGCCCGGGTCGACGGCCTGCAGGGCATCCCGGTGGTGACGGGCAGCCCCCTGGTCGACGGCCAGGTGCTGACCTTCGAGGGCGGGCAATGGGTGCCGCGGGCGATGACACCGGTTCTGCCTGACCTGGCTGGCGACCTGGTCGGGCCGATCGGCGCCACCCTCCTGCTGTCCGGCCTGCAGGGACGCAAGCTGAACGCCGCCAACCCCGCGCCAGGCCAGATCCTGCGCTTTGTCGGCAACGAGTGGGTCGCGGTCAACATGCCCGTCGCACCGCCGGCGCCGACACCGACGCTCGCCGGCGACCTGCCCGGGCCGATCAGCGCCAACCTCCTGCTGGCCAGCCTGCAAGGGAAGAAGCTCAACGCACCGAATCCGCTGGCCGACCAGGTGCTGCGCTTCGTCGCCGGCGAATGGCGGGCCGTCGACCTGCCGGCCGTGCCGCCGCCGGCGCCCGAGGGGCAATTCGTCGGCCGCGGCACCCCCGACCCGTACCAGATCGTCGCGGCGGGCGAGGTGCGGGTGGCGCGGGTGCGCACCCGGCTCACGACCACGATGATTCCGGCGCCGACCGGCTACGGCGAGCTGAGCGGCCAGCCGCCGACCGTCAACCTGCAGCAGATCACCGTCGAATTGAGCGCCGTCGTCAAGAGCGCGGAGAAGCTGCCGAACTACATCGTGAAGCTCACGCCGGTCTGGACCGAAGCGATGAAGTCCGGCTTCCAGCCCTATCTGCTGGAAGGGGTGAAAGCGGCCGGGGATGCCATCACGTTCCGGGTGATGCTGCTGACCGATCAGCTGCTGGACGGCAATTTCGCGCTGCGCTTCCAGGTCGAAGTCAGCCGGTTCTGAAGAGCACGCCATGGCCACCACCCTCAGCCCCGTGAGCGTCGGCACGCCGCTGTCCGAGCAGGCGATCCGCAACGTCAACTTCTTCAATGGCCGGCTGGTGACGCACCGCGACATGGAGCGCACCCTGGAGGCGCAACACGAGGCCGACGCCCGGCTCGGCCAGGGCCTCGGCGCCGGCGTCGTCCAGGGGCTGGACGTCGGCGTCGACAACGCGCTGCAGCGACAGCTGACCATCCGCGCCGGCCTGGCGGTCAGCCGCGCCGGCCAGACCCTGTGCCTGGGCGCCGACCAGGTGCTGGCGCTGGTGCCGTCGGCCGACGGTGCGGCGCCGCAGACCACCGGCGGGTTCGGCCGTTGCGGCGTCCTCAGCGGCGGCAGCTATGTGGCCGGCAACGGCCTCTACCTGCTCACCCTGGCGCCGCTCACCGTCGACGAGGGCAAGGCGCCGGTGCTGGCGCTCGAGCCTGGCAACGCGCGCTGCAACACCGACGCGCTGGTCGACGCCGTGCAGTTCCGCCTGCTGCGGGTCGACCAGGGGCTGCTGGCCGAGCGCGCGCTCGACGCCAACCCGGTCGGCGCCGCCGCGGTGTCGAAGTGGCGCAGCCAGGTGGCTGCCGCCTGCTTCGGCGATCCGGGGTTCGAGAACGCGCATCGCCTGGTCGGGATCGCGCCGGCGCCGGACCTGCTGGCCGCGATGCGGCTGCGCGGCCTGAGCGATTGCGACGTGCCGCTGGCGCTGGTCTACCTGACGGCGAGCCAGGGCGTCGCCTTCGTCGACCGCTGGTCGGTGCGGCGGCGCGTGGCAGGGCAGAACGCCGCGCCGCCGTGGAGCGCGTGGGTCGGGCCCCAACTCGAGGCGCTGGGCGAGGCCCGGCTGTCCCAGTTCCAGGACCAGTTGCTGGAGGTTCCCGCCGCCTCGCTAGCCGGCCTGCGGGCCGCCGACTGGTTCGGCTGGCTGCCGCCCGCCGGCTTCCTGGAAGCCAGCGGCGCCCGCCAGCTCGACTGGTCGGCCTTCCTGGGCGACCGCAAGCCGGTGCGCACCGCGCCGCTGGCGCCGGGCGACGTCCGGGCGCTGCTGGCGCAGGCGCTGCGGCGCGACCCGGTGGCGCTCGGGTCGGTGGCAGCGACGCCGCGGTTCCGGGTCTACCGCATCGATGGCGGGCCCTGGCTGTTCGTGCGGGAAGCGCCCAATGCGCCGCATGCCGAGGAGGTCTGGCTCGATGGCGATCGCGCCCGCCTGCCGGGCGTCCACGACGTGCAGTCGGCCATCGACGCCCTGCGCGGCCGCCTGTGCGGCGAGCTGAGCGTCTGGCCCGGCATCGACGTGCAGGCGCGCATCGATGCGCTGCCGCAGGGCTCGGACCTGCGCCTGTGCTTCGAGGCCGGCGAGTACCGGCTGGAGCGGCCGCTGCGGCTGCGCCGGCTCGGCCATGTGCTGGTCCATGGCGGCGGCGCGGGGTCGCTGCTGCGCTGCGAGGGCGCGGAAACCGCCCTGCTGATCGAGCGCTGCGATTCGGTCAGCGTCAGCGACCTCGCGCTGCGCGGCGGCCGGGCCGAGAGCGGCCGGGAGGAAGAACTCGGCTCCGGCCTGCTGGGCGCGCTGACCGTGCTCGACGTGCCGCAGGTGCGCATCGACCGGGTCCAGGCCCGCTGCAGCGCGGGCTCGGTGTTGGGCGCCGGCGGCATCGTGGTCCGCCAGACCAAGGCCGCCGAGGAAGACAAGGACGGCCGGCCGCGCCACGCCAGCATCACGGACTGCGAGGTGCTGGTGGGCGAAGCGCAGCTCGGCATCCTGTGCGTCGACTGCGAGCTGACCGACATCCGGCACAACCGCGTCCTGGCGCTCACGCCCAAACGGCCGCCGGAACGCGGCATCGTGGTGGCCGGCAGCGTGGCGACCGGGGTGAGCATCGAACACAACACGGTGGTCGCCATTGCGCAGGGCATCGCCATCGGCCTGTCGCGCCGCGAGAGCGAGAAGGGCGAACCGCTGCAGGTCGAGCGCGCCGTGCTCTCGCACAACACCGTGCAGGTGGCGCTGGGCGAGCGCGACATCAAGCGCAACCGGTTCGGGCTGTTCGTGGGCAACGCGCAGTCGCTGCTGGTCGAAGGCAACCGGGTGCGGGCCGACGGCAAGATGGCCCTCGAGGTCGGCCTGGAGGCGATCCGGTTGAGCGGCAGCTACGGGAAGTACCTGGCGGTGCGCAGCAACCACATGGGCGGCGCGCCGGTCGGCATCGCCTTCACGCCGCAGGCGCCGCTGCCCCGATCGCACCTGGAGTGCCTGTGGCTGTTCGATGCCAACCTGGCCGAGAACGCCAAGGAGGTCATCCAGTGCACCGGCGCCGTCAGCGAGCTGCTGCGCGAGCAGGAGAACCAGGCGGTCCCATGAACCAGTTTTCAAGCGTGCAGGCCATGGTAGGTTGGGCAGGACTTTGGTCTTGCCGAGCGGGTTCGAATCCCGCGCACGTGGGGGCGGTCGTTCAAAACCCGCCCCCGAATCCTTCGCGCCGGAGGGCCGCCCCGTGAGGGACGACGCCATCCGCCTGGCGCGGGTGCCGCACCGGCTGGCCGGCGGGCCGCGCCTGCGCTCGGGGCTGGAGCGCTGGCTGGCCGATTGCGATCCGGCCCGGCATGGCCTGCCGGCGCAGGCCATCGTGCTGGTGCGGCGCCTGCGCACCCACTGGAGCGAAGTGGCGGCCGACGACCGCGCCGCGCGCTATGGCAGCTTCGCCGCACTGCTGGACGGCGCCCGGCGCCCGGCCGCCGGGGACAGCGATGCCGACGTCGTCTGGTTCGCCGACGAGGCGGAACTGCTCGCCTGCATCGCCCGCGATGCGCTGACCGGCGTGCTGCGTGCCCGCTGGTGGTGGCGGGCCCTCGGGCCGGGCCTGGCGCCGTCGCCGCCCGGGGTGGCACGCTGGCTGCAGGCGCCGCGGCAGGTCCCGCGCGCGATCGGGCGGCTGGGCCCGGCGCGGGCCGCGGCCTGGTTGGCGAGCTGGACGGCGCCCGAGCAAGCCGGCCTGCTGGCGGCCCTGGCGCAGGCGTTTCCGGTGACGGCTGCGGTCGCGGCCTGGGTGCTCGAAGGGCGGGTCCAGCAACAGGCTGCCGTGCCTCCTGCGCCCCAAGCGGTGCCGGCGCACGCGGCCGGCGCCAAACTGTCGGCCGCGGACATTGCCAGCGGGAGCTCCACCGCCGAACGCCTGCAGCAGCTCTGCACCGAACTGGCCGTCGACGCGGGCGCTGCCCGTGCACCGGAGAGCGCGGCGCGGCTGGCGGCATCCCTTGCGGCACGGGCAACCCGGGCGGCGCAGCCCGCACCGCAGTTCGCGCAAGTTGCCGCAAGCGCCATGCCGCAAACGACGGCGCGAGGCCGGCCCGGCGAACCGATGGCGGCACCGCGCAGCCCGCGCGCCATGGCATCGCTGCAGGCCGCGTCCCGGCCGGACGGCGCCACTGCGTCCGCGCTGGCCCTGCCCGCGGCCGGCGGTCCGCCGGCGCGCGCGGCCACCGTGCCGGTGAATCTGCGCGGGCCAGTGCCGCGCTCCATGGCGCACTTGCCCCTCCAGGCCATTGCGCCGGCACCGGTCGACGACAGCGCGGCGCTGACGGACCCGCCGCCTTGCCCAGCGTTGGCCACCAGGCATGGCGGACTGTTCTTCGTGCTCAACGCCGCATTGCAGATGCGGCTGTACGGTGATTTCACGGTGCCCTCCCACCAGGGGCTCGCCTGCCCGCCCTGGCAGTTCCTGTGGCTGGCGGGCCGCGCATGGTGCGGCCCCGCGTTCGGGCGCGACCCGCTGGCCGGCTGGCTGGCCCGGCGGCAACGGGTGCGGGCGACCGCGGCGCAGCGCGCGGCCCTGATCCCGTTGTGGCCCTGCCTGCACGCGCGGCTGGCCCTGGCGCTGGAGGACGGCACCGGGCTGCCGCCACGCCGGCGGGTCGCATCCATGCTGAACCTGCCCGCGCAGTTGCGCGACGGCGGCGAACGGCTGGACCTGGACTTCGCGCTCGACGCCCTGCCCCTGGCCGTGCGGCTGGCCGGGCTGGACCGCGACCCGGGCTGGATCCCGGCGGCCGGTTGCGACTTCCGCTTTCACTTTGGCTGACCCGCATGGACGCCACCACCGCCCCCGTCCACGAGCTCACGCCCACAGCGCACCTGCGGCTGTGGCTGCTGCGCAGCGCGCTGTCGCTGATGCAGCACGCCAGCGCGCGGCTGGGTCCGCTCGACGAGCTGATGGAACGCTATCCGGCGCTGCGCGCCCATGTCAGCGCGGCGGCGCAGGCGGGCTTCGAGGGCCTGCTGCTGCCCGACGCGCTGCAGCACCTCGACCAGCACCTGCGCGACACGCAGGGCAGGCCCGAGTCCCCGACGCCCTTGCCGCTGAACCGGCTGGGGGCGGCGCTCGGGCTCGACGCCGAGGGCCTGAGCGGATTCCTGCTGTGCGCCTGGACGGACGAAGAGCCCGGGCTGGCGCCGCTGTTCGATGCCCTGTGCGCCCACGAAGGCCGGCCGACCCGGGCCATGCTGGCGGCCTGCGGCGGCATGGACAGCGGCGTGAACGCGCTGCTGGAGGCCGGCTACCTGGTCGAGGAAGCGCTCGGGCGCCGGCGCGTGCTCGGCGTGCCGGCGCCCGTGTGGCAGGCGCTGCAGGGGCATGCGACCGGCCCGTGGCGCTTCACGCCGCACGGCGCCTTGCCGCACTGGGAGCAACTGATCCTGCCGCCCGCGGTGACCGACGCCGCCCGCCGCAGCGCTCACCCGGCCGGGCCGCTGTGCTGGGCGCTGCGCGGCGGGCCGGGCAGCGGCCGGCACGCGCTGGCCGGCGCCATCGCGCGCGCCGCCGGCCTGGGGCTGCTCGAGCTGCCGGCGGGCCAGTCGCAGGCCGGCGACGCGGCCGCCGGCGACATGCTGCTGCCGGCGTTGGCGACGCTGCTCGGTGCCATGCCCCTGCTGGCCCTGGAACCGGCGCCGGGGCAGCGCCAGCTGCTGCCCGAATGGCCCGGCTTCGACGGCGACATCGCCGTCTGCCTGCCGCGCCACGGCGGCCTGGGCGCCGACGGCCGCCAGCTGCGCTGGCTCGACCTCGCGCTGCCCGACCCTGCGGAGCGGGCCCGGCACTGGTGCCAGGCCCTGGCGCGCTCGCAGGTCGGCCCCGACCTGGTCGACCTGCGCCTGCCGCGCGGCAGCATCCATCGCCTGGCCGCGAGCCTGGCGCCGGCCGACATCGACCAGCCGGCCGTCGTTATGGCGGAACTCGAGGCCCAGGGCCGCTTCCTGCTCGATGGCGCGGCGCGGCGGGTCCCGCCGGTCGGCCCGGACGAACCGCTGGCACTGAGCGACGAGCTGCAGGAGGAGTTCGACGCCCTGCTGACCCGCTGCCGGCACCGCGAGGCGCTGCGCGAGCTGCTGCCGGGCGCCTTCGGCCACGGCGGCGGCGCCGGCGTGCGCGCGCTGTTCAAGGGCCCGAGCGGCACCGGCAAGACGCTCGCCGCCCGCCATCTCGCCGCGGCGCTGGCGCGGCCCCTGTACCGCGTCGACCTGGCGACCACGGTGAGCAAGTACATCGGCGAGACCGAGCGCAACCTGGAGCGCGTGTTCGAAGCCGCGGAGTCGCTCGACATCGTGCTGCTGCTGGACGAGGGCGACGCGCTGATGGCCGGCCGCACCGGCGTGGCCAACGCCAACGACCGCTATGCCAACCTGGAAACCAACTACCTGCTGCAGCGGCTCGAGACCTACGACGGCGTGCTGGTCGTCACCACCAATGCCGCCGAACGGATCGACGCCGCGTTCGCGCGCCGGATGGACCTGACGCTGGACTTCGCGTTGCCCGATCCGTTGCTGCGCCATCGCCTCTGGCAGGCGCACCTGCCGGCGGGCCATCGGGTGGGCGATGCGGCGCTGGACGAGGTCGCCCTGCGCTGCAAGCTCTCTGGCGGCCAGATCCGCAACGCCGCACTGCACGCCGCGCTGCTCGGCCTGCAGGCCGGCGACCCAGCGCCCGACGGCGTCGGGCCGTCGGAACTGCTGGCGGCGTTGCAGCGCGAATACCGGCGCGCGGGCCAGCACTGCCCGTCGCTCACCCTGGCCTGACGGATCGGCACGGCCATGGGCGCAGCCTTCAGCACTCCCGCACCCCGGTCGGCGCTGCCTGCCGCGGCGGCGTTTCGCGGCGGCACGCGCGACGCGGCGCCCCCGGCCAGCGCCAGCCGCATCTTTGCGCAGGCGCCGCCGGCCGGCCGCGAGCGCGCGCGGGTGGTGGCCAGCGGGCCGGCACCGTCGATGCTCGCTGGCGCGGGCCAGGGCACGCTCACGGTGGGCGGCCCCGGCGCACCCCTCGCCCCCGGCGTGCGGGCGCAGCTGGAGGCGGGCTTCGGCGCCGACCTGGCCGCCGTCCGCGTGCACGAAGGCGCAGCCGCCGCCCGCCTGGCGCTGGCCCACGGCGCCCGCGCGTTCGCCTTCGGGCACCACGTCGTGCTCGGCGCCGGCGCCAGCCAGCGCGACCTGGCCCTGATGGCGCACGAGGTGGCGCACGTGCTGCAGCAACGCGGCGGGTCCGGCGTGCAGCGCTGCGGCGCCGATGCCTGTTGCGGCTGCGGCAGCGGGGCCGGCGCGGCGAACGAAGCGGACGCCGCGCGCGCCGCCGCGACCGTCTCGGGCGGCGGCACCTACACGGTGACAGGCCAGGTGGCGGCCGGCACGCCCCAGTTCGAGGGCGAAGACGAAGGGCTGCTGACCGGCGCGATCTGGAGCGTGGTCGAGGAATTCGCGCCCCGGCTGGTGCCGATCATCCGCCGCGGCCCCGAAGGCGTGTTCGACTGGATCAAGGACAAGGTCACCGGCGCGATCAAGACCGTGGTCGATACCGCGATGGCGCCGGTGCGCGCCGTCGCCGACACCGGCAAGTGGCTGCACGGCCACGTCGGGCCGCTGCTGGTGTCGATGCAGGAAGCCGCCGCGAAGATCGCGCAGAACGACTGCAAGCCGATCACCGACGCCGCGGCGAAGATCGAGGACCTGGCCACCAAGCTGATCACCCCCGTGATCGAGAAGCTGCAGGCGGTGGTCGGCAAGGTCGGCGACTTCCTCAAGGGCGTCTGGGACAAGTTCGGCACCCCCGTCTGGGATTTCATCAAGAAGTACGCCGGCGCGCAATGGGAGGCGCTGCAGCAGATCGGCGACTGGATCTGGACCAAGACCGCGGGCGTGCGCCGGCTCGGCCAGAAGGCCTGGACCTGGCTCAAGAACAAGATCGGCATCGGCGAGGGCCCGGAAGGCCAGAACGGCATCCTGCAATGGATCCAGGGCAAGGCCGGCGCCGCCTGGGACTGGGTGCAGGCCAGGATCGAGCCCTACAAGAAGCAGCTCACGGCGGTGGCCGCGGCGGTCGCCGGCGTGGCGATCATGCTCTCTCCGGCCGGGCCGATCATCCTGGCCGGCGCCGCGATCTACGGCGTGGTGCAGGGCGTGAAGTGGATCCGCGCCAACCTGGCGGGCGGCAACGCGATCGTGCGGGCCCGCGCCTATGCGCAGACCGTGCTGATCCCGCAAGTCATCGGCGCGGTCAACAGGATGACGGCCGCGGTCACGAAGATGGCGGGCGCGGTCACCGGCAAGCTCGGCGACTTCGCGGCCGGCTTCGGGCGGGTGGTCGGCGCCGCCGCGAGCACGGCGCTGCAGTTCCTGGTCGACGCGGCGCAATGGGTGGCAACCAAGGCGGGCGAGCTGGCGGCCTGGGCGGCCGACAAGCTCACCGCGCTGGCCGACTGGATCCAGCGCGCGCTGGGCCGGCTGCTCGACTTCCTCAAGCCCGTGCTCGACTTCCTGGGCAAGGTCGGCGGCCTCATCGTCGACATCTATGCCCTGCCGATGCTGCTGGCCGGCGCGCTCTGGAAGAAGATTCCGGCCTGCATCCGCGACCCGTTCGTCGACTGGATCGTGCCGCTGATCCTGCGCCAGATCGACATCTTCAAGGAGCTGGTGAAGGACGACGAGGCCTGGGGCAAGACCAAGGCCGATGTGATGCGGATCATCCGCCTGGTGTTCGTCACCAAGGACCTGAAGGGCGCGATCCGGGCCACCTTCGACCTCTTGCTGCGGGTGTTCAACGTGCCGATGGAACTGCTGGTGCAGATCAAGCAGAAGGCGCTGTCGGCCTGGGACACCATCTCGGCGGCGCCGATCAAGTTCATCAAGAACGCGGTGAAGACCATCGGGCGCGGCCTGCAGCAGTACGCGGGCCGCCTCAAGGACAACCTGCTGTACGGGCTGGAGGGCTGGCTGTTCGGCGAGCTGGCCGACAAGGGCATCGCCAAGCCCAAGAGCTGGACCGACCCGTGGGACCTGGTGCAGTTCGCGCTCGACGTGATGGGCCTGTCGATGCCCCACATCTTCGAGCTGCTGGAAAAGCGCTTCGAGAAGAAGACGGTCGACAAGCTGCGGATGGCCTGGGGCGTGATCAGCCGTGCCTGGGACTGGATCATGGACATGAAGGACAAGAAGCCGGCCGAGGTCACCAAAGAAATCATCACGGCCGGCAAGGAGTTCGGCAAGTCGATCCTGGAAGGCATCGTGGTCTGGATCGTCGAGCGGGTGGCGCTGGAGCTCTCCACCATGGCGGCGGCCGCCGCCGCAACCGCCGGCCTGTCGCAGGTGCTCGACGCCGTCAAGCGGATCTACCGCGCCATCAAGACCGCGGTGCGCTGGGCCAGGACCATCGTCGACATGGTCAACCGCACGCTCGATTCCGTGCTGGACATCGCAGCCGGCAGCCTCGACGGCCCGGCGGAGATCCTGCATGGCGCCATGAAGAAGGCCACGCCCGCCGTGATCGGCTTCCTGGGCGACCAGGTCGGCCTCGGCGGCATCGCCGACGAGATCAAGGCGCTGGTCGACAAGCTGCGCAAGAAGGTGGACGACGCGATCCTGGCCGTGATCGACTCGCTCAAGGCGATGTTCGCGGCGCTGGTGGCGGGTGCGAAGAGCGTCGCTGGAAAGGTCTTCGAATGGTGGAAAGCCAGGCTGAAGCTGCGCGCAGCGGATGGCAAGACCCATCACCTCTCGTTCTCGGGCGAACGCGAAAACGCGGAGCCGACGATCGAGAGCGACCCGAAGTCGGTCAACAAGTTCCTGAAGGAATTCGAGAACCGGCCCGAGGCGAAGCTCCCGGATGCGATCGCGCAGGTCGAGGTGGTTCGCGGCTTGCTGGACACGATCAAGAAAGAGCAGAAGCGGCTGGTGAAGGGCGAAGCGGACGCCGATGACAAGATCGCGAAAGCACACTCGGCGATGGTGAAGCCACTCGAATTGCTGCTCGGGCTGGCCGGTCCAGGCAACACCAACCTTGACCGTGAAGCAACGCTCGAGTCGGCGACAGATCGCCTTGGCGCGATCACCGCGATGGAGGCGGTCAGCAGCGCCAAATCGGTGGGCATTGCCGAAGTGGCGTTGCTCACCGATGACCGGTTCAAGCGGTACCGGGGTGAGTACGCCAACGACTACGCGCCCGGCAAGAACATCGGCGCGAGCTTCCAGTGGCCGCACCGTTATCTGCGGCTGCGGGCCGCCCGCCGGGCCGGCTCCGACGCCGAGGAGAAATGGCGGCCGATCATCTATCCGGGTGCCGGCAAGCAGAGCTTCACGGTGACCCGCACGGACAACACCGTGGTCGAAGTCATCCCCGACGTCGTCCACGCCGGCGTCATTGCCGACATCAAGAACACCAAGACGCTGAGCTATACCCAGCAGCTGCGCGATTTCGCCCTGGTGGCAGACCCGGACAAGGCGAAAGCAGTTCGGCAGGGGGGCAACCTCATCACTGCAAAGAGCAGGTTCGAGGTGGTGGCGCGCCACGAGACCCATCGTGACGGCAAGCGCACTGACATCAGCGGGAACCTGCTCCAGGCTGTCCACAACGTCGGCTTGGGCGGTGGCGTCATTCACTTTGCGATCACCGACCTGGCC
This sequence comes from Ramlibacter sp. 2FC, assembly GCA_943372495.1. Classification (GTDB taxonomy): domain Bacteria; phylum Pseudomonadota; class Gammaproteobacteria; order Burkholderiales; family Burkholderiaceae_C; genus Ramlibacter. The sequence continues at coordinate 82,875 of CALRYV010000019.1, read as the reverse complement.
GAACAGATCGACGCTTTCAAGAAGGACAGCAACGCATGGCCACGAATCTGAAAGGCGCGGACGACCTGCAGTTCTGGGCGTTCACACGCGCAACGTTTCCCACTCCCGAGAGCGCGGTGCCGCTGCTGCGGACCTTCATCGACGCGGGTGCGCCCTTCGTGCCGACACACTACGGAGAGGTCGAGCCGGTCCGCACGCCCTTCGATCCCGACGCCGTCCTGACGCCGGCGCGCGTCCTCAGTGACCGCCCACGCGACCTGTTCCTCAAGCGCAGCCGCCCTGCCATGGAAGCCAGCCTGACCTGGATGGTCAATCGCCAGCGGTCGTGGATCTGGACCGTCAGACTGACCGCCGCATGGCTGAAGCCGGCGACCTGCGGCCCTGAACGCCTGGCGAAATTCTTTATGGATCTATGCGCTGGTTTTCCACCGGTCTTCGCCTTCTGCGCAACGAACGCCGACCTGGCAAGAAAGCACACGCTGCATTCGCCGACGACCGGGGACGACCTCGGAATGCGCGGAATGATCCTGAATCCAGGCGAAGGCCTGCCAGGCGTTTACTGGCTGACCTTCTTTGGCCCGGAACTGGTCTCCTTCTTCGGCAAGGATCGCCTGCTCGCGCTCGACGTGCACCAGATCTTCGACTGCGGGGCGAGCGGAGTTGGCATCCTTTTGCAGGGGTCCCCCGACGCGGGCACTCCCGGATCGCGCGAGGGCCTGGAGTCGCGTGTGCTCGCCGCTCTTGGTAAGGAGTACTTTTTCGACATCGCAGAGGCTGCGAAATCAAAGCCAGCAGCCCGCACGCCGGTCCCCGGAGCCACCGACCATTCGTGAGGATGCTGCCGTGACCCTGCTCATGACGAAACCGGTAGCGCCATCGGCACCTGTTGCCTCAATGGAGGCTGCAGGCCTGGCCCGCTTCAAGGACCACCACCGCGGCGAAACCATCATCGTCTGCGGCTGCGGCCAGTCGCTGGCGCAGTTCAAGCCGGCACCAGGCCAGGTCACCATCGGCGTCAACGACGTGGGCCGCCGGTTCGATCCGACCTACCTGGTCGTCGTCAATCCCCCGAAGCAGTTCACGGCCGACCGCTTCAAGTACGTGGCGGCGTCCAAGGCGCGCGCGCTGTTCACGCAGCTCGAGCTCGGCGCGGTCGCCGCGCCGGTGGTGCGGGTGCAGCTCGGGCGCCACGGCGGCGTCGACACCACGGGCGAGACCCTGCACTTCACCCAGAACTCGCCGTACGTGGCGGTCTGCCTGGCCGCGTACATGGGCGCGACCCGCATCGGGTTGATCGGCGTCGACTTCACAGAGCACCACTTCTTCGCGACCACCGGCCGCCATCCCCTGAGCGGACGGCTGGCGCAGATCGACAAGGAATACGGCGCGCTGGCCGCCGCGCTGCGCGGCCGCGGCGTGGAGCTGTTCAACCTCAGCACCACCAGCCGGCTGGACAGCCTGCCGCGGGCACGGCTGGAGGACTTCGCGCAGCGCGATGCGCCGCTGTCGCTGGTCCGCGAGGTCGCGCGACCGGCGCCCGTGGCGGCGGCCGCCACGCCGCCCCGCGTGTTCGTCGTCAACTACCGCTTCCTGTCCTGCGGCGACGTCTTCACCGACGGCTTGCGTCATGCGGCCGCGGAGCTCGGCGTGCCGCATGCCGACGCGTCCTGGGACGACCCACGGCTGCCGCAGAAAATCGCCGCCTTCCGCCCCGACCTGCTGCTGGTGGTGCATGGGCGCCGGTTCGCGCAGAAGTGGGGCGACCGCTTGCGCAACTGCCCGACGGCGGTGTGGCTGACCGATGAACCCTACGAGGTCGACGACACGGCCGCCTGGTCGTCGCGCTTCGACTTCGTGTTCGCCAACGATCCGAACACGCTGGGCCGGCATCGCAACGCGCATTACCTGCCGGTGTGCTTCGATCCCCAGGTGCACCGTCCGGACAGCCCGGCGCGGCCCTACCGGCTGGGGTTCATCGGCGGCTACAACGCGGCGCGGGAGCGCTTCCTGCTGCGGCTGGCGCAGGCCAACCTGCTCAGTTACGTGGTCGGCGGCCCCTGGCGCTCGCCGGTGCTGCGCGGCCTGTGCCTCGCCGGCAACGTGCCGGCATCACGCTGCGCGCAGCTGTACCGGCAGACCGAGATCGTGGTCAACGTGTTCCGCGAGACCCACCACTACAACGCCCAGGGCGTGGCCGCGCATTCGATGAATCCGCGCATCTACGAGGCGCTGGCCTGCGGGGCGATGGTGGTCTCGGAACGCCGCGCCGAGGTCGGCGCCGTGTTTCCGGAGCTGCCGCAGTTCGACACCGCCGATGAACTGGTCTCGATCGTCGAACCGCTGCTGGCCGATGCCGACCGGCTGGCCGAACTGCGCCGGCGCTGCGCCGCCCGGCTGGCCGGGCACGCTTACCGTGACCGCCTGGCGCAGGTGCTGGCCGTGGCGCTGGCCCCGGTCGACCGTTTCCCTGGAGGTTCCATGACGAGCGCGCATGCCTTCCCAACCATCGCGAGGCCGGCACTCCGGGCCGTCGTGAGGCCGGCGCCGCCGCGAGCCGCGCCTGTGGTCCAGCGCGAGGCCGTGCCGCCGCTGCCGCCGGCATCGCGCCGCAACCTGTTGTTCCACGTGTGGCCGGTCCGCGGCGGCACCTGGCGCTGGAACGTCGACGAGATCCGGCGCCGCATCGACCTGTTCAACGGCCGCCGCATCGTCGGCATCGTCTGCGACGCCCGCTCGGAGCCGGCCGAGGCAGTGCAGGAAGCACTGGCGGGCCATGGCTGCGAATTCGTGGTCGCACCCAACGACGAACGCGGCGAAGTGGCGACCTTCTCGCAGATGATGGCGCGCGTCGCCTCGACGGACGCCGACGAGGTGTCGTTCTATGCCCATGCGAAGGGCGTCAAGTACGAGCCGGAGTTTCCGCCGGCGGTGCGGCGCTGGGCGCAGGTGCAATACGCCGTCATGCTGGACGACTGGCCCGGCGTCAGGGAGCAGCTGCAGCGCCACGCGATGACCGGCATCCTGCGCAAGTGCGGGCGCTTTCGCACCCACCAGAACGTCGGCGACTGGCACTACAGCGGCACCTTCTTCTGGATGCGCCACGTCCGGGTGTTCGCCCGGCCCTGGCAGGACGTGCCGCAGTTCTACGGCGGCGTCGAGGCCTGGCCCGGGACGCAGTTCCGGCGTGACGAGACCGGCTGCATGCTGCTCGACAACCTGCAGGAGCTGCCCTACCACGAGCGCTTCTGGGCGGCCCGCGGCGACCCCGCTTTCCGGCAATGGCAGGCGGGCATCCGGCGGGTTGCGGTGCCGTCCGGCCTGGCGTCACCACCGGCTTACGGCGGCTACGCCGGGCCGCGGCTGGAACACAAGCCGGCGGAGTTCGACTGGTGGGTCGACCAGCTGCTGCAGCACGAGGTGCGCAGCCTGCTGCTGATCGGAGCCGGCTGGGGCGGCGAGGAATGGCATCTGGCGCGCCGCTTCGACCAGGCCGGCCGCCGCATCGCCATCACCACGCTGTGCACCGCCGACCGCGCCGAACGGCAGGAAGCGGCCACGGACGCCGCCAGCCGGTTCGGCCAGGCGCTGTCGACGGTGCCTGGCGACGTGGGCCAGGCCGACAGCCGCGCCCGCCTCGCGCCGCACTATGACGCCGTCTTCATCGACGGCCAGCACGGCTACCGGGAGTGCCGCCTGGACTTCGACTTCGCCGCCAGCCTGGGCCCGCGGCTGGTCGGCTTGCACGACATCGTCGATTCGGACTGGCACGCGCAGAACCTGTGCTGCGTCTCACGCCTGTGGGCCGAGCTGCGCGCGGCGTACCCGACGCGGCAGATGGCGTCGGACGAATGGGCCGGGATCGGCGTGGTCGATCAACCCTGCTTGCGATAGACCAGCGTGAAGCCGTTGCCGACCTTGGTGTCGACCGGCTCCATGGCCACGCGCTCCCAGGCCAGCAGCGCCCGAGCGTTCAGGACGGCCACCAGTTCGCTGAAGCTGTCCGGCGTCGCCACGTGGTAGTGGCCGCCGGCGCCGCCGTTGACGCCTTCGAGCGGATGGGTCTGCCGGTCGTGGGCCTGGTCGAAGTCGTCCAGGTAGTGCGCGACCGGCGTGATCGGCCGCAGTTCGTCGCCCGGGAAGGCGTCGCGCAGCGGATGGATGATGAAGCAGATGCCGCCCGGCTTGAGCAGCCGGTCCCATTCGACCAGGGCGCGGACGACGTCGGGCAGGTGTTCGACCACGTGCGACGAGACGATGAAGTCCTGCGACGCGCTCGCCAGCGGGATCGCCTCCGCGCTGGCCTCGATGTCGATCGGGGCGACCTCGCCGCACAGGTCGACCTGGGCCTGGGCGTAGAACGCCTCACGCAGGGCGACGTTGCGCGTGCGCAGCCCGAACGGGTTGTGCGCCGCCGCGCCGATCTCGAGGCCTTCGCCCCGACACCAGTGGTGGGCCAGTGCGTGTTCGATGAACTTCATGGCGAAGTGGCGCGCAATGCATCCCTGGCCTGGCCAGCCGGGCCGGAACGCCTACTGCGTCACGACCATCGCGTCGGACCTGGCCGCCGGCTTCGGCACCTTGATCTGGGTCTTGAAACGGTCCTTGAGCATGTTGTAGTACGCCATGTTCTCGGCAGCGCCCCAGGCGCCCGCGTATTGCTGCAGTTCCTGCTTGGCGCGATCGGCGGTCGCGGGCTCGCGCGGCACCACCTTGTTGACCTTGACGACCGCATAGCCCTGCGCGCCCAGGTCCACGCCGACGAAAGCGGGCAGCGCCGCCGGGTCGGCCCGCAGCGCAGCCTCCACCACGCCGGGCGGCTGCTTTTGCGCTTCTTCGCGCGACACCGTGGTGGCTGGCAGCAGGTCGGCGCCGGCCGGGCTGGCCTTCCACGCCGCCAGTTTCGCGATGCCTTCCTGCCTGGCCAGTTCCGCGCCGCGCGTCGCCAGGAAGCGTTCGCGGACCCGGTCCTTGACCTCGGCCAGCGGCAGGGTGCGCGCCGGCGTGTACTTCGCGATCCGGCCCGACACCAGCTGGCTGGGCGCCGTCTCGACGGCTTCGGTGTTGCGCTTCTTCTCGACCGAGTCCGGGGTGAACAGCGCGGCCAGGAACTTGGGATTGGCCAGCGGTCCCTTGGCGCCCGGCGCCGGCATGCGGGTGACGTTGGCGGCGGTGCGGACCTCCAGCTTCAGCTTGTCGGCGACCGGCTTCAGGCTGTCCGACTGCTCGTAGACGCCATTGCTGAACACGTCCGCCACTTCGGCGAACTTGCGCTGCGCCTGCTGCTTCTTCAGCTCGGCCTCGAGCTCGGGCTTCATTTCCTCGAAGCTGCGCTGCTTGGGCGTCTTCACGTCGGTGACGCGGATGATGTGGTAGCCGAACTCGGTCTCCACCAGGTCGCTGATCTCGCCCTTCTTCAGGGAGAACGCCGCGTCCTCGAACGCCTTGGTCATCGCGCCGCGGGCAAAGAAGTCCAGGTCGCCGCCGTTGGGGGCGGACCCGGGGTCCTGCGAATTTTTCTTCGCGACGTCGGCGAAGCTGTCCGGGGCCTTCTTGACCGCGGCCAGCAGCTCCTGGGCCTTGGCCTTCGCCTTCTCCCGCTCCGGCGCGGCCGCGGCTGCCGGTACAGCGATCAGGATGTGGCTGGCGCGGCGTTCTTCCTTGCCGCCCAGGCGCTGCGCGTTCTGTTCGAAATAGGTCTTGAGGTCGGCTTCGGCGACCGTGATGCCCTTCATCACGGTGTCGAGGTCCAGCACCACGTACTCGATGCTGGCTTCCTCGGGCGCCTGGAACAGCGCGGGGTTCTGCTTGTAGAAGGCTTCGAGATCGGCGTCCGTGACGTTGACCTTGGCCGCGTAGGCCGGCGTCGCGAACATCGCAACCTGCACCTCGCGCTTCTCGAAGAAGGCGTTGATCGACGCCGACGCCACGGCCGGCGAAGCGAGCGACGTGCCGCCGACACCGGCCAGCACCTGGCGCGTCGACAGGTCGAGGCGCACGTTGTTCTCGAACATCTCGGGCGTCATGCCCTGGGCGCCGACCAGTTGCCGGTAGCGGGCCATGTCGAGCTTGCCGTCCGGGCCGCGCAGCGCGGCGATCATCTCGTTGCGGTGCAGCTCGCGCGCCAGCTGCGCGTCGCTGGTCACCAGCTTGGAGTGCACGGAAGCAGCGGACAGCACCCGCTCGCGCACCAGCCGCTCGAGCGTCGAATAGCGGGCCTGCGGCGTGTCGAACAGCTTGGCGTCCACGGTCGGGGCGCTCTGGCGGATGCGCTCGACCTCCGCCTTGTGGGCGGCGTCCCAGTCGCCCTGCAGGATGTCGTGGCCATCGACGCGCGCCACCGGCTCGCCCTTGTCCTTGTAGCGGTTGTAGCCCTCGAGACCGAACAGCACGAACGACGGAACGATCAGCAGGAACAGCACGAACTGCATCACCTTGGTGTGCTTGCGGACGAAATCAAACATGTTCGGAACTCTCTTGGGCAGAAAACACAAAAGGCGAACAACTGTTCGCCTTTTCTCTTGGGTGGTGGGTGCTGACGGGTTCGAACCGCCGACCTACGCCTTGTAAGGGCGCCGCTCTACCAGCTGAGCTAAGCACCCCACCGGGGAAAAACGGTTCCGGTCAGTTCAGGGCATCCTTGAGCGCCTTGCCCGGACGGAACTTTGGAACCTTGGCAGCCTTGATTTTAATCGCTGCGCCGGTCCGGGGATTGCGGCCCGCGCGAGCGGCCCGTTTTCCGACCGCGAACGTTCCGAAGCCGACCAGCGAAACCGAGCCGCCCTTTTTCAGCGTCGTCTTGACGGCACCGATCATCGATTCCAGGGCGCGCGTCGCGGCGGCCTTGGAGATGTCGGCATGTTTAGCGATGTGCTCAATCAGTTCGGTTTTGTTCACAGGGGCCCCTCGTGAGAGAAAGAGTTGATCAGGTTGTCTCTTCAAAAAATATTTGTCTCCCCAACCCTGCGCCCGGCACATGCCGTCAGATGCAGGGAAGCGGGAGACTTTTTATCGTGGCGCAAAGCCACTGAAGCGATTAAAGCCACGGCGACACACCGTGTCAATACGACATGCAGCTTTACAACACGAGGCGCGATTCTAGATGCTTTCAGCGAGCATTCATGCGGGTTTGCGGCCGCATTTGGTGCGGTGCAATGCAACTAAATCACGCATTGGAAACGCGCCTGCGCGTTACAAGGCCGACGCGATCGCGCGGCCCACGTCGGTGGTGCTGGCAGTGCCACCGAGGTCGCGGGTGCGCGGCGCACCGCTGTCCGGCGCCAGCACTTTTTCGATCGCGCGCAGCACGGCGTCGTGCGCATCCTTGTGGCCCAGGAACTCCAGCATCATCGCGCCGCACCAGATCTGGCCGATCGGGTTGGCGATGTTCTTGCCGGCGATGTCGGGTGCCGATCCATGCACCGGTTCGAACAGCGACGGGAACTTCCGGTCGGGATTGAGGTTGGCGCTCGGTGCGATGCCGATGGTGCCGGTGCACGCCGGACCGAGGTCGCTGAGGATGTCGCCGAACAGGTTGGTGGCCACGACCACGTCGAAGAAATCGGGCCGCTGCACGAAGTGGGCGGTCAGGATGTCGATGTGGAACTTGTCCTGCTTGACCTGCGGGTAGCGCTTGGCCATCTCCGCGACGCGCTCGTCCCAGTACGGCATGGTGATGGCGATGCCGTTGGACTTGGTGGCGCTGGTCAGGTGCTTCTTGGGCCGCGACTGCGCCAGGTCGAATGCGAACTTCAGGACCCGGTCGACCCCGAAGCGCGACATCACGGTCTCCTGCATCACGATCTCGCGGTCGGTGCCTTCGAACATGCGCCCGCCGATGCTGGAATACTCGCCCTCGGTGTTCTCGCGCACGATGTACATGTCGATCTCGCCGGGCGCGCGCGGCGTGCCGTCGCGGCGCACCACCGGCGCGATGATGCCGGGCATCAGGCGCGCGGGCCGCAGGTTGATGTACTGGTCGAACTCACGCCGGAACAGCAGCAGCGAGCCCCACAGCGAGACGTGGTCGGCGATCTTCTCGGGCCAGCCGACGGCGCCGTAGTAGATCGCGTCGTGGCCGCCGACCAGGTCCTTCCAGTTCTCCGGCATCATCCGGCCGTGCTTCTCGTAGTAGTCCCAGCTCGAGAAGTCGAAGTGGTCGAACTGCAGGTCGATGCCGAACTTGCTGGCGGCGGCTTCCATCACGCGCACGCCCTCGGGCATCACTTCCTTGCCGATGCCGTCGCCGGCGATGACTGCGATTCTTTTCTTGCTCATGGTGCCTCCTGCCGAGCCGCCTCAAAGGAGGCAAGCCCCCTCTGGGGGCAGAGAACAAAGTGAACGTGGGGGGTCATATTTCTCTCCTGAAAAAATTCATTGCTTCGTCCAGCAGAAGGGCCGGAGCCTCTTCCGCGATGTAGTGGCCGCACGGCAGGCTGCCTCCGCTCACGTCCTGGGCGCGCTCACGCCACAGGGCCAGCACGTCGAACGCCTTGCCGACCACGCCGTGTTCGCCCCAGAGCACCCGCAGCGGCTGCTCCAGCTTGCGGCCGGCGGCGATGTCGGCGCGGTCGTGCTCCAGGTCGATGCCGGCGCTGGCCCGGTAGTCGCCGCAGACCGCTTGCGCCGTCCCGGGGATTTTGGCGCAACGTTCGTAGTCGGCCAGCGCGGCCGGCGCGAAGGCGTCGAGCCCGGCATGCCGCTTGCCCATCACGCTGCGCAGGTAGCGCACCGGGTCGGATTCGATCAGGGCCTCGGGCAGCGGCGGCGGCTGGATCAGGAAGAACCAGTGCCAGTACGCCGTGGCGAAAGCGCGCGACGTGTTCTCGTACATGGCCAGTGTCGGCGCGATGTCAAGCAGCAGCATCCGTTCGACCGCCGCGGGATGGTCCGCCGCCAGCCGGTGCGCCACGCGCGCGCCGCGGTCGTGCGCCAGCACCTGGAAGCGGTCATGCCCCAGGTGCTGCATCACCGCCATGGCATCGAGCGCCATCGCGCGCTTGGAATAGGTCGCGTGCACCGCGTCGTCGGCCGGACGGCCTGAGTCGCCGTAACCGCGCAGGTCCATCCAGACCACCGCGAAGTGGCGCGCGAGTTGCGGCGCCACCAGGTGCCACATCGCATGGGTCTGCGGATGGCCGTGCAGCAGCAGCAGGGGCGGTCTGTCGCCCGCGTGGCCGGCGACCAGGCGCACGCCGTCCCGCTCGATCTGGAAAGTGTCGAATTCAGCCAGCATCGCGTGATTCTGTCATCGCCCCAGCCGGCCCAGTCAGGTCCGGGCCGCGGCCGGAGCGCGCACCACCAGGCTGACGCCGAACGCGGTCAGCGCCATGCCCGCCACGGTGAGCGCGGTGATCGGCTCGGCAAACAGCAGCCAGGCCATGAGCGCCGTGCAGGGCGGCACCAGATACAGCAGGCTCGTCACCGCCGTGGCGGCGCCGCGCTGGATCAACAGGTACAGCAGCGAACTGCCCCCCAGCGTCATGCCCAGCACCGACCAGGCCATGGCGCCGCCCATCTCGCCGTTCCAGCGGATGGCTTCGGTTTCCAGCAGCGCCAGCGGCAGCGTCACCACGAAGGCCGCCGCGAGCTGCACCAGGTTGGCGGTCCGCACGTCGCAGGGGCTGACGAAGCGCTTCTGGTACAGGGTGCCGACCGTGATGCTCACCAGCGCGATGAAGGCGCACAGCAGGTTGGCCCCGTGGATCTCGCCCAGCCCCAGCTTGTGCCATACCACCAGCGCCAGGCCGGCGAAGCCCAGCGCCAGGCCCGACCACTGCCGGGCCGTCACCCGGCCGCCCCAGGACGAGACCCAGATCGCCGTCAGCACCGGCTGCAGGCTGACCAGCAGCGCGGCCAGGCCGGCGCCCATTCCCAGCTTGACGGCGGTCCAGACGCCGCCCAGATACCCCGCATGCATCAGGACCCCGGTCACGGCCAGGTGCGCGTACTGCCGCCGGCTCACCGGCCATGCGGCCCGGGTCAGCGCGGCCCAGGCCAGGAAGCAGGCGACCGACAGGATGTACCGCAGGGCCAGGAATTTCATCGGCGGCGAGTTCGGCATGCCCAGGCGCGCCACGATGAATCCGGTGGCCCAGATCAGGACGAAGACCACGGGCATCGCCCGGACCAGGGCATCCTGGCGCGATCCGGCTGCCATGGCCTACTTCACCCGCTTGCGGATTTCCGGCAGCGCCTTCTGCAGGTAATAGATCATCGACCAGACGGTCAGGACGGCGGAGATCCAGATCAGGCCGGTGCCCCACAGGTGGGTGTCGATGAGGTCGAACAGGTGGCCGTCGAACAGCAGGAACGGAATCGCGACCATCTGCGCCGTGGTCTTGAGCTTGCCCAGCATGTGGACCGCCACGCTCTTGGAGGCGCCGATCTGCGCCATCCATTCGCGCAGCGCGGAGATGGCGATCTCGCGGCCGATGATGATGAGCGCCACGAACACGTCGGCCCGCTGCAGGTGCACCAGCACCAGCAACGAGGCGCAGACCAGGAACTTGTCGGCCACCGGGTCGAGGAAGGCGCCGAACGCCGAGGTCTGGTTCAGTTTGCGCGCCAGGTAGCCGTCCAGCCAGTCGGTGGCGGCGAAGACCACGAACATCACCGTCGCGATCAGGTTCTGGACCTCGGGCTTCAACCCGATGTAGAAAACCCCCACGATCAGCGGAATCGCGATGATGCGCGTCCAGGTCAGGATCGTCGGGATCGTGAAGAACATATGGTCCCGATTCTGGCATGAGCCCGGCCGTACCGCGGCGCGCCCTAGTGCAGCGCCCGGTAAATGTCTTCCGCGAGGTCGCGCGAGATGCCTTCGACGGTGGCGATGTCGTCGACTCCGGCCGCCGCCACGCCCCGGATGCCGCCGAACCGCTGCAGCAGCCGGGCGCGCTTCTTGGCGCCGATGCCGGGGATCTCCTCGAGCTTGCTGCCGCCGACCCGCACCTTGGCCCGGCGCGCCCGCATGCCGGTGATGGCAAAGCGGTGCGCCTCGTCGCGGATCTGCGCCACCAGCATCAGCGCCGCCGAATCGCGCCCGAGCCCGATCTTGGCGCGGCCGTCGGCGAACACCAGTTCCTCCAGGCCCACCTTGCGGCCCTCGCCCTTCTCGACCCCGACGATCAGCGCCAGGTCCAGCCCGAGTTCGGCGAAGACCTCGCGCGCCATGCTGACCTGGCCCTTGCCGCCGTCGACCAGCACCAGGTCCGGCATCCGCTGCACGGCCTTCGCCTGGCTCGTGCCCTCGGGCGGCGTCGCCTCGGGCGGATCGCGCCCCGCTTCCGCCAGCTTGCTGTAGCGGCGCGTCAGCACCTGGCGCATCGCCGCATAGTCGTCGCCCGGCGTAATGTCGGCGATGTTGAAGCGGCGGTACTCGCTGTTCTGCATCTTGTGGTGGTGGAACACCACGCACGACGCCTGGGTCGACTCGCCCGCCGTGTGCGAGATGTCGAAGCACTCGATGCGGAAGCTGTCCAGGTCGTCGGGTTCGAGCAGCAGCGCCTCCACCAGCGCCCGGGTGCGCGCCTGTTGCGAGCCCTCTTCCGCCAGCAGCCGCGCCAGCTGGATGTCGGCGTTCTGTTCCGCCATCTCCAGCCAGCGCCGGCGCTGCTCGCGCGGATTGTGGACGGCGCTGATGCGCACGCCGGTCTGCTGCGACAGCGCCTCGACCAGCCCGCGGCCCACCGGCGCACTGGTGATCAGCGCCGGCGGCACCGGCACGCCGATGTAATGCTGGGCGATGAAGGCCTCCAGCACCTGCACCTCGACCGGCTGCGGCGGCGCGGCGTCGGCCGCGCCCTCTTCCGACTGCATGAAGTCCTCGACCGCGGCGGCGTCCTCGATGTGGCTGGGAAAGTAGGCGCGGTCGCCCAGGTGGCGGCCGCCGCGCACCATCGCCAGGTTGACGCAGGCCTTGCCGCCCTGCACCTTCACCGCGAGGATGTCGACGTCCTTGTCGGAGTTGTCCGAGCTGGTCTCCACCGACTGCTGGTGCAGCACCTTCGACAACGCGCCCATCTGGTTGCGCAATTCGGCGGCCTGCTCGAACTCAAGCCGCTGCGCATGCGCCATCATCCGCGCCTCCAGGTTGGCCAGCACGCTCTGGGTGTCGCCGCGCAGGAAGGCCTCGGCGCTCTCGACGTCGTGCCCGTAATCCTGCGGCGTGACCAGGTCGACGCACGGGCCCGAACAGCGCTTGATCTGGTACAGCAGGCAGGGCCGGGTGCGGTTGGCGAACACGGTGTCCTCGCAGGTGCGCAGGCGGAACACCTTCTGCAGCAGCTGGATCGATTCCTTGACGGCCCAGGCGCTCGGATAGGGGCCGAAGTAGCGGTGCTTGCGGTCGACCGCGCCGCGGTAATAGGCCACGCGCGGGAACAGCAGCGCCGGCTGCGCCTGCGGATCGAGCGTGTCGGCGGGACCGGTGATCTTCAGGTACGGGTAGCTCTTGTCGTCGCGAAACAGGATGTTGTAGCGCGGGTTGAGCGTCTTGATCAGGTTGTTTTCGAGCAGCAGGGCCTCGGCCTCGGAGCGCACCACCGTGGTCTCCAGCCGCACGATCTTGCTGATCATGTGGCCGATGCGGGTGCCGCCATGGCTCTTCTGGAAGTAGTTGGAGACCCGCTTCTTCAGGTTGCGGGCCTTGCCCACGTACAGCACGCCGCCGGCCGCGTCGAAGTAGCGGTACACGCCCGGCAGCTGCGGCAGCGCGGCCACCTGGGCCAGCAGTTGTTCGGAATGCGCGTCTGACATGGACCGTATTATCCCGGGACCATGCTCTGGGACATCTTCTGCAAGGTCATCGACAACCACGGCGACATCGGCGTCTGCTGGCGGCTGGCGCGCGACCTGGCCAGCCGCGGCGAGACGGTGCGGCTGTGGGCCGACGATCCCTCGGCGCTGGCATGGATGGCGCCCGGGGGCCAGCCGGGCGTGGCGGTCGGCGGCTGGAACGACGCCAGCGACCTTCCGGCGCCCGGCGACGTGGTGATCGAGGCCTTCGGCTGCGAGCTGCCGCCGGCCGTGGTTGCCGCCATGGCTGCAGCCACGCCGCCACCGCGCTGGATCAACCTCGAATACCTGACCGCCGAGGGCTACGCCGAGCGCGCCCATCGCCTGCCCTCGCCGGTCATGGGCGGTCCGGGCGCGGGGCTGGTGAAGCACTTCTTCTATCCGGGCTTCACGGCCGGCACCGGCGGCCTGCTGCGCGAGCGCGACCTGCTGCAGCGGCAGGCGGGGTTCGACCGCCTGGAGTGGCTGCGCACCATGGGTGTCGATGGCGCGGCGGCGCGCACCGTCTCCCTGTTCTGCTACGAGCCGCCGGCGCTGGCCGACCTGCTGGCGCAGCTGGACCAGGCGCCGGAACCGTCCCGGCTGCTGGTCACGGCCGGGCGCGCCACGGCCGCCGTGCGCAAGTGCCTGCAGGAACGGGGGCTCAGCTCGCCGTCGCTGGCGGTGTCATTCCTGCCGCTGCTGGCGCAAGCCGATTACGACCACCTGCTGTGGGCCTGCGATTTCAACTTCGTGCGCGGCGAGGACTCGCTGGTGCGGGCGCTCTGGGCCGGCCCGCCGTTCGCCTGGCAGATCTATCCGCAGCATGACGACGCCCACCACACCAAGCTGCACGCCTTCCTGGCGTGGCTGGACGCTCCGCCCTCGCTGCGGCGCTTTCATGAAGGCTGGAACGGCATCGCGGCCGGCCTGCCGCCGCTGGACCTGCCGGCCTGGGGCGCCTGCGCCACCGCCGCCCGGCGCCGGCTGCTGGCCCAGGACGACCTGGTGACGCAGCTGCTGCGCTTCGTCGCTGCTTGACCGCCTACGCGCGGGCGCGGCAGGGCGCGAACAGGTCGAGCCGGCGCTCGTACGCCGTCGTCGCGACCCCGAAGATGCCCAGCAGCGTGTGGAACAGGTGCTCGTGGCTGGCCGCCTCGGGCCTGGCCCGCTCGCGCAGGCACTGCTCGTCGATGCCCATGCCGCTGCGAAACGCCTGGGACATCCACAGCACGAACGGGACGCGGGTCTGTCCCTTCGGCGCGATCGCGTACGGCATGCCGTGCAGGTACAGGCCGCCCTCGCCCAGCGACTCGCCGTGGTCGGAGACGTAGAGCATCGCCGTGTCGTGGGTCGCTTGCGCCTGCTGCAAGAAGTCGATCACCTTGCCCAGGAAGAAATCGGTGTACAGCAGCGAGTTGTCATAGGCGTTGACGATCTCGGCCGCGCTGCACAGACGCAGGTCCTCGCTCTGGCAATCGGGCTGGAACCGGCGGGAGGCCGGCGGATAGCGCTTGAAATAGGCCGGTCCGTGGCTGCCCAGCTGGTGCATCACCACCAGCAGGTTGCCCTTGCGGTCGCGCAGCACCTGGTCCATGCCCGAGAGCAGCACCTCGTCGAGGCACTGGTCGCCGGCGCAGAACGGCGCGATGCCCGCATGGTCGAGCTGCTCGACTGGCAGCCCGTCGCAGACGCCCTTGCAGCCGGACTGGTTGTCGCGCCACAGCACCTGCACGCCGGCGCGCGCCAGCACATGCAGCACCGACTCGTGGGTCAGGACCTTGTCCTCGTCGTAGCGGCTGCGGCCGTACCACGAGAACATGCAGGGCAGCGAGACCTCGGTCGAGGTGCCGCAGGCCACCGCGTCGGGGAAGCTGATGACGCCCCGCTTGGCCAGCTCGGGATTGGTCGGCCGGGCATAGCCGTTCAGGGAAAAGTTCTGCGAGCGCGCCGTCTCGCCCACCACCAGCACGAACAGCGAGGGCCGCAGCCGGGCCGGACCGGCCACCTTGGCATCGGCGCCGACCACCGTCTTGGGCTGGTTGGGCCGCTTGGCCCGGCCCCACAGATTGGCGCTGACCGAGGCGACGATGTTGCCCGGCGTGATCAGGTAGCGCATCTCCTGGTTGTTGCGCATCAGCGAGGCGAAATCCGCGAACACCAGCAGCAGGCTGGCCACGCCCAGCGCCGTCGCCGCGACGACCCAGCCCGTGCGCACGACGAAGGCCCGGGCCAGCGACCTGGACTTGAGCGTCGGCCACCACAGCAGGGCCGCCGGCAGCGCGCCGAAGACCAGGATGTGGCCGGCCATGCCCCACCCCAGCAGCTCGCGCGCTTCCTTGTAGTTGGTGGCGAACACGTTGGCCAGCATCGGCCGGTCCATGTAGACGGCGTAGCGGTCCATGTAATAGGCGGCGCCGGCCGTCACCAGCAGCACCAGCGCCAGCAGCGGACGCACGGTATAGCGGTTGGACACCAGCGCGGCGACGGCGATGTAGAAGGCGGTCAGAGCGATGAACAGGGCGGCCGTGAAACCCCAGGTGCCGGCCGCCTCCCAGCTGCGCCCGGCGAGCGCGGCACGCCAGA
The DNA here is from genome assembly GCA_943372495.1 of Ramlibacter sp. 2FC. GTDB lineage: Bacteria > Pseudomonadota > Gammaproteobacteria > Burkholderiales > Burkholderiaceae_C > Ramlibacter. The sequence continues at coordinate 67,515 of CALRYV010000019.1, read as the reverse complement.
ACGGGCCGTTGCCGGCGACCATCACATAGACGGCGCACACCAGCACCAGGGTCTCGAGGTGGACCGCCGGACGGGCCAGCCAGGGCCGCACGGCGTCGGGGATTCTCATGGACGCCGAGTATGCCCGGGGCCGCCGGCCGGGCGCCCGGCTGGGGCTTTCCGCGGGCCGGCAAGCGCCCCCTTGGCCCAGGGTCATCAAAAGACGCTAAAATTCAGGGCTTTGCGCTTCAACGCGCCCCGCCGCAGCCCCCACGCCCAGCGCGTTCCTTGCGGCCTATTTTTCGCCAATCTCGCTATGAAAACCGCTCAAGAAATCCGCGCCGGCAATGTGATCATGCACGGCAAAGACCCGATGGTCGTCCTGAAGACCGAATACAGCCGCGGCGGCCGCAACTCCGCCACCGTGCGCATGAAGCTCAAGAGCCTGATCGCCAACTTCAACACCGAAGTGGTGTTCAAGGCCGACGACAAGATCGACCAGGTCGTGCTGGACAAGAAGGACTGCACCTATTCCTACTTCGCCGACCCGATGTACGTCTGCATGGACAGCGAATTCAACCAGTACGAAGTCGAAGCCGAGAACATGGGCGACGCGCTGAACTACCTCGAAGACGGCATGCCGGTCGAAGTGGTGTTCTACGACGGCAAGGCGATTTCGGTGGAACTGCCCACCAGCGTCGAGCGCGAGATCACCTGGACCGAGCCGGCCGTCAAGGGCGACACCTCGGGCAAGGTGCTCAAGCCCGCCAAGATCGCCACCGGCTTCGAGATCGGCGTGCCGATCTTCGTGGCCCAGGGCGACAAGGTCGAAATCGACACCCGCACCGGCGAATACCGCAAGCGCGTCTGACCCGCCGCGCTGCCGCAAGCGCAAGCGGCACAATCCGAAGGCTCCGCAAGGAGCCTTTTTTGTTTCGTCCATGGACCTCGACTTCGACCAGATCGCCGTGCCGTTTCGCATGCAGCCGGGGCTGCGGCGGCTGGCCGACGGCGCGCGTCAGCTGACGCCGCTGGACCCGTCCAGCCGGCTCTACGAGGAGAAACTGGCGGTGCTCGAAGCCGGCCAGTCGCGCCATTGCGTGCCGGGCTTCGACCCGGCTCCGGCGCTGGCCGCCCTCGCCGACCAGGCCGGCCCGCAGGCCCTGCCGCCCGAGCTGGCGTTCGAGGAGGACCTGGCGGTGCTCGACGGCGCGACCACCACCCTGCCCTGGCTGTGCGTCTGCGTGCCGTCCCACTGGGCGCCCGAAGACAAGCTGGGCCTGAGCTTTGCCGCCGTCCACGCGCCGGTGGCCGACAACGCCGCGCTGCAGGCCGCCGGAACCCGCCTGGTCCAGCTGGTCACCGGCGGTGGCTGCTGGGAGCGCTTCGTCTGGACGGTTTCGCCCTCGCCGCGCTTCGACCAGCACCCGAGGCGGCAGGCGCGCGCGCCCTGGCCGCAAACGGACGATCCCGCGGCTTTCGCCACCCAGTGCTTCCTGCGCGCCGAGCGCCAGACCTTCTTCCCGGTCGGCCGCGGCACGCGCCAGGCCGTGTTCACCATCCATGTGCTGCTGCAGCCGCTCGCCGCGGCCGTGGCGACGCGCGAGCAGGCCCAGCGCCTGCACGACTCGCTGGCCTCGATGAGCGACGCCGTGCTGGCGTACAAGAGCCTGACCCGGGCGCGCGCGCCGCTGCTGCAGTGGCTGCGGGAACGCTCCGCCTGATCGGGACGGCTCAGAAGCGGCGCCGCAGCACCACCAGCAGCACCAGGCCGGCGACCAGCACGATGCCGCTCACTGCGGCCCAGAGCAGGGGACTGAGCGAGGCGTTGCCGGTTTTCGCCGGGCCCACGGGCAGGGATGCCAGCATCTCCTCGGGCCACGGGAGCGCGTCGGGCAGCCCCTGCAGCAGCTCCCGGACCGCGTCCTCGCTGAACAGGTCGAGCGCCAGCCGCTGCAGGCCGCCGGCGGGCGCGGCGCCGGCCCGCAGCCACAGATCGACGCGCGAACCGGCGTGGCGGATGTAGGCGATGTCCTTGAGCGGCAGCTTGACCCGGGCTTCCTTGATGCTGCGCCCGGCGCGGTAGGTGCCGGCAATGCGCAGCACCTCGGGGTGGACCCGCACTTCGACCTCGCCCTGGAACGGCAGGATCTCGACCGGACCCGGCTCGCTGTCGATCAGGGCGGCGCTGCACGTCATCCTGGGAGCGGTGTAGACGCCGCTGCGCATCGCGTTGAAGTCCGACCGCGCCGGCGCGCGTCCGATCAGCTCGGCCACGGTGAGGCGGCTGCCGTCGCTGGCCTCGAGCTCATGGTCGCTGGTCAGCGTCTTCTTGATGCGCAAGCCGACGATGGTGCGCCGGTCGTACGGGCCCATGCGGCGCCCTTCGTGCAGGACGTGGTATGCCAGCGGCGTCAAGTCAGCCCCCCTCCAGGTGCGATTTGCGCGCAAGCATAGCCGCAACCGCCGAGCTGCGCCAGAGGGGCAGAATGGGGTCATGAGTTCAACCCGCAACCTCCACGACAAGCGCCTGTCCGACGCCTGGGCCACGCTGAAGGCGCATGCCGACGAAGGCCTGCCGCTCGACCCCGACGCCGGCCGCCTGGCCTTCGCCGACCCGGAATTCCTGCTGCGCCGGGAAACGCGCGGTATCCGCTTCCAGCTCGAGCTGCTCAAGCCCGACCTCGAGCAGCAGGCCATGGGCATCGAGAACACCATCGTGGTGTTCGGCAGCGCCCGCCTGCGCAGCGAGGAGGAATCCGCGGCGCTGCTGGCGGCGGCCGAGGCCGGCGCGGCCCCGGACGAGGGGGCGTTACGGCGCTCCCGGGCCCTGGCGCGCAACGCCCATTACTACGAGCAGGCCCGCGCCTTCGGCAAGATCGTCGCCCACTACAGCGCCGGCAAGGACCCCAGCGACATGCTGTTCATCTGCACCGGCGGCGGCCCGGGCATCATGCAGGCCGCCAACCGCGGCGCCCACGAAGCCGGCGGCATCAGCGTCGGCCTGGCGATCGCGCTGCCGATGGAGGAAGCGGCCAACCCCTACGTGACGCCGGCGCTGTCGTTCAAGTTCCACTATTTCGCGCTGCGCAAGATGCACTTCATGATGCGCGCCAAGGCCCTGGTCGCCTTCCCCGGCGGCTTCGGCACGCTGGACGAGCTGTTCGAGGTGATCACCCTGGTGCAGACCAGGAAGTCCCGGCAGGTGCCGATCGTGCTGTTCGGCTCCGAGCACTGGAAGCGGCTGATCAATTTCGACGTGCTGATCGAGGAAGGCCTGATCTCGCCCGACGACCTCAACCTGTTCCAGTACGCCGACGACCCCGAGGACGCCTGGAAGATCATCAAGGACTTCTACCGGCTGTGACCGGGCGCTAGTGTTGCGCCGTCCGCAGGCCCCAGGCCAGGCGGGTGCCCAGGCCGACGGCGGCCCCGACGACCCAGAACACGCCGCCGATGCCGATGACGGTGCCGGCGACGCCGAACAGCATCGGCATGGCGACGCTCGACGCATTGATCGCCATCATGCGCAGCGCCACGGCCTCGCCGTGCCGGTGGCCGGGGGTGATCTGGTGCAGGGTGCTCATCACCATGGGCTGCACCGACCCCAGCGCGACCCCCAGCAGCACCGAGCACAGCCCCATCGACAGCGGCGAGTGCATCAGCGGGTAGACGGCGAACAGCAGCGCCGTCGCACCCATCGCCCCGACGATGACGGCCCACTCCTTGAGATAGCCCGCAATCATCGGCAACAGCACCCGCACCAGCGCCGCCGCGACGGCGAACGCGCCCAGGATGGTGCCGATCACCGAGGCCGACATCCCGCGCTCGTGCCCCAGCACCGGCACCACGAAGGTGTGGACGTCCCAGCAGGAGGCCAGCACCCAGTTCACCAGCAGCAGCCGGCGGAACATCGGCTCGCGCACCAGGTCCCAGGCCTTGCCGGCCGGCTCGCCCGGGGGGCGTACCGCGGACGGCAGTTCGGTGGTGTTGCGCACCCAGAACCATGAAACGACCGGCAGCACGGCCATCAGCAGGAAGGCGAAGCGAAAGCCGGCGTGGTCGATCATCAGGCCGGCCGAGAACGGCCCGAGGAAGTTGGAAATGGCCGGCCCGATCGCCAGCCACGAGAACACCTGCTTGAGCTCGGTGGGCGTTTCAGCGGCGCGGCCGACGTGGCGCTGCAGCGCGATCGACGCGGCGCCGGTGGCGCCACCGGTCAGCAGCGCGCTCACGCACAGCACCGGAAAGACGGGAAAGGCCACCGCCAGGCCGGCGCCCACCGTGGCGGCGATCACCGACAGGCCCATCGGCCGCTTCAGCCCATGGCGGTCGGCATAGCGCCCGGCGGGAAGCGACAGGAACACCTGGGTCAACGCGAACAGCGCCAGCAGGACGCCGACGGCGGCCTCGCTGTGGCCCTGGCGCAGGGCCAGCAGCGGCGCCGCCATGCGGGTGCCCGCCATGCAGGCATGCAGGAAGACGTGGCCGGCGATCAGGCGCGCGAGCGCGGGGTTCAGGCCACGGCTCATGCAGCGTCTTCATCGCCTTCGCTGGCGGGCGGCAGCAGCGCCTGGGCCTGCGCATCAGGCAAGGCCTCAACCACCTTCAGTGCCCGGCGCATCTGGTTGGTGCGGGTGCTGGCGGTGTCGAGCGTGTCGGAGGCCTTGCGCACCTGCTCGCGGATCTTCTCGACCCAGCTGCCATAGCGCTCGAACTCGGTCTTGACCGCGCCCAGCACCTTCCACACTTCGGAGGCCTGCTGCTCCAGCGCCAGCGTGCGAAAGCCCATGTGCAGGCTGTTGAGCATCGCCAGCAACGTGGTGGGGCCGGCCAGGGTGACGCGGTAGTCACGCTGCAGGCTGTCCATCAGGCCGGGCCGGCGCAGCACCTCGGCATACAGGCTCTCCACCGGCAGGAACAGGATCGCGAAGTCGGTGGTGTGCGGCGGGCACAGGTAGCTGTCGCAGATCGACTTGGCCTCGGTGCGGATGCGCGATTCGAGCGCGCGCGAGGCGATGTCGGCCGCCGCCGGGTCGGCCCGGTCCTGCGCATCGAGCAGGCGTTCGTAGTCGTCGCGCGGGAACTTGGCGTCGACCGGCAGCCACACCGGCGTGCCATCGGCGCTGCGGCCCGGAAAGCGGATCGCGAAGTCCACGCGCTGGTTGCTGCGCGGCTTGGTCTCCACCTGCTTGGCGTACTGCTCGGTGGTCAGCACCTGCTCCAGCAGCGCCTCCAGCTGCACCTCGCCGAACATGCCGCGCGATTTCACGTTGGTCAGCACCCGCTGCAGGTCGCCCACGCCCTGGGCCAGGGTCTGCATCTCGCCCAGGCCCTTGTGCACCTGCTCCAGCCGGTCGGCCACCTGCTTGAAGCTGTCGCCCAGGCGCTTTTCCAGGGTGGTCTGCAGCTTCTCGTCGACGGTCTTGCGCATCTCGTCGAGCTTGGCGGCGTTGGTCAGCTGCAGCTGCTGCAGCTGCGCGTCCAGCGTGGCCCGCACCTCGCCCAGGCGCAGCGCGTTCGATTCGCCAAGGCTGCGCAGCTGCACCGCCAGCGTGTCGGACAGCGTCTTTTGCAGCAGGGTGAGCTGCTGCGCGAAGGCGTCGATCTGGGTGTTCTGGGTCCGCGTGGCTTCTGCGCCCTGCTTGACCAGCGCCTCCTGGAACGTGGCCAGGGTGTGCGTCAGCTCCTGCCTGGCGCCGCGCGACGATTCGGCGATTTCCCGGCGCAGCTCCCGCTCCAGCCGCTCGTTGGCGGCCAGCAGCTCGGCCCGGCCGCCGTCGGTGGCGGCCGGCGGCTTGCGAACCACCAGGACGAGGAGCAGGACGAGGCTTGCGAGGACCAGCGCGATGAGGATCCAGAGTTCCAGCACGGCCTCAGTGCCCGCCGGGCCGCCCCAAGGGCACTGAAGCCCCCGAGGGGCTGAGTCCCGCGGCTCCGAGACTGCCTGCGCAGTTTCGGACGGGACGAAGAGCCGCTGCTTCCGGCAGCGGCACGTCCAGCGCAGTGACAAGCGTGGGGGTCATATCAATCGTTCAGGACTTCGGGGTTGAGCGCCGTGAGCGGCTTGCCGTTGACCAGGAAACCGATCAGGTTGTCCGCCGCCAGGTCCGCCATGGCCAGCCGGGTCGGCATGGTGGCGCTGGCGATGTGCGGCGTGAGCACCACGTTGGGCACCGTCAGCAGCGCCGGATTGAGCCTGGGCTCGCCCTCGAACACGTCCAGGCCGGCGGCGGCGATGCGGCGTTCCCGCAAGGCTTCGGCCAGGGCGGCGTCGTCGACGATGCCGCCACGGGCAATGTTGACCAGGTTGGCGGTCGGCTTCATCAGCGCCAGCTCCTTGGCGCCGATCGCGTGGTGCGACGACGGCGAGTACGGCAGCACCAGCACCAGGTGGTCCGCGGTCTTGAGCAGTTCCTGCTTGTCGACATAGCGCGCCTTGCAGGCCGCCTCCAGGTCGGGCGCCAGCCGCGAGCGGTTGTGGTAGATCACGTTCATGCCGAAGCCGTGGGCGCCGCGCCTGGCGATGGCCTGGCCGATCCGGCCCATGCCCAGGATGCCGAGCGTGGAGCCGTGGATGTCGGTGCCGGCGAACATGTCGTAGCTCCAGCGGTCCCACTTGCCGGCGCGCAGGAAATGCTCGCTCTCGGTGATGCGGCGGGCGGTCGCCATCAGCAGCGCGAAGCCGAAATCGGCCGTGGTTTCCGTCAACACGTCCGGGGCATTGGTGGCCAGCACGCCGCGCGCGGTCATGGCGTCGACGTCGAAGTTGTTGTAGCCCACCGCCATGTTGGCGCAGATCTTCAGGCCCGGCGCGGCATCGAGCACCTCGGCGTCGATGCGCTCGCTGCCGGTGGTGAAGGCGCCGGCCTTGCCGGCCAGCTTGCGCGCCAGTTGCTGCTTGGTCCAGGGCTCGTCGGCCTGGTTGTGCTCGACCTCGAAGTGCTGCTCGAGCCGGGCGATGGTTTCCGGAAAGATGGCGCGGGCCACCAGGATTTTGGGTTTGTTCATGGGGAAGACCTCTAACGGAACCAGATGAATGTCATGACCACGAACAGCGGCACCAGGATGCCGCACGACCAGGCCATGTAACCGAAGAAGCTAGGCATTTTGACACCGCGGTCCTCGGCGATCGACTTGACCATCAGGTTGGGCGCGTTGCCGATGTAGCTGTTGGCGCCCATGAAGACCGAGCCGGCGGAAATGGCGGCCAGCGTCGGCGCCATGGTGGTCATCAGCACCGCCGGGTCGCCGCCGGCCGTGTTGAAGAAGACCAGGTAGGTCGGCGCGTTGTCCAGGAAGGAACTGAGCACGCCGGAGGCCCAGAAGTACATCGCGGGGTCGGGCGAGCCGTCGGGCCGGGTGACCGCCGCCACGATGGCGCCGAACGGCCCGTTGACGCCGGCCCGCAGCATCGCGATGACCGGGATGATGGTCAGGAAGATGCCGGCGAACAGCTTGGCCACCTCCACCATCGGTCCCCAGGAGAACTGGTTGCTTTCGTGCGCCGAGGCCGGCGTCACCTTGAGCGACAGCAGCGTCACGGCGACCAGCCCGATGTCGCGCACCAGGCCCGGCAGGCCGATGTGGGTCCCGGCCACTTCCCAGCCCAGCGGCGATTTCCAGATCCCGCTGAGCAGCACCAGGGCGACGATGGCGGCCAGCAGCCAGAAATTGCGGGCGCCGTCGAAACCGAAGCGCGGCGAGTCGGGCGTCGGGTCGACCGGCAGGATCTCTTCGCGCCGGTGGTAGAACCAGGAGTCCAACAGGAAGAACAGCACCAGCAGCGTGCCGATCAGGAACAGCGTTTCCGGGAAGATGTGCTTGACGGTCCAGAAGAAGTCCACGCCCTTGAGGAAGCCCAGGAACAGCGGCGGGTCGCCCAGCGGGGTCAGCGAGCCGCCGGCGTTGGACACGATGAAGATGAAGAACACCAGCACGTGGGCCTTGTGCCGGCGGTTGTCGTTGGCGCGGATCAGCGGCCGCACCATCAGCATCGAGGCCCCGGTCGTGCCCATGAAGCTCGCCAGCACGGCGCCGATCAGCAGGATCACCGTGTTCGTCACCGGGCTGCCGTGCAGGTTGCCGCGGATGTAGATGCCGCCGGACACCGCGAACAGCGCCGCCAGCAGGATCACGAACGGGATGTACTCCGCCACCGCCGCATGGACGAAGCTGCTGGTCGCCGCGGCCGGGCCGAAGGCGACGGCAAAGGGAAGCAGGAATGCCAGCGACCAGGCCGCGGCGATCTTGCCGTAATGGTGGTGCCAGACCTGCGTCGCCAGCAGCGGCATCAGCGCGATCGACAGCAGCAGGCCGGCGAACGGCACGCCCCACAGGGCCGACAGCTGCCGGCCGTCGAAGTCGGCCGCGGCCGCCAGGCCAGGCAGGAGCAGCAGCGGTAGTGAGCACGCGAGCGCGCGTCCCGGGTTTTTCATGACAGTCCCCTCGTTGTTCTGCGGCCGCGTGCAATTTCCGCAGCCCCGGCGAGCATACAACCGTAGGCAGTGGCCTACGGCCGCTCGCCCGGCTCTCCTACCGGGCGTTGGCGGTTCGAACTCCACAGTGGAAGAACGCCGTCTGGCGCGCAACCCAAGGAGAACTCTGGATGAACAACGACCGCATCGAAGGTAACTGGAAACAGGTCAAGGGCAAGATCAAGGAACAGTGGGGCAAGCTCACCGACGACGACCTCGACGTCATCGCCGGCAAGCGCGACCAGCTGCTGGGCCGGATCCAGGAACGCCACGGGATCGCCAAGGATGAAGCCGAAGTGCAGTTGAGTCACTTCGAAAAGCGCAACCCGGACTTCGTGTTCGAAAAATCGCAGTGATGCGTGCGGGGCCCACGGCCCCGCTTACTCCACCCAGTGCGTGAAGGCCGCCACCGGCTCGCGCGGCGTGTGGAAGCTGTTGACCAGCGCCGCCTCGTCGGCATACCCCATCGACATCCCGCAGACCAGCATCTCGTCCAGCCCGGCCTGGATGTGCGGCAGCACGATCTTCGCGTAGCCGTTCCACGCCGCCTGCGGGCAGGTGTGCAGACCGTGCGCGCGCGCCGCGACCATGATGTTCTGCAGGAACATGCCGTAATCCACCAATGAACCGCGTTCGAGGATGCGGTCGACCGTGAACATGAACCCCAGCGGCGCATCGAAGAACCGGTAATTGCGCTGGTGCTGCGCATGCATCCTGTCCTTGTCGCCCTTGGTGATGCCCAGCAGGCCGTACAGGCTCCAGCCGTTCTCGCGGCGGCGGTCGATGTACGGGCTGACCCATTTGCGCGGGTAATACTCGTACTCCTCCCGGTATTCAGCCGCCAGCTCGGGGTTGGCGTAGATCGCATCGTGCGCGGCGCAAACCTGGTCGGACAGGCCGGTGAGGCTCGCGCCCTGCAGCACGTACACCTTCCAGGGCTGGGTGTTGGTGCCGGACGGCGCGCGGCTAGCCACCCGCAGGATGGCCTCGACGGTGTCGCGCGGCACCGGCGTGGGCAGGAAGGCCCGGGCGGAGAACCGGCTGGTGATGGCGTCGTCGACGCTGGCCGGGTCCCGGACCACGGTGCTGACTTGGGAAGGGGTCACTGCAGGGCCTCCAGGACGGTTTTCAGTTGGGCGGGAAGATCGGTCGGCCGGCGCTGCTCGCGGTCGACGTAGACATGGATGAAGTGGCCCTTGGCCGCGGTCATGGGTTCGCCGTGCACGAACAGGCCGACCTCGTAGCGCACGCTGGAGCGGCCGATGCGAGCCACCCGCAGGCCCGCTTCGACCGTCTGCGGAAACTCGACCGGGGCGAAGTAGTTGCACTGGGTCTCGATCACCAGCCCGATCGTCGCGCCGTGCTGGACGTCGAGCGCGCCGTGCTCGATCAGGTGGGCGTTGACCACGGTGTCGAACCAGCTGTAGTAGACGACGTTGTTGACGTGGCCGTAGGCGTCGTTGTCCATCCAGCGGGTGGTGATGGTGCGGAACGCCTTGTAGGCGCTGCGGGGCTCGGGCCGGGGTTTGGCTTCTGTCATCGCGGCTGATTCTGCCAGCGCTGCCAGTACTGCGCCGCGACCCGGAAGGTGTTGAGCTGCGCCTGCACCGTGTCCTCGATCCGTACCCCGTAGCCGCCCGCCATCGCGAAGGCCAGCGGGATGCGCCGCTGGAAAGCCCAGTCGAACACCCGCCGGTCCCTGGCTTCCAGCCCATCCCAGCTGAGCTTGAGGCGGCCGAGCCGGTCGCCCTCGTGCGGGTCCGCCCCGGCCAGGTAGATCACCAGGCGCGGCTCGAAGCGGCGCTCCAGTTCTGCCAGCGCCAGCTCCAGCGCCTGCAGGTACTCCTCGTCACGGCAGCCGTCCGGCAGGTCGACGTCGAGGTCGCTGGCTTCCTTGCGGAACGGAAAGTTCTTCTGGCCGTGGAGCGACAGCGTGAACACCGTGGGGTCGCCGCGGAAGATGCTGGCCGTGCCGTTGCCCTGGTGCACGTCGAGGTCGATCACGGCCACGCGCAGCGGACTGGACCGCGAACGCCCCCACTCGGCCTGCAGCAGGCGCGCGGCCACCGCGGCGTCATTGAACACGCAGAAGCCCCCGCCCTTGTCGGCGCCAGAATGGTGGGTGCCGCCGGCGATGTTGGCGGCGACCCCGTCGCGAAAGGCCGCGCGGCAGGCGGCGATGGTGGCGCCGACCGAACGCCGCGCCCGGTCCACCATCGCCTCGCTCCAGGGAAAGCCGATCTCGCGCATCGCCTGCGGGCTGATCGAACCGTCGCTGATGGCCTTGATGTAGGCGGGACTGTGGGCCAGCGCCAGTTCGCCGTCGCTGGCCGGCTCGGCGTGCAGGAGCCGGATCTCGGCCCGCTCCAGGGCCAGCCGGTCGCGCAGCAGCTGGTACTTGGCCATCGGAAAGCGGTGCCCCGGCGGGAGCGGCAACACGAACTGGGTCGCGTAGAAGACGTGCATGCGGCGATTGTGTCCGCCAGCGCCAAAGCCGGTTTTAGGGGCTCGCTTCTAGAATGTTGCATTGCAGCAAAAACCCCTTGCGCGGGCAGTTGCGATCCCTATAATTCAACCCATGCTGCACTGCAACATAACAAGGCCGACGGGGCCGGTTCAGGGCAGATGACGATTCCCCCTTCACCTCTAGGAGATTGATGATGCTGACCCCTGAACAAATCATGGCCGCCCAAAAGGCTTCCGTCGAAACCCTGTTTGGCCTGACCACCAAGGCTTTCGAAGGCGTCGAGAAGCTCGTCGAGCTGAACGTCACCGCCTCCAAGGCTGCGCTGACCGAAGCCGCCGGCACCACGCAAGCTTTCCTGACCGTCAAGGACGCGCAAGAACTGCTGGCCCTGCAAGCCGCCCTGTTCCAGCCCCTGGCCGAGAAGACCGCCGCTTACAGCCGTCACCTGTACGACATCGCTTCGGGCACCGGCGCCGAATTCGGCCGCGCTTTCGAAGTGCAAGCCGCTGAAACGCAAAAGAAGTTCCTGGCCGTTGTCGACAACGCCGCCAAGAACGCACCCGCCGGCAGCGAAACCGCCGTCGCCGTGTTCAAGAGCGCAGTTGCCGCCGGCAACAATGCCCTGGAATCGGTCCAGAAGGCTGTCAAGCAGGCTTCCGACGTCGCCGAAGCCAACTTCAACGCGGTCGCCAACACCGCCGTGAACGCCACCAAGACGACTGCCAAGAAGCGTTAATCGCTTCTTGAAAAGTCAGATTCCGGCTCCAGCTGGTCTGGAGCAGGAATTTTCAGACTCATGAGACTGAGAGTTCTTCAGGTTGTCTCCTCGGGTCCTTTCGACACCTCACGGTTCAGGGATCCCTTCAAGCCCCGGTCGCAAGACCGGGGCTTTTTTTATGGCGCCACGGGCCGGCTCTTGCCTTCGATCGCCGTTTTCAGCTGGGGCAGCAGCCGCAGCATGGCGGCGCGGCCGGCCTCGATCGCGCGTTTGCGTGATGTGAAATCGGCGCTGCCCACCCCCACCAACGCGGGGCGGACCACGACGTCCGCATCGCGCAGCTCGTAGCCGTTGATGCTCTGGCCCATGATGGCGAAGGTCTGCAGCAGGATTTGCAGCGAATCGCCGGCGGGATTGCCTTCGGGCGCGCTCGAAATGTCGACCGCGATCACCAGCTCGGCCCCCATCTGTTTCGCGTAACGCACCGGCACCGGCGACACCAGGCCGCCGTCGACATAGTCGCGCCCCGCAATGCGCACCGGCAGGAACAGCGCCGGCACCGCGCTCGACGCCCGCACGGCCGTCCCGGTGTCGCCGCGCTGGAACAGCACGCCCAGGCCGCTGTGCAGGTCGGTTGCCACGATACCCAGCGGCAGCGGCATCGCCTCCACCAGCTTGCCGCCGACCTGGCCGTTGACGTAGCGGGCCAGCGCCTCGCCCCGCAGCATCCCGCGGTTGAACAGCGGCAAGGTCCAGTCGGTGAATGCCGCCTCTTCCATTTCCAGGGCGATCTGCTGCAGCTGGCTGCCGCTGCGGCCGCTCGCGTACAGGGCGGCGACCAGGCTGCCGGCCGACGTTCCGACGACCAGCTGGGGCTTGAGGCCCGCCTCTTCCAGCACCTGGATCACGCCGACGTGGGCAAACCCGCGGGCCGCGCCGCCGCCCAGGGCCAGGCCGATGCGCGGCGGCCGCCTGGCGACCGGCACCGGCGCCTCGGCTGGCGGCGGCGCCGGCCGCGACGCACAGCCGGCCAGCACCGCCGCCAGGAGTGCGGCGGACAGCATTCGTTGAAGCATGGACTTGCGCTGAATCAATTGAGAATGATTCGTGTTTGTATTATTATCGGGCACCTACGCGACTCTCCCCAAGGATTCAGGATGTTCAAGAAGACGATCGGGCTCGCTGCCCTGCTGCTGTCCATCGCCGGCGGCGCCAACGCCCAGGAACAGGTGCTGAACCTGTATTCGGCCCGCCATTACTCGACCGACGAGGCGCTCTACAACAACTTCACCAAGGCGACCGGCATCAGGATCAACCGGGTCGACGCCGACGATGCCGGCATTCTCGCCCGGCTGAAGGCCGAGGGCGCCGCCTCGCCCGCCGACGTGATCCTGCTGGTCGACGCCGCCCGCCTGTACAAGGGCGAGGTCGAGGGCCTGTTCCGGCCGATCAAGTCGGCGGCGCTGGACGCGGCGATCCCGGCGCAATACCGCGCCAAGGCCACGCCCGAAGGCACGCCCTGGTTCGGCTTCTCCACCCGCGCCCGCGTCATCGTCTACGACAAGGTGAAGGTCAAGCGCGAGGACGTCGACACCTACGAGGAGCTCGCCGACCCGAAGAACAAGGGCCGGATCTGCATCCGCTCGGGCTCGCACCCGTACAACCTGTCGCTGTTCGGCGCCGTGACCGAGCACCTGGGCGAGCAGCAGGCCGAGGCCTGGCTCAAGGGCGTGGTCGCCAACCTGGCGCGCGATCCCAAGGGCGGCGACACCGACCAGATCAAGGGCGTTGGCTCGGGCGAATGCCAGATCGCGGTCTCCAACACCTACTACATTGCCCGCCTGATCCGCTCGACCAATCCGGAAGACCGGGCGCTGATGGAGCGGGTCGGCGTGGTGTTCCCGAACCAGGCCAGTTGGGGCACGCACGTCAACATCGCCGGCGGCGCGGTGGCGAAGAACGCCAAGAACCCGGCCAACGCGGTGAAGTTCCTGGAGTACCTGGCCAGCGCCGAGGCCCAGAACTACTTCGCCAACGGCAACAACGAGTGGCCCGTCGCCAAGGGCGTGAAGGTCGGCAATCCCGCGCTGCAGGCCATGAGCGGCGGCGACTTCAAGAGCGAGACCATCCCGATCGCGGCCATCGGCGCCAACCAGGTCAAGGTGCAACAGATGCTGGACCGGGTCGGATTCCGGTAACGGCCACAGCCCGCCTCGCGCGGGCTTTTTTCTGGCCGATAATTTGACGTTAACGTCAACGTCAATCAGGAGCTCTCCATGGACATCCAGGGCAAGGTTTTCATCGTCACCGGCGGCGCTTCGGGCCTGGGTGAAGGCACGGCGCGCATGCTGGCCGCCAATGGCGCCACGGTCGTGATCGCCGACATGCAGGCCGACAAGGGCGAAGCCATCGCCCGCGAGATCGGCGGCGCCTTCGTCAAGTGCGACGTCGCGCAGGAAGCGGACGGCCAGGCCGTCGTGGCCAAGGCGGTGTCCATGGGCAAGCTGATGGGCCTGGTCAACTGCGCCGGCATCGCGCCCGCGGAAAAGACCGTCGGCAAGAACGGCGCCCACAACCTGGGCGTGTTCAGCAAGACCATCATGGTCAACCTGGTCGGCAGCTTCAACATGATCCGGCTGGCCGCCGAAGCCATGAGCAAGAACGAGCCGGAAGCCACCGGCGAGCGCGGCGTGCTGATCTCCACCGCCTCGGTCGCGGCCTACGACGGCCAGATCGGCCAGGCGGCCTACAGCGCGTCCAAGGGCGGCATCGTCGGCATGACGCTGCCGATCGCGCGCGACCTGGCCCGCAACGGCATCCGCAACATGACGATCGCCCCCGGCATCTTCGGCACGCCGATGATGTTCGGCATGCCCAAGGAGGTGCAGGACGCCCTGGCCGCCAGCGTGCCCTTCCCCTCGCGCCTGGGCACGCCCGAGGACTACGCCAAGCTGGCCAAGCACATCGTCGAGAACGAGATGCTCAATGGCGAGGTGATCCGCCTCGACGGCGCGATCCGGCTGGCTCCCAAGTAAGCCGCCACGGCCCGGATGGCGATCCGCCTGCTCGCCTCGCTGGCCGGGGCCCTGCTGCTCGCGGCCTGCGCGAGCAGCCCCGCCGTCATCGGCGACGCACCGCCCGAGGCGCCCGAGCTCCCCTCCGGTTATGCGGTCAAGCCCGGCTGGGCCGGCAGCAGGTTCGCCGTCGCGGCGGCCAATCCGCTGGCGGCCGACGCCGGACTGCGCATCCTGCAGGCGGGCGGCTCCGCCGTCGACGCCGCCATCGCGGTGCAGATGGTGCTGGGCCTGGTCGAACCGCAGTCCAGCGGCATCGGCGGCGGCGCCTTCCTGCTGCATTTCGACGGCCGCGCCGTGGAAGCCTTCGACGGCCGTGAAACCGCGCCGGCCGCCGCCGACGAGAAGCTGTTCCTGCGCCCGGACGGCCAGCCGCTGTCCTTTCGCGCCGCCGTGGTCGGCGGCCGCGCGGTCGGCGTGCCCGGCGTCCTGCGCATGCTGGAGATGGCGCACCAGCGCCATGGCCGGCTGCCGTGGGCCAGCCTGTTCCAGCCCGCCATCGCGCTGGCCGAGGCCGGCTTCCCGGTCAGCGCCCGCCTGCACGCGCTGGCTGCCGCCGATGGCGCCCTGAGACTGGACCCGGTCGCGGCCGCCTACTTCTTTCGGCCTGACGGCGCGGCGCTGCCTGCAGGCACGCTCCTGCGCAATCCCGACTATGCGGCGGTGCTGCGGCGCATCGCCGCCGGGGGCGCCGGGGCGTTCTACGAGGGCGAGATCGCCCAAGCCATCGTCGGCAAGGTGCAAGGGCACCCTGCCAATCCCGGCCAGCTGGCGCTGTCCGACCTGGCGCGCTACCAGGCGAAGCAGCGCGCGCCGCTGTGCCACGACCACCGTGCGGTTCGCAGGTACCGGATCTGCGGCTTTCCGCCGCCGGGCTCCGGCGCGATCGCGATCGGCCAGATCCTGGGCATCCTGGCCAATACCCCGGCGGCGGATTTCCCGCCGGTTCCGGGCATCGGCGGCATGCCCGGCACGGCGTCGCTCGCGCCGTCCGCCGACTGGCTGCACCTGTACACGGAGGCGTCGCGGCTGGCGTTTGCCGACCGCGCCCAGTACGTGGCCGACCCGGACTTCGTCGCGCCGCCTCCGGGCGGCTGGGCCAGCCTGCTCGGGGCGCCGTATCTGCGCGAGCGGGCCGCGCTGATCGGGCCCCGCAGCATGCAGGTGGCGCGCCCCGGCAATCCGGGGCGCGTGGGCAGCAGCTACGCGCCGATGGCCGACCAGCCGGAGTTCGGCACGTCGCACATCAGCATCGTCGACGACCACGGCAATGCGCTGGCCCTGACGACCACCATCGAGGCGCAGTTCGGCGCCCGCCAGATGGTCAACGTCACCGGCGCGGCCGGCGGCTTCCTGTTGAACAACGAGCTGACCGACTTCAGCTTCGCGCCGGCCGACGACCAGGGCCGGCCCGTGGCCAACCGGGTGCAACCGGGCAAGCGGCCACGCTCGTCGATGGCGCCGACCCTGGTATTCGACCAGGCCAGCGGCGAGCTGGTGCTGAGCGCGGGCAGTCCCGGCGGCGCGATGATCATCCACTTCACGGCCAAGACGCTGTACGGCGTGCTCAATTGGGGCATGAATGTGCAACAGGCCATCGACCTGCCCAATTTCGGCTCGCTGAACGGCCCGACCCTGCTGGAAGCCAGGCGCTTCGCACCGGCCCAGGTCAACCTGCTGCGGTCGCGCGGGGCCGATGTGCGCGAGCAGCCGCTGACCAGCGGCCTGCAGGCGATCCAGGCGATGCCGGGCGGCTGGTTCGGCGGGGCCGACCCGCGGCGCGAAGGCGTGGTCGCCGGCGAGTGATCCCGGCGGCATGGCATGGTTTGTGCGGATAGAGCTCGCGCCAACTTGACGCAAACTCGCCGCAAACTCTGGAGTGCCATCATGTTCAAGCTTCCCGTCAAAACCTCGCTGGCCGTCCTGGCCGCCGCCCTGGGCCTGGCCAGCGCGCCCGCGTTCGCCGGCAAGACCCTCGATGCGATCAAGTCGCGCGGGCAACTGGTCTGCGGCGTGAACACCGGGCTGGCCGGCTTCTCGCAAGCCGACAGCGCCGGCAACTGGAGCGGCCTGGACGTGGACTTCTGCAAGGCGATCGCCGCCAGCATCCTGGGCGACGCCAACAAGGTGAAGTGGGTGCCGCTGGTGGCGCAGCAGCGCTTCGCCGCCCTGCAATCCGGCGAGATCGACATCCTGTCGCGCAACACCACATGGACGCTGACGCGCGACGCCTCGCTGGGCCTGAACTTTACCGGCGTCACCTATTACGACGGCCAGGGCTTCATGGTGCCGGTCAAGAACAAGATCAAGAGCGCCAAGCAATTGAAGGGCGCGACGGTTTGCGTGCAGTCCGGCACCACCACCGAGAAGAACCTGACCGACTATTCCAAGGCCAATAACCTTGGCATCAAGCCGGTGGTGTTCGAGAAGCTGGAAGCCACCAACGCTGCCTACTTCTCCGGCCGCTGCCAGGCCTACACCACCGACGCCTCGGGCCTGGCCTCCATCCGCAACAAGGAAGCCAAGAACCCGGCCGAGCACGTGATCCTGCCCGAACTGATTTCCAAGGAGCCGCTCGGGCCGGCGGTGCGGCGCGGCGACGACGAGTTCTTCGCCATCGCCAAGTGGGTGGTGTTCGGCCTGATCGAGGCCGAGGAATATGGCGTGACGCAGGCCAACGTGGACGCGATGGCCAAGGACAGCAAGGACCCGGTGGTCGGCCGCCTGCTGGGCACCACGGAAGACACCGGCAAGCTGCTGGGCCTGGACAAGGACTGGCTGGTGCGCGCCATCAAGGCCACCGGCAACTACGGCGAGATCTTCGAGCGCAACGTCGGGCCCAAGAGCCCGCTGGCGCTGCCGCGCGGCAGCAACAACCTCTGGTCCAAGGGCGGCCTGATCTACGCACCGCCAGTGCGTTGATGCCGCAAGCGAGCGTCGCGCGCCGGGCGCCGCCGCCGCGGCGGCGCACCCTGTCCTGGCGCAGCCCGCGCACCCGCGCGCTGGCCTACCAGCTGCTGGCGCTGGCCGTGGTCGCCTTCCTGGGCTGGCTGCTCGTGAGCAACACGCTCACCAACATGCGGTTGCGCGGCATCCAGAGCGGCTTCGACTTCCTGCTGCAGCCGGCCGGCTTCGACATCGGCGAAGGCTGGCTGCCCTACGACTCGGCGGATGCCTACTGGAAGGCCTTCCTGGCGGGCCTGGTCAATACGCTGCGGGTGGCGGTGGTCGGCATCGTGCTGACCACCGTGCTGGGCACCTTGCTGGGCGTGGGCCGCTTTTCGCGCAACGCCCTGCTGCGTGGCGTGTGCTACGCCTATGTGGAGATGTTCCGCAACATCCCGGTGCTGCTGCAGCTCCTGATGTGGTACCTGCTGTTCACCGAGTACCTCCCGCTGCCCGCGGACGCCCTTCGCCTCGGCCATCTGTTCTTCCTGAGCAAGAACGGCCTGTCCTTCCCCGCCCTGACCTGGGAGCCGGGCCACTGGCTGGCTGGCGGCGGCCTGGTGCTCGCCTGCGCGGCAAGCTGGGCCTGGGCCCGGTTCGCGCGCGCCCGGTTCGAGCGCACGGGCAAGCCGCTGCCGATCGCCAGCGTCGCCCTGCTGTTGCTCGTCGCGCTGACCTGGCTCGGCTGGCTGGCCGGCGGTTCGCCCGCGAAATTCGAGTTCCCCGAGGTCGGCGAGCTGCAGGTGGAGGGCGGCTCCGCG
The DNA here is from genome assembly GCA_943372495.1 of Ramlibacter sp. 2FC. Classification (GTDB taxonomy): domain Bacteria; phylum Pseudomonadota; class Gammaproteobacteria; order Burkholderiales; family Burkholderiaceae_C; genus Ramlibacter. Next base: position 49,093 of record CALRYV010000019.1, on the reverse strand, counting down.
CTCAGCCCGGAATACCTCGCGGTGCTGATCGGCCTGGTGCTGTACACATCGGCCTTCGTCGCCGAAGTGGTCCGCGCCGGCATCGCGTCGGTGGCGCACGGCCAGCATGAAGCCAGCGCCTCGCTGGGCCTGTCGCGCGCGCGCTCGATGCGCCTGGTGGTGCTGCCGCAGGCGCTGCGCCTGATCATCCCGCCGCTGACCAACCAGTACCTGAACCTCACCAAGAACTCGTCGCTCGCGGTCGCGGTGGGCTATCCCGACGTGGTCTCGATCGCCAACACGGCCCTGAACCAGTCGGGACGCGCGGTGGAGTGCATCGCCATCATCATGGCCGTGTACCTGACGCTGTCGATCCTGACCTCCGGCCTCATGAACTGGTTCAACCAGCGCGCCGCGCTGCGGGAGCGCTAGGCGATGGCCGAACTGATCGCCGCCCGCCCCGCCCCCCGGCGCATTTCAGGACCCGTGCCCTGGCTGCGCCGCAACCTGTTCGCCAGCGTTCCCAATGCGCTGGCGTCGCTGCTGCTGCTGGCCTTCCTGGCCTGGCTGGCCGCCGCCTTCTGGCGCTGGGGCCTGGTCAACGCCGTGTTCGTGCCGGATGCCGACCGGTGCCAGGCCGCCCGCGGCATCGGCGCCTGCTGGGGCGTCATCCGGGAGAAAGCCACCTTCATCCTGCTGGGGCGCTATCCACAGGCCGATGCCTGGCGCCCGCTGCTCGCCACCTTCGCGCTGCTGGCGCCGGTGCTCGCCAGTTGCAGCCCGAGGTTCTGGCGTCCCTGGCTGGCGCTGGTGTGGATCGCCGGCCTGGGCGGCTTCTTCGTCCTGATGGGGGGCGGCGTGCTGGGGCTGGCGCCGGTGCCGACCGACCGCTGGGGCGGGCTGCCGCTCACCATCCTGCTGAGCGTGGTCTCGATGACGCTGGCCTTCCCGATCGCGGTGCTGGTGGCCCTGGGGCGCAAATCCAGCCTGCCGGCCATCAAGTCGCTGTGCGTGGTCTACATCGAGCTGGTGCGCGGCGTGCCGCTGATCTCGGTGCTGTTCATGGCGTCGTTCATGTTTCCGCTGTTCATGCCGGTCGGCAAGTCGCCCGACGTGCTGTTGCGGGTCATCGTCGGCATCACGCTGTTCGCGGCCGCCTACATGGCGGAAATCATCCGCGGCGGGCTGCAGACCCTGCCGCGCGGCCAGCTCGAGGCGGCCGCCAGCCTGGGCCTGGGCTACTGGCAGACCCAGCGCAAGATCGTGCTGCCGCAGGCGCTGTCGGCCGTGGTGCCGGGGATCATGAACAACTTCATCTCGCTGTTCAAGGACACCTCGCTGGTGACCATCGTGTCGCTCTACGAGCTCACCGGCGCGCTGTCGCTGGCGCTGGGCTCGGACCCGAACTGGCGCCCGTTCAAGATCGAAGCCTATGTGTTCATCGCGGCGATCTACTTCGCCTGCTGCTTTTCGATGTCGCGCTACAGCCTGCGCATCGAAAAGCGGCTGGCCCGCAGCCAGGCCCGCTGAGCGTCGACTTTCAGGAAGCGCATGACCGACCCCATCGTCCATTTCGACAAGGTGAACAAGTGGTACTCCGACAGCTTCCATGTGCTGCGCGACATCGAGCTGGCGGTGGCCCCGGGTGAGCGGATCGTCATCTGCGGCCCGTCGGGATCGGGCAAGTCCACGCTGGTGCGTTGCGTCAACGCGCTGGAGGACTACCAGGAAGGCCGGTTGACGGTCGCGGGGCTGCTGCTCGGTGACGACGTCAAGGCGGTCGACGCGGTGCGGCGGCAGGTCGGCATGGTGTTCCAGCAGTTCAACCTGTTCCCGCACCTCACGGTGCTGGAGAACCTGATCCTGGCGCCGACCTGGGTCGCCGGCCTGCCGCGCAAGGAGGCAGTCGAGCGCGCGATGGCGCAGCTGGAGCGGGTGCGGATCGCGGAGCAGGCCAACAAGTACCCGCTGCAGCTGTCAGGCGGCCAGCAGCAACGGGTGGCGATCGCCCGCGCGTTGTGCCTGACGCCGAAGATCATGGTGTTCGACGAGCCGACCTCGGCGCTCGACCCGGAGATGATCAAGGAAGTGCTGGACGTGATGATCGGGCTGGCCGGCCAGGGCATGACGATGCTGTGCGTCACGCACGAGATGGGCTTCGCCCGCTCGGTGGCGGACCGCATCGTGTTCATGGACGAGGGCCAGATCGTCGAAGCCAGCAAGCCGGAGCAGTTCTTCCAGGCGCCGCAGACCGAACGCGGCCGGGCCTTCCTGGCCTCCATCCTCAACCACTGAGCGTTCAGACCGGCGTTTCGTCGACCTTCAGCGGATTGGCCGGCGCCGGTTCCTCTGGCTTGTCGATGCGCTCGTACTCCGAGATCACCTGCGCGCCCAGCAACAGCAGCGTGGCGGCGATCTCCAGGCTCAGCAGCACCACGATCGCGGTGGTCAGCGAGCCGTAAACCACGTTCACCTGCGACAGCGTGCTGAAGTACCAGACCAGGATGTGGCGCGTGATCTCCCACAGCAGCGCCGCCGTCACACCGCCACCGAGCGCGTGCTGCCACGACAGCCGGCCGACCGGCATCACCATGTAGACCGAGGTGAGCACGAAGATCTCGCCGGCCAGGCCCAACAGGTAGAGCAGGACGCCGGAAACGCCGCTGAGCGCGAACTCGTAGCCGAGCAGATGGATGCTGTTTTCGCCGATCGCCTGCAGGCCGGCCGACACCAGCGTGACCACCAGCAGGCCGAAGCCCAGGCTCAGGATGTAGGCGTACGGCAGCAGGACCGAGATCCAGTAGCGGCGCTTGCGCTTGGCGATCCGGTGCAAAAAGATCACCGACATGGCGTTTTCCAGCACCGTGAACGCCAGCGAACTGAAGAACAGCATGGTGCCCAGCAACACCCAGCCGATCACGTCCCGATGGGTCAGGAAGTTGGCCAGTTCGCCGACGATGGCTTTGGACTGGCCCGGCATCAGCCATTCGAGGTAGCGGCCGATGGTCTGCAGCAGTTCGCCCTGGTCGACCCAGTGCGACAGCGCGATCACGCTCAGGATCAGCAGCGGGACGATCGACAGCAGCGCGTAATAGGCGACCGCGCCGGCCAGCAGCAGGCCCTGGTTCTTCTTGAAGGCCTTGAGCACGCGCCAGGCGAACGTGCCCGGGTGCGTCATGACGTATTGCGCTTGGTGGCTCAGGATTCGCATCGGGCGAGTATGCCGCCGCGGCCGGTCCCCATGGTTTGTCCCCATGGCCGGCCGCCGCTGCTGACCTAGATTGGAGCTCCCCACCCCCCAGGAGCGTCCGATGACCATCCGCACCCCCTCCCGCCGCCGCTTCGTGCAAACAGCAGCCGGCTGCTGCGCCGCCGTCGCGCTGCCGGCGCTGGCGCAGGCGCCGGCGTTCCCGGTGCGGCCGATCCGGCTGATCTGCCCCTGGCCGGCCGGCGGCTCGACCGACGCCGTGATGCGCGCCATCGCCGAGAGCGCGGGCAAGGCGCTGGGCGGACCGATGGTGATCGAGAACAAGGCCGGCGCCAGCGGCATGCTGGGCCCCAACGAACTGGTCACCGCCAAACCCGACGGCTACACGCTGTCGCAGCTGACCATCGGCGTGATGCGGCTGCCGCACATGCAGAAGATGCAGTTCGACCCGCTCAAGGACTTCACCTACATCGCCTGCCTCACCGGCTACACCTTCGGCCTGGTGGTGCGGTCCGATTCGCCGATCAAGTCGATCAGGGAGCTGGTCGACTACGCCAAGGCCAATCCGGAGAAATTCACCTTCGGCTCCACCGGCAACGGCACGACGCCGCACCTGGCGGTGGAGGAATTCGCGATGAAGGCCGGCATCAAGCTGCAGCACGTGCCGTTCAAGGGCAATGCCGACGGCATGCAGGCGCTGCTGGGCGGCCACGTGATGTCGCACAGCGACGCCACCGGCTGGGGTCCGCACGTGGATGCCGGCACCTGCCGCCTGCTGGCGACCTATGGTTCGAAGCGCACCAAGCGCTGGCCCAACGTGCCGACCCTGCACGAACTGGGTTACGAGACGCTGGCCGATTCGCCGTTCGGCATCGGCGCGCCCAAGGGCATGGAGCCGGCGCTGACGCGGCGCCTGCATGATGCGTTCAGGAAGACGATCGAGGATCCGGCGGTGCTGGCCAGCTTCGAGAAGTACGACCAGTCGGTGATCTACATGAACACCGAGGACTACACGAAATTCGCGCGCGAGACCTTCGTCAAGGAGAAGGCCATCATCGAGAAGCTGGGATTGGCGCTGAAGGCCTGACGCGCGTCACACGTCGATCGCCGCGGCCGACCCCGCGAGCTTGCGCAGCTCGAACTTCTGGATCTTGCCGGTGGAGGTCTTGGGCAGCTCGCCGAACACCACGGCGCGTGGCACCTTGAAGCCGGCCAGGTGCTTCTTGCAGTGGGCGACGATCTCCGGCGCCGTCGTGGTCGCGCCGGCCTTGAGCTCGACGAAGGCGCAGGGCGTCTCGCCCCAGCGCTCGTCGGGCTTGGACACCACCGCCGCAGCCAGCACGTCGGGATGGCGGTACAGCACGTCTTCCACCTCGATCGACGAGATGTTCTCGCCGCCCGAGATGATGATGTCCTTGCTGCGGTCCTTGATCTTGATGTAGCCGTCCGGGTACTGCACGGCCAGGTCGCCGGTATGGAACCAGCCGCCTTCGAACGCCTCCTGCGTCGCCTTCGGGTTCTTCAGGTAGCCCTTCATCGTGATGTTGCCGCGGAACATGATCTCGCCCATGGTCTCGCCGTCGGCCGGCACCGGCTGCATGGTGTGCGGGTCGATCACCTGCGCGGACCGCTGCAGGTGGTAGCGCACGCCCTGGCGGGCATTGAGGCGGGCGCGCTCGCCGATGTCCAGGCCGTCCCATTCCTGGTGCTTCGGGCAGACCGTCGCCGGCCCGTAGACCTCGGTCAGGCCGTACACATGGGTCAGGTCGAAGCCCATGCGCTCCATGCCCTCGATCATCGACGCCGGCGGCGCGGCCCCGGCCACCATCGCCTTGACGCCGGTCGGCAGGCCCTGCTTCATCGCGTCGGGCGCATTCACCAGCATGCCGTGCACGATCGGCGCGCCGCAGTAGTGCGTCACGCCGTGGGTCTTGATCGCGTCGACCATGGCCTGGGCCTCCACCTTGCGCAGGCAGACGTTGACACCGGCCCGCGCCGCCACCGTCCACGGAAAGCACCAGCCGTTGCAGTGGAACATCGGCAGCGTCCACAGGTAGCACGCGAACTTGGGCATGTCCCATTCCAGAATGTTGGAGATCGCGTTCACGGCCGCGCCGCGGTGGTGGTAGACCACGCCCTTGGGGTTGCCGGTGGTGCCGCTGGTGTAGTTGAGCGCGATCGCTTCCCACTCGTCGGCCGGCAGCTGCCAGGCGAAGGTGGCGTCGCCGCCCGCGACGAAAGCGTCGTAGGTCGCGCTGCCGATGCGCTCCACCGCGCCGGTGTAGACCACGTCCTCGACGTCGATCACCAGCAGCGGTGTGGTCGACTTGCGCAGCGCGAGCGCCTTCTTCATCACGGCCGCGAACTCCGGGTCCACGATCACCACCTTCGCCTCGCCGTGGTCCAGCATGAAGGCCACGGTCTCGGGATCGAGCCGCGTGTTCAGCGCGTTGAGCACCGCGCCGGCCATCGGAATGCCGAAATGCGCCTCGACCATCGGCGGCGTGTTGGGCAGCATCACCGCCACGGTGTCGCCCTTGCCGACGCCATGCCGGGCCAGCGCGCTGGCCAGCTGCCGACTGCGGCGGTACACCTCGCTCCAGGTCCGGCGCAGGTCGCCGTGGATCACGGCCAGCCGCTGCGGATAGACCTCGGCGGTGCGCTCCAGGAACGACAGCGGCGTGAGCGGCGCGTGGTTGGCCTCGTTGCGCGGCAGGTCCTGCTCGAAGATGCTGGTCATGTTTGTCTCCTGGAATTGCCGGTAGGTAAGAATACACAGACCATGGCCATCCCCCAGAACTTCATCCAGGAGCTCGTGAGCCGCGCCGACATCGTCGAGATCGTCGGCCGCTCCCTGCAGCTGAAAAAGGGCGGCGCCAACTACATGGGACTGTGCCCGTTCCACAGCGAGAAGTCGCCGTCGTTCTCGGTCAGCCCCAGCAAGCAGTTCTATCACTGCTTCGGCTGCGGCAAGAACGGCAACGTGATCACCTTCCTGATCGAGAACAACGGCATGACGTTCATCGAAGCCGTGCAGGACCTGGCCCAGCAGTTCGGCATGCAGATCCCCGAGGACGACGCCTCGCCGCAGGACCGCGAGCGGGCGGCCCAGCAGCGGGCGAAGCAGGCGACGCTGACCGACGTCCTGGAAAAGGCCGGCGAGGCCTACCGCAAGCACCTCAGGAGTTCGCCGAAAGCGGTCGCCTATCTCAAGGGCCGGGGGCTGTCCGGCGAGGTCGCGAAGGAATTCGGGCTGGGCTATGCGCCGGAGGGCTGGCGCAGCCTGGCCAGCGTGTTCCCGGACTACGACGACCCGCTGCTGGCGGAAAGCGGCCTGGTGATCGTCAACGAGGACCCTTCGACAGGCTCAGGACAGGCGATTTCCAAGCGCTACGACCGCTTCCGCGACCGCGTCATGTTCCCGATCCGCAACGTCAAGGGCGAATGCATCGGCTTCGGCGGCCGGGTGCTCGGAGACGAGAAGCCCAAGTACCTGAACTCGCCCGAAACGCCGGTCTTCAGCAAGGGCCGCGAGCTGTACGGCCTGTACGAGGCCCGCCAGGCCCTGCGCGAACAGGGCTACGTGCTGGTCACCGAGGGCTACATGGACGTGGTGGCGCTGGCCCAGCTGGGCTTCCCCAATGCCGTCGCCACGCTGGGCACCGCCTGCACGCCGGACCATGTGCAGAAGCTGTTCCGCTTCACCGATGCGGTGGTCTTCAGCTTCGACGGCGACGCGGCCGGGCGGCGGGCGGCCCGCAAGGCGCTCGACGGTGCCCTGCCCTATGCCACCGATGTCCGCTCGGTCAAATTCCTGTTCCTGCCGCCCGAGCACGACCCGGACAGCTACATCCGCGAATTCGGCCGCGACGCCTTCTCGCGCTATGTCAGCGAAGCGACGCCGCTGTCGCGGTTCCTGATCGACTCGGCGCGTGAAGGCTGCGACCTGGGCACCGCCGAGGGCCGGGCCCACATGGTAGCCAACGCCAAGCCGCTGTGGACCGCGCTGCCCGACGGCGCCTTGAAGCTTCAGCTGCTGGCGGAAATCGCGACGCTGGCGCAGCTCGAGGTGGCGAAACTCTCCAGCCTCTGGGGCCAGCAGCCGGCCACAGCCGCGCCCTGGTCCCGTCCCCGGCGCACCGAGGGTGCCCCCCGGCCGGTCCGGCCCGGGCGCACCCTGCCGCCCGGCCGGGGCGACCGGGCGCTGCAGATCGTCCTGTCGGACCCCGGGGCCTGGGAAACGCTCAGCCACGACGACCACCAGCTGCTGTGCGAGCTGGCGCCGCCGCACGGCCCCTTGTTTTCCTGGCTCGACAGCCAGGTCCATGACCACGGGCCGCAGCCCTGGCAGGCGCTGAAAGACGCGCTGCAGGGCCACGAGCACGAGGCGTTCGCGGCCGGCCAGGTCGACAAGGTGCTCCCGGACATCGAAAACGACCTGCAGGAACTGCGCCAGATCCTGGCTCTGGAGCGGGACCGTCGCAACAGCGAGGAAATGAAGGAGCTATCGGCCCGCGCCCAGGCCGATCCGCAGGCCTACGAACGGCTCAAGCAGCTGGTCCAGGCCCAGAAGAATAAATCCAGGGCTTGAAATCGCTGCCTGAAGGTATAATGTAGGGTTTGCTAGCGGCAAGAGCGACAGCAGCACCTCCGGACCGGCCAACGTGGACATCAGCGCCCGACACGCCAATACCCGCAAGGACTGCACACCAAATGTTCGCCCACCCATCTTGCCCTTGATGGACCAGCTGGATTCCCGTGTTCGGGAGTGCAGAGGGTTCACGTCTCCCGCGCCGGGTCGTCGTGGCGCATTTTTTTCAGTTTTTTGAACTCCTGAGGTCCTCATGCCTGCTGCTCAAAAGTCGGGAAAGCTTGCCAAGCCCGCCACGAAACCCGTTGCGAAAAAAGTGATCAAACCGGTGCCCAAACCGGCCAAGGTCTCGCCCACGGCCGCCCGGCCGACCGCGACACCCCAGGCCAAGGTCCCCGCCAAGCCCGCAACGAAAGTGAAGTCCGTGCCAGCATCGAAGTCCCCCGCCGCCGCCAAGTCCGAAAAAGCCACCGCCAAGGAAGAGCCCAAGACGCTCGCCAAGGCCGTCGCTCCCGCCACCGAAGTCGTCAAGAAGAAGCCGGGCCGCCCGCCCAAGGCCGCCCCCGCCGACGGCGCTGTCGCCACCACCGGCGCCAAGCGCGGGCGCAAACCCAAGGCCGGCAACGAGGCCAAGGGTGACGACATGGACATGTCGGACATCGAGGACGACCTGGCCGGCGAGCCGGTGGTCGAGGCGACCACGACGACCGAAAAGGTCAAGCCGCTGCGCATGAAGATCAGCAAGGCCAAGGAACGGGCCTTGATGAAGGAATTCGGGCTGGACGAGACCGTCCTGTCCGAGGAAGACATGGCCAAGCGCCGCCAGCGCCTGAAGACGCTGATCACGCTCGGCAAGACGCGCGGCTACCTGACCCACGCCGAGATCTCGGACCACCTGCCGGACAAGCTGATCGACGCCGAGACCATGGAAGTCGTGGTCACGATGCTCAACGACCTCGGCGTGGCCGTGTACGAGCAGACGCCGGACGCCGAGATGCTGTTGTTGAACAACACCACGCCCACGGCCGCGACCGTCGAAGAAGCCGAGGAAGAAGCCGAAGCCGCCCTGTCCACCGTCGACAGCGAGTTCGGCCGCACCACCGACCCGGTCCGCATGTACATGCGCGAGATGGGCACCGTCGAACTGCTGACGCGCGAAGGCGAGATCGAGATCGCCAAGCGCATCGAAGGCGGCCTGATGGCGATGATGGAGGCGATCTCCGCATCGCCGGCCACCATCGCCGAGATCCTGCGGCTGGCCAACGAGATCCGCGAGGGCCGGGTGGTCATCTCCACCGTGGTCGACGGCTTCTCCAACCCGAACGAGGCCGACGACTACGTGGCCGAGGAAGACTTCGACGAGTTCGACGCCGATGACGACGACGACGGCAACGGCGGCTCCAAGGCCCTGACCAAGAAGCTGGAAGAACTCAAGACCCAGGCGCTGGAACGCTTCGCGCGCATCCAGGGCCTGTTCGAGAAGATCCACAAGATCTACGACAAGGAAGGCTACGGCACGCCGGCCTACGTGAAGGCGCAGACCCAGCTGTCCGAAGAGCTGATGACCATCCGCTTCACCGCCAAGACCATCGAGAAGCTGTGCGACATGGTGCGCGGCCAGGTCGACGACGTCCGCAAGAAGGAGCGCGAGCTGCGCCGCATCATCGTCGACAAGTGCGGCATGCCCCAGGACGTGTTCGTCAAGGACTTCCCGCCCAACCTGCTGAACCAGAAGTGGGTGGAAAAGCAGGCCGCCGCCGGCAAGCCGTGGTCGGTCATCATCGCCCGCAACATCCCGCCGATCCAGGAACTGCAGCAACGGCTGGCAGACCTGCAGTCGCGCGTCGTGGTGCCGCTGTCCGAGCTCAAGGGCATCAACAAGCGCATGAACGAAGGCGAGTCGAGCTCGCGCGATGCCAAGAAGGAAATGATCGAGGCCAACCTGCGCCTGGTCATTTCGATCGCGAAGAAGTACACCAACCGCGGCCTGCAGTTCCTGGACCTGATCCAGGAAGGCAACATCGGCCTCATGAAGGCGGTCGACAAGTTCGAATACCGCCGCGGCTACAAGTTCTCGACCTATGCCACGTGGTGGATCCGCCAGGCCATCACCCGCTCGATCGCCGACCAGGCCCGCACCATCCGGATCCCGGTGCACATGATCGAGACCATCAACAAGATGAACCGCATCTCGCGCCAGCACCTGCAGGAATTCGGCTTCGAGCCGGACGCCGGCATCCTGGCCGCCAAGATGGAGATCCCGGAAGACAAGATCCGCAAGATCATGAAGATCGCCAAGGAGCCGATCTCCATGGAAACGCCGATCGGCGACGACGACGACAGCCACCTGGGCGACTTCATCGAGGACAGCACCAACACGGCGCCGATCGAAGCCGCGATGCAGGCCGGCCTGCGCGACGTGGTCAAGGACATCCTGGACAGCCTGACGCCGCGCGAAGCCAAGGTGCTGCGGATGCGCTTCGGCATCGAGATGAGCACCGACCACACGCTGGAAGAAGTCGGCAAGCAGTTCGACGTCACCCGCGAGCGGATTCGCCAGATCGAGGCCAAGGCCCTGCGCAAGCTCAAGCACCCGAGCCGCTCGGACAAGCTGCGCAGCTTCATCGACACGCTGTAATTCCTCGTCATCCCCGCGCAGGCGGGGATCCAGGGCCTCCACCAAAAAAAAAGCGCCCCGCGGGGCTAGCCGTTCTGTTAAAGAGTTGCTAAGCCGCCGACGAGACTGATTTGAGCCCCTCCTGCTTCGGCAGCGAGGGGCTTTTTTCTTGGGCGGCCGCGCCAGGTCAAAGAAAAACGCCCCGTGGCGTCAGCCCGGGGCGTTGTGTTGTCGGGGGAAAGGGACGGGGTCAGTCCCAGTACTCAACTTGGCGAACGAGTTTCTGCCCCGTGTTGTCCATGCGGACGAGCCAGTTGCCACGAGCGTCCGTTTCAGGATAGGTGAAGGTGTAGCGGTAGCTCGGGCCGAATTGAAGCGCGCGCAGACGCTTGTCGGGACCGTATTCAACGCCAAGCTCGCTGCGCCCCTTGCAGGTGCTCCGGATTCCGCCATCCGGCAAGTCGGCGTACTCGCAGTGGAACGGCCCTTCCGGATTGACTTCATAGACACGTGCGTAGTCCGCGCTTCCGGAGACGATGCGTCCTTTGCCGTCGAACTCCACGTCGACTTGCTTCCCCATCACCGGGTCCGTCACCTTCATCTTGCGGCCACCGTCAGCGGTTGCCGCGATGTCGAAAGAGACGGGGTTGCCGGATGTGCGCAGTTTTCGCGCCAAGAACGTGGCCCCGTACTCGTACTGCGTCGCATACGTTCCCACCTTCTCCGAGACCAGTCGTCCGCGCGCGTCATAAGTCCGTTCGAACGTCCCGCCGCGGGGATGAACCCGCTTCGTGAGTACGCCCTTCTGGTCAAAGTAGAACTCCTCGGTGTCTTGACCCTTGAGTACCACGTGTTTCACGCGCCCTTTCAGGTCGAGGAGCGAGCAGGTAGTCTGGTCCTGCTTCGTGGGGCAGACGCCCAACGTCTCTTTCATGCCCAGTTCGGGGCGCTCCAGCCCCAAGGCGTGGACGGTGGACACAAGACCGAGGGTGCTAAAGGCGGCGGCAATCAGACGTTTCATGGCAGCGAGGTAAGTTTGAGGTACCTCGTATAGGCCCTCACACTCCACCTTCGCGACTTCATTGCAGCCGGTCTGCCCAGGGGCCAAGCAGACCTAAGCCGTCGTAGTCTTGGTCCTGGGCGCACGTCGCCTGGTTGGCGGCTCCGGGACGAAGTAGATGATGTCCTCGGGCGCAATCGGCCCCTTGGCCAGACCGAGCCGCATGGCCGGCGTCTTCCCGTCCTGACCCGCCTCACAGTAGTTGAAGTACGTGCGGAAGACGCCCAAGACCTTGACCAGCACCTCCGGGTTGTAAGCGCTCTTACCGAACCAGAGACGGCGGTCTGTGTTCGAGCTGGCAACGGCGCGTTCGGCCAGCGTGATGCCTCGCCGCACCTGCATGAAGAACCGGTCTACGGCCGTCACGGTGGCTTTCAGGTGCAACAGCGCCTGGTGGCTGACCTGGTGCTTGCGCTTCATCGGGTCGGTCTCCACCGGGTCAATGTCGGTAAGCCAGCAAACGGATTTCTCAGGCTCACGCATGTCCGAGATGGGGTGCTTGAACCAGCGGTCGCCCCACTTGCCAATGGGAACCATCTTGGCCAACTCCTCCTTCGCGGCCAGCAGCTCCGCGGCCTCCAGGCTCACGCCATGTGCAGCCGCAAGGTCCGCAAGACGTCGCTTAGTGGCGCCGACTAGGGACCGCTTCTTGTCGACCGACATCTCCTTGAGCACCTTGACGTAGAAGGCGTCAGCGGTGCGGCTGGTCACCCGGTCCGGCACCGCGGTCAGTATCGCCGCCCGGATGCCGGACTCCTGGTCGGTGAAAAAACGAATCTTCTGGGCCCGCCCCAAGAGCGCCGTGACCAGCCGAATGTGGGCGTACATCACCACCTGCTCGTGAAGCAGCATGCCCTTCACGGGAGCTCGAGACGAGCTCGCCGGCCCCTCACCGTCCTCGATGTCGCCACGGCCTAAGGCTGCCGTGTAGACGTCCTCGATTCGGTCATCGAGCTGCTTCCGGGCCGCGGCCGCAGGGGCGGCAGCCTTGGCAGCTGCGTCCCAGTCCGCGGGCAGCCAGACCCGCGCATACCGGCGGAACGCCCTGGGAAGGCTCTGGTCGCCGAACCGGAGCATGTCTTTTTCGACCTCCTCGGCATCGAGGGTGGGGTCGAAGTTCACGTTGACCCCGAACACATAGCCCGTAGCCTGGTCCGCCGTGGCAATCGAGGCCAGGAGGGTGTTCTTGCGGACCTTCTTGGAGTGCCAGTTCACCACCAGCTTCTGGCGGTCGACCGATACGTACCGCGTGCCGAGGTCCTCCCGTTCAAGGAGCGTCCGCTCCCGCGCGCCGGCGAACAGCGCGCACTGGTCGTGAAGGAAGTCGATTCGGTCGTACAACTGGGACGGCGACATCTCCAGGACCTTGATGATGCGGCGCAGTGGCATCGCGTTCATCAGGTGCACGAAGATGTCCCGGTTCTGGTGGGTGCGCCGCTGCCGACGGGTCGACCGGCCCCCGAACGCGAATGCCCTACGGCATCCCACGCATTTGTACCTGGGCGTCCCGTGGGCGTTCGTTCCGAACCGAGTGAAGTTCTCCGGCGCCGGCGGCGCCGAAGCCAATGCGCAAGTCTCGTTTGGACAGCGAGGGACGACGGGCTCGAGGTACGCCGAGATGCGCAGCAGCTCCTCCGCGATGGCCAGGTTGCTCTGCATGGGGAACGTATCGCCGCAAAGCTGGCAGTGGAGCGCTGGCAAGTCCTTTCCAGTGGCCACCACCCGGTAGTCGCCGGGCTCGTAGGGCGTGGTCCGCGGCGTCCGAACGCCTCCGCGGGCCGGCGAGCCGGCCTTCGGCGGCACCCCGAAGTTGCCGCACTTTGGGTTCTTGCAGCAGTTGACCTGGACGCCGGCGGCCGCCGGCGGAAAGCGGTGTGCACGCTTAGCCGGCGAGGCGCCTGCAGGAAGCGATTTCACCGTGGACAAAGAAAAGCCCCAGTCATTGACTGGGGCGGAATTGTCGGCTGTTAGCCCAGCCTTAGCAACTCTTTAACAGAACGGCTAGCCCCGCGGGGCGCTTTTTTCATGTCAGAACAGCGTCTCCACGTACCGGTCGTCCTTGCCGTCGGTGCGCGGCTCCAGCACGCTCACCAGCGGTTCCAGCGCGGCGTGGACCGTGTAGTCCTTGCCGCACTCGGGGCAATCGTAGGAATGCTCCTCGCCGCTGCCCACCTCGCGTGAAACGAACACGGCCAGGCGGGCACCGCAGTAGACGCAGGGCCTGACGAAGCTGCTGCGTTCAAACACCGGTTGCGGATTCGACGGCTGGGCCATGCTGTCCTCTCGCGCCTCGGCGGGCGCCCTGTTTCAGTATGCCGGCCGCGTCGCGCCGGCACGCCAATGTCCCCACCGCCGATGCATGTAACCCCCGCTCAGGCGACGGTTTCCAGGGCCATCATGCCGGCGGCCGTGTTGGAGATCGGGATGTGGTAATTCGTGTGCACCTTGCGCACGCGGCCCGGCACCGCGCCGCGCGCGGCCAGCCACATCAGCAGCTCGACGCCCTGGGTGCCGGTCTTTTCCACCAGTTCGTGGATGCTGAACTGGGTGGCCCAGTCCGGCTCGGCCACCAGGCTGTCCATGAACTTCAGGTCGAACGGTTTGTTGATGAAGCCGGCCCGCTCGCCATCGAGCTGGTGGCTCAGGCCCCCGGTGCCGATCACCACCACCTTCTGGTCGCTGTCCCAGGAGGCGATCGCCTCGCCGACAGCGCGTCCCAGCGCCAGACAGCGCCTGGCGCTGGGCAGCGGGAACTGCACGGTGTTGATGCAGATCGGCACCGTCAGCACCGGGCACTCGCCTTCGGGCCAGAACAGCTTGAGCGGCAGCGTGAAGGCGTGGTCCACCAGCATTTCCTGGCAGGTGGTGATGTCGAACTCGCGCGCCACGAGGTGGTTGATGATGTGCCACGACAGCTGGGGCGTGCCGCGAAACGGCGGCAGCGTCGGGATGCCCCAGCCCTCGTCGGCATTGCGGTACTCGGGCGCGGCGCCCACCGCGAAGGTCGGCATCTTGTCCAGGAAGAAGTTCAGGCCGTGGTCGTTGTAGAAGACCACCGCGACATCCGGCTGCTGCTCCGCCAGCCAGGCGCGCACCGGCAGGAACCCGTCGAAGAACGGCTTCCAGTACGGCTCCTGCTGCAGGCCCTTGGCCATGGCGCCGCCGATCGCGGGCACGTGGGAGGTGGTCAGGCCACCAATGATCTTTGCCATGCGGGTTCTCGCTGTGTCGGGTCAGAGGGTGAAGGTGTCGGGCTGCTGGTTCTGCGCCACCAGCCGGGCCTTGAAGTCCTGCTTGGTCAGGCCGGTCTGGGCCGCCCCGAGGTCCTGCACATCGAGGCCCAGGATGCCGGCGAACTTCGCCAGGTAGTACACGTTGCCGCCCGCCGCCAGCAGGGCGAGGACATCACGGTGGCGGATGGCGTCGATCTGCGCCGGGTTGAGGCCATAGCGCAGCATGTAGCCCACTTCGTCGGTCCGGAATTCAGCGCGGTTGGCCGCGTCGTTGAACGAAAAGCACATCTTGTTCAGGGCGTAGCCCTTTTGCGCCTGGACACCGTCGAACAGAGTGGTGCCGGGGATGGAATGGGTGTTGGTGGCGGGCATGGAAATGCTCCTGGCGAAACGGATGGCGCCAGTGTCGCGCGGCGACGGGGGTCGCTTTCCTGATCTGGATCAAGCCGGGTTCAGATTACGTTTAGGTAAACGCATTTCACTATAGTAAATTCCGCAGACCGATCCACCCGAGCCCCCGAAGGAGACCCGCCAGTGACCATCCGCAAGATCCACCACGTCGCCTACCGCTGCAACGACGCCAAAGAAACCGTCCAGTGGTACCAGAAGAACCTGGGCATGAATCTGGTGCTGGCCATCGCCGAGGATCAGGTGCCATCGACCCACGAGCCCGATCCGTACATGCACATCTTCCTGGACGCCGGCGGCGGCAACGTGCTGGCCTTCTTCGAGGTGCCGAACTCGCCGCCCATGGGCTGGGACGCGAACTCGCCGCGCTGGCTGCAGCACATCGCCTTCGAGGTCGGCAGCATGGAAGAACTCGATGCCGCCCGGGCGAAGCTCGAGGGCAACGGCGTCGAGGTGCTGGGCACCACCGACCACACCATCTTCAAGTCGATCTACTTTCGCGACCCCAGCGGCCACCGCCTGGAGCTGGCGGTCAACACCGGCACGCCCGAGATGTACCGCAAGCTCGACGCAGTGAAGGACGCGATGATCGAGGAGTGGAGCAAGACCAAGCGCGCGCCGAAGCACGCCGCCTGGATGCACGAGAAGGAATTCGCGTAGGCCCGGGCAGCGAGGTCCGGCCCGCGCTTACCATCGCGGGTCCATGTCCACGCCCGCCCTCGCCGCCAACCGCCGCGGCATCGCCGCCATGGCGTTCGCCATGGCCAGCTTCGTCAGCAACGATGCGCTGGTCAAGCACGTCAGCGAGTCGCTGCCCCCGGCGCAGCTGATCTTCATCCGCGGCCTGTTCGCCACGACGCTGCTGCTGGCGGTGGCGCATGGCCTGGGCGCGACGCGGCAGATCGGCAGCGTGTTCCAGCGCACGGTCCTGGGCCGGTCGGCGCTCGACGCGCTGGCGACCATGGTCTACCTCACGTCGCTGTTCCACCTGCCGCTGGCCAACGCCACCGCCATCAACATGGCGACGCCGCTGTTCATCACGCTGTTCGCGGTGCTGGCACTGGGCGAAAAGGTCGGGGCCGCGCGCTGGCTGGCGATCGTCACGGGCTTCATCGGCGTGCTGCTGGTGGTGCAACCGAGCTCGGCCGGCTTCAACGCCTACGCGCTGCTGTGCCTGGGCGGCACGTTGCTGCACGCCGGCCGCGACCTGACGACGCGTTACATCGGTGCGGACGTGCCGTCGATCCTGATCACGCTGGCCACGGCCGTGACCGTGACCTTGCTCTCGGGCGGCCTGAGCCTGGTGCAGGGCTGGCAGCCGATGACGCTGCGGCACGTCGGCCTGCTGGCGCTGGCCAGCGTGTTCCTGAGCGTCGGCTACTACCTGATCATCGTCGGCATGCGCCAGGGCGACATGAGCGTGGTGGCGCCGTTCCGCTACACCGGCCTGCTGTTCGCTCTGGCGCTGGGCTGGACGCTGTGGGGCGACGTGCCGAACGCCGTCGCCTTCATCGGCATCGCGCTGCTGGTGGCCGCCGGGCTGTACGTGCTGCACAGCGAGCGGGCGCGCACCCGCGATGCGCTGGAGGCGGCGGCGGATTGAGGTCGGTGCGGCTCTTCCTTTTCAGCCGGCCGAGCCGAAGAAGAAACTTTCTTCCACGATCTTGCCGTCCTTGACCGTGTACAGGCCGACCTCGTCCATGCTCATGCGCTTGCCGTCCTTGGGCGTCACGTCCATCGTGAAGCGCACGACGAACTGGTCGCCATGGACGTAGGGACCCTCCACCTTCACGCCATGGATCTCATGGTTCGCATACCACCAGGCGCCCTTGGCCTCGACGCCCTTGCGGCCCTTGATCTCGGCCATCTCGCCGGCCATCGGCTCCTTCGACACCACGTCGTCCGACCAGAAGCGCCGGCCGGCTTCCTCGAATTCGCCCTTCTTGCACAGGTCGGTGAAGGCCTGCGCCAGTTCCTGCGATGTCATGGGAATCTCCTGAAACGATTGGGAGAACCATTGTCTACCGCCCCGAAAGCGCTGTCAGCAGGCTCTAATCCGGGGCATCACGAGGAGGTTGTCATGGCCTGGTTTCTGCTGGCGGTCGCCGGACTGTTCGAAGTGGCGTGGGCGATCGGCCTGAAGTACACGGAAGGATTCACGCGGCTGTGGCCCAGCGTGGGCACGGTGGCGGCGATGGCGCTGAGCGTGGTGCTGCTCGGATTGGCGATGCGCACGTTGCCGGTGGGCACGGCGTATGCGGTGTGGACCGGGATCGGCGCCGTGGGCACCGTCATCCTGGGCATCGTGCTGTTCGCCGAGCCGGCCACCGCCGCCCGGCTGGCGTGCGTCGGCCTGATCGTCGCGGGGATCCTGGGGCTCAAGCTGACCAGCGCGGTGTAGTGTCCCGTCTTGATCAGTTGGGGACAGAGCTGAAGGTCTGTCCCGCAATGTCTCAGTATTCCTCCGTATCCACTTCCGACCGACTCTGCGCGTTGTAGCGGTTGCCGTGCACGTTCTGCTGGTTGATCAGCGCTTCGAGCTTGGCCATCGTTTCGGCGTACAGCTGGACGTCGGCCGCGGCCAGGTCCTCGGCCAGGTGCTCGACGCTGGTGGTGCCGGGGATCGGGATGATGTGCGGCGCCTTGTGCAGCAGCCAGGCCAGCGCCAGCTGCGCCGGTGTGCAGCCCGCCTCGCGGGCCAGCGCCTTGTACGGCGGCAACAGTTCCAGGTTGGCAGCGTAGTTGGCCGGCTCGAAGCGCGGCATGCCCTGGCGGATGTCCTTGGGCGGCAGCGTGCTCACATCGTGCAGCGCATCGCACAGGAAGCCGCGCGCGACCGGGCTGAAGGCGACGAAGGTGGCGCCGATCTCCTGGCAGGCCTGCAGCACCGCGATCTCCGGGTTGCGGGTCCACAGCGAATACTCGGTCTGCAGCGCGCTGATCGGGTGCACCGCATGCGCCTTGCGCAAGGTGGCCGCCGACACTTCCGACAGGCCCAGCGCCCGCACCTTGCCGGCCCGCACCAGGTCCGACATGGCGCCGACGCTGTCCTCGATCGGCACCTTCTTGTCCCAGCGGTGCAGGTAGTACAGGTCGATGACGTCGGTCTGCAGCCGGCGCAGGCTGTCCTCGCAATTGCGGCGGATCGCCTCGGGCCGGCCGTCGATCACGCGCCGGGGCACGCCGTCGTCGCCGGTGACCGCCGCCATCCCGCCCTTGCTGGCCAGGGTGAACCTGCTGCGATGCGGCTTCATCACCCGGCCGACCAGCGTCTCGTTGGCGCCGAAGCCATACAGCGCCGCCGTGTCGAACAGCGTGACGCCGGCGTCCAGCGCCGCCAGCAGCACGCGCTCGCCCTGCTCCGGCGGCGGCGGCGTGCCGTAGGCGTGGCTCAGGTTCATGCAGCCCAGGCCGATGGCACTGGTCTGGAAAGGTCCGAATTGGCGTTGCTGCATCAGGCCGCCAGCTGCTGTTCGAGCTGGTCCAGCACCTGGTAGCAAGGCAGCACCTGGGCGACGCTGGCGTTCGGCTCGCGGCCTTCCTGGATCGCGGCGAAGAACTCGCGGTCCTGCAGCTCGATGCCGTTCATCGACACGTCCACTTTCGACACGTCGATCTTTTCCTCCTTGCCGTTGAACAGGTCGTCGTAGCGGGCGATGTAGGTCGCCGTGTCGCCGATGTAGCGGAAAAACGTGCCCAGCGGCCCGTCGTTGTTGAAGGACAGCGACAGCGTGCAGATCGCGCCGTTGGCGGCCTGCAGCTGGATGCTCATGTCCATGGCGATGCCCAGCACCGGATGGATCGGGCCCTGCACCGCATTGGCCTTCACGATCGGACTGCCGCACTGGTAGGCGAACAGGTCCACCGTGTGGGCCGCGTGGTGCCACAGCAGGTGGTCGGTCCAGCTGCGCGGCTGGCCCAATGCGTTCATGTTGGTGCGGCGGAAGAAATAGGTCTGCACGTCCATCTGCAGGACGTTGAACTTTCCGGCCTTGATCTCCTTGTGGACGTACTGGTGGCTGGGATTGAAGCGGCGGGTGTGGCCGCACATCGCCACCAGGCCCGTCTTCTTTTGCAGCGCGACGACTTCCTGCGCATCCTTCCAGCTGTCGGCCAGCGGGATCTCGACCTGCACGTGCTTGCCGGCCTGCATGCAGGCGATCGACTGGGCTGCATGCATCTGGGTCGGCGTGCACAGGATGACGGCGTCCACTTCCTTCAGCGCGAGGCTGTCGGCCAGGTCGGTGGTGACGTGCTTGATGCCGTACTTGTCTGCGACTTCCTTGGTCTTGGCCAGGTCGCGGCTGACCAGCGAAACCACTTCGACGCCGTCGATGTTCCTGATGCCGTCCAGGTGCTTGATGCCGAAGGCGCCGGCGCCGGCGAGTGCTACTTTGATTGTCATGCTTACTGTGCTCCTTCAAATCCGTTCGGGCTGAGCTTGTCGAAGCCCTTCGACAAGCTCAGGGCGAACGGGGTTATTGGTTTTCGAGAATCAGGTGCCCCACCGCCGTATTCGACGCGGGCACATGATAGAAGCGGTGCACCACCTTGGGCGGCGGCCCGCCGGCCAGGTCCGACATGGCGCCGCGGGCGATCAGCCACATCACCAGCTCGATGCCTTCGCTGCCGGCTTCACGCACGTAGTCGATGTGCGGCACGGAAGCCTGGCCTTCCGGGTCGGCGATCATGCGGTCCATGAAGGCGGTGTCGAAGTCCTTGTTGATCAGGCCGGCGCGCGGTCCCTGCAGCTGGTGGCTCATGCCGCCCGTGCCCCAGATCTGCACGTTCAGGTCTTCGTCGTAGCTCTCGACGGCCTTGCGGATCGCCTTGCCCAGGTTCAGGCAGCGCCTGCCGCTGGGCACCGGGTACTGCACCACATTGACGGCGAACGGGATCACCGGGCACGGCCAGGCTTGCGGCTGGCCGTACATCAGCGACAGCGGCACCGTGAGGCCGTGGTCCACGTCCATCTTGTTGACGATGGTCAGGTCGAAGTCCTGCTGGATCACCGACTGGGCGATGTGCGCGGACAGCTCCGGATGGCCGATCACCTTGGGCACGGGACGCGGGCCCCAGCCCTCGTCGGCCGGCAGGTACTCGGCGGCCGTGCCGATCGCGAAGGTCGGGATCATCTCCAGGCTGAAGGCAGTGGCATGGTCGTTGAAGACCAGGAAGATCACGTCGGGCGGGTTGTCCTTGATCCACTGCTTGCCGAATTCATAACCCTGGAACACCTTCTGCCAGTACGGCTCTTCGGTCTTGCCCATGTCCAGCGCCGCGCCGATGGCGGGCACGTGCGACGTGTAGACGCTGGCGGTGATTCTTGCCATCTCAAAGACCTTTCTTGTCGGAGGAGCCCTGCGGCTGGCGGTGCGCCTGCGCATTGCCGTCCTCGCCGGTGCGGCGGTTACCTTCGGCCGAGCGGCCGCCGGAAATCATCATGTTGCGATATTCCTCTTCGGTCATGCCGGTCATGCTGCCCGCCATCTGCTGGAAGCTCTTGCCGTGGGTGGCGCCCAGCTTGGCCAGGAAATAGATGTTGCCGCCCAGCGAGATCGCCTTGTTCAGGTCGCGCTCCAGCACGGCCTGCTTCTGCTCCTCGGTCATCGGCCATTCGTCGAGGTAGGCGCGCTCGTTCGCCTTGAAGCGTTCGCGGTTCTCGGCCTTCATCAGCGACATGCAGAACTGGTTCAGGTGGTAGCCGCGGCGCGATTGCTCGGCGTCGAAGATGGTCGTGCCGGGCACGTCCAGGTAGGGTTTTTCCAGTGGCATGTTGTACCTTTCGAACCGTTCGCCCTGAGCCCGTCGAAGGGCTTCGACAGGCTCAGCCCGAACGGAGTTTCAACTCCAATACAGCTTGGTCGGATTGTCCACCAGCAGCTTTTGCTGCAGTTCCGGCGACACGGCGATATGTGGAATGAAATCCACCAGCAAGCCGTCGTCGGGCATGTGGCCCTTGAGGTTCGGATGCGGCCAGTCGGTGCCCCAGAGCACGCGGTCCGGAAAGGTCTCGACGATGCGGCGGGAGAACGGCACGACGTCGCGATAGGCATTGCGCTCGCCGTTCAGCGCCGGCGGGCCCGAGACGCTCAGCCGCTCGGGGCAGCTGACCTTCGACCACACGTTGGGATATTCGCGCATGAACTTGATGAACAGCTCGAACTCCTCGCCGTCCACCGGCTTGCTCACGTCCGGCCGGCCCATGTGGTCGACCACCACCGTGGTCGGCAGCGCGGTGAAGAAGTCCCACAGCTCGGGCAGGTCGACCGCCTCGAAATAGATCACCACGTGCCAGCCCAGCGGGGCGATGCGGGCGGCGATCTCCATCAGTTCGTCCTTGGGCGTGAAGTCCACCAGCCGCTTGACGAAGTTGAAGCGCACGCCGCGCACGCCGGCCGCATGCATGTCCTGCAGCTGCTGGTCCGTGACACTGCGCTTGACGGTGACGACGCCGCGGGCCCGGTCGTTCGAGCTCTTGAGCGCGTCGATCAGGGCGCTGTTGTCGGCGCCGTGGCAGGTGGCCTGCACGATCACGTTCTTGTCGAAGCCCAGGTGGTCGCGCAGGGCGAACAGCTGCGCCTTGGAGGCGTCGCAAGGCGTGTACTTGCGTTCCGGGGCGAACGGGAATTCGCTGCCGGGGCCGAACACATGGCAGTGCGCATCGACGCTGCCGGGCGGCAGCTTGAACTGCGGCTTGCTCGGGCCGGCGTACCAGTCCAGCCAGCCAGGGGTCTTGGTGAATTCCATCGTGTCAGTCCGGTTTGATCTTGGCTTCGCGCACCAGGTTGGCATAACGCGCGCGCTCGGAGCGCAGCATCGCCGCCAGCATGGCCTGCGTGCCGGGGATGACTTCGCCGCCGACGGCGGTCATGCGCTCGCGCACCTCCGTCGTCTGCAGGGCCTTCTGCACCTCGGCGTGCAGCTTGTCGACGACGGCAGCGGGGGTGCCGGCCGGCGCCATCAGCGCGTACCAGACCGACGCCTCGAAGCCCGGATAGCCGGACTGGGCGATGGTCGGCACGTCCGGGAAGATCGGCGAGCGCTGCGGGCTCAGCACCGCCAGCACCTTGAGCTTGCCGCTGGCCACATGGGGCTTGGCTTCCAGCGCGTTCACGGCCAGCAACGGCACCTGGCCGCCGATCACGTCGGTGATGGCCTGGGCGCCGCCACGGTACGGCACGTGCATCAGCGAGATGCCGGCGGCGCGCGCGAACAGCTCGCCCGCCATGTGCGGGGTGGAGCCGTTGCCGGGACTGGCGAAGGCGATCGCGTTGGGCTTGGCCTTGGCGGCCGCGATCAGTTGGGCCACGGTCGAATACGGCGTCGCCGGATTGGCGGCGATCACCACCGGCACCCGGCCGACCAGGGCCACGGGGACCAGGTCCTTCTCGGCGTCGAACGGCGCCGGCTGGTACAGCGCCATGTTGGCGGCCAGTGCGTTGGCCGCCAGCAGCAGCGTGTAGCCGTCGGCCGGCGCGTCGATCACCGCCTTGACGGCGATGTTGGTGCCGGCGCCGGGCTTGTTCTCCACGACGAAAGGCTGGCCCAGGCTGGAAGCCAGGCTCTGGCCGATCGTGCGGGCGACGATGTCGACGGCGCCGCCGGCCGAATAGCCGACGACGATCCTGACCGGCTTGGCCGGGTATTGCTGCGCCTGGGCCGGCACCGGCAGCACCGCCAGGACGGTGGCCAGGCTGATGCAGGCAGCGACGAAATCGCGGGTGTTCATGGTGGCCTCAATCGATGTATTTCAAACCGGCTTTTTCCAGCGGCCCGCGCATGCTGTACATGTCCAGGCCCAGCACGCCCGCCGCCAGCTTGGCGCGCTTTTCGCCCTCGTTGGCTTCGCGCGCGGTCGCTGCCTCCAGCGTCTTGCGCGCCATCGCGGCCGGCACGATCACCACGCCGTCGTCGTCCGCCACCACCACGTCGCCCGGAGTGACCAGCGCCCCGGCGCAGACCACCGGGATGTTGACCGAGCCCAGCGTGGACTTGACCGTGCCCTTGGAGCTGATCGCGCGGCTCCACACCGGAAAGCCCATCTCCTGCAGGGTCTTGACGTCGCGGCAGCCGCCGTCGATCACCAGGCCGCGGGCGCCGCGCGCCATGAAGCTGGTGGCCAGCAGGTCGCCGAAGAAGCCATCGGTGTTGTCGGTGGTGCAGGCGGCCACGACGATGTCGCCCGGCCGGATCTGTTCCGCCGCCACGTGCATCATCCAGTTGTCGCCCGGCTGCAGCAGCACGGTGACGGC
Source organism: Ramlibacter sp. 2FC (assembly GCA_943372495.1). Lineage (GTDB taxonomy): Bacteria > Pseudomonadota > Gammaproteobacteria > Burkholderiales > Burkholderiaceae_C > Ramlibacter. Next base: position 25,742 of record CALRYV010000019.1, on the reverse strand, counting down.
GGTGCCGGAGATCTGCGCGCCCGCATAGATCGGCCGCATGTAGGTCTTCATCAGGCCGACGCGGCCCATGGCCTCGTGCACGGTGGCCGAGCCCAGCTTGGCCAGGCCGTCGGCGGCGGCCTGGTCGGCGCGCTGGATGTTGCGGTAGACGACTCCGAGTTCGAACATGGTTTATTTCCCCTTCGCTTTCAGCCGTTGGTCGAGCAGCGGGAACACGCGCCGCGTGTTGCCTTCATAGATCTGGTGCTTGTCTTCGGCGCTCAGCAGGGTCGAGGCCTCGATGTAGCGCTTGGTGTCGTCGTAGTAGTGGCCGCTTTCCGGGTCGATGCCGCGCACGGCGCCGATCATCTCGGAGGCGAACAGCACGTTCTTGACCGGGATCACGGTGTTGAGCAGGTTGATGCCCGGCTGGTGGTAGACGCAGGTGTCGAAAAACACGTTGTTCAGCAGGTGCTCCGACAGCAGCGGCTTCTTCATCTCCTGGGCCAGGCCGCGGAACCGGCCCCAGTGGTACGGCACGGCGCCGCCACCGTGCGGGATCAGGAAGCGCAGGGTCGGAAAGTCCTTGAACAGGTCACCCTGGATCAGCTGCATGAAGGCCGTGGTATCGGCATTGAGGTAGTGCGCGCCGGTGGTGTGGAAGGCCGGATTGCAGCTGGTGCTGACGTGGATCATGGCCGGCAGGTCGTACTCGACCATCTTCTCGTAGATCGGGTACCAGAGCTTGTCCGTCAGCGGCGGGCTGGTCCAGTGCCCGCCCGACGGATCCGGGTTCAGGTTGATGCCGACGTTGCCGTACTCCTTGACGCACTTCTCCAGCTCCGGGATGCAGGTCCTGGGGTCGACGCCCGGCGACTGCGGCAGCATCGCCACCGGCACGAAGTTGTCGGGGAACAGCTTGCTGACGCGAAAGCACAACTCGTTGCAGATCGCGGCCCAGGTCGACGACACGTTGAAGTCGCCGATGTGGTGCGCCATGAAGCTGGCGCGCGGCGAGAACAGCGTGATGTCGCTGCCGCGCTCCTTCATCAGGCGCAGCTGGTTGGTCTCGATCGACTCGCGCAGCTCGTCGTCGCTGATCTTGAGGTCCGACACCTTGGGCATCACGGCCGCATCCTTGATGCCGGCGATCTGCTGGTTGCGCCACTTCTCCAGCGCCGGGGGTGCGGTGGTGTAGTGGCCGTGGCAATCGATGATCAGGCTCATTGGGGGTTCCTTGTGGTTGCGGCCGGCTCCATGCCGTTGCGTTGTTTGGCTGGCGCCGCGTCGGACGAAGCCATGAAGGCGAGCAGCTGGCGCACGGCCTCGCCGTTTTGCGAGGCGGCGCAAATGCCGCCGGAAAAGGTCGTGGTGATCTGGACCGCGGCGGGCAGCGGGCCGACGACGTCGATGCCGTCCAGGTTCATCAACTCGCTGAACTGCTGGAAGCCCAGTGCCACCTCGCCGCGCGCCACCAGCGTGCCGACCGGCACACCGGGCTGCGCCTGCACGGTGCGGCCCTTGATGTCGTCCGCAATGCCCCAGCGTTCGAACAGCCTGAGCAGCGCGACGCCGCTGGGGCCGGTGGAATAGCCGATGCTGGGCGCGGCCAGCACCGCTGCCTTCACCGCGTCTTCCGACCCGATGTCCGGGCGCGCGGCGCCGGCCTTGACCGCCACGGCCACGCCGGAGTCCACCAGGTCGACCTTGCTGCCGGCGACGACGCTGCCGCCGGCGACCAGCTTGTCGATCGCGTCCGACGCGAGCACCACGAAGTCGAAGGCCTCGCCGCCCTGCACGCGCTTCGCGGCATCGACACCGCCGACCGACTCGATCTCGACCGCCTGGCCGGAGCGTTGCCGGTAAGCGGCCACCAGGTCAGCGAGCAGCTGGCGGGTGGCCATGGAAGAAATGCCTCTGAGCACGGAAGGAGTCGCCATGGGGCGATTCTGCGTGCAGCACCCCGTGCAGCCAAGCTGATGCGTCCACTAGCAGCTATACCATTCCGGCATAATTGCAACGAGGGTATTCAATTCCGCCCCTGCCTCTACCGACTCGCCCTTGGACCTGCGCCAACTCGAATACTTCGTCCGCGTGGCCGAACTCGGCAGCTTCACCCGCGCCGCCATCGCCCTCGACGTCGCCCAGCCCGCCCTCAGCCGGCAGGTGCGCCAGCTCGAGGTCGAGCTGCGCCAGAACCTGCTGGTGCGCAACGGCCGCGGCGCCCTGCCGACCGAAGCCGGCAAGCTCCTGCTCGAGCACGGGCGCGGCATCCTGCACCAGGTGGAGCGGGCCCGCGAGGAGCTGGGCCGGATCCGCGGCGCGCTGGCCGGCCGGGTGGCGATCGGCCTGCCGCCCACCCTGGCCAAGCTGCTGGCCGTGCCGCTGATCCGCGAGTTCCGCCGGCGCATGCCCGAAGCGACGCTCTCGATCAGCGAAGGCCTGTCGCTGGGCATGCAGGAGTCGCTGGCCAGCGGCCGGCTCGACATCGCCCTTCTCTACAACGCGACGGCGTCGGCGGAAATCGAGGTGACGCCGCTGCTGGAAGAAGCGCTCTACCTGGTGCAGCGCAAGCCGGCCGGCGGGGCCGCCAAGCCCGGCAAGGCGGCGGTGCCGCTGCGCGAAGTCGCGACGCTGCCGCTGGTGATCCCGACCCGGCCGAACGCGATCCGGATGCTGGTCGAGTCCGAGATGGCCAACCAGGGCTGCCATCCGAAGATCGCACTGGAGATCGACGGCGTCGCCGCCATCCTCGACCTGGTGGCCGACGGCGCCGGCAGCGCCGTGCTGTCGCGCCACGCCGTCGAAACCTCGGCCCGCCCCAAGTCGTTCGTGATGCGCCCGATCGGCAAGCCGCCGCTGTCCAGCAAGCTGTCCATCGGCGTCAGCGCGCACCGCCCCGCGACGCTGACCCAGCAGGCCATGCTGGAGCTGATCGCGACCACCGCCCGGACGCTGCTGGGGCCTCATGCCGCCTGAGGGCCGATGTTAGAGTCCAGCCCTTCCGTCACTCTTGCCCAGGATCCTGAATGCCGCTAGAGCCACCGGTGCACCCGCAGGACCGTTGGGGCCGGCGCTTGCACCAGGCGATGCAGGCCGCCACCCGCTGGCCCGCGCTGCTGGACCCGCTCAAGGCGCTCTGGCTGGGCCTGGGCATCGTGCTGTTGAAGTTCGGTCCCTTGCGCGGCTGGCAGCCGCACCTCGTCACCGATGCGGGGCTGCGCCTGGTCGGCGGCGCCACCGATTCGATGCTCAACCTGATCATCTTCATCCGCGGGGTGTTCGAGCCGACGCTATCGCGCGTGATCGAGCAGGTGGTGCAGGACGGCGATGTCTGCGTCGATGCCGGCGCCAACGTCGGCTACTTCACGTTGCTGCTGGCCCGCCGCTGCGGCGCGCGCGGCAAGGTCATTTCGATCGAGGCGGCGCCGCGCAACGTGCGCCGCATCCACCAGAACCTGCAGCTCAACGCGCTGGCCGAGCGGGTGCAGGTGGTGGAGGCAGCGTGCACCGACGTCACCGGCGACGTGGTGTTCTACATCAACACCCGCAACGACATGCACTGCCGGCTGTCCCTGCCGGCGCGCTCCGAACTGGAATACTGGCTCACCGGCGGCGCTGCCAGCTGGCGGCCCGTGACGGTGCGCGCCGACACGCTCTCGGCCATGCTGGGCGAGGACGCGGCGCAGGTGACCTTCATCAAGCTGGACATCGAGGGCGCCGAGCACCGCGTGGTGGCCGACCTGCTGCGCGTCTGCACCCACCCGCGGCTGAAAGTGGCGCTCGAAGCCAAGGTCCCCCACATCCGCGCGACCCTCGAGCCGTTCGAACGCGCGGGCTTTCGCATCGACGACCTGCGCAACAACTACCGGTGGACGATCAACCGCGGCTTCGCGGCGCCGCGCCCCTGCAGCTTCGAGCAGGCGTACAGCCACCGCTTCATGGTCGACGTGCTGTTGAGCCGGGAGCCGCCGGCCGCGGCGTGACGCCCGGGATCCCGGCCGCTATTTCCTGGCCGTGGCGTCCGCGATCAGCCGGTCCGCGTAGTCCTGCCAGCGGGCGTCCCTGGCCAGGCCCTCGAACACGCCGGCGGCGGCGCGGTCGGCCACCCACTGCTGCTTGTCGGCGATCGCCGCGGCCATGAAGGCTCGAAGCCCGCTTCGTCCACCGTGTTGGCGGCCTCGCGCATTTCCTCGGCCCGGCGCTGGCCGTGCTGGACCACGCGGCTGAAGAAGTACGCGCCCTGGCGCTGCCAGTCGATCGAGGGGAAGGTCTCCTGCAGCGTCGGCAGCACGTGGTCTTCGACACCGTACTGGCGCGCGGTGGCATAGCTCTCGATCACCAGCGCTTCCAGCCCCTTGATCATCACGCTGCGGCACATCTTGATTGCGCTGGCGACGCCGAGCCGGTCGCTCACCGCCTTGGCGTCCATGCCCCAGCCGGTCAGCAACGCTGCCAGCGGCGCGGCCTGGGCGCCGCCCAGCAGCATCGGCACGCGGATGCCGTACGGCGGCACCGAGGTCATCACGCCGGCTTCCACATAGTCGGCGCCACGGGCGTCGATCAGCGCGCCGCACTGCTGCTTGGTGCCGGGCGAGGCGGAATTGAAGTCCAGGAACACGCTGCCGGCGCGGATGAACTGCGCCGCCTCCTGCGCCACGGCCAGGGTGTTGGACGCGGTGACGGCGGAGATCAGCAGGTCACTGGCCTCACACAGCTCGCGCATCGAGCTGTGGGCGGTGATGCCGTGCAGGGAACAATGATCGAGCTCGAAGGCGCGGGTCGCCGGGTCGGCGAACTTCAGGTCCCAGGCGCCCATCGACGCCACGCCCGGCTTGTCCTTGAGGCCGACGCTGAACGTCTTGCCCACTTCGCCATGGCCGATCAGGCCGATCCGCTGCAGATGCATCCCGCTGTCCTTCGTCGGCAATGTCTTCAATCGCTCACTGGCGGGCGATCCCGGCGCGCGCGATCACCTCGCTCCAGCGCTTGACCTCGCTGGCCATCAGCGCGCCCAGTTCCGCCGGCGAGCTGCCGTGCGCCACCAGGTTCAGTTCCAGCAGGCGCTTGCTGACGTCGGCCTGGGCCACTGCCGCCTGCACCTCGCGGCTCAGGCGCGCGATCACGTCCGGCGGGGTCTTGGCCGGAACGGCCAGGCCGTTCCATGACGAGGCCTTGAACGCCGCCAGCGTGCCGCCGGCTTCGCGCGCGGCGGGCACATCGGGCAGCTGCGGCGCCCGCTTGTCGCCCAGCACCGCCAGCGGCCGCAGCGCCTTCGAGGCGATCTGCGGCATCAGCGGCCCGAGGATGTCGAGGCCGGCGTCGATCTGGCCGCCGCGCAGCGCGGTGATCACCGGCGGCGTGCCGTTGAACGGCACCACCTGCGCGTCGATTCCGGCGCTGGCCTTGAACAGTTCCGCGGCCAGGTTCTGCGTCGTGCCGACGTTGGGCGTGCCGATGTTCAGCTTGCCCGGATTGGCCTTCGCATAGGCGAGCAGCTCGGCCAGCGTCTTGAAGCGCCCGCCTTCGGCCACCACGATCGCGAGATCGAAGGTGGCGAGGGTCGAGACCCAGGCAAAGTCCTTGAGCGTGTCGAACGGCAACGCCTTGAACAGCGCCGCGCTCACCGCGGTGCCGCTGGAGACCAGCAGCAGCGTGTGGCCGTCCGGTTCCGCCTTGGCGACCAGCTCGCCGGCGACCACGCCGCCGGCGCCGGGCCGGTTGTCGATCACCACGCTCTGGCCGAGGCTGGCGGCCAGCTTCTGGCCGACCGTGCGGGCCGTCAGGTCGGCGGCGCCGCCGGCCGCATTGGGCACGACGATCTTCAACGGTTTCGAGGGGAAGGCGGATTGGGCCAGGGCCAGCCGCGGCAGGGCGCCGGCCAGCCCCAGGGCGGCCGCGGCAGCCAGGAAGCTTCTTTTGTCTTGCATGGAGTTCAGCGGGCGACGCCCAGCAGTTGGTCGAGCAGGTGCGGCGCATCGCGCAGGGCCTGGGCCGTGCCGGAGTGCACCACGGTGCCCCGGTCCAGCACCACCGCGCGGTCGGACACCGCCAGGATGGCTTGCGGATGCTGCTCCACGATGATGGCCGACAGGCCCTCCTCGCGGGTGATGCGGCGGATCGCGCGCAGCAGTTCTTCCACGATGATCGGCGCCAGCCCCTCGAGCGGCTCGTCGAGCAGCAGCAGGCGCGGATTGACGACCAGCGCGCGGCCGACGGCCAGCATCTGCTGTTCGCCGCCGGACAGCTGCGTGCCCAGGTTGGTCTTGCGCTCCGCCAGCCGCGGGAACATGGCGTACACGCCGTCGGGAGTCCACTTGCCAGGACGCGCGACGGCGGTCAGGTTCTCGTGGACGGTGAGCGACTTGAAGATGTTGCGCTCCTGCGGCACCCAGCCGATGCCGGCGGCGGCGCGCTGGTGCGGCGCCAGCTTGTGCAGCGGGGCGCCGGCCAGTGCGATCGTGCCGCCGTGCTGGCGCGTGGCGCCGGCCAGGGTGTTGATCAGCGTGGTCTTGCCGGTGCCGTTGCGTCCCAGCAGCGCCAGGGTTTGCCCTTCGTCCAGCGCCAGCGACACGCCTTGCAGCACCACCGCCTCGCCATAGCCGGCGCTCAGGTTGTCGACCCGCAGCAGCTCAGACATGGACGCCTCCCGCCACCCCGTAGGTCACCTCGTCGCCGTGGCCCAGGTAGACGGCCTTGACCTGCGGATCGTTGGCGATCTGCTCCGGGTCGCCCTCCGTGAGGACGGCGCCGTTGACCAGCACCGTCATGCGGTTGGCAAAACTGAACACCAGGTCCATGTCATGTTCGATCAGCAGCACCGACACGTCGGCGGGCAGCGCGGCGACGGTCTGCAGCAGTTCCTCGCGCTCGCCGGCCGGCACGCCGGCCACCGGCTCGTCCAGCAGCAGCACGCGCGGCTCGCAGGCCAGCGCGATCGCGATCTCCAGCAGCCGGCGCTTGCCGTAGGCCAGGTGCTCGGTGCGCTGGTTCATCACTTCGGTCAGGTGGAACTGCTCGAGCAACTGGATGCAGCGGTCCGACACGTCCTGGCGGGCGCCGAGCCGGCGCCAGACCTGCGCGCCCAGCCCGCGCTGCTGGGAAACGACCAGGGCCAGCGTCTCCAGCGGCGTCATGGTGTTGAACAGCTGGTTGATCTGGAAGGTGCGGACCATGCCGCGCCGCACCCGCTGGTGCGGGGCCAGCCGGCTGATGTCCTTGCCTTCGAGCGTGATGCTGCCCTCGGTCGGCTCGAGCACACCGGTCAACAGGTTGATCAGGGTGGTCTTGCCGGCGCCGTTGGGGCCGATCAGCGCATGGCGGGCGCCCTTGCGCAGGTTCAGGGTGACGTTGTTGGTGGCGGTGATGCCGCCGAAGCGCTTCACCAGGCCCTGGCACGACAGCACGATGTCCTCGCTCATGGCTGCCCCTTGTCCTTCCCGAACCAGGTCCAGGGCTTGAGCAGGCGCTCGCGTCCGACCAGCACCAGCACCACCAGGAACAGGCCGAGCCAGAAGGTCCAGTACTGCGGCGTGATGGCCGACAGCGCGTCCTGCATCAGCTTGAACACGATGGCGCCGGCGACGCCGCCGTACAGCCAGCCGGTGCCGCCGACCACCAGGATCAGCATGACGTCGGCCGAGCGGTGGAACTCGAACACGTCCAGAGAGGCGAATCCGGTGGTCTGCGCCAGCAAGGCGCCGGCCGCGCCGGCCAGGCCGGCGGCGATCGTGTAGACCACCGTCAGGCGCGACGCCACCGGGATGCCGATGGCCATGGCCCGCAGCCGGTTGTCGCGGATCGCCTTGAGCGTGCCGCCGAACGGCGAGTTCACGAAACGGCGCGCGAAGATGAAGAACACCAGCAGCACGCACAGCGAGTAATAGGCGGCGGTGCGGCCCGACAGGTCGAACGCGAAGGTCCCCAGCAGCGGCCCCATGTTCACGCCCTGCAGGCCGTCGGCGCCGCCGGTCAGCCAGTCCATCTTGTTGGCCAGTTCGAGCAGGATCAGGGCCACGCCCAGCGTCACCATCAGGCGGGTCAGGTCGGTGCCGCGCTGGATCGTCAGGCTGCCCAGCAAGCCCAGCAACGTCGACCCGGCGATCGCCACGGCCAGGCCGATCAGCGGATCGGGCATCACGTGCTTGGCGAACAGGGCCGCGCAGTAGGCACCGAAGCCGAAGAAGGCGGCGTGGCCCAGCGACACGATGCCGGTGTAGCCCAGGATCAGGTCCAGCGAGACCGCGAACAGCGCCACGATGGCGATCTCGTTGATCAGCGCGGCGTGGCTGGGCAGCAGCACCGGCGCGACGAAGGCGGCCAGCCACAGCACCGGCTCCCAGGGCTTGAAGCGGCTGGCCTGGCGCAGCGAATCGGCGGCGTTCATGTCTTTCCTCCCTGGCGCACGAACAGGCCTTGCGGCCGCCAGATCAGGATCACGATCATCAGGCTGTAGACGATGAAAGCGCCCATCTTGGGGATGTAGTACTTGCCGGCGACGTCGGCCACGCCGAGCAGCAGGGCCGCCAGCAGCGGCCCGGTGATGGACGACGTGCCGCCGACGGCGACGACGATCAGGAAATAGATCATGAACTTGAGCGGGAAGGTCGGATCCAGCCCCAGCACCTCGGCGCCGAGCGCACCGCCCAGGCCGGCCAGGCCGGAACCGAAGGCGAAGGTCGAAAGGAAGACGATGTTGACGTTGATGCCCAGGCCGGCAGCGACGCGCTGGTCATCGACCGAAGCCCGCAGCCGGCTGCCGAAGCGGGTCGACGACAGGATGTACTGCAGCACCAGGGTGAGCGCCGCGCACACGGCGATGATGAACAGACGGTAGTGGCCCATGCCCAGGATCCAGGCGCCGCTGCCGATCTCCGTGCGGCCCTTGAGCCATTCCGGCAGCTGCACCATCTGCTGGGTCGAGCCGACGAAATAGTCGACACTGGCCACCGCCATGAAGGTCAGGCCGATCGAGAACAGCACCTGGTCCAGGTGCGGCTTGTTGTACAGGGGCCGGTAGAGCGTGCGCTCCAGCACGCCGCCCAGCAGCGCCGACACCAGGAAGGCCAGCGGCAGGCAGGCCAGGAACGGAACGCCCGCCTTCTGCATCAACAGCACGGTGGTGTAGCCACCCACCATGGCGAAGGCGCCGTGCGCCAGGTTGATGAAGTTCATCAAGCCCATCGTCACCGCCAGGCCGACGGCGAGGATGAACAGGAGCATGCCGTAGGCGATGCCGTCGAAGAGGATGGTCAACATGGCGCGGACCCGTTCGCCCTGAGCTTGTCGAAGGGCCCGCGCGAGGCTTCGACAGGCTCAGCCCGAACGGACTTCTTTTCTTACTTCGTCTTGCCCGGATCCTTGACGTCCTTGATGACGTCGAACTCGACGTTGTACAGCTCGCCGTCCTTCTTCTCGACCTTGCGCAGGTACATGTTGTGCACCACGTCGCGGGTTTGCGCATCGATGTAGACCGGGCCGCGCGGGCTTTCGAAGATCTGGCCCTTCATCGCGGCCAGCAGCGCATCGCCGCCGCCCTTGCCCTGGGTCTTCTTCAACGCTTCGTAGATCACGCGCATGCCGTCGTAGCCGCCGACGGCCATGAAATTGGGCCGCAGGTTCTTGTTGGCCTTCTTGAAGTCGGCCACGAACTTCTTGTTCATGGCCGACGGGTGGGCCGCCGAATAGTGGTGCGAGGTGACCACGCCGAGCGCGCCGTCGCCGATGTCGTTGAGCTGGTCGTCGTCGGTCACGTCGCCGGTGCCGATCAGCTTGATGCCGGCCTTGTCCATGCCGCGCTCGATGAACTGCTTCATCACCGCCGCGCCGGCGCCCGAGGGCACGAACACGAACAACGCGTCGGGCTTGCTGTCGCGCACCTTCTGCAGGAACGGCGCGAAATCCGGGTTGCGCAGCGGCACCCGCAGCGACTCGGTCACCTGGCCGCCGTTGAACTGCAGGCGCTCCTTGAAGAACTTCTCGGCGTCGATGCCCGGGCCGTAGTCGGACACCAGCGTCACGACCTTCTTGATGCCGTTCTTGGGCGCCCAGTCGGCCAGGGCCACCGATGCCTGCGGCAGGGTGAAGCTGGTGCGGATGATGTAGGGCGAGGCTTCCGTGATGCTGGAGGTGGCGGCGGCCATCACCACCTGCGGGGTCTTGGACTGGGTCGAGATCGGCGCGGTGGCCGTGGCCGACGGCGTGATGCCGAAACCGGCCAGCACGTTGACCTTCTCGTTGACCACCAGTTCCTGGGCCAGGCGGCGCGTCACGTCCGGCAGGCTGGTGTCGTCCTTGACGATCAGCTGGATCTTCTTGCCGGCGACGGTGTCGCCGTTCTGCGCCATGTAGAGCCTGGCGGCCGCTTCGATCTGGCGGCCGGTGGTGGCCTGCTGGCCGGTCATCGGCAGGATCAGGCCGATCTTGAAGGCATTGTCCTGAGCCAGCACGCTGCTGCCGGCAGCTGCCGCGGCCAGGGCAACGGCGAGTTGGAGAAGGCTACGTTTGTGCATGTCTGTTCCTCTTGTGAATTGGTAATGCCCCAGCGGCAACCGGCCAGGCCGGCGTTTGCGGCCACCATTCTGCGGCCAGATTCGGGCGGGGCAAGTCGGGTTGAACTCTATCAGCTATGCAAGCCCGGCATATCCGGAGCGCCGCTATTTCAATCGAAGCGGTGCCGGCTGTCTTAACATCGGGCTTCTTTCCAAGCATTCCCTCCAGGAGACCTCCGTGACCCAACTCCCCGCCCGCTACGACCACGTCGGCAGCTTCCTGCGTCCCAAGTACCTGCTCGAGGCCCGCGAGCAAAAGGCCAAGGGCCAGATCACGCCCGAGCAGCTGCGCACCGTCGAGGACAAGGCGATCGCCGAGATCGTGAAATTCCAGGAAGATGTCGGCCTCAAGTCGATCACCGACGGCGAGTTCCGCCGCACCTATTTCCACATCGACTTCCTCGAGCAGCTCGGTGGCGTCAAGACCGACATCCCGGTGACGATCCGCAAGCCCGACGGCAGCGAGGAACTGGCCCCGCCGGTGATCCGCGTGATCGACAAGGTGACCCACGCCAGGCAGATCCAGCTCGCCGATTTCCAGTACCTCAAGAGCCAGGTGGCGGCCGGCCACACGCCCAAGGTGACCATCCCCTCGCCCACCATGCTGCACTTCCGCGGCGGGCGCGCCGGCATCAGCCGCGAGGCCTATCCCGAGCTGGAGCCGGCGTTCTACGACGACGTGGCCAAGGCCTACGGCGACGAGCTGCGCTCGCTGGCCGCCGCCGGCTGCACCTATGTGCAGATGGACGACACCAACCTGGCCTACCTGTGCGACGAGAAGATGCGCGAGGCGGCCCGCCAGCGCGGCGACGACCCGAACGAGCTGCCGCACCGCTACGCCAGGTTCATCAACAAGGTGGTGGCGCAAAAGCCCGCCGGCATGCTGCTGGCGATGCACCTGTGCCGCGGCAACTTCAAGAGCACGCACGCGGCGGCCGGCAACTACGAGCCGGTGGCCGAAGCCCTGCTCAAGGAAATGGACCTCGACGCGTACTTCATGGAGTACGACGACGCCCGCTCCGGCGACTTCAAGCCGCTGCGCTACCTGCCCAAGGGCAAGACCGTGGTGCTGGGCCTGGTCACCACCAAGTTCGGCGAGATGGAAAGCAAGGACGACCTCAAGCGCCGGATCGACGAAGCCGCCAAGTACGCGCCGCTCGACCAGCTGGCGCTGTCGCCGCAGTGCGGCTTCTCCAGCACCGTGCACGGCAACAACATCGCCGTCGAAGCGCAGCGCAACAAGCTGCGCCTGGTGATCGAGACCGCGCAGGAAGTCTGGGGCGGCAAGTAAGTCAGCGCGGCGTGGGCGGCTCGAAGGCCGCCCGCGCTGCCAGCGCCGCCTGGCGGGTGGCGCAGCCCTCGATGTGGTCGTTGACCAGGCCCATCGCCTGCATGAAGGCATAGACCGTGGTCGGACCGACGAAGGTCCAGCCGCGCCGCTTCAGGTCCTTGGACAGCGCCGCCGATTCGGGCGATTGCGTGACGGCACGCAGCGTCTCGCGCGTGATGCGCCTGGGACGGCCGGCGGCGCCAGGTTCATGGCGCCAGAAGTACGCGGCGAGCGAGCCGAACTCCTCCTTCAACGCGATCGCCCGGTTGGCGTTGTTGATGGCCGAGACGATCTTGCCGCGGTGCCGCACGATGCCGGCGTCGGCCACCAGCCGCTCGATGTCGCGGTCGCCAAAGCGCGCCATCTGGTCCACCTCGAAGTTGGCGAAGGCGGCGCGGAAGGCTTCCCGCTTGTTCAGGATGGTGAGCCACGACAGGCCGCTCTGGAAGCCTTCCAGGCAGACCTTCTCGAACAGCCGGCGGTCGTCCGCCACGGGGAAGCCCCACTCGCTGTCGTGGTACGCCCGGTAGGCCGGCGTCGCCGCGCACCAGCTGCAGCGGCAGGCGCCATCGTCTTCGGCGAGAAACAATCCTTCCGCGAGCTTTCCTGTGACCATGGCCGATGGTAATGTGCGCGCTATGACCGCATCTCCTGCCTCATCCCCTGCGCTGGCCGCCCGCCTGTTGGCTGCCGTCCTGCTGCTGGCGCCGCTCGCGCCGGCCCTTGCCGCCACGCCCGCCGGACGGGTGGCGTGGCTGCCCGCCTCCAGCGATGCCGAGGTCGACCGCGCCTTCGCCGCCGCCAGAGCGCAGGGCAAGCCGGTGTTCCTGTACTGGGGCGCCGTCTGGTGCCCGCCCTGCAACCAGGTCAAGGCCACGCTGTTCAACCGGCCGGACTTCGTGGAGCGCTCGCGCGCCTTCGTGCCGGTGTACGTCGACGGCGACAAGCCCGGCGCGCAGAAGATCGCCTCGCGCTTCAAGGTGTCGGGCTATCCCACGATGGTGCTGTTCAAGCCGGACGGCACCGAAGTCACCCGGCTGCCGGGCGAGGTCGACCCCGAGCGCTACCTGCTGACGCTGACCGCGGGCATGGACGCCCAGCTGCCGGTCAAGGAGCTGGTGCGGCGTGCCGCCTCCGGCCAGGCGCTCAGCGCCGAGCAATGGCGCCTGCTGGCCTATTACTCGTGGGACACCGACGAACAGCAGGTGCTGCCCACCGCGCAACTGGCCGCCACGCTGGGCAAGCTGGCCGCCGCGGCGCCGGCCAGCGACGCCGCGTTGCGCAACCGGCTGGCCCTGAAGGCGCTGGTGGCGGCTTCACGCGCCGAAGGCAGGCCCGATCCCGCCGCCCAGGCCGCCGGAGCGCAGCTGGTGGAGCGCGTGCTGGCCGATCCCGCCGCCGTGCGCGCGCTGGCCGACGTGCTGGCGGGCTACGCCGACGGCATCACCCGTTTTGTTGCTGCCGACGCGCCCCGGCGCGACCTGGCGCTGCGCTGGGAAACGGCGCTGGCCAGGCTGGCGGACGATCCCTCGCTCTCGCGGTCGGAACGGATCGACGCGCTGGATGCCCGCGTCGGCCTGTGGAAGATCGCCAGCGAGCCGCAGCCGCTGGACAGCGCCAGGCGCGAGCAGGTCCGGCAGGAGGTCGAGCGCATCGTGGCCGGCGCCACCGACCGCTACGAGCGCCAGGCCGTTGTGCCCAACGCCGCCCATGTGCTGGCGCAGGCCGGCCTGCTGGATGCGTCGGACGCGCTGCTGAAAGCCGAACTCGCGCGCGCGGTCGCACCCTACTACCACATGCTCGGACTCGCGGGCAACGCGAAAAAGCGCGGCGACACCAAGGCGGCGCTGGACTGGTACGAGCAGGCCTGGCGCAAGTCGGAGGGGCCGGCCACCCGCATCCAGTGGGGCACCGGCTACGTCGGCAACGTGCTGGAACTGACGCCCTCCGACCTCAAGCGGGTCGAGGCGGCCGGCAGCGCCCTGGTGGCGGAGCTGGCGCCGCGCGGCGAGACCTTCTACGAACGCAACCAGCGCTCGCTGCAGCGGCTGGCCGGCAAGCTGGCCAAGTGGAAGGGCGACGACGCCGGCCGCGCGAAAGTGGTCGCGGGGCTGCAAGGCCAGCTGGCCAAGGTGTGCGGCAAGCTGCCCGCCAGGGACCCGGGCCGCGCCAACTGCGACAAGGTGTTCCAGGCCGAAGCCGCCAAGCCCGCGTCACCGGCAACATAACCGCCTGGCTGGCGGCGCAATGCCCACAATGCAAGTGGTCTGACTCTTGCCCGGGGCGTGGGCAACTCCTACATTGGTTCCGGACCTCATCCGGGTCCGAAAGGAGCCCCCATGAAGCCATTTGCCCTGCAGGCGCGCATGCTCACCATGCGCGGCGTGTTCTACCCCACCGGCTACATGTTCGTGATGCTGCCGCGCCTCGAGGACGCGCAGCGGCTGGACCAGGAGCTGGAAAGCAGCGGCTACCGCGGCCACGACGTGATGCTGGTGCCGCCCGACACCATCCTGCAGCAGATCGGCGCCACCGTCAGCCACGACCTGGACAACCTGCCCTCGATCGGCACCGAGGCCGCGACGGTCCTCGAGTACGAGCGGCACGCCCGCCAGGGCGAATGTGCGGTGATGATCCATGCGCCGACCCGGCAGGACGCCGACACGGTGATGGACGTGGTCCACACGCTGCCGTTTTCCTGCGCCACGCGCTACCGGCCGCTGGTGATCGAGGACCTGAACTAGATGCCGAACCCCAACCGTCGCCGCGCGCTGGGCGCGCTGGCCGCCACCGCGCTGGCGACGCGCGCACCGTTCGCCGCGGCCCAATCGGGTCGCACGCAATCCTGGCCGCTGGGCACGCCGGCCCGCACCGGCATCCATGACCTGGCGCCGGCGCCCGACCGCGGCGTGTGGTTCACCGCCCAGGCCAGCGGCCATCTCGGATGGTTCGACCCCGGCAGCGGCCGGACCGAGCTGATCGCGCTGGGCCGCGGCTCGTCGCCGCACGGCGTGATCCAGGGCCCGGACCAGGCGGCGTGGATCACCGACGGCGGGCTGAACGCCATCGTGCGGGTCGGCTGGCCGGACCGCACGGTGAAGGTCTATCCGCTTCCGGTCGGCTCGGCGCGCGCCAACCTGAACACGGCGGCGTTCGACGGCAACGGCGACCTGTGGTTCACCGGCCAGAACGGCGTGGTCGGCAAGGTGGCGGTGAAGTCCGGCCAGGTCAGCGTCAAGCCGTCGCCGCGCGGCCACGGCCCGTACGGGATCTGCACGACGCCCGCGGGCGAGGTGTGGTGGTGTTCGCTGGCGCAGTCGTTCATCGCCAGGATCGATCCGCGCACCGGCGACTCCACCGTGGTGGAACCGCCGACCCCGCGCCAGGGCGCGCGCCGGGTCTGGAGCGACAGCAAGGGCCGGATCTGGGTGAGCGAATGGAACAGCGGCAACCTGTCGATGCACGACCCGCAGGGCAAGAGCTGGCGCACCTGGAAGCTGCCGGGCGATACGCCGCGCGCCTACGCCGTCTACGTCGACGAGCGCGACATCGCCTGGGTGGCCGACTGGGGCGGCAACGCCGTGTTCTCGTTCGATCCGCGCACCGAGAAGTTCGAGCGCTACCCGATGCCGCGCGAGGGCGCGAACATCCGCCAGATCCTGGGCCGGCCGGGCGAAGTGTGGCTGCCGGAGAGCGGCACGGAGCACATCACGGTGATCCGGACGGCGTGAGGTCAGCCGCCGGGCCTCACCGCTGCGTCTTGTCCTTCGCGTTCTGCGCCTCGATCCGCTCGCGCGCTTCCAGCCAGTCGGAGTCGCTCCAGTTCCTCAGCTCGTAGAAGTTTCCGCCGGTGGCCAGCGAGTTGCCGCCGTCCATCATGATGCTCTGGCCGGTGAGCCAGTCGCACTGGCCGGGCGCCATCAGGAACGCCGACAGGTTCTGCAGCTCGCTCATCTTGCCGGGCCGCGCCATCGGGTTGCCCTTGATGCTGCGCGCGCCGGGCTGCTCGCCGGGGTTCAGCCGCTTGCTCATGCCCTCGGTGGGAATCTCGCCGGGACCGACGGCGTTCAGGCGCACGCCGAACTTGGCCCACTCCACCGCCAGCGACTTGGTCATCACCTCGATGCCGGCCTTGCTCATGGCCGACGGCACCACGTAGGGCGAGCCGTTGTCGACCCAGGTGACGATGATGCTCATCACGTTGCGGAACGGCTGGCCGGCCCTCCACTCGCCGGCCTTGGCCTGCGCCACCCAGCGCTTGCCGATCGCCTGCGTCACGTAAAAGCTGCCGTGGAACACGATGTTCGCGATGGCGTCGAAAGCACGCGGCGACAGGCTTTCGGTCGGCGCGATGAAGTTGCCGGCCGCGTTGTTGACGAGGCCAGTGAGGCCGCCGCCCTGCCAGAGCGCATCGACCATCTCCTCCACCTGCTGCGCGATCCGGATGTCGACGCCGAAGGTGTCGATCTTGCGTTCCGGGAATCTGGCGCGCCAGGCCTGCGCGGTTTCGTCGCACACCGACTTGCGGCGGCCGCAGATCGCGATGTCGGCGCCGAGCGCCAGGAAGTTCTCGGCCATCGCCTGGCCAAGCCCGGTGCCGCCCCCGGTGACGAGGATGCGCTGGCCCTGCATGAGTTGGGACTGGAACATGACGGTCTCCTCAAAGAGACCGCCAGTCTAGGACTTTCTGTCATGCCGGACTCGATCCGGCATCCAGAGGCCACGAATGCAAATACCGTCTACCAAGAAGCAGATGCGCTTCTTCCTGATAGACGGTATTGGGTTTGAGAGGGATGGACCCCGGGTCAAGCCCGGGGTGACAACGCCTTACTGCGGCTCGAGCCCGACCTTCTTCACCAGCGCGGCGTACTTGGCCAGCTCGCGCCGGAAGGCCGCCTGCGCCTGCTCGGAGCTGCCGATGTTGATGGTGTTGCCCTGCTTGGCCATCGTCTCCTTGACAGCCGGGTCGGCGAAGGCGGTGACGACGGCGTCATGCGCCTTCTTCACGCTGGCGGCGCTCATGCCCTTGGGGCCGATCACCGCGAACCAGGCTTCCACCACGAAATTGGGCAGGCCCTGCTCGGCGAAGGTCGGGATCTCCGGCGCGGCCGGCGTGCGCTGTGCCGTCAGCATGCCGATGGCGCGCAGCGCGCCGCTCTTGATGTGCGCCTGCACGCTGGGCAGGGCCGCGGTGCCGAACTCGACCTGGCCGCCGATCATGTCGGTGACCATCGGGCCGACGCCCTTGTACGGGATGTGCTTGGCGGTGGTGCCCGACTCGTCCAGGAACAGCTCGGTCGCCAGGTGCAGGATGGTGCCGTTGCCGCCGGAGGCGAAATTCAGCTGGCCCGGCTTGCTCTTGAGCAGCGCGATGAATTCTTTTGCATTCGTCGCCGACACCTTGGCCGGGTTGACCACCAGCACCATGGGCGTGGCGCCGATCACCGCGATCGGCGTGAAGTCGTTCGGCATGTCGAACGGCAGCGACTTGATGACGCTGGGGAAGATCACCACGTTGTTGGAGACCACCGACAGCGTGTTGCCGTCCGGGGCCGAGCGCGCCAGCGCCTGCAGGCCGACGATGCCGCCGGCGCCGGGCTGGTTGTCCACCACCACCGATGCGTTCAGCGCCTTCGACAGCGCGGGCTGGGCGGCGCGGGTGATCGCGTCCACGCCCGAACCGGTGGCATTGGGCAGGATGAACTTGACGGTGCCGGACTGCGCGGCGGCAAGGCCGGGAACGCCGAGGGCGGCCAGGCCGGCGGCGGCGAGCAGCGCCTGGCGGCGCGAGAAGGAGCTGGATTGGGTGGTCATTGGATAAGTCCTGGATGAAATGCGACGCCCTCAGGCGACAACCGATTTTGCCAGCAGCGCGTCGGCCTCCTGCGGGGAGAAGCCCGCACTGGCCAGCAGCTCCCGGCTGTGCTCGCCCAGCCGCGGCGGATCCATCCGCACGCCCAGGCGCTGACCTTCCATGGTGATCGGGAACAGCGTGGTCTTCACCGTCTGGCCGGCCTTGTCGCCATCGGGCAGCCTGACGTCGGCCAGGCCGCCGGTGGCCAGCAGGTGCTCGTCATCGAGCAGGTCCTCGGGCCGGCGGATCGGCGCGAACGGCAGGCCGGCCTGCTCCATGGCGGCCGACAGCTCCGCGGCGCTGCGGTGGGCCAGCCGCTCGCGCAGCGTGGCCAGCAGCCGCGGCCGCTGCACCACGCGCAGGTTGTTGTTGGCCAGCTCCGGCTCGGCCTTCAGGTCGGCGAAGCCCAGCGCGTCGCAGAAGGTGAGCCACTGCGCGTCGCTGACCGCCGCCAGGAAGATCTGCTCGCCGTCCTTGACCGTGAACACGTCGTACACCGCCCAGGGGTTGTCGCGCGCCGGCATCGGCGCCGGGTGCTTGCCGGTCATCGCGTACTGCAGCATGTGCTGCCCCATCAGGAACACGTTGTTCTCGTACAGGGCCGACTGGATCTCCATCCCCTTGCCGGTGATGCCGCGCTGGATCAGCGCGCCAAGCGCGCCGATGGCGCCGAACAGCCCACCCATGATGTCGTTCACGCTGGTGCCGGCCCGCAGCGGATCGCCGGGGCGCCCCGTCATGTAGGCCAGGCCGCCCATCATCTGCACCACTTCGTCCAGCGCGGTGCGGTGGTCGTACGGCCCCGGCAGGAAGCCCTTGTGGCTGACGTAGATCAGGCGCGGATTCGTCGCCGACAGCGAGGCGTAGTCCAGGCCGTATTTCTCCATCGTGCCGGGCTTGAAGTTCTCGGCCACCACGTCCGCCGTCGCGCACAGCTTGCGCGCCACTTCCGCGCCCTCGGGGCTGTGCAGGTCGATGCCGATGCTCTTCTTGTTGCGGTTGAACATGGGGAAGAAACCGGCGCCGGCGCCCAGCAGTCGCCGGGTGCGGTCGCCGTCGATCGGCTCCACCTTGATCACCTCGGCGCCCATGTCGGCCAGCACCATGCCGCAGGTGGGGCCCATCACCATGTGGGTGAATTCGATCACCCGCAGGCCGGTCAGGGGCTGCGGCGCGGTGGTGGTGGTTGCAGTTGCGCTTGTCATAGGGCTCTCAATGGGTCGCTGCCGCGCGCAGCATGGTTTTCGGCAGGCCGGCGCGCCACAGCGAGCCGTGCAGGGTTTCGCCTTCCAGCCAGCCGGCGAGTTTCTGGCGCAGGGCGATCAGCTGGTCGAAGTCCTGGCCGGTCTCGATGCCCATGCTGGCCAGCATGTAGGCGAGGTCTTCGGTGGCGACGTTGCCGCTGGCGCCGGGCGCGTGCGGGCAGCCGCCGATGCCGCCCAGGCAGGCGTCGAAGCGCGAGACGCCCAGTTCCAGCGCCGCATAGACATTGGCCAGGCCCATGCCGCGCGTGTCGTGGAAGTGGCCGCAATTGAGCTTGTCACCGGCGACCGGCAGCACCAGCTCGAACAGCTGGCGCACCATGCCCGGGTCGGCGTAGCCCACGGTGTCGGCCAGGCCGACGCGGTCCACGCCGGCGTCCAGCGCCGCCTTCACCAGCCGCAGCACTTCCGACGGCTCCACCCGGCCCTGGATGGTGCAGCCGAAGGCGGTGCTGATGCCCACCTCGATCAGCGTGCTGGACCCGGCAGCGTCCCGGGCCGCGCGGATCCTGCCGATCTCGGCCACCACCTCGTCGGGCGTCTTGCGCAGGTTGGCCAGGCTGTGGGCATGGCTGGCGGACAGCGGCAGCAGCATCAGCGGCGCGCCGGCGTCGATGGCGCGCTCGGCACCCTTGAGGTTGGGCACCAGCACCGAAGCGACCAGCCCTGGCAGGGTCAGCGCATAGGCCAGCACCTCGCCGGCGTCGGCCAGCTGCGGCAGCAGGCGGGGCGGGACGAAGGAGCTGACCTCGATCTCGCGCTGCCCGGCCTCGTAGGCGCCGCGCAGCCATTCGAGCTTGCGCTCGGTGGGCAGCACGCGGGCGATGCTTTGCAGGCCGTCGCGCAGGCCGACCTCGCGGATGGTCACTTGCCGCGGGAGCGCGGACGCCGATGCATTCATGTTTGTCTCCGGATGGAAAAATCCCAGGCCCCGAGTTTAGAATTTCCAAACCGACACGACTCGAATATTTTGGAAGCCCAGTGCTTCCATCCCGGAATACCTGAGAACCCCGCCATGCGCGACCTCGACCTCACCACGCTGCGCCTGTTCGTCGCCGTCTGCGACGCCGGCAACATCGCGCGTGCCGGGGAAAAATCGGCCATCGTCGGCTCCGCGATCAGCAAGCGGCTGGCGCAGCTGGAAGCCACCGTCGGCACGCCGCTGCTGGTGCGCAAGCGCCATGGCGTGGCGCCGACCGCGGCGGGCCAGAGCCTGCTGGAACATGCGCGCGGCATGCTGGCCAGCGCCAGCCGGATCGAGCGCGACATGCACGCCTTCTCCTCGGGGCTGCGCGGCCAGGTGCGCATCCTGGCCTCGGCCTCGGCGATGGCGGAGTCGCTGGCCGACGACGTCGCCGCCTTCCTCAAGGCGCCGGCGCACGCCAACATCCAGGTCGACATGGAGGAGCGCATCAGCCCGGAGGTGGTGCGCGGCATCCGCGACGGCACGGCCTCGCTGGGCATCTGCTGGGACGCGGCCGATATCGGCAACCTGGAGCAGCGCCGCTACCGCAGCGACCACCTGGTGATGGTGGTACCGGCCGGCCATCCGCTGGCGGCGCACAAGAGCCTGCGCTTCGAGCAGACGCTGGGCTACGACCATGTGAGCCTTCCCATCAGCAGCGCGGTGCAGGTGATGGTGCAACGAGCGGCGGCGCGCATCGGGCGCACCGTCAACTACCGGGTGATCGTGAGCAATTTCGAGGCGGCGCTGCGCGTGGTGCGCGCCGGCCTCGCCATCAGCCTGGTGCCGCGCGAAGTGGCCCACGTGCATGCCGAGGCCTGGAACCTCAAGCTGATCCCGGTGGCCGAGCCCTGGGCCCAGCGCCGCTTCATCATCTGCTGTCGCGACATGCAAGTGCTGACGCCAGCAGCGCAACTGTTGCTGAACCACCTCACCCAGCCATGACCGCCTCCGACTTCCTCCCGCTGGCGCAGCCGGCCCGCATCCTGTTCCTGCGCGATGACCAGGGCGCGCTACGCGACGACGTCTCCACCGACGAGATCACGCCGGTGCATATCATGTCGCACTACGACGGCCGCCTCGCGCGCTTTCCGTACACCGGCTTCAAGTCGGGCCAGACGACGCCGATCGCGCCCGGTGCTGTGCAGGCCGCGGGCTGGCAGGTGACGGTGGCGGGACGCCGCTACGGCAAGGGCTCCTCGCGCGAGCACAGCCCGGCGGCCGAGAAGCTGGCCGGCATCCGCGTGGTGATCGCCGAAAGCTTCGAGCGCATCTACCGGCAGAACGCCGACAACATCGGCCTGTTCACCTCCACCGACATGGGCCTGGTGCAGCGGATCGAGCGCGGCGAGCCGGTCGCCATCGAGGAATTGCTCAAGGACCGCGACCCACTGGCCGCCGCCATCCTGCGCGCCGGCGGCCTGCTGCGCTTCGGCCAGCAGCACCTGGCCCGGGCGCAAGCGGCGCCGGACGTGCCGGCCGATCGCCCCCTCACGCTGTTCGAGAAGATCGTCCGCCGCCACGCGCTGGCCACGCCGGTGACGGCCAGCCATCCGGCGCCCGGCGAAGGCGCCTTCGTGCGGGCCGACTGGCGCTTCATCCACGAGTACTACACCGGCATGGCGGCGCACATGCTGGACGCCACCTTCGGCGCGGCTCTGCAACTGCGAGAGCCAGAGTCGATCGTGGTGTTCGAGGACCACACCTCGTACATGGACGAGAGCCCGGCCCACCTGCGCGCCGGCCTGGTGCCCAACATGCGCGCCATGTGCCAGGCCCAGCGCGACTTCGCGGCGCGGTTCCGGTTGCGGATGCACCGCACGCTGACCGACGACGAGGCGGCGCGCGATGACGGATCCAACAAGGCCGGCATCTCGCACGCGATGATGGCCGAGCACTACGCCCTGCCCGGCCAGGTCGTCGTCGGCACGGATTCGCACACGCCGCACAGCGGCGCGCTGGGCTGCGTGGCCTTCGGCGTCGGCACCACCGACATGGCGAACGCCTTCGTCACCGGCGCGGTGCGCATGACCATGCCGCAGCAACTGCGCGTCGAACTGAACGGCGCGATACCCCCCGGCATCACCGCCAAGGACATCGTGCTGCACCTGCTCGCGCTGCCGGACATCCGCGCCGGCGCCGGCGTGGGCAAGGTGTTCGAATTCGCCGGCGAAGCGATCGCCGCGCTGTCCACCGACGAACGCGCCACGCTGACCAACATGACGGCCGAACTCGGCGGCCTCACCGGCATCGTCGCGCCCGACCAGGAAACGGTGCGCTTCCTGCGCGAACGGCGCGGCGTGGACTTCGCCCTGGCGCCCTGGATGCACAGCGACCCGGGCGCGGCCTATGCGCAGGTGTTCCCGGTCGATTGCAGCGCGCTCAGCCCGATGGTGGCGGCCCCTGGCGATCCCGGCAACGGCATGGCGCTGGACTCCCTGCGCGCACCGGTCAAGGTCGACATCGCCTACGGCGGCTCCTGCACCGCCGGCAAGCGCGAGGACTTCGACCGCTACCACGAGGTGCTGGCCTGGGCGCTGGAGCACGGACTGCGGGTGGCGCCGGGCGTCGCGCTGTACCTGCAATACGGCACGACCGCCGTGCGCGACTACTGCATCGAACGCGGCTACGACCGCACCTTTTCCGCGGTCGGCGCCCGCATCCTGCAGCCCTCGTGCGGCGCCTGCGCCAACTGCGGCCCGGGCTCGTCCACCGACGCGTCGCAGGTGACGGTGAGCGCCATCAACCGCAACTTTGCCGGCCGCTCGGGGCCGGGCCAGGTCTGGCTGGCCAGCCCGCCGACCGTGATGGCCAGCGCCCTGGCCGGCGAGCTGATGTCGTTCGCGGCGCTGCAGCAACGGCGCAGGCCGTAAACTTCGCCCTTTCCTTTCTTCCCCCCATCCACCGGCAGCAGGAGGCCGGCCCCATGAACATCACGATCGTCGGCACGGGTTACGTGGGCCTGGTGACGGGCGCCTGCCTGGCGGAACTGGGCAACCACGTGTTCTGCCTCGACCTGGACCAGGGCAAGGTCGACATGCTCAACGCCGGCGGCATGCCGATCTACGAGCCCGGGCTCAAGGACATCATCGAGCGCAACGTCGAAGACGGGCGGCTGACCTTTTCCAGCGACGTGGCGGCCAGCGTGGCCTTCGGCGCCGTGCAGTTCATCGCGGTCGGCACCCCCAGCGGCGAGGACGGCAGCGCCGACCTGCAATACGTGCTGGCCGCGGCCCGCGCGATCGGCCGGCACATGGACGGCTTCAAGGTCATCGTCGACAAGTCCACCGTGCCGGTGGGCACCGCCGACAAGGTGGGGCAGGCGATCCGCGAGGAACTGGCCGCGCGCGGCCGCGACGCTCTGGAATTCACGGTCCTGAGCAACCCCGAATTCCTCAAGGAAGGGGCGGCGGTCGAGGACTTCATGCGGCCCGACCGCATCGTCATCGGCGTCGACGACGACGAGTGCGGCCGGCGCGGCCTGGCGGTGATGCGCGAGCTCTACGCCCCCTTCAACCGCAACCACGAGCGGACCCGGGTGATGGACGTGAAGAGTGCCGAATTCACCAAGTACGCGGCCAATGCCATGCTGGCCACCCGCATCAGCTTCATGAACGAGCTGGCCAACCTGGCCGACAAGGTCGGGGCCGACATCGAGCTGGTGCGCCAGGGCATCGGTTCGGACCCGCGCATCGGCTACAGCTTCCTGTACGCCGGCACCGGCTACGGCGGCAGCTGCTTTCCCAAGGATGTCTCGGCGCTGGTGCGCACCGCGCGCGAGCATGGGCAGCAGCTGCGGATGCTGGAGGCCGTGGACGCCGTCAACGACGACCAGAAGGGCGTGCTGCTGGGCAAGATCTTCGACAGCTTCGGCCGCGACCTGCGCGGCAAGACCTTCGCCGTCTGGGGCCTGGCCTTCAAGCCCAACACCGACGACATGCGCGAGGCGCCCAGCCGCGTGATCATCGGCGCCCTGCTGCGCGCCGGCGCCACGGTGGTGGCCCACGATCCGGTGGCGGTCGACCACGCCGCGCCGCTGATCGAGCACGACCTGGCGGACCAGCCGCAGCACCTCGCGCGCCTGCGCTATGCAGCCAAGCCCATGGACGCCGTCGACGGCGCCCATGCGCTGGTCATCGTCACCGAATGGAAGGCCTACCGCAGCCCCAACATGCGCGCGCTGAAGGCGGCGCTGCTGGCGGCCACCATCTTCGACGGCCGCAACCTCTACGACCCGCACCAGCTGACCGCGGCCGGCCTGACCTACCACGGGGTCGGCCGCAACAACCTGGCCCAGCTCGCCGCAGCCGGGCGCAAGGCCGCGGCCGCCTGATCCACCCGCAGACTGACCTGCCCCGCTCTCATCAGTTGGGGACAGAGCTGAAGGTCTGTCCCGCTCCAATCAGTTGGGGACAGAGCTGAAGATCTGTCCCCAAGGTTTCACGAAGCGTGGGCGGCCGGCGTCACTTCCCAGTGCTGGAGCACCCGGTCGTGGGCGTCGACGCTCTCGAGCCGGACCCGGAACCCCCACAGGCGGGCCACGTGCCGGACCACCTCCTCGGCGCCGTTGTCCAGCGGCCGGTCGTTGTGGCGTGTGTGGCGCAGCGTCAGTGACCGGTCGCCGCGCAGGTTGACGTTCCAGACCTGGATGTTCGGCTCGCGCGAACTCAGGTCGTACTGGCGCGCCAGCGCCTCCCGCACCCGCCGGTAGCCGGCGTCGTCGTGGATCGCGGCCACCTCCAGTTCGCGGGAGGCGGCGTCGTCCACGATCGAGAACAGCCGGAACTCGCGCATCAGCCGGGGCGACAGGTACTGGCCGATGAAGCTCTCGTCCTTGAAGTGGCGCATGGCGTAGTCCAGCGTCTTGAGCCAGTCGCTGCCCGCGATCTCCGGAAACCACTGCCGGTCCTCGTCGGTCGGGTGCTCGCAGATGCGGCGCAGGTCGGTGAACATGGCGAACCCCAGCGCATACGGGTTGATGCCGCTGTAGCCGGGGTGGGTGACGGCCGGCTGGAACACCACGTTGGTGTGCGAGCTGAGGAACTCCATCATGAAGCCGTCGGCCAGCTGGCCCTGCTCGTACATCTTGTTCAGGATGGTGTAGTGCCAGAAGGTGGCCCAGCCCTCGTTCATCACCTGGGTCTGGCGCTGCGGGTAGAAATACTGCGCGATCTTGCGCACGATCCGCACGATCTCGCGCTGCCACGGTTCCAGCAGCGGCGCGTTCTTCTCGATGAAGTACAGGATGTTCTCCTGCGGCTCCTCCGGGAAGCGGCGCTGCTCCTTCTTGGACTGCTTGCCCGGCGACTTGGGCAGGGTGCGCCACATGTCGTTGATCTGCTGCTGCAGGTATTCCTCGCGGTCCTTGCGGCGCAGTTCCTCCTCCACCAGCGAGATCTTCTGCGGCCGGCGATAGCGATCCACCCCGTAGTGCATCAGCGCGTGGCAGCCGTCCAGCACCTCCTCCACCGCGTCCAGGCCGTGGCGCTCCTCGCACTCGGCGATGTAGGCCTTGGCATAGACCAGGTAGTCGATGATGGAACTGGCGTCCGTCCACATCCGGAACAGGTAGTTGCCCTTGAAGAACGAGTTGTGGCCGAAGCAGGCATGGGCCATCACCAGCGCCTGCATCGGCATGGTGTTTTCTTCCATCAGGTAGGCGATGCAGGGATCGGAGTTGATCACGATCTCGTACGCCAGCCCCATGTGCCCGCGCCGGTAGTTCTTCTCGCTGGAGATGAACTGCTTGCCGAACGACCAGTGCCGGTAGTTCACCGGCATGCCGACCGAGGCGTAGGCATCG
>CALRYV010000018.1:0-117259 GCA_943372495.1 Ramlibacter sp. 2FC | reverse complement strand
TACCGCTACACCGGCCAGGACGACCTGGTGGTGGCGATGCCGACGGTCGGCCGGCCGTCGCGCCGCTTCGAGCAGGTGATCGGCTACTTCGCCAACCTGATTCTGGTGCGGGCCCGGCTCTCGGGCTCCATGTCCACGGCGGCGCTGCTGCGGCAGACCCATGCGCAGCTGGTGGACTGCCTCGATCACGCCGCCTATCCGTTCCCGGCGCTGGCGCGACAGCTGCCGCGGCCGCCCGCCGGCGCGGCGCTGTACCAGGTCAGCTACTCGTTCCAGAACTTCCTGGACGAACTGGTGCCGGGCTCGGTCGTCACGGTCGGCGGCACCCGCATCACGCACCTGCCGCAGCTGCGCCAGGAAGGCGACGGCGCATTTGGCATCGAGCTGGTGGAGGAGGGCGAGCGGCTGCGGCTGGTGGCGGGGTTCGACCCCGGCCAGTTCGACGAGGCGACCGCGCGCCGCATGCTCGACCACTTCATGCAGCTGGTGGAGTCGGTCAGCGCCGACCCGTCGGCGCCGATCGGCTCGCTCGAGATGCTGGCGCCGGACGAGCGCCGCGCGCTGGCGCTCTGGAGCCGGGGCCCTGCGCTGCCGGTGCGGGACGGCACCGTCGTCGACTGGATCGTGCAACAGGCACTGGCCACCCCCGACGCGCCGGCGCTGGTCGCCAGCGGAGAGCGGGTCACCTATGGCGAACTCTCGCGCCAGGCGCAGCGCCTGGCCAGCCACCTGCTCGCGCGCGGCGTGGCGCCCGGCGCCCGGGTGGGCGTGCTGCTCGGGCGCGGGGTCGACAGCATCGTGACATTGCTGGCGGTGCTGCAGGCCGGCGCCACCTGGGTGCCGCTGGAACCGGACGATCCGGACCGGCGGCTGGCGCTGGTGCTGGCGGACGCGCAAGTCAGTGCCGTGGTGACGGACGGCGCCGGCGCGGCACGGCTGGCGACGCTGGCTGCCCCCATTGCGCTGCTGGTGCAGCTCGATCGGGAGCGCGATGCGATCGGCGCGGCGCCGCTGCCCGCGTCCGGCCCGGACCTCGCGCCGGACAGCGACGCGTATGTGGTCTACACCTCGGGCTCGACCGGCCGGCCCAAGGGCGTCGTCGTGACGCACCGGGCCATCGGCGCGCACTGCCTGGCCGTCATCGACCGCTATGGCCTCACGCCGCGCGACGCGGTGCTGCAGTTCGCTTCGCACGGCGTCGACGCGGCGCTCGAGCAGATCCTGCCGGCGCTGGCCTGCGGCGCCTGCCTGGTGCTGCGCGAGGCCGTGCTGTGGTCGCCCGCGCAGTTGCGGCGGGTGCTGGAGGAGCACACGGTGACGGTCGCAGACCTGCCGCCCGCCTACCTGCGCGAGGTGCTGCAAGCCTGGGCCGACGATCCGGCGCAGGCACCCGCGCCGGCGCGCTCGCCGCGCCTGTTGATCGTGGGCGGCGAGGTGCTGGCCCCGGCCACCGTGCAGCTCTGGCGCCAAAGCCCGCTGGCCGGGGCCCGCCTGCTCAATGCCTACGGGCCGACCGAAGCGACGGTGACCTGCACGGTGCACGAGGTCGGCGCCGATCCGGCGACCGCCGGCGCCGCGGTGCCGATTGGGCGCCCGCTGGCCGGCGGCGACGTCTTCATCCTGGACCGCGACGGCAACCCGGTGCCCGAAGGCGTGCCGGGCGAGCTGCACCTGGGCGGCCAACGCGTCGCGCGCGGCTACCACGGCCAGCCGGAGCTGACGCGCGCGCGCTTCATCGCGAGCCCGCTGGACGGCGCGCCGCTGTACCGCAGCGGCGATGTCGGCTGGTTCATCCCGGGCAGCAACGGCCTGATCGCCTTGCGCGGCCGGATCGACCAGCAGGTCAAGATCCGGGGCTTCCGGGTCGAGCCCGCCGAGATCGAGGCCGCCTTGCGCGAGCTGGGCCTGCCGGACGCGTTGGTGCTGCCAGCGGCCGGCAGCGACGGCAACACGGTGCTGACGGCCTACGTGGCCGCGCCTGCCGGCGTCGACGAAGCGGCGCTGCGGCGCGAGCTCGCCACCCGGCTGCCGGCCGCGATGGTGCCGGCCGCCTTCGTCGTGCTCGACGCGCTGCCGCTGACCGCTGGCGGCAAGATCGACCGCGCCGCGCTGGCCGCCCCGGTGCGGGCGCGGCCGCCGGCCGGCACTGCAGGCGGCGCGACCGGAGCCCGGCTGCTCGCGCTCTGGCGCCAGGTGTTCGACGGCGCCCCGCTGGGCGTGCATGACGACTTCTTCCGCTGCGGCGGGCACTCGCTGCTGGCGCTGCGGCTGCTGGCAGCCGTGCAGCGCGAGTTCGGCCGCGAGCTGTCGATCGGCGACCTGCTGCGCGCGCCGACCGTGGCGCAACAGGCGGCGCTGCTGGCCGGCGCCGCGCCTGCCGATCGCGCTGCCCCGGCGTCCGCCCTGGTGGCGCTGGCCGCGTCGACGTCGCCGCCCGGTGCCGGCAGCGAGCCTTTGTTCCTGGTGCATCCGGTGGGGGGCAACGTGGCCTGCTACCTCGAGCTCGCGCGCCAGCTCGATCTCGGCCGGCCGGTCTACGGGCTGCAGGCGATGCCGGTGTCGCACGGCAGCATCGAAGCGATGGCGGCAGCCTATGTGGCCGCCGTGCGCGAGGCCCAGGCCGGCGGCCCGTACCACCTCGCCGGCTGGTCGCTGGGCGGCGTGGTCGCCTATGAGATGGCGCAGCAGCTGCGCCGGGCCGGCGAGGAGGTCGCCTTCCTCGGCCTGATCGACAGCTACACGCCGGCGCTGGTCGACACCATCGATACCGGCCCGGGTGAAGACGCCGGTGACGCGATGGTCCGGGCGAACAGCCTGGCCTTGCGCGCCTACCAACCGCAGCCCTATGCGGGCACGCTGACGCTGCTGGCGTCGGCGCAGGGCCGGCAGGTCGAGCCGACGCTCGGCTGGGGCGCGCTGGCCGCAGGCGCGCTGGTGCTGCAGCCGCTGGCTGGCGATCACTACACTCTGCTGCAGGCACCGCAGCTGCAGCACCTGGTGGAATTGCTCGAAGTTTCCCTTGGCGCCGCGCGGCCGGTCTCGCCGCTGCCGGCATCTCTTGACCGCGAATGAAAGGCTTCCCATGAGTCCCAACACGGCCGTCCTGCCCGACGGGCGCACCGTCCACTGCGTCAATGCGTACGAGGTCGATTTCTCGGCGCACGAGATCTTCACCGACGACCTGGCCGGCCACGGCATCCGCCTGCCCGAGGACGGCGTCTATGTCGACGTCGGCGCCAACATCGGCCTGTTCGCGCTGTACCTGCGCGACCACTGTCCGCGCGCCCGGATCGTCGCCTACGAGCCGATGCCCGACGCCTTCGCGGCGCTGGAGAAGAACATGGGCCCGGCCTCACCCCAGGCGGTCCGGGTGCAGATCGGCCTGGGCGACGCGCCCGGCGAGCTGGAGTTCGACCACTTTCCCGGCATCACGGCGCTGTCCACCTCGCACAAGGCCGTGGGGCAGGAGCTGGCGGCCGGCCTGCGCAAGATCATCACCGGCACCCAGTCGGGCGACGAGGTGCAGGACATCCTGGACAAGACCGGCGCCACCGAACTGCGCGAGGATGCCGGCTTCGTCGACGGCCTGTTCCGGCACGACACGGTGCTGGCCCGGATCGACACCCTGTCCAACGAGATCGCGCGGCTCGGCCTGGACCGCATCGACCTGCTCAAGATCGACACCGAAGGCGCCGAGAAGGACGTGCTGGCCGGCATCGCCGAAGCCGACTGGCCCCGGATCCGGCAGCTGATGGTGGAGGTGCACCTGGGCGCGGCCGAACGCGACATCATCGAGGCGCAACTGCAGGCCCGGGGCTTCCGGACCTCGATCGGCGACCATCCGCTGGCCCAGGGCGGCGCACCGGTGTTCCACATCTATGCGCGGCGTTGACCGGACCCGGCGCGCGCTGCTGGCCGCATTCACCGGCGCGGCACTGTTGCTCCCCGGCTGCGCCTCGGTGCGGCCGGCCGACACCATCCTGGTGGTGGGCGATTCGCTCAGCGCCGGCTATGGGCTCAAACCCGGCACCGGCTGGGCCTGGCTGCTGGTGCCGCGGCTGCTGGCCGAACAGCTTCCCGCGAAGGTGGTCAACGTCAGCGTCAGCGGCGAAACCACGGTGACCGGCCGCTCCAGGATCGAGGGCCTGGTCAGCCAGCACAGGCCGACGGTCGTCGTCATCGAGATGGGCGCGGACGACACCTTCGACGGCGTGCGGCTGGCCACCATCGAGAGCGACCTGCGGTTCATGGTGCGGACGGCGCAGCAGGCCGGCGCGCGGGTCCTGCTGATCGGGGTGAAGGTGCCGTCGCGGTATGGCCCGGCGTACCAGGCCGAGTTCGCCCGCATTTTCAGCACCGTGGCGGCAAGCACCGGCTCGGGCCTGGTGCCCAACCTGCTGGACCACGTGGACAACGCACCGGACGTGGCGCAACTGTTCCAGGCCGACAACACCCACCCGAACGAGCAGGCGCAGCCGATCCTGCTGGCCAACGTCTGGCCGGAACTGCGAAAGCTGCTGCGATGAGCGGACTGGCCGCTGCCGTCGCTGCCCCCGCGGTCGACTGGTGGGCGCTGCTGACCGACCGGGACTTTCTCGCTGATCCCTATCCGTGGCTGCGGCAGCTGCAGCAGCGCGGGCCGGTGCACCACGACCTGGGCAGCGACGTCTGGTTCGTGCTCGGGCACCGTGAGTTCGCCCAGCTGGCCAAGGCGCCGCAGCTGGGGCGCGACACCCGACTCTGGCGCGACGGCTGGTGCACGCCCGAGAACAAGCAGCGCGACCCGGTCTCGTACCAGCTGCTGGCCGAGTTCCAGCCGCAGATGATCAATGCCAACCCGCCGGACCACCGCCGCATGCGCGACGTGTTCGAGCAGGCCTTCAAGCCCTCGGCGATCGCCGCCCTGGCGCCCATGGTCCAGGCCGAGGCCGACCGGCTGCTGGATGCGATGCCGGCCGGCGCGCCGCTGGACTTCATCGCGCAGTTCGCCGCGCCGCTGCCGCTGCGGGTGCTGTGCAACCTGTTCGAGATCCCGCAGCAGATGGACGCCGACATCGGCCGCTGGAGCGCCGCGCTGATCAAGATCGGCGACATCATGATGACGCCCGAACAGAAGCGCGACGCCCATGCCGCGCTGACGGAATTCAAGGCCTACCTGCGCACCCACCTCGACGCCAGGCGCCAGCATCCCGGCGACGGCATGATGGACCTGGTCACCCGCGCCTTCGCCGACGGCACCCTGGACGAACAGGAGATGCTGACCAACCTGGTCGCGATGCTGATCGCCGGCCACGAGACCACCGTCACGCTGATCGGCAACGGCATGCTGGCGCTGCTGCGGCACCCCGACCAGATGGCGCGGCTGCGGGCCAACCGCACGCTGGTGCGCAGCGCGGTCGAGGAATTCCTGCGCTACGAACCGGGCGGCAACATGATCCTGCGGGTGGCGATCGAGGACTACCCGCTGGGCAATGCCTTGATTCCGGCCGGCTCCCTGGCGATCGGGCTGATCGGCGCGGTCAACCGCGACCCGGCCCGGTTCGAACAGCCGGACCGGCTCGACATCGGCCGCCAGCCCAACGCCCATTTCACCTTCGGCAGCGGCATCCACATCTGCATCGGCGCGGCGCTGGCCCGGCTGGAAGCGCAGATCGCCTTCGACTCGCTGCTGGACCGGTTCCCCGCCATCGCGCTGGCGGGCGAGGCGCAGTGGCGGCTCGACCGCATCAATGCCCGCGGCCTGGGCACGCTGCCAGTGCGACTGGGACGCGTGGAAGGGGCTTCATGAACGCCGGCATCGAAGCGATGAACGTCTACGGCGGCTCGGCCTGCATCGACGTGCGCGAGCTGTGCGAGTACCGCGGCCTGGACCTGCCGCGCTTCGAGAACCTGATGATGGAGCAGAAGACGGTCGCCCTGCCGTACGAGGACCCGGTGAGCTTCGCGGTGAACGCGGCGCAGCCGCTGGTCGACGCACTCGCGCCCGAGGAACGCGACCGGATCGAGATGGTCATCACCTGCACCGAGTCGGGCATCGACTTCGGCAAGTCGCTCAGCACCTATGTCCACCAGCAGCTCGGGCTCAAGCCCAACTGCCGGCTGTTCGAGATCAAGCAGGCCTGCTACTCGGGCGCCGCCGGCCTGCAGATGGCGGTCAACTTCATCCTCTCGGGCACGTCGCCGGGCGCCAAGGCGCTGGTGATCGCCACCGACATCTCCCGCTTCGCGCTGGCCGACGAGAAGGCGCTGCAGGAATGGGCCTATTCCGAGCCCAGTTCCGGCGCCGGCGCGGCGGCCGTCCTGGTCAGCGACACGCCGCACATCCTGCGCATCGACGCCGGCGCCCACGGCAACCATGCGTTCGAGGTGATGGACACCTGCCGGCCCGGCCCCGACAGCGAAGCCGGCGACGCCGACCTGTCGCTGATGGCTTACCTCGATTGCTGCGAGCACGCTTACCGCGATTACGCGCGGCGGGTCGAGGGCGCGGACCTGCGCGAGAGCTTCGGCTACCTGTGCTTTCACACGCCGTTCGGCGGCATGGTCAAGGGCGCGCACCGGCAGCTGCTGCGCAAGGTGGCCAAGGCCGCGCCGGCCGAGATCGAAGAGGATTTCCAGCGCCGGGTCGCGGGCAGCCTCAGGCACGGCCAGCGGGTGGGCAACACCGCCGGCGCGTCGCTGCTGCTGGCGCTGGCGGGCACCATCGAATCCGGCGACTTCACTGCGCCGCAGCGCGTGGGCCTCTTCTCTTACGGGTCGGGCTGCTGCTCCGAGTTCTTCAGCGGCGTGGTCGACAGCGAGGGCCAGAGGCGCTTGCGCGCCATGCACATCGGGCCGGCCCTGGACCGGCGCTACCGGCTCTCGATGCCGGAATATGAAACCCTGCTGCGCGGCAACGACGTGGTGCGCTTCGGCACCCGCGACGCGCGCTTCGACCACGCCGTGGTGCCGGGCGCGTGGCCGGTGTTCGCGGCCGAAGGCCGGCTGGTGCTGGAGTCGATCGAAGGCTATCACCGCAACTATTCGAGGAGCCGCCGTGGACCGTGACACCATCCTGGCCATCGTCATCGACCAGATCCGCACCGTCGTGCCCGAGCTGGAGGGCGAACCGATCGGCGCCGGCGACGCGATGGCGGACCTCGGCCTCGATTCGGTCTCGCGCCAGGAGGTGCTGATCCTGAGCATGGAGCAGCTCGGGCTGAACCTGCCGCTGGTGCAGCTGTTCGGTCCGAAGAACCTCGGCGAACTGGCCCAGCTGCTGCAAGCGCGGCTGGTCGGCTGACACGGGAGGCCGCCCTGAACCCCTCGGTCGCCGGCATCGGCGTCGCCACCGGCTTCGGCTACGGCAAGCAGGCCTTGCTCGATGGCCTGTTCGCGCCGCGGCCGCTGTTCGCGCCGCTGGCCCGGCCCGGCCGGCAGCTTCCGGCCGGCGCGGGTGACGGGCCGGCCCCGGCGCCCTTCGTCGGCGCCGAGCTGCCGGAGCCGCCGGCCCTGTTGCCGGCGCGCATGGCGCGGCTGACCGGGCTGGTGGGCCGGGTGGCGGTGGCGGTGCTGGACGAGGCCTGGCGGGACGCGGGCCTGGACGCGCTGGCGCCGGAGCGGATCGGCCTGGTCGTGGGCGGCTCGAACCTGCAGTCGCGCGAGCTGCTGCTGCTGCACCAGGCCTACGCCCAGCGCCTGGCCTGGCTGCCGCCGACGCACGGCTACGCGGCCTTCGACACCGACCTGTGCGGCCTGTGCACGGCGCAGTTCCCGATCCGCGGCTTCGCCCACACCGTCGGCGGCGCGTCGGCCAGCGGCTCGCTGGCGGTGCTGCAGGCGGCGCAGGCCGTTCGCAGCGGCCGGGTCGATGCCTGCATCGCGCTGGGCGCGCTGCAGGACCTGTCCTCGTTCGAGCTGCAGGCCATGAAGGCGCTCGGCGCCCTGAGCCCCAGCCCCGACTGCCGGCCGTTCGACCGGGCCCACGACGGCTTCCTGTTCGGCGAGTCCTGCGCGGCGTTGGTGCTGGTGCGACCGGAGCTGGGCCTGCGCTCGTACGGCAGCATCGCGGGCGGCGCCCACGTCGCCAGCGGCAATCGCGGGCCCGACCCGTCGCCGGCCGGCGAGGCGCGCGCCATTGCCGCGGCGCTGCAAGACGCGGGCCTCGCCGCGCGGGAGATCGACTACGTCAACACCCATGGCACCGGCACGCCGCTGGGCGACGACACCGAGGCAGCCGCATTGGCCGCCGCGGGCCTGGGCCATGCCCACCTGAACGCCACCAAGTCGCTGATCGGGCACGGCCTGAGCGCCGCCGGCGCAGTCGAGATGGCGGCTGTGTTCCTGCAGATGCAGCAGGGCCGGCTGCATGCCACGGCGCAACTGGAGCACCCCGTGCAGCCGGAGCTGAACTGGGTGCTGGCGGGCCCGCCCCGGGTCCACCGCATCGGCCACGCGCTCAAGCTGTCGTTCGGCTTCGGCGGCATCGACACGGCGATTGTGGCGAGCGCTCCATGACGCCGTACCAGACGCTCAACGCCAGCTTCGAGCCGGGCCTGTGCCGGGTCCGGATCGAGCGGCCGGAAGCCAGCAACGCGATCAATTCGCAGCTGATCGCCGACCTGGGCGCCGTGCTGGCCCGGTGCGAAAGCCAGGAGATGGCGCCGCCGGTCACCGTGCTGGTGCTGGAGGGCTCGCCGACGGTGTTCTGTTCCGGCGGCGACTTCGATGCGATGGCCGCGGCGGGCGAGGTGGCCGACGCGACGCCGCTGTACCAGCTCTGGCTGCGGCTGGCGACCGGTCCGTTCGTCACCGTGAGCGTGGTGCGGGGCCGGGTCAATGCCGGCGGCGTCGGCTTCGTCGCCGCCAGCGACATCGTGCTGGCCGACCCCAGCGCCGCGTTCAGCCTTTCGGAGCTGCTGTTCGGCGTCTATCCGGCCTGCGTCCTGCCGTTCCTGGCGCGCCGGACCGGCGCGCAGAAGGCGCACTACATGACGCTGATGACGCGGGCGTTTTCCGCGCAGGAGGCGCTCGCCGCCGGACTGGTCGATGCCCTCGGTGACGACGTCGAGGCGCTGCTGCGCCAGCACCTCGTGCGCCTGCGCCGGCTCGGCCGCGAGGGCATCCGCAACTACAAGGCCTACCGGGCCGGCATGGCGGGCGACCTGGAGCGCCTGCAGCCGGCGGCGGTGGCGGCGAACCGCCGCATGTTCAGCGACCCGCAGGTGCAGCACGACATCCGGCGCTACGTCGCCGAGTCGAAGTTTCCCTGGGAAAGCTGAAGGAAGAAGAACATCCGTACGCGAAGGGCGCGAAGATCACGCGAAGGACGCGAAAGGAAACCGAATAAAGGGTTTGACTTCAATCCTTCTCCGGTCTTTTTTGCGTCCTTCGCGAATCCTTCGCGTACGGATGTCCGGTTTCACGCAGCCGTCGTGCGCAGGTCGATCGCGCGGACGAGGGGCGACGTGGCGGGCGGCGGGGCGCCGGTGCGCTGCACGAAGAAGCGGTGCTGCAGCACGATCGACAGCAGGAAGATGAAGGCCTGGTTTTCCTTGGTGCTGATGCCGCTGGCCGGCGTGCCCATGATCTTGGTGGTCAGCGCCCGGGCGAAGCGCGGATCGAGAAACGGGATCTTCGCCAGCTCCGCCTCGGACAGGAGCAGCTCCAGGTAGTCGGGCCGGCAGTCGGCGAAGGCGGCGCTGTCGGGCGCGCGGTAGGGAAACTTGCGCTGGTCGACGATCACCGCCGGCAGCCGGTCGCGAAACGCGTTGCGCAGCAGCCGCTTCTCGTCGAAGCCGTCGTCGAAGCGCAGGTTGACCGAGGAGGCCAGCGCGACCACGGCCGGGTCCAGGAACGGGCAGCGGTTCTCGACCCCGTGCGCCAGGCTCATGCGCTCGCCCTGGGTCGACAGCAGGTAGCCGGCCAGCAGCGTCCGGAACTCCAGCCACTGGGCCTTCTGCACGTCGGTCATGGCGGCATAGCCCGGTTCGGCCGCGACCAGCGCGCCGATGGCGCCGAACGGATCGCCCGCGCCGCGCAGCAGGCGGGCCGAGAACCGGCCGTTCTGGAAGCGCAGCTCGTGCGAGAACAGGCCCGGCATCCGCTCCTGACTGAACTGCTGGTACAGGCCGGTCAGCGCTGCCAGGTCCTGCGGGCCGTAGTGGTCCAGATGCGGGTAGAGCCGCGCCAGCCGCGCGCTGCGTTCCTGCGCGTCGAGCCCGTCCCATTGCCGGCGCAGCAGCGTTTCCTTGAAGATGTCGTAGCCCAGGAAGGCTTCGTCGGCGCCCTCGCCGGACAGCACCACCTTGATGCCGGAGCGCTGCGTGAGCTGCGACAGCAGGTACATCGGCACGAAGGCGCTGCGGAAGGCCGGCAGTTCGGCATGCCAGGCGGCGGCCGGAAAGTTGTCGACGATGTCGCGGTGGCCGATCGACAGGGCCTGGTGGCGGCTGCCCAGGAGCGTGGCCATCGCGCGCTGCTGCGCCGATTCGTCGTACTGCCGGTCCTCGAATTCGACCGAGAAGGTCGACAGCGGATGCCGGCTCGCCTCGCCGGCGAGCAGGGCCACCACCGATGAATCGATGCCCCCGCTCAGGTACACGCCCACCTCGACGTCGCTGCGCAGGCGCAGCGCCACGCTGTCCTGCAGGCGCTCGCGGATCAACTCGAGCGCCTGCGCTTCGCTGTCGACCGCCACCGCGGCGTCGAAGCCCAGCGTGTCGTAGCGCGCCTGCGCGATGCCGCCGCGGGTGACGCGCAGCCACTGGCCCATCGGCAGGCTCTCGATGCCGCGAAACCCGGTCTGCTGCGGCAGCGGCGTCCACACCGCGACGATGGATGCCAGCTGCGCGGGATCGTGCTCGAAGCTGAAGCCGGGAAAGGGCAGGAAGGCCTTCATCTCCGAGGCGAACAGCAGCCCGTCGCCGTGCGGCGCGTAGAACAGCGGGCGCTTGCCGTAGCGGTCGCGCGCCAGCACCAGCTCGTCGCGCTCGCGGTCGTACAGCGCGAAGGCGAAGCCGCCGTTCAGGCGCGGCAGGCAGGCCGGACCCCAGCGGATCCAGGCCTGCAGCAGCACCTCGGTGTCGGAGTGGGTGCGAAAGCGGCAGCCCAGGGCCTCCAGCTCCTGGCGCAGCTCAGGGTAGTTGTAGATCTCGCCGTTGTACGAGAGCCAGTAGCGGCCGCTTTCGTCGGACAGGGGCTGGGTGCCGGTTTCGATGTCGATGATCGACAGCCGGGTGGTGCCGATGCCGCAAACGTCGTCGACCACGTAGCCGGTGCCGTCGGGGCCGCGGTGGGCGATCGCGCCGAGCATCGCGAGCAGCGTCGTCGGGAACGCTGCCGGAGCCAGCGCGGGATGGAAGAAGCCGGCAATGCCGCACATTGGAGCTGGGGATGCCCTGCTGGTCCGCCGGGCGGCCTAACCGGCCACGGTCCGGCCGGTCTTGCTTGCGACGAAGGCGCGGATCCGCGTCAGGCTGACCAGCACGTTGGCGGTGAGGTCCGCTTCGGAGAAGGCAAAGCCGAATTCCTGCTCCAGGAATCGGCACAGCTGGACATAGCCGAAGGAGTCCATCACGCCTTCCTTGAACAGGTCGGTGTCTTCGGGAAAGGATTCGTCGAATTCGATCAGGAAGCGCTGTTCCATGAATTCGCGGATCTTGTCGCTCATACCTCACCTCCGCAGTCTGTTGCGGACGGCTTTCTGGTGCCGTCAGCCTTGCGGATCATTGTCGCTGAATTCGGGATGCCGGATGCTTCGATTTGCGCCGCTCTCAGGCGTCGGGCGCGTCGCCCAGGTCGTCGTGGTGCGCGATCACCGCCTGCAGCAGCCGCATGAAGTCCTTGCGCTCGGTGGCCGAGAGCGGTTCGAGGATGCGCTTTTGCGTGCGCTGCATGGAAGGCGTGAGGGCCGCCAGCAAGGCCTCGCCATCGGGCGTCAGGTGCAGCAGCCGCACCCGCCGGTCGCCGGGGGAGAGGCTGCGGGTGAGCACGCCGCGGGCTTCCAGCCGGTCGACCACGCCGCCGATGGTCGACGTGTCGAAGCTCACCACGCCGGCCAGCGTGCGCTGGTCGATGCCGGGCTGCTGCGCGAGCGCCTGGAGCACGGCGAATTGCACCGGCGTCACCCCGGACGCGCCGGACTCCTGCATGAAGATGGCCACCGCGATCTGCTGCAGGCGCCGGGCGCAGTGGCCGGGCAGCGCGTTCAGTTCCCTGCTGCGAGGCGGCGGGGTCTTGCGGGGCGAAGGGCGGGTCATGTTCAACCTTGGGAGGGGACGGCTATTCTCTCATTGTACAATTCATCAGCATACTGATAATATGCGTGCATTTTGTGCCGCGACCCTTCGAAACCGTACGAGGTAGAGACCCATGCAATTCCATCTGAATGGCTTCAGGCCCGGTGATCCCCAGGTTTGCGAGGCGTCCGCGCACGCCGCCCCGCACACCGACGCGGTGCCGGCGCAGGTCGATGTGCTGATCGTGGGCTGCGGCCCGGCCGGCCTGACCCTGGCGGCGCAGCTGGCGGCGTTTCCCGACATCCGCACCTGCATCGTGGAGCAGAAGGACGGCCCGCTGGCGCTGGGGCAGGCCGACGGCATCGCCTGCCGCACCATGGAGATGTTCGAGGCCTTCGACTTCAGCGAGCGGGTGCTCAAGGAGGCCTGCTGGATCAACGAGGTGACCTTCTGGAAGCCGGACGCCTCGGCGGCCGGCAGCATCGTGCGCCACGGCCGGGTGCAGGACACGGAAGACGGCCTGTCGGAGTTCCCCCATGTGGTGCTGAACCAGGCGCGGGTGCACGACTTCTACCTGGAGCTGATGCGCAACTCGCCCAGCCGGCTGGAGCCGCACTATGCGCGCCGCTTCCTGGACGTGGTGGTGGACGACGGCGCCGCGGACTCTCCCGTCACGGTGCGGCTGGAGCGCACGGCTGCGGGCCATGCGGGTGAGGTGGAAACGGTGCGGGCGCGCTATGTGGTGGGCTGCGACGGCGCGCGCAGCGGCGTGCGCCGGTCCATCGGCCGGCAGCTGGCCGGCGACTCGGCGAACCAGGCCTGGGGCGTGATGGACGTGCTGGCCGTCACCGACTTCCCGGACATCCGCTACAAGGCGGCGGTGCAGTCCGAGCACGGCAACCTGCTGGTGATTCCGCGCGAGGGCGGTTACCTGGTGCGCCTCTACGTGGAGATGGACAAGCTCGGTGAAGACGAACGGGTGACTAATCGCGGTATCACCATCGACCACCTGATCGCCGCGGCGCAGCGCATCCTGCATCCCTACACCCTGGAGGTGAAGGAGGTGCCCTGGTGGTCGGTCTACGAGATCGGCCAGCGCATCTGCGACAAGTACGACGACGTGCCCGCGGGCGAGGCCGGCGCGCGCCAGCCGCGCGTGTTCATTGCCGGCGACGCCTGCCATACCCACAGCCCCAAGGCCGGCCAGGGCATGAATTTCTCCATGCAGGACACCTTCAACCTGGGCTGGAAGCTGGCCGCGGTGCTGCGTGGGCAGTGCGCGCCGGCGTTGCTGGACACCTACACGGCCGAACGCCAGGTCGTGGCCCAGGAGCTGATCGACTTCGACCGCGAGTGGGCCAGGATGTTTAGCGATCGGCCCAGGGAAGGCGCCGGCGCCGAATCGGGGGGCGTGGACCCGAAAGCGTTCCAGCAATACTTCGAGCGCCATGGCCGCTTCACGGCCGGCATGGGCACGCATTACCGGCCCTCGGTGATCTGCGGCGCAGCCACCCACCAGCAGCTGGCCACCGGATTCGTGATCGGCACGCGCTTCCATTCCGCACCGGTGCTGCGCATCACGGATGCCAGGCCGCTGCAACTGGGACATGCCGGCAAGGCCGACGGCCGCTGGCGCCTGTACGCCTTTGCCGGCGCCAACGACCACCTGGACGCGCAGAGCGGCGTCCGCGCGCTCTGCAGCTTCCTGCAGGAGTCACCGGATTCGCCGGTGCGCAAGTTCACCCGCCCGGGCCAGGACAGCGACGCGGTGTTCGACCTGCGGGCCATCTTCCAGCAGGGGCACCGCGAGCTGGCCATCGAATCGATGCCCGCCTTGCTGTTGCCCCGCAAGGGCCGGCATGGCCTGCGCGACTACGAGAAGGTGTTCTGCTCGCAATTCAAGAACGGCCCGGACATCTTCGACCTGCGGGGCATCGACCGCAGCCAGGGCGCGCTGGTCGTGGTCCGTCCCGACCAGTACGTCGCCCATGTCCTGCCCTTGGGAGCGCACCAGGCGCTCGCTGAGTTCTTCGCCGGGTTCATGGTGCCGAACTGAGTTCGGTTGGGGGCCCTGGGCGCCGGTCGTCGCTACTTCGCCGCGGTGGACGAGAGCGGCGCGCGCTTGGGCGGCGGCGCTGCAACAGGAACCGCTGCCCTTGCGGCGGCGGCGGCGGCCTCGGCCTGCTCGTTGCTGCGGATCGTGTGGTTGAAACGATAGACGCCTGCGGCGGTGAGCAGCGCGAGGACCAGCAGGTATTTCTTCTCGGTCTTGGGATTTCCGCTGAACAGCGCCAGCAGCGCGCAACCGGCGATGCCGATGACCAGCAGCTTCAAATCAAGCGACAGGGAATGGAAGAAGTCCATGTGGGTCCTCAGACTGCAGATGCTCCGACTTTAGCGATCCCGCCGGATCGGGGCCAATGCGCGCTGGGTTCCCCTGCACCCGGCGTTGTTCCATGGCCACGGCGCCCCGCGCGGCCGGGACGGATGTCCGCAGGGCCAAGTGCACCCCGTGCCGGGCGTTCCTGCAGCGTCCTCCTAGAATGCCCCCAACCCATGAGCGAATTGCACGAAGCCGACTTTCTCCCCCCCGCTGAACAACTTTATTTCGCTCACCCGAACTGGGTGGTGGCAGATCAGGTCAACCAGGTCAGCCGCCGTTTCCTCGGCGCGGCCCCGACCCCCGAGCGGCGCGCCAAGCTCAGGGGCCAGGTGCGGACCGCGTGGCGCACGCCGTCCAGCGAGGCGGACCTCGAAGCCAACCTGGACCGGGAAGCCGCGCATCCGGACTTCGTGCGGCAGTTCGAGGCCAACGGCGGCCCGGGTCCGGTTGCCCAGGCCTTGCAGCTGCTGCACCGGCTCGCGCATCCGGCGCTGGACTGCGACCAGGCCGGGCCGCTGGCCACGGAACTGGCGGCCCAGGTGCCCCGGATTGCGGCTTGGCTCGCCTCGCCGGCGTATCGCCCGCCCCAGCCCTGGGAGACCCGGGAGCGGGCCGACCGCCTGGCCGCCGCCAAGGCCTCTCCACGCTTCGCCCTGACTGGCGCCGAACGCCTTGCGCAGCAGCGGGCCCATGCCGAAGCGCTGGCGCGCCAGGCCGATGAAGACGCCCAGGCCAAGGCCCGGGAGCGCGACGAGCGCCTGCAGGCGGCCAGCGCCGGCCTGGCCGCACAGAAAGCCGCAGCAGCTGCCCGGCTGCAGGCGTGGTTCGAGGCCCATGGCGTGGCCGAGAATCGCTTTCCGCTGCCGGCCTACGAGGCGCTGCAGTCGGGCCAGGCGAGCCAGGACTTTCGCACCGTGCACGACGTGGGCCCGAGCCCCTCGGCGCTGCGCAGGATGTTCGGCCTGGACAGCGAGACGCTGGCGGCGCTGCAGGCCCACCACGCCGGCCTGGAAGAACAGCGGCGCCAGCGCAACGAAGCGCGCCGGCAGTGGGAGAAGTCGCTTCTGAACAGCGAGGAAGCGGCCCACAGCCTGTTCGTGACCAAGGCCGAATTCGACGAGTGGGTGGCGCTGGAGCGCATTCCGGTGGCGACGAGCAAGCCGCTGGCCAAGTGGTCGCGCGACACCACCCAGATGCTGTTCGACCCGGCGGCGCTGGTCCTGCTGGCCCCGGAGCAGATCGAGGCCTGGCGCGAATCGGACCTGGAGGGCCTGGGCGCGGCCGCCCGGGGCACGCGGATGCGCAGCGTCGAAAAGGCCAGGACCCGGCAGGGGCTGGCCCAGGCGATGGATGAGGTCCTGCAGGCGCACGGCTGCCAGCTGCTGCACCACGACCTGAACGAGATGGTCTGGACCAAACAGGTGCTGCTGCCGATTGCCGTCGACACGTTCGAAGGCCCGGCGACCTGGCAGGCGCGCGTGCGGCTGGAGTCCAAGGTCGCGCCGCCGAAAAGCCCGAACGAGCTGGGCTCGCTCAGCGCCCGGGTGGGCGTGGCGTTCTCCGCCCAGGCCCAGGCCAGGATGGCGCAGCAGCTGACCGATGGCGTCGCCGACCTGCTGGACGAATACGCCGGCGCGCTGACGCCGGAGCAGCGCATCCAGGTGCAGGAGGGCGTGAAGACCGCGCTGGGGCGCGGCATCCGGCAAAGCGACCTGGCCGGCGGCGTCGAGAGCGTGCTGGTGGAGTCGGTCGGCCAGCTCCTCAAGCGCATCGAGGAGGAGCGGGCCCAGGAACTGGTCAAGCTCAAGGACTACCCGCAGGCCTTCCCCGTGGCGCGCGGCCTGCAGCGCAGGATCCACTTCAAGCTCGGCCCGACCAATTCGGGCAAGACCTACGAAGCCCTCATCGCCCTGCAAAACGCCCGGTCCGGGGTCTACCTGGCGCCGCTGCGGCTGCTGGCCATGGAAATCCGCGACCGCCTGACGGCCCAGGGCATCGCCTGCAACCTGATGACCGGCGAGGAGCACGACATCGTGCCGGGCGCCAGGCAC
Source organism: Ramlibacter sp. 2FC (assembly GCA_943372495.1). Classification (GTDB taxonomy): domain Bacteria; phylum Pseudomonadota; class Gammaproteobacteria; order Burkholderiales; family Burkholderiaceae_C; genus Ramlibacter. Next base: position 100,607 of record CALRYV010000018.1, on the reverse strand, counting down.
ACGGCCTGCACCATGGAAATGATGAACCCGCAACTGGAAGTCGACGTTGCGGTCATCGACGAAATCCAGATGCTGCGCGACCCGGGGCGGGGCTGGGCCTGGACCGCGGCGCTGGTCGGCGTCCCGGCGCGGGACGTGTATGTCTGCGGCTCGCCGTCGGCCCACGAGTCCTGCATCCAGGTGCTCGCCGCCATCGGAGAAACGCACGAAACCGCCTGGCTGCAGCGCAAGACGCCGCTGGAGGTCGAGGCGGAGAACGTGAGCGGCGGCAAGCGAGGCAAGAAGGGCATGGGCCGCGGCCTGCAGCCGGGCGATGCGGTCATCGCGTTCTCGCGCAAGGACGTGCTCACCCTGAGCGCCCGGTACCGCGAGCAGGGCTTTAGCGTGGCGACCATCTACGGCGCCCTGGCCCCGGAAGTGCGCCGGACCGAATCCGAACGCTTCGCCACCGGCGAAGCGCACATCGTGGTCGCCACCGACGCCATCGGCATGGGCCTGAACCTGCCGGTGCACCGCGTTGTGTTCTCCACCGTCCACAAGTTCGACGGCGTCCAGACCCGGCCGCTGAACACCACCGAGGTGCGCCAGATTGCCGGGCGGGCCGGGCGCTACGGCATGCATCCGAAGGGGCTGGTGTCGGCGCTGGACCGGGAAGACCTGCCGCACATCCGCAAGATGCTGGCCGAGGAGGAGCCGGCGGCGGTGTTTCCGCTGGCCATCGCGCCGAGCCCGTGGCACATCGATGCGCTGGCGCAACTGCTCGGGACCCAGCACATCGGCGCGATCCTGGCTTACTTCGCCACCCGCATCGCGGCGCACAGCTCGCTGTTCGAAACCGCCGGCCTGGAGGAGCAGACCACGCTGGCGCACCTGGTCGACCGGCTGGCTCCCAGGATGAGCCTGCAGGAGAAGTTCACCTGGTCCTGCGCGCCGATTTCCAGCGACAAGGACAACGAGCGCGACTACTTCGAGATCTGCCTGCGGGCCTTCCTGGCCAACAGGCCGCTGGCGCTGCCCCAGGCTGGTGCCTGGCTGGACCAGGGCCACGCCGGCTACCTGGAGCCGGCCGAGCACATGAGCAAGGACATCAGCCTGTATGCATGGCTCAGCTTCAAGTTTCCGCAGGTGTTCGTGCAGGCCGACGGCGTGGCCGCGCTGCGCAGCCAGGTCGGCCGCTACATCGAGCGGGAGCTGCTGCGCCAGGACGGATTCGGCCAGACCTCAAAAGAGGCTTTCGACAGCCGCCGGCGCTAGGGCGCGGAGCTGCCGGATCATCCGCCGGGATCACCCGATCGTCATGAGGCTGGCATTGCCCCCGGCCGCCGCCGTGTTGATGCTCAGGGACCGTTCGATGACGAGGCGTTCCAGTGGGATCGCAGTCTCGCCCGGCGCCAGGCGTTCGACGCCGATGACCGGACCCGGGCGGCGCGCCAATTGCTGCTGCACGTCCGCCAGCTCCTGCGGGGACCCGTGCAGCAGCACGGCTTCGAACCGCACCTCCGGTGCCGCCCAGTCGCGCGCGAGCGTCACCTGCGCCTGCACTTCAGCCGGCAGCCGCTGCAGCAGGTCTTGCGCGGCGGCCGGCCAGACGGCGCGGCTGCCCACGGCAAGGACGGCGGCCAGCTGCACCAGCCGGTCGGCGTCGCTGGCGGCCAGGCACAGGATGGCGCAGCGGGGCGCGATCGTATAGACGTTGCGTTCCCCGGTCGGACCGGCCAGCACGATCGATGCGCCCGGCCTGGCCAGCGCCGCCATGTCCGCGCATGCCGCCGCCAGGGCCGGCTCGCGCGGGCGCGCCCATTCCAGCAGCGCTCGGGCGGCGCCCGGGACGAACGGTGCAGCGCCCGCCGGCCCGGCGCCATCGGCGTCCAGCGCCCGGGCGAGCACGTCCTGCGGCCGCTCTGACAGCAGCCGGTACAGGTAGAGCGGTCCGCCGGCCTTGGGCCCAGTGCCGGACAAGCCCTCGCCGCCGAATGGCTGCACGCCGACGACGGCCCCCACCATGTTGCGGTTCACGTAGACGTTGCCCGCGTGCGCGGCCTCCACCACGCGGGCGATCGTCTCGTCGATGCGGGTGTGCAGGCCCAGCGTCAGGCCGTAGCCCGTGCCGTTGATCTGGGCGACCAGGGCGTCGAGGTCCTCGCGCCGGAAGCGCACGAAATGCAGCACCGGACCGAACACTTCGCGCTGCAACTCCGACAGGCTGTCGATTTCGATCAGCGTCGGCAGCACGTAGGTGCCCGCGTCCAGCGACGGTGCGCCGTAGCCGGCGACCTGATGGACGCGGCGGCCCCGGGCCCGCATCGCGTCGATGTGCCGGTCGATGCCCTCCTTGGCCTCCTGGTCGATCACCGGCCCGACGTCGGTGGCCAGGCGGCCCGGGTTGCCGACGCGCAGTTGCGCCATCGCGCCCAGCAGCATCGCCAGCACGCGGTCGGCGGCCTCGTCCTGCACGCAGAGCACCCGCAGCGCCGAGCAGCGCTGGCCCGCGCTGTCGAACGCGGATGCGAGGACGTCGCCGACCACCTGTTCGGCCAGGGCGGATGAGTCCACGATCATGGCGTTCTGCCCGCCGGTCTCCGCGATCAGGGGGATCGCGCGTCCGCCCGCGTCCAGCCGGCCGGCGACATTGGCTTGCAGCAGCCGCGCCACCTCGGTGGAGCCGGTGAAGAGCACGCCCTGGGTGCGCGCGTCGCCGACCAGCGCCGCGCCCACCACGGCGCCGGGGCCGGGCAGCAGCTGGATCGCAGCGCGCGGAATGCCGGCGGCCCACAGGGCGCGCACGGCCTCGGCGGCGATCAGCGGCGTCTGCTCCGCCGGCTTGGCCAGCACCACATTGCCGGCGGCCAGCGCCGCCGAGATCTGGCCCACGAAGATGGCCAGCGGGAAGTTCCACGGGCTGATGCAGACCACCGGCCCGAGCGGAACGTGCGTGGCATTGTCGAAGTGGTCGCGGACCTCGCGCGCGTAGTAGCGCAGGAAGTCGACCGCTTCCCGCACTTCGGCGACCGCGTTCGACGCGGTCTTGCCGGCCTCGCGGACCAGCACGCCCAGCAGGTGCGGCATGTCGCCCTCGAGCCGGTCGGCGGCGCTGTCCAGCAGGCGTGCGCGTTCCGCCGGCGCGGTGGCGGCCCAGTGCGGCGCGCCGGCCACCGCGCGCTGCAGCGCGAGCTCGATTTCATCGGCCGTGGCCGCGCGCGCGCAACCCACTTGATCGGAACGATCGGCCGGGTTGGTGACCGGCGCCAGGGCGCCGTCCGGCGTGTCGTCGGCCAGCAGCGGCAGCGCCTGCCAGCTCTCCTGCGCGGCGGCCGCGAAGCTCTCGGCGAGCTGGTGCAGCTGCGCCTCGTTGCCCAGGTCGATGCCGCTTGAATTGCGCCGCGCGGGGCCGTACAGGTCGCGCGGCAGCGGGATGGCCGGATGCGGCAGGCCGGCCTGGCCGTCCTGGCGGGCGGACGCGTCGATCACGTCCACCGGATCGCGCACCAGTTGTTCGACCGCGATGGCCTGGTCGGCCACCTGGTTCACGAACGAGGTGTTGGCGCCGTTCTCCAGCAGGCGCCGCACCAGGTAGGCCAGCAGGGTCTCATGGGTGCCGACCGGCGCGTAGATGCGGCAGGGCCGCCCCAGCTTGCCTTGCGCCGGGTCGCCGACCACCTGCTCGTACAGCGGTTCGCCCATGCCGTGCAGGCACTGGAACTCGTACTGGTGCGGCGTGTAGCGCTGCGGGTCGGCCAGTTCGTGGATCGCCGCCATCGTGTGGGCGTTGTGGGTCGCGAACTGCGGATACACCTCCCGCGGCGCGGCCAGCAGCTTGCGGGCGCAGGCGATGTAGGACGCGTCGGTGTGGGGCTTGCGCGTGTAGACCGGATAGTCCGGCATGCCGTCGACCTGCGCGCGCTTGATCTCGGAGTCCCAGTAGGCGCCCTTGACCAGGCGGACCATCAGGCGCCGCTGGCTGCGCCGCGCCAGGTCGATGACATGGTCGACGACGAACGGGCAGCGCTTCTGGTACGCCTGCACGACGAAGCCCAGGCCGTCCCAGCCCTGCAGCTGCGGCTCGAAAGCCAGCGCCTCCAGCAGGTCCAGCGACAGCTCGAGCCGGTCGGCCTCCTCGGCGTCGATGTTCAGGCCGATGTCGTAGCGCCGGGCCAGCGCGCACAGGCGCACCAGCACCGGGTACAGCTCGCCGAGCACGCGGTCGGACTGCGAGCGGCTGTAACGGGGATGCAGGGCCGACAGCTTGATCGAAATGCCCGGCCCTGCGTAGATGCCGCGGCCGGCGCTGGCCTGGCCGATGGCGTGGATGGCGTCCTCGTAGTCGCGCAGGTAGCGCCCGGCATCGTGCGCGGTGAGCGCGGCCTCGCCCAGCATGTCGAAGGAATAGCTGAAGCCCTCCCGTTCCCGCGCACGGGCGTTGTGCAGCGCCTGCGCGATGGTCTCGCCGGTGACGAACTGCTCGCCCATCATGCGCATCGCCATGTCCACCCCCTTGCGCACCAGCGGCTCGCCGCCGCTGGCCAGCAGCCGGCCGATGGCCGCCGACAGGCCCGCTTCGCTGTGGGTGGCGACCAGCTTGCCGGTGATCAGCAGGCCCCAGGTGGCCGCGTTCACGAACAGGGACGGGCTCTTGCCCAGGTGGGCCTGCCACTGGCCCTGCGCGATCTTGTCGCGAATCAGCGTGTCGCGGGTGGCGGCGTCCGGAATCCGCAGCAGCGCCTCGGCCAGGCACATCAGCGCCACCCCTTCCTGCGAGGACAGGGCGTATTGCTGGAGCAGGTTCTGCACGATGCCGGCGCGGCCGCTGCCGGCCTTGCGGGCGCGCAAGGCGCCGGCCAGGCGCAGGGCCAGCGCCTGGATCCTGGCCGCGGTGGCTGCCGGCGTGCGCGCTTCTTCGAGCACGCCTTGGACTGCCTCGGTTTCGGGCAGGCGCCAGGCCGCCGTGATCGCCTGGCGCAGCGGCGCCGCGGCCGGCGCCGAGGGCTGGAAGAATTGCGGGACCGCGCCGTAGGAAGTGGAGTTCATCGAAATGCCTGCTCTTGGACGTAACATCCACGATGTTCCGGATTGGTTGCCGGAGATTGTTTCGATTTTTGCCTGCGCCGCCGAATCATTCACTATCGCCATGGCTGACCTGCCCGACCTCGACCGCATCGACCTGCGCATCCTGTCCCAGCTGCAGGAGGACGGCCGCATCTCGAATCTGAAGCTGGCCGAGGCGGTGGCGCTGTCGCCCACGGCGGTGCTGGCCCGGGTGCAGCGCCTCACCCGCGACGGTTTCATCCAGGGCTACGAGGCCCGGCTCAATCCGCAGCTGCTCGGCGCCGGGCTGCTGGTGTTCGTGGAGGTGCTGCTCGATCGGACGACGCCCAATGTGTTCGAGGCATTCCGCGCGGCGGTGCAGGTCCATCCCGAGATCCTGGAGTGCCACATGGTGGCCGGCGGCTTCGACTACCTGGTCAAGACCCGGGTCGCGGACATGAACGCCTATCGCCTGTTCGCCGGGACGGTGCTGTGGCAGCTGCCGGGGGTGCGGGAGACACGCACCTATGCCGTGATGGAAGAAGTCAAGAACTCGACCCGCCTGCACATTCCCGGCGTGTGACGGACGCAGCGCGCCGGCGCGTTCAGCCGAAGCTCGCGGCCGGGCCCGGATTCACGGCGACGCTCATTGCACAGACCTGCCGGCACAGCAGGCGCCTGAAGGCGCCCTGGTCCCGGCCGCCTTCCACGCCGCTCGGGCTCGCGTCCCGGACCAGCGGGTGCTCACCGCGGGCGGCTGTGGCGCTGAAGCCCGGCCGGTAGATGCGGGCGGCGCCCGGCGCCGGCCCCTGGCCGCTGGGGAGGCGGCGGGCCAGCAGGACTGCCATCTCCGGCGTGAAGCAGGTGACGTGGGCCACGCCGCGCACCGCTTCGGCCAGCCCGCGCGGATCGACGCCGTAGTAGCGCGAGCCCGGCTTGTTCGTCAGCGCGATGACCGGCAGGCTGCGGCTTGCGGACAGCAGCTGGGTCGAGAAGGATGCCAGTTGCTCCTCGTCGTCCACCGTCCGCGGTTCGCCCAGCACCGGCAGTTCGCCGTCATCGAGCTGCAGGTGCTGGACCCAGGCGCCGAGCAGCTTCGGCGGCGCGATCACCAGGGGCGCCGAGGCGACGCTGGAGCAGCTGGTTTCCAGCCCGATGACATCGACGTCGCCCGCGTCGGTCACCGTGGCCTGGGTCCGCCAGGTGCGGGTTCCATCCCGCTCGGTGTAGGCCACCTCGAGCGCCCACACCCGTCCGTCGTCGCTGGTGGCGACGGCCAGGCGCCGGCCCGGCAGGGCGCAGTGCAGGTCGCTCTTCTCGCGGTCGTACGGGGAGGGCAGCAGCCGCGGCCAGCGGGCGCCGACCCAGTCCCAGGCCAGTTGGCGCGCGAGCATGCGATTGGTGCGCGAACCGGCCCGGCTCCTGAGCGCGGAGCGGACGACCGGCGTCCCGTTGCGGTCCGTGGCCGGTACGGGCCTGCGTGCTGGTGATTCCATGTGATTGCTCCCTGTGATGACGGTCCGGCCTGGCTCCCTGCCTGCTGTTAGCAGGATCGGTGCCATGACCGCTTTCGACTTGGCCCCAGGGCGTGGCTGGTGAGGTCAGCCGATGGAGATGTTTGCGATCACGTCGTGGGCAAGCAGTCAGTGCGCCGCGACCGGCAGGTCCTTCTTGCCGATCCAGGAGCGATTGCTCTTCATCTGGTAATGCTCGCCCGAGGTCACCGGTGCATAGCGGGGCGGATGCTCCGCGTCGGTGCAGGTCGGCAGGCAGGCGATGGCCGCATCGTCGTTCGGCTGCATGAAGAAGGCGATCGACATGCGGTCCGCCGCTGCGCCCGGACCCGGATCGGGCGGCACCACGCGGTGCATCGTGGAGACCCAGCGGTCGTTGGTCCAGCGCGCCATCAGGTCGCCGATGTTGACGATCAAGCTGCCGGGCACGGGCACGACGTCGTCCCAGCCCCCGTCGGTGCCCTGCACCTGCAGGCCGCGGGGCGAGCGCGCCGGGTTCAGCAGCGTGAGGGCGCCGAAGTCGGTGTGGGCCCCGGCGCGGAACTGGCCGGCCGCAGCCGCTTCGCTCTGCGCCGGGTAGTGGTTGGCGACCAGGTGGGAAATGTGGCGATCGCAGAACGGGACGAAGAAGTCCTCGGGCAGCGCCAGCGCGGTGGCGAAGATGCGCAGCAGGTCGCCGGCCAGGTGTTCCATGGCGGCGTAGTACTGCGTCGCGACCGCCACGAATCCGTCATCGGACGGCCAGCGGTTCGGCTGGAAATGGTTGTGGGCGCGCTGGCGGTGGTAGTCGTCGGCCGGGATGTCGCAGCGGCCGATGGTGAAGCGCTCCATCAGGTCCGGCGGCGTGTCATCGCCGCGCGAGTGCGCCAGCGCCGTCGCATCGCGGCCGCGGTAGCCGCGGTTGCTGTCGCGGGTGACGCCGATGCGGCGCTTGTCGTCGATCGGCAGCGCGAAGAAGTCCGACAGGTGCCGTTCGTAATCCGCCAGCAGCGAGGGCGCGATGCCGTGGCCGGTGACCATCAGGAAGCCCGAGTCGCGGCAGGCGGCGTCGACCTGGCGGGCCACGTCGGCGCGCCCGGCGGGCGTGCCGTGCAGGAAGGGGGCGATGTCGACCAGTGGAATGCGGCTCATGGCGTTCACAGCAGCTTGCCCGGATTCATGATCTGGTTGGGGTCGAGTGCCTGCTTGATGCGCATCATGAGTTCGAACTCGAGCGCGGGCTTGTAGTGGCGCATCTCGTCGCGCCGCAGCTGGCCGACGCCGTGCTCGGCGCTGATGCTGCCGCCCATGGCGGTGACCATGTCGTGGACGACGCGATTGAGTTGCCCGGTCTGCGCCGCCAGGACGTCCTTGGGCGTGTCCAGCGGCACCAGCACGTTGTAGTGCAGATTGCCGTCGCCCAGGTGGCCGAAGTTGACGATGCGCAGGTCCGGCTGCACCTGGCGCAGGGCGGCATCGGCCTCGCGTGCGAAAGCGGCCAGCGACGAGATCGGCAGCGCGATGTCGTGCTTGATCGCCTTGCCGGCGCGGACCTGGGCCTGCGAAATGCCTTCGCGGATGCGCCAGAAGGCGGCCGCCTGGGCTTGGCTCCGGCTCAGGACGACATCCTCGATCAGGTCGTGTTCCAGGCCCGCTGACAGGCCCCCCTCGAGCAGTTCATCCAGGCCCTCCTGCTGGGTGTCGGCCAGTTCCACCAGGGCGTGGAAGGCATGTTGCCCGGCCAGCGGCGAGCGCGTGTCTGCCACATGCTCGAGAACCAGGGCAAGCGAGGCTTGCGACAGCATCTCGAAAGCCACCAGCCGTTCGCCGCAGCTGGCGCGCAGGCTGGACAGCAGGTCGACCAGCGCTTCGAGCCGCGCCGCACCGACCCATGCCGTGGCGCGCCCGGTCGGCCGCGGGTACAGCTTCAGCACGGCGGCGGTGATGATGCCGAGCGTGCCCTCGGAACCGATGAAGAGGTGCCGCAGGTCGTAGCCGGTGTTGTCCTTGCGCAGCGCGCGCAGGCCGTTCCAGATCCGGCCGTCCGGCAGCACGGCCTCGACGCCCAGCACCAGGTCGCGGGTGTTGCCGTACCGCAGCACCGCGATGCCGCCGGCGTTGGTCGCGAGATTGCCGCCGATGGTGCAACTGCCTTCCGAGCCCAGGCTCAGGGGGAAGAAGCGGTCGGCCTCCTGCGCCGCCGCCTGCACGTTCGCGAGCAGGACGCCGGCTTCTGCCGTCAGCGTGTTGTTCAGGGGGTCGACGGCGCGGATCGCGTTCATCCGCGCCATGTTGAGGATCACCTGGGCCCCGCTCGAATCCGGCGTCGCGCCGCCGCTCATGCCGGTGTTGCCGCCCTGGGTGACGATCGGCGTGTGGGTCTCGTGGCAGATGCGCACCACGGCGGACGTCTCGGCCGTGTCGCGCGGCCGGACGATCACGGCGGCACGGCCGCGGTACTTGCCGAGCCAGTCCGTCAGGTAGGGCGCTTGCGCCTCGGTGTCTTGCACCAGGCCGGCGTCGCCCACCACGGCGCGCAGGCGCTGCAGCAGGTCGGGGTGCGGCAGCGCGGGCGCGCTGGCGAAATCGTTGGTCTTGTCCATCGCTGGTGGTCCTGTCTTGGTGGGTTCGATGCGTCGGGCGCTGCGCGGCGGCTACCAGCCGACCCGCACCCGCCCGAGCGCCATGGCGACGGCGGCCTGGGTCGGTTCGACCACCGGCAGGCCGACCGCTTCCTGCAACGGGGCGCGAAAGCTCGCCATGCCGGCGCAGCCCATCACCAGGACGTTGGCGCCGCGTTCGTCACGCAGGCGCCGGCCGGCCTCGCACATCGCCGCCAGCGTGGCTTCGCGGTCCGCGAGCTGCGACACGCCGCGGCCGATGGCGACCTCGCCTGCCAGCCGCTGCGCCACGCCCATGGCGCCCCAGTTGCGCAGGTGGCGCGGGATCGAGCGCGGCAGGATCGCGATGACGCCGAAGGTCTGGCCCATGGTGAGCGCGGTCAGCACGCCGCATTCGCTGATGCCCAGGGCCGGGACGCCTGCGCTCTCGCGCAGCAGGTGCAGGCCCGGGTCGCTGAAGCACGCCACCACGAAAGCGGCCGCATCGTCGCGGTGCGACTGCGCAAACGCGTGCACCGCGAGCGCCGCGCGGTCGACATCGAGCTGCGATTCGACGCCGGGCGGGCCCTCGGCCAGCGTGACGCACCGGATTTCAGGCCCGCCCGCCAGCCTCAGCGGTTCGACGGCGGCATCGAGTTGCGCGGTGACCGCGGCATTGCTGTTCGGGTTGATGACGTAGATGACTTCGGGCATGCGGGAAGTCTAGGGCGCGGTAAGTGGCATGGCACTTGCTGTGTTGTCGGTCGTCATTAACCCCTTGTTATGGGAAGGCCAACGGGCCAAGCCATGTCACTCAACCTGCGCCAGATCGAAGTGTTTCGCGCCGTCATGACGACGGGCTCCATCAGCGGCGCGTCGCAGCTGCTCTTTGTCTCGCAGCCGGCGGTCAGCCGGCTGCTCTCGCACACCGAGGGCCGGATCGGCTTCGCGCTGTTCGAACGGGTCAAGGGGCGCCTGTATGCCACGCCGGAGGCGAAGAAGCTGTTCCGGGAGGTGGAGCATGTGTATGCCGGGGTCCAGCGGATCAATGAACTGGCCCGCGACCTGCAGGAGCACCGCGAGGGCATCCTGAACATCGTGTCCAGTCCCAGCATCGGCCAGGCGGTGATCCCGCAGGCCGTCGCGGCGTTTCGCGACCAGCATCCGAACGTCAAGTTCACCTTCCAGTACCTGGGCTACGGGCCGCTGGTCGAGCGCGTCCTCAACCACCAGGCCGACATCGCCGTGACCATCCTGCCGGTGGAGCACCCGAACCTGGAAATGACGGAGCTCGGCAGCGGGCGGCTGGTGTGCATCTGCCCGTACAACCACCCGCTGTCGCGCCTGGCCACGCTGACCGTGGCGGACCTGCTGCCCTATCCAATGGTTTCGTACGACCGGGCCTCGCCGTTCGGGCGGCTGGTGGTGGCGCTGTTCGAAGGCGCGGGCGAGACCCTGCGCACTGCCGTCGAAGTGGGCTCGCCGCAGAACGCCTGTTCCCTGGTGCAGGCCGGCGCCGGCATCGCGCTGGTCGACGAGTTCTCGGTGCGCAGCTGGCCGGCCAGCCAGTTCGTGGTGCGGCCGGTCCAGGGCGCACCGGTCCTGCACGCCAACCTGGTGCACCTGCGCTTCGAGCCGATGTCGCAGCTGGCGCTGTCGTTCGTGCGGGTGTTGCGTGAGCTGATGAAGAAGGAAGGTTTTGCCGGCCAGCCCTTAACAGCACGTTAAGCAAGAGCGACAAAACGGTACGCGACACGCTGCCTGCCGCTCGGAATAATTTGTTCATCGCTGCAGCTTCAGCGGACTTTGAAACAACCACCGAATGACCCAAGCCTCCAGTTCCTCCGATCCGCTCGCCAAGGCGCGCGGCGTGTTCACCATCTGCCCGACGCCCTTCACGGACGCCGGCGCGCTCGACCTCCCCAGCATCGCATCGCTGGTGGCGTTCCAGGTCGAGGCCGGCGTCACCGGCCTGGCCATCCTGGGCTTCCTGGGCGAGGCCCACAAGCTGTCGCAGGCCGAACGCACCCAGGTGATCACCACCTTCGTCAGGGAGGCGCGCGGCCGCGTGCCGGTGTGGGTTGGCGTGCGGGCGCTGGGCATCGCCGGGGCGATCGAGCAGGCCCGCGAGGCGCAGGCCCTGGGCGCCGAGGCGGTCTTCGCCGCGCCGATGGACAAGGCCTCGGACGCGCAGCAGTTCGCCTACTACCAGGAACTGGCGCGCGCGGTCGACATCCCGGTGGTGATCCACGACTTTCCCGATTCCTTCGGCACCGAGATCAGCGCCGAGCTGGTCGCGCGCATCGGCCGCGAAGGCGGTGTCGGCATGATCAAGATGGAAGAGCCGCCGGTCGGCCAGAAGATCTCGCGCATCCTGGATCTCGCGCAAGGCTCGATGCGCGTCTTCGGTGGCCTGGGCGGCGTGTACTTCCTGGAAGAACTGCAGCGCGGCGCCGTCGGCACCATGACCGGCTTCGCCTTCCCGGAAATCCTGGTGCGCATCTACGCGCAGTTCGCCGCCGGCGACCACAAGGGCGCGGCCGCCACCTTCGACCGCTACTGCCCGCTGATCCGCTACGAGTTCCAGCCCAAGATCGGCCTGGCGCTGCGCAAGCACACCTACCAGAAGCGCGGCGTCATCGCCAGCAGCGCGATCCGCGCGCCGGGCATGCGCATGGACGCAGTGACCGCACGCGAGCTCGAAGCCACCGTGGCGCGCGTCGGCCTGTCGCTCGACTCCCGCGGCGCGTTCGCCATCGCCTGAGGACGACCATGCAACTCGGAATCGAAGGCCGCCACGCCCTGGTCTGCGCATCGAGCCACGGCCTGGGCCGGGCCTGCGCTTTGTCGCTGGCGCGCGAGGGCTGCGAACTGACGCTGGTGGCGCGCACCGTCGCCACGCTGGAGGCCACCGCCGACGCGATCCGCCGCGAGACCGGCATGCGCGTGACCGCGGTCGCCGCCGACATCACGACCGCCGAAGGCCGTGCCGCCGTGCTCGCGGCCTGCCCCGCGCCCGACATCCTGGTGAACAACGCCGGCGGCCCGCCGCCCGGCGACTTCCGCGAATGGAACCGCGACACCTGGCTGGCCGCGCTCGACGCCAACATGCTGACGCCGATCGAACTGATCAAGGCGACGGTCGACGGCATGATGGCGCGCCGCTTCGGCCGCATCGTCAACATCACCTCCGGCGCGGTCAAGGCGCCGATCGACATCCTGGGCCTGTCCAACGGCGCCCGCGCCGGCCTGACCGGCTTCGTGGCCGGACTCGCGCGCACCACCGTCGCCCACAACGTCACCATCAACAACCTGCTGCCCGGCCCGTTCGTGACCGACCGGCTGATCCAGACGGCGGCCAAGTGGGCGCAGACCAGCGGCCGCACGGTCGAACAGGAGCTGGACGCGCGCCGCGCCGCCAATCCGGCCAAGCGACTGGGCGACCCGGCCGAATTCGGCGACGCCTGCGCCTACCTGTGCAGCGCGCAGGCCGGCTTCATCACCGGGCAGAACCTGCTGATGGACGGCGGCGTCTATCCCGGCGTCTTCTAAGGCAGGCCCATGTCCACAGCCACTGCCTTCGACCTCACCATCCGCGGCGGCCGCGTCTGCAATGCCGACGGCAGCGTCGACGCCGACTTCGGCGTGCGCGACGGCCGCGTCGCCGCCATCGGTCCCGGCCTGCCCGCGGGCCGTGAAGACGTGGACGCGAGCGGCCGCTGGGTGCTGCCCGGCGGCATCGACAGCCATTGCCACATCGAGCAGCTCTCCGGCATGGGCGTGATGTGCGCCGACGACTTCTATTCGGGCACCGTGTCGGCCGCCTTCGGGGGCACCACCACCATCCTGTCGTTCGCGGCCCAGCACCGCGAGGACAGCATCCCCGCCGTGATCGACGCCTACGCCAAGCTGGCGCGCGAGAAGGCGGTGATCGACTACGGCTTCCACCTGATCCTCACGCGCCCCGACGAGGAAGCGCTGAAGGTGCACCTGCCAGAAGCGATCCGCGGCGGCATCACCTCGCTCAAGGTCTACATGACCTACGACCGGCTGAAGCTGGACGACCACGCGCTGCTGGACGTGATGGCCACCGCCGGCGCCGAGGGCGCGATGGTGATGGTGCATGCCGAGAACCACGACATGATCCGCTGGATCGCGCACCGCCTGCTGGAGCGGGGCCACACCGCGCCGAAGTTCCATGGCGTGGCGCACGACGCGCTGGCCGAGGCCGAGGCCACCAACCGCGCCATCCTGCTGTCGCGGCTGGTGGACGTGCCGGTGCTGATCGTCCACGTCGCCGGCGCCGAGACGGTGGAGGTCATCCGGCAGGCGCGGCGCCTCGGCGCCCGGGTGCATGCCGAGAGCTGTCCGCAGTACCTGTTCCTCGAGGCGTCCGACGCCGACCTGCCGGGTGTCGAGGGCGCCAAGTTCTGCTGCAGCCCACCGCCGCGCGACCAGGCCTCGCAGCAGGCCGTCTGGGCCGGGCTCATCGACGGGACGCTGGGCCTGTATTCGTCCGACCACGCTCCCTACCGCTTCGACGCCTCGGGCAAGCTGCCCAAGGGCGATGCCACGACGTTCAAAGAGATGGCCAACGGCGTGCCAGGCATCGAGCTGCGGCTGCCGCTGCTGTTTTCCGAAGGCGTGATGCAGGGCCGGCTGTCGATCGAGCAGTTCGTGGCGCTCACGGCCACCAACCATGCGCACATGTATGGCCTGGCGCCGCGCAAGGGCACGATCGCGGTGGGCGCCGATGCCGACATCGCGGTCTGGAATCCGGCGCGCCAGGTCGAGGTCAGTGCGGCGATGCTGCACGACAACGTCGGCTACACGCCCTACGAGGGCATGAAGCTCACCGGCTGGCCCGAAGACGTCTTCAGCCGCGGGCGCTCCGTCGTGCGCGCGGGCGTGCTGCACGCGCAGCGCGGCTCGGGCCTGTACGTCGCCCGCGGCCGCTCGCAACCGCTCACTGCACCCGTTCCTCCCGCAGCCGGCCGCGGCGCCTTCAGCGCGCTCGTGGGGCTGCAGCGGCCGGCCTGACTTCCACTTCCTCGCCTTCTTTTTCTCCAGGAGTTTCCACATGTCCTCTTCCCTTTCCTCCTTCCGCCTCGTCGCAGTGGCACTGGCCATCGGCTCTGTCTTCGGTGCTTCCGCCCAGGCGCCGGCGCCCTTGAAGACCGCGCTCGATCCGACCTTCGCCCCGCAGGCCATGGTCAAGCTCGGCGGCGGCATGCAGGGCTTCAACGTCGAACTCGGCGAGGAGCTGGCAAAGCGCCTGAATCGCAAGCTGGACATCGAGGCCACCGAGTTTTCCGGCCTGGTGCCCGGCCTGAACAGCGGCAAGTACGACTTCCTGCTGGCCCCGGTGACCGTGACCCCGGAGCGCGCCAAGGCGATGCTCTTCACCGAGGGCTACACCGAAACCAATTACACCTTCCTGGGCCGCAAGAATGCGCCGAAGCTCGAGACGCTGGAGGCCCTGAAGGGCAAGACCGTGGCCGTCAACAAGGGCTCCAACTACGAAGGCTGGGCCAAGGACAACGCCGCGAAGTACGACTTCAAGGTCGACGTCTACGGCACCAATGCCGACGCGATCCAGGCCGTCCAGTCCAATCGCGCCGACTACAACCTGGCGGGCAACACCGTCGCCGGCTGGGCCGCCAAGCAGAATCCCGCGCTGCAGACCGGCTACACGGTGCGCACCGGCCTGGTCTGGGCCATCCCGTTCCGCCTGAACGACAAGGCCGGCCGCGACCAGGTGTCGAACGCGCTCAAGTGCATGAAGCTGGACGGCACCGTCGCCAAGCTGGCCGCCAAGTGGTATGGCGTGGAACCGGCCGCCGGCAGCGTCGAGAAGACCGTGGCGCCCGGCCACGGCGTGCCCGGCACCGCGAACTACGACGCGACCGCGGTCACGCCCAAGTGCGCCTGAGGCCGGCATGAACGCACCCCTTCTCGAACTGGTCGGCTTGCGCAAGTCGTACGGCGCACTGGAAGTGCTCAAGGGCGTCGACCTGCGCGTCCGGCCGGCCGAGCTGGTCTGCGTGATCGGCCCCTCGGGGTCCGGCAAGAGCACGATGCTGCGCTGCTGCAACCGGCTGGAGGAGCCCAGCGGCGGGCAGGTGGTGATCGACGGCCTGGACATCATGCGTCCCGGCACCGACGTGAACAGCGTGCGGCAGGGCGTGGGCATGGTGTTCCAGCACTTCAACCTCTACCCGCACCTGAGCGTGCTGGGGAATGTCGCACTGGCGCTGCGGCGGGTGCAGGGACGCAGCCGCGCGGCGGCCGACGCCATGGCGCGCGAGGCGCTGGCGCAGGTCGGGCTGGCCGACAAGGCCGACGCCTATCCGGGCCAGCTCTCCGGCGGCCAGCAGCAGCGCGTGGGCATCGCCCGGGCGGTGGCCCTGAAGCCGCGGGTGATGCTGTTCGACGAGCCGACCAGCGCGCTCGATCCCGAACTGGTCGACGAGGTGCTGCGGGTGATGCGGACGCTGCGCGAGAGCGGCATGACCATGCTGGTCGTGACCCACGAGATGGCCTTCGCGCATGCGGTGGCCGACCGGGTGGTGTTCATGGACGGCGGCGTGGTGGCCGAGGAGGGCACGGCGGCCGACATCTTCGAACGGCCCCAGGGCGCGCGCACCCGCAGCTTCGTCGGGCGCTACATGAACGCCGGCAGGACGGCGCTGCCGGTATGAGCGAAGCCACCTCCGGACTGCTGTTCACCTTCTTCAATCCGGCTGTCGCCGCGCAGTACCTGCCCGAGATCGCCCGGGGCATGGTGGTGACGGTGGGCGTCGGCGTCGCCGTCGTGGTGACGGGCGTGGCCCTGGGCCTGGCCCTAGCGATTGCCCGTGCCACCGGACGGGCGGCGCTGCGGCTGCCGGTGGTGGCGTTCTCCGACGTGCTGCGCTCGCTGCCGCCGCTGGTCATCATCTTCGTGCTCTATTTCGGCCTGCCGTCGCTCGGGCTGCCGCTCTCGTCGTTCGCCGCGACCTGGCTGTCGCTGTCGCTGGTGCTGGCGGCGTACGCGCAGGAAAGCATCTGGGCCGGCCTCTCGTCGCTGCCGCCCGGCCAGATGGAGGCGGCCCGGTCCACCGGCCTGGGCTGGTGGCAGGCGCTGCGCTGGGTGCTGCTGCCGCAGGCGCTGCGCCGCGCCGTCCCGCCGCTGACCAACCGCGTGATCGCCACCACCAAGAACACGGCGCTGGGCTCGGTGGTGGCGCTGGGCGAGATCCTGAGCAACGCGCAGGCGGCGTCCGCGGTCGCCGGCAATCCCACGCCGCTGACCGTCGGCGCCTTCCTGTACCTGCTCGTCTTCCTGCCGATCGTGGTGTTTTCCCGCTGGCTCGAGCTGCGGGCCCGCCGGCACTGAACGCAACGCCATCCATGGACGCCCTGATCGAAAACTTCTTCAACCTGCCGGTCTACCGCCAGGTGCTGCCCTATCTGCTGGGGGGCCTGTGGACCACGCTCTGGCTCTCGGCCATCGTGATCCCGCTGGGCGCGGCCGCGGGGCTGGCGCTGGCGATCGGCCAGACCCAGTCGACCCGGCGCTGGGTGCGCTGGGCCATCGTGGGCTACATCGACTTCTTCCGCGCCTTCCCGCCGCTGGTGCTGCTGATCTTCCTGTACTTCGGCCTGCCGTTCCTGGGCGGCGACGTGCCCAAGCTGGCCGCGGTCGTCATCGCCTTCGTGCTCAACACCGGCAGCTACTTCGCCGAGGTCTTTCGCGCCGGCCTGGAGGCGGTGCCGCGCGGCCAGATGGAGGCGGCGCGCTCGACCGGCCTGACCAGGCTGCAGGCGCTGCGGCACGTCGTCCTGCCCCAGGCGGTGAAGAACGTCATGCCGGACCTGCTGGGCAACTGCATCGAGATCGTCAAGCTCACGACCATCGCGAGCGTGGTCGGCCTGCCCGAACTGCTGCGCGCCGCGCGCGACACCCAGTCGCTGGTCTACAACCCGTCGCCGATCGTGCTGGCGGCACTCATGTACCTCGCACTGCTGTGGCCGCTGACGCGCTTGCTGGCGCGGCTGGAACGAGGCCGGCCGGCGGCGAGCCATTGATGAGCTGGCACGGTATGTGCGTGTCCTGGTCCAACCCTTTTGCTTGTCTCCAATGAATCAATCCTGCATCTCTCTTTTGGCCCTGGGTGGGATACCACCGGGATCCGGAGGGCTGGCCCCATGAGCGCGGCCATCCCATTGCGGCAAGTGGTGCTGCGTCCGCTCACGGCGCAGGCCTTCGCGCCCTTTGGTTCGGTGACGGCAATGGACGAAGGCGCACGCCGCAATCCCCTGCCCGGTGCATTCGAGCGCACCGCCGAGGCCGTCGAACCGCGCCTGTGGATCGCGACGCTGGCCAGCGCCTCGGCCTTGCCGCTGACGTTGCGCACGTTGGAGCGTCATCCGTATTCGGCCCAGACCTTCCTGCCGATCGACGCGCCCTACATCGTGGTGGTCTGTCATCCGGATGCGGCGGGCCAGCCGGATGTCGACACCCTGCAGGCGTTCCACGCCACGGCGGACCAGGGCGTCACCTATGCGCGCAATGTCTGGCACCACGGCCTGACCGTGCTGGCGGCGCCGGCGCGCTTCGTGGTGTCCATGAGCTTCACCGGCACGGGCGGCGACGACGTGTTCGTCCCGCTGGCCCGGCCGGTCCGGGTGGTGGCGGGGACGCACTGACATGGCCGCCCCCCAGCTCCATCCGCGCGACTTCGTCGGCTACGGCCGCACGCCGCCGCAGCCCCGCTGGCCCGGCGACGCCCGCCTGGCCTTGAACATCTGCATCAACTACGAGGAAGGCTCCGAACCCTCGGTGCCCGACGGCGACGCCGCAACCGAATCGGGCCTGACCGAAGGCGGCGCGGGCAGCTTCGAGGGCCGCGACCTCGCGGCCGAGTCAATGTTCGAATACGGCAGCCGCGTCGGCTTCTGGCGCCTGACGCGCCTGCTGTCCGAGCGCGGCATGGATGCCACCATCTTCGGCTGCGCGCTGGCGCTCGAACGCAATCCGGAGGTCTGCGCGGCGATCCGCGCGCTGCAATACGACGTGTGCGCGCACGGCTGGCGCTGGGAGCGGCATCAGCTGCTGACCGAAACCGAGGAGCGCGAGCGCATCCGCCGCACGGTGGAGAGCATCACCCGCACGCTCGGCGAGCGGCCGCACGGCTGGTATTGCCGCTACGGCCCCGGCCTGAACACCCGGCGCCTGGTCATGGAGGAGGGCGGCTTCCTCTATGACTCCGACGCCTACAACGACGAACTGCCGTACTGGCTGCCCGGCCCGGCGCGGCCGCACCTGGTCGTGCCCTACGGCCTGGCGATCAACGACGCCAAGTTCATCCGCGGCGGCATGAGCACGGCGGGCCAGTTCTTCGAGTACCTGCGCGACAGCTTCGACATGCTGTACCGCGAAGGCCGGACCGCCCCGAAGATGATGTCCGTCGGCCTGCACCTGCGGGTGGCGGGGCATCCGGGCCGGGCGGCCGGACTCGAACGCTTTCTCGACCATGTCAGGCAGCACGACGACGTCTGGATCTGCCGGCGCGCCGACATCGCGCGGCACTGGCACACCCACCATCCGGCCGCCGGCGCCTGAGGCCGGCCCTCTCGTCTTCCCTTCCTTTTCCCTCGACTTCACTGGAGCACTTCATGGCAACACGGCAGATTTTCAGCAAGGTATTCCTGGCGGCCGCAGCGGCTGCGATGCTGGCGGGCGCGCCCGTCCTGCACGCGCAGGAGGCGGACCATCCCGCCGGCAAGCCCCTGGTGGTGGGCAGCGACTTCGGCGTCGCACCGTGGATCGTCCGCGGCGTCAACGGCCCGGAGGGCTTCGGCGTGGACCTGATCAACGAGGTGGGCCGCCGCCTGAAGCGGCCCAGTGTCGAGATCGTCGACGTCAACTTCTCGGCGCTGTTCGCCGCCCTGTTCGCCAAGCGCATCGAGTTCACGGTCAACCCGCTGAACATCACCGCCGAGCGCGCCGAGCGCATGGTCTTCTCGCAGCCCATCATGTCGACCGGGAACGGCTTCCTGGTGCGGGCCACCAACGACATGAAGGGTTTCGAGGACCTCAAGGGCAAGGCCGTGGCCGTCAACCGCGGCACGCTGTCCGACACCTGGGCCACGGCCAATGCCGCGACCTATGGCTTCGAGGTGCAGCGCTACGAGACCTTTCCCGACAGCGTGCAGGCCGTGCTGACCAACCGCGCCTTCGCCACCATCAACGAAGTGCCGACGACCATCTACGCCGCCAGCAAGAACAAGGCGATCAAGGTCGCCTTCAAGGACTTCGGCGCCAGCCGCAATTTCGGCTACGCCTTCCGCCCCGAGAGCGTCGACTACCGCAACAAGGTGGACGACGTGCTCAAGTGCATGAAGCTCGATGGCACCGTCGCCAGGCTGCACGAAAAGTGGTACGGCTCCGTGCCGGAAAAGGGCTCGGCCCTGGTCACGGTCTACCCCGGCTACGGCGCCCCCAATTTCAAGGGCCACGTCGCCACTTCGCCCGCGCCGACCTGCAGTTGAGCAGCGGCGAGCAGCACCCCCGGCAGGACCCGCATGGACCGGCTTCTTGACAACTTCTTCAACCTGTCGGTCCTGGCCAAGGCCTGGCCGGTCGTGCTCCAGGGCTTCGGCGTCACCGTGGCGGTCTCGCTGCTGGTGATCGTCCTGGGCCTCGGGCTCGGGCTGGGCCTGGCCGTGCTGCGATCGCTGAAGCTGCGGCTGCTCGACGCGGTGATCGTCGGCTGGATCGACCTGTTTCGCACGCTGCCGCAACTGGTCATCATCATCTTCCTGTACTTCGGCATGCCCTATGTCGGCCTGACGCTGTCGCCATTCGCCACCACGGTGATCGCCCTGGGCGCCGTGCTGTCCGCCTTCGCCGGCGAGATCTTCTGGTCGTCGATCCAGGCGCTGCCGCGCGGGCAATGGGACGCGGCCCGGGCGCTGGGGTTCGGGCGGATGCGGATGCTGCTGCGCATCATCCTGCCGCAGGCCTGGCGGCTGGCCATTCCGATGCTGACCAATCGCGCCATCGCCATCAGCAAGGGCACGGCGCTCGGGACGGCCGTGGCCCTGCCCGAAACCCTGGGCCAGGCCCAGAGCTTCATGTCCATGGTGGCCAACCCGTCGCCCCTGACGCTGGCCGCCGCGTTCTACCTGACCCTGTTCATTCCGCTGGTGGTGGCGAGCCGCTGGATCGAACACGCAAGCACCAGGGGGCATCGCGCATGAACCTCTTCCTCGAGAATTTCGCCAACCTCGATTCGTTCCTCCTGATCTATCCGCTGCTGCTGCAAGGCATCCAGCTGTCGTTCCTGCTGGCGGTGGTGACGCTGCCGCTGGCCGTGCTGGCCGGGCTGCTGATTTCAGTGCTTTACAGCTTCGAGATTCGCTGGCTGCGGGTTGCGCTGCTGATCTACATCGACCTGTTCCGCTCGTTTCCGGTGCTGGTGCTGCTGGTGCTGATCTACTTCGGCCTGCCGTTCTTCGGCCTGAAGCTGGGCGGCTTCACCGCCGTGGTGCTGGCGCTGGTGTTGAACAATTCCGGCTACTTCGGCGAGATCTTCCGCGCCGGCATCAACTCGGTGCCCAAGGTGCAGCGTGAAGCCGCGCGGGCGCTCGGCTTCAAGCCGCTGCGGATGATCTTGCGGATCATCCTGCCGCAGGCGGTGCGCAACGTCATGGCGCCGCTGGCCAGCAACTCGCTGGAGCTGGTGAAGACGACGTCCATCGCTTCCATGGTCGCCTTGCCGGAGCTGCTGCGCTCGGCCCGGGTGGCCCAGGAGCAGACCTACAACCCGACGCCGCTGATGGCGGCGGCGGTCGTCTTCTTCGTGCTGCTGTGGCCGCTGGCCCGCTGGGTGGGGCGCCTGGAGCGCCAGATGATCGCCGCGCGCGAAGGGGCAGCATGAGCACCCTGATCACCGGCGGCGCCGGGTTCGTCGGCCTGGCCCTGGCCGAGCGGCTGCTCGCCGACGGCGAACGGGTCGTGCTGTTCGATCGTGCCGCACCGCCGCAGTCCCTGCTGGCGCGCCTGGACGGCGCCCGCCTGCAACTGGTGCTGGGCGACATCCGCGCGGCCGCCGACGTGGACGCGGCGCTGGCGGTGGCCGGGGTGGACCGCGTGGTGCACGCCGCGGCGATCACGCCGGACGCCGGGCGCGAGCTGCGCGATCCGTTGGCCGTGGTGAGCGTCAACATCGGCGGCACCGTCAACCTGCTGCAGCGCTGTGCGGCGCTGGTGCAGGCCGGCCGGCCGCTGCACCGCATCCTGGCCCTCAGCTCGGTCGCCGTCTACGGCACCACGCCGCCGGCGGGCGAACGGTATGACGAGGTGCTGGAGCATCCCGCGCCGGTGGCGCTCTACGGCATCACCAAGCTGGCCGCCGAACAGGCAGCATTGCGCCTGGCCCCGTTGCTGGGCCTGGACCTGCGGGTGGCGCGGCTGGGGCCGGTGTACGGCCCCTGGGAATACGCCACCGGCGTGCGCGACGCGCTCAGCCCGCACGCACAGCTGCTGGATGCGGCGCGCTCGGGCACGGCGGCGGTGCTGCCGCGCAGCATGCGGGCCGACTGGATCTACTCGCGCGACGCCGCCCACGCGCTGGCCGCGCTGGTGCGGACACCGACGCTGCAGCATGCGACCTACAACGTCGGCGGCGTGGCCATGACGGATCTCTTTGCATACTGCGAGCTGCTGGCCGCCGCCCATCCGGGCTGGCAGTGGCGGCAAGCGGCGCCGGGCGAAGAAGGCACGGTGCGTTACGGCCTGCCGGTCGATCGCGCGGGCCTGGACATCGCCCGGCTGCAGGCCGACACCGGTTGGGCGCCGGCCTATGGCCTGGCCGCGGCGGCCGCCGACCAGCAGGCCTGGCTGGCGTCGCCCGTTCCACCCTCGACGGAAAGATCCTGAACATGGCCAGGCTGCAAGGCAAATCCATCCTCGTCACCGGCGCCGCGTCCGGCATCGGCCGGGCCATCGCGCTGCGGTTCGCGGCCGAAGGCGCGCGGCTGGTGCTGGCCGACGTCACCACCGAGGTGCGCGAAGGCGGCGTGCCGACCATCGACCTGCTGCGCGCCCAGGGCTGCACCGCGGACTTCGTGGCGACCGATGTGTCCAGCGAAACCGCGGCGCAGGGGGTGGTCGACTTCACGGTTGCCCGTGACGGCCGGCTCGACGTCCTGGTGAACAACGCCGCCGTCAGCGTCGGCAAGCCGCTGGCAGAGACCAGCCTGGACGAGTGGAACCGCGTGCTGGGCACCAACCTGACCGGCGTCTTCCTGATGGCCCGCGCGAGCGTTCGCGCCATGCTGGCGCAGGACGAGCGCCAGGGCGTGCGCGGCCGGCTGGTGAACATTTCCTCGCAGCACGGCATGGTGGCGAGCCCGCAGGACGTGTCCTATGGCACGTCCAAGGCCGGCGTGGTCTACATCACGCGCCAGATCGCGGTCGACTACGCGCCCCATGGAATCATCTGCAATGCCGTGGCGCCGGGCAAGATCCTGACCGGCAAGGCCGGCCGCGCGGTCGATCCGAAGTGGCTGGACTATTCGCGCTCGCGCACGCCCATTCCCCGTTTCGGCGCGCCTGGCGACGTCGCCAGCGCCGCATTGTTCCTGGCGTCCGACGAGGCCACCTTCATCACGGGTGAAAACCTGCTGGTCGACGGCGGCTGGATGGCCGGCTGAACCTCAACCGCCCAGATCCTTGATGGAGAACCTTTGATGACGGCTTCGACGACGGGTGCCCGCGCGCCCATGATCCAGTTCCGCGACGTGAGCAAGTGGTACGGCGACTTCCAGGTGCTCAAGAACATCGACTTCGAAGTCATGCAGGGCGAGCGCATCGTGGTGTGCGGGCCGTCGGGCTCGGGCAAGTCCACCATGATCCGCTGCATCAACCGGCTCGAAGAGCACCAGCAAGGGCGCATCGTGATCGATGGCACCGAGCTGGACAGGAACGCGCGCAATGTCGACGTGGTGCGCCGCGAGGTGGGCATGGTCTTCCAGTCCTTCAACCTGTTTCCGCACCTGACCGTGCTGCAGAACCTGATGATCGCGCCGGTCCAGATCCGCGGCGTCCCCAAGCACGAGGCGCAGGAGACGGCGCGCTACTTCCTGGACCGGGTGCACATCTCCCACAAGGCCGACGACTATCCCTCGCAGCTCTCGGGCGGCCAGCAGCAGCGGGTGGCGATCGCGCGGGCGCTGTGCATGAAGCCCAAGGTCATGCTGTTCGACGAGCCGACCTCGGCGCTGGACCCGGAGATGATCAAGGAGGTCCTCGACGTCATGGTCGAACTCGCGCAGGAGGGCATGACCATGGTCTGCGTGACGCACGAGATGGGGTTCGCGAAGACCGTCGCCAACCGCGTCGTCTTCATGGACGCCGGCCAGATCATCGAGCAGGCCGAGCCGCAGGCATTCTTCAGTGCGCCGACCAGCGCCCGGGCCCGGGCCTTCCTCGGCCAGATCATGCATTGATGCCGGCCGCCAGCATTTCGGGGCAGACCTACCAGGCCCTGCTCGACCTGATCACAGGCCGCCAGCTCGAGCCCGGCGACGTCATCGAGGAGCGGCGCCTGGCCGAGCGCTTCGAGGTCTCCCGCACGCCCCTGCGCGCCGCGATCAGCCGACTGCTGGGGGAGGGCGTGTTGCAGCGGCTGTCCAACGGCGTGGTGGTGGTGCGCGAGGTCGGCATGACGGAGTACCTGGAGCTGCTGGCGATCCGGATGCTGCTGGAAAGCGAGGCGGCCGGCCTGGCCGCGGCCCGGGTGCCGCTGCCGGTGCTGGCGCGCATCGAGCAGCGGCTGCAGCTGCGCCTGCGTTCACCCACCGACGAACATGGGGCGCGCGACCGGCTGGACGACGAAATCCATGAAGTCGTGGTCGCGTATTGCGGCAATGCGTCGCTGGCCACGTTCATCTCGGAAATCCACAGGCGGATCCGCATGCGCAACCTGGCGCATTTGCCTGAACGCCTGCTCCCCGCTTGCCGTGAACATCTCGCGCTGGTGCAGGCCCTGCAGGCGCGGGACCCGGCCCGCTCCCGCCAGGCCATGGTCGACCATCTCGTCGCCGTGCGGACCAGCTATCTGCGCCTGGCCGGGGTGCTATCCCACGACGAGGGCCGCTTGCCGCTTGCATCGCAGCCGTGATCGCGATCCTGGCCCCCGTCGGTCGATGCGGGGCGCGACCGCGTACCATCGCGATCCAGTTCCCTCCAGCCGACGCCATGCCCGCCCCCAACCTGATCGACGTCGTCCAGCTCGGCGTGGAAGCCGCCGCCGTGATCGCCTTCGCCATGTCGGGGTTGCTGGCCGCCGCGCGCAAGCGGCTGGACGTGGTCGGCGTCTTCGTGGTCGCTGGGCTCACCGCCTTCGGCGGCGGCACCTTGCGCGACATCCTGCTGGACCGGCGGCCGTTCTTCTGGGTCGAGCAGTCCGCCTGGCTCTGGGTGCTGCTGGCGCTGTGCAGCGGCGCGATGATGTTCATGCACGCCCGCCACCTCGAGCCGACGGAACGCGCCATGCAGTGGCCGGACGCGCTCGGCCTGGGCCTGTTCACTGCCGTGGGCACCCAGCTCGCGCTGGCCCATGGCATGCCGATGCTGGTGGCGGTGCTGCTGGGGGTGGTGACGGCCACCTTCGGCGGCGTGTTGCGCGACGTCGTGTGCAACGAGATTCCGGGCCTGTTCCAGGATCACCGGCCCTACGCCGTCTGCGCCTTCATCGGCGGCTGGACGGCGGTCGCCGCGCAGGCGCTGGGAGCGTCCGACCTGACCGGCTTGCTGCTGGCGTCGACGACCACCACGGTCTTGCGGCTGGCGTCGCTGTGGCTCGACCTCTCGCTGCCAAGCTGGCAGCAGGGCGACGACGCCGGCTGACGGGGATCAGTGCGCGGGCTGCGGCAGGACCTTGGCCGGATTGAGCAGGTTCTTCGGATCCAGCGCGCGCTTGAGCTGCCACATCAGTTCCAGTTCGACCGGGGTCTTGTAGCGCGCCAGGTCGTCGCGCTTGGCCACGCCGATGCCGTGCTCCGCCGAGATCGAGCCGCCTTCGCCATGGGCCAGGGCGTCCACCGTGTGCGACACGCTCTCGTAGCAGGCGGCCAGGAAGTCGGCGGCATTGCGGTCTTTCGGCCGCAGCGGGTTGAAGTGCACGTTGCCGTCGCCCATGTGGCCGTACACAACCATGCGGGCGTCCGGCTCCAGGGCCAGCACCGCGGCGGTCGCTTCCTCGATGAAACCGGCGATGCGCGACAGCGGCACCGAGACGTCGCACTTGATGCTGCCGCCGGTGCGGGTCTGGGCGTCGGAGATCTCCTCGCGGATGCGCCAGAAGGCCTGGGCATCGGCGCCACTGGCGGCAACGGCGGCGTCCAGCACCAGGCCGTTTTCCAGGCCCGCCTCCAGGATCTGCACCATCGATTGGTCCAGGCTGTCGGCATCGCCGCCCGAGGTCAGCTCGATCAGCACCATCCAGGCGTGGCGGCCTTCCAGCGGCGAGGCGATGCCGCCCAGGTACTCCAGCACCAGTTCCAGCGCCGGGCCCGAGACCAGCTCGAAGGCCGTGACAGCCTGGCCGGCGGCCTGCTTGGCTTCGCCCAGCAGGGCGACCGCCGCGCGCGGGCTCTCGACGGCGACGAAGGCCACCGACGACGAGCGCGGCAAGGGCATCAGCTTGAGCACCGCGGCGGTGACGATGCCCAGCGTGCCTTCGGAGCCGACGAACAATTGCTTGAGGTCGTAGCCGGTGTTGTCCTTGCGCAGGCCGCGCAGGCCGGAATAGATGCGGCCGTCCGGCAGCACCGCCTCGATGCCCAGCACCAGGTCGCGCATATTGCCGTAGCGCAGCACTGCGGTGCCGCCGGCGTTGGTCGACAGGTTGCCGCCGATCTGGCAGGAGCCTTCGGAGCCGATGCGCAGCGGGAACAGCCGGCCGGCGCCTTCAGCCGCGGTGCGGGCCGCGTTGAGCGTGACGCCGGCCTGCAGCGTCATGGTGTCGTTGACCGCGTCGACCTCCAGCACCTGGTTCATGCGCTTGAGATTGAGCACCACGGCCTGGCCGCTGGCATCGGGTACCGAGCCGCCCATCAGCGAGGTGTTGCCGCCCTGCGGCACCACCGGCACGTAGTGGGTGTAGCACCAGGCCATCACGCGGCTGACTTCGTCGGTGCTGGCCGGTAGCACCACGGCCACCGCCTTGCCGTGATAGAGCTTGCGGTAGTCGGTGGTGTAGCCGACGGTGTCGGCCGGTTCGGTCAGGCAGGCCCTGGCGCCGACGATGGCGGACAGGGCGGCGACGATGGTGTCGGGCGTGACGGCGGTCATTGCATGCGAATCAGTAGGCGGCGGAGGGCTGGGCGGCCGGCACGGCATCGCGCGGGCCCAGGAAGTCGGCGGCAAGCTTGCGCGCGGCATTCGCATACAACAGCACGTCGACGCCGGTGGCGACATAGGTGCAGCCCAACTCGAGGTAGCGGCGCGCCAGCTTGGGATCGGAGGTGAGCGTACCGGCGGCCTTGCCGGAAGCGACGATGGTCTGCATCGCCTGCTCGATGGCAGCCTGCACCTCCGGATGGCCGGGCCGGCCGCGAAAGCCCATCGACGCCGCCAGGTCGGCCGGGCCGATGAAGACGCCGTCGATGCCGTCCACCGCGCAGATCGCTTCCAGGTTCTTCAGCGCGGTGACGGTTTCGGCCTGCACCAGCAGGCAGACTTCGCTGTCGGCGACGTCCAGGTAATCGGTGCGCGAGCTCCAGCGCGAGGCCCGGCCGACGGCGCTGCCGACGCCGCGGATGCCCAGCGGCGGGTACTGCGTGGCGAGCACCAGCTGGCGCGCCTGTTCTGCCGTGTCGACCATCGGCACCAGCAGGTTCTGCGCGCCGATGTCCAGCAGCTGCTTGATCAGGTGCACCTCGCCGGCGACGGCGCGCACCACCGGCTGCGCGCGGTAGGGCGCGACCGCCTGCAGCGTCGCCAGCGTGCTGCGCAGGTCGTTGGGCGCATGCTCGCCGTCGATCAGCAGCCAGTCGAAGCCGGCCGTGGCGCTGACCTCCGCGAGATAGGGCTCGGCCATCGACAGCCACAGGCCGATCTGCGGCTGTTTCGCCGCGAGTGCGGCCTTGAACGGATTGGCGGAATTCTTCAAAGCAAACCCCCCTGGCAAAGATATTTGACGTGCATGTAGTCTTCGAGCCCGTGGCGCGAGCCCTCGCGGCCGTAGCCGGATTCCTTGACGCCGCCGAACGGCGCGGCCTCGGCGGCGATCGCGCCTTCGTTGATGCCGACGATGCCGGTTTCCAGCGCGTCGGCCACGCGCCAGATGCGGGCGGCGTCGCGGGTGTAGAAGTAGGCGGCCAGGCCGAACGGCGTGTCGTTGGCCAGCCGCACCGCCTCGTCCTCGGTGGCGAAGCGGAACACCGGCACCACCGGGCCGAAGGTCTCTTCCTGCGCCAGCGCCATCGTGGTGTCGGCCTGCACCAGCACCGTCGGCGCGTAGTAGTGGCCGGGGCCGGCGACGTCGGGTGCGGCCAGCTTGCGGCCGCCGACCACGACCCGGGCGCCGTGCGCCAGAGCGTCGCGCACGTGGCGGTCGATCTTTGCGACCGCGCGCTCGTTGATCATGGGGCCGATCTGCGACCTGGGGTCGGTGGCCGGGCCCACGTGCAGGGCGCCGACGCGGGCGGCCAGCTTGTCGACGAAGCGCTCGTGCACCGACTCATGGACGAACACGCGATTCGGGCAGACGCAGGTCTGGCCGCCGTTGCGGAACTTCGAGGCCATCAGGCCTTCGACCGCGGCGTCCAGGTCGGCGTCTTCGAACACGATGAAGGGCGCGTTGCCGCCCAGTTCCAGCGACAGCTTCTTGAGCGTTCCGGCGGACTCGCGGGCCAGGTGCTTGCCGACGGGCGTCGAGCCGGTGAAGGTGATCTTGCGCACCCGCGCGTCGGCCAGCCAGACGTCGACCACCTCGGGCGTGCGCTCGCGCGAAGCGCAGACCAGGTTGATGGTGCCGGCCGGGAAGCCCGCCTCTTCGGCCAGCGCGACGAGCGCCGCCGCGGTCAGCGGCGTGTCCTCGGCCGGCTTGGCCACCACGGTGCAGCCGGCGGCCAGCGCCGGCGCGATCTTGCGGGCGATCATCGCCAGCGGGAAATTCCAGGGCGTGATCGCCGCGACCACGCCGACCGGCTCCTTGACCGCCATCAGCTTCTTGCCGCGCGCCGGCTCCGGAATGATGTCGCCGTGGGTGCGCGTCGCTTCCTCGGCGAACCATTCCACATAGGAGGCGCCGTACAGCACCTCGCCGCGCGCTTCGGCCAGCGGCTTGCCCTGTTCGCTGGAGATGATCCGCGCCAGGTCGTCCTGGTGGGCCAGGATCAGCGCGTGCCACTTCTTGAGCAGCTGGGCCCGCTCGCGGCCGCTGCGCGCACGCCAGGCCGGGAAGGCGGCGTGCGCCGCATCGACCGCGGCCCGCGCGTCGGCCGCGCCGCTGTCGGCAACGCGGGCGACCACTTCGAGCGTGGCCGGATCGATGACGTCCAGCAGCGCGCCGCCGCCGGCGGCCTGCCAACGACCGCCGATGAAATTTTGCGTCTTGAGGTTCATGCCGGGTCCTAACTCACGATGCCCAGGTGCCATGGCACGAACTCGTGGTCTCCAAGTCCTAATGCTTCGCTCTTGGTCGGCTCGCCCGAGGCGTGCCGCAGGATGGCGTCGAAGATGCGCTGGCCCATCTGGGCGACGTCGACATCGCCGTCGAGGATGGCGCCGCAATTGACGTCCATGTCTTCCTCGAGCCGCTTGAACATCGGGGTGTTGCTGGCCAGCTTGATGGTCGGCGCCGGCTTGGAGCCGAACATCGAACCCCGGCCGGTGGTGAAGCAGATCAGGTTCGCGCCGCTGGCGATCTGGCCGGTGCAGGCCACCGGGTCGTAGCCGGGCGAATCCATGAAGACGAAGCCGGCCTGGTCGATCGGCTCGGCGTATTCGTACACGGCCTGCAGCGGCGTGGTGCCGCCCTTCATGGCCGAGCCCAGCGACTTCTCGAAGATGTTGGCCAGGCCGCCGGCCTGGTTGCCCGGGCCGACCACGCCGTTGAACTGGCCGTTGTGCCCGCGGGTGTAGTTCTCCCACCAGGTCAGCCGGTCCAGCAGCTTCTGGCCGACCTCGGGCGTGACGGCCCGGCGCGTCAGCATGTATTCGACGCCGTGGATCTCGGGCGTCTCCGACAGGATGGCGGTGCCGCCGTGCCGCACCAGGATGTCCATCGCCGCGCCCAGGGCCGGGTTGGCGGTGATGCCCGAAAAACCGTCCGAGCCGCCGCACTCCAGGCCGATCTTGATGTGGCTGGCCGGCACGCTGGTGCGCTCGCAGGCGTTGGCCAGCGGCAGCATTTCCTCGATGGCCTGGATGCCGGCCTCGATCGTCACGCGGGTGCCGCCGACTTCCTGCATCACCATCGTGCGCATGAGTTTGCTGGTCGGCAGGCCCTGCGATTCGACCAGGCTGGAGACCTGGTTGCGCTCGCAGCCCAGGCCCACGATCAGCACGCCGGCCAGGTTGGGGTGGCGGGCATAACCGGCCAGGGTGCGGCGCAGCACGTCGAAATGTTCGCTGGGCGAGGACATGCCGCAGCCGCTGGTCTGGGCGAAGGCGGCGACGCCGTCGACATTGGGATAGGCCGCCAGCCGCTCGCGTGTGAAATGGGCGGCGATGTTCTTGATCACCGTCGCCGAGCAGTTCACCGACGACAGGATGCCGATGAAGTTGCGCGTGCCGACCCGGCCGTCCTCGCGCACGAAACCCATGAACCGGGCCTGTTCCGCGGCCGGCAGGTAGTCCACCGGCTGCACGTCCTGGCAAAAGCCGGGATCGCGATGGAACTCCATCAGCTCGAGGTTGTGGGTGTGGACGTAGTCGCCGGCCTCGATGTCGCGGGCGGCGGCGCCGATCACGGCGTTGTACTTGCGCACCGGCTCGCCCTGCGCGATCCGGCAGGCCGCGATCTTGTGGCCGGCCGGCACCTGCGCGCGCACCCGCACGCCGAATTCGGGCAACTCCTGGCCCAGGGCCAGCGGCGACTTCGCCACCAGGACGTTGTCGTCCGGATGCAGGCGGATCAGCGGGCTGCTGTTGGAAGCCATGGCTCAACCCTTTTGCAGCAGTTCCTTCAGCTTCAGGCGCTGGATCAACTGGGTTTCGCGGTCGTACATCCCCTGCACGTACTTCTGGTAGTCCGGGCCGTCCAGGTACATCACCGGCGCGTCGATCCTGCTGGCGACCGCCTTGAATTCGTCGCTGTTGACGGCGAAGCGGAAGGCGTCGCGCAGCTTCTTTTCCACCGCCGGGTCCAGGCCCCTGGGCGCGCCGATGCCGTTGGGCGCGTCGACCACCACCTTGAAGCCCAGTTCCTTCAGGGTCGGCGTGTCCTTGAAGCGCGGCGTGCGCTGCTCGCCCCAGGTCGCCAGCAGGCGCAGCTTGCCGCCTTCCACGTGCGGCGCCCAGGAACTGGAGTCGGCCAGCATGTCGACCTGGCCGCCCAGCGTGTCCTGCAATGCGGCAGCGCCGCCCTTGTAGGCAATCGCATTGAGCTGGATGCCGGCGGCCAGCGCGAACTCCTCCATGCCCACGTGGGTGGCGCCGCCGACGCCGGCGTGCGCGTAGGTGACCTTGCCGGGATTGGCCTTGGCGTAGGCGACCATGTCCTTGAGCGTCTTGAACTGCGAATTGGGCAGCACCGCGATGCCGAAGGTCTGGCCGGAGGTGCGGGCGAGATACGTGAAGTCCTTGCGCGGGTCGGCCTGCAGCGTGCCGAGCTGGGCGAAGCGCGTGACCGAGATCGGGATCTGGCCGATGGTGTAGCCGTCCGGCCTGGCGTTGGCAATCGCCATCGCGCCGATCATGCCGGCGGCGCCGGCCTTGTTGTCCACTGCGATCGGCTGCTTCAGCACGCGGCCGGCCACCTGGCAGATGGCGCGCATCGACTGGTCGGCGGTGCCGCCGGCCGGCCAGGGGCAGATGAAGCTGATCGGCCGCTCGGGATAGCTGGCGTTGTCTGCGGCGCGGGCCAGGGCGGGGACCAGCAGGCCGGCT
Organism: Ramlibacter sp. 2FC; assembly: GCA_943372495.1. Taxonomy (GTDB): domain Bacteria; phylum Pseudomonadota; class Gammaproteobacteria; order Burkholderiales; family Burkholderiaceae_C; genus Ramlibacter. The sequence goes on along the minus strand of CALRYV010000018.1, from coordinate 69,381 downwards.
GCGCCGGCGGCGCCGCCGATCAACAGGCTGCGGCGGGAAACGGGGGTGGCGGGGGAGAAGGTCATTGTCGTCCTCTGGTCTTTTGGATGGCGGATTGTTCGCCGATGCGCCATAACAATCCAATCGTCAATCGGAATCGCTTCATGAGCGGATGGTTATGATGATTCCATGCCCGCGATCGACCGCGTCCTGCGCTCCAACATCAAGCTGCGCCACCTGCAGCTGCTGGTGGCGCTGGACCAGTTCCGCCACCTCGGGCGGACCGCGGAATTCATGTCGGTCAGCCAGCCGGCGGTGTCCAAGATGCTGACCGAGGTCGAGAGCATGCTGGGGCTGGCCCTGTTCGACCGTTCCAGCCGCGGCACCGACCCGACCGAGGCCGGCCTGGCCATCGTCCGCTTCGCCCGGTCCGTGCTGGCGGATTACGAGCGCACCCGCGACGAGATCGCCGCGGTGGAAAGCGGCGCCGCCGGCCGCACCCGGGTCGGCTCGATGGTGGTGGCCCTGCCGGTGCTGCTGGCCCAGGCCGTGCTGCTGCTGAAGGAACGCTCGGCGCAGGCGACGGTGCTGGTCGAGGAGGGCGACCTGACGCAGCTGCTGCCCAAGCTGCGGCTGGGCGAGATCGACCTGTTCGTCGGCCGGCTGGAGCCCGGTTACGCGGCCCCGGACCTGGTGCCCGAGGTGCTGTTCAACGAGCCGATGGTGGCCGTCGTCAGGCCGGACCATGGGCTGGCGGCCAAGGCCAAGCCGGCCTGGAGCGACCTGGCGGCCATGCCCTGCGTGTTGCCGCCGCCGTGGGCGTCGCTGCGGGTCAAGCTGGAGCAGCAGTTCTTCAAGCACGGCCTGCAGCCGCCGGCGGACGTGATCGAGACCGCGTCGTTCCTGGCCGTCTCCACCTTCGTGCAGCGCCGCGGCGCCGTCGCCTTCGTCGCGCAGTCGGTCGCCAAACACTACGAGCGCGACGGCCTGTTCAAGGTGCTGCGGCTGAAGGTGCCGGTGGACCTGCCGCCGGTCGGACTGATCACCGTGCGCGGGCGGGCGCCGACCAAGATCACAGGGCAGCTGATGGATTGCATCCGGGCGGTTGCGGTGCGCAGTGGTGGGCAGCAATGATTGACCGTGAGAGCCGCAACGGCAGCGTGCCGGTGGCCGACGTGGAGGCGATGCTCAAGGGCGGCCCGAACTGACCGCCTGACCGTGGCTCCTAGACCATCCGCTCCAGCCGCCACATCTGGTATTTCAGGCCCGCCGTCGCCCCCGCGATCATCGCGGCCACGGCGACGAAGCTGGTCGCGCTCAGCGTCGAGACGCCGGTGATGCCCTGGCCGATGCTGCAGCCCATGGCGGTCACGCCGCCGACGCCCATCAGCACCGCGCCGACCAGATGGTGGCCCAGGTCCTGGGTGTCGCCGAAGCCCTCCCAGCGGAAGCTGCGCTGCGCCAGCGCCACCGCGGCGGAGCCGACGACCACGCCCAGCACCGTCACGATGCCCACGCTCAGTAACTTGCTCTTGTCGCTGAAGAACATCAGCCAGTCCAGCGTGTAGGCGATCGGCGAGACGAAACTCAAGCCCTCGGCCCGGGTCGAGTTGGTCGCGATGAAGACTTCCTCCAGCGTCTGCGGATGCTCGGCGACGTGGCCCAGGTGGCCGGTCACCCACCACATGGCGAGCACCGCGCCGCCGACGCCCAGGCCGGCGAAGACGTTGTTGCCATGGCCGATGAACTCGCGGTTGACCAGCGCCCACGCCACCAGCGCCAGGCCGAGCACCAGCGCGATCGCCAGCGCCGCCACCGGCACGCTGATCGGCAGCACCTGCGCCAGCCAGGCCGGCAGGCTGGCCTGGCCGGCCGATTCGAGTGCGACCCGGTCCACCGTGGCGGTGCGCCAGACGGCGGTGAGGCCCTTGAGCGTGGCGAAGCCGGCCACCCCCAGCACGATCATCACCACCAGCGACTTCAGGCTGCCGCCGCCGACCCGCACCAGCGTCTTGCTGGCGCAGCCCGAGGACAGCACCATGCCGAAGCCGAAGACCGCGCCGCCGGCCAGCGCCGACAGCCACAGCCAGCGGGTCGATGCGTAGAGCGTCTGGTCGGGACTGAGCACGCCGGTCCAGGCCATCGCCGCGAACCCCAGCATCGCGACGCCCGACGCCAGCGCCCATTGCCGCATCCGGGTCCAGTCGCCCATGGTCACGATGTCGCTCACCGCACCCATGGTGCAGAAGCCGGTGCGCTGGGTGATGGCGCCGAAGGCGACCCCGATTCCGAAGGCGGCCCAGAGGACCAGTTGCGTCAGGGAGGCGAATGCGGCGTCAGTCATAGCCCGCCGATTCTAGGGGTGAGTCCGGCAGAAGATTAGGCGTTTTATAATCTATTCAAATGTAGATTGTTTCGCGGAGAGCCATGACCACCGAAGTGCTTGACCTGGACGCGATGCGCGCAGCGGCCCAGTCCGCGTGCGCCCTGATGAAGGTGCTGTCCAATCCCGACCGCCTGCTGCTGCTGTGCGAGCTGGCGCAGGGCGAGCGCAATGTCGGCGAGCTCGAGAGCGAGCTGGGCATCGTGCAGCCCACGCTGTCGCAGCAGCTCGCGGTGCTGCGCGACGCCGAACTGGTGCAGACGCGCCGCGACGGCAAGAGCATCTATTACCGCGTGGCCAGCGACCCGGCGCTGGCCGTCATGAACGTGCTGTTCGACCAGTTCTGCCACGCCGCCAAACCTTCACGTCCCACCCGCAGGAGCCGCCCTTGACCATCGACTGGATTCACTTCACGCCCTGGACGTCGCTTGCCGGCGGCGTCCTGCTGGGCCTGGCCTCGGCCCTGTTCATCCTGCTCAACGGCCGGGTGCTGGGCATCAGCGGCATCCTCGGCGGGCTGCTGCGGCCGCAGCGCGGCGACACCGCCTGGCGCATCTTCTTCATCGCCGGCCTGCTGGTCGCGCCCACGGCCTGGGCGTTCTTCAACCCCGCCGTGGTACCGCGGATCGCCGCCGGCTGGCCGGTGCTGGTCATCGCCGGCCTGCTGGTCGGCTGGGGCACCAGTTACGGCTCGGGCTGCACCAGCGGCCACGGGGTCTGCGGCCTGTCCCGGCTGTCGCCGCGCTCGCTGATCGCCACGCTGGCCTTCATGGGCGCCGGCTTCGCCACCGTGTTGCTGGCCCGGCACGTGCTGGCCTGAAGGAAACGACCATGAGCAATCAAGAAAACTCCGTCGGCCGCCTGCGCGGGCTGCAACGGTTGACCGAATTCCTGGTCGGCCTGCTGTTCGGCCTCGGGCTGATCCTGGCGGGCATGACCGACCCCGGCAAGGTGCTCGGCTTCCTCGACCTGGCCGGCGCCTGGGATCCGTCGCTGGCCTTCGTGATGGGCGGCGCGATCGCGGTCGGCCTGTTCGCCTTCGCGTTCGCGCGCACCCGCGCCCAGGCTTTCCTCGGCACGGCGATGCAGTTGCCGACGCGGCGCGACATCGACCCGCCACTGGTCATCGGCAGCCTGGTGTTCGGCGTGGGCTGGGGCCTGGCGGGCTTTTGCCCCGGTCCGGCGGTGGTGGCGGCCGGCGCCGGCCACGTGCAGGCCTGGGTGTTCGTCATCGCGATGCTGGCGGGCATGGCCGTCCATGAATTGAGCGCCGCGCCGCCGCAGCGCCCGCCCGTCCGGGGCTGACGCCATGGTGCCTGTGCTGGCCCCGGTGCTCGGCCTGGCGGTCGGCTTCGTGCTGGCATTGACCGGCGCCGGCGGGGCCATCCTCGCCGTGCCGCTGCTGGTGTTCGGGCTGCACCTGACGATGGCGCAGGCGGCCCCGGTCGGCCTGCTGGCGGTGGCCCTGGCCGCCGGCCTGGGCGCGGTGCTGGGCTGGCGCGCCAGGGTGCTGCGCTACCGCGCCGCCGCCGTGATGGCCATCGCGGGCCTGGCCACCAGCCCGGCCGGCCTGTGGCTCGGACAGCGCCTGCCCAACGCGCCGCTGGCGGTGCTGTTCGCCGTGGTGCTCGGGGCGGTGGCCTGGCGCACGCTGGACCGGGCCACGCGCGAGCTGCGCGGCGAGGTAGTGAGCCGTCCGGCGGCGCCGCCGTGCCGGCTGGATCCGGCCCAGGGCCGGCTGCACTGGAACCTGCCCTGCGCCCGGGCGCTGCTGCTGGCCGGCGCCACCGCCGGCTTCCTGTCGGGGCTGCTCGGGGTCGGCGGCGGCTTCGTGCTGGTGCCCACGCTGCTGGCGTTCACCGACCTGCCGATGAAGGCCGTGGTGGCCACCACCAGGGGCGTGCTGGCGCTGGTTTCCGCCGGCGTGGTCTTCAACGCCGGCATGGCCGGCCAGGTGCCCTGGGCCGTCGCCCTGCCCTTCGCGGCGGGGGCCGTTGCCGGCCTGCTGGCAGGGCGCCTGTTCGCCAACCGGCTGTCCGGTCCGCGCCTGCAGCAGGGCTTCGCGATCCTGTCGCTGCTCATCGCCGCCGCGATGCTGATCCGGACTGGACTCAATGCCGGCGTCCCCCACCTCTGATTGACCTGCGTCAAGGCGCGCTGGCGACGCGGGCCTACATTGGACTCGTCCAACCTCAAGGCGAAGCTCATGGCCGCTCTTTCAGAAGTGCATCCCCCGGCGCCCACCGAGACGCCGCTGGACGGCTTTTCCCGCTGCCACCTCGGCATCCTGTCGCAACTGGCGGCCGCCTCCGAACTGCCGCAACTCGTCGCGGCCGCCGACAAGGCGCGTCACGTTGCCTCGGACATGCTCTCGCTGTTCGAGTCGTCGGTGCTGGAGCACCATGCCGACGAAGAGAAAGACCTGTTCCCCGCGGTGCAGCGCAGCGCAACCCAGGGTGAGGAAAGCGATCTGGTGGCGGAGATGACGCTGCGGCTGACCCATGAACACCGCGCCATCGAGGCGCTGTGGGCCCAGATCAAGCCCGCCGTGAAGACCGTGGCGCACGGCCGGGCGGTGGAGCTCGACGCCGCGGCGCTGGAAGACCTGGTGCGGCTCTACCTGGCCCATGCGCGGTTCGAGGAGAAACACTTCCTGCCGCTGGCGCAGCAGATTCTCAGCCGCGACAGCAAGCACCTGGCCGCGCTCGGCATCGCGCTGCACATGCGCCACGTGCCGCAGCCTTCGGGCTACATCTGAGGCGCTAGAAGCCGATCGCCAGCAGGCCGGCCGCGGCCGCCAGCGTGATCGCCAGCGCGCCGCCATAGCAGATCAGCTTGGCGCCGGTGCCGGTGCGGATGCCGACGTCGTGCAGCGTGTGGTAGATGCGGTGCACCGCATGCCAGGCGAACAGCATCACGATGACGAAGATGAAGCCCTTGCCGAGCCAGTGCTGCGAGAACGCCAGCATGCGCGGATAGCTCATGAAGTCGGGGCCGAGCGGCCAGGCCAGCGGCGCCGCGATGCCGGTGAGGAACACCAGCATGGTGCCGAACAACGCCGAGAGCATGCCGCCAGCGCCGAACAGCAGCCAGAAGACCGGGGCGTTGGAGCGCTTCTTCATGGCGGTCATTTCAACCACCACGCCAGCGCAAACAGGGCGATCGATGCCACCACCGCCGCGGTCCAGCCGGTGCGCGTGATCGTCGCTTCCTGCACCCGCTTGCCGCCGGCGAACAGCATCGGCATGGTCTTGGGCATGATCTCGAACCAGCTGTGCGCGTGCACCACCATCGAGACCAGCAGCAGCAGGTGCAGCGCGGTCGACCACGGCGAGCGCAGCACGGCCAGCCAGCCGTTCCAGGCCGCTTCGCCCTGGGCCAGCCGCAGCACGCCGATCATCAGGATCACCGCGTAGGCCAGCACGGCAAACGCCGTGAGCTCGCGCGCCATGTAGCGGATGAAGAACGGGTCGGTGTTCCACCAGCCCTTCATGCTCCGCACATAGCCGTGGTGCGGGACGGCCTTGTCGTGCATCACTTCGCTCCCTTCGGCGACAGGAAGCGCAGGAAATAGTCCTTGGCGCTGTTGACCTTGTTCTGGTTGATCGCGTTGGCCGGGTCGACCTTCTTGGGGCAGACCACCGAGCAGTAGCCCACCGCGGTGCAGGTCCACACGCCTTCCTCGGCGTTGAGGTACTCCATGCGCTCGGCCTGGCCGCCGTCGCGCGAATCGGCGTTGTAGCGGTGCAGCAGCGCCAGCACGCCGGGGCCGGTGAAGTCGGAATCCAGCCCGAACTGGGGGCAGGCGGCGTAGCACAGCATGCAGTTGATGCAGGAGCTGTACTGCTCGATCTGCTCGAGCTGGTGCGGCGTCTGCAGGTATTCGCCCTGGGCCAGCGTGCGCGGTTCCTTGGGGATCAGGTAGGGCTTGATGGCTTCGAGCTTTTCCATGAAGGGCTCGACGCTCACGACCAGGTCGCGCTCGATCGGGAAGTGCGCCAGCGCCTCGACCTTGACCGGGCCGGGCGCCAGCTCGCGCAGGAAGGTCTGGCACGACAGCTTGGGCCGGTCGTTGATCATCATCCCGCAGCTGCCGCAGATCGCCATCCGGCACGACCAGCGGAAGCTCAGCGTGCCGTCCAGTTCGTCCTTGATGTACTGCAGCCCCTGCAGCACCGACATGTCGTCGGTGAAGGGCACGTCGTAGCTTTGCCAGACCGGCCGGTCTTCCTCCTCGGGCCGGAAGCGCAGCACCTGGATCTCGATGCGTTGACCGTCATGCATGTGCCAGCTCCTTGGCCTTGCGGTCGGCTTCGTCGCCGGCGGCGCCATAGGCGCGGGTGCCGGGGGGCGAGCTGGTGATCTTCACCGGCCCGTAATCGATGGTCGGCGTGTCGTCGCCGTTGTAGCGCGCCAGCGAGTGCTTCAGGTACTGCGCATCGTCGCGCGCCTCGAAGCCGTCCAGGCGCTGGTGCGAGCCGCGCGACTCGCGCCGCTCCAGCGCCGAATGCGCCATCGCCTGCGCCACGTCCAGCAGGTAGCCCAGCTCGATGGCCAGCAGCCATTCGGTGTTCCAGCCGCGCGAGTGGTCGTCCAGCTGGATGCGATGGTAGCGCTGCTTGAGCTCCGCCAGCTTGTCGCAGGTGGCCTGCATGGTGGCCGCGGTGCGGTAGATGCCGCAGCCCTCTTCCATGCTGCGGGCCATCTCCTTGCGCAGGGTGGCGATGCGCTCGTTGCCGTCCGTGCGCAGCGCCACGGCGTGGGCCCGTTGCGCGGAGGCGTTGGCGAGCTTGTTGATGCGGTCGGTGTTGCCGTGCTGCATGGTCCTGGCAAACGCCGCGGCCTCGATGCCGGCCACCTTGCCGAACACGATCAGCTCGGTCAGCGAGTTGGAACCCAGCCGGTTGGCGCCGTGGATGCCGACGCTGGAACATTCGCCTACGGAGTACAGGCCGGGCAGGGTGGAGGCGGTGTTGCCGTCCGCGATGATGCCGCCCATGGTGTAGTGCACCGCCGGCAGCACCGGGATCGGCGCCTTGGCCGGATCGACGCCGAGGTATTCGACCGCCAGCTCGTAGATCTGCGGCAGCCGCTCGCGCAGCTTTTGTTCGCCCAGGTGCCGCAGGTCCAGGTGGACCACGTCGCCGTGCGGGCCGGCGATGGTGCGGCCCTTCTGCTTCTCGTGCCAGAACGCCTGGCTCAGGCGGTCGCGCGGGCCCAGCTCCATCGCCTTGTTGACCGGGGTCGGCGACGCCGGGCCCAGGCCGTAGTCCTGCAGGTAGCGGTAGCCGTCCTTGTTCAAGAGGAAGCCGCCTTCGCCCCGGCACGCTTCCGTGAACAGCAGCCCGGTGCCGGGCATGCAGGTCGGGTGGTACTGGACGAATTCCATGTCGCGCAGCGGCACGCCGTGGCGGTACGCCAGCGCCATGCCGTCGCCGGTGACGATGCCGCCATTGGTGTTCTCGCGGAACACCCGGCCGGCGCCGCCGGTGGCGATGATCACCGACTTCGCCTGGATCAGGCGGAACGCGCCGGTGGCGATCTCCACCGCGACCATGCCCTGCACCCGGCCCTCGTCCACCACCAGGTCGACACAGAAGTGCTCGTCGAAGCGCTTGATCGACGGGTACTTGATCGAGGTTTGAAAGAGGGTGTGCAGCATGTGGAAGCCGGTCTTGTCGGCGGCGAACCAGGTGCGCTCGATCTTCATGCCGCCGAAGGCGCGGACGTTGGCATGGCCGTCGGCCTTGCGGCTCCACGGGCAGCCCCAGTGTTCCATCTGCACCATTTCCTCGTGGGCCTGGCCGACGAAGAACTCGACCACGTCCTGCTCGCACAGCCAGTCGCCGCCGGCTACCGTGTCGTGGAAGTGCGCCTCCAGGCTGTCGTTGGCCTGGGTGACTGCGGCGGCGCCGCCCTCGGCCGCCACCGTGTGGCTGCGCATCGGGTAGACCTTGGAGATCAGCGCGATCGACAGGGTCGGGTCGGCCTCGGCCACCGCGATGGCGGCCCGCAACCCGGCGCCACCGGCGCCGACGATCGCGACATCTGCCTTGAAGGTTTCCATGCTGGCATTCAACGGGTCAGGACGAGCTTCTGGTACAGCCCGCCGTAGTAGGTGCGCTTCTCGATCGACGCGGGCCGCACGCTGGCCGGCAGGAACTCCTCGATCTCGTGCTGCCACAGGTCCATCGCATAGGGTTCGAGCTTGCGGAACACGCCCGTCATCAGCAGGCGCAGCGGATGCCACGGCGAGGGCAGGTGGTAGTCGACGATCACGATCTTGCCGCCCGGCTTGACCACCCGCATGGCTTCGGCTAGCGTGCCGCGGCGCACGTGTTCCGGCTGCTCGTGCAGCAGGAAGAACAGCAGCACCTGGTCGTAGCTCGCGTCGGGCGCGGCCAGCGCAGAGGAGTCGTTGTGCACCAGCGCCACCCGCGGATCGGCCGGCAGCTTGGACCGGAGGTTGTCCAGCTGCACCGGCAGGATGTCGACGATGTCCAGGCTGGCGTCCGGCGCCAGCCGCTTGAGCAGGCGCGGCGTCAGGTTGCCGTAGACGCAGGCCACCTGCAGCGTCTTGCCGGTGACGGGCTCGCCCAGGTCGGCCAGCGCCGCGTCGCGCAGGCGCCCGTAGTTGCCGAACAGGATCAGGTTGACCAGCCACTCGCGCTCGAACAGCTGCACGGCGTTGGGATGGACGTAGGCCCACCAGTACACCTGCTCCAGGTAGCGCGGGATCGGGGCGTGCAGCTCGCGCGGGGCCGCCAGCGTGTCGAGCGGTGCCGTCGCGGCAATGGTGGGTGGCGCCATGTTGTCGTTCCTTGTTGTGGCTTACTTCTTGGCCGCGGAAAACAGCTCTTTCGGCCCGGGCCCGTCGGGCTCCTTGTGGGCGATCCCGAAGTGGCATTCGATGCAGGTGCGGCCTTCGGTCTTGGCCGTGGCGTGGCGCGCCTGGGCCTTGGCCGATTGCAGGTCCTTGCTCATCGCCTCACGTGTGTGGCAGTTGCGGCACTCGCGCGAGTCGGTGTCCTTCATCTGGACCCAGACCCGGCTCGCCATCTCGTGGCGGTGCTTCTCGAACTTTTCCTTGGTGTTGATCTTGCCGGTCATGGCGCCGTACAGCTCCCAGGTGGCGTGGACCTTGCGCACCAGCTTGGGCCCGATCTCGTGCGGCACGTGGCAGTCCGGGCAGGTGGCGCGTACGCCCGTGCGGTTGGTGTCGTGGATGGTGCCCTTGTACTCGGCGTAGACGTTGTCCTTCATCTCGTGGCAGCCGATACAGAACTGTTCGGTGTTGGTGAAGGCCAGGGCACCTGCAGTGGCGGCCAGGCCGCCGGCGCCGACGAGCAGGCCGATCAGCACGGCGACGATCGCCAGCTTCATGGGCGCATAGGTGCCCAGCTTCGCCCGCAGGCGGGCCCACCATTGGAGTTTCATTGCGACAGGATCCACTTGATGACGTTGCGCACTTCAGCCTCGTTCTTGGTCTTGAGGTTGTCGTGCTCTTCTTCCTTGCCGTCGACCTTGATCTTGGGGTTGGTCGTCAGGTGCTTGACCAGCGTGGCTTCGGCGTCGGCCTTGCCCTTGTATTTGGCTGACGTTTCCTTGAAGGAGGGGCCTTCCTTCTTGGCCGAGATCGAGTGGCACTTCATGCAGTTGCTCTTCTTGGCCAGGGCTTCCGCCGCCGCCACCTCCTGCGCCTGGGCTGGGACGGCCGCGCCGAGCAGGGCGGCCGCGGCAGCGACCACGATGGAAGTCGCGAGGGAAATCTGGATCTTCATGGCTCTGTTCTCCGGTGTTGAGGTTGGGTTCACGGCAGCTTGACGGCGCTGATGTCGACCTTGGTGCCGGTGGCGCCCAGGCCCAGCGTCTTGACGAACGAGATGTGGTGGCCGCGGGTGGTGATGTTGTCGTCGTGGACGGCGAAGCCGACGTTGTAGACGCCACCTTCCTTGAGCGCCTTGTCGTCGCTGTTGGCGAGGTTCAGCGGCCGGATCATGACGACGGTCCACAGGCCGTCCTTCCAGCTCGAGATCGCCTTGTTGTCGGCGGCCGAGCCCTTGGCGCCGGTGCGCGTCGTGATGTAGTCGGGAATCATGTCGCCTTCCTTCCAGCCGGCGTTCGGGTCGAAGGGAACGGCGTTCTGTTCCTGCACCAGGAAGTGGTCGCCCTTGCGCAGCTGGTCGATCGTGATCGACTTGTAGCCGACCTTGCTGGCGTCCCACATGAACCTGGGCTGGTGGGTCTTGGCGTCGGCGTTGCCGCCGAAGGGGTTGGTGCCGGCGTCGCTGTTGCGCCATTCGAGCACGTAGCCGTCGTCGACCATGCCCACCGGATGGCTGCGGTGCGCGCGCCACTGGAACAGCTCGAGGAAGCCGCCCGCGGCCTTGATCTTGTCGATCTCCTCCACGGTCTTGCCGGTCTTCCAGTCGGACGGGTCGGTGCGGGTGGCGGGGAGGTACTTGCGCACGTCAGTGCGCTTGAGCGCGGACAGCAGCGGGTTGGCGGTGATTTCGTCCTTGGTGAACTGCTTTGGCATGTCGCGCTCGCCGTCGTGGCAGGTCAGCCAGCAGCCTTGCTGCGCGAAGCCGGGCACTTTGCCGTCGTCGAGCATGACCGACATCCGGTCCTCGTAGATGCCGGGCTGCTTGCCCTCGCGGACCACCTGGTCCAGCCTGGGATAGCCGTGCACCTTCCACTCCTTGCCGTCGAAGCGCAGGTACTGGTGTTCGGTGCCGGGATAGGGGTTGGCGGTCTTCCACTGGAAGCGCAGGTAGGCGTTGGTGGCGTCGTAGGCCGCCTGCACCTTCAGGTCCACCGAGCCGGGCTTGCCGGCAACGAGGGTGGGCTCGAGCCGGTTGGCCTTGACCAGCACCTCGCCCAGGTCCTTCTCGGCGTCTTTCTCGTCGTGGCAGGAGACACAGGAGTTGCCGGCCTTGACCTTGGTCGCGCCCTTGTGCGCGCTGCTGCGCACCCATTCGTAGGAGGACTGTCCGGGATAGAAGAGGCCGACCTGGGTGACGGGGACGGCGGACCAGTTGATGATGGCCGGGTCGGCCGCGATGGCAGCCTGGGCGGCGAACGCCAATGCGGCGACGGCGAAAGTGATGTTCTTCATACCCTGCTTTCCTACCACCGAGGGTGGTTGGTGACAGTGTCATGGCCGCGCAGGAAAGGCACTTGACACATGTCAACTACAAGCAGTTCAGGGCCAGCGGCGGACGTAGGTGATACCGACGAAGCTGACGTTCTGGGTCACGCGGCCATTGACGGTGCTGCCGTCCGAATAGAGGAAGGGCACGCCGTTGTAGCCCCAGGCCCAGTCGCTCCAGCGGGAGCGCTGGTGGATGAAGTCGAAGCGCAGCGAAGATTGCTTGTCCAGGGTGTACTTGCCGAACAGCCGCAGGCTGGTCTGGCGGAAGGTGATGTCCGGCAGGCCGCCGGTCGCGGCGAGCAGGGCGGCGCTGCCGGCGTCGGCCGTGGCGTCGAGGGTCTGGTTGTACGCGTTGCGGTCGTCGATGAAGGCGAAGGTGCCGCCCACTTCCCAGCGGGCCGCCGGCTTGCCGGTGAAGCCGATGCTGAGCGTGTTGGACCGGTTGTCGTATGCCACCAGCGCGGCACCGGGACGGCCCTGGTCGAACTGCTGGCGCCCGCCCGAGAGGTAGCCGTTGAGGTTCCAGGCCTCGCTGACGGTGTAGGTCCAGTCCAGGGAGACGCTGCTCATGTCGGCGCTGCGCAGGCCGTACACGCCCGGCGCTTCGTAGCGGTCGCGGCCGCCTTCGGCTGAGAACTGCAGCGACAGCTTTTCGTTGGCCTGCCAGTCGACGTGGACTCGGGCCTTGTCGCGCCGCCGGTCGGCCAGCGTGGGACTGAAGATGCCGCTGGCCAGGCCGACACCGGGCGCGGAGCTGTCCGTCACCTCGGTCACGCCGATGCCGCTGTTGTCGCGCAGCCAGTTCGAGCCGTCGCGCCGGCGGCTCTCCAGGCTGATGGCGCCGCTCAGCTCGTCGGACATCCGGCGCTGCAGTTCGGCCCGGATGCCGGTCTCGTCGGTCTTCTGGCGCAGGGCCGTGACGCCGGCAATGGCGCTGGTGGCGGTGAAGTCGCCGCGGTCGATGGTCTGCATGTCACCGGCCAGCGTGCCGCGCCAGTCGCTGGTGAACTGGTAGCTGCCCTGGATCTTGCCGCTGGTGCGGGTCAGCGGCAGCTGCCGGTTGGTGTAGCCCGACGCGCCCTCGACGTTGTACAGCGCCAGCGGCGTGCTGTCGCTGCGGTGTTCGTAGCGCAGGTTGCCGGACAGGGACAGCTTGGGCATCGGCCGGGCCGTGAGCCCGACCTGCGCCAGCGTGGTCCTGAGACTGCCGCCCAGGTCGGTCACGCCCGCTGGCGCACCGCCCAGGCCCATCGCGGCGAAGTTGTCGTCCTGGCTGGCGCGCGAATAGGCCAGCTTGAAATTGAGCGTGGTCGTGCGCGAGAAGCCGTAGCTGCCGGCCAGGTCCAGGTGATGCGCCTGGTTGTCCGGCGGCAGGGCGACCGCCTGGCCCAGGATCGCCTGCAGTCCCGGCGCCAGCGGCATGGCGACGCCCAGCGGGTTGTTCAGCATGGCGGGCACGTTCGGCCGCAGGCTGCCGTTGGCGTTGCGGTAGAACGAGCCGTAGTAGCCGGCCGACAGCCGCAGCCGGTCGCCGGCGTAGCTCACCCGGCCCTCGGCCTGGGTGTGGCGCGAATCGATCGGCTCGGGCACCAGCAGCAGGCCCGAACCGGCCTGGGTGCCGGTGGGGACGCCGCAGCCCGGGGCGATCGGCGACGGACAGGCGAAGCCGACGCCGAACAGGCGCGAGCCTTCCTTTTGCTCCGACCTGATGCTGGCGTCGAACTGCCAGTCACGCGCCAGCACCTTGGAGAAAGCCACGCCGAGCGCGGTGCGCGTGGTCTTGAGGTCGAACTCGTTGCCGCCGGTGCTCACGGTGAACGGCTCGCGCCGGGTCAGCTCGCGGTAGTCGGCCGACACCTTCCAGTCGCCCTGGCGCTTCCAGCGCAGGCCCAGCTCGCGGTTGCCGGTCAGCAGGTCCGCGGCCTCGAACTGCACGCTGGTGCCGCGGGCGTCGTCGCGGCGGTAGTAGTCGGCGCCGAACAGGCCGACGGCGCTGGAGCCGGGCCGCAGGCCGTTCAACTGGTCGAACAGCGCGCGGTCCGCGCGGTCGCCGTCGATCAGGCCGACGCCGACGCTGACCGAGCCCTCGACCACCGGGGCGGTCTGGGCCCAGGCCGGCGCGAAGGCGGCCAGCAGCGCCAGCGACAGCAGCGACAGGCGGGCCGGCCGGGTGGAGACGGTGTGGAAGCGGGAGGAGGCGGTCATGACATTCCTCTCAGCGCATCAGGAACCGGGGCGTCGGATTGGTCGCCGCCGGGTTGTTGCTGCCGTGCACCTGGGTGTGGCAGTTCATGCAGCTGCGGCCTTGCCACAGGTTCACGACGTTCTTGCCGCTGGTGTTGGCGCCGATGGCAGGCGCTACCTGGCCCGGGGCGGCAGGTGGGAACACGCCCCGCTGGCCGCCGACCGCACCGACTCCGCCGGCGACGTGCGGCGTGTGGCACTGCTGGCACAGCATCGGCGGGCGGGTCTTGAGCATCCCGGCCACGGTGCTGCCGTGCGGGTTGTGGCAGATCGAGCAGTCCTCGGCCACCGGCTCGTGCGAGTGCACGAACGGGCCGCGCTTCTCGGCGTGGCAGGTGTAGCAGGTGTCGTTGATGCTGTCGCGCTTGGCCAGCTTGGGCCCGGCCGAGCCGTGCGGGTTGTGGCAGTCCGAGCAGCCCATCTTGCCCTCGGGCAGCGGGTGGTGCGACGGCCGCGCCAGTTGGGTGCGCTGCTCCTTGTGGCAGGTCAGGCAGACATCCTTTTCGGTGACACGGGCCAGCACCTTGTCATGGTTGGTGTGCACCTTGTGGCAGGACGAGCAGGCCAGGTCCGCCGCCTCGTGCTGGCTGCCGCCCCACAACGCCCGCTTGGCGTCCTTCTGGTGACAGGTGAGGCAGGCGCCGTTGCGGGCGCTGGCCGGCACCGCAGAGTTCTTGCCGAACACCACATCCGGATGCGGCCGGTCCTTGACCCCGGAAGGCTTGTTGATGTGGGTCGGGCTGGGCCCGTGGCAGGTGATGCAGGTCGGCGTGCGGGCATCGGCCGCGGCGGCGTGGGCGCTGCGGCTCATGTCCGGCAGGTCCTCGGCGTCATGGCACTTGACGCAGGCCTTGGATGCCTCCGCGTCCTGCGCGGCCCAGGCGGTGCCGCCGCAGGCCGCGAGGGCGATGGCGAGCCAGGCCAGGACGGCGCGGACCCGCATGGCTACTTCTGGCCGTGGACGATGTCCACGCCCTTGAAGCCGCCGCTGGAGTGGCAATCGGCGCAGATCTCCTGGGTCTGCATCGACTGGGCCTGGGTCCGGTTGCCGAACGACCCGTTGCCGAAGCTGGTCACGTGGGCCATCGCCTTGGGCGAGTCATGGCAGGCGGTGCAACTCGCCGCCTTGGGCGACGCCACCAGCCACGCCATCGGGTCGGTGATGCCGGCCGGCTTGGAGATCACGGCGCCGAGCGGGCCCTGGTCGACCTTGTACGAGTTGTTCACGTGGCAGGCGTTGCAGTTGATGCCCACGCCCGGCCAGGCGACCTCGGCGGCATAGTTCTCGACGTTGGCGGCCAGCGGGGCGCCGCCGGTCATCGACGTGCCGTCCTTGTTGAAGGCGTCGACCACCGTGTTGCCGTGGGTGAACGGATAGGTCCGCTTCGAATTGCCGTGGATGCCGTGGATCATCCGCTTGAACTGGTAGGACTCGTTGAGCGCCAGCCCGTTGGTCATCTTGGTCGACGACATCTTGTTCACGTCGTGGCAGGTGACGCAGGCCTCGACGATGTTGCGGGCGCCGCCGTGGAAGGCCTCGGCCAGCGTGTTGGAGCCCGACGTCGTGCCCAGCGCGCCGTGGCACACGTTGCACTTCTCGGTGGCGACGATGACGCGGCGCGGATTGAGCGTTCCGCTGAGCGCCAGTTCCGTGAAGGTGTGCTGCACCACCGTGTTGACCAGCACCCGGGGTGTCTGCTCGGGCCGCGGGTCGGTGGCCCACTTCACCTGCAGCTTCGGCTCCTTGATCTGGCCGATGCTGACCACCCTGGCGGTGCCGGCGGCGAACATGGTGGCGTTGTCGGCCGGCACGGTGATCTGCGCCGTGTAGTGGTTGCTGCCGTCGTTGGTGCCGGTGTAGGCGAACACGTTGGCGCCGCTGCCGCCATTGTTGTTGGCCGAGAATTCGGTGACCGCCGTCGACTGGCCGACCATGTTCTGGTAGGCCAGGTAGAAGCGCAGGTTGCCGAACTTCGTGGTGTTGGCGCAGACCGGGACGCCGGTGCACTCCGAGGTGACCAGGTTATAGGCCGCGTTGCCGTTGGTCGGATCCGACAGGAAGTACTTCACCGTGACCTTGCGCGTGGCGGCGTCGTACGTCGCGCTCTCGATGTTCATCTTGTACCTGGCCGCGTTTTCCTCGTTCTGGTTCCAGTGAACGCGCTCGGGCGAGATGTTGGAGCCGACCCGGTGGCAGTCCGCGCACTGGGCGTTGGTCAGTTCCTTGGCGGCGGCGCCGGCCTTGACCAGGGTGCCCGCGAAGACCTTGTGGGTGCCGTCCCAGTCCGAACCGGTGTTGTTGGCGTGGCAGGTCAGGCAGGCTTCCTTGCTGGGCTTGGTCTTCCAGTTGTCGCCTTGCGGGGTCGCCGGGTTGGCGCCGGAGTGGCACTTGGTGCAGTTGCGCAGGTCCTGCGGGAAGCCGACTTCGGCGAAGCCGACCTTGGTGTTGTTGTAGCCCCAGATGGTGTAGTCCTCGCCGCCCTTGCCGTTGTCCAGGTTGGCCTTGAGCAGCTTGCCCGAGTGGATCTTGTGCGCCATGGTGGCCAGCGTCAGCACGTTGCCGCTGTTGGCGTCGGTGGTGCCGGGGTTGTGGCACATCACGCAGAACTGGGTGTCGACCCGGCCGCCGCCGTGCAGGGCCAGCTTCTCGTGGCAGGAGTTGCAGGACGTGACGTCCGTCATCTTGCGGGTCTTGCTGGGATCGGTGACTGCCACCGACTTGCCAGTGGCGTCGAAGGTGACGTCGAAGTAAGGGTTGACCCGCACCGTTTCGCCGGCGGCGTTCGTATAGCTGAGCTGGATCGCGATCCGGTGGGTGCGGTCCGGCTCGAACACCACGCCGGTGGTCTTGGTCGGGTCCTTGATGTCGGTGCGGAAGGTGTAGGTGTAGTAGCCGTCCGGGTTGTAGACCAGCTGGGCGGCGGCCAGCGCCGGGTCGGTCTGCTTGCTGTCGGTGGTCGCCTGTTGCGCGGTCGCCAGCACGGGCTTGCCGCCGGGTCCGACATTGACGGCGGCCGTCTCGGTCCGGTAGATGTAGTTCACCCACTGGTCCGGGTTGCCGTTGCTGCCGGGGATCAGCTTGGCGATCGCGAAGCTGACGTTGGCCAGGGCCAGGCCCTGTTTGACGGCGCCGTCCGAGAAGACCGTGAAGTTGACCTTGGGCGGGCTGGCGACCGTGACGGCGGGGACGCCGGCGTTCTGCAGCACGACGAAGGCCGAGGCGGAGTTTTCCGCAGTGTCGTTGCCGGCGACCTTGGCCGCCTGCGCGATCTGCTCCGCGACCGTGGCGGCCGGCGTCGGTGCCGGCGCTGGATCACCGCTGCTGCCGCCGCCGCAACCGGCAAGCGCAAGGACCAGGGCTGCGACCAGCGCAAGGCCGGTTCGACGGGGATTGTTCTTCATGTTGGCCTCCGACACCTCGTTGCGATCTGCAGGACGCCGATCGCTGGTTTTTTCATTCTCATCACCTGTGGATGCAGGCGATATCGGAACCCGATCAAAGTTCCACTAGGAAAACTCCTAACCGCCCGCGGCGTCCAGGAGCTTGTGCTTGATCGCATAGCGCACCAGCTCGACCTGGCCGCCGAGCGTCATCTTCTCGAGGATGTTCGACTTGTGGGTGCTGACGGTCTTGATGCTCAGGGACAGTTCGCCGGCGATGTCGGTCAGCTTGGCGCCGCTGATGATGCGGCTGAAGATGCCGTACTCGCGGTCCGTGAGGCGGGTGTGCGGCAGGTGGACCGAGTCGCGCACCGGGTCGGTGGCGAGCAGCTCGCTGACCTTCTGGCTGAAATAGACGCTGCCGGCCGCGCACTGGCGCATCGCCGTCAGCAGGTGGTCGGCGCCGGTCTTCTTGGTCAGGTAGCCCGAAGCGCCGGCCCGGATCGACCGCACTGCGTACAGGTCTTCGCGGAACTCGCTGAAGACCAGCACCGGCAGCCGCGGGCTCTCGGCCTTGATCATCTTGATCAGCTCCAGGCCGTTGCGCCCGGGCATCGACAGGTCCAGCACCAGCAGGCTCCAGGGCCGTTCGCGCACCAGGCGCATGGTGGCGTGGCCATCGGCAGCCTCGCCGCCGAACTCGATGTCCTCGCAGTCGCGCAACAGGCACTTGAACCCGTATCGGATGATCGGGTGGTCGTCGGCTATCAGGACCTGGCGTTTCAAGGGGCTTTCTCCAACGGCGATTCGCACCGTCGACGACAGTGTGGAACGGCCACCGCCGGGCCCGTTGATCTAAATCAACGGCAGCGCTGTCGCCCTGTTGGCGCGGGCCGGGCCGGTGCCCACAATGGCCTCCATGTTGCGCGGTATCAATCTGGCCTGCATTCGCGGCGAACGGTCCCTGTTCAGCGGCATCGACCTGGCGGTCGATGCCGGTGAGTGGCTGCACGTGCGCGGCGCCAACGGCGTCGGCAAGACCAGCCTGCTGCGCCTGCTGGCGGGACTGGCACAGCCGGCGGACGGCGAGATCACCTGGCGGGGCGAGCCGATCGGCGCCAGCGCCGCCGCCTACCGGGCCGACCTGTTGTTCCTGGGCCACCAGGGCGCGCTCAAGGACGACCTGTCGGCGCTGGAGAACATCGAACTGGCCGGCGCGCTGGACGGTTCGCCGCCCGCGCGCTCCGACGTGCTGGCGGCATTGCGGCGCTTCGGGCTGCAGGGCCGCGAGGACCTGCCGGTGCGCGTGCTGTCGGCCGGACAGAAACGACGCGTGCTGCTGGCGCGGCTGCTGACCCGCAAGGCGAAGCTCTGGGTGCTGGACGAGCCGTTCACCGCGCTGGATGCCAGGGCGGTGACCATGCTGTCCGACCTGATCGGCGAGCACCTGGGACAGGGCGGGATGGCCGTCGTCACCAGCCACCAGCCGATCTCGGTGGCCGGCGGCAAGGCGGTCGAACTGTGAAGGCGGTGCTGGCCGTGGTGCAGCGTGACCTGTTGCTCGCGATGCGGCGCAAGACCGAGGTCCTGACCGCGTTGTTGTTTTTCGTCATCGTGGCCAGCCTGTTTCCGCTGGGCATCGGCCCCGAGCCGGCGCTGCTGCGCAAGATCGCCCCCGGCGTGCTGTGGGTCGCCGCGTTGCTGGCCACCATGCTGGGACTGCAGCGGATGTTCGCGGCCGACCATGCCGACGGCACGCTGGAGCAGATGCTGCTGTCGCCCACGCCGCTGGCGCTGCTGGTGGCCGGCAAGAACCTGGCCCACTGGCTGGTCAGCGGCCTGCCGCTGGTGCTGCTGGCGCCGCTGCTGGGCATGCAGTTCGACCTGGACGCCGAGGGCCTGGCGGTGCTGACCGTCGGCCTGCTGCTCGGCACGCCGGTGCTGTCGCTGATCGGCTCGATCGGCGCCGCCCTCACCCTGGGCGTGCGCGGCGGCGGCGTGCTCCTGAGCCTGCTGGTGCTGCCCCTCTATATCCCGACGCTGATCTTCGGCGCCGGCGCGGTGCAGGCCCACGCGTCGGGGCAGGGCGCTTCCGGCCACCTGTCGCTGCTGGGCGCGCTGCTGGTGATGTCGCTGTTTTTCGCGCCGTGGGCCACCACGGCCGCCTTGAGGATCGCACTCGAATGAGCAATCGCATCGTCCACTGGTTCAAGTTCGCCAGTCCCGCCAGCTTCTATCCCGTCGCGGGGAAGATGATTCCGTGGTTCTGGGCCCTGGCGGCGCTGTTCGGCGCGGTGGGGCTGTGGGTCAGCTTCTTCGTGGCGCCCACCGACGCCACCCAGGGCGAGGGCTACCGCATCATCTTCGTCCACGTCCCCGCGTCCTGGATGTCGATGTTCATCTACCTGGTGATGGCGGCCTGGGCCGGCGTCGGGCTGGCGCTGAACACCCGGCTGTCCGGGATGATGGCCCAGGCGCTGGCACCGACCGGCGCCCTGATGGCCTTCCTGTCGCTGTGGACCGGCGCCTTCTGGGGCAAGCCGATGTGGGGCACCTGGTGGGTGTGGGACGCGCGCCTGACCTCGGAGCTGGTGCTGTTCTTCCTGTACCTGGGCTTCATCGCGCTGCAGGCGGCCATCGACGACCCGCGGCGCGCCGACAAGGCCGGCGCCATCCTGGCGCTGGTGGGCGTGGTCAACGTGCCGATCATCTATTTCTCGGTCAAATGGTGGAACACGCTGCACCAGGGCTCGTCGGTCTCGCTGACGCGCGCGCCGTCGATGGCGCAGACCATGCTCTGGGGCATGCTGCTGATGGCGCTGTGCTTCTGGATGTACGCAGTGGCCATGACGCTCAAGCGGGTGCGCGCCATCATCCTGGAGCGCGAGTCCCACACCGAATGGGCGCACCAGTTCGCCGAGGCCGCTGCATGACCTGGAACTCGGTCGGCGACTTTTTCGCGATGGGCGGCTACGCCCTCTACGTCTGGGGCAGCTTCGGCGCCTGCGCGCTGGCGCTGGTGCTGGAGCCGCTGCTGGTTGGCAAGCGCCATGGCAACGTGCTGCGCAGCCTGCGCCGCCGGGCCCTGGCCGATCGTTTGGACAGGGAGACCCCATGAAAGCCTGGAAGAGACGCGGCGCGATCGTCGTCGGCGCACTGGCGGCGGTCGGCATCGCCGCCGCGCTGGTGCTGAACGCGCTCAATAGCAACATCGCGCTGTACGTGACGCCGACCGACGTGGCGGCCGGCAAGGCGCCCAGGGGCCAGGCCTTCCGCATCGGCGGGATGGTCAAGGACGGTTCGCTGCGGCGCGACAACCTGACCGTGCACTTCGTCGTGACCGACATGGCCAGGGAGATCCCGGTGTCGTACACGGGCATCCTGCCGGACCTGTTCAAGGAGGGCAAGGGCGCGGTGGTGCAGGGCCGGCTCGGGCCGGACGGCCACTTCACCGCCGCCGAAGTGCTGGCCAAGCACGAC
The DNA here is from genome assembly GCA_943372495.1 of Ramlibacter sp. 2FC. Taxonomy (GTDB): domain Bacteria; phylum Pseudomonadota; class Gammaproteobacteria; order Burkholderiales; family Burkholderiaceae_C; genus Ramlibacter. The sequence goes on along the minus strand of CALRYV010000018.1, from coordinate 48,760 downwards.
GAGAACTACATGCCGCCGCAGGCCCAGCACGCGCTGGACCAGGCGAAGAAACCACCAGGAGCGCCCCAGCCATGATTCCAGAACTCGGGCACTTCGCCCTGATCCTGTCCCTGTGCGTGGCCGCCGTGCTCGGCACGCTGCCGCTGCTCGGCGCCCACCAGCAACGGCGCGAATGGCTGGTGCTGGCGCGGCCGGCGGCGCAGGTGTTTTTCCTGCTGGTGGCCGCGTCGTTCGCGGCGCTGGCCTGGAGCTTCTACGTCAACGACTTCTCGGTCGCCTACGTGGCCGGGCACTCCAATTCGCTGCTGCCCACGATGTACCGGCTGGCGGCGGTGTGGGGCGGCCATGAAGGATCGCTGCTGCTGTGGATGCTGATGCTGGCGGGCTGGACGGTGGCGGTGGCGCAGTTCTCGAAGTCGCTCGACGAAACCATGGTGGCGCGGGTGCTCGGCGTGCTGGGGCTGGTGGCGACCGGCCTGCTGCTGTTCATCCTGCTGACGTCCAACCCGTTCGACCGCCTGGTGCCGGCGGCGCAGGACGGGCGCGACCTGAACCCGCTGCTGCAGGACGCCGGCCTGGTGTTCCATCCGCCGATGCTTTACATGGGCTATGTCGGCTTCTCGGTGGCCTTCGCGTTCGCCATCGCGGCGCTGCTGTCCGGACGGCTGGACGCGGCCTGGGCCCGCTGGTCGCGGCCCTGGACCACGACGGCCTGGGTGTTCCTGACCCTGGGCATCGCGCTCGGCTCCTGGTGGGCGTACTACGAGCTGGGCTGGGGCGGCTGGTGGTTCTGGGACCCGGTGGAAAACGCCTCCTTTATGCCCTGGCTGATCGGCACGGCGCTGCTGCACTCGCTGGCGGTGACGGAAAAGCGCGGCAGCTTCAAGAGCTGGACGGTGCTGCTGGCGATCGGCGCGTTCTCGCTGTCGCTGCTCGGGACCTTCCTGGTGCGCTCCGGCGTGCTGACCTCGGTCCATGCCTTTGCCACCGACCCGCGCCGCGGCGTCTTCATCCTGGTGCTGCTGGTGCTGGTGGTCGGCTCGTCGCTGGCGCTGTTCGCGTGGCGGGCGCCGAAGGTGGCGCTGGGCGGCGCCTTCGCCCTGATGTCGCGCGAGACGCTGATGCTGGTGGGCAACGTGCTGCTGGTGGTCGCGGCCGGCTCGGTGCTGCTCGGCACGCTGTACCCGCTGATCATCGACGCGCTCAACCTGGGCAAGATCTCGGTCGGCCCGCCGTACTTCAACTCGGTGTTCGTGCCGCTGATGGCGCCGGCGCTGTTCCTGATGGCGGCGGTGCCGCTGGCGCGCTGGAAGCATGCCGACGCCCGCGACATGGGGCGGCGCCTGTGGCTGGCCGGCCTGCTGGCCGTGATCGGCGCCATCGCCATTCCGCTGCTGATGGGCGGCTGGACGGTGCTGACCGGGCTGGGCACGCTGCTGTCGGTCTGGATCGGCGCGTCGATGCTGCTGCAGATCATCGCCCGCCTGAAGCTGGGCGTGCCGCCGATGGCGTTCTGGGGCATGCAGCTGGGCCACCTGGGCGTGGCCGTGTTCGTCATGGGCGTGACGCTGGTCGGCGGCTACCAGGAGGAGAAGGACGTGCGCATGGAGCCGGGCGACACCACCCGCGTCGGCGGCCATGACTTCCGCTTCATCGGCGTCAGCAGCGTCGCCGGGCCGAACTACCGGGCGGCGCGCGGCGAGTTCGAAGTCAGCCGCGGCGGCCGCGTCATGACCCTGTATCCGGAGAAACGCACCTATGCGTCGTCCACCATGCCGATGACGGAAGCGGCGATCGACGCCGGCTTCACCCGCGACGTGTACGTGTCGCTGGGCGAGCCGCTGGAGGGCAAGGCCTGGGCGGTGCGCGTCTACTTCAAGCCCTTCGTCGACTGGATCTGGGGCGGTTGCCTGCTGATGGCACTGGGCGGCCTGTGCGCCGTCTCGGACAAGCGCTACCGGCTGCGCGTCAAGGCTGCTGCCGCCGCCGTCCCCGCCACGCCGCTGCAGGGAGCCACCGCATGAAGGCCAAGTTCCTCGTGCCGCTCGCGCTGTTCGGCGTGCTGGCCGGCTTCCTGGCCATCGGCCTGCAGCGCGATCCGCACATGGTGCCGTCGCCGCTGGTGAACAAGGCCGCGCCGCAGTTCCAGGTGCCGCAGCTGATCCTGGCGGACCAGGCGTTCGCGCCGGCCGACATGAAGGGCCAGGTCTGGATGCTCAATGTCTGGGCCTCGTGGTGCGTTGCCTGCAAGGTGGAGCACCCGCTGCTGGTCGATCTCGCCAACTCCAGGACCGTGCCGGTGATCGGCCTCGACTACAAGGACAAGCGCATCGACGCCCTCACGTTCCTCAAGAAGAACGGCGACCCATACCAGCTCTCGGCCTTCGACGGCGACGGCCGGGTCGGCATCGACTATGGCGTCTACGGCGTGCCCGAGACCTTCGTCATCGACAAGCAGGGCGTGATCCGCCACAAGCAGATCGGCCCGATCACCCCCGAGGCGCTGGAAAAGACCATCCTGCCGCTGATCGCCGAACTGAAGAAATCATGATCAAGCGCCTGTTCATCCTGATGCTGCTGCTGGCCGCCGGCGCCGGCTGGGCGAAAGACGCCGCGCCGCTGGCCGACGACCCGGTGGTGGAGCAGCGCCTGATCGCCATCTCGGACGAGATGCGATGCCTGGTCTGCCAGAACGAATCGCTCTCGGGCTCGCGCTCGGAGCTGGCGCAGGACCTGCGCCGCGAATTGCGCAACCAGATCCGCCAGGGCCGCACCGACGCCGAGATCCGCGACTTCATGGTCAGCCGCTACGGCGACTTCGTGCTGTACCGGCCGCCGGTCAAGCCGACCACCATCGCGCTGTGGGCTGGCCCCTTCGTGCTGATGGTGGCGGGCGTGATCGTGCTGCTGGTGTACCTGCGGCGCCGCAATCGCGCTCTGGACCGCAATGAACTGACCGAAGACGAAAGCAGGCGCGCCCAGGCGTTGCTGCAGGGGGACGACAAATGACGGGATTCATCTTGGGCGCTGCGCTGGCCGTGCTGCTGGCGCTGGCCTTGCTGCTGCGGCCGTTCGTGCGCGGCGGCCGGGCCGCGCCGGCGCTGTCGCAGCGCCAGCTCAATGCCGCGATCTACCGCGAGCAGGCGGCGCGGCTGGACCAGGACCTGGCCGACGACGCCATCGGCGCCGCCGACCACGCCCAGGCCCGCACCGAGCTGCAACGGCGCGTGCTGCAGGACACCGCGCCAGAGGATGCGGTGCCGACGCTGCACGCCCCGAAGAAGACCGTGGCTGTCATCGCGCTGCTGTTGCCGGTTGCCGCGTTCGGCCTGTACTTCCTGATCGGCAACCCGGCCAGCATGAACCCGGCCGCCGTCTCGGCAGGCAACTCGCCGCAGGACGTGGAACGCATGGTGGCCGGCCTGGCCGCCAAGCTGGAGAAGGACCCGTCCAATCTCAAGGGCTGGGCCATGCTGGCGCGCTCGTACAAGGTGATGGGGCGGCCGCTGGAGGCGGAGCAGGCGTACGACCGGGCCGGCGCCTTCCTCGACAGCGACGCGCAGCTGCTGGCCGACTATGCCGACGTGGCCGCGGCCAATGCCGGCGGCGATTTCGCCGGCAAGCCCGCGCGGCTGGTGGAACGCGCGCTGAAGGCCGATCCGCAGAACGCGATGGCGCTGTGGCTGTCCGGCACGGCGGCCATGAGCGCCGGCCAGTACGACAAGGCCGTCGCGACCTGGGAAGGCCTGATGAAGCTGCTGCCGCCCAACTCGGAAGACACGCGCATGCTGCAGTCGGCGATCGACGAGGTGCGCGGCCGCGGCGGCAAGGGCCCCGCGCCCGCCCCGGCATCGACGGCGGTTGCGGCGGCGGCCACCGGCGCCAGCGTCAGCGGCACGGTGGAACTGGCGCCGGCGCTGAAGTCGAAGATGGCGCCCGACGACACGGTGATGGTGATCGCGCGCCTGCCGGGTTCGCGCATTCCGGTGGCCGTGCTGCGCGTGCGCGGCGCCCGGCTGCCGCTGCAGTTCACGCTCGACGACTCGCTGGCGATGAGCCCGCAGTCGCTGATCTCCACCGCGGCCCAAGTGGAGGTGGAGGCGCGGATCTCACGCTCCGGCCAGGCGAAGGCCGAGGCCGGCGACCTGATCTCGCCGGCCCAGACCATCAAGGTCGGCGCCAGGGGCGTCACGCTGAACGTGGCGCAGGTGCGGAACTGATCGCCAGGCCCGGCACCAACCGGGCTGCTCAGACGTCCTGGGCGTAGACGATGAAGCCGGCATGGCTGGCGACCTGGTCGTACAGCCGGCGGCCGGCGGCGTTGGCCTGGTGCGTCTGCCAATACACGCGCTTGACGCCGGCGGCCTTCGCCGCGCGGTCCACGCCCTCGATCAGCGCCCGCCCCACGCCCTGGCCGCGGGCAGCTTCCAGCGTGAACAGGTCCTGCAGGTAGCAGGTCGGCTCGATGCGGGTGGTGCTGCGGTGGAACAGGTAGTGCGCCAGCCCCAGCAACCGGCCGTCGGCTTCGGCCACCAGCGCGAACACCGGTTCGGCCGGATCGAAGAAGCGGTGCCAGGTCGCGTCCGTGATGGCGCGGGGCACGGCGGTCTCGCCCTGGCGGCCGTAGAAGGCGTTGTAGCCGTCCCAGAGCGGCAGCCAGGCGGCGAAATCCCGCTGCTCGATGGGGCGGACGAGAGGTGAGGTCGTCATGGCGCGCGAAGCTCCTCGAGCGCTTCGGCTTCAGCAGGTGTCACACCAGGATTTCCCGGACAACCTCAGGATGGTTCTTCGCGATCCGGATCAGCGCCTTGGCCGCCCCTGAAGGAGAACGGCGCCCCTGCTCCCATTCCTGCAGCGTCCGCCTGGAAATGCTCAGCGCCTCGGCGAACTGTGATTGGGACAAGCCAGTGCCCTGTCGTGCCTGCACAACCTCGTTGGGTTCCACGGTGGTGACGCGCGCAGCCTGTCCGCGCTTCATCTCTCGCACCGACTGCAAAAGTTGCAGGCCAAGTGCTTCGCCTGACGACACACGTCTGGAGGGAGTGCGGCTAGCCATTTTCAATTTCCATTTGACGCGAGCCATGCAAAGAACTCGAGCCGTTCCGTCTCGGACCACAACTTGTCGGCCGCTGCAGCGAACGTCGGTGTTTCCGAAAGCGTGTACACCGCAATACTATACGTCAAAGACGTATAGGGCGCAAGCAGGTGTGCGCCGGCCAGGTACCACCTTTGCCTCACACGCGCCGCCGCGGCACGGATGTTGCTCGGGGCCAGGCACCACCTTGCCGAGATCCAACCGCATGTCCATGAACGAGATCGCGTCCATCGAGACCTTCCTGCCCCTGATGCACGACGTGGGGCGCTGCGACCGTTCGCTGCGCGAACTCAATCTCACCTGGCGGATGATCGAATCGTCCACCAAGATGAATTGCCCCGAGGAGGCCAGGCGGATCCTGCCGACCATGGCCACCACCCGCGAGCACTTCAACCGGCTGGAGCAGGAGCTGGTGGCCAGCCTGGTGCGCGAGAAGGTCGCCACGGTGATGCGCGAGATCAGCACCAAGGCGCACTACGTGATCGACATCGTGGTGCGCAACCTGTACGAGCGCACGGCCGACATCGGCTTCCTGGCCACCGACGGCGAGCTGTGCTCCTTCGTCGCCGGCCTGCACGACGACCGCGACGCCATCGTGGAGCGGCTGCGCGCCTACCGCAGCAAGTACACCGTGTACGACGAGATCTTCCTGCTCGACCCGCAGGGCCGGGTGCTGGCGCAGATCGACGATGCCGCGCCGCTCGAGTGGACGGCCGATGCCCTGGTGCGCGCTGCCAGCGCCAGCGACGGCTCGGTCGAGATCTTCCGGGCCAGCGACCTGCGGCCGTCCAAGCGCCGGGCGCTGGTCTACGCCAGGCGCATGCTCCATCCGCAGACCGGCGCCGTGGTGGGCGTGCTGTGCCTGTGCTTCAACTTCGAGCAGGAGATGGCCGGCATCTTCGCCTCGCACCGCGACCCGGCGGCGCGCTACGACCTGCTGCTGCTCGATGGCGACAACCGCTGCATCGAATCGGCGGACCACGCCTGGATCGCGCCCGGGGCCCAGCTGCCGGTCAACCGGACGTCGGCGCCGGAGGTCTTCATGTACGCCGGGCGCCAGTACCTGGTCAGCACGTTCGCGGCGCAGGGCTACCAGGGCTACGCGGGGCCGCCCGGCTGGCAGGGGCAGGTGATGATCCCGCTGGACGTGGCCTTCGGCAGCGACAGCCAGGGCCGGCAGGAAGCCGTCGACCCGGCGTTGCGCCGGGGCCTGCTGACCCATGCGCGGGCGTTCTGCCCGCCGCTGCACCAGATCGTGGTGGCGGCCGACACCATCCGCCGCGTGGTCTGGAACGGCCAGGTCATGACGGCCGGCCGCCAGGAGGGCATGGCGCGGCTGAAGACGGTGCTCGAGCAGCTGAGCGAAACCGGCAGCCGCAGCAACGAGCTGTTCGCCCAGTCGATCCGCGACCTGTACGACACCGTGCTCAGTTCGGGCATGCGCAACGCGGAATTCGTCTCGCACCTGCTGGTCGACCTGCTCGATCGCAACCTCTATGAACGCGCCGACGATTGCCGCTGGTGGGCGTTGACGCCGCTGTTTCGCCACACGCTCGCCGGCAACCGCCGCGATGCGGGCGACCTGCGGCGCATCGCCGGCATGCTGGACTACATCAACCGGCTCTACACCGTCTACACGCGTCTCTTCGTGTATGACAGCGACGGTGTCATCGTGGCGCATTCGGACCGCGACCATGCTGCGCAGGGCGTGACCGGTTCAAGGGTCGGCGCCGCCACGCTGGACCGAGTGAAGGCGCTGCGCACCGAACAGGGCTACGTGGTGACGCCGTTCGAGGCCAACCCGCTCTACGACGGGGCCGCCACCTATGTCTATCACGCCGCCATCCGCTCGCCGGACGACGCCTCGCGCGTGGTGGGCGGCATCGGCATCGTGTTCGATTCCACGGCGGAATTCCCGGCGATGCTGGCTGGCGGCCTGGCGGGCCGGACCGGCACCGATGCGTTCTTCATCGACCGGCAGGGGCTGGTGATCTCCAGCACCGACCCGGCGCGGCCGGTGGGCAGCGTGCTCGAAATCGAGCCGTCGCTGCTGGCCCTGGCCAGCGGCGCCAGCGCGGCCAGCCTGGTGGTGCACGACGGCCAGTACGCCATCATGGGCTGCACCGTGTCGAGCGGCTACCGCGAGTTCAAGGTGTCGGACGGCTACCGCGAAGACGTCATCGCGGTGGTGTACGAGCGCTTCGGCGCGGTGCGCAAGAACATCGGCACCGAGGTGGTGGACCTGGTGCTGGACGGCGCCGGCGCCGACCACTCGGGCCAGGAGTACGCGACCTTCTTCAGCGGCGCAACCGTCTTCGCGCTGGATGTCGAGCATGTCCGCGAGGCGCGGCCGGGCTCCGAGGTGACGCGCGTCACCATCGGCTGCCCGGCCAGGAGCGCCGGTGTGTTGCGGCTCAATCCGGCGCGCGCCGACGAGAAGATGATCTGGGTCTTCGACCTGGCGCTGTTGCTGGGGAGCCGGCCGTCCGCGCTCGAAGACAGCAGCCAGGTGGTGGTGGTGGAACACCAGGGCCGCACCATCGGCCTGCTGGTGGGAGAGCTGCACGCCGTCTCGGCCTTCGACGCCGCGCACATGAGCAATGCGCCGCTGGCCGGCGCCAGCCAGCTGGTCAAGGGCATCATCAAGGCCAACGGCGGCGCCAGCCTGATCCAGCTGTTGGACGTGGACTGCCTGTTCGACCTGTTCCAGCCGCCCAAGGAGATCCCGGCGGCGAACGATGCAGTGGCGGTGACGCAGGAGCTGGCGACGGCGTGACGGCGGCAGCCTACCCGGCCGCAACCCCCGCGGCGCCGGCGAGCACCGACGCCACGGCGAGGCCCGCCGTCGGCACCGTCGCGACGCAGTTGACGACGGCCAGGCCGAAGCCCGCCATCCGGCGCCAGAACCCGGGCGACAGATGCTCCCAGTCCGCGCCGCCGGTCTCGGTGCCGAAGCTCTTCACCGCGGGATCGACCAGCGCTTCGAGCGTGAACCCCGGCTCGCGCATCCGGGCCAGCAGGTCGCGCTTGTGCGCGTCGACGAAGCGCCAGAACGGCGCGATCTTCGCGTAAGGAACGCCCAGGTTGTGCAGGTACGTGGCCTCGTAGGCCAGCACGCAGGCGTTGTCCGCATAGGAGACTTCCGCCAGCGGTTGCGCCGCCTGCGCCACGACAGCGGTGACGCCCGCGTTGTCCAGGTAACGCATCGCGCCGCGGGCGACGCCGCCATACGCATCCTTGAGCGCCAGGAACTGCGCCGCATTGCGGTGTTCCTGCCGGATGGTTTCGCGAAACAGGTCCAGCATGACGCTGGCATAGGACTCGCACAGGCGCGTGTCCACCGCATGCAGCACCTTGCACGCGCGCTGGTCGGCCTCCACCTGCCTGCAGAACGCAGCCAGATCCATTGGGTTGCTGGTCATCGTGATGCTCCTTTGCCGCGCCATGCGGCAGGAGCAATTTGCCCAACCCGCGCGGCCTTGCCATCCCGCAACTTGTGGAATCCGGACGGGCGGCGTTTGCGGTGGCGACCTACAGCGACGCGCGCGAATCGCCCATAGGCTAGGCGTTTTACCGACCGGAGCAATGCCATGCAGGAACAATCCACCGACAAGCACCCCCTGAGCAACCTGGCCTACGACTGGATCACGCTGATCCAGAACAAGGCCCAGGCCCTGATGGCCTACGACCAGTACATCAAGGACGCCGAGCAGGCCGGCTCCGCCGAATGCGCCGCCTTCTTCCGCAAGGTGCACGACGCCGACAAGGCGCAGCTGGCCGAAGCCAAGGACCACCTGGTCGCCGTGCTGCAGGGAAAGATGGGGAAGTAACCGACCCGGTTCACGACTCGCCCTCGGGTCGGCGCGCGAGCGCCTTGCGCCAGATCAGCTGGACTTCGTCGGCAAGATCCGGGTAGGCGCCGTGGTTCACCTGTGCCAGGGTGCAACCGCCCCGCGCGTAGAGGCGGCAGGCAGCGACGTTGGTGTTCTGGGTTTCGACTTTGAGCTCACGGCAGTTCCGACGCCGGGCCCACGCCTCGACTGCTGCGAACAGGGCCGACCCGACGCCCCGGCGCCGCGCCTGCGGCGCAACGCGCAGGTCCCAGAGCACGGCGAGATCGCTCCGGCCTTCGAGCAGTACGACCCCGGGCGTGTCGAAGGCGACGATCGCGCCGCCGACCCGCGAGTCTCCGCGGTAGGCCCCGATCAAGGCCCAGTTCGTGACGTCGTAGCGCGCGGTCCACTCCATGGGATCCTCGAGCTGGTCATAGTCCTTGCGTACGGCGTGGGCGAGCGGGCGCTCGTGCAGCCGATCTCCTTCGCCCTGCGGCAGCACCTCCAGCACGGTGCGGAATTCGTAGGCGCTGGGGATCGCGACATGCCGGCGGATGTCGGTCAGGGGCTCCTCGCGCAGTTCGACGGGCCAGGCGGCGTCCAGCGGCTTGTCGATGCAGATGGCCTGTCCGACCAGTTCCGGCAGCTCGCGCCGCCCGACCTCGTGAAAGCCGTGTTTCAACCAGAAGGCCAGGGCCCGCGGGTTCGCCGAATCGACGACGGCGGAGAGCTTGCCGGTTTGCCAGGAGCGGGCCAGGTCTTCGATGCGCTCCAGGCAGGCCGGGCCCAGCGAGCGGTTCTGGAAGGACTCCATCAGGACCAGCGCGACCAGGTAAGTCACTTCCGGGGTCGGGTAGCCACGCGCCAGGAAGGCGATGCCGCACAGTTCGCCGCTGGCGTGGATGGCGAAGAGATGGACATCTTCCTGCGACCGGCCCGGCGGCAGGGCTCGCATCATCCGCTGCGCATCGGCGTCGGTCGGCGGCCGGCCCTGCGTGGCGAAGGTGAACGACTGGGCGACGCGGAACACCCGTTGCCAGTCCAGCAGGTCCGCTGCCGAGGCGGGGTCCAGCCGCCGAAAAACCAGCGGCGGGCGATTCAACGCGCTTCCAGTTTCACCCGCACCGGAAACTCCATGGCGCAGGGTGCGCCGCCACAGAGCGCGGGCTTGTACCGGATCGAGAGGACAACCGACGCCACGAAGCGGGTGAACTCCGGGCTCGGGGACTTCAGCACCTTGAGCGAGACGCCTTCCCCCTTCGCGTCGACCTGGACGTCGACGGCAACTTCTCCTTCCACCAGCAGGCGCTGCGCTGCCCGCGAGATCGGACCGTAGATCTCCTGCAGGCCGCGCAGCGGAAACGGCGGTTCATCGGCATCCGCCATCGTGACGTAGAGCGATTTGAACTGTTTCTGCTGCTGCGCGGTCAGGGCCGGATACGGCTGGTCGAACGGGAAGTGGCCAACGGCGACCTCGCGCCGGATCGAGCCCACGACGTCGTCCGGGTGCTGCTTGAGGCTGAACTCGGGGACTTGGGCCAGGCTGCCCACAGCCAGGCCGAGGAGAGCCAACACAAACACGTAACGGTGAAGGATCCGATTCATCGTGGTGCCCTCACTCCAGCCGATACCGCTGCACCTTCTCCGCATCCCATTCCAGGCCCGTCCCCGGCCGGTCGTTCATCGGCCAGCAGCCGTTCTCGATTTGTACCGGCTGCGCGGCGATCGCATCGGTCCAGTCGACGTATTCGAGCCAGTGGCAGGTCGGCGTGGCGGCGAGCAGGTGCGCGCTCACCTCGGGCATCAGGTGCGAGCTCATGGGGATGCCGTGCGCCTCGGCTACGCCCGCTGCCTGCATCCAGCCGCTGACCCCGCCGATGCGGGCGACGTCGGGCATCACCAGGTCGCAGGCCTGCGCCTGCAGCGCCTGCAGCATGGCCTTGGGCCCGTCGAAGTTCTCCCCGATCTGCAGCGGCAGGTCCAGCGCGCGCGCGATCTCCGCGTTGCCGGCCAGATCGTCGTGGCGGATCGGCTCTTCCAGCCACGCCACGCCTTCGGATTGCAGGGCGCGGCCCCGCTCGAGCGCGTCGACGCGCGACAGCGCCTGGTTGTAGTCGACCAGCAGCTGCACCGGCTCCGGCAGGCGGGAGCGCACGGCCCGCGTCACCGCCAGGTCTTGCGCCAGCGTGGCGTAACCGAGCCGCAGCTTCACCGCCTGCATGCCGCCTTCCAGCAGGGCCTGCGCTTCGTCGGCCGCCGCCTGCGGGGCCATCAGGCCCAGGCCGCAGGAGTTGTAGACCCGCAGCGGCCGCGGCGTGCCGCCAAGCAGGGTGGTGAGCGGCACGCCCGCGGCCACCGCCATCGCATCCCACAAGGCCATGTCGAAGGCGGAGAGCGCCATCCGCACGACGCCGGTGACTCCGAGCAGGGCGAAGCGGCGTTGCAGCCTGGCGGCCATGGCCAGCGGCGCGATGCTGTCGCCACGCACGATCTCGGCGGCTTCCTCCAGCACCGTGGCGATCGCCTTGGCGCCGCTGCGCCGGTAGCAGAACACATAGGAGCGGCCGACGACGCCCTGTTCGGTCAGCACCTCGACCAGCAGCAGGGGCGCGGCGCGCACCGTCGCCGCGCTGGTCCCCAGTACATAGCGCAAGGGCACTTCGACCGGGATGCAGCTGACGCTGCGCAGGCGCAGTCCGGCCATGGCCGTCGTCGTGGCTGTCATGGCTGGCCCCCTTCGGCATGCAGCGCCAGGATGTCGGCGATGGCGCGGTTCAGCGGCGTCGGCACGCCCTTGGCCAGCCCCAGTTCGACCACGCCGCCGGCGAGCCAGCGCACCTCGAGCCGGTTGCCGCGTTGCAGGTCGTGGTGCATGGACGATGTCATGTCGGGCGAGACGTCGTCGGCCAGCTGCAACCGCACCTGCGCATAGTCCTCGGGCAATGCCACGCCATGGGCGCGGCCGACCAGCACCACCTCGTGCATCACGTCGTGCAGGAAGGCGCGGGTCTGCGGGTGGGAGCGGATCGGGCCGATCGGCTTGCGGATGGTGGTGGTGGTTCCGGACAGGCCCACCAGGAAGACGAACTTCTGCCAGATCTCGCGCACGATGTCGGGCGAGAACTCCGCCTTGATGCCGCCCGCGAGGCAGGCCGTCAGCAGCGCCTCGCCGCGCGCCGAGCGTGAGCCGTCGAACTCGCCGAACAGCAGCCGCTGCATCGGCCCGGTCTGGCGGATCACGCCCGGCGCGTCGATGGTGGTGGCGACATAGCCGACGCCGCCCATCAGCTGGCGCTGGTCGAACGCCGCGCGCAGGTACTGGTCCTTGAGCACGCCGTTCTGGAACGAGACGATGGCGGTGTCGGGACCGACCATGGGGCGGATCTGCTCGATCGCCGCTTCGGTGTCCCACAGCTTGACGCACAGCATCACGACGTCGGCCACACCGATCTCCGCCGGGTTGGCGGTGGCCCGGACCTGGGGCACGTGGATCGGCTCCGGCCCTTCGATGCGCAGGCCGTTGCTGCGCATCGCCTCGAGGTGCTTGCCGCGGGCGACGAAGTGGACGTCGGCGCCGCCCCGGACCAGGCGCGCGCCGAAGTAGCCGCCCAGGCCGCCCGAACCCATGATTGCGATTTTCATTTTCTTGTCTCCTGAGGTACCGGATTGTCAGGCCTTGAGCCGCCGGAACGTGGCGAGGACGACGGCCACCAGCCCGACGCCGGTGGCCACCTTCAGTCAGGATGGCCATGGACCGCAGGAAATCCATCACGCCAGGTGCGAATACATGAAGAAGTCGCCCGGCTGGCCGCGCACCAGGCGGAAGCTGCGCAGCAGGCCCTCGCGCTGGTAGCCGCAGCGCTCCAGCACCCGGGCCGAGCGCTGATTGGATGAGAGCGTCGTCGCCTGCACGCGCAGCACGCCAGCCTGAGCGTGGGCCCAGGCCGTGAGCACGCCGCAGACGTGGCTGGCGATGCCCCGGCCCCACATCGACGGCGCGAGGTCGTAGGCGATTTCGGCGGACCGGTTCTCCGGCGAGACCGAGTGAAAGCCGCCGGTGCCGATCAATTGGTCGGTGGACCGCAGCGCGATGGCGAGCCGCAGCCGCGACGAGGGCGTGGTCGGCTCGACGCCCTGGACGTAAGACGCCAGTCCTTCGACCGAGCGCAGGTTCCAGCTGGTGTGCCGGTAGACCTCGGGCAGCGACAGGTAGCCGTACCACGCCGGCAGGTCCGCGGCCTGCAGCGGTCGCAGGTGGACGAGGTCGTGACTGCAATGCGGCAACTCGGTGAAGTGCATGGCGCTTTCCTCGGCTGGCGCGCTCAGCGCGGGGCCATCCAGTGTTCCAGCGGCCAGGGGCCGGCCGTCAGCGTGAAGAAGTCATTGTCGACCGGCACGTCGCTCGCCATGAGGTACTGGAAATGCATCCGGAACGGGTCGCGCTTGAGAACGGCGTAGGCGTCCGGCGTGAACATCTTGTCGAACCGCGCGGAGCGCGGCCGGTACAGCGGCGAGCCCGATCCGCTCTCGCCGTGGAGCTTCTCGCAGTCGACCAGCGCGTAGCACAGCGGGTCGTGCGGGGAGGTGTAATCGAGCCACGGCACCTGGCGCCCGGCCATGGCCTGGACCGCCCGCGCCACGCGATCGGTCCCGCGGACCAGGCTGACCATCGGAATGACGTTGGCCAGCGTGAGCAGCTTGATCGGCCTGGAGCCTGCCGCCCCTGGGCTCGCATCGAGCTCACGCAACACCCGCTCCAGCATGGTGGGCGCCATGCTCGACCCCATGCAGTGCCCCACCATCAGGACTTCACAGTCGTCGCCCTGGGCCCTAATCTCGTGGACTTCCTGCGCGATCGACCGGGCGAAGCCATCGAGCCGCGCATCGAGTTCCGGCGCCAGCCCCAGCCCCCACTGCAGGTAGTACTGCAGGCCGTCCAGCAGCCAGGGGTAGCGCCAGCGCAAGGCCAGGCGCCAACCGCGCACCAGCACCGCCACGCCGCCGAGGCCCCCCAGTGCCCAGGCCAGCGCGGGGGCGGCGCCCAGCGCGGTGGCGGCGGCAACCAGGCCCCAGGCGAGCAGCGCGGCCGCAAGCACGACCAGCAGCAGCCAGAGCAGGGGCGACAGCATCGACCAGAAGAAGCGCTTCGAGTGCGTCCACGCGCCGGCACCGCTGCCGCTGGACCACAGTGCCCGGTAGAAGGAGCCGCTGGTTGCCAGCGCCCGGAGGAGGCCGCGCCGGGTATTGGCCCGCGTCAGATCGTCCCAGCCTAGAAAGGTGTAGCGGGTCCGGGTGCCGGCATCTGCCGCTGCGCCGGGGCCAGCCACCGGCCTCGAGTCGACCACCCAGTTGGCGTCGAAGCGGCCGTCGGCTTCGAGCGGGCCGACGGAAAACTGCAGCAGCCCGCGCTCCGGCGCTTGGCCGGCTTGCTGCGCCCGGGCGTGCATTTCGCTTTGCTGCCTGGCGTCGTCCTGGTACAGGCGGTGGTAGAACTCCGCGCCCCGCGGATCGAAGCCGGCGACATAGAACACGCGCCTGCGCCTGACGGGCGCCGTCGAGGATGGTGTGGGCGACTCACTTTCCGCCTGCTGCAAAACGAATTCCAGTTCAATGGGGCATGGATGCGACGCGCCATTATTGCAAGCGGATGACGTGGCAATGCCATGGACACGTCCCGTCCGCCCACTCCTGAGCCTGCCCCTATGCTGACAATGGTGCGAGATCGAGCTTGGTGACCCGCTCGACCCGGGCAATGCCGGCGGTCACGTCTGCACTGCCAGGCGCTGCCGTTCCGAAGAGGATTGCGGAATGGAGCATGCGGGCTGAGGCGCCCCAGTCGGGGTCGAGCGAGTTCACTGCGTTGGGGGCGAGTGCCGCCTGACGGCGCGACCAGGCGTCGACCTGGGTCCAGAGGTCGAGGGGCTGATCCGCGGCAACGCTGGCCGGCGAGGGGCCCGACACGGCTGCGCTCAGCAGGTCCTGGGACATCGTGACGGTGGGTTGCGCGACGGTGGCCGCCACGGCCGCCCCTCCCGTGATGGGTTGGGCGAGCAGGTTGAGGTTCGGATCCGCGAGGATCGCCCGGCGTTCCTCGAGCGTGACCGCGTCGATGTTTCCCTGGGTAGCGTATTCGTAAGCGATCTTGCCGCCGAAGGCCTGGGTGTCGCTGGTCCAGACGATGTGGCGGCGCAGGGCCGCTTCGAGGTCGAAGGTGCGGTTGCTGGTGGCGGTGGCGTAGTAGTCCTGCCCGAAAGCGTCGTAGTCGATGAGCACCACTTTTCGATTGCGCAGCGGGTCCGTCGACGTTGCCGAATAGTCTCGGGCGGCCACGAAGATTTGCAGGTACTTCGTCCAGTTGAGGGTCGGGAACAACTGATCGTAGTTGCTCAGATCGACATCGCCTCGGCCCACCTTGAGCGTCAATTGCTCGAACCCCATGCCCCCGTTGATCGACAGTTTGCTGTATTGCGTCTGGCCCAACGAGACGATGTCGTTTGGCGGGCCGGCGTTTGAACCCCGTTCGACATCCTTGGCGCTGATGCCGTCGCCCGCGTTGTACAGGTACAGCGTCCTTCCAGCAGTCCCCAATCCAGCTGAACCCTTCTGCATCAACGTCTCGTCTCCCTGGCCGCCGATCACGATGTTGTTGGTCGTCGCATCGACAGTCAACCGGTCGTTATCTGAGCGGCCGATCAGCAGGTTCGATCCCAGGTCTCCATAGAGAAAGCCTGAACCTTCGAGGATGTCGTTTCCTGCCCCGCCCCACAAGATCGCTTCTGCGTCGCCGCCGACGAGATAGTCGTCACCTTCGTCGCCATAAAGTGCGTCCTGGTAGGTCATCTTGCGCGTCTTGTCGACACCGCCGCGAATGACGTCATCGCCGGCTCCACCGCGAATTGTGTCCGGCCCCGCGCCGCCATCGATCAGGTCTGCCGCAGCGGTGCCGGTGATCGTGTCAGCGCCGGCCGTTCCGTTGATCGGCAGCTTGGCCGCAATGGCGGTCTGGCTCCACACGGTGCCGTCGGCGAACGCGATCCGCTCGAAGTCGCCGCGGCTGTGGTAGCCGGCGATGGTGACCTTGTCGCTGGCAGATGCTGTCGAGACCTGCAGGTCGTTCCCGACGCGCTGCAGGGTGACGGAAGCGGGAGTGATGCCGGCGCCCAGCCGCAGCGTGTCGGTGCCGCCGCTGCCGCCGAAGGGATCCAGGTCGTTCACCAAATCGACACCGTCGCCGATGCGGAAGTCATAGGTGTCGTTGCCTGCGCCCCCGTACAAGGTATCAGCGCCGGCGTTGCCTCGCAGGACGTCGTCGCCGCCCAGGCCGTACACCACGTCGTTGCCGCCGAGGGCATCGATGGATTCATTGCTGTCGTCGCCGGTCAGCACATCGTCGCCAGCGGTTGGGAACGAGACCAGCTGGCGAATGGCCGCCCGGTCCAGCAATGTTCCGTCGGAAAATTCCATGCTCTCGATGCCGTTGCTGTCCTGCAAAGCAGAGAACTGGTTCACGATTCGCACGGCGACGCCCCTGGCGCTCGAGGCCACCAGCAGGTCGGAGCCCTCCCGGGTGAAGGCCATGTCGGCCTTGACGAGGCCACCCGCGAACCTGAGCCTGTCGGCATCGGCAAGCAGGCCGCCGAGGTCTTCGGTGAGGATGTCGTTTCCGCCCAGCGGGTAGATGACATACGTGTCATTGCCGGCCTGCCCGTACAGCCGGTCATCGCCTGCGCCGCCGTCGATCACGTCCGCGCCGCCCCGCGCATAGACGGTGTCGTTGCCGCCGCCGCCATCGATGATGTCGTCACGCTCGAACCCGGTCAGGACGTCATTGCCCGCCGTGCCCACCAGCCGCCGCGACAGGACGTCGGCCAGCTGCCATGTCGAACCATCCGCGAATTCGATCGTTTCGACGAGGGCGGCGTTGGGGGAGGGCGCCAGGTAGTTCTTCAGGGTGACGAGGTCTCCGGCCGTGCCGACCTGGAGTTTCAGGTCCGCGCCGCTGTCAAGGACGGTGACGTCGGCGGCCGTGATGCCCGCGCCGAAGCGCAGGACGTCCGTGCCGTCGCCGTCCGCGATGACATCGGCACCGTCGCCCAGGTTGAAGAGGAAGCTGTCGTTGCCGGCACCGCCGTCGAGACTGTCGTTGCCGGTGCCGCCGGCAAGGACATCGTCGCCGCCGAGCGCGCTGATGGTGTCGTTCCCGCCGCGGCCGTAGAACGTGTTGTCCGCGCCGTCACCGACGATGACGTCGTCCTGGTCAGTCCCCTGCTGGAGCAGTGACAGGACCTCGGCCTGGGTGAGGCTCCTGCCGTCGGCGAACCGGATGTGTTCGACCGCATCGGCGCCGCCGGTAAAGTAGTCCTTCAGCGTGACCTGCTCCGCTCCGACGACGACGATCGCGTCGTTGGCACTGCGAAAGAACGTCACCTCCCACGGCGCGACCGACCAGCCCAGCTCCAGTGTGTCGTTCGTTGCCGCTGCCGCGTCACCGTCGGCGATGACGTCGATGCCGGAGCCCACTTCGAACGCGTAGGTGTCGTCACCGGCGCCGCCGCTCAGGATGTCAGACCCAGCGCCACCGGAAATCCGGTCTGCGAGGCTCGTGCCCGTCAGCGTCTCATCGGCACTGGTGCCGGCGATGTCGAAGCCGCGCGCCACGAGTTCGGCGTGGGTCAACACCGTGCCGTCCGCAAATTCGAACCGGTCGAGGCCGGCTGGGCGCAAGGCGTCTGCGGGATCGAAGCCCGTCAGACGGACTTCTCCAGGAGTGTCGCCGCCGATGTTCAGCACCAGCGACGTCCCGTCCACGGACAGCTTGATGTCCTGCGGGGTCACACCCGGCCCGAACACCAGCTTGTCGGGCGGCGCCGACGGGGATGCGCCGGCAGGCAAAGGCGTGTTGGACATGGTGTCGATGCCGTCTCCCAGGAAATACCAATAGGTGTTGCCTCCGCCGCTGCCGATCAGGCTGTCGTTGCCCAGGCCGCCGGCCAGGCTCGAGTTGCCTCCGCTGCCTTGAAGCGTGTCTGCGAGCTTGCCGCCCTGGAGCGTCGAGCCGGCGAGGGCGCTGGCCTGGTTGACCTGCCTTGCATACGTCATGCCGAAGAATTGCGCGGCGGTGTAGCTGGCGCCATCCACTGTGACGTTGGTCATCGCAGCCGTCGTCAGGCCGCGCACATAGATCGCATCCTGGCCGGACTGGATCAGGTGGACCGAACTGTCCGCCGTCGGCAACAGGGCCATGCCGGTGATCGGCAGGCCGTTCAGGACGAGGCGGTTCGCACCTTCCGAGTCATCGACGAACTCCGCTGCCGCGGCCAGGCTGTCGCCGGAGTTGAAAACGTAGGTGTCGTCGCCCGCGCCGCCGGACAGCTGGTCCGATTCAGTGCCGCCTTCCAGGGTGTCGTTGCCGGCCTCGCCGATCAGCGTGTCCTTGCCGGAGCCGCCCCTGAGCAGGTCGTTGCCGCCGTAACCGCGCAGGTAGTCGTCGCCGGCGCCGCCGTCCATGTCGTCGTCGCCGTGGTCCGCTGCAGCGATGAACTGGTCGTCGCCATACAGCTTGTCGTTGCCTTCGCCGCCACTGAGCGTGTCCTTGCCGCCGCCGCCCACGAGCTGGTCGTCGCCTTCTTCGCCGTAGAGAAAGTCGTTGCCGTGGTACTGGACGGCCAGGGTCTGGCTGTCGCCCCACAGAAGGTCGGTGCCAGTACCGCCATAGAGGGTGTCGTCGTTGCCATTTCCAACCATGGTGTCGTTGCCGGCGTCGCCTTCGAGGTAATCCTGGCCATGGAAGGAGCCGACCAGCTGCGACGAATCCCCATCCATGCTGTCGTTGCCATCGCCGCCGAACAAGAGGTCGTCCCGGCCGCCACCAGCCATCTCGTCATCGCCGCTGCCGCCATCCAGCTGGTCTTCCCCATGGTATTCGCCGGCGAGCCCGTTGCTGTCGCCGAGCAACAGGTCGTTCCCTGCGCCGCCGGCCAGTTCGTCGTTCGCGCCGCCGCCTGTGAGGCGGTCAGCGCCATCGCCACCGTCAAGATAGTCGTTGCCATGCGCGGCCGGATCCGCGTAATTGAGCAGGGTGGCGCTGCTGGTGTCTCCGTCCCCGAGCAGTTCGTCGTCGCCTTCCTCGCCGAACAATGCGTCTCCGCCGGTGCCGCCGACCAGGTAGTCGTTCCCCGCTCCGCCCTTGACAAAGTCATCGCCGCCGTCGGCGAGCACCCAGTCATCGCCGGCGCCGGCCATGATCACGTCGGCATCGGGTGTCAGCCCCATGTCGACGACGAAGTTGCTGAACGTGAGCTTGCGCGACGTCACGACACCTTGCGCGTCCGTCGTCACCTGGCGTTGCACGGCCCAGTCCGTCAGGCTGACGGTGCCGAAGACCCGGTCCCCGAAGATCGTGTCGGCCCCCGCGCCGCCGACGATGATGTCGCGGTCGCTGCCGCCGAACAACGCGTCGTTGCCAGCCCACCCCATCACCTGGTCGTTGCCCGGGCCTCCGCCAAGCAAGTCCGCCTCGCCGTCTGCCGCCGCGTCGGTCTGTGCCTGGAGATCGTCGAACGTGCCGAGCGTGTTGGCCCAGATCTCGTCGGCGCCCCCCTGGCCGAAAGCGACATCGCGTCCCGCTCCGGCCTCGATCAGGTCAACGCCCGGGCCGCCGTTGACGAAGTCACGGCCTGTCCCGGCCTTGGCCCAGTTGTTGCCGCCACGGGACAGGTCGATCGCGTCGCTGCCGCCGAAGCTTTCCAGCAGGTCGTTCCCGGTGCCGTCGTAAAGCGTGTCGCTGCGGTCGGGAGCGGCGGTCGACGTCGTGACGATGTTGCCCAAATCGTCGACTCGCGTGGGCGACGCCGGCTCCAGGTCGCCGAGGATGGTGAGGTTGGTGGTGGGGGTGACGGGCGAGGGAAGATTGCCGGGCAGGACGATGCCGAGATCGCCCGAGGTGAAATTCTTGACCTGCGCCTTCACACCCGCGCCGCTGATACGCAGGGTGGTGCTGCCGTCCGACTCGGTGCGTGTCGTGTAGGTGAAGCGTTGATCGTCGCTCTGCCAGAGCCCCTCGCTGCCCGCCAGCCGCTTGCCGCCGATCAGGACGGTCTCGGTGTTATCGGCACCGACAACATTCACACTGCCGGATGCATCGCTGTCGAGGATGGTGTCCGTGACATCCGACGTGTCAGCGCGCAGGATGTAGGTGTCGTTGCCTTGCCCGCCTTTGAGCTGGTCACCCCCTTTGCCGCCATCGAGGGTGTCGTTTCCTGTGCCCCCGAGCAGTGTGTCGACGTCGTCGCCGCCGTTCAGCGTGTCGTCGCCTTCGTTGCCTTCGAGGTAGTCGTCGCCAGCGAGGCCGTTGATGGTGTCAGTGCCGAAACCACCATATAGGTGATCAATTTGAACGCCTCCGTTGATGGTATTTGCCCCATCATCGCCGAAAATTACGTATGTATTGGGTGCTGTACTTGGCGTGATTCGAACCTTATTTATCTGCACAAGTGCGCCGCTTGCTATGTCGATGAATCGAGTGTTTGTGTTCCCCCCTAACGGCCCCTTCAAAGTTAGATATCCGTCTGGATTAGCCGTCGTGTTGACTGCATTGGCAGCTATTAATGATTGCAGGAGGTTTTGTCGGTCGTCAATCCAAACGTTGGTAAAATTTTCAACCGCCTTCCCAGCGTCAATAAGAGACTTGTCTTGCATCCACGCATCGTATTGATGGGCCCAGATGCCAGTTCGCCATAAACTTTCAAGAATGGTCTGACCCGAATTACCTTTCGCGCTAACGACAAACGGTGATAAAGTCTGCAATGTAACAATATTTGAAAATTCAAATCTTGCTTTTGCGCTGTCTGCAAGATCGCTTCCTGCTTCGATAATGGAGACCTCTCCCGCTAACATATTGAATTCAGCACTACTAGTGATTGTTTGAAGTGTTTCTTGAAACTTGTTGCGCCCAGTGAATTCGCCGAGCTCTGCGGTGTTGGCCCAAGTTCCACCTTGAATGTTTCCCCTGAGCTTGGTCACTCCTGGGGTGCCGCGTAGGCCCAATGTATAAGCTAGCCCGTTTAAAATGTTTTCAAGGGCATCCCCTTCTGCCTCGCCTTGACCTGTCACCACACTCCGACCCAAATGCGCACTTGTGATTTCCATAAGACGCGCCCAAAAAGATGGCGTAGAAGTGGGATCGAGGCGAACGAAAGCAGATTGGGCGCTAAGACTATCGACGAGCAAAACGAGGCTGTGCGTGTCGCCAAAATCGTTTTTGCTGAAATTGTCTGTTATAAGCTTAATGTCCCAGTTATATATGCTCGCGCCGGCAACGGCTTGCAGGTAGTTGCCGCGATATAGAGGTTGATCTTCTACGCGGATCGGCGTGGGAATACCATAGTGAAGTTGTGAGTTAGCCACGGCAGATGGGCGGTTCGCGGCGTAAACGTCATAAAAATTTGGTAGGATATTAATTGCAACATTCCGTCGGTCAAAGAGGGTGCTATACATCCCGGATTCGGGATCGCCCAAAGCTTCTAGCCCAATAGAAGGATATGCGCGTGTATTTTTTGCTGCAAGCAATACGCCTATTTGATAATCGAGTTCAACTGCATCAATTTGCTGAAGATTAGTTAGTGTAGGCGGCGCTTCCGAGTTGGTCACGGTTGCAATACGTGCGTATTCATCGGCTATCGATTTTGCGCGATTGACCGCGCTGACTAAAATTCCGTACTCCGCCATCATTCTTTCATAATTGCCGTCGTGAATGCCAATTGCCGCAGCCCAGATCGCTTGCGCTAAGGTGTAGCTTGCCGTCGCCAACGCCGTACTATCGGGATGTACCGGCAATGTAGCTTTGAGCTGTCTATACATGGCGCGCGATTGATCAGTCGTAAACTGAAGCTCTGCGCCCAGGCTATATACTCTCCTGAACGTATCTATTGCGGGTTTCAAGTTTCCACTGATGGCGTCTCCTACTCCAGCACCATTGAAAGTGTAGGTGGCGGTGACATTAGCGAGCGTGCCATCTTCTTGACGTAATAGATTGAACGCGGTGGCCAAATGGCCGCCAAGGCTGTAGCCGGTGACGCTATAGGTCGCCCCAACGGGGAGTTTGCCGTGCAGCTTCAAGTTTGAGAACCAAGTTTCCATGTCGGAAATTTGACCAAAGGCCCAGCCTTTCTCCTTAATTTCAAGCGAATTAGTCGCTTGATTATCTCGGGCGGCATCATCTGCGAACTCAGTTGAGCGAAAGGCGAGGACAAATTCTCCCTGTCTTATGCCTCGCATTTCGTCGGTGCGAAGTGCGCGAAATAGGGTTCCCGAAAAACCTGTTGCCGTATTGCTCAAGTGCTCGACGACTGCCCAGTCCTTGCTAAATTGTTCCGCTTGGACTGGGGTGAATCTGCTCGAGCGAGAATTTCCGTTTATTAATGAGTCCACCGGTATGAGCCCAGAAAATATCGTTCCAGGCGTCGCGCCGTTAGGTGTGTACAGTGCCTCTGCTGCCATCTGGACATTGACATATTTTAGGTATGTGATAACGGGGTTATTCATTTTTCATCCTTTTGCACTGGTTTCAGTACGCGATTGACGAAGAAGCGTGTCGGATATTTTTTCTCCCAGCCGATAAGGTTTGGGCAAGTAATAGCAAAACTCCAGGCATTCCGGAATCCCGATGTGTCGCCAAGACCTGGTTCAAATGCATATGATTGACGTTCTCCGAGTATTTCGCCTGTCGATGCATGGATAATCCTGATCTTTGTGCCGGCCACCCAATACCTTCGGTCGTTGATGTCTATGTCGTTACTTATTTCTACGACGTAGAGCGCCGTTGGGCCGTGAATTGGTTCGGAGGTTAAATCTGCGCTAGGTGGTTTCTTCAGGAAATAACGATAAAAAGAGTTCTCTGTTTTTACCTCAACATATCGATATCCGGGCGAGGTCGAATTCTCGGAATCGGAGTTTAGAAAACCTCGTTGCGTTGAATTATTTGCGTGCTCCCAATATAGGAAGGAACGGATGTAATCGTCTCCGTTAGCTTCGTCAGGAAATCCAGCTCCTAGCCATGTCGCACTAGATTTCTCCCCGTTTTGAATGGGTTTCCGGACGCCGAGGAGAGTAATTCCCTCAACACTCTCGACAGACCTATGTACGCGCTCTCCCGCTGTTGAACAACGTCGATCAAACAACGCTTTGGCTTCGTTGTAGTCTCGCTTGTGGCTCGCGTACTGATACACGCGCACACTGGAAAGCGACACGCATAGCAGGGCCACCGCTGCGCTAGCCGCGAACTTATTTCGGCGCGACACCGGTAGCCACCAAGCCGCCCAAGTGACAAGTCCAGACACGACCCAGTAGCTCCAATTTGCGGCTGTGAGAAGCGCGCCATAACCTGAAGCTTCGATCACTGCAATCTCCAAGTGCTTTTGAGAGTTGGAATGCGAAGTGACGATGCCAGAAGCATGGAGGACAGAGACGGGCGGGCTGCTCTCTCGGATATCTTCGTTCCGCGCATGGCCCTCATCTCTCCCTCCCCGCTTCCATGAACGTCCGGCTCACCGGACTGAGCAAGTACTCCATCACCGTCCGTTCCCCCTGGTGAATCTCCGCGGTCGTTTGCATCCCGGCCTCGAGCGCGAAGCGCTGCAATCGCTGACCATCGCTCGACTCGAGAAACTGGGTGCCCAGCCTGATCAGCGCCTTGTAGCCAGCGACGGACCCATTCGCCTGGCCGCCTTGGCCATTCGTGTTCACTTGCGCATCGGCCGCGATGGTCTGCACCGTCCCTTCCACCAATCCGTACTTCTGAAATGGATAGGGCATCAGCTTCAACCGAACGCGCTGCCCGGGCTGCACGAAACCGATGTCTTCGTTCTTCACCTGAACCTCCGCGATCAGCGGTTCGCCGCGGGGAACCAGCGTCAGCAACACCATCCCGGGCTGAACGACTGCGCCGCGGCTCGTGGTGGCCAGGTCCTTGACGACGCCGGCCTGCGGCGCCTTCAGTTCCAGCAACGCATGCTTGTATTCCGCCTTGCGAGATTCCTGCTCGAGCTTGGCGAGGCTTCCCATCGCCTCGGTCCGCTCCGTCAGCAGTTGGCTGCGGTAGTTGCTTGTCAGGGCGGCAACCTTTCTGTTCTGGGATGTGATGGCCGCGTCAAGCGCCGCTACGGTGGCCGCCTGCGATTTCAGGTCTTGCGCCTTCTCGATGGCCTCACGTTCCTTTTCGTTGCCGGCCACCGCGCTCATGAATCCTTCGGTAACCAGCCGGCGGTGGGCGAATGCCGCCTGCTGGTAGCTGGGGAGCGTTTCCCGCAACTTGTGCAGCGTTTCCTGCGCGGCCTTCAGTTCCTGTTCGTAGCGAAGGTGTTGCGCCGTTTCCTGCGCCAGCGCGTCCCGGTAAGCCTGGCTGCGTTGGGCACCTTGCTGCCGGACCTGCGCGAGCAGGGCGGTGTGGTCACCGTGCTCCTGCGCCAACGGCTGTCCGGCCAGTTCGGAATCGATGCGCCGGATGGCCAGCCGCCGCAGCGCCTGTTCCTCGGCCAGGCTCTTGTTGTCCGCTCCGGAGAGCGTCGGGTCCAGCCGGATCAGCGTCTGACCGGCCTGCACGCTATCTCCCTCCTTGACCAGGATGTCGGTGACGATCCCGGCTTCCGCCGGTTGCAGGATCTTCACGTAGCTTTGCGGCACCAGCTTTCCCTCGGCAACGGCAACGACATCGAGCTGCCCGAAGCGGGCCCAGACGAGCAACAACGCGCACAGGCCCGCGACCGCGTAAAGAATCGCGCGCGGCAGCTTCGGCGGCGGACTCTCCTGGATCGCCAACAACCCCGGCGCGAACTCTGCCGATGTGGCGTCGAGGCTCATGCGGTTGCTCCTTCGTCTTCCTTGACCCGCGAGATCGCCTTGCGCAGTTCGCCGTCGCGAATCACATACACCTCGTCGACCTGCAGCGTCCGGGGCATCGCATGGGTGATGAAGATCAGCGTCACATGTCCCTTCAGCTGGTTCACCGTCGCTGCGAATGCCTGCGCGGTCTGGCTGTCGAGGGCGGAGGTGGCTTCATCGAAGATCAGGACTTTCGGGTTCTTCAGCAGCGCCCTGGCGATGGCGATCCGCTGCTTCTGGCCGCCCGACAAGCCGATGCCGCGCTCGCCGATCTCGGTCTGGTACCCCTGGGGCAGCGCTTCGATGGTTCCGTGGATCTCTGCCCGCTGGCAGGCCTGCACCACCTGGTCGAACGTTGCCGATGGGCTCGCTGCCAGCAGGTTGTCGTAAATGCTGCCGCTGAACAGCACCGTCTCCTGAGGGACGACGCCAAAATGCCCGCGCAGTTCATTGGCGCATTGGTGCCGGACGTCGATGCCATCGACCTGGATCGACCCTTCCGTCGCGCGGTAAAACCCCTGCAGCAATTTGGCGAGGGTCGACTTGCCCGACCCGCTGGGGCCCATGATCGTGATGGCGCGGCCAGGCTCCACTGTGAGGTTCACGCCCCGGTAAAGGTGCGGCAGGTCGTCGCCATAACGGAAGGCGACGTCCTTGAATTCGATGCGGCCCTCGCGGGAGTGCGCCCGTGACGGGACGACGGCATAGGGCTCCGCCGGTGCGTTCATCAGGTCGCCCAGGCGGTTGACCGCAAGGTTCGCTTCCTGGAACTGTTGCCACAGCCCCACCAGGCGCAGCACCGGCTGGCTGATCCGGCTGGCGAACATCTGGAAAGCCACCAGCATTCCGATCGTGAAGACGGGGCCGCCCGGCGCAGGGTTCATGACGATCCAGGCACCGAGCATGAGCACCAGCACGGTCATCACCTGCTCCAGCGTGTTGGCCGCCGTGTTGTATGTGTTCCCCAGCAGCTTGGTGGAGAAGCCGGCCTGGAGATAGCTGGCCAGGAAGCCGCCATACCGGTGGTTCAGCAGGGGCTCCATCTGCAGGCTCTTGACCGTCTCATGGCCCGCGACATGTTCCGTGAGAAAGGCCTGGTTGCGCGCTCCGAGCAGGAATTGCTGGTTCAGGCGTGCCTGGAAGATCGGCGCGACCAGCAGCGACATCAACGCGATGGTGCCCAGAATCCCCAGGACGATGAACGTCAGCGTCGCGCTGTAGGTGAACATGACAGCGACCGCGATCAGCAGGAAAGGGACGTCGAGGGCGACGCTCACCGCCGCCGATGCGATGAACTCACGGATCGTTTCCACACCATGCATGCGCGCAGCGATGACGCCGGTCGGGCGCCGCTCGAAGTAGTTCAGTGGCAGCTTGAACAGGTGGTCGAACACCGCCGCACCCAGCACCGCGTCGACCCGATTGCCGGTGTGCAGCACCAGGTACTGTCGGATCCAGCTGAGGATGGCGGTGAACAGCAGGAAGATGCCCATCGCGAGCCCCAGGGCAATCAGCGTGCTTTGGGTTCGATGCACGACAACCTTGTCCACCACCGTCTGCGTCATCAGCGGGAAGGCCAGCGACAGGATCTGCAGGACCAGGGATGCCAGCAGCACTTGCCGCCACACGCTCTTGTGTTTCAGCAGTTCGGGAACGAACCAGCGAAAACCGAAGCGTGGGGTAGCGGCGGTCGCATCTGCGTCGCGCGGCGTCCCGACGGCAGGCGCGGCCTGGATGACTGCGCCATCGAACTGCTGGCGGAAAGCGTCCAGCGATGTTTCCATCCGTGCGCCATCGGGCGTCGCAATGAGCACATGGTCCGCGTCTGCCTGCAGCAGCAGTTGGTAACCGCCACCCTTGATCAGCGCCAGGAGCGGAAACTGTTTCCGGTGCAAGCGGTCAGCAGAGCAGGGTGTGGACTTGGCTTGGAAGCCGAGCTTGCGCAGGGCAAGCAGGCACGAGCCGGGGGCGCTGAGGTCGGGAAACTGCTGCGCGAGCAGAGCGCGGTCGAACGCGATTCGATGCAGGCTGCACAAGCTGGCAATCGCCTCGACCGAGGACGCTGCACTGCGCCTGCACGCATCCTCCAGTGGTTCCACCGGCTGGCTCATGACCCCTCCTCCTTGGCCAGCTGGTCACCTCGATGTCACCGGGGTTCGTCTGGTTGTGGCGCCCAATATAGGCACCGCCCGGAGGGAGCGCAATCAGTTTTTGACGTGTCGTCCATGTAGATGAGGACGTCCGCATCACCAGCGCGGTTGAGCTGATGGCGGTACTTTCATGCTTGGCCGCGCGCCGCTTCGGCACGGCAAAGATCAGCTGACGTTTTCGTGCGTGCGATGCGCCGCTTTGCGATCCACCTGCCCGCTAGTCAGTGCTTGACGTAGTGCTTTGCAACGCCCAGCAGGTAGGGCCTGGCCTCGCGCCCGAGCGCATCCCAGAGCCAGGAGATCGCATCTGCCAGGGTGAGGAGGTGGATATTGCGCTCTCCGCGCAGCAGCAACTCTTGCAGTCCCGCCTCCAGCGAAGATTCGGCAAACTCGTGGCCCGGCTCTGGGGTGATCGTGACGTTGTCTTCGGCGTCCGGATAGCTCGCTTGCGTGGCGGCGACGACCCAGCCCAGGCTGCTGCGCAATTGCGTTTCGGAGAGGCTCTCCCGATGGCGACCGATCCAGGCCAGGCAGATCAGGTTGTGGCCGAAGAAGCCAGGATGGCTGAGTGCGGCGTTGCATGCTTCCTCCCATCCCGCGGTGGTCGACGGTGCGGCGCTGACCCTCACAGCCGTGAACCGGCACGCCAGGATGAACTCGGTCAGCCGGTCGAGGTACAGGTCGCGCTGCTCGCTGTCCCGGTAGATCGGCCAGGCCTCACCGAGCGCGAGCAGGATGGACAGGCGATGGCCCAGGTAGCCCGGATCCGCCGCCGCCTGGTCCACGTAGCAACGGACGATGTCGCCAGCCCCGCACTCGGCGGCCCAGGAGCGGATGGCGGTGTAGGCCAGCGGAACGACAGACCGCGCCATCAACACACGCGCCCGCGCAGGCGTGATGCCCTTTCCGGAGACGGCCATGGCGCGATCGACCACCGGCTCTTCGTGCCAGCGCGCCCGGGCCAGGGCGTCTTGCCAGAATGCCTCCGTCCAGGCAGGAAACCGGTCGTGCAAATGCCTGACGGCGAGCGCGGCCTTGATGCCGTGCGAATGGTGGATCGAGGCAACGATGCCCGCTCCGCGCGCAAGCACCGGGTCCATCGGGATGCGGACGTCGGCGCTCATGCCGCGTGCCACTCGCAACTGCGCTCGCCCAGCGTGAACACCGCGACACCCGCAGCCTCCATCGGCAGCCGGAAGACGAGTTCCCCCGTCGGCGAGATCACCGCGCTGCGGCCCGTGTTCCTGCTCTCCTCGGGACGATTCAGCGCATTGGGCCAGTTGGCCTGGATGACGTAGGCGCGCAGGTCCTGCGCCATCTTCTGCGCGCGCACGACGTGGGCCGGCGGATCGGTGATCGGCTTGTCCGGGTCCGGCCGCATCTGGCCGGGCCAGAACACCAGGTCCACGGACCCCGGCGCCAACTGCTCGCGGATCTGGTCTGCGTCTTCCATTTCGCGGCAGATGATGGCGGCGCATCGCTGCCCGGCGAGGGACGCAACCGGCCGGTCCACGCCCGGACGGAAGAACGTTGCCTCCGGCGGCGTCAGGCCGATCTTGGCCGTGGTGGATACCAGCTGCCCGTCCTGGTCGATGAGCAGGTGGCTGTTGAAGCGGGCGCCGTCGTCGCCGAAGGTGGGCGCGCCGACGGCGGCCGCGATGCCGAGTCGAGCGCAGGTGTCTTGCAGCCTGCGGACCTCGGGCGTGACCAGCTCCGGCCTGGCCAGCGAAACGATTTCGCGATGGAAGCCGGTGAGGGCGAGTTCAGGAAAGGTGCAGATGCTGGCGCCGCGGCCGCTCGCCAACTCCAGCGCGCCAACGATCGAAGCCATGTTGGCCTCGATCGTCCAGTGCATCTGCAGCTGTGCGATGGCCAGGCGTGGGATTGCAACGGCTTGCATCAGTTGACCTCCCTGGGCGAAGCTGGATTTTGGCTGCAAGCATCCCACAGGCGATCTGTTTTCCATGCGCGGGTTAGCCCCAGCCCCCGTGCCCCGGGGAACCTCACGCCGGATGCCACCTCGACACGGCGCCCGGTGTCTGCGACGACCGGCTGCCCGCCAGCGCGTACGAGAGCTGGTTGGCGGAGTTGATCACCAGCTTGGCGTGCGCCTCCAGCTTCTTGGCCGACAGCCGCGCCGTCGGCCCCGAGATGCACATCGAGCCGAGCAGGTTCCAGTTCAGCCCGAACACCGGCGCCGCGACGCTGGAGACCTCCGGCTCGCGCTCGCCCATCGAGACCTGGTAGCCGCGCTGGCGGATCTGCTCGTAGACCTTGCCCGGCTCGCCCATGAAGGCCAGGATCACCCGGCCCGGCGCGCCGCGGTCCAGCGGCAGCCGCTCGCCGATGCGCACATGGTGGCGCACGGCCTGCGGCCCTTCGACGCGCGAGATGCAGGCGCGCACGTCGCCTTCGCGCACATAGAACGAAGCGCTTTCACCGGTGAGTTGGGTCAGCTCGCGCAGCGTCGGCTCCACCACGTTGTTGACGTCGAAGCCGGCCTGGTAGCGCGCGCCCAGCCAGCCGGTGGCCGGACCCAGGCGCCACTCGCCGTCCTCGCGCTGCACCATGTAGCCGGACATGGCGAGGGTGCGCGCCAGCCGCAGCACCGTGGTCTTGTGCATGCCGCTGCGCCGGCCCAGTTCGGCCAGCGACAGGCTTGACTCCCCGACCCGGAAGGCCTCCATCAGCGACAGCGCCCGGGTGACAGCGGTCACGCCGCCGGCTGCAGGTTCCTCCGGCGGGGGCGCTGATTCGGTTTTGGTGGTGTTTCGCACAGTGCAACGCGGTTTATGCAGTGGACCACCATTGTATGGAGTGGAACGCATGCGTAAAGTCCGCCCTGTCGCGAACTCGCCTTCGCTTCCTTCCATCCACAGGAGACATTCGATGCAATCCATCCGCCGCGCAACCTGCGCCGCCCTCGGCCTGGCCCTGGCCAGCGCATTCGCCGCCCCCGCTTTCGCACAGGCGGCCTGGCCGGCCAAGCCCATCAAGCTGGTCGTCCCGTTCCCGGCCGGCGGCGGCACCGACATCATCGGCCGCGAGCTGGCCCAGAAGCTGGCCGCCAACACCGGCTGGACCGTCATCATCGACAACAAGCCCGGCTCGGGCGGCAACCTGGGCGTGGACGCGGCGGCCAAGTCCGCGGCCGACGGCTACACCGTGGTGCTGGGCCAGACCAGCAACCTGGCCATCAACCCCACGCTGTACCCCAAGCTGCCCTACGACCCGGTGAAGGACCTGTCGCCCGTGAGCCTGGTGGCCAGCGCCCCGATGGCCATCGTGGTGGCCGCCGACTCGCCGTACAAGACGCTGGCCGACCTGGTGGCCGGAGCCCGCGCCAAGCCGACGTCGATCAACTTCGCCACATCGGGCAACGGCACTGTGGCCCATCTGGCGATGGAGCAGTTCCAGTCCGCCGCCGGCGTGAAGATGACGCACGTGCCATACAAGGGCGCGGCGCAGGGCGTCACCGACCTGATCGGCGGCCAGGTGCAGGTGTATGTGTCCTCCGTGCCCACGCTGGTGGGCCATGTCCGCAACGGCAAGATGCGCGCGCTGGCCGTCACCTCCACCAAGCGCACCGACGACCTGCCGCAGGTGCCGACGGTGGCCGAGAGCTACAAGGGCTTCGACGCCGTCACCTGGTTCGGCATCGTGGGCCCGGCCAAGCTGCCGCACGACGTGGTCGCGAAGCTCAACGCGGAAATCAACAAGGCGCTGCGGGCACCCGACCTGCTGAAGAAGCTGAACGACCAGGGCGCCGACGTGCAGGGCAGCACGCCCGAACAGTTCGGCAAGCTGATCCAGGACGACGTGGCCCGCTGGGGCAAGGTCGTCAAGGCTTCCGGCGCCAAGATCGATTGAACCTCCAGGAACCCGACATGACCACCACCACTTCTCCCGACATCGTCCGCGACTTCGAGCGCGTCCCTGCCGCCATCGTCCAGCGCGCCGCGCAGTTCCAGCCGGCCATCCTGGCCGACGTCAACGGCCGCCGCGGCGCGTTGCATGGCCGCATCACGGCGCTGCGCCCGCGCTTCAAGCTGGCTGGCCCGGCGCTGACCGTGGACGTGCGCCCAGGCGACAACCTGATGATCCACGCCGCGATGGCGCTGGCGAAACCCGGCGACATCCTGGTGATCGACGGCAAGGGCGACCAGACCGCGGCGCTGATGGGCACGATCATGATCACCGCCTGCAAGAAGCTTGGCATCGCGGGCGTGGTGATCGATGGCGCCGCGCGCGACAGCCTGGAGATCGACGAGATCGACTTCCCCGTGTTCTCGGTCGGCACCAACCCCAATGGCCCCACCAAGCTGGTGAGCGGCCGCATCGGCCACCCGGTGACGGTGGGTGGCGTGACGGTGCACCCCGGCGACTTCGTCTGTGCCGACGGTGACGGCGTGGTGGTGATCGAGCGTGGCGCGATCGAGGCGTTGCTGCCGTTGGCCGAGAAGAAGGTTGCCGACGAGGCGAAGCGCATCGACCAGATCAGGCAAGGCAACACCGGCTCGCCGTGGCTGGCCGCTGCGCTGCGCGCCGCCGGCGTGCTGAAGGAAGGAGAGACGTTGTGAGCAGCAAGGGCGCCATCCTGGTGACGGGGGCCGACCTGGCGCCCCAGGCCCAGGAACTGCTGAAGGACTTCGAGATCGTCTACGCCGGCAGGACGCCGCAGTTGCCCGACCTGGTGGCGCTGGCCGGGCGCCACGACCCGGTCGGCATCATCGTGCGTTACGGCCAGATCACGCCCGAGGTGATGGACGCGGCGCCCTCGTTGAAGGTGATTTCCAAGCACGGCAGCGGCACCGACACCATCGACAAGCCGGCGGCGCAGGCGCGCGGCATCCAGGTGGCTGCCGCCGCCGGCGCCAATGCCGCGGCGGTGGCGGAGCACGCGATGGCGTTGCTGCTGGCCTGCGCCAAGTCGGTGGTGCCGTTGAACGAGCGCATGCACGCCGGCCACTGGGACAAGGCCACGCACAAGAGCGTGGAGCTGCGCGGCCGCACCGTCGGCGTGGTGGGCCTGGGCGCCATCGGCCGGCGCTTCGCGCGCATGGCCGATGCGATGGAGATGCGTGTCGTCGGATTCGATCCGTTCGCCAAGGACTTGCCGGACTACGTGCAGCAGGTGGACGACCTGGAAGCGATCTGGCGCGAGGCCGATGCGATCTCGCTGCATTGCCCGCTGACGGAGGAGAACAAGGCGCTGCTCAATGCGAAGACGCTGGCGCAGTGCAAGCGCGGCGTGATCGTGGTGAACACGGCGCGTGGCGGGTTGATCGATGAAGCGGCGCTGCTGGATGCGGTGCGGTCAGGGCAGGTGGCGGCGGCCGGGCTGGACAGCTTCGCGGTGGAGCCGGTGGGAGCGGGGCATCTGTTTCAGAAGCAGGCGAACTTCGTGTTGAGTCCGCACATTGGCGGCGTCACGAGCGATGCTTACGTGAATATGGGAGTGGCTGCGGCGGGGAATGTGTTGGCGGCTTTGGCGTAGCCGACGCCCTGCGTTACCAGCTCACGGCTGCTTCCGTGGAACTTTGCTCCGGCGGTCCGGCCGGTCGCCGCCCATATGGACCTTGGCGCGCGCAAGCATGTCCTCCGTCAATTCTGGCAGCTCCTTGTATTCGTCCTTCTTGATGACGTGTGCATCGACACGGGCAAGGTCAGACTTCAACGAGCGGAGCGATGCGGGCTTGTTCGCGGCCATTGGGTGTCCTCATGCTGAAGACGTGGCTATCCGCGCCACGCGGCGTGTACCGATGACGACCATCCGGCCGTAAAGGCCGGCCCCTGATTCGTGCGTGTGCGCCGGGCGAGACAAGTCAGCTAACAACTGGTACTCCTACGATGTAAGGGGGCAGGCCGCCATCGTGCCGGCGGACGAAATTCGCGTAGTTCTTAATGTAGTTGGCGTCACCCGCTGCTTGTTCTAACCATAGCCGTGTTCCGCGGATCATTTCTCGACAGAAGAGGTTCAGGTCGATGCAGAGAGCATCATTCAGCCGGCCGTAGTGGACTACCGTTCCCGTCGCACCTGGCTCAATGAACATGATCCGTGTGAAGGGACTCTTCGGATGTTGTGAGCTTCCCTGGTGGAGCAATGAACACCGAAAGCGGTAGCACGCGTCGCCGGTGAGCGGGTTCTCAATTGGCGTCACGTACTGCCGATGCTCTGGAGGAAGAGATTCGAGAACGTTTTCAAAGAAACGTGGCTGCACCCACTTTTCGAACCAGCTTGCGTACTTGGCTCCGGAGGCCTCGCCGTTCTCGGAGCTCAGCGCGCCCCCGATATCCGGCACCGTCAGCGCGGTGTAGAGAGATAGGAAATACATCTGCGACCCGAGGGAAGCTTCAATCTGATCGATTAACGCGTGCATGGATTGGCGCCTAACGTTATATGGGCAGCACCGGTGCGATCAAGAGTTGTGACTACGCTTCAAGCTCGCCAGCGGAAGCGGCGACAACCTTCGTCAATGTTGACCAATCGTTACGTCAAGCCCTTCCGGAAGGAAACAAATGGTGCCGGTAGCAGCTTGGCTGGCGGTGAAGGTTCCTACACTTGCCTTTGACTCGTTTCCAGTGTTAGCCCTACCCTGACCCCGCAGCCTCCTCACCCCCGAGGAGGCTGCCTCAAATCCAGCGTAAACGGAAACTCCCGGCTCCCCGGCACATGGATCGTCGCCGGCGGCACTTGCAGTTTCCCTGGCGTGTGCCCCATGCGAAAGAAGCGCGCCATGCGCCGGCTTTCCGCTTCGTAGGCATTGACCGGAAAGGTCTCGTAGTTGCGGCCGCCGGGATGGGTCACGTGGTACTGGCAGCCACCGAGCGAGCGGTTCATCCAGGTGTCGACGATGTCGAAGGTCAGCGGCGCATGCACGCCGATGGTCGGGTGCAGCGCCGACGGCGGGTTCCAGGCCTTGTAGCGCACGCCGGAAACATATTCGCCGGTGACGCCGGTCGGTTGCATCGGCAGCGCCTTGCCGTTCACCGTCACGACATAGCGGCTCGGGTTCATGCCGGTCACGCGCGCTTCGATCCGCTCCAGCGACGAGTCGACATAGCGCACGGTGCCGCCGGTCGCGCCTTCCTCGCCCATCACGTGCCAGGGCTCCAGCGCATTGCGCAGCGTCAGCTCGATGCCCATGGTCTGCACCGCGCCCACCAGCGGGAACCTGAACTCCAGGTGCGGCGCGAACCATGCGTCGTCGAAGGCATAGCCCTCCTGCCGCATCTCGGCCAGCACGTCGTGGAAATCCATCTGCACGAAGGTCGGCAGCAGGAAGCGGTCGTGCAGCTCGGTGCCCCAGCGCGTGGCCGGCGCCTTGTACGGCTCGCGCCAGAAGCGCGCCACCAGCGCCCGCAGCAGCAGCTGCTGCGCGATGCTCATGCGCGAGTGCGGCGGCATCTCGAAGGCGCGCAGCTCCAGCAAGCCCAGGCGGCCGGTGGCCGAATCGGGCGAGTACATCTTGTCGATGCAGAACTCGCTGCGGTGGGTGTTGCCGGTGACGTCGATCAGGATGTTGCGCAGCGTGCGGTCCACCAGCCACGGCGGCATCGATTCGCCATGCACCTTGCGGTTGCGCTCGATCTCCTTGAGCGCGATCTCCAGCTCGTACAACTGGTCGTTGCGCGCCTCGTCCACCCGCGGCGCCTGGCTGGTCGGGCCGATGAACATGCCGGAGAACAGGTACGACAGCGAAGGGTGGTTGTGCCAGTACAGCAGCAGGCTGGCCAGCAGCTCGGGCTTGCGCAGGAAGGGTGAGTCGGCCGGCGTCGCGCCGCCCAGCACGAAGTGGTTGCCGCCGCCGGTGCCGGTGTGGCGGCCGTCGGTCATGAACTTCTCGGCCGACAGCCGCGTCTCGAAAGCCGCGTTGTAGAGGAACTCGGTGTGCTCCACCAGCTGCCGCCAGTTGTGCGCGGGGTGGATG
The DNA here is from genome assembly GCA_943372495.1 of Ramlibacter sp. 2FC. GTDB lineage: Bacteria > Pseudomonadota > Gammaproteobacteria > Burkholderiales > Burkholderiaceae_C > Ramlibacter. Next base: position 13,875 of record CALRYV010000018.1, on the reverse strand, counting down.
TTGACCTCGATCACGCCCGGGTCCGGCGTCACCTGCAGCAGCTTCAGGCGCGGGTCGCGCGGCGGCGGGTAGCCTTCCAGGATGATCTTCAGGCCGGTCTCTTGCGCCGTCGCTTCGACGGCGGCCAGCAGGTCGAGGTAGTCCTCCAGCTCCGCCAGCGGCGGCATGAAGACGTACAGCATCCCGTACTTCTCGCCGATCGTTTCGGCCTTGGGGCCGTTGGCGCGGCGCGGGTCGCGCGCTTCCACCACCAGCGCCGTGCGGCTGTGGCCGGCGGCGGACTTGCCCTTGGCCGGCGCCGTCACGAAGCCTTCGGGCTCGCGCTGGCCGCCGGCGCCGAGCGTGCCGCCCTTGCCGCCGGGCAGCAGGTTCGAGCGCTCCTGCGCGCGGCGCGGCGCTTCGCCGGGCAGCGAACTGCCGGCGATGTAGTTCACGCCACCGCGGTCGCCGTCGGCGCCATAGCGGGCGTGGATGGCGCCGGCCGGTGGCAGCTCGCCGCGCGGCGCCGACGGGTCCTGCTCCACCGTGTACGGAAAATCTTCCTTGCTCACCCACGGCAGCGCGTCCAGCGGCAGCCGCAGGCCCATCGGCGAATCGCCGGGGATCAGGTACATGCGTTCGTCGCGCATGAACCACGGCCCGGTCGACCAGACCGGCCCGCCCAGCCGCGGCTGGCCCGACTCGCCGGCCTGCAGGGGCAGCACGTAGCCGACCACCGAGTCGAGCTTCTGCTCGAACACGCGCCGCAGCCGCACCCGCTCCATCTCGTCGTCCAGCTTCGACTCGAACACGTCGACGTTCACCGGCAGCCGGCGCTCGCGCCAGAGGTAGTAGAAGACGTCTTCGTAGCCGGGCTTGATGAAGCGGTCCGTCACGCCGAGCCGGCGCGCCAGCGTGTGGATGAAGCGGTCGGCGTCGGCGCTGGTGTAGTGCGACGGCAGGTGTTCGTCGTCGAACAGGGCCGGGTTGCTCCAGGCCGGCTGGCCGTCGGCGCGCCAGTAGATCGACAGCGCCCAGCGGGGCAGCTGCTCGCCGGGGTACCACTTGCCCTGGCCGAAATGCAGGAAGCCGCCCTGGCCGTATTCCTTGCGCAGCTTGTGGACCAGTTCGGTCGCGTAGCCGCGCTTGGTGGGGCCGAGCGCATCGGTGTTCCATTCGGCGGCGTCGCGGTCGGCGGTGGCGACATAGGTCGGCTCGCCGCCCATGGTCAGGCGCACGTCGCCGGCCACCAGTTGCGCGTCCACCATGTCGCCCAGGGCCAGCACCTTGGCCCACTGGTCGTCGGTGTAGGGCTTGGTCACGCGCGGCGATTCATAGATCCGCGTCACCTGCATGTGGTGGCTGAACTCCACTTCGGCCTCGTCGATCAGGCCTTCGATCGGCGCGGCGCTGGACGGCGAGGGCGTGCAGGCCAGCGGGATGTGGCCTTCGCCGGCCAGCAGGCCCGAGGTGGGATCGAGGCCGACCCAGCCTGCGCCGGGCAGGAACACCTCGCACCAGGCGTGCAGGTCGGTGAAATCGACGGTGGTGCCGCTCGGGCCGTCCAGCGCCTTGACGTCGGGGACCAGCTGGATCAGGTAGCCGGAGACGAAGCGCGCCGCCAGGCCCATGTGGCGCATCAACTGCACCAGCAGCCAGCCCGAGTCGCGGCACGAGCCGCTGGCGTTGGTCAGCGTTTCTTCCGGCGTCTGCACGCCCGGCTCCATCCGGATCAAATACCTGACGTCCTTTTGCACCTCCTGGTTCATCCAGACCAGGAAGTCGATGGTGCGGCGCTCCTTGCGGTCGATCTTCTCGAGGTACTTCGCCAGCAGCGGCGTCGGCGGCTCGGTCACGAGATAGGGCGCCAGCTCCTGGCGTTGCGCCTCGTTGTACTGGAACGGGAAGTTCTCGGCCTCGGGTTCGAGGAAGAAGTCGAACGGGTTGTAGACCGCCATCTCGACGACCAGATCGACCGTGACCTTGAACTCGGTGGTCTTTTCCGGGAACACCAGCCGCGCCAGGTAGTTGGCGAACGGGTCCTGCTGCCAGTTGATGAAGTGCTGCGCCGGCTCGACCTTCAGCGAATAGGAGACCACGTTGCTGCGACAGTGGGGCGCGGGCCGCAAGCGCACGACCTGGGCGCCGATCTTGATCGGCCGGTCGTATTTGTAGTGGGTGACGTGGTTGAGAGCGGCATGGATCGACATCGTTCGATACTAGCAATTCCTACGCCAATCAGGGGACGGCCCGGTCGGCGCGCGGGGTGGCCGCGCCGTTGCAGCAAGGTGACCGACGACCCCAACGACGTTGTCCATCGAACCACTCCCTGGCTGGCGTGGACCTTGCTGGGCGTGGTTGCCGGCTCGGCGTGCCAGCTGCAGCAGCGGCAGTTGTGGGCCGCGACGGACTATGCCGCGCTGGCCGCCGTCGCCCTGGTGTTGGCGGCGCTGGCGCAGGCGCGGCGCCGGGCGCGCTGGCGCTGGTTGCCGGTGCTGCTGGCGGCGTCCGCGCTGGCGTTTGCCGCGGTCGGCCTGCGCGCAGTGCAGTTTGCCGGCCAGGCCTTGCCATCGGCGCTGGAGGGGCGCGACCTGGCGCTGACCGGCGTGGTTGCCGCGATGCCGCAGCGCAATGACGGCGGCCTGCGCTTCCGGTTCGAGGTGGAGTCGGCGCATGCCGGCAGCCAGCCGGTCGCGCTGCCGCCGCAGGTCTACCTCGGTTGGTATGGCGGCCTGGGCGACCCGGAGGTGCAGCGGCAGCCGGCCGACCTGCGCGCCGGCGAGCGCTGGCAGCTCACCGCGCGGCTGAAGGCGCCGCACGGCAACCTCAATCCGCATGGCTTCGACTACGAGCTCTGGCTCTGGGAGCAGGGGCTGCAGGCCACCGGCTACGTCCGCGCCGGGCCGAAGGACCCGCCGCCGCGCCGCATCGGCGCCACCTGGCGCCATCCGGTGGAGGGCGCGCGGCAGTCGGTGCGCGATGCGATCGACGCCCGCGTGCAAGACCGCAAGGCCGCCGGCCTGCTGGCGGCGCTGGTGGTCGGCGACCAGAACGCGATCGACCGCGCCGACTGGGACGTCTTCCGCGCCACCGGGGTCGCCCATCTCATGTCGATCTCCGGATTGCACGTGACCATGTTCGCCTGGGCCGCCGGCCTGGCGGTCGGCTGGTTGTGGCGCCGCAGCGCCCGGCTGTGCCTGGCCTGGCCGGCGCAGCACGCGGCGCTGGTCGGCGGCATCGCCCTGGCCACGGCCTATGCGGTGTTCAGCGGCTGGGGCGTGCCGGCGCAGCGCACGATCTGGATGCTGGCCACCGTGGGCCTGCTGCGGCTGTCCGGGCGGCACTGGCCGTGGCCGCAGGTCTGGCTGCTGGCCTGCGCGGTGGTGGTCGCCATCGATCCGTGGGCCCTGTTGCAGGCCGGGTTCTGGCTCAGTTTCGTCGCCGTGGGCGTGCTGTTCGCCAGCGATGCGGGCGCGGGCGGCAACCGGCTGGCGCGGTTCTTTCGGGAGCAGGGCGTCGTCACGCTGGCGCTGCTGCCGCTCACGGTGCTGCTGTTCGGGCAGGTGTCGGTGGTCGGCCTGCTGGCCAACGCCGTGGCCATCCCGTGGGTCACGCTGCTGGTGACGCCGCTGGCGCTGGCCGGCGTCGCGGCGGCGCCGTTGTGGGACGTGGCCGCCTGGGCGCTGCAGGCCCTGGGCTGGTGGCTGGACTGGCTGGCGCGCTGGCCCTGGGCCACCATTTCCACCGCGGCGCCGCCGCTGTGGGTCGCCGCCGCCGGCCTGGTGGGCGGGGTGGTGCTGGTGCTGCGGCTGCCGCTGCCCCTCCGGGCGCTGGGCCTGCCGCTGCTGCTGCCGGTGCTGCTCTGGCAACCGGTCCGGCCACCGGCCGGCGAGTTCGAGCTGCTGGCCGCCGACATCGGCCAGGGCAATGCGGTGATCGTCCGCACCGCGGCGCACACGCTGGTCTACGACGCCGGCCCCCGCTACAGCCGCGAGAGCGACGCCGGCCACCGCGTGCTGGTGCCGCTGCTGCGGGCGCTGGGGGAGCGGGTCGACACGCTGGTGCTCAGTCACCGCGACGTCGACCACACCGGCGGCGCGGCGGCGGTGCTGGCGATGCAGCCGGGCGCGGCGCTGGTGAGCTCGATCGCGGACGACCACGAGCTGCAGGCGCTGCGCCCGGCCCGCCGCTGCGTCGCCGGCCAGCGCTGGCACTGGGACGGGGTGGAGTTCGAGGTGCTGCACCCGGCGGCCGCCGATTACCGGGCGGGCGCCCGGTCGAACGCCATGAGCTGCGTGGTGCGCATCTCCAACGGCCGCCAGTCGGCGCTGCTGGCCGGCGACATCGAGCTGGCGCAGGAGGCGGGGCTGGTTTCGCAATCCGTTCGCGTTGAGCCTGTCGAAACGCTGGCCCAGGCTTCGACAGGCTCAGCCCGAACGGTTGATTTACGGTCCGACGTCCTCCTGGTCCCGCACCATGGCAGCAAGACCTCTTCCAGCGCCGCCTTCCTGGAGGCGGTGCAGCCCCGGATCGCGATCGTGCAGGCCGGCTACCGCAACCGCTTCGGCCATCCGGCAGCGCCGGTGATGGAGCGCTACCGGCAGCGCGGGGTCCAGGTGCTGCAATCGCCCCGATGCGGCGCGGCCTGGTGGCGCTCGGCGCAGCCGGCGGCGGTCCAATGCCAGCGCGCCATCGCGTTTCGATACTGGAATCATCGCCCGCAATGACCGCGGACGCCCTTGCAACGGCGCGGAACTTGCTATCCTGTGGCCAGGAGAAAGCCGATGCTGAAATTTGACGAAATGTGGAAGCAGCTGCCGGCTTCCGGCTCTGGCCAGTCGCAAAGCCAGACCCTCAATGGCATGAGCCAGTCGCAGTCGCAGGGCGTGCGGGACCATTACCAGTCCTACGTCCAGTGGCTGGACCGCCAGCCGGCGGACACCATGCGCAAGCGCCGCGAAGAGGCGGAAATGATCTTTCGCCGCGTCGGCATCACCTTTGCCGTCTACGGCGCCAAGGACGAAGACGGCGCCGGCACCGAGCGCCTGATCCCGTTCGACCTGATTCCCCGCATCATCCCGGCCGGCGAATGGGCCACGCTCGAAAAGGGCCTGGTGCAGCGGGTCAACGTCCTGAACCGGTTCCTGCACGACGTCTACCACGACCAGGACATCCTCAAGGCCGGCATCATTCCGCGGGAGCAGGTGCTGGGCAACGCCCAGTTCCGCAAGGAGATGATGGGCGTCTACGTGCCGCACCGGGTCTACTCGCACATCGCCGGCGTCGACATCGTCCGCGCCGCCAATGCCAAGGGCGAGGGCGAGTACTACGTGCTGGAGGACAACCTGCGGGTGCCCAGCGGCGTGTCGTACATGCTGGAAGACCGCAAGATGATGATGCGGCTGTTCCCGGACCTGTTCAGCTCGCACCGGGTCGCCCCCGTCGCCCACTATCCCGACCTGCTGCTGGAGACGCTCCGGGCCTCGGCCCAGCCCGGCGCGCCGGATCCCACCGTGGTGGTCCTCACGCCCGGCATGTACAACAGCGCCTACTTCGAGCATGCCTTCCTGGCGCAGCAGATGGGTATCGAACTGGTCGAGGGCCAGGACCTGTTCGTCAAGGACCGCTTCGTCTACATGCGCACCACCCGTGGCCCGAAGCGGGTGGACGTGATCTACCGCCGGGTCGACGACGATTTCCTGGATCCGTCGGTGTTCCGCCCGACGTCGACCCTGGGCTGCGCCGGGCTGGTCGACGCCTACAGCGCGGGCAACGTCAGCATCTGCAATGCCATCGGCACCGGGGTGGCCGACGACAAGTCGATCTACCCGTACGTGCCCAAGATGATCGAGTTCTACCTGGGCGAGAAGCCGATCCTGAACAACGTGCCGACCTACATGTGCCGCAACCCGGACGACCTGAAGTACACCCTGGCCAACATGAAGGACCTGGTGGTCAAGGAGGTCCACGGCGCCGGCGGCTACGGCATGCTGGTGGGGCCGGCGGCGACGAAGCAGGAGATCGACGATTTCAAGAAGGCCGTGGAGGCCGACCCGGCGCGCTACATCGCGCAGCCGACGCTCTCGCTGTCAAGCTGCCCCACCTTCGTCGAGAGCGGCATCGCGCCGCGCCACATCGACCTGCGGCCGTTCGTGCTCTCGGGCAAGGACGTGCAGATGGTGCCGGGCGGCCTGACGCGGGTGGCGCTGAAGGAAGGCTCATTGGTGGTCAATTCGTCGCAGGGCGGCGGGACCAAGGACACCTGGATATTGGAAGTTTAGGAAACCGTTCGGGCTGAGCCGTCGAAGCCCTCGCGCAGGCCCTTCGACAAGCTCAGGGCGAACGGCCACGGAGAACATTGATGCTTTCACGCACCGCCGACCACCTCTTCTGGATGTCCCGCTACACCGAGCGCGCGGAGAACACCGCCCGCATGCTGGACGTCAACTACCAGACCTCGCTGCTGCCGCAGTCCGCCGCCGTCGCCCAGGTCGGCTGGCAGGGCCTGCTATCGATCAGCGAACTGCTGCCCGCGTACACCGCCAAGCACCGCGCGGTGACGCCGCGCGACGTGCTGGAGTTCATGATCGTGGACGAGTCCAACCCCTCGTCGATCATCTCCTGCCTGCACGCCGCCCGCGAGAACGCGCGGGCCGTGCGCGGCACGCTCACCACCGAGGTCTGGGAAACCCAGAACCAGACCTGGCTGGAAGTCAACCGGATGCTCAAGAACCGCGAGTTCGAGCGCGACCCGGCCCAGTTCTTCGAATGGGTCAAGTTCCGCTCGCACCTCTCGCGCGGCGTGACGGTGGGCACCATGCTGATGGACGAGGCGCTGCACTTCATGCGGCTGGGGACCTTCCTGGAGCGGGCCGACAACACGGCGCGGCTGGTGGACGTGAAGTTCCATGCGGTGCAGAGCGACTTCTTCGGCAACGCCAGCGAGAAGGACCAGGAATACGACTTCTACCACTGGAGCGCGATCCTGCGCAGCGTCTCGGGCTTCGAGATCTACCGCAAGGTCTACCGCGACGTGATCAAGCCCGAGCGGGTGGCCGACCTGCTGATCCTGCGCGCCGACATGCCCAGGTCGCTGCACGCCAGCATGAACGAGGTGGTCAGCAACCTGGAAATGGTGGCCAACGACCAGTCGGCGGAAACGATGCGGCGCGCCGGCAAGCTGCGCGCCGACCTGAAGTGGGGGGCGATCGACGAGATCCTCTCCACCGGCCTGCACGCCTTCCTCACGCAGTTCCTGGACCGGGTGAACGAACTGGGCGTGCGCATCAGCCGCGACTTCCTGGTGCCGGCGGAAAAAGCGGCCTGAGACGACGGCCCGGGCTGGCCGCCCGCTCCTAGTTGCGCTCCAGCGCCGCCTTCACCTCACGCCCGAGCTCGATCACCGACATCGCGTAGTAGCTCGACCAGTTGTAGCGGGTGATCACGTAGAAGTTCTCGGTGCCGGCGACATAGCTCGGCTCGTCGCCGCCGTTCTGCAGCTCCACCAGCGCCAGCGGGCCCTTGTGCTGCTGGGCCTCGGGCGGGACCACCGCGCCCTTGGCCGCGAAGCTCGCGACGCTGAAGCTGGGCAGGATGTCGGGCGCCAGCAGCGCGTCCTTGTCCAGCCGCGCCGGGTCGAACGCCACCGGGAAATGGGTCGGCATGCCCGGGTTCCAGCCGAAGCCCTTGAAGTAATTGGCGACCGAGCCGATCACGTCGGCGTGGCTGTTGGCCAGGTCGATCCGGCCGTCGCCGTCGTAGTCGATGGCCCACTTGGCCCAGGAGCTGGGCATGAACTGCGGCATGCCCATGGCACCGGCGAAGCTGCCGACCGGCTCCAGCGGATCGCTGCCGCGGCGGTGCTGCCAGGTCAGGAACTGCTCCAGCTCGCCGCGGAAATACTCGCTGCGCTCGGTGGCCCGCGGGTGCGACTGCGGAAAGTCGAAGGCCAGCGTGGCCAGCGCATCGATCACGCGAAAGGTCCCCATCTGCTGGCCGTAGACGGTTTCGACGCCGATGATGCCGACGACGATCTCGGCCGGCACGCCGAATTCGGCCTCGACCCGCTGCAGCGTGGCCCGGTTGGCCTGCCAGAACTTCACGCCGGCGCCGATCCGCACCGGGTCGATGAAACGGCCGCGGTACGCCCGCCAGTTCTTGGGCGTGCCGCCGGGCGCCGGCTGCATCAGCCGCGCCACGGTCGGCAGCAGCTTCGCATCGCCGATGGCCTTGCGGACCCAGGCCGGGTCCAGGTCGCGGCGCCGGGCCAGGTCGTCGGCAAAGGCCATCGCGTCGTCGCGGGTGGCATATGGCACCGCAGGCTGGCGCACGACCTTGCCGCGGGGGTTCGGCTTGCGCAGGGTGTCGCCGGCCTGCGCGAAGGCGGGGAGGGCGGTCGCGGCGATCAGGGCGGCAGTCACGAGCAGTTTGATCATCGTTTTCTTATGGGGGCCAGGCCAGTTGGTTGAATTGCCGCTGCAATGCAGCGAGGCTGGATTGCGGCTGGCGCGAATAGCGCTGCGCTTCCAGTTGGAGCAGCCAGTCCGCCAATGGTTTCGCCGCCGCGCCGAAACGCGATGTGACAACCGTGGCCATCTGCCGCGGCGCGCTGGCCGCCGGCAGTTCGACGCCGGCCTTGCGCAGGCGCTTGCGGGCCCGTCCCAGCAGCCGCAGCCACGGGTCGTGCTGGCTGCGCTCCCACAGGGTCCAGCCGGCGCCGAACACGGCCACCAGCACGATGACGGCGAGCAGCACGTAGCTCAGGTCTTCCCAGCTCGGGGTCTCGAAACCGAGGTTCTTGAGCAGGTCGAGCTGCTTGCTTTGCGTGTAGTTGAGGATGCGCTGGTTCCACGCGTTGTTCACCGCCTCCCAGGCGGCCCGGAAGCTGGCGGCCATGTCGGGCGTGACGGCGTTGAAGGCCGTGGCCAGCACCCCGCGCGGCGCCTGCAGCCGCTGGAACGCCCCGGTGCGGCCGGGCGCCACGGCGGACGTCGGGTCGACCCGCACCCAGCCCTGGCCCGACAGCCAGACCTCGGTCCAGGCGTGGGCGTCGCTTTGCCGCACGGCCCAGAAACCGTCGACCGGGTTCAGGTCGCCGCCCTGGTAGCCGGTGACCAGGCGCGCCGGGATGTCCATCGCCCGCATCAGCACCACGAAGGCGGACGCGATGTGCTCGCAGAACCCCTCCTTGCGGTCGAACCAGAACTCGTCGGCCGTGTGCTGGCCGAAGACCCCTGGCTCGAGCGTGTAGCGGTAGCCGCCGGTGCGCAGCCGCTGCAGGGCCGCGTCGACCAGCGCCTTCGTGCCGCCGCCCGCGTACCGCGGGTCGGTTCGCAGCTCCCGGGCCAGGGCGATGGTGCGCGGATCGAAGCCGGGCGGCAGTTCCAGGTACTCGGGCGCCACGGCGGCGGCCAAACGGGGGCCGTGGCGGAAGCTGGTGTGGCTCTCGACCCGGTAGCGCAGCAGGTCGGTCACCGGCCGGTTGGCCACCCACTGCAGCTCGCCCGTCATCAGCGTCTCGAAGCCGGGGACCGCCGGCGGCCGCGCCGCGGCGTCGAGCACGAAGATCCAGGGCCGGTTGTTGGGTTCGAGCGTCACCTCGTAGCGCACCGGCGGGCCCTCCACCTGCAGGCCGGAGGGGCCGGCCAGCCCTGGCGAGAAGCGCGTTCCCAGGCGTGGCTGCAGCGCGCGCCACTCGCGCCCGTCGAAGGCGGACAGCACCGGCCCGCGGAAATACAGCTGCTGCTGGGACGGCGGCGCGCCCTCGAAGCGGATCCGCATCGCGATGCTGTCGTCCAGCGCCAGCGAAGCGATGGTCCCCACCTGCATCGAGGCGGACAGGCCGCTGCGCCCGCTCATGGCATCGCTGGGGATGCCCCACAGCGGGCCGAAGCGCGGGAACAGCAGGAACAGCACCGCCATCACCGGCGCGCCGAACAGGGCCAGCTTGCCGGCAGTGCGCGCGGCCTGTCGCAGCGGCGGCTTGCCGACCGGCATGTGGGCGTTGACCAGCGCCGTCAGCAGCCCGAGCAGGGCCAGCACCATCGCGCCGGCGGTGAGCAGCGACTGCGAGAAGAAGAAATTGGTGAGCATCGTGAAGAAGCCCAGGAAGAAGACCACGAACGCATCGCGCCGGGCCCGCAGCTCCAGCGTCTTGAGCGCCAGCAGGATCACGATCAGGGTCACGCCGGCGTCGCGCCCGAGCAGCGTGCGATGGGTCAGCCAGGTGGCCGTGAGGGCGACGGCCAGCAGCACCAGCAGCCACCACTGGCTGGGCAGCCGGCGCGAGGCGATCGCCAGCCAGCCGCGCCACAGCAGCACGCCGCCGGCCAGCGCGCTGCACCACCACGGCAGGTGGCCGACCTGCGGCAGCACCACCCAGCCGATCACCAGCAGCAGGAACAGGGTGTCCCGCGCGTCGCGGGGCAGTGCTTTCAGCTGGTTCAACACGTTGCCAGCGCCTCCAGGCACTGCCGCTTGTGGGCCTCGCCGCTGGCAGGCGCGATCTGCCGCGCCGGCAGCCGCAGGCCGTAGTCCAGGGCCAGCTTGTCGGCCTGCACCACCCAGGCCGTGAGCCGCGACAGCTTGTGCTCGGTGCCGCCGGCGCCGGCGTGCGCGAAGTCCAGCCACAGCTCGTAGCGCTGCGCCTGCTCGGTGTCGCGGCTGACCAGTTCGTCGGCCTTGGCCGCCTTCTTCCAGACCACCAGCTTGAGCGGATCGCCGCGGCGGTAGGCCCGCACGCCATCGAACTCGCCGCTGCCCTGCAGCCGCGCCGACGCGTTGCCGCCGCCGCGCGGCTCGCCCGGCGGCAGCGGCGGCGGCAGCGGCTCGGGCGCCGGATAGACCAGCACCTGCGCCGCCGGCCGCCACACCGTCCAGACCCGGAAAGTGCCCAGCGGGAAGCGCGTTTCGGCGGTGAGCGGCGGCACCCGGTGCAGCCCGCGCTGCTGCGGCTTGAAGGCGACATGCACGGTGCAACTGCCTTGCGCCGGCACGTCGGCCCAGACCCAGTGGTCTTCATGCGTCACATCGAGCACCGCCAGCCCGATGCCGTGCCGCACCGCGCGGCGCGGGTTGTTCAGCACCACGGCCAGGGTGGCGCTGGCGCCGGCGAACTGCGCATCCGGCTGCAGCAGGTTCAGCGTCAAGCCGCGCAGCGTGCCGTGGCACACGTGCATGCCGGCCAGCGCGCTGCCGGCCAGCAGGAAGGTGAGCAGGTAGCCGAGATTGAGCTGGTAGTTGATCGACGCCACCAGCAGCACCAGCAGCGTGGCGCCGAGCATGAAGCCGGCCCGCGACGGCAGGATGTAGACGTTGCGCTGGGTCAGCGTCATGGTGTCGGACAGCGGAATGCGCGACTGCCACCACTGGCGGAAACGCCGGCGGGCGAAGCCGAAGGGGTTCCACCATGCCGTTCGGGCTGAGCCAGTCGAAGCCCCTCGCGCTCGCGGCCCTTCGACAGGCTCAGGGCGAACGGTTTGCGTGTTCACGGCAACGACACCGCCTCGACCATCGCCCGCACCTGTTCCACCGGGCCACGGCCCGCGTCGCCGACCGGGATCAGGCGGTGCGCCACCGTCTGCGGCAGGATCGCCTGCACGTCGTCCGGTGCCACGTAGTCGCGTCCGCTCAGGAGCGCCTGGGCCTTGGCGGCCCGCACCACGGCGATGCCGGCGCGCGGCGACAGGCCCTGCAGGAACCAGCGGCCCGAGCGCGTGGCCGCCACCAGCTCCTGCACGTAATCGAGCAGCGGGTCGGAGGCGTGGATGTCCATCACCTTCTGCTGCAGCGACTGCAGCTCGATCGCCGACAGCGTGCTCTCCAGGTTGTCCAGCATCTCGCGCCGGTCCCGGCCCTTGAGCAGTTCGCGTTCGGCGGCGCGGTCCGGATAGCCCAGCGAGATCCGCATCAGGAACCGGTCCAGCTGCGACTCGGGCAGCGCGAAGGTGCCGAGCTGGTCGTGCGGGTTCTGGGTGGCGATGACGAAGAACGGCGAGGGCAGGGCGCGGGTCTCGCCTTCCACCGTCACCTGCTTTTCCTCCATCGCCTCGAGCAGCGCGCTCTGGGTCTTGGGGCTGGCGCGGTTGATCTCGTCGGCCAGCAGCACCTGCGCGAAAATCGGGCCGGGGTGGAACACGAAGCCTTCCCGGCCGCGGTCGTAGACCGACACGCCGGACAGGTCGCTGGGCATCAGGTCCGCCGTGAACTGCACCCGCGAGAATTGCAGCCCGAAGGCCCGCGCCAGCGCGTGCGCCAGGGTCGTCTTCCCCACCCCCGGAACGTCCTCGATCAGCAGGTGCCCCCCTGCCAGCAGGCAGGCCACGCAGTCCCGTACCTGCGAAGGCTTGCCGACGATCACCGTGTTAAGCTGGTCGAGGAGCGTTTTGAGTTTTTGTCGTGCTTCCATACAAGCGCGACCTTATCCGAAATTTGACGAGAGCCGAGGCGAGCCATGCACAAGACCGGCTATTTCACGCACCCGGACTGCAGGAGACACGACATGGGCCGCGGGCACCCCGAGTGCCCCGAGCGGCTCGACGCCATCGAGGACCGCATGCTGGCCTCCCACCTGCTGGACGCGGTGGACCGGCGCGAGGCGCCTCTGGCCAGCACCGACCTGCTGGAACTCGCGCACGACCGCATGCACGTGGCGGCGGTCCGCGGGCTGGCCCAGACGGTGATCGAGGAAGAGGACGCCGGGGGCGACGGCCTCATGTACATCGACCCGGACACCGCCATGAACCGCCACAGCTGGAACGCGGCGCTGCGCGCGGCCGGCGCGGCCATCGCCGCCACCGACGCGGTGATCTCCGGCGAGCTGGAAAACGCGTTCTGCGCCGTGCGGCCGCCCGGCCACCACGCCACCCGCAGCCGCGCGATGGGCTTCTGCATCCTCAACAACATCGCCGTCGCCGCGCGTTATGCGCTGGACCGCCATGGCCTGAAACGCGTGGCGGTGGTGGACTTCGACGTGCACCACGGCAACGGCACGGAGGACATCCTGGCCGGCGACGAGCGCGTGCTGATGGTCGGCATCTTCCAGCATCCCTTCTATCCCTACAGCGGCTTCGGCTCGCACGCGGAGAACATGGTGAACGTCCCGGTGCCCGCCTACACCAAGGGGGCCGCGATCCGCGAGCTGGTGGAAAAGCACTGGATGCCGCGGCTGGAGGCGTTCCAGCCCGAGATGGTCTTCATCAGCGCCGGCTTCGACGCCCACCGCGAGGACGACCTCGGGCAGCTGGGGATGGTGGAGGCGGACTACGCCTGGATCACGCAGCGGCTGAAGGAAGTGGCCGGCAAGTACGGGAAGGGCAGGATCGTCTCCTGCCTGGAGGGCGGCTACAACCTGAGCGCGCTGGGCCGCAGCGTCGAGGCGCACGTGCGGGCGCTGGCCGATCTCTGAACGGGCGCAACCAGGAGAGGAGCAAGCGATGGAGCAGCCGCTGATCGAGGCGCGCGATGCGCGCGGCGTGGTCACGCTGACGATGAACCGGGCCGCGAACTTCAACGCCCTGAGCGAGGACATGCTGGACGCGCTGCAGGCGGCGCTGGCCCGCATCGCCGCCGACGAATCGGCGCGCGTCGTGGTGCTGGCCGCTGCCGGCAAGGCCTTCTGCGCCGGCCACAACCTCAAGGAAATGATCGCGACGCCGGAACTGGCCTACTACCAGCGGCTGTTCGCGCAATGCAGCCGGATGATGCTGGCGATCCAGGAGCTGCCGGTGCCGGTGATCGCGCGCGTGCAGGGCATCGCCACCGCCGCGGGCTGCCAGCTGGTGGCGCAGTGCGACCTGGCCGTGGCGTCGACCGAGGCCCGCTTCGCGGTCAGCGGCGTCAACTACGGGCTGTTCTGCTCCACGCCCAGCGTGCCGCTGCTGCGCAACGTGCCGCCGA
>CALRYV010000017.1:0-126523 GCA_943372495.1 Ramlibacter sp. 2FC | reverse complement strand
CACACGGTCGGCGCCGCCCAGCCCTTCGCCACCCGGCCGCAGCTCGATGTGCAGACCTTCGCCATCGAACCGCGCGACTGGCTGCTCGCCCACGATGCGATCCCGCTCGACGTGCAGGGACCCTGGCTCAAGCACTGCAACGAGGCCATCGAGATGGTCGCGTCGGTGCTGCGGGCCAATCCGTGCCGGCGGATCCGGCTGCATGGCGACTGCCACCCCGGCAACATCCTGTGGACGCCGGACCAGGGGCCGCACTTCGTCGACCTCGATGACGCCTGCACCGGTCCCGCGGTCCAGGACCTGTGGATGCTCTTGTCGGGGGAACGGCGCGACCAGACCCAGCAGCTCGGCGCCCTGGTCGACGGCTATGAGCAGTTCCGCGAATTCGACCGCCGCGAACTGGCGCTGATCGAGCCCCTGCGCACCTTGCGGCTGATCCACTACAGCGCCTGGCTGGCGCGGCGCTGGGACGATCCGGCTTTCCCGCCCACCTTTCCCTGGTTCGGCACCAGCGACTACTGGCAGGGACAGGTGCTGATGCTGCAGGAGCAGCTCGAGGCGATGGCCGAGCCGCCGCTTGCAGCTTGATACAAATGGCGCGCCCTCGATGGGGGAAAACGCTCTAAGGGAGCAGTCGGCATCTCTAGCATGCTAACGAAAAAAGGAGGCTCCCCCGATGTACCGTCGTTCCGTTTTCACCGTCGTCCTCGCGCTCACCGCCGCCAGCTTCGCCGTTGCCCAGCCGGCCTGGCCGACCAAGCCGATCACCATGGTCGTCCCGTTCCCGCCCGGCGGACTCGCGGACCTCGTCGCCAGGCCGGTCGCGGAGGCCATGGCGCGCGAGCTCGGCCAGCCGGTCGTGATCGAAAACAAGGCTGGCGCCGGCGGCGGCATCGGCATGGCGCTGGTCTCCAAGGCCCCCGCCGACGGCTACACCGTGCTGATGTCGCTCTCGTCCCTCACGGTGATCCCGGAGGCCGACGTGGTGCTGGGCCGCAATCAGATGTATGCGCTCAATTCGCTGCGCCCGATCGCCCGCTTCACGGCCGACCCGACGGTGCTGGCGGTGCGCGCCGATGCGCCCTGGAAGACCGCCCGGGACTTCGTCGAGGACGCGAAGAAGCGGCCGGGCGCCATCAACTACGGCTCGTCCGGCAACTACGGAACGATGCACGTGCCGATGGAAATCCTGTCGCAGACCGCCGGCATCAAGATGACGCACGTGCCATTCACCGGCGCCGGGCCGGCGGTCGTCGCGCTGCTGGGCGGGCAGATCGACGCCGTCTCGTCCGGACCGGCCACCGTGCTGCAGCACGTGAAGGCCGGCAAGCTGCGGGTGCTGGCCCACTGGGGCAACGGCAAGCTCGACGCGCTGCCGGACGTGCCGGCGCTCAAGACCGCGGGCTACAACGCCGAGTACGCGCAGTGGTCGGGCCTGTTCATTCCGGCCGCAACGCCGGAGCCGGTGGCGCAGCGCCTGCGGGCCGCCGCCCGGGCCGCGGCCATGGACCCCAAGGTCAAGGAAGTGATCCTCAATGCCGGCAGCCCGATCCTGTACCAGGACACGCCGGACTTTGAAAAATATGTCCAGGCCGATGCGAAACGCATGGCCGACGTGGTCAAGAAAATCGGCAAGGTCGAATAAGGAAAAGCGCCATGATCCGCCCCCTGCTTCTCGCTCTCGGCCTGGCCGGCACGCTGCTGTCCGGGCCCGCGTCGGCGCAGACCTATCCGGCCCGCGCGGTCAAGCTGATCGTCCCGTTCGCCGCCGGCGGCCCGGCCGACAACTACGCCCGCTTCATCGCCCAGCGCCTGACCGATTCGATGGGCCAGCCGTTCGTGGTCGACAACAAGCCCGGCGCCGGCTCGGTGATCGGGACCGACCTGGCGGCCAAGGCGCCGGCGGACGGCTACACGCTGCTGGTGATGTCCAACACCCACACCGTCAACGAGACGCTGATCCCCACCAAGCCGTTTGTGCTGGCGCGGGACTTCGTGGGCATCGCGCCGATCAATTATTCGGACCTGGTGCTGGTGGCCAACCCGGCGCTGAAGGCGTCGAGCGTCAAGGAGCTGCTGCAGCAGGCCAAGGCCCAGCCGGGCAAGCTCAATTACGCTTCGTCGGGCCTGGGCACGCCGTACCACATGGCCGGCGAGCTGTTCAAGAGCATGGGCGGCGTCTACCTGGTGCACATTCCCTACAAGGGCAGCTCCGGCGCGCGCACCGACGTGATCGGCGGCCAGGTCGACATGATGTTCGATGCCGTGACCACGATGGCGGAGCAGGTCAAGGCCGGCAAGGTGAAGGCGATCGCCACCACCGGGCGCCAGCGCTCCAGCGTGCTGCCCGACGTGCCGACGGTGCACGAGGCCGGCGTGCCCAACTACGAGGCCACGATCTGGCTGGGGCTGATGGCGCCCAAGGGCACGCCCAAGGCGATCGTCGACCGGCTCAACGAGGCCGTGTCGCGCATCGCCGGCCAGCCGGACGTCCAGCAGCTGTGGGGCAAGCAGGGAGCCACGCCGATGGTGATGACGGCGGCGGTCTTCGACAAGTACATCCAGGACGACATCGCCAAGTGGTCGAAGGTCATCAAGTCCGCCAACATCAAGGCCGAGTAATGAAGCAGTTGCACGTGATCAGCGGGGGGGCCGCGCAGGGATTGGTCGGCCAGTTGAGCGAACGATTCGCCGCGGCCCACGCAGCCGCCATCGACGGGACGTTCGGGGCGGTGGGCATGATGAAGGACAAGCTGCTGGCCGGCGCCCGTTGCGACGTGGTGATCCTGACCGCGGCGCTGATCGAGGAGCTGGAACGGCAGGGCCACGTGGTGGCGGGATCGGCCCGGCCGCTGGGCGTCGTGCGGACCGGGGTCGCGGTGAAGAGCGGCGAGCCCGCGCCGGCCGTCGACTCGCCGCAAGCCCTGGCGGCCGTGCTGCGCGGAGCGCAGGGCATCTACTTTCCCGACCCCGTCAAGGCGACGGCCGGCATCCACTTCATGAAGGTGATGCAGGCGCTCGGCGTGGACCAGGAACTCGCGGCCCGGCTGCGGCCGTTCCCCAACGGCGCCACGGCCATGCGCGAGATGGCGGCGGCGCGTGAGCCGCGGCTGGTGGGCTGCACGCAGGTCACCGAGATCCTCTACACGCCCGGCGTGCAACTGGTCGGCGTGCTGCCCAGCGAGTTCGAGCTGGCCACGATCTACACCGCCGCCGTCTGCAGCCGGGCCGACCACCCGGAGGCTGCGACGGCCTTGGTCCAGATGCTGGCGGGCCCGGAGGCGAAGCCGCAGCGCGAGGCCGGCGGCTTCGAGACCAAGTGACGACAGGCCGTCCCGGCCTGCCTCGGGTCAGACCAGCAGCGCGTTGACCCGGCGCACGTAGGCCGCCGGATCGTCGGGCATGCCGCCCTCGGCCAGCAGGGCCTGGTCGAACAGGATCTGGGCCAGGTCGTCGAAGTGGTCCGAGCTTTCGAGCTTCTTCACCAGCGGATGCTCGGCGTTCACCTCCAGCACCGGCTTCATCTCGGGCACCTTCTGTCCCGCTTGCTTGAGCATCCGGGCCAGCTGCATGCTCATGCCGGCGTCCTGCACCACCAGGCAGGCCGGTGAATCGACCAGCCGGGTCGTGACGCGGACGTCTTCGGCCTTGTCCTTCAGCGCCGCCTTCAGGCGCTCCAGCACCGGCTTGAAGGTTTCCGCAGCTTCTTCCGCAGCCTTCTTCTCGGACTCGTCCTGCAGCTTGCCCAGGTCGACCGCGCCCCGGGCGACCGACTGCATCGGTGTGCCGTCGAAGTCCTGCAGGTGGTTCAGCGCCCATTCGTCGACCCGATCGGTCATCAGCAGCACCTCGATGCCCTTCTTGCGGAAGACCTCGAGCTGGGGGCTGTTGCGGGCGGCCGGCAGGCTGTCGGCGGTGATGTAGTAGATCGCCTCCTGGCCTTCCTTCATCCGGGCCTTGTAGTCGGCCAGCGACACGGTGGCCGCGTCCGACGTGGTGGAGGCGAAGCGCAGCAGCTTGGCCAGCCGGCCGCGGTTGCCGAAGTCCTCGCCCAGCCCCTCCTTGAGCACGGCGCCGAACTCGGCGTAGAACTTCGCGTACTTGCCCTTGTCTTCTTCCGTGGCGGTCGCGTCCTGCTCCAGCTTGGCCAGGTCCTCGAGCATCGAGAGCACGCGCTTGGTCGAACCTTCGCGGATGGCGCGCACGTCGCGGCTTTCCTGCAGGAGCTCGCGGCTCACGTTCAGCGGCAGGTCAGCCGAGTCGATCACGCCCTTGACGAAGCGCAGGTACACCGGCAGCAGCGCCTCGGCGTCGTCCATGATGAAGACGCGCTTGACGTACAGCTTGACGCCGGCAGCCTTGTCGCGGTTCCACAGGTCGAACGGGGCATGGGCGGGGATGTACAGCAGCTGCGTGTATTCGGTCGAGCCCTCGACCCGGTTGTGCGACCAGGACAGCGGCGGCTCGGTGTCGTGGCTGATCTGCTTGTAGAACTCCTGGTACTGCTCGGGGCCGATGTCCTTCTTGGGCCGGCTCCACAGGGCGCTGGCCTGGTTGACAGTTTCCCAGTCGCCCGAGAGCACCATTTCGCCGCCCTTGTTGTCCTCCCCTTCTTTCCATTCTTCCTTGCGCATCAGGATCGGCAGGGAGATGTGGTCGGAATACTTGGCGATGACGCTCTTGAGCTTCCAGGTGTTCAGGTACTCCTGCGCATCCTCCCGCAGGTGCAGCGTGACGGACGTGCCGCGCGCCGGGCGGTCGATGGTTTGCACCTCGAAGTCGCCGGCGCCGCCGCTGACCCAGCGCACGCCCTGGTCCACCGGCAACCCGGCGCGCCGGGATTCGACCGAGATCTTGTCGGCCACGATGAAGCCGGAATAGAAGCCGACGCCGAACTGCCCGATCAACTGGGCATCGGCCTTCTGGTCGCCGGACAGCCGGCCCATGAACTCGCGGGTGCCGCTCTTGGCGATGGTGCCGAGGTGGTCGATCGCCTCCTGTTGGGACATGCCGATGCCGTTGTCGATGATGGTCAGGGTGCGAGCGGCCTTGTCGAAGCTGACGCGCACCTCCAGGTTGGGCGCGTCTTCGTACAGCGCGGCATCGTTCAACGCCTCGAAGCGCAGCTTGTCGCAGGCGTCCGAGGCGTTGGAAATCAGCTCCCGCAGGAAGATTTCCTTGTTGGAATAGAGCGAATGGGTGACCAGGTGCAGCAGCTGGGCGACCTCGGCCTGGAAGGAAAGGGTTTGTTTTTGGGTCATGGCAGTGGTGAAACGGGGACGGCGGGCAGATTGTGGCGGGCACGCAGGCTTTCAAGACATCACGGAGCGGCCACAGTGCTGGGTTGCCCGGCGCCAGGGCGAAGGCGAATACAAATTGTCACCTTTTGGATAGGCAGATTCCCTATGGGCAAACAAGGCAAGACGCTCATCATTGCATGTGACGGCCGCGGGTCCCCGCTGCTGAAACAGCACCTTCCAATGCACCAGACCACCCCCTTGCGGAGCTGGCTCGTCCGAGCAGCGGTCTTGCTCGCGCTGCTGGGTGCGGCCGGTGTGAACGCCGCCGAGGTCTGCGGCACTCCCGATGGCAACGGGGTCAGGAATTGCAGGGCCGGCCTGAGCACTGCCCAGGTCGAGGCGATCCGCGTCGCGCAGGAAAAGTCCCAATGGTGCTGGGCGGCCAGCATTTCGATGGTCTTTGCCCACTACGGGCACAACGTCCCGCAAGAGGGAATCGTCCGCCAGCATTTCGGCGAAGCGATCGACCAGGCCGTCCCCGGGGACGTCATCACCAGCTTGCTCGAAGCGGCCTGGACCGATCGCAAAGGCCGTCCGTTCGCGGTCACCGCGGCGGTCGCGGAGGCTCCGGACAAGCGTCCAGGCCCGGCGCAGGAGACCATGGTTGCTGAACTCACTGGCCAGCGTCCGCTGCTGATCGGCGTGTCGGGCCATGCGATGGTGCTGGTGCGGGTCGACTATGAGCGCCCCCCCGGAGGCAGCGCCGTCCGCATCACCGGCGGCACGGTGATCGACCCTCGGCCCGGACGGGGACTGCGGCCGCTGTTGCCGCATGAGGCGCGTCCGAGCTACGTCGCAGCGGTCCGTGTCTCGGATCCCAGCGCCCTGGCGCTCGCACCGACGACAGACACCCGGTTCTGAGCGAAGGCAGGGCCTCCCACGAGGGCTCCCGGAGCCCTTCGTTGTCGTCAAACCACCACCTTTGTTACAGGGAAGCCGCCGTGCCGGCACCCAAAACTACATCTTTTGTGTGATGTTTTGCGCGATCTGTCCGATTTATCGGCCCTCACGCCGCACTTCCAGATACTTTTCTTGCAATTGGTTACGAGTTGTCTTACATTTGGTTCAGCCGTAGGGAAATCGCCTACGCACCAACGTAGAAACCACCTAAGGACCAATCATGAAACAAGCTGCAATTTTCGCATCCCTGGCCCTGTCGGGTCTGCTGATCGCCTCGACCGCCCAAGCCGCGACCGTCGGCCAGGCATTCAATGTGACCGCCACGCTGGTGAGCGTCTGCGCCTCCAACAACACGACGCCGACCGACGTCAACTTCGGCGCCTACACGGCGTTCGGCACGGCTGCCACCCCGGCGCCGACCACGACGATTTCGTTCAAGTGCACGCGTGGCGCCACCGCCCCGAGCGCCGCCAGCCTCAACTCGACCACCGGCTCCATCAAGGGCGTGAATTACTCCCTGGCCGTCGGCGCCGTCTCCGCTGCGCCTGGCACTGCCGGCAACCCGGACATCTACAGCTACGTCATCACCGGTACCATGGCTGCTGGCCAGGCTGGCGACGTCAACGGCACGGCCGGCCCTGTCGTCCATACCCTGACGATCACCTACTAAACCAGACCGGATCCGCGCGACGCGTCCAAAGCTGACACTCGTGGCCTCTCCCAGACTCCCTGCTCTCGCTGCGGCGTTGCCGACGATTGGCCTGGCCGTGCTGCTCACGTTGGCCGCCCAGCCGTCCTGGGCCGGACAGGCCAGCGCGCTGTTCCGGGTGACCGTGGACCTGCTGACGGGAACGATCCCGCCCGGCGTCGCGTGCCGCAACAGCAGCTCGGAGGAAGCGCTCAAATGCAGCCCCAGACCCGTCGTCGCAGGTGCCGCCCCGAGCGACACGCGCGTGATTCTGTATGGAAGCAGCTTGATCGAGGAAGATGGCCGCATGTGGGGCGCCGTTGCCGCATCCCGACGCGTGACATGGGCCGGACGGGAATACCTGGAATTGACGCTGAGCTGGTGATGTAATCCTGCCAGCACATCCAGGGACACGTCATGAACCAGTATTTCAAAGCGGGCGCGCTGGTCGCGGTCTGCGCCGCCTTCTGCCCGCCAGCCGCAGCAGGGGATTTTTCGGTCACTCCGGTCCGTATCTTCATGGCCGCCCGCGATCGTGCGGTGGCGATCACGGTCGTCAACGAAGGGGACGACGAGGTCGTGATGCAGGCGGACCTGTATTCATGGCGGCAAAAGCCCGGCGGCGAAGACGACCTGGTCCTGACCGAGGACCTGATCCTGTCGCCCCCCATCATCAAGCTCGCACCGCGCTCGCGTCAGATCGTCCGCCTGGCGCGGCTGACGGCGCAGCCCTCGGTGGACCAGCTGACCTACCGGATGATCGTGCGCGAGGTCCCGGAGGCCAAGCCGGCGACGGCGGATCTGAAGCTGCAGATCGCGCTTGCCTTTTCGCTGCCGGTTTTCGTCACCCCGCCCGGCGCCAAAGGACAACTCACCTGCGGGCTGGAGCGGGTGGCGCCAGACACTGTCAATGCCGTCTGCGAGAACAAGGGCAACGCCTATGCGCAGCCCGTCTCGTTCAAGCTCCTGTCTGCGGCGGACGCGCAGCTGGCCAGCCGGGATACCGGGGGTTACCTCCTTCCCACCATCAAACGCAGCTTTGCGATCAAGAGCCAGGGGACGACGATCCCCGCCGGCCGGGGCAAGCTGCGCGTCACGCTGGACGACGGCACGGTGCAGAGCTTCGACGCAACGCTCGCTGACTAGACCGCCCATGGTATGGAAATGCCGCGCAGCCCTTGCCCTCTGTCTCGCGGCGTCGGCTGCGTGGGGACAAGACACCGGCAAACCGGCCGCGGCGGTGGCGGCCGATATCGTTCTCCCCCTCGAGGCCACCATCAACGGCACGCCCTCGGGCACCTGGCCGTTCGTGGAACGGGCCGGCGTTCTGTACGCGCCCCGTGAGGCCACAGAAGAATGGCGGGTACAAGTGCGGCCCAGCATTCAACCCATCACCGTTCGCGGGCAGGAGTACGTCGCCCTCACCGCGATTCCGGGCTTTGCCAGGAAGATCAACTTCGCCAACCAGTCGATCGAGCTGACTTTCGCCCCGCAGGCGTTCGCGGTCACCAAGCTGTCGACCGAACTGGGCGAACGCCCGAAGCTGAGCAATGTGCTGCCCAGTGTGTTCCTCAACTACGACTTCAACTATTCGGCGTCCCGCGCCCGGGTGGGCGGCAGCACCTCCGATGTCGGCGTGCTGGCAGAACTGGGGGCGTCGTCCGCGATCGGGGTGTTGACCAGCACCCACGTCGGCCGCAACCTGACCGGATCGTCGGGCCCGGGCGCGCCATCCGGTTGGCTGCGGCTGGAAACCAGCCTGACCCGGGACGAGCCCGAAGCCAACCGAACGCTCAAGCTCGGCGATGGCTTGACCCGTGCCGGCATGCGCGGGCGCAGTGTCTATTTCGGGGGGATTCAGTATGGGACCAACTACCAGCTGACTCCAGGGTTCCTGACCCGCCCGCTTCCGATCATCCGCGGCGTCTCCGCCGCGCCCTCGACGGTCGACCTCTACGTCAACGACGTGCTGCGCCAGACCTCGAGCGTGCCGGCCGGGCCGTTCGCCATCGAGAACGCGGCCACCCTCACCGGCGGCGGCGAAGCGCGCCTCGTCGTGCGCGACCTGCTGGGACGTGAAGTCGTCACCGTCCAGCCGTTCTTCACCGCGGCCGAGCTCCTGGCGAAGGGCTTGAGCGACTGGAGCGTCGAGGCCGGCCGGCTGCGACGCGACCTGGGTGTCGACAGCAACCATTACGGTGAATCGTTCGCCAGCGGCACGATCCTGCATGGCTGGAACGACGGCCTGACATTTGAAGCGCGGGGCGCCGTGACCCGGCGCCACGTCGATGCAGGGCTGGGCGTGATCGCCGCATTGCCAGGCGACGTCCTGGGCAAGGCCGCCGTCGCCGTCAGCAGGAACGAAGCGCTGGAACGCGGCCACCAGCTCTTCCTCGGTCTCCAGCGTTCCTGGCTGCGCAGCGCCGCGCAGATCCAGATGGAAGGGGCGACGCGTGGCTTCCGGAACCTGGGCGACGAGGCCACACTTCTGCCCGTCCAGTTCCAGCTCGCCGGCAACGTCACCTATGCCACCGAGGGCCTCGGCACATTCGGTCTGGGCTTCGCGAGCATCAAGCGCTTCGACTCGGAACGCGTGAGCACCGTGTCCGCGAGCTATTCCTTCCGCGTCGGCAAGGCCAGCACCGTGAGCCTCAACCTGAACCATGTCCTGGGACTCGGGTCGGGCACGTCGCTGGCGCTGACCCTCCTGGTCCCGCTCGAGGACAGGGTCCAGATCAGTGCGAATGCCGCCACCCACAGTGGGTCTCGGGACCTGTACGCAACCGCATCCCAGGCGCCCGAGGTCGAATATGGATTCGGCTGGCGGACGCTCGCGGGCGTCCGCCAGGACAGCAGCGTGGCCGAGGGCGGAATCTATTACAACGGCCGCCGGGGCCGCGTGTTTGGCGACGTCAGCGTTTCCAGGGACCTCACCGCCGTGCGCGGCGGCGCCTCGGGCGGGCTGCTGTTCGCCGATCGGCACTTCTTTGTCGGGCCGCGCCTGGACAGCAGCTTTGCGGTCGCGGAGGTCGCGGGCTATGCCGACGTCGGCATCGGCCTGGGGAGCAACATCCTGTCGCGCACCGATGCCAGCGGCGTCGCCTTGATCCCGCGCTTGTCGCCGTACCAGAACAACTCGATCCGGCTGGATCCGAAGGAATTGCCGATCAACGCGGAGCTGGACTCGATCGAACAGATCGTCGTGCCGGCGTACCGAAGCGGCACCAAGGCGAAATTCCCCGTGCGCAGCGGTCGCGGCGCCCTGCTGCGCATCGTCTTCGACGACGGGGAGCCGGCGCCGGCGGGAGCCGTGGTGCACATCGAGGGTGAGAAGGAGGAGTTCTACGTCGCGCGGCGCGGCGAATCGTTCGTCACCGGCCTGCAGACCGTGAACCAGCTGCAGCTGACCTGGTCGGGCAGGCAATGCGCGCTGGCCGTCACCTTGCCGCCCGCAGCCAACGACGAAATCGTCAGGCTCGGCCCGTTGCCGTGCAAAGGAGTGCCAAGATGACATCGAAACTGTATGGCTGGTTGTTGCTGCTTGCGCTCGGCCTGTTCAGCACCGGCACCCAGGCCGCAATCACCTGCTCGGTCGCATCGAGCGGGTTTTCCACGGCCTACAACCCCACTGCCGCCGGCTTCACCATCACCCAGTCCAGTTTCACGGTCATCTGCAACCGGGGGCTGGGCACGGATCCGACCTCGGTCAATTACACCGTCGCCGCGGATAACGGCCAGAACTCGCTGGGCATCAACAACCGCGCGACTTACAGCGGCAGCTTCATCCGCTACGACGCATACGTCGACAGCGGCTGCGCCACCCAGTGGAAGGGGAACCTGACCATTGCGGGAAGCATTGCGTTCACCACCACCGGCCCGGTGAGCAGGGTGCACAACTACTGGGGTTGTGTCGGAGGGGGGCAGACCGGCCTGGCAGCCGGCACCTATTCCGATCTGATCACCATGACCTTGAGCTACGGCCCCAACCCGCAGTCGACGTATCTGTCGACGTTCCCCGTGAATATCGCGACGCCAGCGACTTGCGGTGTCTCCCCCACGCCAGGTACGGTTGCATTTGCTAACTATGTTGCGTTCGGCCCGGCGCTCGCGCAAAGCACGACCTTCGGCGCCACCTGCACCAATTACCTTCCGTACACCGTCGCGATCTCTCCGACCACGGGAATCATTGCCGGCCTGACCTACAACCTGCTCTTGAATCTGTCCGGGCTGACGGGTACGACCCTGAGCGTGACCGGCAACGGCTTCCAGCAGAACTTTTCCATCGACGGCTCCATGGCCGCTGGCCAGCCCGGCAATTGCGCCACGGGGCTGTGTACCGGCACGGTCGCACACACGCTGACGCTGACGTACTGAACGGCTCGGTAACCGATTGCGCCTCGCTAGCTCAGCAGCCAATCTAAGCCGTTTCTCGTGAACTAATCGCGGTTTTCGAGGCTACTGTTTGTTGCCTTCTGTTTCAAACGCGGCTAAAGTTCGCTTGCCTTAAGAAATCCACCTAACGCAAGTTAAGGATTTCATCTGTTTACCCACTTTTGAGTTACTTTCGCTCACGAAGGAAGACCCCATGAACACCACCGCTCGCCTGTCCCTCATTGCCGCGCTGCTTGCTGGCGCCGGTATGGTTTCCACCTCGGCCATGGCTGCGTCAGCCAGCGGCACTGCCGAGGCGACGGTGCTCACCCCGATCACGATCGCAGCCGGGACCAACCTGAGCTTCGGAACCTTTTCTCCGAACGGAGCGGCAGGTACCGTGACCATTTCCGCCGCTGGCGCGAGAACGTTTACCGGCTCCCCCGTGTTCACCAGCGCCGGTGGCGCCGGAACCAACGGCACCTTCACGGTCGGCGGTGCGGTGGGCGCAACGTTTGCAGTGACTTACCCGTCTGCATTCACCATCAGCAACGGATCTACCACAATGGGCGTCGCCGTCACGGGCGCCGCAACCGGGACCTTGTCCACCGCTTCGGTGACTTTGCCCGTCGGTGGCACCCTGACGTACGGCGCGACCCAAGCTCCGGGCGCCTATACCGGCACCTATTCGGTCGCCGTTGAATACAACTGAAAATCAACCTGAACCGGTGTGAGATGGCCCGCAACCGGCGTCGATCCGCTGCGGCCGCAGGATTGATCCTGGGAGCTGCATTGACGGGCGCAGGCCTCGACGCCTACGCCGCGTCTGCCACCGGCTCAGCCAGCGCCACGGTCGTCGGCAATGTCGCCTCCCTGCCCGTCACGATCCGCTTCCAGGCGGCCCCGGTGGAACAGCTTGCGCGCGGAATCCGGGTTCAATCGACCGACAACCGATCAGGGCAAGCTGCCGAATCGGCGTTCGGCGTCACCCTGGTCGGCCTGGACGACGCGGGCCTGGCGACCTTCAGCATCGCCGGCGCGACCACCTCCAGTTACGTGGTCCGGACTTCGCCAGCACAGACTTCAGGCTCTGCCGAATCGGCCCTGCCTGGTTCGCCTGGTTCGAGCCCGAACCAGGCCGAAGCAGGATTGATCTACCCCGCCAAGGTCCTGACTGACAGCCGGGGCATCTCGATTGTCGTGAGCCACTCGGACCGCTCCCGGCGAGAACTGACAGTGATGGTCAATCACAACTAGGTTTGCCTAGGCCGTAGAAGTGTTCGCCATGGCCCATGTTCGCACGTCGAAAGACCTCATCGCAGCTGGCGTCGCCGCCTGCTGCGCCCTCTGGCTGACCACTGCGGCGCACGCCGCACCGCCCGCTGGAACAGGCACGACGACCTCCATCGCGGCGATCAACAGCGCCATTGACTTCGGTTCGTTTGCCGTGCTGTCCAGCTGCATCAATTGCTCCGTCACCATCAGTCCGAGCGGGGCGAGAACGTCCTCTGGGGGCATCGTGCTGACGTCCGCCAATCCGGGCCGCGCGGCAAGCTATTCGGTCACGGAGGGCGGCTGTTCGTGCAAAGCCTATACCGAAGCGATGACGCCGACATCGGTGCCCCAGGTCACCGGTGGGGTGCAGATGACCGTCGGCAGCTTCACCAGTGTCCAGAGTGCCGCGCTGCCACCCAACACATTCACGGTGGGAGCGACTCTGACGATCGCGGGGCCGGGGGCGACTGCCGGGACGTACAGTGGCTGGAGCTTCACGGTGACGACGAGTCCCTGAGTCGTGGAATCGACATTGCAGAGCTTTGAACGTATGCTCCGGGCGATCCCATCCAAGGCGATCACGACTACCCCATGGGAGAAAACTCAATGCCCTCAGCTCGCTTGAAGCCAATCGAGACTTCATTCTTCGCTTCGCTTGTCCTCCTTCTTGCGAGTCTTGCGCCTGGCGCCGCATTGGCCGACCTGATGATCAACCCCACCCGGGTTGTGTTCGAGAACAACCAGCGCGCCGCGCAGGTCGACGTCATCAACGACGGCACGACTCCCGCCACCTACCGGCTGCGCCTGGTCAACCGGCAGATGACGGAGGCTGGCGAGTTCAAGGAGATCACCGCGCCGGGCGCCGGTGACCAGTTTGCCGACTCGATGCTGGTCTATTCGCCGCGCCAGATCGTCCTGAAGCCGGGCACCCAGCAACTGGTGCGCATCGCGTTACGCAAGCCTGCCGACCTGCCTCCAGGCGAATACCGGTCGCACCTGATGTTTGAACGGGTCGCCGATCCCAGCCTGTCGAACAGCGTCGAAAGCCAGGTCAAGCCGGCACCGGGCGAAGTGGGTGTCACCATCGCCGCCCTCATCGGTGTCTCGATTCCCGTGATCGTCCGGCATGGCAAGACCGATGCGTCAACCACCATTTCGGGCGTCGTTCTGGAAAAGCCACGGGCTGCGGGTCAGCCCGCGACGATCGAATTGCAGCTGAACCGGTCCGGCAATCGCTCCGTGTACGGTGACCTGACGGCGACCTTCAGGAATTCCGCCGGCCAGGAGCAGGTGGTGGCGCAAGCCGGCGGTGTCGCCGTTTATGTGCCGAACACCCATCGGCGGGTCAGGCTCAGCCTTCAGACGCCGCCAGGAACTGAACTGGCCGCAGGCACCTTGAACGTGACGTACAAGGAGCGGGCGGCGGACAGCGGAAAAATGCTCGCCGAGAGCAGCGTTCTCGTTCCGTAATCGCATCCGCAGTCCTCGCGCCGACACTTTCCACCTGACACGTACTTCGGACGACGAGGAGCCTGGTGGCATGCTGTAAACGCCTGATCGTGGGCGTGATCTTTCTTCTGTCGCTTGCAGCCACCGGCGCGGCACTGGGCCAAGGGGCGCCGTCCCGATCGCAGCCGCTGGACAGCAATACGGTGCTCCTCGAGATCAGGGTCGATGGGCACGTCCTGACCGACTCGCTCAGCGCTTTCCAGTTCGGGGAGAAAGTCTTCCTGCCGCTTGGCGAGCTGGCGACCATGATGACCATCGGCATCCGCACCTATCCGTCGGAAGGAACCGCGCGCGGGTTCATTCGAGGCGAGGACCGGCCCTTTTCCCTGAACCTGGCCAACCGGGTGGTGACACTGGGCGGCAAATCCTCGACCTTCGATCCAGCCGACGTGTTGCTCCAGGAAGACGACCTCTACGTCGAACGGAAGTTGCTGGCACAGTGGCTGCTCGTCGATTTCCAGGTCGATCTCTCCAGCCTCTCCATCAAGCTGCAACCGCGCGAACCGCTGCCCCTGCAGCTGCGGCTCGAGCGGGAAGCGAAGATCGGAAACCTCAGAGGCCAGTCCCGGCCGGTCGATCTGAACTACCCGCTGCAGGACAACCCGTACAAGATCCTCGACCTGCCCTTCATCGACCAGACGATTTCCCTTGGCCAGCAAAGGAGCGGCTCCACCAGGTCAACGGCGGCTTCCTATTCGACTTACCTGCGCAGCGACTTCGCCGGCCTGCAGGCTTCGGCCTACCTGTCCGGCAGCAACCAGAGCAATTCGAAGGACAGCCGGCTGACGGTGGGCCGGTACGACCCCGGCGCGCGGCTGCTCGGGCCGCTGGCGGCACGTTCTTTCTGGCTGGGGAATGTGAGCGTCGCGGGCGTCCCCAACGTGTCCCGCAGCGTGGATGGCGGCACCGGCTTCTCGGTCAGCAACCTGCCCCTCGACCGGCCGACCAGGTTCACCAGCCATACCTTGCAGGGCGACCTGCCGCCGGGATGGGACGTGGAGCTTTACCTCAACAAGGCGCTGATCGGCTTTCAGCAGTCCAGGCCCGACGGGAAATACGCGTTCAACGACCTCAGCCTGGTCTACGGCGAAAACGAATTCAGGCTCGTGTTCCATGGCCCCCAGGGCCAGCTGCGGGTGGAACGGCAGGATTTCCTGCTGGACGACTCCTTGAACGATCCCGGGCAGTTCTACTACAACGTCGCATCGAGCCAGGATGAGAAAGGCCTGCGTCACACGGCCGCCCTGGCCGAATGGGGCCTGAGCAAATCGCTGACCGGCAGGGGCGGCGTCATCACTTCCCGTGAGTTCGACGGCACCCAGTCCCAGTACACAACGGTGGGATTGAACGCCTTCGCCGGCAGCGCGATCCTCCTGGGCAACCTGACGCGCAAGACCAACGGAGGCTCGCTCTATGAACTGGGTGTCCGCACCCGCCTGGCCGGCGTCTCGATCGGCTGGAACCACCTGAACCTGCGTTCCTTTTCGAGCGACATCTTCCCGGAGACAGTCGATCCGCTGCGCACCAGGGACCAGTTCCGCTTCGACGGCGCCCTGTCCGTCCAGCCGCTGGGCCCCCTGTCCTATACGCTGGAGCTCAGGCGCGATCGCTTCCGGTCCGGCGCAACAGCGCTCGAAGCGAACGCCCTGCTTTCCGCTTCGCTGGGCTGGGCGTTGATCAGCAACTCGGTGCACCTGAGGAAGGCACAGGAGTCGAACACCGTCGACGGGATCTTCCAGATCGGGGGCAATGTCGGCAACTTCCGGGTGCGGGGTCAGGCCGGCTACCTGCTTCGACCCAGTGCGAAGGTCTCGACACTGGCGCTCACTGCCGACCGCTCCCTGGGGGCAGGCTACCTGCTGAACGTGGGTCTGAATCACACCTTCCTGGATTCCACAACGACTCTCACCTCCAGCCTGAACAAGAGCTTCGGCAGCTTCGCCGTTGCGTTGACGGGCGGAATCACTTCCAGGCGCGATTTCAACATCGGTGTCCAGGTCTTCATGGCGATCGGCCGGGATCCAGGCGGCTCGCAGTGGATCTTCAGCGCGGTTCCGATGGCCGAGACGGGCGGCGTTTCCGCCCGCGTCTTCATCGACTCCAACGGCAACGGCGTGATGGACGCGGACGAATCGCCCCTCAGCAACGTCGGCTTCCTGGTGAATTCCTCCAACCATCCAGCGCGCACCGACAGCTCGGGCGTCGCCTATATCGGGCACCTTGCAGGCAACCGACCGACCGACATCGGCATCAACGCCGCCACGATCGAAGACCCCCAGCTGGCGTCGATGGTGAAGGGACTGCGCGTCATCCCACGTCCCGGCAACGTCACCCGGATGGGGTTTCCCGTGGCCTCGACCGGTGAAATCGACGGGACGGTTTCGCTCACCAGCAACGGCCGCAAGCGCGGCATCGGCAACGTGCTGGTGGAACTGATGGACAAGGCCGGCAAGGTCGTGAGCCAGGCGCGCAGCGGATCGGACGGGTTCTTCGTGCTG
Source organism: Ramlibacter sp. 2FC (assembly GCA_943372495.1). Lineage (GTDB taxonomy): Bacteria > Pseudomonadota > Gammaproteobacteria > Burkholderiales > Burkholderiaceae_C > Ramlibacter. Next base: position 109,982 of record CALRYV010000017.1, on the reverse strand, counting down.
GTCGAGGTCCTGCCTGGGGAGTACAGCCTGCGGGTCGGGGAGCAGCAGCTCAACGAACTGAACCTGCGCTACTCCGGTCCGAGGCCGGTGACGATTCCGCCGAAGGGCGCCTTCGTCAACGGCCAGGACTTCGCGCTCGAGGCTGCCGGCAACTGAGCCCCGTCCGGCTCACGCGGCAGCGCTCGATCAAACGCCAATCACATCCGGCCGGCTTCGCCCGACGGAATCTGGCCCAGCTTGAGCGCCTGCGCCGCTTCCGCGCGCACGGCCTTCGCATCGACGCTGGACTGCACGCGCGCCGCGACGCGCGAACCGGCCGGCTCCGTGCTGCGGGTCGCAGCGACGCTGGCGGCCTCCGCCATCACTTCGGCGCGGGTGCGGGAGCCTTCGAACTTGAGCGCGAACTGCGAGCCGTCGGCTTCGTCGGCGCGCACGCCGGTGGAGGCGACAGCGGCGAATGCGGCAATGGCGAGGATGGCCTTGGTGTTCATGATGAGACCTTTCAGTGGCAGTGGAGTTGAATCGTTTGTTCCGGCTGCCGACTGCTGCTGCTCGCTGCGTCGCCAACCGTGATTCCACTCTAGGCGGCAGCCCTTAGGCCACTGTGAGGGTTTCGTTAGCCGGGAGTTAGGCCGGCTCGATGCGCGCGACCAGTCCGTTGCGATCCTCGCGGTTGCGCAGCGCGATGCGCAGGCCGCAGCGTTGCGCGGCGCTTTGCGCGATCGCCAAACCCAGGCCGCTGCCGCTCGCGCCGGTGCCGGGCACGCGGAAGAAGCGGTCGAACACGCGCGGCAACATGTCCTGCGGGATGCCGGGCCCGGTATCCGCCACCTCGATCGCGACTCGCCCACCTTCATCGAGCAGGCGCACGTCGACGACGCCGCCCGCGGGCGTGTAGCGCAGCGCGTTCTCGATCAGGTTGTCCAGCACGCTGCGCAGGTCGCCGGCGGCGCAGCGCAGCGGCGCGAATTTCGCACCGTCGCTGGCCACCAGCCCCAGGTCGATGTTGCGCTGGTCGGCCAGCCCGATCAGCGTGTTGATGCTCTCGCGCACCTGCGCCTGGACGTCGACCGAAGCCGCCGCGTCCGGCGCCGCGGCTTCGTGCCGCGACATCTTCAGCATCTGGTCGACCAGCCGCTGGGCCCGCTGCACGCCGCTTTCCAGCTGCGCGAAGCTCTGCGCGCAGGCGCCGGCCGGCATGTCGCGGCGCACGTTCTCCAGCTGCAGCGCCACCGCCGTGATCGGCGTGCGCAGTTCGTGCGCAGCATCCTGCACGAAGCGGCGCTGGGTGGCGAAGGCATCGCGAAAGCGCGCCAGCAGGCTGTTGAACGACAGCACCAGCGGCTTGATCTCCAGCGGCACCCGCTCCAGCGTCAGCGCGGAGATATTGTGTTCGTCCTGCAGCGCGGCCTCGCGGCTGATGTCCTGGACCGCGCGCGACACGGCCGCGACCACGCCCCACAGCACCAGCATCGACAGCGGCAGCAGCAGCAGGATCGGCGCGATCGCCGCGCCCGCCCGTTCGGCGGCCAGGCTACTGCGGAACTGGCTGCTCTGAAGAACCTGCACCCGATGCCCGGTCGGCCCCGGGGCCGTGGTGTAGGCGCGCCAGTCGCTGCCCTGCTGGCGGAGGTCGTGAAAGCCTTCGGTGCCCTGCAATGCGACGCCCAGCTGCGGCAAGGCCGTGGCCTGGAGCCGGCCGTCGGCGCCATACACCTGCGTGACATAGGTGCCCCACTTGTCGACGCGCTCGCGCGTGATGTTGCGGGGCGGCTCGTAGTCCTGGTTGGCCGCGATCGACTGGGCCAGCTGCTCCATCTGGTCGTCCATGAAGGTGCCGACCATGCGGCCATAGCTCCAGTAGGCGAAGGCGGCCGAGGCCAGCCCCACCAGCAGGAACAGGGGCACCAGCCACAGCAGCAGGGCCCGCCGCAGCGAGCACAGCGGTCCGCGCGGAAAGACGTGGAACATCATGGCCGCGCCTGCGGCACCGGCGCCGTGGCACCGGCGATGCGCCAGCCCAGGCCGCGCACGTTGCGGATGGTGTCGGCGCCGAGTTTGCGCCGCATGCCGTGAATCAGCACGTCGACCGCGTTGCTGCTGACTTCCTCGCCCCAGCCGTAGATGCGGTTTTCGAGCTGGTCGCGCGACAGGATGGCGCCGGGACGCTCCAGCAGCGCGTGCAGCAAGGCGTATTCGCGGGCCGACAGCTGCGAGCGTTCGCCGTGCACCAGCACTTCGCGGGTGGTCAGGTCCAGCTGCACTTCGGCGCTGCCGATCACCGAGTGCGCACTGCCGTCGCGGCGGCGGATCACCGCCCGCATCCGGGCCAGCAGCTCGCGGAACTCGTAGGGCTTGACCAGGTAGTCGTCCGCGCCGATGTCCAGGCCGGCGACGCGATCGTCCAGCCCGTCGCGGGCGGTGAGCACCAGCACCGGCGTCTGGTTGCCCTGGCTGCGCGCCTTGCGCAGCACCTCGACGCCGTCCCGCTTGGGCAGGCCCAGGTCCAGCAGCACGCAGGCGTAGTCGCCGTCCTCCAGCGCGCTCTGCGCCAGCAGGCCGTCCTTCACCCAGTCGACCGACCAGCCGTTGGCGTCCAGGGCGTCGCGCAGGCTCTGGCCGATCATCTCGTCGTCTTCGACCAACAGCACACGCATGGTTTCTCCCGGAGCCTGGTTCTTTCCATCCTGGATGATGCGCCGCGTCAATTAGCTGGCGGTTAGCGCGGCAGCGCCTCCACCTCGCGGGTCCAGCGCTCGATCAGCCGCCGGCGTTCCGCGGCCTTGCCGTACTTCTCGAAGTCGTACTTGATCAGCTTCACGCCGTCCATCGACGGAATGCGCGGATCGGGCTTGAACATCTTGTTGGCCGGTGCCTGCAGGCTGCCGGCCTTGCCGCCGACGGCCTGGCCGGCCGGGCTCATCAGCCAGTCGTAATAGCGCTTCGCGTTGTCCTTGTTGCGCGCGCCCTTGACCAGCGCGATGCCGCCGACCTCGTAGCCGGTGCCTTCGCACGGCGCCGCCGTCTTGACCGGGAATTTGTCGTAGCGCCACTTGTCGAAGCCGAAGATGAAGCTGACGCCGATGCCGACCTCGCCCTTGGCCACGTTGGGCGCCTGGGCCTGGCCGCTGCGGGTGTAGGTGGTGGTGTTCCTGTGCAGTTTCTTGAGGTAGTCGAAGGCCGGCTCCTCGCCCATCAGCTGCACCAGGCCGGCGATGATGGTGTAGGCCGTGCCGCTGGTCGCCGGGTGCGAAATCTCGATCTCGCCCTTGTACGCGGGCTTGACCAGGTCGGCCCAGCACTTCGGTTCCGGCAGGTTCTTCTTCTTCAGGACGTCGGTGTTGTAGCCGAAGCCGATCGCGCTGGTATAGAACCCGCCGACCATGTTGCCGGACATCGCGTACTGGCGCACCGCCCATTCGTGCAGGTCGTTGATGTAGGGCGGACGGTAGGCCTCCAGCAGCCCTTGTTCCGCCGCCTGCAGGAACGGGTCGCCGGTGCCGCCCCACCAGATGTCGGTCTTGGGGTTGGCCGCTTCCGCGCGCAGCTGCGCGCCGATTTCGCCGGTGCCCTTGTGCGCCTGGTTCACCTTGATGCCGGTGGCGCGGGTGAACTCGGTGGCAGCCATTTCACACCACGAGGCGTCGGTGCTGCACAGCGCGTTCACCACGCCGGTCTGGGCCTGGGCCGGCGCTGCGGCAGCGAAGGCCAGGGCGCAGGCCGAAACGAGACGAAGGGCGAAGGGTTTCATGGTGGGCTTTCAGAAGCGTTCTTGCGGGCCGAGGTAGCGCCATTGTCCGACCGGCAGGTTGCCCAGCACCACGCGGCCGATCCGGATCCGCTTGAGGCCGACGACCTTCAACCCGACCTGCTCGCACATGCGGCGGATCTGCCGCTTCTTGCCTTCCTTGAGCACGAAACGCAGCTGCTCGGGGTTCTGCCAATCGACCTGGGCCGGCTTGAGCGCCTGGCCGTCCAGGCTCAGGCCATGGCGCAGGCGCGCGAGCTGGCTGGCCGGGAACGCTTTCTGCACGTCGTCGGCGATGTCGTCGTAAGTGACGCGAACCAGGTATTCCTTTTCCATGCCCGAGTCCTCGCCGATCAACTGGCGGGCGACGCGGCCATCCTGCGTCAGCACCAGCAGGCCGATCGAATCGATGTCGAGGCGTCCGGCCGGAGCGATTCCCCGCAACTGCGACGGCGCAAAACGGATCCGGCTCGCGTCGCCGTTCCAGTGGCTGCCGGCCTGCACCAGCATGACGGCCGGCTGGTGGCCGTCCTCGGCCTGCCCGCTGACATAGCCCATCGGCTTGTTCAACAGGATCGTGACCTGCTGCTCCTGCTGCCCGCGGGCCCTGGGATCGACCTCGATGCGGGCGTCGGGCTTGACCTGCAGCCCCATCGGCGCGATCTGGCCGTCGACCCGGACCCAGCCCTTGCCGATCCAGTCGTCGGCCTCGCGGCGCGAGCACATGCCCAGTTCGGCCATCCGCTTGTTCAGGCGGGTCGTGGTGGTGGTGTCTGTCATTCGGAAGAGATTGTGGGGTTGCTGCGGGCCAGGGACATGCTCGAACGCAGCGCCTCCAGCTCGAGGACGCGCAGGCCGCCGTATTCGACGCGGATCATGCCCTGCGCCTCGAGCGCCGCCAGCGACTCGTTCACGCGCTGGCGCGACAGGCCCACCAGGTAGCCGAGTTCCTGCTGCGTGATCCGCAGGATCTGGCCGACGCCGGGATAGAGGATGGGGTTGAACAGCGCCGCCAGGCTGCGGGCGACGCGCACGTCGGGGTTGCTCATGCGGTCGATCTCGCGCGCCGCGATGAACTGCGCCAGCCGCTCGTTGAGCTGGTCCATCACGAAGCGGTTGAAGCCGATCGAGTGATCGAGCAGCCAGTGAAAGGTGTCCACCGGCAGGCCGGCCACCACGCTCTTGCGCAGGGCCTGGATGTTGTAGCGGTAGCTCTCGCGCTTGAGCGCCGTGCCTTCGCCGAACCAGCCGCCCGGCGGCACGCCGGTGAAGGTCATGGTCTGGCCCTGCGCGTTGTCGCTGCTCATTTTCAGCAGCCCTTCGATCACGCCGAACCAGTAGGTGACGGGACGGCCGATGCGGCAGACATAGTCGCCCGGCAGCGCGTCGCCGACCGACAGTTCGGCGCTGGCACGCTCGCGCTCCCGCGGCTCGAGCTTGCGCAGCCAGGGGATGCCGGCGAGTTCGGCCGGCGTCGGATCGCGCTTGCGCTGGTGGAGGGGGACTTCGGTGGCCATCGGGCGAAGAATGCCGGGTGTTGACGGAGATCAACGTCCGGGCAGGTCCTATCAGGACATTCCCTAGGATTGTCATTGCAAAGACAACACGGCGTCAAACCGGATCCTACATTGAGCGCAGGTTGACCCATCCGTCCGAACCCGAGGATCGCCAATGCAGACCACGTTCCCGCAACTGTTGCTGCTGCATGCTGCGCAGCGACCTGCGGCGCCCGCCATGCGCGAGAAGGAATACGGCATCTGGCAGACCCACAGCTGGCAGGCGATGGCGCAGCTGGTGGAACACGTCGCCTGCGGCCTGCACCGGGCGGGACTGGCACGCGGCGAGCACATCGTGGTCGTCGGCGCCAACCGGCCGCGGCTGTACGCCACCATGCTGGCCGCGCAGGCGCTCGGCGCCATACCGATCCCGCTGTACCAGGACGCCGTCGCCGCCGAATGCGTCTTCCCGATCAACAACGCCGATGTGCGGTTCGCCTTCGCCGAGGACCAGGAGCAGGTCGACAAGCTGCTGGAAGCCCGGGCCGAGTGCCCGCAGCTCGCCTCCCTCTGGTACGACGACGCGCGCGGCCTGCGCAAGTACGCCGAGCCGGGCCTGGCGTCGCTGGACAGCCTGATCGAAGCGGGTCGCCAGTTCGCCGCCAGCCAGCCGGGCTTCTTCCGGGGCGAAGTCGAGAAGGCGCAGCCTGACGACGTCGCCGCCATGTTCTTCACCTCCGGGACCACCGGCAATGCCAAGGGCGTGGTCCATACCCACCGCAGCCTGCTGGACCGGGCCCAGGCCGGCGCGCAGTTCGACCGTCTCAGCGCCGACGAGGAAGTTCTGGCCTACCTGCCGCCGGCCTGGATCGGCCAGAACATCTTCAGCTACGCGCAGTGGCTGGCCTGCGGTTACATCGTCAACTGCCCCGAGTCGGCGGCCACCGTGATGATCGACCTGAAGGAGATCGGCCCGACCTATTACTTCGCGCCGCCGCGGATCTTCGAAGGCCTGCTGACCACGGTGATGATCCGGATGGAGGACGCCAGCGCCATCAAGCGCAAGCTGTTCAACGCCTGCATGGACCTGGCGCGGCGCGTCGGCCCGGCGCTGATGGACGGCAAGCCGGTGTCGGGCTGGGACCGCTTCAAGTACGCGCTGGGCAACGTGCTGGCGTACGGGCCGCTGCGCAACAACCTGGGCTTCTCGCGCGTGCGGGTGGCCTACACCGCCGGCGAGGCGATCGGGCCCGACCTGTTCTCGTTCTACCGCTCGATCGGCATCAACCTCAAGCAGCTGTACGGCTCGACCGAGACCGCTGTCTTCGTCTGCCTGCAGCCGGACGACCAGGCCAAGGCCGACACCGTCGGCGTGCCGATCAGCGGCGTCGAGATCAAGGTCGCCGCCAACGGCGAGATCCTGGTGCGCTCGCCCGGGCTGCTCAAGGAGTACTACAAGAACCCGCAGGCGACGGCCGAAGTGCTGACCGCCGACGGCTGGTACCACACCAGCGACGCCGGCTTCCTCGACGCGCAGGGCCACCTGAAGATCATCGACCGGGTCAAGGACGTCGGCCGGATCCACGGCGGCGCCAACGACGGCGCCATGTTCGCGCCCAAGTACGTGGAGAACAAGCTCAAGTTCTTCCCCTACATCAAGGAAGTGGTGGCCTACGGCGACCAGCGCGAACAGGTCTGCGTGATGATCAACATCGACTTCGACGCCGTCGGCAACTGGGCCGAGCGCCGCAACCTGCCGTACGCCGGCTACACCGACCTGGCGCAAAAGCCCGAGGTCTACCAGCTGATCGGCGACTGCGTGGAGAAGGTCAACGCCGACCTGGCCGCCGACGCCCTGCTGGCCGGCTCGCAGATCAGCCGCTTCCTGATCCTGCACAAGGAGCTGGACGCCGACGACGGCGAGCTGACCCGCACCAACAAGGTCCGGCGCGGCTTCATCGCCGACAAGTACCAGCTGCTGGTCGAGGCGCTCTACGGCGGACGCACCGAGCAGTTCATCGAAACCCAGGTCAAGTTCGAGGACGGCCGCAGCGGCAGCGTCAGCGCCACCCTGAAGATCGCGGACACCAAGACCTTCGCTCCCGTGCAGGCAGCCGCATGAAGATCATCAGCGAACCCACCGCGATGAACGCCGGCCCCCCGGACTCCGGCGCCGCCGGCCGCAAGTTCGGCGACGTCATCCTCGACGTGCAGAACCTGTCGCTGGCTTTCGGCGGCGTCAAGGCACTGAGCGACATCTCGTTCGACGTCCGCGAGCACGAGATCCGCGCCATCATCGGGCCGAACGGCGCCGGCAAGAGCTCGATGCTCAACTGCATCAACGGTGTCTACCAGCCGCAGCAGGGCAGCATCACCTTCCGCGGCAAGACCTTCCACCACATGAACAGCCGCCAGGTGGCCGAGATGGGTGTCGCGCGCACCTTCCAGAACCTGGCCCTGTTCAAGGGCATGAGCGTCCTGGACAACATCATGACCGGGCGCAACCTCAAGATCAAAAGCAACCTGCTGCTGCAGGCGCTGCGGATCGGGCCGGCGCAGGCCGAGGAGATGCGGCACCGCGAGTTCGTCGAGCACGTCATCGACTTCCTGGAAATCCAGGCCCACCGCAAGACGCCGGTCGGCCAGCTGCCCTACGGCCTGCAAAAGCGCGTCGACCTCGGTCGCGCGCTGGCGATGGAGCCGCAGGTGCTGCTGCTGGACGAGCCGATGGCCGGCATGAACGTGGAGGAAAAACAGGACATGTGCCGCTTCGTCCTGGACGTCAACGACGAATTCGGCACCACCGTGGTCCTGATCGAGCACGACATGAGCGTGGTGATGGACATCAGCGACCGGGTGGTGGTCCTCGACTACGGCAAGAAGATCGGCGACGGGACGCCGCAGGAGGTCCGCAACAACGACGACGTGATCCGGGCCTACCTGGGCACCACGCACTGAGGAACACGCAATGGGACCAGTCATCGAAACAATCATCGGCGGCCTGATGTCGGGCATGCTCTATTCGCTGGTGGCGCTGGGCTTCGTGCTGATCTTCAAGGCCTCGGGCGTCTTCAACTTCGCCCAGGGCGCGATGGTGCTGTTCGCCGCGCTGGCGATGGCCCGCTTCGCCGAGTGGATCCCCGCGTGGACCGGCATCGAGGGCAAGTGGCTGCCCAACATCCTGGCCTTCGTCGCGGCGCTGGTCGTGATGGTCGCCGTGGCCTGGCTGATCGAGCGGCTGGTGCTCGGCAAGCTGGTCAACCAGGAAGGCGTGACGCTGCTGATGGCGACGCTGGGCGTCTCCTACTTCCTGGACGGCTTCGGCCAGACCATCTTCGGCTCGAGCATCTACAAGATCGACATCGGCATGCCCAAGGAGCCGATCTTCCTGTTCGAGCAGGTGTTCCAGGGCGGCATCTTGATCAACAAGGAGGACGTCGCCGCCGCCGTGATCGCGGCCTCGCTGGTGTCGGCGCTGGCGGCCTTCTTCCAGTACACCGGCACCGGCCGCGCGCTGCGCGCCGTGGCCGACGACCACCAGGCGGCGCAGTCGATCGGCATTCCGCTCAGCCGCATCTGGGTCATCGTCTGGAGCGTGGCGGGCTTCGTCGCGCTGGTGGCCGGAATGATCTGGGGCAGCAAGCTGGGCGTGCAGTTCTCGCTGTCGGTGCTGGCGCTCAAGGCGCTGCCGCTGGTGATCCTGGGCGGGCTGACCTCGGTGCCGGGAGCAATCGTCGGCGGCCTGATCCTGGGCGTCGGCGAAAAGCTGGCCGAGGTGTTCCTCGGGCCGCTGATGGGGGGCGGGATCGAGATCTGGTTTGCCTACGTGCTCGCCCTCGGTTTCCTGCTGGTGCGGCCGCAGGGGCTGTTCGGCGAAAAAATAATTGACCGCGTATGAAATACGCGAGCGATTATTTTTCAGCGCAGACTAACTTTGCGAAGCAAAGTTAAGCGAAGCGTGTCGTAGCTAAAAGATTATTGATCGCGTCTGACTCCGGAAAGCCCCATGTTCTACAGAGAAAACGGCCAGTTCAAGACCAGCTACCGCGCCGACCAGCAGATTTTCCCGATCTCGCAGGACCGGATCGCGATGGCGCTGCTGCTGGTGATCGCCCTGGTGGTGGTCCCGGGCCTGGCCAGCGACTACCTGTTCCGCGCCATCCTGATTCCGTTCCTGATCATGGCGCTCGCGGCCCTGGGCGTGAACATCCTGGTCGGCTACTGCGGCCAGATCTCGCTGGGCTCGGGCGCCTTCATGGCAGTCGGCGCGTATGGCGCGTACAACTTCTTCGTCCGCATCCCGGGCCTGCCGCTGATCCCCGCCCTGATCCTCGGTGGCCTGTGCGCGACGGCGTTCGGCATCCTGTTCGGCCTGCCCAGCCTGCGGGTGAAGGGCCTGTACCTGGCGGTGACGACATTGGCGGCGCAGTTCTTCTCGGACTGGATGTTCCTGCGCATCAAGTGGTTCACCCTGGACACGCCCTCGGGCTCGGTCTCGGTGTCGAACCTGCAGGTGTTCGGCCTGCCGATCGACAGCGCCGTCAGCAAGTACCTGTTCTGCCTGCTGGTCCTGATGGTGGTGGCCCTGCTGGCAAAAAACCTGGTGCGCAGCGCGATCGGGCGCGAGTGGATGGCCATCCGCGACATGGACGTGGCCGCAGCCGTCATCGGCATCCGCCCGATGTACGCCAAGCTCAGCGCCTTCGCCGTGAGCTCGTTCATCATCGGCGTCGCCGGCGGGCTGTGGGCCTTCATCTACCTCGGGGCCTGGGAGCCGGCCGCCTTCTCGGTCGACATGTCGTTCCGGCTGCTGTTCATGGTGATCATCGGCGGCATGGGGTCGATCATGGGCAGCTTCTTCGGCGCCGCCTTCATCGTGGTGCTGCCGATCTTCCTGAACCAGTTCCTGCCCTGGGCCGCCGGCCTGGTCGGCATCACCATGTCGACCGCCGGCGTCTCGCACGCCGAGCTGATGATCTTCGGCGGCCTGATCGTGTGGTTCCTGATCGTCGAGCCGCACGGCCTGGCCAAGCTGTGGTCCACCGGCAAGCAGAAGCTGCGGTTGTGGCCGTTTCCGCACTAGTTTTCCCCAGAGCGCTTCCCCATTTCTACAGGAGACAAGCATGAAGCTACGTAATTTCGTTCTCGCAGTGGCCACGGTGGCGGCGGGTGCGTCGGTCCTTCCGACCAGCGCCCAGGCACAAGCCAAGGAGCAGTTCATCCCGGTGCTCTCGTACCGCACCGGTCCCTATGCGCCCAACGGCACGCCGTGGGCCAACGGCTACGTCGACTACATGAAGCTGGTGAATGCGCGCGGCGGCATCAACGGCGTGAAGCTCTCCTTCGAGGAGTGCGAAACCGGCTACGACACGGCCCGCAGCGTCGAGTGCTACGAGCGCCTGAAGGGCAAGAATGGCGGCGCAGTGCTGGTGCAGCCGCTGTCCACCGGAGCCACCTTCGCGATCACCGAGAAGGCCCCGGCCGACAAGATCTCGGTCGTCACCGTCGGCTACGGCCGCAGCGAAAGCGCCGACGGCACGGTGTTCAAGTGGAACTTCCCGATCGCCGGCACCTACTGGGTCGCCAGCGACGCGATCATGCAGGCCATCGCCAAGAAGGAAGGCGGCTTCGACAAGCTCAAGGGCAAGAAGATCGCGCTGGTCTATCACGACAGCCCGTACGGCAAGGAGCCGATCCCGCTGCTGCAGGAGCGCGCACGCATGCACGGCTTCGAGCTGCAACTGCTGCCGGTCGCCGCGCCGGGCGTCGAACAGAAAGCCACCTGGCTGCAGATCCGCCAGTCGCGTCCCGACTATGTCGCGCTGTGGGGCTGGGGGGTGATGAACTCCACCGCCATCAAGGAGGCGCAGGCCACCGGCTATCCGCGCGAAAAGATGTACGGCGTCTGGTGGGCCGGCGCCGAGCCGGACGTGAAGGACGTGGCCGACGGCGCCAAGGGCTACAACGCGGTGACCATGCAGCACGGCGCCGAGCCGGGCTCCAAGGTGGTCAAGGACATCCTGGCCGAGGTGCATGGCAAGGGCCAGGGCACCGGACCGAAGGACGAAGTCGGCCAGGTGCTCTACATGCGCGGCGCGATGAGCGCCATGCTGGGCCTGGAGGGTATCCGGGCCGCGCAGGAGCGCTACGGCAAGGGCAAGGTCATGACCGGCGAGCAGACCCGCTGGGGCCTGGAGAACCTGAACCTGACCCAGGCCAAGCTCGACGCGCTGGGCTTTGCCGGCGTGATGCGCCCGATCAGCACCTCGTGCGTCGACCACATGGGCGCTTCCTGGGCCCGCATCCACACCTGGGACGGCAAGCAGTGGAGGTTCACGTCCGACTGGCTGCAGGGCGACGAGCAGATCATCAAGCCGCTGGTCAAGAGCACGGCGGCGAAGTACGCGGCGGACAAGAAACTCACGCCCCGCACCCCTGCGGATTGCCAATCCTGAAAAACGGCTGTCATCCCGGACTTGATCCGGGATCCATGCCTGAGCGCATGGATTGCGGGTCAGGCCCGCAATGACAAGCTATCTGCAAGCCGTGCGCGCACAGCTTGCAAATAGGCCAGCAACATATGAGCACATCCAACATCGTCCTCAACGTCAACGGCATCGAGGTCATCTACAACCACGTGATCCTGGTGCTCAAGGGGGTCTCGCTGCAGGTGCCCGAGGGCAGCATCGTCGCCATCATGGGCGGCAACGGCGCCGGCAAGACCACGACGCTGCGCGCCGTGTCGAACCTGCTGCAGGGCGAACGCGGCGCGGTGACCAAGGGCTCGATCGAGTTGCGCGGCGAGCGCATCGAGAACCTGACGCCGGCCGACCTGGTCCAGCGCGGCGTGGTGCAGGTGATGGAGGGGCGCCACTGTTTCGCCCACCTCACCATCGAGGAGAACCTGCTGACCGGCGCCTACACCCGCCGCGACAAGGCGGAGGTAGCGGCGAACCTGGAGAAGGTCTACGCCTATTTCCCGCGCCTGAAGACCCGGCGGACCTCGCAGGCGGCCTACACCTCGGGCGGCGAGCAGCAGATGTGCGCCATCGGCCGGGCCCTGATGGCCAACCCCAGCATGGTGCTGCTGGACGAGCCGTCGATGGGGCTGGCGCCGCAGATCGTCGAGGAGGTGTTCGAGATCGTCAAGGACCTCAACACCAAGGAAAAGGTGACCTTCCTGCTGGCCGAACAGAACACCAACATGGCCCTGCGCTATTCCACCTACGGCTACATCATGGAAAGCGGCCGGGTGGTGATGGACGGCCCGGCGGCGGAGCTGGCCACCAACGAGGACGTCAAGGAGTTCTACCTGGGGGTGGGCGGCGGCGAGCGCAAGAGCTTCCGCGACATCAAGAGTTACAAGCGGCGCAAGCGCTGGCTGGCATGAGGAAACCGATGACGCAGTTCTACGACGCGCTCGAAACGCGCGACCCGGCCCAGCGCGAATCCGAGCAGCTCACCGAGCTGCCCGGCCAGGTGGCGCACGCGCAGCGGTCCAGCCCCGCTTTCGCGCGGATCCTGCACGGCGTCGACGCCGCCGCGGTGACCAGCCGCCAGGCACTGGCCGCGCTGCCGGTCACCCGCAAGCACGAACTGCTGGAGCTGCAGACCCAGGGGCGGCCGGCCGACCCCTTCGGCGGCTTCAGCGCCGTCGGCTACGGCGAGCGGATGCCGCGGATCTTCGCCAGCCCCGGCACCATCTACGAGCCGCAGGGCGCCCGCCCCGATTACTGGCGCATGGCCCGCGCCCTCTTCGCCGCCGGCTTCCGGCGCGGCGAACTGATCCACAACTGCTTCAGCTACCACTTCGTCCCCGCCGGATCGATGATGGAAACCGGCGCCCATGCCCTGGGCTGCACCGTGTTCGCCGGCGGCACCGGCCAGACCGAGCAGCAGGTCAACGCGATCGCCGAACTGCGGCCGGCCGGTTACGTCGGCACGCCCAGCTTCCTGAAGATCATCGTGGACAAGGCCGCCGACATGGGCGTGCCGCTGCCCGGCCTGACCAAGGCCATGGTGGGCGGGGAGGCGTTTCCGCCCAGCCTGCGCGATTGGCTGGCCGAGCGCGGCATCGCCGGCTACCAGTGCTATGCCACCGCCGACCTCGGTTCGATCGCCTACGAGACCGCGGCGCGCGAAGGTCTGGTGATCGACGAAGGCGTGCTGGTCGAGATCGTGCGGCCCGGCACCGGCGACCCGGTCCCGGCCGGCGAGGTCGGCGAGCTGGTCGTCACCACCCTGAACCCGGACTATCCGCTGGTGCGCTTCGGCACCGGCGACCTGTCGGCCATCCTGCCCGGCCCCTGCCCCACCGGGCGCACCAACACGCGGATCAAGGGCTGGATGGGCCGCGCCGACCAGACCACCAAGATCCGCGGGATGTTCGTGCACCCGGGCCAGGTGGCCGATGTCGTGCGCCGGTTCCCGGAGGTGCTGCGGGCCCGGCTGGTCGTCAGCGGCGAGATGGCCAACGACGTCATGACCCTGCAGGTCGAAGCGTCGGCCAGGCCGGACGGGCTCGACCAGCTCATCAGCCAGGCCATCCGCGACCTCACCAAGCTGCGCGCCACGGTCGAAATGGTGCCGCCCGGCACCCTGCCCAACGACGGCAAGGTGATCGAGGATGCACGTAGCTACAAATGAGGCCAGTGCTAAGTAATTCCCGCGATGGCAAGGGCGGACGCCGCACTTACCATGCTCACGTCAATCAAGGAGTCCCCATCATGAACAAAATCGTCCACGCCCTCGCGCCCCTGGCGGTCCTGGCCAGCCTCGCGTTCGGCGCCAGCGCAGCCGACTATCCGATCAAGGACAAGGTCATCACCATCGTGGTCCCGTTCGCTGCCGGCGGGCCGACCGACCGGGTCGCCCGCGACCTGGCCGAGGCCATGCGCAAGCCCCTGGGCGGCGGCACCATCGTCGTCGACAATGCCGCCGGCGCCGGCGGCTCGATCGGCGCCAACAAGGTCGCCAAGGCCGCGCCGGACGGCTACACGCTGCTGCTGCACCACATCGGCATGGCCACCATGCCCACGCTGGTCCGCAACATCCCGTTCAAGGTCGAGAGCGACTTCGAGTACCTCGGCATGGTCAACGACGTGCCCATGACGCTGATCGGCAAGCCGGCGCTGCCGGCCACCAACTACCGCGAGCTGTCCACCTGGATCGCCCAGAACAAGGGCAAGATCAACCTGGGCAACGCCGGGGTCGGCTCCGCATCGCACCTGTGCGGCCTGTTGCTCCAGACCGCGCTCAAGACCGACATGACGCCGGTGCCGTACAAGGGGACCGCGCCGGCCATCACCGACCTGATCGGCGGCCAGATCGACCTGCTGTGCGACCAGACCACCAACACCACCAGCCAGATCGAAGCCAAGAAGGTCAAGGCCTTTGCCGTGACGACGCCCAAGCGGCTGACCACGGCGGCGCTGAAGGACCTGCCGACGCTGCAGGAATCCGGCCTCAAGGACTTCCAGGTCACGATCTGGCACGGCCTGTACGCGCCCAAGGGCACGCCGGCCGACGTGCAGAAGAAGATCAACGACGCCCTGAAGGTGGCCCTGAAGGATCCCGACTTCATCAAGAAGCAGGAAGGCCTGGGCGCCGTGGTGGTGACCGACAAGCGGGTCGAGCCGGCCGAACACAAGAAGTTCGTCGCCGCTGAAATCGCCAAGTTCAGCCCCATCATCAAGGCTGCCGGCGTCTACGCCGACTGAGGAGGCCGCAGGGCCCCGATGCGCCGCCTTCGGGCGGCGTTTTTGTTTGACAATCGAACGGGCCGCGCGCGGCGGCCAACCATTCCAAGGAGACTGCATTGAATCGATTTGCCCGTTCCACGCGGCGCGCCGCCCTGCTGGCCGCGGCCAGCCTCTTCGGCCTGGCCGCGCTCCCCGCTGCCGCCCAGGGCAGCTGGCCGACCAAGCCGGTGCGGATCGTCGTCCCGTTTGCGGCCGGCGGCACCACCGACATCCTGGCCCGCGCCATGGCGCCCGAGCTGTCGAAAGCCTTCGGCCAGCAGTTCATCGTCGACAACCGCGCCGGCGCGGGCGGCAACGTCGGCGCGGAGATCGTCGCCAGGTCGGCGCCTGATGGCTACACCCTGCTGATGGGAACCGTGGGCACGCACGGCATCAACCGCGCGCTGTACGCCAAGCTGCCCTACGACCCGATCAAGGACTTCGCGCCGATCACGCTGGTGGCCGGCGTGCCCAACGTGATGGTGATGCAGACCGAGAAGGCCCGCAGCCTCGGCATCAATACCGTGGCCGACTTCATCAAGTACGCCAAGGCCAATCCGGGCAAGGTCAACATGGCCTCCAGCGGCAACGGCACGTCGATCCACCTGGCCGGCGAACTGTTCAAGAGCATGAGCGGGACCTACATGGTCCATTTCCCCTACCGCGGCTCCGGCCCGGCCTTGCTCGACATGGTCGGCGGCACGATGGACGTGATGTTCGACAACCTGCCGTCGTCGATGCCGCAGATCAAGGCGGGCAAGCTCAAGGCGCTGGCAGTCACCAGCGCCAAGCGCTCCGATGCAATGCCGGACGTGCCGACCATCGAACAGGCCGCCGGCCTGAAGGGCTTCGACGCCAGTTCATGGTTCGGGCTGCTGGCGCCGGCGGGCACGCCGCCGGACATCGTCAACCGCATCCAGCAGGAAGTGGCCAAGTCGCTCAACACGCCGGCCATGAAGGAAAAGCTGCTGGCCCAGGGCGCGATCCCCAGCGGCAACACGCCGGCCGAATTCGCGCGCCTGATCGACAGCGAGCACAAGAAGTGGGCGAAGGTGGTGAAGGACTCCGGCGCCAAGGTCGACTGACCGGCGCGCAAAGCACGCATCGACCCTTCGACGAACCGGGCGCAGCACCGCGCAGCCGGTTCCCTTTGCGATGAGGATCCGGCTTTGCCGGTCCTCGTCGCACGGCAGCCACTCAAAAATCGCCCCGCGATTCTTGAGTGACCCCTACACGCCCCAGACGATGTCTTCGCCTTCCTTCTCGGCGCGCCGCAGCATGTCGACGAACGGGACGGCGCGCTGGCGCAGCGAGATGCCTTCGGCCCGCACGGCCTTCTCGCCCCTGGCCTGGGCTTCGTCGTCGGCCTGCTTCTGCTGGGCCTCGTCCTTCGCGATCGCGGACTCCAGCGCCTGCACCGCCGCGCCCATCTGGGCCGGTTCGATGATCCCCTTGGGACCGGGATCCTTGCCGATGATCTGCAGCACCTGGCGGCCGTTGGGCTCCAGCATGATCAGGTCACCGGCCGCCTTGGATTTGAATTTGTAGAGCATCAGCGGTAGATGTAGTCGCGGTTGAACGGATAGACCGATTGTGCGCCCTTGAGCGCGCCGGATTGCAGGTCGCCGTCGGGCCGCGTGGCCAGGATCTGGTGCAGCGAGGTCCAG
This sequence comes from Ramlibacter sp. 2FC, assembly GCA_943372495.1. GTDB lineage: Bacteria > Pseudomonadota > Gammaproteobacteria > Burkholderiales > Burkholderiaceae_C > Ramlibacter. Next base: position 93,331 of record CALRYV010000017.1, on the reverse strand, counting down.
CCCTGCTCGAAGCCCATGGCGCAGCCCGCGAGGTACAGGCGGTAGGCGCGCAGCACCCGGTCGGCGCCCTGCGGATCGAGCGTGGACGCCAGCACCGCGCGCGCTTCGTCCAGCCGCTCCTCCAGGCCGTCCGACCAGGCCCAGAGCGTGCGCGCGTAATGGGGGCGCAGGTTTTCCGTGTCGACCATCTCGAGCCCCGCCTGCGCCATCTCGCGCAGCACGTGGCTCAGGTGCAGCAGCTCGCCGCCGGGGAAGATGTACTTGCCGATGAAGTCGCCCATGCCAGCGCCGACCTGGGCGTTGTCCACGCCGCCGGCGGTGATGCCGTGGTTCATGACCAGCCCGCCCGGCTTGAGCAGGCGCCGTACCTTGCCGAAATAGGCCGCCATGTTGGCCTGGCCCACATGCTCGAACATGCCGACCGACGCGATCTTGTCGAAGCCCTGGTCCTCCTTCAACTCGCGGTAGTCGCGCAGTTCCATCCGCACCCGGCCCTGCAGGCCCTGTCCTTCGATCAGCCGGTTCACGTGGGCATGCTGGTTCTTCGACAGCGTGATGCCGGTGGCGTCCACGCCGTAGTGCTGCGCCGCCCACATCAGCAGGCCGCCCCAGCCGGCGCCGATGTCCAGGAAGCGCTCGCCCGGCCTGAGCATCAGCTTGCGGCAGATGTGATCGAGCTTGGCTTCCTGCGCCTGCGCCAGCGACATGTCGGCGCTGGCGTAGTAGGCGCACGAGTACACGCGGCGCGGGTCCAGCCACAGCGCATAGAAATCGTCGGAGACGTCGTAGTGGAACTGGATCTGCTCGGCGTCCTTCTGCGGCGAATGGTGGGCCAGCGAGCGCGCCCGCCGCAGCAGGTGATTGAACCAGGTCGAATGGCTGTCCACCGGGCTGCCCGGCACCAGCCGCGCGGCCACCGCCATCAGGTCGCGCATCCGGCCTTCCAGCTGCACGCGGCTCTCGACGAAGTCCTCGGCGATCCGGCCGATCTCGCCGGCGGCCATGGTCGCCAGGCCCGACCAGTCCTTGAACGACAGCGTCACCGCCGCGCCCGGCGGACCGACCCGCTGGCCCGCCGGCAGCTGGATGGCGACCGGCACCGGCAGGCCGGCCAACCTCGACTCGATTTTTCGAACCAGAGCGTCCATGCGCAAATTCTTGCGAATCTGGCCACCCGCCGTCAACCGGGGCTTTGTAGGACTCTTGCGCAAACGCAAGGGGCGGACCGATGGCTTCCGCCAGTTGACAGCGATTCGTTGAGGCTTAAACTATTTAGATGACAAGTGGAAATGACTTGATGGACCTGGAAGCGCGCGCGCACAGCGAGCACCCGGAGGCTCTGCGCCTGTGGTTGCGACTGTTGACCTGCACCCAGCTGATCGAGAAGCAGGTGCGCGCCGAGCTGCGCGCCCGCTTCGGCACCACGCTGCCGCGCTTCGATCTCATGGCCCAGCTCGAACGCTCGCCCGATGGGCTGAAGATGAACGAGCTGTCGCGGCGGATGATGGTCACCGGCGGCAACATCACCGGCATCACCGACCAGCTCGCGGCCGAAGGGCTGGTCGACCGGGTCGACGTCGAGGGCGACCGGCGCGCCTACCGGGTGCTGCTCACGCCCAAGGGCCGCAAGCTGTTCCAGGAAATGGCCGCGAGCCATGCCGAGTGGGTGGTGGATGCGTTCTCGGGCCTGAACGGCAAGGAAATCGCCGCGCTCCACAAGCTGCTCGGCAAGGTCAAGGAACATGCGCGGCTGCATCCGGAGGCGGTCTCGTGAGCGCGCAGGTGGACCGCTTCGTGCACGAGCGCCTGCCCGCGGCGCACCAGCTGCCGCGGGTGGAGTATCCATTTCCCGAGCTGCAATTCCCATCCCGGCTCAACCTGGTCGACGTGCTGCTCGACCAGGCAGCCGCCAAAGGCTTCGGCGACCGTCCGCTGCTGCGCTCGAACCACCTCACCCTGACCTACGTCCAGGCGCGCCAGCGCGTGGATGCGATCGTGCGGATGCTCACGCAGGACCTGGGCCTGGTGCCGGGCAACCGGGTGTTGCTGCGCGGCGGCAACTCGATCGGACTGGCGCTGGCCTGGCTGGCGGTGGTCAAGGCCGGACTGGTGGCGGTGCCGACGATGCCGCTGCTGCGCGCCCGCGAGCTCGGCGACATCATCGACAAGGCGCAACCGGTGGCGGCCCTGTGCGAGGCGAAGCTGCTGGACGAACTGGAGCAGGCCCGCCTCGAGCGGCCGGTGCTGCGCACCGTCGTCCCCTTCGACGCCGCCGGCGACACCGCGGCCGGCGCCACGGGCGCCGAGCCGGTGCCGGCCTGCCCCACGGCCGCCGACGACATCGCGCTGCTGGCCTTCACCTCCGGCACCACCGGCAAGCCCAAGGCCGCGGTCCACACCCACCGCGACGTGCTGGCCGCCTGCGAGACCTGGCCGCGCCATGTGCTGCGCCCGACCCCGGACGACATCGTGGTCGGCTCGCCGCCGCTGGCGTTCACCTTCGGCCTGGGCGGCCTGCTGGTCTTTCCGATGTGGGCCGGCGCCTCGGTCTACTTCCCCGACACGCCGTACACCCCCGAAGCGATGGTCCGCACCATCCGCGACATCGGCGCGACCATCTGCTTCACCGCCCCGACCTTCTACCGGCAGATGGCGCCGTTCGCGCGCGAGCTGGGCGTAGGCCGGCTGCGCATCTGCGTCAGCGCCGGCGAGGGCCTGCCAGACGCGACGCGCCAGCTGTGGAAGGACGCGAGCGGCATCGAGATGACCGACGGCATCGGCGCCACCGAGATGTTCCACATCTTCATCTCCTCGCCGGCCGGAGACGTGCGGCGCGGCGCCATCGGCAAGGTGGTGCCGGGCTACCAGGCAAAGGTGGTCGACGACGACGGCAACGAGGTGCCGCGCGGCACCGTCGGCCGGCTGGCGGTGGTCGGCGCCACCGGCTGCAAGTACCTGGACGATGCGCGCCAGGCCAATTACGTGCGCGACGGCTGGAACTACCCTGGCGACGCCTTCACCCAGGACGAGGACGGCTACTTCTTTTTCAACGCCCGCGCCGACGACATGATCGTCACCTCGGGCTACAACGTCGGCGGCCCCGAGGTGGAAGACGCGCTGCTGCGCCATCCGGCGGTGGCGGAATGCGGCGTCATCGGCAAGCCCGACGCCATGCGCGGGATGATCGTCAAGGCCTTCTGCGTGCTCAAGCCCGGCCACGCCGCCGACGCCGCGATGGTCAAGACGCTGCAGGACCACGTCAAGGCCAGCATCGCGCCGTTCAAGTATCCACGCGAGATCGAATTCGTCGCCAGCCTGCCGCGCACCGAAACCGGCAAGCTGCAGCGGTTCCGCCTGCGCCAGTCCTGACCCCCCACGAATCCGGATAATGGCCGGATGCCTGCGTATTCCTTCGAAGCACTCGACGCCCAGGGCGACACCCTCAAGGGCGTGCTGGAGGCCGACACCGCCAAGGCGGCGCGCAGCCAGCTGCGGGCCCAGTCGCTGGTGCCGCTGCAGGTGCTGCCGGTGGTCTCGGGCGGCGGCGCCGCCGCCAACGAGCGCAGCTTCGGCCTGGGCACGCGCCTGTTCAGCCGGCCCGTCTTCAATGCCACCGGCCTGGCGATCTGGACCCGCCAGATCGCCGGCCTGGTCACCTCCGGGCTGCCGCTGGAACGGGCGCTCACCGCGCTGACCGAGGAAGCCGAGCGCGAGGAAGAGCGCAACCTGGTGGCGTCGCTGCGGGCCGAGGTCAATGCCGGCGCCTCCTTCGCCAAGGCCTTGTCGCAGCATCCGCGCGAGTTCTCGGACATCTACATGGCGGTGGTCAATGCCGGCGAGCAGAGCGGCCACCTGGGCCTGGTGCTGGAACGGCTGGCCGACGACCTCGAGGAGCGCCAGACGCTCAAGGCGCGGCTGGTCGGCGCCGCGCTCTATCCGGCGATCGTGACGCTGGTGGCGATCGCGATCGTGCTGTTCCTGGTGGCCTACGTGGTGCCGCAGGTGGCCAACGTGTTCGCCGGCAGCAAGCGGGCCCTGCCGTTCCTGACCGTGGCCATGCTCTGGGTCAGCGCGATGGTGCGCGAGTACGGCTGGCTGGCGGCCATCGCCCTCGGGCTGGGCGCCTTCGGGCTGCGCACCGCGCTGAAGAACGAGGCCTTCCGCGAACGCTTCGACGCCGGCTGGCTGCGGCTGCCGGTGCTGGGGCGGCTGGCGCGCGGCTACAACGCCTCGCGCTTTGCCAACACGCTGGCGATGCTGGCGGGCGCCGGCGTGCCGATCCTCAAGGCCTTGCAGGCGGCGTCGGAAACCCTGAGCAACCGCGCCATGCGGGCCGACGCGCTCGACGCCACGATCCTGGTGCGCGAAGGCGCGCCGCTGGCCGCGGCCATCGCGCAGAAGAAACGCTTTCCCGGGCTGCTCAGCATGTTCGCCCGGCTCGGCGAACAGACCGGCCAGTTGCCCGTGATGCTGCAGCGCGCCGCCACCCAGCTGAGCACCGAGGTGCAGCGCCGCGCCATGCAGCTGGCGACCATCCTGGAGCCGCTGCTGATCGTGACCATGGGCCTGGTGGTGATGCTGATCGTGCTGGCCGTGCTGCTGCCGATCATCCAGTTGAACCAGTGGGTGAAATAGACCGATGGCCACCTCCCTGGACAACAAGCTGGTGGTCGCGATCTCGTCGCGGGCGCTGTTCAACCTCGAGGAGGAGAACCGCATCTTCGAGAGCGGCGACCCGCAGGCCTACATGAAGCTGCAGCTGGCGCGGCTGGACCAGCCGGCGCCGCCCGGCATCGCCTTCTCGCTGATCAAGAAGCTGCTGGCGTTCAACGACGGCACGGCGCAGCGGGTGGAAGTGGTGATCCTGTCGCGCAACGACCCGGTGTCGGGCATGCGCATTTTCCGCTCGGGCGAGGCCAACCAGATCAAGCTCGAGCGCGGCGTCTTCACCCAGGGCCGCTCGCCGTTTCGCTACCTGCGGCCGCTGCGGGCCCACCTGTTCCTGTCCGCCAACGCCGACGACGTGCGCGAGGCGCTGGCCGCCGGCTTCCCCGCCGCGCGGGTGCTGACCGAATCGGTGCTGGCCGGCAGCAACTATCCGGACGAAGTGCGCATCGCCTTCGACGGCGACGCCGTGCTGTTCTCGGACGAGGCGGAGCGGGTGTTCCAGACCCACGGCCTCGACGCGTTCCAGCACCACGAGTCGAGCAAGGCCGCGCAACCGCTGCCGGAAGGCCCGTTCAAGCCGCTGCTCTCCGCGCTGCACCGCCTGCAGCAGGCCGGCACGCCGGCGATGAAGATCCGCACCGCACTGGTGACGGCGCGCAGCGCGCCGGCCCACGAGCGGGCGATCCGCACGCTGATGAACTGGAACATCCACGTCGACGAGGCGATGTTCCTGGGCGGCCTGCCCAAGGGCGAATTCCTGCGTGAATTCGAACCCGACTTCTTCTTCGACGACCAGACCGGCCATGTCGACCACGCCGCGCGCCACGTGCCGTCGGGCCACGTCAACAGCGGCGTCTCCAACCCGCGCGGCTGACCCGCCGCGGTGGCCGGCAGGCTAGGATGGCCCCCTTCCGTCGAAGGGGCTCATCGCATGCAACTGCTTGCCAAACTCAGCATGGTCCGCGGCACGTCGCGCAAGGTGTGGGCGCTGACCGCCCCCTATTTCCGCTCGGAGGAACGCTGGAAGGCGCGCGGCCTGCTGCTGGCGATCGTGCTGCTGAACCTGGGCACGGTCTACATGTCGGTGCAGATCAACGAGTGGAACCGGCTGTTCTACGACGCCTTGCAGAACCGCGACCAGGCCGTGTTCTGGCAGCAGCTGGGGCGCTTCACCTACCTGGCCTTCGGCTTCATCGTGATCGCGGTCTACAAGTTCTACCTGACCCAGCTGCTGGAATTGCGCTGGCGGGCCTGGATGACGGACCACTACCTGCACCGCTGGCTGGCGGCGAAAGCCTTTTACCGGCTGGAACTGGCCCGCTACAGCGCCGCCGGCGGCACGCCGGACAACCCCGACCAGCGGATCCAGGAAGACCTGAACCTGTTCACCGGCTACACGGTGTCGCTGTCGATGGGGCTGCTCAACGCCCTGGTCACGCTGGTCAGCTTCGTCGGCATCCTGTGGGGCCTGAGCGGCGGCTTCAGCTTCTCGGCCGGCGGCTCGACCTATGAGATCCACGGCTTCATGGTCTGGGCCGCCGTCGGCTATTGCATCGCCGGCAGCCTGGTCACGCACTTCATCGGCCGCCGCCAGATTCCCCTGAACTTCCAGCAGCAGCGCTACGAAGCGGACTTCCGCCACCACATGGTGCGGGTGCGGGAGTACAGCGAGGCAATCGCGCTGGACCAGGGCGAGCCGGTCGAGCGTCGGCACCTGGACCAGCGCTTTTCCCGCGTGCTGTCCAACTACCTGCAATTGATCAAGGCGCAGAAGAACCTGATCTGGTTCACCAGTTTCTTCGGCCAGGCGGCAATCGTGTTTCCGCTGCTGGTGGCGGCGCCGCGTTACTTCAGCGGCGCCATCCAGCTCGGCCAGCTGATGCAGATCTCCTCGGCGTTCTCGAGCGTGCAGGAGTCGCTGTCGTGGTTCGTCGACAACTACAGCTCGCTGGCCGCCTGGCGCGCCACCACCGACCGCCTGACCAGTTTCGAGGAGAGCCTGAACGCGCAGTCGGCCGCCCAGGGACCCGAGGTGTCGCCCGGCGCCGGCTCGCTGTCCACCGAAGGCCTCGACCTGGCGCTGCCGGACGGCACCCGCTTGCTGACCGGCCTCGCGCTGCGCGTGAACGCCGGCGACTCGGTCCTGCTCCATGGCCCTTCGGGCAGCGGCAAGTCGACGCTGTTGCGCGCCATCGGCGGCATCTGGCCGTTCGGCAAGGGTCGCGTGCAGTTGCCCGCGGACACGATGTGCCTGCCGCAGAACCCGTATTTCCCCGAGGGCCGGCTGCGCGACGCCCTCGCCTATCCGGAACCCGCCCACGCTTACACCGACGACGCGCTGCAGCAGGCGCTGCGGGACGCGCTGCTGCCGCAGCTGGCGGGACGCCTGGACGACGAGGACGCCTGGAGCCTGAAGCTGTCCGGCGGCGAGCGCCAGCGGCTGGCCATCGCCAGGGTGCTGCTGAAGAATCCGCGCTGGCTGCTGGCGGACGAGGCCACCAGCGCGCTGGACCCGGCGGCCGAACAAAGCCTGTACCGGACCCTGCTGGAGCGCTTGCGAAAGGTCAACGGCGCAATCGTCTCGATCGCGCACGGGCCGGCGCTCGATGCCTTCCACAGCCGGCGCTGGGAGATCGCGCCCAGTCCGGTCGCGGACGGCCCGCGCTTCCGCTTGCGCGAGCAGACGAACTGATCAGGGGGCGGCCGCGCGCCGGCTTTCGCGGCGCGCGATCCACAGCGTCGAGCCGGCGATCACGACGCCGCCGATCAGCGTGGAGCGGCTCGGCTGGTCGGAGAACACCAGCCATCCCAGCGCCGCGGCCCACACCAGCTCCAGGAACTTGACCGACTGGGTGGCCGAGATGTCGGCGATGGTGAAGGAGCGGGTCAGGCAGTAGTGGCCCGCGCTGCCCAGGACGCCGCACAGGAAGAACGCGCCCCACTGCAGCAACGACGGGGCCTGCCACTGCAGCAGGGCCAGCGGCAGGCTGAACACGGTGACGGTGATCGCCTGCCAGGCCACGATCACTTCCGTCCGGTCGAACCGGGTCAGCTGCTTGGTCATCAGGAAGGAGGCGGCGAAGACCGGCGACGAAGCCAGCATGACCAGCAGGTAGACGCCGCCGCCGCCGGCCAGCTTGGGCGCCACCACCATCAGCACGCCGGCGAAACCGATCGCGGCCGCCACCCAGCGCTCCCACCGCAGCCGCTCGCCCAGCACCAGGATGGCGCCGATCATGATGAAGATCGGGGTGGTGAAGCCCAGGGCGGTGGTGTCGGCCAGCGTGATGTGCGGCACCGCGACGAACCACAGGCACAGGCCCAGCGTGTGGACTCCGCCGCGCAGGAACTGGCCCCGCAGCGTGTGCGGCCGGTAGGCGCCGATGCCGCTGCGCAGGATGAACGGCAGCATCACCACCAGCCCGAAGGCATAGCGCAGGAACTGGGTCTGGAACGGCGACAGGGCCAGCGCCAGCCCGCGCATCAAGGTGTTGAGCAGGACGAACAGCAGGCCCGAAGCGACCGCCCACAGCAGGCCGCGGACGGACGGATGGAGCCGCTCGACCCGCCGACGCAACGCGGCTGCGCGCCGCAGCGCGCGCTGCGGCGCCGATCCCCTGGTCTCAACTCCCATCGCTGCTTTCCATCCCCGTCGATGATATCGGTGCTGTCTCCTCGCCACGCCAGCTCCTGAATTGATAGCTGCAACGCAGCCGATTGCCTACAATCCCGGGTGGCTCGCGGGGAGTCATGCAAAGGGAGATCAGCGTGTTGTATTGGCTGCGACAAGCCGGCGTGCTGCTGGTCATCGGGGTGACTGTCGTCGCGTTTTCGGGCGTCCGGCAGACGCCCGACAAGCTGTGGTCGATGTACGAGGACTTCTGGCCCCGCCGGGATGCCCTGCGGGTCGAGTGGCGAACCGAACGCGCCGGCGAAGCGGTGCTGGTGCCCAAGGTCCGGACCATGCTGGCGCTGCTGCGCGACAACAACGTCGACGCGTTCCGCTATTCGGATGCAATCGCGGCCGACACCGACAGTTCGCTGGTCCAGCGGATCGCCGAGAGCGCCTACCCGATCCGCGTGAAGCAGGAGGCCCCGTTCCTGCTGCTGCTGGCGAGCGAAACCCTGGATCGGCGTTGCGTCGAGATGGCCAGGCAGCAGGAGGTGGTGCTTGCACTCTGCCCCTGACGTCCTGTGGGTGTTCCTGGCGCTGCCGATCTTCGCCGCGCTGGGACTGGCGGTCGCGATGCTCGCCCTGCCGCGCCGCGAGCCGCTGCGGCATGAACGGGCGCAGTTGCTGGCGCTGGCCTGCACCTGCGGCCTGCTGGTGAACTACGCGCTCGGCATGCTGATCTCCGAGCTGCGCTGGGTGCTGGTGGCGGGCTGCGCCATCGCCGCCGCCTCGGTCGCATGGGCCCTGGCCCGGCACCGCAGCGGCCTGGTCCAGGTGCTGGGCATGGGCTGGCTGCGCTGGCTGCTGGCCGCGGCGCTGCTGCTGCCGGTGGCCGGCGCGATCCTGTTCGAGCCGCTGCAGGGCTGGGACGCGCGGTCGGTCTGGTTCTTCAGCGCCAAGCGGATCTTCTTCGGGGAAGGGCTGAGCGGCGCGAAGGACTGGACCCTGCCCGCCTACGGCTTCTCGCACGCCGACTATCCCAAGCTGCTGGCGCTGCTGGCGGCCCAGTTCGCCCATGCCTGGGGCTTCTGGAACGAATACGTTCCCAAGTCCGCCCTGCTGCTGCTGCTGGCGCCGGCCATCCTGGCGCTGCTAGGGCTGCCGCGCCGGATCGGCCTGAGCCTGCTGTTCCTGCTGGGCGTGCTGCTGCTGTCGACGAAGGAATTTCTCTGGAACGGCTACGTGGACACCTACCTGTGCCTGTACGCCGTGATCTCGATGCTCTATTTCGCCCGCTGGCTGGCCGCATCGGCGCCGCTGGACCTGGCACTCGGCGGCGCCTTCATGGGCGTCGCCGCCAACCTGAAGAACGAAGGCGCGCTGCTGGCGATGTGCATCGTGGCCAGCCTGATCGCCTGGATCGTGCTGGCCCGCAGCCGCCGCAGTGCCCTCCAGTGGCGCAGCTGGCCGCCTGGGGTGTGGCTGGCGCTGGTTCTGCCCTGGATCGGCTTTGCCGGCTGGGCCCTGACCAAGGCCCAGTGGCAGCTGGCCAACGACCTGCAGCTGGGCGTGGGTTCGCTGCAGCGGGTGTGGCTGCGGGTGGGCGAAGGCCACGCGGCGGCTGTCGCCAAGGCGCTGGTCCTGGGCAGCGACGCGGGCAAGGCGGCGGCGCTGTTCCTGTTCAGCGCACTGCTGGCCCGCGGCCTGGGGACGCGGCTTCCCGCGGCCGCCTGGTTTCCCGCCGCCGTGGCCTTGCTGTACTCTGCCGGCATGTTCGTCGTCTACCTGGCGACGCCGCACGGCGTGGAATGGCACCTGGCGACCAGCGCGGAGCGGACCATGCTGCTGGCGGCGTTCGGCTTCCTGGGCAGTACATTTCTGGTGTTGGAAGCGATGGAGTCGCGCGGCCCGGCGGCCATCGGCGGCGTTGAACAGACAGGTTTGCAGACATGAAAAAGATTCTCGTGACCGGCGGCGCCGGTTTTCTCGGTTCGCACCTGTGCGACCGGCTGGTCAACGCGGGGCACGACGTGCTGTGCGTGGACAACTTTTTCACCGGATCGAAGGCCAACATCCAGCACCTGCTGGCGCGTCCGAACTTCGAGCTGATGCGCCACGACGTCACCTTCCCGCTGTACGTGGAAGTCGACGAGATCTACAACCTCGCCTGCCCGGCCTCGCCGGTGCACTACCAGCACGATCCGGTGCAGACCACCAAGACCAGCGTGCACGGCGCGATCAACATGCTGGGCCTGGCCAAGCGGGTCAAGGCGCGGATCCTGCAGGCCTCGACCTCCGAAGTCTATGGCGACCCCGAGGTGCATCCGCAGCCCGAAGGCTATTGGGGCCGGGTCAACCCGATCGGGATCCGCAGCTGCTACGACGAAGGCAAGCGCTGCGCCGAGACGCTGTTCTTCGACTACTGGCGCCAGCACCAGCTGCAGATCAAGGTGATGCGCATCTTCAACACCTACGGCCCCAACATGCATCCGCATGACGGGCGGGTGGTCAGCAACTTCATCGTCCAGGCGCTGGAAGGCCGGCCCATCACCATCTATGGCGACGGTTCGCAAACCCGCAGCTTCTGCTACGTCGACGACCTGATCGAGGGCATGGTGCGGCTCATGGCCAGCCCGCCGGAGTTCACCGGCCCGGTCAACGTCGGCAACCCGAACGAGTTCACGATGCTCGAACTGGCGCAGCAGGTGCTCAAGCTGACCGGTTCGCGCAGCGAGCTGATCTTCGAGCCCCTGCCGGCGGATGACCCGCGCCAGCGCAAGCCCGAGATCGCGCTGGCAAAGCAGGCCCTGGGCTGGGAGCCGTCGGTGCAGCTGGAAGCCGGCCTGACGCATACGATCGCCTACTTCCGCCAGCGGATCGCGGCATGACGGGCAGCCAGCCCGGACTGCTGGTGGTGGTCACCCCGGTCTACGAAGACGCCCAGGCCAGCCAGCAGCTGTTCCGCGAGCTGGGCAGCCTGTATGCGGGCCGGCTGCACGTGGTGGCGGTGGACGACGGCTCGGTGCACCAGCCGGTGTCGATCGCCTGGCTGCAGGACGCCGGCGTCACCGGTACCGTCATCACGCTCAAGCGCAACGAGGGCCACCAGCGCGCGATCGCGGTCGGCCTGAGCTATGCCACGGAGCGCTTCGGCGACAGCGCCCAGTGCATCGTCACCATGGATTCCGACGGCGAGGACGTGCCGGCCAGCATCGCCCAGTTGATCGCGCCGCTACAGGCCGGCGACGTCGATGTCGTGGTGGCCCAGCGCCGCAGCCGGGTCGAGACGCTGCGCTTCCGGCTGTTCTACCAGATCTACAAGCGCGTGTTCCACCTGCTCACCGGCCGCCGGATCAGCTTCGGCAACTTCATCGCCATGAAGCCGGCCGCCGCGCGCCGGCTGTGCGCGATGCACGAGATGTGGATCCACCTGGCGGGCTGCGTGCTGGGCTCGCGCCTGCGCATCGCCGGCTGCCCGCTAGACCGCGGCCCCCGGTACGCCGGACGCAGCAAGCTCAATTTCGTCGGGCTCGCGCTGCATGGCTTTCGCGGCCTGATGGTGTTCGCTGAGGACGTGCTGGTGCGGGTGGGCATCGCCTGCGCCGGCATCGCCGCCCTGTCGCTGCTCGGCGGCTTCCTCGCGGTCGTCCTCAAGGTCGTCGGCATGGCAACGCCGGGCTGGTTCTCGGTGGCCCTGGGCATCCTGCTGCTGGTGTTCCTGCAGACCGGCACCCTCACCCTGACCATGCTGATGCTCAGCGGGGTGGTGCGCGGCGGCGGCGTCAACACGCCGAACTACCTGGCCCTGATCGGGAACCTGGCGCAGACCGGCGATGACGGCCGTGGCGTCTAGGGACGAGTTCGGCCAGGTCGCCCGTTACATCGTCAACGGGCTGGCGGCGACCGCCGTGCACTACGGCGTGCTCACTCTGGGCCTGGAGCTGTTCAAGCTGCCGTCCGCGGGCCTGGCCAACCTGATCGCGGCGGCTTTCGGCATCACGGCGTCGTTCTTCGGCAGCCGCTGGTTCGTGTTCCGCCGGCCCGACGAGCCGATCGGCCGGCAGGCGGCCCGGTTCGGCGCCCTCTATGCGGCGATCGCCTGCCTGCACGCATTGGTGCTGGCGCTGTGGACCGACTATTTCGCCCTGGACTATCGCTGGGGCTTCCTGCTGGCCACGGGCCTCCAAGTGGCCCTGAGCTACTGGGGCAACAAGCGGCTGGTCTTCAATCGCCCGGCCGTGAAGGCGCAATCATGAAATTCCTGGCCAGCCTGGCGGCTTCGCTGCTGTACGCCGTCGTCTTCGGCGTGGTCTATTACCTGCACATCCGCTTCTTCAAGGTCGACGTGGTGCTGTACAGCGCCATCCTCGACGCCGTGCTCGCCGCCGCACTCATGACGGCGGTGCTGTACGCGCGCCGCGAATTCCGCCTGTTCAGCCGCTACGAGAAGGCGCAGCTGGGCGTGATCTGGCTGCTCGCCGGCAGCCTGGTGGCGCTCGGCCTGCCCACGGTCATCGACCGCTCGCTGTCGTTCTACATCCTGGAAAAACTGCAGCAGCGCGGCGGGGGCATCCAGCAAGCCAGGTTCGAGGAAGTCTTCACCCGCGAGTACGTCAAGGAACATCGGCTGGTCGACGTCCGGCTGACCGAGCAGCAGGTCTCCGGCACCATCGTGATCGAGAACGGCTGCGTCAAGCTGACCGAGCGCGGCGCCCGGCTGGCCGCGTTCAGCCGGTTCTTCCGGGCCCACCTGCTGCCCCGGCAGCGCCTGCTGGCCGGAACCTACACCGACGACCTGACCGACCCGTTCCGCCACAGCCAGGCCCAGACCGACTACCAGTGCCGCTGAGCGGTCGCCGCTTCGGCGTCGATCCGCCAATCGGCTGACTTGCCGGACGCGCTGACCGGCAGGCGAGCGCCCAGGCGGATCGCCTTGGGCCGCTCGGGCACGGCCAGCTGGCTGTCGATCCAGCGGGTGAGATCGGCGAGGAAGACGGTCGCATCGGCCACCTCGGTGCGTGGCACCACAAAGGCCTTCAGCCGCGAGCCTTCGTCCGGCCGCATCAACCGCACTGCCGCCTGGGCGACCTGCGGATGGCGGCACAGCACTGCAGCGACACGCGCGGGGAACACGTTGATCCCGCCGACCTGCACCGCGTCGTCATGGCGCCCACCGACCCGGAACCGGTCCTGCCCCACCGGATCGAGCCGGTCCTGGCAGGCGACGGCCTGCTGGCTGCCATCGGGCATGCGACGCAGCAGGCCGTCGGCGCCGCCGGCGGGAAACGACCAGTGGTCGAACAGCCGATAGGGCTCATGCCGCGAGTCGCGCCAGCCGATGCCGGCCGTTTCCGACGACCCATAGATGTGGACCAGCCGCACGAGCCCCGCGGCTTCGACGGCTGCGCTGACAGCATCGGGACAGGGCGCCGTCGACGTCACCCCGATCACGTCGGGCGGCAGCCGCGGCAGCGTGCGTCCGACCGCCTGCCAAAAAGCGGGATGGCCGATCACCAGGTCACCCGCGCGCGCCCCCCGTGCCAGCCAGGCGGGACTGCTGCCGCGGATGTCGAGCACCGCGTCGGCATCGAGCCCCAGGGCGGGCGGCAACAGCAGGTTGAACAGGAAGCCGTAGATGTGGTGGCTGGCCACCGCCGACAGGATCCGGCGCCGGCCGGCGAACTGCCGCGCGTGCTGGCTGCTCTCCTGCAGCAGGCCGGCGAGCGGGTGCGGGCAGGCCTTGGGCACGCCGCTGCTGCCGGAGGTGCGGAAGGTCAGCTGGCCGGAGAACCGGTCGAGCCCGGCGTGCGCGATGTCCACCCAGTCGCCGAGCGTGCGCCGGGCCAGCAGGTAGTCCTCGATCCCGGACTCGTGCAGGTGCAGCGCCTCCGCCAGGGCCGTCGCCAGCGCCAGCAGCTCCAGCGAGTCGACGCCCAGGTCCTGCTGGAACGCCAGGTCGTCGGTCCAGGGCCGGGGCCTGGCGATCGCGCTGCGGCGCTGGCGGACCAGTTCGTCCTCGACCAGGTCGCTGACGAAGCGCCGCAGCGCCGGCCGCGGCTGCCACCAGCGCGCCAGGTCCGCCATCACAGGCGCTTGACGAAGATCCAGAACGTGTCGCCGCTGATCGCCTTCTTCATGTGGATCTTCACCTTGGTCGGCGCCATGTTGTAGTCGAACACGTACTCGAACATGGTGTTCAGGTTGCCGGCCGCCACCCCGGCATCGAACACGCCCCGGAACTGCGGCGAGTCGGTGCAGGGAGCGACGTCCTTGAAGAAGTTCTTCCCGATCACGCTGGCGGCGCTGCGGCCGGTGATGCCGGCCTCGGCGGCGTTGTAGGTGAGGATCTTGCCGTCCGCGTTAAGCTGGACGGCGCCGAAAGCGAGCTTGTCGATCTCGACGTTCGACAACTTGCCCAGGACGTTCTCGATGTCGTTCTTGCCGAAGGCGATGACGTTCAGGTTTTCAAGCATTGGGCGGCTCCTGTCTCATTCTGTTACATGTACGACTGGCGATTCTAACCATGAACTCACCAGTGCGCGCGGCAGTGATACGTACATTTTCACGAGATCAGGAGTTGAAGTCGCCGCAAAAGTGCTTATCATTAGCACTCGCTGGAGTTGAGTGCTAACAAGCTTTCCTCCCGTGTGATTGAGCGCCAACTTCCTCGGCGACTCAACTTCCATCCAGTTTCTGTTCTAGGAGATGCAATGAAACTTCGTCCTCTGCACGATCGCGTGATCGTCAAGCGTATCGACAGCGAAACCAAGACCGCATCGGGCATCGTGATCCCCGACAACGCCGCCGAAAAGCCCGACCAGGGTGAAGTGCTGGCCGTCGGCCCGGGCAAGAAGAACGACAAGGGCGAAATCAGCGCCGTCGGCGTCAAGGTCGGCGACCGTGTCCTGTTCGGCAAGTACAGCGGCCAGACCGTCAAGGTCGATGGCGACGAACTGCTGGTCATGAAGGAAGAAGACCTCTTCGCAGTGGTCGAGAAATAACTTCTCCCCTCTTCACCCCATTCAATTGAATCTTTGGAGTTAGCAACATGGCATCAAAAGACGTGATCTTCGGCGGGGAAGCCCGCGCACGCATGGTCGAGGGTGTGAACATCCTGGCCAACGCAGTCAAAGTGACCCTGGGCCCGAAGGGCCGCAACGTCGTGCTCGAGCGCTCTTTCGGCGCCCCGACCGTGACCAAGGACGGCGTGTCCGTGGCCAAGGAAATCGAGCTCAAGGACAAGCTGCAGAACATGGGCGCGCAGATGGTCAAGGAAGTCGCTTCCAAGACGTCCGACATCGCCGGTGACGGCACCACCACCGCCACGGTGCTGGCCCAAGCCATCGTCCGCGAAGGCATGAAGTACGTGGCTGCCGGCATGAACCCGATGGACCTGAAGCGCGGCATCGACAAGGCCGTCACGGCCCTGGTCGAGCAGCTGAAGAAGGCCTCCAAGGCCACCACGACCTCCAAGGAAATCGCGCAAGTCGGCTCCATCTCGGCCAACAGCGACGAAGCCATCGGCAAGATCATCGCTGACGCGATGGACAAGGTCGGCAAGGAAGGCGTGATCACCGTGGAAGACGGCAAGTCGCTCGACAGCGAACTCGACGTCGTCGAAGGCATGCAGTTCGACCGCGGCTACCTGTCGCCCTACTTCATCAACAACCCGGAAAAGCAGTCGGCGTTGCTCGATAACCCGTTCGTGCTGCTGTACGACAAGAAGATCAGCAACATCCGCGACCTGCTGCCCGTGCTGGAGCAAGTCGCCAAGTCGGGCCGCCCGCTGCTGGTGATCGCCGAAGAAGTCGAAGGCGAAGCGTTGGCCACCCTGGTGGTCAACACGATCCGCGGCATCCTGAAGGTTGTCGCCGTCAAGGCACCGGGCTTCGGCGACCGCCGCAAGGCCATGCTGGAAGACATCGCCATCCTGACCGGCGGCAAGGTCATCGCTGAAGAAGTGGGCCTGACGCTGGAGAAGGTCACGCTGGCCGACCTGGGCCAGGCCAAGCGCATCGAAGTGGGCAAGGAAAACACCACGATCATCGACGGCGGCGGCGCTGCCGGCGACATCGAAGCGCGCGTCAAGCAAGTGCGCGTCCAGATCGAGGAAGCCACCAGCGACTACGACCGTGAAAAGCTGCAAGAGCGCGTGGCCAAGCTGGCCGGCGGTGTTGCCGTGATCAAGGTCGGCGCTGCCACCGAAGTCGAGATGAAGGAAAAGAAGGCCCGCGTCGAAGACGCACTGCACGCCACCCGCGCTGCAGTGGAAGAAGGCATCGTTGCCGGCGGCGGCGTCGCGCTGCTGCGCGCCAAGCAGGCTGCTGGCGTCATCAAGGGCGACAACGCCGACCAGGAAGCCGGCATCAAGCTGGTCCTGAAGGCCATCGAATCGCCGCTGCGCGAGATCGTCTACAACGCCGGTGGCGAAGCCTCCGTCGTCGTGAACGCCGTGCTGGCCGGCAAGGGCAACTACGGCTTCAACGCCGCCAACGACACCTACGGCGACATGATCGAAATGGGCATCCTGGACCCGACCAAGGTGACGCGCACTGCACTGCAGAACGCCGCATCGGTCGCTTCCCTGATGCTCACGACCGAAGCCATGGTCGCTGAAGCGCCGAAGGAAGAGTCCGGCGCCGGCGGCATGCCTGGCGGCATGGGCGGCATGGGTGGCATGGGCGGCATGGACATGTAAGCTCCGATTCACTGCACTCGCGTGCAGTGGGTCACCCATGAAAAAAGGCCGCTCTTTCGAGCGGCCTTTTTCTTTGCCTGCGCGACGCGCTTACTGCTGGCCCGGTGCCCCCAGGGGGGCCAGTGGCGCCGTGTCGGGCGGGTTGCCGTACTGGTTGGCGGCCGGCTCGCCCGGTTGGGCCATGAGGTAGATCAGGATCAGCGTGCCGATGAACGGGATGAGGCCGATCAGCTGGAACCAGCCGCTCTTTCCCGTGTCGTGCAGCCGCCGCGAGCCGGCCGCGAGTCCGGGAAGCAGCAGCGCGAGCCCGGCGATGCCATAGAGGTACTTGCTGACCAGCCCAGTGACGGCGAGCACGACAACCCAGAACAGCATGAACCACCAGAATTCCGGCCGAGCGGCCCGGCCGTTGAAGTCCGCATATTTGCTCAGGCAGGTCTTGACGGCTTTTTGAATTTCTTCCATTCCTCTGACTCCTCATGTCGGGCGGATTACCCGCCGCCATGATATGCACAAGCTCAGCAGGGCGATAGGCCTGCGCTCAGCTCAGCTGGAAGCGTGCATCAGCCGCAACAGGCCTGCGGTCGAGGCATCCAGTCCGGCCCCATCGCCGCTCGCCAGCCGCCGGGCGATGTCGGTCGCCAGCACCTTGCCCAGCTCCACGCCCCACTGGTCGAAGCTGTTGATGCCCCAGACCGAGCCGCTGACAAACACCCGGTGCTCGTTCAGGGCCACCAGCGCGCCCAGGCTGGCCGGCGTCAATTCGTCCAGCAGCAGGAAGCTGCTGGGCCGGTTGCCGGGAAAATCGCGGTGGCCACCGGCGTCGGCGCGGCCCTGCATCAGCGCTTGCGCCTGCGCCAGCGCATTGGCCAGCAGCAAGCCGTGGTGCTGCTCCAGGCGATGCGAGGCCCGCTTGACCGCGATGAACTCCACCGGCACCACGTCCGTGCCCTGGTGCAGCATCTGGAAATAGGCGTGCTGTCCGTTGGTGCCCGGCTCGCCCCACAACACCGGCGAACTGGCCGCCGCCAGCGGCTGGCCCTGCAGGTCGACGCGCTTGCCGTTGCTTTCCATTTCCAGCTGCTGCAGGTAGGCCGGCAGCCGCCGCAGGGCGCTGTGGTACGGCGCGATGCTGCGGCTGGCGAAGCCGAGGAAATTCCGGTTCCACACATCGATCAGGCCGAGGCGCACCGGCAAGTTCTGCTCCAGCGGCGCGCTGGCGAAGTGGCGGTCCATCTCGTTGGCGCCGGCCAACAACTGGCGGAAACCGTCCACGCCGATCGCGATGGCAACCGGCAGGCCGATCGCCGACCACATCGAGTAGCGGCCGCCGACCCAGTCCCAGAAGCCGAACGTCGTGTCGATGCCGAAGCTCTTCGCTTCGGCCACGTTGGTCGTCAGCGCCGCGAAATGCCGCGCCACATCCTGGCCGCCCTGCGCCTCGAACCAGGCGCGGGCCGACCGCGCGTTGGTCATCGTCTCGATCGTCGTGAAGGTCTTGGACGCGACCAGGAACAGCGTGCTGTGCGGCCGCACCTGGCGCAGCACCGCCGCCAGCTCGTGGCCGTCAACGTTCGACACGAAATGAAAGCGCTTGCCCGGCAGCACGAAGTCCTGCAGTGCCGTCACCGCCATCTGCGGGCCGAGGTCGGAGCCGCCGATGCCGATGTTGACGACGTCGGTGATCGCCGGGTCGGAGCGGATGCGCTCCGCGAAATCGAGCATCGCGTCCAGCGTGGCGTGCACCAGCTCCGAATCCGGATCGGTCGACGCGCCCTTGGGGCTGCGCAGCAACCAGTGCTTCACCGCGCGCTTTTCCGTGCTGTTGATCGCCTCGCCGGCGAACATCGCATCGCGGTGCTGCTCAACCCCGCATTCACGCGCCAGCCGGAACAGCAGCGAATGCACGGCGGCGTCGATGCGATGCTTCGACAGGTCGGCAAACACCCGCGGCGCCTGCTGGCTGAAGGTGGCGAAGCGGTTGGCGTCGGCCGCGAACGCCGCGTTCAGGTCGATGGGGCTGGCGGCGCGCTGGCGCAGCGCCTGCCAGGCCGGCGCCCGGTCGCAGCGCAGCCGCTCCTGCATCTCAGGCGGCCTTCATCAGGTGTTCGAGCTTGACCGCGTCGGCGGCGAAGGCGCGGATGCCCTCGGCCAGTTTTTCGGTGGCCATCGCATCCTCGTTCAGCGCATAGCGGAAAGCCGCTTCGTCGTAGTTGACCGGTTCGAGCTTCAAGTCCTTCGCCTGCGCCGGATCGAGTGCCCGCGCCACCGGCGCTTCGGCCGCGGCGAGCTGGGCCAGCAGCTCGGGGCTGATGGTCAGCAGGTCGCAGCCGGCCAGCGCCAGCACCTGGCCGGTGTTGCGGAAGCTCGCGCCCATGACCTCGGTGGCGATGCCGAAGTGCTTGTAGTGGTTGTAGATCTGCCGCACCGAACGCACGCCGGGGTCGTTGGCGCCGGCCTGCGCGGCCTCGTCCCAGCCGCTGCCGGCGCTCTTCTTGTACCAGTCGTAGATGCGCCCGACGAAGGGCGAGATCAGCTGCACCTTGGCCTGGCCGCAGGCCACGGCCTGGCAGAACGAGAACAGCAGCGTCAGGTTGGTATGGATGCCGCGCCGCTCGAGCCGCGCCGCCGCCTGGATCCCTTCCCAGGTGGCCGCGACCTTGATCAGGACCCGGTCGACGGAGATGCCTTCGGCCTGGTACAGCTCGATGATCCGCTCGGCGCGGCTGTAGCTGGCGTCGGCGTCGAAACTCAGGCGGGCGTCGACCTCGGTCGAGACCCGGCCCGGAATGATCGACAGGATCTCCTTGCCGAACGCCACCAGCAGCCGGTCCATGGTTTCGTCGAGCGGCCGGTTGCCGAAGCGGGACAGCGTCTCCTTCAGCAGCGGCGCGTAGTCGGCCTTCTGCACCGCCTTGAGGATCAGCGACGGATTGGTGGTCGCATCCTGCGGCTGGAACTGGGCCAGCTGGCGGAAGTCGCCGGTGTCGGCGACCACGGTGGTGAACTGCTTGAGCGCATCGAGTTGGTTCATCCCGCCATTATGAAACCTGCACCACGGACACGCCGTGGTCGGCCAGCCGCAGCCCGACGTCGGCGCCGACGGCGAGCACGTTGCCCAGGTCGGGGGAGACCACGAAGATCGGGCCGAGCTCGGTCTCGAAGCTGTATTCGTAGTTGCTGCCCAGATAGGCAGCCTTGGCCAGCCGCGCCGCCAGGCCGGTGCCAGGCGGGCCGATGTGCCACGCCTCCGGCCGCACGGCGACCTTGACCGGCCCTTGCGTGACGCCCGGCCGCGGCGCGATTCGCAGCGGCCCCAGGATCACTGTCCCGCCGGGGTCGGCGCGCGCCGGGAACAGCATGGCCTCGCCCATGAAGCCGGCGACGAATTCCGATTTCGGGTACTCGTACAGCTCCTGCGGCGTGCCCCGCTGCGCGATCACCCCATGGTCCATCACGATGATCTGGTCGCTCACGGCCAGCGCCTCGCTCTGGTCGTGCGTGACGTAGGCCACCGTCAGTTTCAGCCGCTGCTGCAGCGCCCGGATC
The DNA here is from genome assembly GCA_943372495.1 of Ramlibacter sp. 2FC. Classification (GTDB taxonomy): domain Bacteria; phylum Pseudomonadota; class Gammaproteobacteria; order Burkholderiales; family Burkholderiaceae_C; genus Ramlibacter. Next base: position 72,803 of record CALRYV010000017.1, on the reverse strand, counting down.
TCCTCGCGCATTTCGCGGCGCAGCCGGGCGTCGAGGTTCGACAGCGGCTCGTCGAACAGCAGCACCGCCGGCTCCAGCACCAGCGCCCGGGCCAGCGCCACGCGCTGCTGCTGGCCGCCCGACAGCTCGCCGGGCTGGCGCTGGTCGTAGCCGACCAGGCCGACGTTGCGCAGCGCGTCCTGGGCCCGCTGGCGCGTGACGTCCCTGGCCACGTTGGACATCTTCAGCCCGTAGCCGACGTTGTCCAGGACGTTCATGTGCGGGAACAGCGCGTAGCTCTGGAACATCATGCTGACGTTGCGGTCGGCCGGGCCCAGCGTGGTCACGTCCTGGCCCGCGATCAGGATCTGGCCGGAGGTCGGCGCCTCCAGCCCGGCGATCATGCGCAGCGTGGTGGTCTTGCCGCAGCCCGAGGGTCCGAGGATGGTGGCGAGCGTCCCGCTAGGAACGGTGAAACTGATCTCGTTGACGGCCAGCGGCGCGGACGGGTCCTGCCCGTAGCGCTTGCTGACGCTGCGAAATTCGATGCCGGCGCCGGAGGTGCTCATGGGATGCCTGGGGTTGCGGTGAGGGTGGGCGGGACCAAGGGCTTGCGGCGGCCCAGCCGGCGTTCGCCGACCAGCCACTGGATCATGGCCGTGACGACGCTCATGAGGAGGATGAGCACGGTGCAGTAGGCCAGCGCGACGCCGTAGTCGCCGTTGCCGACGCGGCCGATGATGTAGGTGGTCGCCAGTTCGTTTTCGGCCGTGACCAGGAAGATCACGGCGGAGACGGTGGTGATCGACCGGACGAAGCTGTAGACCAGCGCCGCCACCAGCGCCGGCTTGAGCAGCGGCAGCACCACGTAGCGCAGCGTCTGCAGGCTGGACGCCCGCAACATCATCGATGCTTCGTCCAGCGAGCGATCGAGCTGCTTGAAGGCCGCGGTGCCGGCCCGCACGCCCACCGGCAGGTTCCGGAACATGAAGCACAGCACGATGATCAGGCCGGTGCCGGTCAGCTCGAACGGCGGCACGTTGAACGCCAGGATGTAGCTCACGCCCAGTACCGTGCCCGGGATCGCGAAGGCCAGCAACGCGGAGAACTCGAACAGGCCCTGGCCTTTGAACTCGGTGCGCGCCAGCAGCCAGGCGATCATCAGGCCGACGGCCGCCGTCATCGGCGCCGAGATCGCGGCCAGCTTGATGGTGGTGAAGAACGAATTCCACGCGGTGCCGGCCCAGACCATGCCGAACTGGCCCCACTCGAGAGCAAACGCGGTGCGGAAGTGATTCAGCGTCAGGGTGTAGTCGCGGCCCCAGGTCTGCACGAAGCCGCCGGCGAATGCGAAGAGATAGACCACCAGCGTGAACGCGATCCAGGGCAGCGCCACGCCGTAGACCACGCGCCGGACCGCCGGCGGCAACGCCATCGGAATGCCGCCGTCGCCCTTGCCGCTGACGGTGGTGTAGCTCTGGCGGCCCAGCAGCGCGCGCTGCGCGGCGAACACGGCGAGCGCGAACAGGGTCAGGATCCAGGCCAGCGACGCCGCGCGGCCCTGGTCGAACTGGGCGCCGACGATGGCGAAGAAGATTTCCGTCGACAGCACCGAGAACTGGCCGCCGACCACGATCGGGTTGCCGAAGTCGGCCATGCTCTCGATGAAGCCGACCAGGAAGGCGTTGGCCAGGCCGGGCTTGAGCAGCGGCAGCGTCACCGTCATGAAGGTCTGGCGCGGGCTGGCGCGCAGGGTCTGCGACGCTTCTTCCAGGCTGGGCGCCACCGCCTGCACCACGCCGCGCATGATCATGAAGGCGATCGGCGTGAAGGCGAAGGTCTGCGCGATCCAGACCCCGAACCAGCCGTAGAACCAGCGCGATGGCGCCAGCCCGAACACCTGCTCCAGCCCCTGGTTGACGATGCCGGCGCGGCCGAACAGCAGGATCAGCCCGAGGCCGACCACGAACGGCGGCGTGATGATCGGCAGCATCGCCAGCACGTTCAGCAGGCGGCCGTGGCGCTTGCCGGTGCGTTCGGCCATCAGCGCCATCATGGTCCCGAGCACGGTGGTGCTGACGGCCGTGAGCAGGCCCAGGAACAAGGTGTTCCAGGCGACGCCGCAGCGCACGCCGCCCACCACGCATTGCAGTCCGAAGTTGCGGTCGCTCGCCACCCGCTCCCACATCGCGGCCAGCGACAGACCGCCGTCTTCGGTCAGGAAGGCGCTGCTCAGGGCCTTGAGCACCGGGAACAGGATGAACACGCCCATCAGCGTGCCGCAGCCGAGCACCGCTGCCGCCACGAACAGGTCGCCCTTGAAACGGCCGCTGCGCGCCAGGCCGAAGGCCGTCAGCACCACCAGCGCGGCGAGGGCGACGAAACCGCCCCAGCCGACGCCGAACTGGTTGCGGCCCAGTTCACCGAACGCGGTGTTCAGCCAGGCGAAGCTCCAGCCCTTGGCGCCGATCAGGAAGCCGCTGGCGGCCAGGCCCAGGGCACCCAGGAGGCCGCCGGCCAGCAACACCCGGCCCTGCGTGCGACCCGGCGCCATGAACGCGGCAACCGCCGTCACGACGAGGCCCAGCAGGCCGAGCCAGAGCCAAGGCCTGCCGTGGCGCGCCGCCTGCAGCAGGCCGTTGCCCGCCTCCTCGCCCGCGAACACGCGGCCGGCCGCCAGCAGGCCGTTGCCGTCCTGCAGCGCGTACCAGGGCAGCAGCAGGTAGGCGAGCGCGCCCAGCGCCGTCCACGCCAGCAGCGCCGCATTGGGAGACCGTCGCTGCAATGCGAGCTCCGGCCGCTAGCGCGGCAGCGAGTTGACTTCCTTTTCCCAGCGCGAGATCAGGCGGCGGCGCTCGGCGCTGGAGCCGTACTTGGCGTAGTCGTAGTCGATGAACTTGATCTTGCGGAAATCCGGCACATTGGGATCGATCTTGGCCGCCTTGTTCGACGGCACCTGGAACGACTTCGCGGCGAAGGCGATCTCCTGCGCGCTCGGCGTCAGCGCCCACTCGTAGAACTTCTTGGCCGCGTCCATGTTGCGGGCGCCCTTGATCAGGCTCATCGAGCCGATCTCGGCGCCGGTGCCGTCGGTCGGGGTGATGGTCTCCACCGGGAAGCCCTGCATCTTCTCGCCGGGGCCGTCGTGCACGAAACTGATCGACACCGCCGTTTCGCCGCGCGCCACGGCCTTGATCGGCGCGGTGCCGGAGCGGGTGTAGGTGCTGACGTTCTTGTGCAGGCCCTTGAGGTACTCGAAAGCCTTCTCCTCGCCCATCAGTTGCACCAGCGTGGCGATCATGGTGTAGGCAGTGCCGCTGGAGGCGGGGTTGGCAACCTGGAGCTCGCCCTTGTAGGCCGGCTTGAGCAGGTCGGCCCAGGTCTTGGGCACCGGCAGCTTCTTCTTGGCCAGCAGTTCCGGGTTGTAGCCGAAGCCCAGCGGGCCGGAGTAGATGCCGACGGTGCGGTATTTCGACTGCTGCGCCTGCTGCTGGGCCCAGGGGTGCAGCTGCGCCAGCGTCGGCGACTTGTATTCGAGGGACAGGCCCTGCTCGGCCGCCTGCAGGTGCGGATCGCCGGTGCCGCCGAACCAGACGTCGGTCTTGGGGTTGTCCTTCTCGGCGATCAGCTGTGCCAGCGCTTCACCCGAGCCCTTGAGCGCCACGTTGATCTTCGTGCCGGTGGTGCGCGAGTAAATGGTCGCGATGTTGTTGCACCAGTCGGCCTGCACCGAACAGATCACGTTGACCTGGCCCTGGGCCTGCGCACCGATCGCGGTGAGGGACAGGACTGCGGCCCCGATGCTGTTTTTCATGCTGTTCTCGCCTTCGTTGGTGACCGCCTGAGCATAGCGAGCGCCCCGCACCGCAGCGCAGGGGGAAAACACCAGTCGCTCCCGCTGGCACGAGCGATGCAAGGCTGGAAATGAAAGCAAGTTACAGTGGATTTTTTGAAAGCCCAAGCCCTGTCCATGAGTTTTGATCTGGTTCTTTTCGGCGGCACCGGCGACCTGGCGTGGCGAAAGCTGATGCCGGCGCTGTTCCAGGCCTTCCGCCACGGCACCCTGCCCGAAGGCGGCCGCATCATCGGCGTCGCCCGCGATGCCCTGACCGACGACCAGTACCGCGACCTGATCCGCGTGCGCTTCGACGAGGTGGAGCTGGCCAAGCGCCCCACGGCGCAGGAGTTCGACCGCTTCGCCGCCCTGCTCCACTTCATCCGCATGGACCTGTCGCAGCCGGCCGACTACGCGCGGCTCGCGGCGACGCTGCGCGAGCGCAACGTCGACACCGTGGTGATGTACCTGGCGACCGCGCCGTCGCTGTTCACGGTCGCCTGCGAGCAGCTGGCGGCGGCGGGACTGAACACGCCGCAGACCCGCATCGTGCTGGAGAAGCCGCTCGGGCACGACCTGGCCTCCAACCGCGCCATCAACGAGGCCGTGCGGCGCGCCTTCGGCGAGCGGCAGATCTTCCGCATCGACCACTACCTGGGCAAGCCGTCGGTGCAGAACCTGTTCGCCCTGCGCTTTGGCAACTCGCTGTTCGAGCCGCTGTGGCGGCGCGAGACCATCGCCAACATCCAGATCACCATCGCCGAGGACCTGGGCGTGGAAAAGCGCGGCGCCTTCTACGACAGCACCGGCGCGCTGCGCGACATGGTGCAGAACCACGCGCTGCAGCTGCTGTGCGCGGTGGCGATGGAGCCGCCCATCAACGCCCATGCCGATGCGATCCGCGACGAGAAGCTCAAGGTGCTGCGCTCGCTCAAGCCCTGGACGGCGCAGACGCTGTCGCAGCACGTCGTGCGCGGCCAGTACGCCGAGGGCTCGTCGGGCGGCGAGCCGGTGCCGGGTTACCGGCAGGAGCCGGGCGTCGATCCGCAGAGCCACACCGAAACCTTCGTCGCGCTGCGCACCGAGATCGCCAACTGGCGCTGGGCCGGCGTGCCGTTCTTCCTGCGCACCGGCAAGCGGCTGGCGGCGCGCGACGCCCACATCGTTATCAACTTCCGGCCGGCGCCGCACGCGATCTTCAACACGCCGCCGGGCGCGGCCAACAGCCTGGTGATCAACCTGCAGCCGCGCGACGGCCTGGAACTGCACCTGCTGGCCCAGGGCGCCGACAACCGGCGCCAGCCGGCGACGCTCAGCCCGGTGCAACTGGACCTGGACTTCGACAAGCGCTTCGGCTCCGAGCGGGTCGGCGCCTACGAGCGGCTGCTGCTGGACGTCATCCACGGACGCCTGAACCTGTTCGTGCGCAGCGACGAGCAGGAGGAAGCGTGGCGCTGGGTCGAGCCGATCATCGACCACTGGGTTGGCGACAGCAACGGTCCGCGGCCCTATGCGGCCGGCAACTGGGGGCCGAGTTCCTCGAGCGCCATGATCGCGCGGGACGGGTATTGCTGGTCGGAGGAGTGTTGAGTTGGCGGCCGGGAAGTTCAAAGCACCGGCTGGTTCTCGCCGTGCAGCCTCCATGCGGGGCCCGTAGCCGCCCCCGGGCGATTCGGGTCCCCTAGCTCCCAACTGCGCGCAGGATCAGCCGGGCCTGTGCCGCCAACGCCGAAGCCAGGCCCCGTGCGGCCACGCCCGGCCGGGCATCGGCGCGCAGGTACAGGCTGCAGGTCATGAGCGGGAACGGCCGGTCCAGGGGAATCTCCTCGAGCAACGCGGCGACCGCGGGTTCGGCGAGCATGGGCTTGCCCAGGAGCGCCAGGCAGTCGCTGCTGACGAGCGTGGCGACCTTGATCGCATGGGAATCGCACTCGGTCGCTGAGGCGGGCAGTTCCAGCCCGGCCGCCTTGAAGGCCTGCTCGAGGACCCCGCCAGCGCCTCGGGGCCGGCTCATGACCCACCGGGCAGTGCTCAATGCTTCCAGCGTGCGGGCCTGGCGCAACGGGTGGCCCTTGCGTGCAACCACGGTCAGCCGGAAACGCGCCAGCGGACGGACCGTGAAGCCGCGGGTCGACTCCGGTTCGAGCCGCAGGCAGACCGCGAAATCCAGCGCACCCTCGCGCAACAGCGGCAACAACGACTCCTGCGTGCCCTCGACCACCCGCACCACGGTGTGGGGGCGTTCCTCGCGGAACCGGGAAAGGGCTGGCGGAATCAGCCAGGCCCCAACCACGGACGCGACCCCTACGCGCACCATCTCGTTGCCGACGCCCGAGAGGCGCGCAAGTTCTTCCTTCGCTTCCCGGATCTCGCTTTGCACTGTCCTGGCGCGGCTCAGGAATGCCTTGCCGGCGTCAGTCAGCACGACGCCCCGGCTGCTGCGCTGCACCAGCACTGCGTCGAGCTCCCGCTCCAGCGCGCGCAGGCCCTTGGTGGCCGCAGGCTGAGAGATGCCAAGCTCCCGGGCTCCCGCGCGGATGCTGCCCGCGTCGACCATGGTGATGAAGTTCCGCAACTGCGAGAGTTGCATGCTGATTCCCCCGGGTTATCGCGCAAAAGCCGGCTTCATCTTACGCATGGCCACGGCCGCTGGTCTACTGACACCCTGCCCGCCCCTGGAGATCATCGTGAATCGACTGTTCGCCGTTTTGCTCGTTGTGTTCGCCAATGCGACGGTTTCGGCCGAGCCTGCGGCCAGCCTGGCCCCGGTGCCGCTCGTGATCCTGGTCGGCGGGCCGCCTGGCACCCCGGGTGACGTGGTGGCCCGCGCCATCAGCGGCCCGCTTGGGGCCGAGCTGGGCCAGCCTGTCGTCGTCGAGAACAGGCCGGGCGCTGCGGGCACCGTGGCGCTGGCCGCGGTGGCCCGCTCGAAGCCGGACGGCAATCTGCTTGGCGTGCTCGCGCTCCAGTCGGCGGTGGCACCGGCGCTGATCAAGTCGCTTCCCTATGACGCTTCGCGCGACCTGGTCGCGGTTCGCCAGCTGTCCTTCGCCAGCAACCTGCTGGTGGTACGAGCTGACGCCCCGCTCCGGTCGCTGGACGATCTGCTGGCGGCCGCTCACACAGGCGCGTTCACCTATGCATCAGGAGGAATCGGAACCCCCGCCCACCTCGCGGCCGAACTGTTCGCGCACGAGGCAAAGGTGCAGCTGCGGCATGTGCCCTTCAACGGCGCCGTGGCTGGCGTCACGGCTCTGCTGGGCGGCCACGTGCAGTTGATGTTCGCGTCGGCACCGGCAGTGGCTGCGCTGGTGCAGTCAGGCAGGCTGCGCGCGCTGGCCGCGACCTCGCCCGAGCGTTCGCCGCTGGCGCCGGCCGTGGCCACCCTGGCGGAGCGCGGCCTCGGTGCGGCAACTGTGCGCGACTGGCATGGGCTGATCGCTCCGAGAGGGACGCCGCCAGAGCGCATTGCGCAGATCGCCACCGCGGCCGGCAGGGCGCTCGCCTCCGGGCAGGTCCGGCAGCGTCTCGCGGTCGCCGGACTCGACGCCGCCACGGAATCCGGACCGGTCGAGTTCATGAACTGGATCCGGACCGAAACGGACCGCTGGGCCGCGGTGGTGCACAGAGCGGGGATCTCGCTGCAATGAGCTCCTCACCCCATTGCACGTGCCCTGCGCCCCTGCGCGGTGGCACTGGACGTACGCACTCGCATCTCGGCTAGATCCGGCCCTCTTCCACCGCGTGGCAGGCCACCTTCACGCCCTGGAACGTCAGCAGCGCGGGCCGCTCCGCCTTGCAGCGGGCGTTGGCATGGGGACAGCGCGGATGGAAGGTGCAGCCGGCCGGCGGGTTGAGCGGGTTCGGCACCTCGCCTGACACCGGCGTGCGGGCGCGGCCGGTGTCGTGCATCTTGGGGATCGCATCCAGCAGCATCCGGGTGTAGGGATGGCGCGGGTTGTCGAACAATTCATGCTTGGCAGCCACTTCGACCAGGCGGCCCAGGTACATCACGCCGACCTGGTCGCTCACGTGGCGGACCACGGCCAGGTTGTGCGAGATGAACAGGTAGGTCAGCCCGTGCTGGCGCTGCAGGTCCTTCATGATGTTGAGCACCTGGGCCTGGACGCTGACGTCGAGCGCCGAGGTCGGCTCATCGCAGACCAGGAACTCGGGCTGGGTGGCGAGCGCGCGGGCGATCGAGATGCGCTGGCGCTGCCCGCCGGAGAACTGGTGCGGGTACTTCACCATGTCCAGCGGCGACAGGCCGACCGACTTCAGCAGTTCGCCGACGCGCGACTCGAGTTCGGCCTCGTCGGTGACGATGCCATGTTCCTTGAGCGGCTCGCCGACGATGTCCTCGACGATCCAGCGCGGATTCAGGCTGGCGTACGGATCCTGGAAGATCATCTGGATCCGGCGCCGCAGCTTGCGGCCCTCGGCGGTCTTGAAGGCCGCATGCGCATCCTGGCCGTCGAAGGTCAGGCCGCCCCGGGTCGGCCGGTACAGGCCCACCAGCAGCTTGGCCACCGTGCTCTTGCCGCAGCCCGACTCGCCGACCAGCGCCAGCGTCTGGCCGCGGGCGATGTCGAAGCTCACGCCGTCGACCGCGTTCAGCAGCTGGCGCGGCTTGCCCTCGATCACCCGGTTCAGCCAGGGGGGCGAGACGTCGAAGGTCTTGGCGAGGTCGTGCGCCTGGACCAGCGGCGCGGAATCCGGCACCGCGCTCATTCGAAAACCTCCGCGCTTCGCGCTGCGGAATTCGATTTGGGAGCGGCCCGGCGTCTCATGCTGCGGCTCCCGCATGGGCGTCGTGCAGCCAGCAGGCCGCGCGGGTGGCGCCGGCGTCCAGCAGGTCCGGCCGCTCGACCAGGCAGCGCGCGAACACACGCGGACAGCGCGGGTTGTAGGCGCAGCCGGGCGGGATCGCGTTCAGCCGCGGCATGGCGCCGTCGATCTGATGCAGCCGCTCGCGGTCCTGCGTCATGTCGGGAATCGCCGCCATCAGTCCCATGCTGTAGGGATGGGCCGGCTGGTTGATCACCTCGTGGACCGGCCCGCTCTCGGCGATCCGGCCGGCGTACATCACGGCCACGCGATCGCAGGTTTCGGCGATCACGCCCATGTCGTGCGTGATCAGCATCACGGCGGCGCCGCGCTCGTGGCACACGCGCTTGAGCAACTGGATGATCTGGGCCTGGATCGACACATCCAGCGCGGTGGTCGGCTCGTCCGCGACGATCAGCTTGGGCTCGGCGGCCAGCGCCAGCGCGATCACCACCCGTTGCCGCATGCCGCCGGAGAACTGGTGCGGAAAATGGTCGATGCGCTCGGCCGCCGCCGGGATGCCGGTGTCTTCCAGCAACCCGATCGCGCGGCGCCGCGCCTCCTGCGCCGTGACCGGCAGGTGGGTGAGGATGGTTTCGACCAGTTGCCGCCCGACCGTGTAGAGCGGATTGAGCGAGGTGAGCGGGTCCTGGAAGATGGCGCCGATCTTGCGGCCGCGGATGCGCCGCATCTGCTCGTAGGGCAGGTTGTCGATGCGGCTGCCCTCCAGCATGACCTGGCCCGAAGCGATGCGCCCGGGCGGCTCCAGCAGGCCGATGATGGCCGCGCCGGTCAGCGACTTGCCGGCGCCGGATTCGCCGACCACGCCCAGGATTTCTCCCGGCGCGATCTCGAAGGAAATGTCGTCGAGGGCCCGCAGCGTGCCGCGGCGGCCCGGGAACTCGACCACCAGGTTCTGGACTTGCAGCAGGGTCATTGGGGTCGCTTCAGCGCAGCCTCGGGTTGAGCGCGTCGCGCAGCCAGTCGCCCAGCAGGTTCACCGACAGGGCGATCACGACCAGCACGGCGCCTGGAAAGACCGTGATCCACCAGTTGCCGGAAAAGAGAAACTTGTTGCCGACCTGGATCAGCGTGCCCAGCGACGGCGAATTGGGCGGCGCGCCGACGCCCAGGAAGGACAGCGTCGCCTCGGTGATGATGGCCGTCGCCACCTGGATGGTGGCCAGCACCATCACCGGGCCCAGGATGTTGGGCAGCACGTGGCGGGCCATGATGCGCAGCGGCGTGACGCCGGTGACCTGCGCGGCCATCACGTATTCCTTGCTCCGCTCGACCAGGGTTGAGCCCCGCACCGTCCGGGCGTACTGGACCCAACCGGTCAGCGAGATGGCGATGATCAGCACGCCGAACGCCAGGTATTCGCTGCCGTTCGGAAACAGTGCGCGGCCGACGCCGGCGATGAGCAGCGCGATCAGGATGGCGGGAAATGACAGCATCACGTCGCAGACGCGCATGATGAAGGCGTCGACGGCGCCGCCGAGGAACCCGGCCAGCAGCCCGAGGCTCACGCCGAAGACCACGGACAGCGCCACCGAGGCCAGTCCGACCAGCAGCGAGATCCGGGCGCCGAACATCAGCGCCGAGAGGATGTCGCGGCCCTGGTCGTCGGTCCCCAGCAGGTACTTGGTGCTGCCGCCCTCCGACCAGGCCGGCGGCAGGAACCCGTCGGAGAGTACGAGCGTCGCCAGGTCGAACGGGTTGTACGGCGCCACCACGTTCGCGAACACCGCGCAGAACACGCAGATGAAGGCGATCACCGCCGCAGCCACCGCCACCGGTGAGGTGCGGAAGCTGTAGCCGATGTCGCTTTGCCAGGCCCGGTGGAACCAGCCTCCCGTTGCAGCAGTCGTCATCACTTGACCGTGACATATCTCCACATCATCCCGTTGTCGGGCCATTGCACCAGGTCGACGCTCTTCTTGGCGCCCCAGTTCAGGGCCTGCTGGTGCAGCGGGATGTGGCCGACGTCGTCCTGGTGGATCTTCATGGCTTCGCGGATCATCTCGTTGCGCTTCTTCATGTCGGTCTCGGAAGCCACCTTGTCGGTGAGCTCGTCGACCTTGGCATTGCTGTAGGCGCCCAGGTTGAACTGGCCGCGGCCGCCGTCGCCCGGGGTCGACAGGATCGGGTACAGCACGTTGTGCGCGTCCACCGTGGAGGCGGTCCAGCCGAGCATGTAGAAGCTGGTGTCGCGGCGCAGGATCTTGGGGAAGTAGGTGCCCTTGGTCTCGACCTCGAGCTTGATCTTGATGTTGGCGCGCGCGAGGTTGGCGGCGACCGCCTGGCAGATCGCGCCGTCATTGACGTAGCGGTCGTTCGGGCAGTTCATCGTCACTTCGAAGCCGTTCGGGTAACCGGCTTCGGCCAGCAGCTTCTTGGACGCCTCGACGTCGAACGGCAGGCGCTTGGCCAGGTCCGGTGCGTAGCCGTTGACCTGCGGCGGGATCATCAGGGCCGTCGGGGTCGACGCGCCGCGCATCACGGTGCGCTTGATGCCGTCGACGTCGATGGCCTGGTAGAAGGCCTGGCGGACGCGCTTGTCCTTGAACGGGTTCTTGCCCTTGATGTTGGAGAACTGCAGCTCGTCGCGCTTCTGGTCCATGCCCAGGAAGATGATGCGCAGCTCGGGCCCTTGCAGGACCTTGAGGTTGGACGCCGTCTTCAGGCGTTCGACGTCCTGCACCGGCACCGGCTCCATGACATCGACCTCGCCCGAGATCAGGGCGGCGACGCGGGTGGCGTCGTTGCCGATGACGTTGAAGATCACCTCGTCGACGTTGCCTTCGATCTTGCCCCAGTAGTTGCCGTTGCGCACGAACGTCGTCCGCACGTTGGGCTGGCGTTCACGCAGGCGGTACGGGCCCGTGCCATTGGCGCGGAACGACGCGGCGTTCTCGATGCCCTTGCGGCGGTCCACCGGACGCGTCGCCTGGTTGGTCTCGCACCACTTCTTGCTCATGATGTCGAAGTGGGTGAACAGCTCCGGCAGGATCGGGAACGGCGCATTGGTGACGATGTCGATCTGGTGGTCGTTCAGCTTCTTGATTTCCTTGATCTGGCCGACGTAGCTCTTCATGTCGGAGCCGTCGCTCTTGGCGCGCTCGTAGCTGAAGATCACGTCGTCGGCGGTGAACGGCGTGCCGTCATGGAACAGGACGCCCTTGCGCAGGTTGAAGCGCCACACCGTGGGCGAGGTCTGCTTCCAGTCGGTGGCCAGCGCCGGGGCCAGCTTGTAGTCACGGCCGCGGGTGACCAGCGGCTCGTACACGTTCTCGTTGACGCTGATCTGCAGCGACTCGTTGAGCGAGTGCGGGTCCATCGAGAGGGCGTCGCCCTGGTTGCCGATCTTGAGCGTGACGGCGCCGGCCGTGGTCCCCAGGCAGGCCAATGCCACGAATACCGCGGCTGCAACGGGTGTCGACTTCAGGTTCATCTCTGGCTCCTCTTGTTGAATGTCTTCATGAAATGTGGGCTGGGTCCAGCGGCATGGCCTGTTCGGCCAGGCTCGCATGCAACGCCGAGCCGAGCGGCAGGACGTCGTCGTTGAAGTCGTAGCGGCTGTTGTGCAGGAAGCAGCTGCCCTCGCCGCCCTGGCCCAGGCGCAGGTAGGCGCCGGGCTTGGCCTGCAGCATGAACGAGAAATCTTCCGCGCCCATGCTGGGTTCCATGTTGCGCACCAGGTTGCCCGCGCCGACGATGCCTTCGGCGACGTCGCCGGCAAACGCCGCTTCGTCCGGCGTGTTGATCGTCGCGGGATAGATGCGGTCGAAAGTGACGGTGGCCGAGGCGCCGAAGCCGAGCGCGATCGCGCTGCACAGCTCCTGCAGCCGCCGCTCCACCAGTTCCTGCACGTCGGGGCTGAAGGTGCGCACGGTGCCCACCATGGTGGCCTTGCCCGGCACCACGCTCATGGCACCCAGGTCGCCCGCCTGCACGGCGCACAGGCTGACCACCGCGTTGTCGATCGGCTTGACGTTGCGCGAGACGATGCTCTGAACCGCCGTGATGATGTGGGCCGCCACCAGGACCGGATCGATCGTCAGGTAGGCGTGGGCGCCATGGCCGCCCTTGCCGGTGATCTCGATGGTCACGCGGTCGGCCGCGGCCATCATCGGGCCGGAGTTGATGCCGACCGTTCCGGGCTTCATCGCCGGCCAGTTGTGCATCGCGTACACGGACTGCACCGGGAAGCGGTCGAACAGGCCATCGTCGATCATCGCCTTGGCGCCCGCGAAGCCTTCCTCGCCCGGCTGGAAGATCAGCACCGCGGTGCCGTCGAAATTGCGGGTCTCGGCCAGGTAGCGCGCGGCGCCCACCAGCATGGCGGTGTGACCGTCATGGCCGCAGCCGTGCATCATGCCGGCCTTGGTCGAGCGCCAGGGAAAGTCGTTGCCCTCGGTCATCGTCAGGGCGTCCATGTCGGCGCGCAGGCCGATCATCCGGCCGCTGGACGACTGCTTGCCCCGGACAATGCCGACGACGCCGGTCTTGCCGATGCCGTCATGGATTTCGTCGACGCCGCACAGCCTCAGCGCCTCCTTGACCCGTTTGCCGGTGTAGACCTCCTCGAAACCCAGTTCCGGATGCGCGTGCAGGTCGCGCCGCAGCGCCACCAGTTCGGGGTGGAACGCGGCGATGTGGGCGAAGGCGCGGCCGTTGGCCTTGAGGCGGGGCGACAGCATCAATGTCCTCCGGCCTGGCCGAGGCGCAGCCGCGGATCGACCGCGAAGTACAGCAGGTCGACCGCCAGGTTGATGACCACGAAGATCAGCGCGATCAGGCACAGGTAGGCCGCCATGACCGGAATGTCGGCGAAGGTGACGGCCTGGATGAACAGCAGCCCCATCCCCGGCCACTGGAACACCGTCTCGGTGATGATCGAAAACGCGATCAGTGTCCCGAGTTGCAGGCCGATGATGGTGATCACCGGGACCAGCGTGTTCTTCAGGGCGTGGCCGAAATGGATGGCGCGGTTGGTCAGGCCCCGGGCCCGGCCGAACTTGATGTAGTCGCTGCGCAGCACCTCGAGCATCTCGGCGCGCACCAGCCGCATGATCAGGGTGAGCTGGAAAATCGCCAGCGTGATCGCCGGCAGCACGATGTGGTGCCAGCCGTCACGGGTGAACAGGCCGCTGGTCCACCAGCCGGCCTTCACCACCTCGCCGCGCCCGAAGCTGGGAAACCAGCCGAGCACCACGGCGAACAGCAGGATCAGCAGGATGCCGATCAGGAAGGTCGGCAGCGACACGCCCAGCAGCGACAGCGTCATGAACACCTGGCTCATGAACGTGCCGCGCCGCAGCGCCGCGTAGACACCCATCGGAATGCCGACGGCGACGGCCAGCACGCCGGCCACCAGCGCCAGCTCCAGCGTCGCCGGGAAGCGCTCGCCGATCAGGCGCGAGACCTTGGCGCCCTGGCGCAGGCTGAGGCCGAACTCGCCCTGTGCCGCGTTGACCAGGAAATGCCAGAACTGCACGAAAAAGGGCTGGTCCAGACCCAGGTCGATGCGCAGTTGCCTGATCTGGTCCGGCTTGGCGTCCTGCCCCAGCAGGAAAACGACCGGATCGCCGACGTACTGGAACAGCATGAAGGCGATGAACGCAACTGCGGTCATGACGATCACAGCCTGGAGCAGTCGGCGCAGGACGAAGGCGAGCATTTCGGTAAGAACGGGAAACGACGATGCTAGCAGAGCAAGCGTCGTGCCGACCTCAGGGTTTTCTTCAGCACACTGCCAGTTTCACTAGGGTCGCGCGGCCTGCGCTGAACCCACCGACACCGGTCCGTACCAGGCCCGCGCCGTCGAACGCGTGTTGTCGCTGTCGGTCATGATGGCGATGCCCACCAGTGCGCCCGGCGCCTCGCCGAACGCCCGCTGGAAATCAGCCTGGATGTTGCGTTCGTAATCGAGCCATCGACCGAGCTTGCCCGGCCCAGACTCCATCACCAGCTTCCTGACCCGGTCGGTCCGCGCGCCCGTGATCACGCTGCCCGGTTCGCGCTTGTTGCACCACACGTACATCAGCGTGGCGTAAGGCATTTCCTCACCGGTCACCGCGAGCGCCAGCTCCGAGAGCATCGCGTTCTTCGCGGACAGCCGGCTCCGGTCGCCTTCGAAGGCCAGGATGACGCGCACGGGGGAATCGTCGCCATCACGGGTCGCCAGGTCGGCATCGGCGATCAGTTCCGGCACCTTCCACGAGAAGCGGACGTTGCCAAGCTCGGCCGGTGGAATCCGCAGCTTGCGCCGCAACATGCTCGCCGACGACTCGGCCTTCACGGCCAGGGCGTCGCGGCCGTCGTTGCGGGCGTATTCGAATTGCGTCGCCTGCTTGCCGGGCAGCTTGTAGTGCTGCCAGCGCGCGGTCGCCACGGCCTCGGCCCACCGGCCGGCCCAGGCGCTGCGCTCGGCCGGCACTGCCGGCGTTTCGACCGGCCCCACCGACGCGCACCCGGCCACCAGCGCCAGAGCCAATGCGCCCGCTGCGCGCACCGCATTCAGTTTCATCATGTCCAGCATCGTTGTCCCAATAAAAAAGCCGCCCGAAGGCGGCTTCAAATTCTCCTTGGATCGAAAGGCTGGCGCGAGGCCAGCCCCACGATTTAGAAGCTGTGACGGATACCGAAGTCGTAGCCGCTGGAGTTGGAGTTCGCTGCGGTCGTCGAGCCGTTCAGAGCTTGTGCAGCACCGCCGGAGTTCTTCACGCGAGCGTACGTTGCGTACAGAGCCGTCCGCTTGGACAGGTTGTGCACGTAGCCCAGAGCAATCTTGTTGGTCTTCGGGGTGCCAGCCAGGTTGTTCTTGTACGTCGAGTAAGCCAGGCGGATTTCGCCCGGGCCGACTGGCACCAGGCCGCCGATCAGGCCGCCCTTGCCGGTTGCGCCGCCGCTGATGCGGTCACGCGAAACTTGACCCATGAGCTTGGCAACGCCGAAGTCCCACTGGCCGCCGATGTTGGTCGACTTGATGTCGCCCGTGGCGTACTTGGTGGAGGACAGAGCCAGGGCAACGTTGACCGGGCCATTGGCGTAACCAGCGCGCAGGCCGGTGCCATTGCCGTCGCCGTTGTTGTTGGTCGTGGTGCCAGCAATCACGGAGTTGGTGTTGTTCTCGCCACGGTAGTGCTGGATCTGGCCGTAGAAGCCGCCCAGGTTACCCGGCAGGAAGTAGCCCATGCTGTTCGAAGCGCGGATGGTGACCGGGCCGCCGAGCGAGGAATTCAGCATCTGGTTGGTGCCGACGCCGTTGGTGCCGAACGGATCGAACACGGTCAGGTTCCAGAATTGCGGGGTGTAGTCACGACCCAGGCGAACTTCGCCCCAGCCGCCGCCCAGGCTCACCGTCGAACGACGGTTGAACGTCAGGCCTTGGGTGCCAGCCGAAGCCGTGCTGGTGCCGGTGGACTGGTTGTTCAGGCTGGTAGGTGCGCCGGAACCGTTGTCGTTGTTCACGCCGGCTTCCAGCCAGAACGAAGCAGACATGCCGCCGCCGAGGTCTTCCGTGCCACGGAAACCGAGGCGCGAGCTGTTGTAGCCGGAATTGGCGAGCTGGAATTTCTTCGAGATCGAACCGATGCCGCGAGAAATAGATGCGTCAACGATGCCGAACAGCGTGACGGAAGATTGGGCAGAAGCTGCGCCGGCGGACGCCAGCACA
The DNA here is from genome assembly GCA_943372495.1 of Ramlibacter sp. 2FC. Taxonomy (GTDB): domain Bacteria; phylum Pseudomonadota; class Gammaproteobacteria; order Burkholderiales; family Burkholderiaceae_C; genus Ramlibacter. Next base: position 56,481 of record CALRYV010000017.1, on the reverse strand, counting down.
GCCAGAGCAATCAGGGACTTTTTCATTGCAAGTTTCTCCAAGGTTAAACATAGGGCTCCGGTGCGAAGGGGTCACTTGATGCAGGCACTTTTGCGCTCCCGCCGGTTCCCCGGGCCAACCTCCTTTTGGGAAGTTGTGGTTATTGCACCAGACCGCCCTTTCTTTCGCAAAGTATTTAGGCGAGCCGAGGCCTTTTCGTTGCACCACGACAACAACTGGAAACCGCTCAGTGGACCGTACGCAACACTCTGCGGTTACATTTGCTGTCGCAAGGCGCTTGAGACGCCGACGGGTTCCGTGCGCGTGCGCCACGTGAGGCGATAGACTGGACGCCATGAACCGACCGATCGACGCTTTCCTGAGTGCTGCTGACGGGGCGTTGCGGACGCTCTTTGCCTCGCCAAGGGCCCTGAGGGCCTGTCCCACCGTCCCCGCCGACGACACCGAACTGAGCCCGGCCGACAAGCGCAGGGCCGCAGCGCTGATGCGCGTCAATCACGTGGGTGAGGTTTGCGCCCAGGCGCTTTACAGCGCCCAATCGCTGACCACCCGGGACCCGGCCCTCCGGACCCATCTGGAACAAGCGGCGCGCGAGGAAACCGACCATCTGGCCTGGACCCAGGGCCGGCTCGAGGAACTCGGATCGCGACCATCCCTCCTCAATCCGCTGTGGTACGCCGGCGCTTTCGGACTCGGCCTGGTCGCGGGGCGGCTCGGGGACCGGGTCAGTCTCGGCTTCGTGGTGGAAACCGAGCGCCAGGTCGAGGCGCACCTGCAGAGCCACCTGGAGCTGCTGCCGGCCGGGGACCACGCGTCAAAGGCGATCGTGGCCCAGATGAAGGAGGACGAAGCCGCCCATGCGGCCCTCGCGCTCCAGGCCGGCGGGATCGCGTTGCCGGCCCCGGTGCGCGGCCTGATGAAGGCCGCCGCGAAGGTCATGACGACCACCGCGTACTACGTTTGAGGCGAGACTCAGGCTTCCCGGACTTCGAAGCTGGTGGTGATCTCGGCCGTCTTCGCCAGCATGATGGTCGCCGAGCAGTACTTGTCGTGGCTCATGGCGACCGCGCGCTCCACCGCATTGGCCGGCACCGCCTTGCCGGTGACCGTGAAGTGCAAGTGGATCTTCGTGAATACTTTCGGATCAACCGGCGCCCGCTCGGACGTGAGCTTGACTGTGCAGCCCCGGACGTCATGGCGACCGCGCTTGAGGATCAGGACCACGTCGTAGGCAGTGCAGCCGCCGGCCCCGGCCAGCACCGTCTCCATCGGCCGCGGCGCCAGGTTCTGCCCGCCGTTCGCCGGCTGGGCTTCGTCCACCGCGCCGTCCATCATCAGGACATGGCCGCTGCCCGTCTCCGCCACGAAACCCATTCCCGAGCGCGCCCCCGTGGCACCCGTCCAGCTCACCGTGCATTCCATCGCCGACTCCAGTCTGTTGGTGTGAAAACACCGGATCTTGCCCCAACCTGACGGCAGTGCTGCAACGCAGCAAGTCTGGCGATATACTGATTTTCAGGCAGCACCGAGAGGTTCTGCGCCGATTGTCTCCTCCACCTCTCCTTTGGTGGATTCAGCCCCCGAACCGCAAGGTCCGGGGGCTTTTTTCATGGGTTTGCCGCCCCTTATCATCGGCTTGACATGACCAAAGCCCTCAGCCCTGCCGACTACCTGAAGAAGATCCTCACCGCCCGGGTGTACGACGTGGCAGTGGAGTCGGCGCTGGAGCCGGCCCGCAACCTCAGCCGCCGGCTTCACAACAAGGTGCTGCTCAAGCGGGAAGACCAGCAGCCGGTGTTCAGCTTCAAGCTGCGGGGCGCCTACAACAAGATGGCGCACCTCAGCGCGGAGCAGCTCAAACACGGCGTGATCTGCGCGTCGGCCGGCAACCATGCCCAGGGCGTCGCCCTGTCGGCGCACAAACTGGGATCGCGCGCCGTGATCGTGATGCCGGTCACCACGCCCCAGGTCAAGATCGAGGCCGTGAAGGCGCTGGGCGGCGAGGTCGTGCTGCACGGCGACAGCTATTCCGACGCCCATGAGAAAGCGGTGGAGCTCGAGAAAGCCCAGCAGCTGACCTTCGTCCACCCGTTCGACGATCCCGACGTCATCGCCGGCCAGGGCACGATCGCGATGGAGATCCTGCGCCAGCACCAGGGCCCGCTCGACGCCGTGTTTGTCGCGATCGGCGGCGGCGGGCTGATCTCCGGGGTGGCCAATTACATCAAGGCCGTTCGGCCCGAGATCCGCGTGATCGGCGTGCAGATGAACGATTCGGACGCGATGGCGCAATCGGTCGCGGCCAGCAAGCGCGTGACGCTGGCGGACGTCGGCCTGTTTTCGGACGGCACCGCGGTGAAGCTGGTCGGCCAGGAAACCTTCCGGATCGCCCGCGACCTGGTCGACGAATTCATGACGGTGGACACCGACGCGGTATGCGCCGCGATCAAGGACGTGTTCGTCGACACCCGCAGCATCGTCGAGCCGGCCGGTGCGCTGGCGGTCGCGGCCATCAAGCAATACGTTGCGCAAAAGAAGACCCGCGGCGAGACCTATGTCGCGATCCTGTGCGGCGCCAACATGAACTTCGACCGGCTGCGCTTCGTGGCGGAACGGGCCGAGGTCGGCGAAGAGCGCGAAGCGCTGTTCGCGGTGACCATTCCCGAGGAGCGCGGCAGCTTCAAGCGTTTTTGCGAATTGATCGGCGACCTGCCCGGCGGCCCGCGCAACGTGACGGAGTTCAACTACCGGATCAGCGATTCGGCCCGGGCCCATGTGTTCGTCGGTCTCACGACCCATGGCAAGGGCGAATCCAGCCGGATCGCAGCCAACTTCGGCCGTCACGGCTTCGATGCGCTGGACCTGACCCACGACGAACTGGCCAAGGAGCACATCCGCCACATGGTGGGCGGACGCTCGGCGCTGGCGCAGGACGAACGGCTGCTGCGCTTCGTGTTCCCGGAGCGGCCCGGCGCCCTGCTGAAATTCCTGTCGCACATGCGCCCGGGCTGGAACATCACGCTGTTCCATTACCGCAACCAGGGCGCGGACTACGGCCGCATCCTGGTGGGGCTGCAGGTGCCGGCGGCCGACAACAAGGCCTTCAAATCGTTCCTGGCGACCCTGGGCTATCCGTCGGTCGACGAGACCGACAACCCGGTCTACCGCCTGTTCCTGCAGAGTTGAGCGGCGTCAGCGCTTGACCGGCGGCAGTTCCAGGGTGAGCAGCGCCGGGCCACCGGCAGTGCCGGCCAGCACGGCGCGCCGGCCCTGCACCGACTGCAGCACCAGGCCTTCGTCGATCGCCGCTCCGACCCGGTAAGGCCGCGCCGGCTTGCCGTCCACGGCGATCAGCGCCGCGCCGCGGTGCGACCGCGCCGCCACCACGCCCAGCAGGTTGAACCGGCTCGCGAGGCTGGCGGTCGGCTGCGCGGGGCCCGCAGCCGCCAGCGGACTGGCGCCTAGCAGGCGGGCCACGGCGGCGGGATCGGCCGGGAAGGCGGTCCGAACCGGGGCGGCAACGGCGGCGGGCGCCGGCCGCGGTGCGATCCGCAGCCCCCAATAGACGCAGCTGCCCGCAGCCAGCAGCCACAGGAACAGGGTGCACAGACGCACGGCCCACTTGCTTTGCACACTCGTTGCCATATGCCGCGATTATCATGGAAGCGATCCATTCGAAAGCGACATGAATTCACTTTGCACGACCCTCAGACGCCGCGCGCAGGCCGGCTTCACCCTGATCGAGTTGATGGTGGTCCTGGTCATCATCGGCGTGCTCGCCGCCCTGATCGTTCCGAACGTTCTGGACCGCGCCGACGACGCCCGGTCCACCGCGGCCCGCACCGACGTCAACAACGTCATGCAGGCGCTCAAGCTGTACCGGCTGGACAACCAGCGCTACCCCAGTGCCGAACAGGGGCTGGCGGCCCTGGTGGCCAAGCCGACGGTCGGAGCGATCCCGCCGAACTGGAAGCCGTATCTCGAAAAGCTGCCCAACGATCCATGGGGCCGGCCCTACCAGTACCTCAATCCCGGCGTGAAGGGCGAGATCGACGTGATGTCCTTCGGCGCCGACGGCCAGCCCGGCGGCGAGGGCAAGAATGCGGACGTCGGCTCCTGGCAATGATGTGAACCCCAAGGTGACGCCCGGTTCCGGCTTCACGCTGCTGGAACTGCTGGTGGTGGTGGCGATCATCGCCATCGCCAGCGCCGGCGTGACCCTGGCCTTGCGTGACAGCGCGGACACCCAGCTCGAACGCGAGGCCCAGCGGCTCGCCGCGCTGCTCGAATCGGCGCGCGCCCAGTCCCGCACCAGCGGCCGGCCGGTGCAATGGCGAGTGGTCGCCGGCGGCTTCCATTTCGACGGGCTGCCGGCCGAAGCCCTGCCCGGGCAGTGGCTCGAGCCGACCACCGAGGTCCGGGGCGCGGGCGTGCTGCAGCTGGGACCGGAACCGATCATCGGGCGCCAGCAGGTCGTCCTGGGCTCGTCGGCCCGGCCGGGTCGCAGTTTGCGCATCGCCACCGACGGACTGCGGCCGTTCGCGGTCACCGCGGAGCAACCGTGAAGCAGCGCGGTTTCACCCTGATCGAAGTGCTGGTGGCGCTGGGCATCGTCGCCATCGCGCTGGTGGCCGGACTGCAGGCGACCACCGCCCTCACCAACAACGCGCTGCGCCAGTCGGACGTCCTGCTGGCCCACATCTGCGCCGAGAACGAGCTGGTCAAGGTCAGGCTGTCGCGGCAGATGCCCGGTGTGGGCGAAACCACCGTGCCGTGCGAGCAGGCCGGCCGCGCCTTCAGCGTCGTCGTCGGCGTGCTGCCCACGCCCAATCCGATTTTCCGGCGCGTGGATGCGCAGGTGATGGACGGCGCGACGCCGGTGCTGCGCCTGTCCACCGTGGTCAGCAGGTTGTGATGGCACGGCATCGCCGCAGCCACGGCTTCACGCTGGTCGAACTGCTGGTGGCGCTGTTCGCCATGGCCCTGCTCGCGGTCATGAGCTGGCGCGGGCTCGACGCCATGACGCGGGCCCAGGCGATGACGTCGGCCCGGGCCGACGAGGTGCTGACGCTGCAGGTGGCGCTGGCCCAGTGGACGGCGGACCTCGATGCCGTCATCCAGCTGCCGGGCGCGCCGGCCCTGGACTGGAACGGCCGGGTCCTGCGCCTGACCCGCCGCGACACGTCGAGCGCCGCCAGCGGCGTGCTGGTGGCGGCCTGGACCTTGCGCGCCGGCCAGTGGCTGCGCTGGCAGTCACCGCCCCTGACCACCCGTGGCCAGCTGAACGTGGCCTGGCTGAAAGCCGACCAGTGGTCGCAGACGCCGGGCGACGAGGAACGCCGGCTGGAAGTGGCCGTCACGCCGCTGCAGGAATGGCGGATCTTCTATTACCGCAGCGACGCCTGGACCAATCCGCAATCCAGCGACGCGGGCAGCCCGCCGGTGGTGCAAACCGGGCTGAAGCCCGAGGCGGCCGCGGCCCTGGCGGCGCAAAGCCAGCCGGTCATCCCGGACGGGGTCCGGCTGGTGCTGGTGCTGCCGCCGGGCCAGGCCCTGGCCGGCCAGATCACCCGCGACTGGGTCGGCCCGACCGTCGGGGGCAACAAGTCATGAGAATCCGGCGCGCACAGCGCGGCGCGGCGCTGCTGATGGCGATGCTCACGGTGACGCTGGTGGCGACCTTCGCCGCCGCGGCCATGTGGCAGCAATGGCGCAGCATCGAGGTGGAACAGGCCGAGCGCACCCGCGTGCAGTCGGCGTGGATCCTCACCGGGGCCCTGGACTGGGCCCGGCTGATCCTGCGGGAGGACGGCAAGTCGCACGGCCCGGACTACCTGTCCGAGCCGTGGGCCGTGCCGCTGGAGGAAGCGCGCCTGTCGACCTTCCTGGCCGCGGAACAAGGGGTCGCCGCAGCCGCCTCGGGCGACGACACGCTGGATGCGTTCCTGTCCGGCCAGATCGTCGACCTGCAATCGCTGCTGAACGTCAACAACCTGGTCGCCGGCGGCACCATCTCCCAGCCCTGGCTGCGCATCTTCAGCCGCTTGTTCGAGCTGCTCGGACTGCCGCCGGCGCAGCTGGCGACCCTGGCCGAGAACCTGCGTTTCGCCGCCGACACCAGTGCCGCCAACCGTTCGGCCCCCCTGGCGCCCCTGATGCCGCAGCGGGTGGAGCAACTGGTCTGGCTCGGCCTGCCGCCCGAGACCGTTGCCGCCCTGCAGCCCTATGTCACGCTGCTGCCAGCACCGACGGCCACGCCGGTGAACCTGAACACCGCCAAGGCAGAAGTGATCTACGCCAGCATCGATGGCATCAGCATGGCCGATGCCCAGGGCCTGGTCGCGGAGCGGGACCGGGCGCCCTTGCGCGAACCGGCGGCGGCGGCGAAGCTGTTGGGACGCGAGCCGACCGCGCTCGGCACCGACCTGGTGGGCATCAGCTCCAATTACTTCGAAAGCCGCGGCCGGCTGCGGCTGGGCCAGTTGGTGGTGCAGGAGCGGTCCGTGCTGCGGCGCCAGGGCAACGATGTGCGGGCGATCCAGCGCGAGCGCGGCGTCATCGAAGCCGCGCCGCCGGGCGCGGCCCAGCCGGCCCGCTGAGACCGGTCTAGCCGCCTGCCTACAATCGCCGCAGCCAATGAGTTCACTGATCTTCCTGCTTCCCAACGCGCCGATCGGTCCCGCGACGGAGTTCGCCTACCTCGTGACCAGCGACGGGCGCTCGGTAGGCGATCACGCCAGCGCGCCCGCGGCCCTGTTGCCGCGGCCTTCCGGCGCCGGCGGCGAGGTGGTGGCGATCGTTCCGGTGGCGGCGCTGTCCTGGCACCAGGTGGAGCTGCCCAAGGGCGTGTCTGCCGCGTCGCCCCGGCTGCGGGCGGTGCTGGAAGGCCTGCTGGAGGACCGGGTGCTGGACGAGCCGGAGTCGCTGCACTTTGCGATCCAGCCTGGCGCGCGGGCCGGCGAACCGGTCTGGGTGGCGGTCTGCAATCGCCAGTGGCTGCGCGATGCGGTGCACGCCCTGGAAGCGGTCGAGCGCCCGATCTCCCGGATCGTTCCCGAGTTCGCGCCGGAAGAGCCGATCGCCCTGCATGCCATCGGGGATCCGGACCACGCCACGCTGGTGCTGGCCGGCAGCGATGGCGTGCTGGCGCTGCCGCTGGCGGCCCAGGCCCTGGCGCTGCTGCCGCCGCTGCCCGAGGGCACGCGACGGGTGGCCGAACCCGCAGTGGCCGCGCTCGCCGAACAGTTGCTGCAGCAGCCGGTGGAACTGCAGCAGGCCACCCAGCGCTGGCTGCAGGCGGCGCAGTCGGGATGGGATCTGGCGCAGTCGGAGTTCGCCAGTTCGAACCGGGCCCGCGCCGTCAAGCGGTTCACCGCGGTCTGGATGGACATCCTGCGGGCGCCGCAATGGCGGCCGGCGCGCTGGGGCGCGGTCCTGCTGGTGCTGGCCAATTTGCTGGGGCTGAACGCCTGGGCCTGGAAGGAACGCTCCAGTCTCGACGCCAAGCGCGAATCGGTCCGGCGCATCCTCACCACGACCTTCCCCCAGGTCAAGGTCGTGGTCGACGCCCCGCTGCAGATGGAAAAGGAAGTGGCCCTGCTGCGGCAGAGCGCCGGCGCCACCTCGGCCCGCGACCTCGAAGCGATGCTCGGTGCGCTGGCGACCGTGGCGCCGCCGCAATCGGCGTTAGCCGCCATCGAATACACCCCCGGCGAGCTGCGGGCGAAGGGGCTGGCGGCGTCGCCCCCGGATGCGGCCGCCCTGTCCGAAAGCCTGCGCGGCAGCGGTTACGCGGCGGAGTTGCGCGGCGACACGCTGGTGATCACAGTGCGGGAGGCGCCATGAACGCGGCCGGTCTGCGACAGCACTGGGCCCGTCTGGTGCCACGGGAACAGCGCCTGGTCGCGGGCGCTGCCGGCCTGGTGGCATTGGCGCTGCTGTGGTGGCTGGCGCTGGCGCCGCCGCTGGCGGTGGTGCGCACGGCCGAAAGCCAGCACCGCGCACTCGACGCCCAGCTGCAGCGGATGCTGGGCTTGCAGGCCCAGGCCCAGGCGCTGCAATCGCAACCGCGCCAGACCGCGGACGAGGCGTCGCGCCTGCTGGAGGCGACGGTGCGCCAGCAACTCGGAACAGCGGCGCGCATGACGATCGCCGGCGAGCGGGTGACGGTGACACTGGCGGGCGCGGCGCCGGCGGCGGTGGGCCAGTGGCTCACGCAGGCGCGCACCAATGCCCGGGTGCTGCCGGTGGAGGCGCGCCTGGTCCGCACTCCGGCCGGCCTGTGGGACGGAACGCTGGTACTGGCGCTGCCGCCCCGCTGAACGCGCCCATGGCCCGTCCGAAGCGCGATCCCTGGCCTGCCGCCCCCTGGTCATGGGCCTGGAGCGGCCTGGTGCTCGGGCTGCTGCTGGCTCTGGTCCTGTTCGCCCCGGCGCGCTGGCTGGGGTCGGCGCTGGGTCGCGCCAGTGCCGGCCGCGTGCTGCTGGACGATCCGCGTGGCACCGTCTGGAACGGCTCGGCCCGGCTGCTGCTGGCCGGCGGCGCGGGCAGCAACGATGTCGCCGCGCTGCCGGGCCGGATCGACTGGCGGGTCCGGCCGGCCTGGGGCGGGCTCAGCGCGCAGTTGCATGCCGGCTGCTGCACCGCGCAACCATTGCTGCTGGCGGCCCGGCTGCGCTGGGGCGGCGCCGCGCTGCTGGTGGGCGACCAGCGCTCGCAGTGGCCGGCCGCGGTGCTGGCCGGGCTCGGCACCCCGTGGAACACCCTGCAGGTCGATGGCGACCTGCAGCTGGCCACGCAAGGGCTTTCAGTAGAATGGATCGAAGGGCGCCTGGCCTTGGCGGGGCGCGCCGAACTGACGGCGTCGCGGCTGTCGTCGCGCCTGTCCACGCTCAAGCCCATGGGCAGCTACCGCATCACCCTCAACGGGGGGGCTCCATCGACACTGCAACTCGACACGCTGGAAGGCGCCCTGCAGCTGACCGGAAGCGGCCAGTGGGTCGGCTCCAGGCTGCGCTTTTCCGGCAGCGCCAGCGCCGCGCCCGAGCGGGAAGCGGCGCTGTCGAACCTGCTGAACATCATCGGCCGGCGCAGTGGCGCCCGCTCGATCATCACCATAGGCTGACATGACGACCCCCACGCTCTTTTCAATCGCTGCCCCCCGAGGGGGCTTCAGTCTCCTTGAGGCGGCTCGGCGGAGGCTGACATGAATCTTCGTCTCGCTGTCATTTCCGTGACGATCGGCGCCCTGCTGGCAGGAACGCCGGGGCTGCTGTTCGCGCAACGCGCGGCCGAGCCCGTCACGCTGAACTTCGTCAACGCGGAGATCGAGGCCGTCGCGCGCACGATGGCGGCCATCACCGGCCGCAACATCGTGGTCGATCCACGCGTCAAGGGCACCATCACCCTCTCCACCGAACGGCCGCTGTCGCCGACGGCGGCATTCAACCAGTTCACCGCCACGCTGCGGCTGTCCGGCTTCACCGTGGTCGACGTCGGCGGGCTGCTCAAGGTGGTGCCCGAGGCCGATGCCAAGCTGCAGGGCGGCTCGGTGACGGCCGGCACGCCGACGGTCGGCGGCAGCCAGATCGTGACCCAGATCTTCCGGCTGAACTACGAATCGGCCGCCAACCTGGTCCCGATCCTGCGGCCGCTGATCAGCCCGAACAACACCATCAACATCAATCCCGGCAACAACTCGCTGATCATCACCGACTACGCCGACAACCTGCAGCGGCTGGGCCGCATCATCGGCGCGCTCGACGTGTCGAACGCCACCGACGTCGAGATCATCGCGTTGCGCCACGCGCTGGCCTCGGACGTCGCACCGCTGGTGGCCAGGCTGATCGAATCGGGGGCCGCACCGGTCGCCGCTGCCGGCCAGGGCCAGACCGACACGGCGTTCCGCACCACGGTCGTTGCGGAGCCCCGCAGCAACACCGTGATCGTCCGCGCCTCCAATGCGGCCCGGTTGAACCTGGTGCGCTCGCTGGTCGAGAAGCTGGACCAGCCGACCACGCAGAGCCCGTCGGGCAACATCTATGTCGTCTACCTGAAAAATGCGGAAGCCACCAAGCTGGCGGTCACGCTGCGGGCGGCGCTGAGCGCCACCGGCACCGGTGCCGGCAGTGCCGGCGGCGCACCCGTTGCCGCCACGCCCTCGACCACCGGGCTGTCCACCACGCCGGGCGGCAGCGGCGGCGCCAGCGCACCCGTGCAGGGCTCGGGCCAGCCGTCCACCGGCGGCCAGATCCAGGCCGATCCGGCCACCAACTCGCTGATCATCACGGCGCCCGAGCCGCAGTACCGCCAGCTGCGCGCGGTGATCGACAAGCTCGACGCGCGCCGGGCCCAGGTGTTCGTCGAGAGCCTGATCGCCGAGGTCAACGCCGACAAGGCCGCCGAATTCGGCATCCAGTGGCAGGGCCCGATCGGCAACAAGGGCGACAAGAACATCGGCCTGCTGGGCACCAACTTCAGCATCGGCGGCACCAACATCTTCACGCTCGCGGCATCCGCCGCCGGGTCGGTCGCGCCGAAGACCGGCCTGAATTTCGGCGTCGCCAGCAACATCAACGGCGTCTACGTGCTGGGCTTCCTGGCCCGCTTCCTGGAGGCCAACGGCGACGCCAACGTGCTGTCCACGCCCAACCTGCTGACGCTGGACAACGAGGAAGCCAAGATCGTGATCGGCCAGAACGTGCCCTTCGTCACCGGCCAGTTCACCAACACCGGCTCCAGCAGCGGCACCGTGAACCCGTTCCAGACCATCGAGCGCAAGGACGTCGGCCTGACGCTGCGCGTCAAGCCCCAGATCAGCGAGAACGGCACCGTCAAGCTGCAGATCTTCCAGGAGGTTTCCAGCGTGCTGCTGTCGACGGTGAACGCCCCCAATGGGCCGACGACCAACAAGCGTTCGATCGAATCGAACGTGCTGGTGGACGACGGCTCGATCGTGGTGCTCGGCGGCCTGCTGCAGGACGAGTACGCCGGCAACCAGGAGAAGGTGCCGGTGGTCGGCGACGTTCCGATCTTCGGCAACCTGTTCAAGAGCGAGACCCGCAGCCGCAAGAAGACCAACCTGATGGTGTTCCTGCGGCCGGTGGTGGTGCGCGATGCACAGCAGAGCGACGAGCTGTCGTTCGACCGCTACGACCTGATGCGCCTCAAGCAGGACGCCGCGCAGCCCGCCGCCAGCACCGTGGTCCCGGTCAACTCCGCCCCGATGTTGCCGGTGCTGCGCAACGACCCGCGGCCGGCGCCGCCGAAGCCGCCCCTGGGCCAGTAAGCCGTGCGCTACCCGCTGCCCTACGCATTCGCGCGCGGCAACCAGTTGCTGCTGGAAGACGACGGCGACCGGCTGGTGCTGTGGCACTCGGGCACGCCGCCGCGCGGCGCCTGGAGCGAAGTGCTGCGCAAACATGCCGTCGCGACCGTGCAGCAACTGGACCCGCCCGCGCTGGCCCAGCGCATCAGCGCCGCCTATGCGCAGGGCGAGTCGAGCGCCGCCACGGTGGTGAGCGAAGTCCAGAACGACGCCGACCTGTCGCGGATGATGCAGGAGCTGCCGGCGGTCGAAGACCTGCTCGAGACCAGCGACGACGCGCCGATCATCCGGATGCTCAATGCGTTGCTGACGCAGGCGGCGCGCGACGGCGCCAGCGACATCCACATCGAGCCCTACGAACGGCATTCGTCGGTCCGGTTCCGGGTCGACGGCACCCTGCGCGAAGTCGTGCAGCCCAATCGCGCGCTGCACGCGGCCCTGATCTCGCGGCTGAAGATCATGGCCGAACTCGACATCGCCGAGAAGCGCCTGCCGCAGGACGGCCGGATCTCGCTGCGCATCGGCACCCGCGCCGTGGACGTGCGGGTGTCGACCCTGCCCAGCGCGCATGGCGAGCGCGCCGTGCTGCGGTTGCTGGACAAGAGCGGCACCAAGCTGAGCCTGGAGTCCGTCGGCATGACCGGCGAGACCCTGCGCCGCTTCCTCGAACTGATCACCCAGCCGCACGGCATCATCCTGGTGACCGGTCCCACCGGCTCGGGCAAGACCACCACGCTGTACGCGGCGCTGAGCCGGCTCGACGCCAGCAGCAGCAACATCATGACGGTGGAGAACCCGATCGAGTACGAGCTGCCCGGCATCGGCCAGACCCAGGTCAACGCCAAGATCGACCTCGATTTCGCGATGGCGCTGCGCGCCATCCTGCGGCAGGACCCCGACGTGATCATGATCGGTGAGATCCGCGACCACGAGACCGCGCAGATCGCCATCCAGGCGTCGCTCACGGGGCACCTGGTGCTGGCGACGCTGCACACCAACGATGCGCCCAGCGCGGTCAACCGGCTGATCGACATGGGGGTGGAGCCCTTCCTCCTGAGCTCATCGCTGCTCGGCGTACTGGCGCAGCGGCTGGTGCGCAAGCTGTGTGTGCACTGCCAGGGCCAGGGCTGCCCGCACTGCAGCCAGACCGGCTACCAGGGCCGCACCGGGATCTTCGAACTGATGGTGGCCAACGATGCGATCCGGGCCCAGATCCACAACCGCGCGTCGGAAGCGGACATCCGCGCCGCGGCCCTCGGCGCCGGCATGACGCAGATGCGCGACGACGGCGAACGGCTGGTGCGCGAAGGCCTCACCTCGCGCGAAGAACTGGTCCGCGTCACGCGCGAATAGGTCCGCCGCTGCAGTGTCAGCCGACGCGTTCCGGCGCGTGCGGCACGCCCGGCAACTTCATCGGCGGCGGCGCCGGTCTGTCGTCCTCGCTGGGCGGGGGCTGCGGAGCTGGGGGCTGCTGTTCGGGCGTGTGCGGGGGCACCGGTTCCGGCGGGTTTTCTTCATCTGGTTTCATGGATGGAGCATCGCGCATGCGACGGCCGTCGGGTCTCGGGGATTGCGCTGATCAGGTGTCAGCGCTCGCCTGCAAGCATGGCCCCATGCGGCAGAGCTTGGCAATCGAATGTCACAAAGTCATGCGAACTTTGTCGAAAGGTTCGGCAGGCGCTGTCCCACATTCACTGTGGTCAAGCCCTGACGCAGCGCCCCGATTGCGCCAGCTAACTTTCATCTGTGCCACGAATTTGGCGCGCAGTTTTCTCAACAAACTTTCATTCAAGGAGTCTTCCATGTCCGCAACCACCAAAGTCGTTGGCCTCATCGCTGGCCTGTCCGCTGTCGCCGCTATCGGTGTCGCAGTCGCCCAGGGCGTGCCGCCCAACCCCTACATCGTCAATCCGGCACTCGGCGCCGGCCAGCAAAGCACGCACATGACGTCGATGGGCGAAACCGGCGTGCCGGGCCTGACCGATCCGGTCCGCACGGCCACCATCGTGCGCACCGAAGAAGTGGCCGTCATGCCGGCACCCGTGGTTGCCGAGCCGGCACCGGCGCCGGCTCCTGTCATCGCCGCGCAAGTCGAAACGGCTCCCGCTGCCACGATGGGTGCAGCACCCCAGCCGGAACCCGCTCCGGCCCCGGTGCGGATCGCCCGTCACGACCGCAACTGAGATTGCCCCTGGACTGCAGGGGCCACGCGCCTCATCCAACAGCCTGCTGGTGACCCTGGCGGGCTGTTTGCATTTCAGCCCAGGACGATGAAACGCGTGTTGTGCACCGGATCGTCCGGCTGATAGCCCCACAGCCCAGCCTTGACGGTCTCCACTTCCCGCGCAGCGAGCAGTTCGCGTTGCTCCGGGCTGGCGTGGCGCATGGTATCGAGCAGGCCCGGTTCAAACCGCAGGTAGATCGGCGCAGAACGCTTGTTGGGGCGGAAGGGATCGTCATTGGTCTTCCAGGACACCAGCAGGTCGCCGTGTTGGAGCTCCAGGGCGACCGCATTCTGCGGAAACAGGTGACATATCGCTTCCCAGAACTCGGCACGTATTTCGTCCATTGATGACCCCTCGACGCCAGTATGAACGGCCGCGCCTTGATGTCAATTCGACCCGCGCCGGCGATGGCCATCGGGAATTGCCTTTCATCGGAAGTGACTACAAAATGGCCGCTCAGGGAGTTCGACCGCCAGAGCATGAGACGAACCGCGACTGCGCGGCGCCGCTGCCGGGGGTCTCCGTGCGGCCAATGCGATGTTCAACTTCTTCAAGCGACCGGCATCCAGGCCGGCAAAGGCAAGCGCAAAACCGGCGCCCCGCCAGCATTCCTCGGCGCGGAGCGTTGCACCGGAGTTCTCCGAAGAGCCGGCGTTGCCAGAGGTCGTCGAAGGCAACGAACACACCGATTGGGCCCTGTGGGAAGACTCCGTGAATGTTCTGGACAGCCAGATGCAGGGCCTGACCCCGTCGGCCAGGATCTACGACAAGGACCGGCAGACGCCGAGCGAATTTCAGGACCTCGACCCGTTCTCGAGAGTCAGCAAGAAGAGCCGGTAGCAAGCCGGCGCCGGAGTGAATAAGCCCCTGACCATCGCTGATCAGGCAAGTGACGACTTCAGGACGCGGACACGTCCAGCCGCCGATTGTTCGGCGGAATGAAGGATTCCAGGTAGTAGAGCGGCTCACGGCCCGCGAGCGCCGCGCTTTCCAGCAACATGCCGCGTGTGCCTGACTTGACGCCCGCAGCGTCCGCAGCTTCCTGGGAGAACTTGACGAAGGAGACGCGCTGGCGCATGTCGGTGACCAGCGTGTTGCTCACCCCACCCAGCAGCTGCTTGAGGTTGGCACCGTCCAGCGTCTCCAGCGGCGCCGCTGCGATGCCCGGAAAGGCGTCCGCGCGGAAGTAGAAGCGATTGAAGAGGCTGAACTCGCCGTTGACGCTGATCCTGCGGGTGATGCGCACCACCGCGCCGCCGGACTGCCGCAGCCACTCCGACCAAGGGCCGCGCGCGTCGATGCGCTCGCGCGAAAGCACCTTGGGGAACAAGGGCAGAAACCGGGGCTCTCCTTCCTCGCCCAGAAAACGCAGGTAGAGAGGCGCGTCGATCGCAGCCCGCCCCTCGGCGACATAGGTGCCGCTGCCCTGGGTGCGCACGAGGAGGCCTTCTTCGGCCAGGTCGCGCAGCGCGCGCTGCACCGTGCCCAGGCTGAACCGCGTGAGGCGCGCCAGCTCACGCTCGGGCGGCAGCTGGCTGCCGGGTTTCCAGTGGCCACCGCGAATGGCCGCGGACAGCGTTTCCCGCAGCTGCGCGTACTTCGCCAGGCCGGGCACGACTGCACGGGCGTACTGGTCGATCAATTCGTTGGAAACGCTGATCTGGTTCATCTCGGCTGCCATTGGCCCCTATGGTACCTGGGTTGTAATTTTGACATGTGCTATATAGCACTGTAGTATTTGGACCATCGACACCGCAAGCAGTCCACCCGAAGGAGATCCCCATGACTGTGAAGAAACTGATCTTTGCCCTCGTCGCCGCGTCGGCGACGCTCACCGCTCATGCCGCTGAGCCAGCGCAATGGCCCACGAAGCCGGTGAAGATCACCTTCGGCTTCCCGGCGGCAAGTGCCACGGACGTGATCGCCCGCGCCGTCGGCCAGAAGCTGTCGGAGAAGTGGGGCCAGCCGGTCGTGATCGAGAATCGGCCGGGAGCCGGTGGCAATCTCGGCAGCGAGGTCGCGGCGCGGGCGCCGAACGACGGCTACACCATCTTCTTCGGAACCGTGGCCAACGCGATCAGCACAACGCTCTACAGCAAGCTGAACTACGACTACCTGAAGGATTTCACACCGATCACCCTGGTGGCCACGACGCCGCTGGTGCTGGTGGCGAACCCGTCGCTGCCGGTGAAGAACGTCAAGGAGCTGATCGATTACGCAAAGGCGAACCCCGGCAAACTCAACTTCGGCTCGGGAGGCGTCGGCACGTCCAACCACCTGGCCGGAGAAATGTTCAAGGCCGAGACCCGCACCCAGCTGACCCACGTGGCCTACAAGGGCACGCCGGCGGCGTATATCGACCTGTTCAGCGGCCAGGTCTCGCTGATGTGGGACAACATCGTTGCCGTGACCAACCACGTGAAGAACGGGCGGCTCAAGCCCCTGGCGGTCACCAGCGCGAAGCGCTCTCCTTCGCTGCCGGACGTGCCCACCATGGCCGAATCCGGCTTGCCGGGATTCGAGGCCGTGTCCTGGATCGGCGCGCTGGTGCCGGCCGGCACGCCGCAACCCATCGTCGACAAGATCCACACCGATCTGATCGCCGTGCTGCGGCTGCCGGAGATCAAGGAGAAGCTCGGCGCACTCGGCGCCGAGGTGGTCGGCAATACGCCGGAGCAGTTCGCAGCCTGGAACCGCAGCGAGATCGCCAAGTGGGCCAAGGCCATCAAGGAATCCGGCGCTCGCGTGGAGTGAGCCCGGCCGAACATCAACGAAAGAACACAGTGAACAGAACCAAGATCAATGAGCCAGCGCGGGAGATCCCGGTGCTGATGGAAGCGGACGTCGTCGTCGTCGGAGGCGGCACGACCGGACCAATCGCAGCAATCGCCGCGGCGCGGCGCGGCAGCAAAGTCATCCTGATCGAGCGCTTCGGCTCCCTCGGCGGCATCCTCACGCTGGGGCTGAACACCAAGCCGTCGGGCGCCATCGTCGGCGGCATCCCGCTGGAGATCTGGAACCTCGCCCGTACAGTTGGCGGCGCCGGCGCCGACTACATGGCGACGACCAAGACCGGCGGCGTCAAGATCGCGTCGCCGACCGATCCGGAGATCATGAAGATTCTGCTGACGCGCCTGTGCGTGGAAGCCGGCGTCCAGATCCTGTTCGAGACCTTCGTTTCAGCACCGGTCGTCGAGGACGGCGCAGTGACCGGCGTGATCATCGAAGGCAAGGGCGGACGCCAGTTCGTCGGCGCCAAGGTGCTGATCGACTGCTCGGCTGACGCCGACATGGCGGCCAAGGCCAACGCGCCCTTCGTCATGGGCTCCGGCGGGGCCGAGGCGACGATGCAGCCGGTGTCGATGTACTTCATCATGAAGAACGTCGACCTGAGCCGGCTGGCGCAATGGGCACGCACCTGCGACGACGTACCGGCGCGAGCGATTCCCCAGGACGAGGCCGGCCTCTCCTATGGGTTGTGGCTGACGGGCTTCAACGGCATGCTGCGTCGCTTCCAGGAGGAAACCGGCGTCAAGCTTCAGCGCGACAACATCACGCTCAAGACCGCCGACGGCCAGATGTACGTGAACGCCACCCGCGTGCTCGGAGTGGACGTGTTTTCGCCCAGGGAGTTCACCGCCGCCATCCTGGAGTGCTACCGCCAGATCGAAGGCGTGTGCCGCTTCCTGAAGGAACGCGTCCCGGGCTTCGAGGCCGCCCGCCTCGGACAGGTATCGCCCATCCTCGGCGTGCGCGAGACGCGCCACATCCTGGGTGAATACACGCTGACGGGTCCGGACTCGCGCGGCGAGACCCGGTTCGAAGACACCATCGCCGCCGACAACTCGGCGCTGGACATCCACGACCCGAAGGGCGGCGACGTCGACTTCCAGAGCATGCCCCCGTACGAGATTCCCTACCGTTGCCTGGTGCCGCAGGGTGTCGAACAGCTCCTGGTTGCGGGCCGCTGCATTTCGGCTGACCACGAGGCGCATGCGCGTTCGCGCAACATGCCGGCGTGCATGTCCATCGGCCAGGCCGCTGGCGTCGCCGCAGCCATTGCGGTGGAGGAAGGAGTTTCGGTGCGCCAGGTCCCGATCGGGAAGGTGCAGGCGGCGCTGCGCGAGCTGGGCATGCCACTGCATGCCGAGGACGTGCCCGCTTGATCGCGCGCAGTGGCGGGTGCAGCCGGGGATGAGCCGATGAACGCTGACGTGCTGTATGGCCAGGAGTTGCTGCCGCAAGGCGTACGTTCCCGGCTGATCGACAACAATAACGGCTGCTCCATGCACGTGCTCGAGGCCGGCTTCGAGCAGCCCGGCCGGCCGTGCGTGCTCCTGCTGCATGGCTTTCCGGAGCTGGCGTTCAGCTGGCGCAAGCAGCTCCTGTTCCTGGCTGCGGCCGGCTACCACGTCGTCGCACCCGACCAGCGTGGCTACGGTCGCAGCAGCGGTGCGGGCGTCGGCTTCGACGACGACCTGATGCCCTACACCCTGATCAACCGGGTGAGCGATACCGTGGGGCTGGTGAAGGCGTTGGGCTACGACAGCGTTGCCGCGGTGATCGGACACGACTACGGCGCGGTGGTCGCCGCCTGGTGTGCGTTGCTGCGCCCCGATGTCTTCCGGTCGGTCGTCCTCATGAGCGCCGCATTCCCCGGGGCACCGCTGCTGCCCAAGGCCACCACCGCGGGCACGCCGAAAGGCACATTGCCGCTCTCGGGGCTGCCTGAGACGCTGGCCGCGTTGCCCAGGGCGCGCCAGCACTACCGGTGGTATTACTCGACACGTCGGGCCAATGCCGACATGTGGCACTGCCCGCAAGGTGTCCACGACTTCATGCGGGCGTACTTCCACTTCAAGAGCGGCGACTGGCCCGGCAACGAGCCGTTTGCTCTGGCTTCGTGGGCCGCCAGCGAAATGGCCCGGATGCCGACGTACTACGTCATGGATCTGGGCCAGGACATGGCGCAAACCGTCGCTCGGGAGATGCCCGCAGCCAGCCAGATCGCCCGCTGCGCCTGGCTGACCGACGCCGAACTGGCCGTCTATTCCCGCGAGTACGGACGGACCGGGTTCCAGGGCGGCTTGCAGGGCTACCGCATCGGTACCGACCCGCGTTTCAGCGGGGAGCTCAAGGCCTTTTCGGAGCGCACAGTCGACGTGCCGGCGATGTTCATCTCGGGCGCGAGGGATTGGGGAACCTACCAATCGCCCGGTGCGCTTGAGCGCATGGGCGAGATCTGCACCCAGTACCGCGGCACCCACCTGGTCGAAGGCGCCGGACACTGGGTACAGCAGGAGCGCGCGGAGGAAGTGAACGCACTGCTCGCAGACTTCCTCTCTGCCGCGCGATGATCGGAGTCGCTCGGGGCAATTGCGTGCTTCCATCCGGGGTCCGCTGCTAACAGCTCGGCTGCCTCTTTCCCCCGATTCGGCACGGTGGGGAGCGCAGGAGCATCGTTTGGACTCATGACCCCTACGGATGTAGAACCTGCGCCAGACATGTAGAAACGCCCCAGAACCCGAAACGGGCGCTGGGGCGCATGAACATTGGTGGCCTGGGGCGGAATCGAACCACCGACACGCGGATTTTCAATCCAAGTGAGAACTATACAATTAGTCCTAAGCTTAAGATTCGTAAGGCGTTTTCGAGTCACCCCGTCCGAAACCGAACCTGCCGAACCCGTCCGAACTGGTTTACCGAACCGTCTGGACCGGGGTATGCGGTCGTGAATGCGGTCTGGGTCGGCACCTCTGGGGCTGTGCTCACACACAAGTGCGCATAAACCTCAAAGTGGATTTTGCTCGATGGCACTCAGCCGCAGCGCGAGCAGCCTCCAGAGCAGATTTTTCGGACACCGCCGGCTCGCCAGTGTTGTGTCCCCGCGGACCATCGACGACGACGAAGCTCCATGTCCACCGCCCGGTCGCCAAGGCGTGCAACTGAATCACCACCCTCCATCCATCGATAACTTCCCAACGCACCATTTCACCGCATTGTAGGACGCATTCTTCGCCTCCGATCCGGTGTTGTCCTACAGCCGAGCTGACGCTTACCATTCAATGTGCGTCAAGTCTGCATCTTCGGGCGATGGCTATATTTTTGTCCCCGTCATGACAATCTCCGACGTCCCTGAACCTGAATCGCCCGCCACCGGTGGCGCAGCACGCGTTGAAGCTATCGCCACACCTCTCGCCGCGGCCGATGCGAGTTCATCTCCTGATGTGCCCTCGGCAACTACCGCACGCGTTCGACGCAGTGGTGAGGGTGCAGATAGCGCACTGTCCAATCTGAAAGCCATTGAAAAGCTGCGCACTGACAATCAAGACCCGGTGTAACCCGCCGGTTTTGGTTCCTACTGCAACTAGGTTGATTGTCTTACAGGGTGCTCGTGCGTCGGAATCGATAGTGGAACCATGCAAACCGGCATGTCAAATCAGTCCGATAACAACTCCGAAGGCGTTGGGGATATCAGCTCCAATGGGCCGTCGCGGGACCAAGGCAGCTGGGGTCAAGGTGCCGAGAGCGCCTATGAGAATTTGAAGCAGCGGGAAAGCCATCGGGCGGCAACGACGCCTTCTGATGAGCGGCCTTCCGGCTCATAGTCAACCGAAGCCGCGAGAAGCACGACCCGTCCTCCGGGTTGACCCTGCTCGGTCTGCACGGCACGCAGTGCGGAAATTTCACTGGTCCCCTTGCCTTTGCAGCGAAAGGAGCGCTGAGAGAGTGTGTCCCAGAGCCCCCGCACATCGCTAAGCCAATCGCAATGACGCCACGTTAGAGGCCTCCTGCGTTACACCCATTGCCAGGTGGGCATAGCGCAGGGTAGTCCGCGGGTCAGCGTGGCCAAGCAGCTTCGCACGACATCGAGCAATGCAAGCGGCAGTACAGCCTCAGGAGTGCTTGCTCGCCTTTACCTCACCGAGAATGCCGCCCCTTCTGACGCCTCTTGGGCCCGCTTCAGCGACAAGTGCGCATACCGCTGCGACACCCGCGGGTCGGAATGACCGAGCAGGATCTGCACCTCGAACAGGCTTCTCCCAGCTGCAACCAATCTGCTAGCGTAGGTGTGCCTAAGGTCGTGGATGCGCGTGTTGCCCGGCAATCCTGCAGCCTTTCGGATCACGTACCACGCCCTCGTGATGGTGGTGTACGGTTTTCCGGTCGCGGGCGAAGGGAAGAGATATCCCGACTTGCCTTCCGAATCGAGTTGCCCGATGACCCACAGCGCACTGGTATTGAGCGGCAGGGACTTGAGCTTCTTCGATTTCGAGTTGAGCGCAGGGATCCTCCATACAGCGTTGGCGACATCTACTTGCTTCCACTCAGCGCATAACGCTTCCCGCAGGCGCGCCCCCGTACTGAGCAGAAATGCGGTGATGAGTGACACCATGCGGTTCGGATGCGTCCTCAGCACCTTCACCAGCCGATCGACCTGCTCGTCGTCCAGGTAGTGCTCGACCGCGTTATCCAGGTGAAACAGCTCAATGCCCTTGAGCACGTTCCGATCCAGCATCTCCCACGAAACCGCGAGGTT
Source organism: Ramlibacter sp. 2FC (assembly GCA_943372495.1). Lineage (GTDB taxonomy): Bacteria > Pseudomonadota > Gammaproteobacteria > Burkholderiales > Burkholderiaceae_C > Ramlibacter. The sequence continues at coordinate 35,390 of CALRYV010000017.1, read as the reverse complement.
GCAGAACCGACGCAGCAACTGAATGTGGTGATTCGCCGTGGCCTTGCTCAGCTTCTCTTCAAGCAGCGCAGTCTGGAACTGCTGGACCGCCAGCCGGGTGATGCCGGCCAACGGTAAGTGGCCGAACTGCGCCTTGATCCGCAGTCGGTACAACTGCTCGTCGCGCGGGAACGACCGCTTATAAACCCTTGCGTGCGGGCTGTAGTGCTTAGTCCAGAAGTCATCCAGGGTGAGGACGGCAGAGGTGGCTGCAAGGTTTGGCGGGGCCAGCCTTGGCATGGGGCGGGAATCCGGTACTGCAGAAATGCCGTTGCGCATGTCAGCCTTGGCTTGCGGGACTTCCGCCCTTGCCTGCTCCAGCGTCATTTCGGTTGCGAGCCCAAGGCGTTTGCGCGCCGTCTTCCCGCCCACCGTACAGCGCACATAGTAGGTCCCTCGGTTTGGCGCGCTCGCTCGCACTTCGATGTAGAGGCCTGTGCCTTGAGGATCGACCACCTCGAACTGCGACTTTCCGGATGGGCAGACGAGCTGGGTGTCAATGTAGTGTTGGTCTAAGTTATGTATAACGGCCATAAACTCCTTTTGAAAAAAAAACCGACGCCGCCCTGGGGTAGTGCCAGCCTTTCGGAGAGTTAGTGAATGATTTGGGAACCCGCAGACTTGGCAAGCACGAAGTACTTCCAGGGTCCGCCCTTCTTGTCCGGGTTGGCCAAGGTAATAGGCAGAAGGCCGTGGTCAGCGAAGTACTTGATGCAGCGGCCCATGGCTATGCAGAGTCCTCGCGGGCGATCCTGCCTAGTTGGATCGCAGCACAGCGCCTTTGTCTGGTGTTTCCGAGACGATTTCAGCCCAGGCGCGTTACGCCAAAAAAGTATCCAGACCTCTTCGAAATGATGCACTGGGACCCAATAGCCGCCCGGCATCTTCACGACCAAGTAGCTTGAGTCGCCCGTACCTCGCCGCTTTACCGCCAAGTCACGCAGCACGTCCGGGCTCCAAGGAGGCGATCGGGCGTCGTCCGATTCGTTGGTCATCTGCGATGTGAGGGGCGGGATGGCGCGAGCCGGAGGCTGGGAAGTGCCCGGTGAAAGAATGTTTGTCATGTTGTTCCAAAAAAAAAAATAGTGATCGGTGATCGACCTGCGCAATGGCAGGCCGGTGAAGTCCTCGTGGGTCCGTGCCAGCGACACTTCCCGAGGTCGCAGCCTGACTGTTAGGGTGAGCCTGAGGATGGGACGAGCTGTGCTTCCAGGGCTCAGTGAGTGGCTGCCCGTCCGCGCTCTATGGGACGTCCAGGAGCAAAAACACCCACTTTTCCCACCCTCAGAAGTCGTAGTCGCCCTTGGAGGCCTTGATCAATCCCTCCTTCAGGCCTACCCCCTTGAAGGTTTCGTAGCCGTTTCGCTCCACACACGTGACCCCAAGGCTGACGTTGTGCATCAGCATTTCCTTGAGCTTGGTACTGGCAAAAGGAATGCGTCCATTGAGCTTGCACCACCCCCGGTACTGGTCGTAGAAGTCTTTCCGCTTGAACCTCAGCTTCTCCCCCAGAGTGCAGCACTCGGCGATGAACTCCTCCAGGGAGCTGCTTGTACGCCGCCACTTCTCCATGAGCCGGACGTGCGCCTTCGATTCCGAAAACTTTCCTTGAGACAGCAATCTCTGGGCACCCTCCAAGGCCCAATGAGCGATGCCAGGCAGTTCGCTTTCCGTGATCCGACGAGAAATTTCGGAGTCAATCGGCAGCCCCAACTTCAGCCTGCTGTTCGGGAACTCGACGATCAGCCATCGCTGGAAGAAGGCCTCGCTATGATCCCGCGTGCTAATGAGGTGATTCGACATAAATACATGGGCCGACTGGCACACGAACACGACAGGCCTTCCCGCAGGATTCCGTCCCGTTTGAGGGTCCAACCCGATGACGGACTTGAACGGCGCTGCCGGAATCTGCTCATCGTCGGGAAGCTCACCCACCACGTTCAGTCGGCACCCCGCCAAGGACATCAGGTAGTACTCGTTCTTCCAATTGAATGGAGAGACTGCGGCGGTGAAGTTGTCGGGCACCAGGTGCCTGAGGATGCTTTCCAAAGTGCCTTTCCCGGCACGACCGTACGGGTCATAAAACAGCACGGCCTTTTGATGCCTGTGCATTAGCCCGAGCATGACCGCCCCAGCAATCTCTTGCACCAGGCGCTTTTGCTGCACCGCCTCTTCCGGATCGTCACTCCGGAATGTCTCCTCAAGGAACTTGTCGAATAACGGTGTTGGCTGGTCCCTCGGCGCAAACTCAATCCGCACGCGCTGGCGATGCGCGGGTGTGAGCTCCTCAACGGTGATGTTGGTCCCCGTAACCCGGTAGAAGCCTTTCGAAGTCACGATCCCGGTTGGCGCTTGCGCGAAGAAATCCTTCCGTCCCGCTACTGCGAACATGCATGCCATGATCCCGCGGTAGTCTTCCTCCCTCCTGCAAAGGTGGTGGCCATCGTTGTGGCGCGTAATGATCTCGTACAGACCAGACTCCTCCCTTGGCACCCAGAGGTTTGTGTACGGATCCACCACGTACAGCGCGCCCTCGAAAAACACGGGATAGGACCCCATGACCGTCAGGTCCACCAGTGCCTGCTTGGCGAAACTGTGATGCGTTTGAGGCGCGCTCCGCTTCGTGAGTGCCTTGATCGCAGTGTCAAGTTCGGTTAGCGAAATCGCCGGACAGGCCTTCTTCAGCTCGTTGCGAAGAGCCACATAATCGCCCAGATTGATCGCCTTGATTGCCGCAAAAGCCGACAGCGTTTCGGGTCGATACGCGGCTGCAACATCTCCACTTGCGACCTGTGTGATCGAAGCTTCGATGATCGTTCGCAAGCCGATCGCCTCAAGTGCTTTCGCACCGGCATCCTCTGAGGCTTCGTCGTCCTCCTCACTTTCCGCTTCTAAAAAATACTCTTCTTGTTTACTCATTTTGTTTTGTTGGTTCGGTTATGACTGGCGTGACTCCAGAACCCTGAAGCACGCCTTGAGCAAAGAGCAAGTAGCTCTTTTTCGCGGAGTCATCGTTCCGCGATGTCGGAGGCCGAAACACCCCCTGCGTCACCTCAATGCTTTTTGCATTTGCACTGAAGACGCCCTTCTCGACTGGTTGTTAATGAGCGGAGGACGCGCCAGTGAGATCACCGACATCACCAGCACGATCGCCGATGTGATAACGAGTGTATGGAGCACATGTCGGATCTTCAAAGGGGTTTCGTGAACAGGCCCTGCCACGACTCGGACTTTGTATACCTCGACGTGCATATGCATACCTCGACGTCCCTCGTCTAGCCCGACTAGATTCGCCTAGCCCGACTAACATTTCCTAGCCCGACGTGCAGCGCATAGCCCCGACTGATTTCTCCTAGACCGACTAGGTTTGCCTCGCCCGACTGACTTCGCCTAGCCCGACTAACATTTCCTAGCCCCGACGTCCTGTACCTAGCCCCGACGTTGTGATGAGTAAGGGCCGTCGCCGGTGAAGCGACAAGCCCTCAAGAGCACGGTCCCTAGTCAATGGCGGCGAGGATGTTGGCGGACTCCGAGTGATCCAGCATGAATGCACGCAGGCGGTGGAAGTGCTCGGCGCAGGTAGCCGCGAACTCGGGGTCAGGGGAGAAGCTCAGATGGCTGTACGCGTACAGGCAGCAGGTAATTCCGAATGCGTCGCCCGATAGCACCCCCGAAAACCCGTTCGCGCACTCCACCTTGAACTCCTTGACCGGCAGGGGCGTCAGGTAGAAGCCGCCACTGCATAGGCCATTGAAAGCCCAGAGTCCGCCTTCGTAGTCCGGCGACAGACTGGAAGCAGTGTCGAACACAAACGACTCCAGGAACACGAACCGTGCGCCGAACAGCTTGGCGACATGGCTGACACGTTGCTTCTCGGGGATCTCACCGCAATAGATAAGCATGATTTCTCCTACCCCTCAACCGCTCAGACGCACGTAGGCCTCCGCTCTAGGCGGGCCGACTTGTTCTGCCGGAAGAGGGGAAAGTGGGGGGAAGGAAAGGAAGAAGAAGGCGAGACGGATGCGAGCTCAGGTCAGACGGTCAGTCCGACTGGAGCTCCTCGCCGCAGAGCAGCCCTGCTTCGTTCGCCAGCGCCTGGCCGACGGCTTCATCGGGCAGGTCGCGAGCAAGGACGGTTTCAAGAACGTGGACGAGGCAGTCTTCGTAGGCCATGGCGAGATTTCTTTCGTAGGAGGCGGATGGATAGGTATGCAGCCGTCATCGAGACGATGGCCACAAGCGAGGGGATGGGATAGAAGGCGAGGAGCACGCAACTACCGATGACGGTGATTGCGCGATGGAGGGGAAGCAACGCCGCCAGGAAGACGGCCGCCGCGATCATTGCGATAGACACCAGCATGTGGCGGTTAGTCGCCGCGAGGTTCATCGCTAGCTGCCGCCGGCGTGGTCCAGGCAGGAGGAGGAACCTTCCGCTTTGCTTTCTTTCCTGCCTTCTCAGGCGCCGGCGCGTTTGCGTCCGGATCGAGGCTGACACCTGATGCGATCAGGGCTGCCGTCTCCGAGCGGAATCGCTCCGACTGCACACGGACGTACTTGTGCGCTTCGTCCTCGGACAGGGCGACGAGTCCTTCGTGCTTGAGCACCGCAAGCAGAAAACCAGCGGTGTTCACCGAGCGCCCGGCCGTGAAGACGGGCAACAGCGTTGGAGCGGCGATGGCGTCGTGGTTGCCAAGCACCTTCTGGATCGCCGAGGCGCACACCCATTCCTTGCTGAAAACACCCTTGCCGTTGGTGTCCCAGATTCGGAAGCAGACGTCGTCCTTGGCGCGGACACCGACGTGATAGGTGATGCTGGTCCTGCCCGACAGAGACAGGCAGACATCAATCTTGAGAATGCGAGGATCGGGAAGCGGTTGCTCTTTCATGTGAGGTTCCTTGTGATGGTTGAGGGTTCAGAAGGTGAAGTCCTTCAATTCAGATACGCCAGATTTCTCAGTTTTCTGGTGAGCTGGCGAGCGCTGTTAGGCGTGCCGCGCCACCCAGTTGCGCCAGTGCCATTGACAGGCTCACAGGTGTTGCACCCGTGCCTCCTAACGCGGCCAGAGCGGCCGTTGCGCGTGCCTGGTCAACCGCGATGACGGTCACAGGCGCCCCGCCGACGGTTCCCCGTAGGCAGACCACACTTGCGACAGCCAGCGGGTTAATACGCACGACATCGAGCAATGCAAGCGGCTCCGCCAGGTCCCGAGGGTTTCCAGCCTCGAACTGCAAGACGCCGGCACGCTCCTCGAACATCTCGCGCAGGTTGTCGTCCAGGCGGCAAACAAGTGCCTCCACGATCGGGTGAATCGGTGTCATGCACGCTCCAGAAACAAGAAAGCCACCCGGAGGTGGCCAATTGGTGGGAAGTTGAAGTGAGGCACCTACGTCTCCTCTGCACGTATGGCGTAGCGTTCGCAGAGGGCAATCAGGCGCGGATCAAGCTGGGCGCCTTTGGGCACAAAGACCAGCACCCCGAATCCGTCGTCACTGAGGACAAACACCATCTCAAAGCAGCACTGGTGGTCCTCGATCAGCTCAAATGACGGCGAGAACTGCGGCTGACCGAAGACGGCACCAGTAAAGCGGTTCTCCAACGGCGAGAAGCCTAGTACGTCCTGCAGCTGCTCCAGGCGATCGTCGTCCTCGCAAACGACCAGATGACCGTGCGAATCAGGGTCGTAGGGCTCGTCATCACTCAGAGAAGCGAAGCGATCATCCAAGACTCGGCGTAGCAGGACATCGCCCAGGTTTCGCGTCTCGGCCGGATCACGGAGGATCAGCACCTGCGGCACCTGCGCAGGACGTGCCGAACACTAAACGCGATGGCACCTGCCAAGATCAGTATCAGGAGAACCTTGACCGCCGCCAGCAGGACGACTAGCCAGACCGCTTGCGCACCAAGCTTGGCAAACAGCCCCGCGAGCACGAGACCAGGAAGAATCCAAATCATCGAAGTTCCTTTCAGGTGTGGACAAAAGAAAAGCGCCCAAGACCTTGCGATCAGGGGCGCCGAGAAGCGGGTGGGTGAGTACGGTGGGTTGAATTGCTCCTTGGTTGTCAGGTTAAAGATCGGGCGCTATGTAACTGAGTACGATGCCCACAGAGACGTTGCGCTCCAGTTGAACGAATGCAAATTCAGCGAGTTTTTATCCCTAAGCTTCGCAGAGTCCGCGCGATGTCACGCGTCTTGTTCATGTGATCCTCAGGGTCAAGCTCGGTGTCGCCAGCCGTCTTGAAGCCGCACAACGCATTTCCCCTCACGCGCCCGCCCCTCTCGTTTTTCGCCGTGAAGTTCAGGTCTATTCGGTGTCCGCCTCCGATCACTTGCAGTGGCTTCGCTGAGACAACTTCGATGGACTCGGGATCATTCAGGCCCTGCTTTACATCCTGAACACATGCCTTGATTTGCTTTGCTTCCGTACTAATCGCAATTCCTCCCGGACCGCATCCGCACAGCATTGCGGCGGATGTTGCGACGGTTAGGGCGATTGCCTTGCCTGCACTGGTCATTTCGACTCCTTGGTCATTGAACGGCTCCTGTTGAACTGCTGCGATACGGCTAGCAGGTTAAAGATCGGGCGATATGTAAGCGAGTGCTGGCAGATTCAGCAGGCGACGTCCTTGCGGAGCGACTTCTTCATTGTTGAATTGCTCTTTGGCACTCTTCATGTGTTAAGTCCTCGATCGATCCTGCGACCCAGGAGCCCTGCACCTTCCGCACGAATGCTTGGCGGTTTCCTCCGTAGCCCCCAAAACCGTTGCGGGCGTTGATAGTTTGGCAAGCGAGCTGAGGCGAAACAACGGTCAGCGTGCCAAACTTCGCTGACTCGGGATCTTTTAAGGCGGCGCGGACCGCGGCTTGAATCAACGACTCCTCGGACTTGGCCTTGGACTTCGACTGGGTCGGCTGCTTCGTGGCGCTGTCGTAGCACGCTAACCTCTTTGACGGATCAGCCACGCGCGCGCAATCCTGTGCGTAAACTCCCGCCCCGGTGATTGCACAGACAGCCGTCAGGACACAGCGCATTCCGGGGAACAACCTACTTTTCATTGAAGCTCCTTTTGAGTTGGTCGGCGATCCGACACAGGGTTAGCCGTCAGGTGGCAGACGACATATATGAATTAGTGTTTATGTGATTTAGAGCATACCTCCGATAGTTTTGGGGTGAAAGAGACAATCGCCCACCGCTTCGGACGATGCATTCGACAGCTACGTGTCGAGGCAGGTCTGAGCCAGGTCGAATTTGGTGAGCGGTGCGGCTTTTATCAGACGTATCTGAGCCGGTTGGAACGAGGACAGGCGAATCCGACGCTGAACGCGATGGAAGTGATCGCGAACGGCTTGGGGTTGAGCATCTACGACTTGTGGGATCGCGTCCGGAACATGCCGAAGAATTAGCCCAATCACCCGGGCACGCTCACTTGGGTTCCTGCCAGAATGGACAGGTAGGAAGAGAGGGTCAGCCGTGTACCGCATAAACAGTCTCACGAACCGGATTGCCAAGATTCGGCAGATGAAGTTCACTGAGCTAGGGCTCTCCGAACGCAATCACCTGCAGGAGTGGCTTGCAAACCAACCCGATGCGCTTGGCGAGGACTTGCTGGTCATCCAGAAGGAATTCGATGGCTTCGATGACACTCGGGAGCGCCTTGATCTCCTGGCCATCGACAAAGACGGTGCTTTGGTCATCATCGAAAACAAGTTGGACGACTCCGGCCGCAACGTGGTCTGGCAGTCCATAAAGTACGCGTCCTACTGCTCGACGCTATCCAAGACCCAAATCGCCGAGATTTATCAGAAGTACTTAGACAAGGGCGAACCCGACCGCGACGCAAGGAATCTCATATGCGAGTTTCTGGAAAAGGAAGACTTTGCCGAAGTTGACTTGAATCCCGGTAACGACCAGCGCGTCATCATGGTGGCCGCGGAGTTCCGGAAAGAGGTGACCTCAACGGTGCTGTGGCTCTTGAAGCACCGAATCATGGTCAAGTGCTTTAAGGCAACACCCTACAAAGATGGCGAAGATCTCTTCCTTTCGATCGATCAGCTAATTCCTTTGCCTGAGGCGGAGGAACTAATGATCGGCATCTCGGAGAAGGAAATGGAAGAGCAGACGGTGGAGCGGGGCCAAGCGAGCCGCTTCCAGCTGCGAACCGACTTCTGGCACCAGACGCTAGAAGCCCTGGAAAAGGCGGGCATAACGCTGTATAGCAATGTGGCGCCCGGCAAGGACCATTGGTTGAGCGCTGGCTCTGGACTAAGCGGCGTGCACTACACGATGGTTCTTAACAAGGATGAAGCACGCGTCGAGTTCGTTCTCGATCGAGGTTCGAAGGAGCAGAACAAACTTCTTTTTTCGCAGTTAGCGGCCCGTTCAGAGGAGATCGACCGACGATTTGGAGCTCGGTTGGTGTGGAGAAGGATGGACGACAAGAAGGCGTCGATCATCGGTTTTTCCAAGCCATTCGATGGACACAACCGGGAAGCTTGGCCTGAGATGATTGCGTGGCTGATCGCTCAAGTGCGGCTTATGGAAAGCACGTTCGATCCTGAGATCGCGGGCCTCAGATCAGCGCTCCGCTGACATCACTCGGTAGTTGCCTGTATCTGAGCCGTTGGAAGCAGCGCTGGCCCAATCCGACGTTCAATGCGGTGGAGGTGATCGCGAACGGTCGGGGGCTGTCGATCTACGAGTTGTGGGAGACGGTCACGCGCGGTCAGGTTTCGAAGATCTGTTCGACCCTCACCCCCTGTCATTCCGCCGATTCCTACGCGTGTCATCGCATTGCTCTACTATCCTGTCTATCTGGAGAGCCCATGACAGAAGTGAACGACAAGGGAACCCCGCCGAGGAAAAAGAGGGGCTTCGCAGCCATCTCACCTGAGCGACAACGAGAAATCGCATCCTTGGGCGGACGAGCAGCCCACCAAAGCGGAAAGGCGCACGAATTCAACAGCGATGAAGCACGAGCGGCACGGCAGAAGCGCGGCCTGAAAAACACACACGGTCGCTATGCAGTGACGCTTAACGAGGGCGACGCGCTCGGGAATCGCAGCGGCGATGGGTCAGGCATGGACCTACCGAACTTGAAAGAAGTTCAGGCCAGAACCGCCGCAGAACTCGAACCTCCAAAAGCATCGCCTCCAGGTAGTATCTAAGTAGCTCGGAGGCTTGGGCGCGTGTGACTCGGCGGCGGTGGGGTGAGAAGAGGGCCGGGTAGCCGGAATCGTTGGTCCACCCCCCTGCCAACGGTAGCCCCAGCTGAATGGACTTCTTACCCATTGGCGTCTTCGCGCGCATCTTTCCGCTCGACCTCTGTGATGAGCAACGAGCGAAGCGCCCGGAGCTCTCGGCGGACAATACCCAAAGCAGATGACTCCCCATCAAAGGGTGTCTCAGTCAATGCATTCTGCGATGTGTGGCCAGTTCTATGCCCCGACTCCCCTGAAACCGGCGTGCCGCTTGAGAGTTGAATCAATTTCGCACGTGCGCCTGGAATCGTGAGGCCTTCTTCGTAGAGCAATCGCCGAATTTCACGCACAACCTGCAATTCAGGAGGGCGGTAGTACCGTCGGTTCCCCCCACGTTTTGCCGGACGGAGTTGCGAAAACTCCTGTTCCCAGTAGCGAAGTACGTGAGGTCGAACCGCAAACATCTCGCTTACTTCACCAATCGAGAAGTACGCTTTGTCCGGAATGCTTGCGCGATTCTGCATGGAACAGATGGTCAGCGAGCCTCAGCACCTCGGACTCGTCCCGCAGCCGCCCGCCGACTTAGCGCAGCAGCGACTTTTTGCTTCGTCGAAATTTGACCCAACTTCGGTTCCGTATCCTCCGCGACGTCATATAGCTCGCTCACGCAGTCGTCGACTCGCTTGTCCAACGCCACGCATTTGTTGCTCAGATACTCTCTATCGCGTTCTGATGTCGCCGTAATCAAGTCTCTTGTCAGGCGCTCAAGGTCACGTGAAAGCCCGCTGAGTTTATTTGCAAGTCTTTGGTTCGTGGCCGGCGGCACAATGGGTATTGCGGACAATTGGGGCGGCCCTACACGAAGGTAGCCGCCAGCAAGCTTGTTGCCCCCGAAGACGGCCTCATACCAAGTCTCTATGAGCTTGCTGTTCAAGATCGCGAGCAGGTAATAAGGATCGATACGAGGAAGAACCACGGTCGTAGACTTCCCAGCGATAAAAGCGCCGTCGGAGTCAAGCGCACACTCAAGGCGCAGCGTCATTCCAGCAATCACAATCTTGGTCGACTGCGCCTGCGCAGCACGGGTGCTTGATACGGATGCAATGTCCTGCATGGAGACCGTCGGACGCAAATAGCTAGAGCCAAGATAGCGACATTGCTTCGCCCCCCATAAGAACGTATATCGATCGATCGTACCGCTGTTGACGAGCATTGACCCCCCGCCACCGTCCCGGACTAGAGGCTGAAATTTGTAGGCTTCGCTGACAGTGGCGGCCCCCCAAACTTCGGAAATACCTGGATCCCCAAGTTTGGGTAGGGATGAGAGCTTTTCAACTAGGGACATGCGATTTGCACGCCCAAAGAGCTGCCAGGGAAGACTTCCGTTACCGAAGTACCTGGTATAGGGCAGAACGTGCTGGGACGACAGCAAAGCGGCTCCGACTTCCCCGCTCATTGTCTCGATGCAAACCTTTGCTCTGCTAGGCGCACGACCCTTCTTGGCCACGTAGATGATGGGATAAACGGAGACAGGAAATACCTTCACCTTTGAATAGTCGCGCACCGTCACGACTTGGTTGTCTTCGGCGAGCACCTCGCGCGCTTTAGAGGCATAACCCGCCGATGCTAGCTTGTTGGGAACAATCAGGCTGTGGAAGCCACCGTGTTTGGTAAGTTGCGCAGCACGGTCGACGAACGCACAGAACAAATCCCAATTGCCAGACGCCGCCTTATAGTGACGCGCGCAATAGGCACGTTCCACAGGGGATGTTTGCGTCATCCACTCGGAATCAACGTACGGCGGGTTTCCAAGAATCACGTCGAATCCGCCACTCCGAAAAACCTCCTCGAATTTCTCTTTGATATTGAACGGATTCAATTTGCGCTCTTCCGTGGCCTCGAACAGCTGCCCGTCGAGCACGTCAAGTTCCACGAGGGAGTTGCCGCAAACGATGTTGTTATTGAGCGATGGAAGAAGCGTCTCCCCGATTTCCATCTGATACCCCCGAACACTCCCCCGAGTTTCCTCAGCCAAGAGCTTCAGGTACAACGAGAGTTGCGCGACTTCTACGGCCTGACCGTCGATATCGACACCGAAAACGTTGCTAACCAGTATCTCTCTCTTTTTCTTGAGCGAGAGATGGGCTCCATCCTCACGTTGAATCAGATCGCCCTGCTTGGCCCTACGCGGGTTTTCTCCGTAATACATCGAGTGATAGCGAAGCAAGCAATCGAAAACCCCCAGCAGAAACGAACCGCTGCCGCAGGCGATGTCGGCAAATTTCATCTCAGCTACCTGCGCAGGTGTCTTCCCGTCGATAGTCTTAGCGACCGTCTCGTCAACCATGTATCGCACGATTGGCTCGGGCGTGTAGTAGACCCCTCCCGCCTTGCGCACGTCCGGCTTGAGCTCGACGCGCGCCTTCTTATCGGAGACAACGATCACCTTCCCAAGGAAGCTCTCATAAATGCTCCCTAAAATGTGGATCGGAATCGAGTTGAAGTCGTACGGCGACCGCGGATCGGATAGCTTCTGACAAATGCCTGCAAATGCTTCTTGTGGTGGTCGTAGCGTCTTGGAATCGAGAACTGAGTGCTTCTTGAAAACGATGCCGTTGTAGATTCCATCTAGCCTACGGCTGGTGGACACGAAGTCTTCCCAACTGCTGCCTTTACTGCCAAATCTGCTAATAAGTGGCTCTGGCTCTATAAGCTTGTCTTCTATAAATCGCATGAACACTAATCTGTCTAGTGTTCGCTGGGTGATTTCGGTCAAAACATCACCTGTCAGGTTGTCGTTGGCGGCATTGAACGCTTGCGCCAGCTCCTCCCTAAACTGATCCAGTTCCTCCAAGAATGCTTCGTCGATCGTCTGGTACTGTGGTCCTGTGAGCTGCGCTGCACCCTCCGCGCCTGCAAGGCCGGCGGCATACTTTTCTAAGGAATTGTCGCTTACTGCCTCACGCGAGAACAGCCAATAGATGTGCGCGAACTCCGTTGCGTCCACGTAGTCATTGAGTGCGAAACGCTGAAGGATCTTGTCCGTAGCCGTATCGATATCGGGTTTTGCTCGACAGTCAATGACAAGGAGTTCTGAGAAGTTGAAGAGCACTGATATGGGAGCTTGGTTACTCCACCCATATCGCACCGTCTGAAAGCAGTTGTCTGGTGTACTTAGGTCGGAAGCTGGCCTTTTAGCCTCAACAAAGAACTTGACGTCGCCTTCGCGAAAATGAGGCGCTAGGTAGAACGCATAATCGGCGCGCTTCCGAGCAGCACCGACGGCGACACTTCGCTCGACTTTGACTTCTTGGGCGTATGGGTTGCGTTGGGTTTCGTGATTGACGTCCCACCCCAGAGCAACCCAGAACTTGTCAATGAAATCAATTCTTGCCTCGGACTCCTGGTAGCGGTTACCGAGATAGTGGTTCTTGTTCTGCCGGAAATTTTTTACGAGGCTGCAGACTGTCGCATGCGCAAGTTCGAAGGCCTGTGTAGTCAACTTCACTCCTCAATGCCACAAATAAACTATCGCGAGTACGCGCTCAAATACGACGGCCGGTTCTCCAGACTTAGGCAGTTCCTTTGCTACGTCGCCTGATCCGCTTATGGCTTATGGTTAGTCAGTCGGATCGGCTGGCTCCGAGCATGCACTGGTCCCGCGGAAGCCCCTCAGGAGATTCCCGGCAGTCGCAGTGCTCAACATATTACGGCAGCGCAGCAGCTGGAGCGCCCTTCGAAAGGTAGTCAGCCATGCTTTGCGGGTCTCGAAAGTGGAAAATCTCAAAACCTTGCGCATGCAATAGATCGACGTGGGCGTCTGCAGCGCCAGCGAGGGCGTCCGGAATATCGAATACAGCGAGTCGAAGGGTTCCGGGCCCATACGCTCTCATCGCGAGCTCGGCCGCGGTACTCTTAACACAAGCCTCTGCCAGCTTGTTGTGTACAGAATCCGGAGCCACGTGATAATCGATAGCCTGCGTAATTCGATACGCGCCATTTTTGTAGACGAAGTCTGTCTTCAACTCTGGATGGTGCGGAACGGGGACATTCGGCACGACCAAGTGTTGGGCAACATCATCAGCCTCCACTCCAAGTACGTGCATACGCCTGAACTGCTCCTTCAATGCCGTATGGAGTCGTGGTCGTCTCTCGCGCGGCTTGCCATCGTTCCCAATGCGATTCGCTATGTAGGTGGCCTTAATGTCTGATAGATTTTTTGCGACTTCCGCGTGCGAGTTGGCGACGAAGGAACCGACTGCCTCGGGATCACAGTACCGAAATCGACCCAGGGCTCGAACAACTTCCGCGGCGGATTTCTCAATCTCGATGATCTGCTGTACGTTGGCGGTCCACTCTGCGAGGCGCGGGGTGTCCCAAGTCGCATCGAGTGCGCGGAGCTTATTTAGCGTTGCGAGAACGAAAAGCTGGGGCGGTTTATCTGATGGAAATAGGACCACACCCACATTGATCAGTTCTCCGCGAAGATCATCCGTGGAGAGACGAAGAACCACGTAGTGGTAAGTCGGATTCACAGCCAATCCCCGTCGGGCTCCAAAGAGTTGATCACGTCGACGACTTGACCCTTCCAGTGGTCTCGCCACCATTGGCAGTAAAGATCGCGTTGCGAATCAGTCAACCACACTCCGACGAGTGCGTCAAGCTCTTGGCGGAGCCATACGTCATCTAGAGATGAGATTTTGGCACACGCCGCCCGGAACTGAGATTGCCCGTAAGGAATTCCGATGACGGGCCAGTACCGAGTGAAGTGCCACGTGTTGGGCGACGTATGTGCCGTCGGTTTTTGGGCTGGGTGGAATAGTGGCCAAGAGTTTGAGTAGTCCACGGAGAGGAGGGTGTGCTTCGGGCGACCGGCTGACGCGTTTTTCTCGCGAACAATCCAGTTGTCCTGATGTCGGTCATCGTTTCCGAGCGCAAGATCGGCCACCAACACATCAGTGAAGGTGTGAGGGTTGTCCATCTCGCCTAAGACAGCCTGCCAAGCAACAAAGGACTTCATGTCGAACTTGAGGACATCGGGCTCAACAATGGAGCCGAACAGATGCCCGACAGACCCGTCAAGTCTGTTAGCCGTGACGATTGCTGGCCTGCAAAAAGGTACGCCGAGCTCACGTGACAAGGCAGCTCCTACGAATTCAGCAGGGCCAAACTGCGGAAGTTTGAGAACGTATTCGACGCCCATCGAATCGACCCCGCAGCCAAGATTGTTCGCTCCCCCAAGCCTCGGCTTAAGATTGACGATGTGGGGGTACACCCCGGCGATCAGTGAACTCCCTGCCACGCTATTGCCTCCAGGGTTCAGTATGGCAGAGCATAGCCTCGCGAGAGCGGTCGCAAAAGCAGATCTCCTCGGAGCTAGGAAGCACGACCGGCGCGCCGCAACTTAGCGCTCCCTATCTGCCAACCTCTGGTGCTCTCCCAGCAGGTACCCAAGGTAGCTGCGGATCAAGTTGCAATAAAGACGGCCCTCGTTCGCAGTCACCTGAATGCCCGTGTTGAGGTCGAGCCCATGTCGGACCCCTCCGCCACCCGGCGATGACAAATATCCGTGGAGAGAGGACAGCCACTCCAATGTTCGCTCCAGCGTTGTCCCCGGGTGCTTAGTCTTCAGCTCTCGGGCGATCTGATTGAAGTATTTGCCCGCAACAGCGCCCGCCTCTGTCTCTAAACCGCGAAAGGCCATCGCGAGCGTTTCCAAGACCCAGAGTAGTTCTTGAACTGCCTCACGAGGTCTACCTTGTCCCAGCAATTCTTCTGACCGCTCTAATGAGCTGTTGTATACATCCAAGGCGGTCTGCTCAATAGACAATGGAGGTGGCGGCAAGGGAACAGGAGGTGCGTGTCCATGTATCGGGACCAAATCTTGCCCGCGAACCTCGTATGCAACGTCATGCTTTCGAAGCACTGAGTTGACCAGTTGCTCATCGGGCACCCACCAATCTGGATTGCGGTTGCCCAAGTAAGCACAGGCATCCAAAAACGCCTCAATGAAAAGCGGCGGATTCTCGGCAGCACCTTTGAAGTTACGCTCCAGGTCGGAAGCGGCCCATTGCTGGTTAGAGCTTTTGGCATCACTCACCCCCGCCGCTGCTGCTGTCGCAGTCTTGAACTGCTCGATGACACCTTGTCGGGAGGGGGCTTGGGTCGCCACCTTCATCACTAACCCGATGAATTCCTCCACGGCTGCCCGCGGCATTGCCTCTGAGTTGGGAGACTCGACACGCCACTTGTTCGGAAACTTGAGCACCATGGCACAGAGCCCCTCAAAACCGTAAGCCAAATGGGCAAAGCCCCTGACCATCACTGATCAAGGGCTTCGTTTCTGGTGGCCTGGGGCGGAATCGAACCACCGACACGCGGATTTTCAATCCGCTGCTCTACCAACTGAGCTACCGGGCCGAGCCTGTAATTATATATCAGCCGGCGCTGCGTTTTCCGCGCGAGAGGTCGACACCGAGCTGCTTGAGCTTGCGATAGAGGTGGGTGCGCTCCAGCCCGGTCTTTTCGGCCACGCGCGTCATCGATCCACCCTCCTTGGCCAGGTGGAATTCGAAGTACGACTTCTCGAATTCGTCGCGCGCGTCGCGCAGCGGCTTGTCCAGCTCGAACAGCTGGCGCGCCTGCGGCCCGAGTTCGACTGCCGGCGGCAGGCTCTGGCCACCGGTCATGGCCGATTCCACCGTGAGTTCGACCGCCGGCGTGGCCATCAGGCTGCCCGGCTTGCGCACGGCACCCGGCGCGTTCCGTGACAGCCCGGTTTCGACGGCCTTGAGCAGCTTCTGCAGGGTGATCGGCTTTTCCAGGAACGAGTGGGCGCCGATCTTGGTGGCTTCCACGGCGGTCTCGATGGTCGCATGGCCGCTCATCATGATCACCGGCATGCTGAGCAACCCGGTGGTCGACCACTCCTTCAGCAGCGTGACGCCGTCGGTGTCGGGCATCCAGATGTCCAGCAGCACCAGGTCGGGCCGGATGCGCCCGCGTGCTGCACGGGCCTGCGCTGCGTTCTCGGCCAGTTCGACGTTGTGACCCTCGTCGTTCAGGATTTCCGAGAGCAGATCTCGGATGCCGAGCTCGTCGTCGACCACTAGGATGTTTGCCATGATTCGTTTGCACGCCCCCCGGCCAAGGAAGCACTGTTGTTAGGCCGCAACTGCGAATGATAGCGATACTTGAGCACCCACGACCGCATCGTCCACCAGCCGGTTTTTCAGGTCGATCCGGGCGCCGTGCTCGTCGGCGATTTTCTTGACCACCGCCAGCCCCAGTCCGGTGCCCTTGGCCTTGGTCGTGACATACGGCTCGAACGCACGCTTGAGGATGTGCTCCGGGAAACCGGCGCCACTGTCCTGCACGATCAGGCGCACCCGCTTGGCCGCGGCGTTCCACTGCGTGCGGACGGTGACTTCGCGGATGGCCGTGGTCTCGGTCGCGTCCTGCGCGTTCTGCAGCAGGTTGTGGATGACCTGCCGCAGCTGCTGCAGATCGCCCAGGATGCGGGGGCACTCGGGGTCCAGCTCCATGCGGATCGGCACCTGGCTGGCCGCGTCGATGCGTTCGCTGCCTTCCCGCTCGTACAGCTGCAGCACGTCGCCGACCAGCGTGTTCAGGTCCACCGGCTTGAGTTCGGCAGCCGGCAGCCGCGCGTAGTCGCGGAACTCGTTCACCAGCCGCTTCATCGCATCGACCTGGTCCACGATGGTGCGCACCGACTTCGTCAGCAGCGCCCGTTCCGGCTCGGCCACCTTGCCCGCCAGCTTCATCTCCAGGCGCTCCGCCGACAGCTGGATCGGCGTCAGCGGATTCTTGATTTCATGCGCCAGGCGACGTGCCACCTCGCCCCAGGCCTGCGCGCGCTGCGCCGAGACGATCTCGGAAATGTCGTCGAACACCAGCAGCCGCGCCGACTCCCCGGCCGAATTCGGCGGCATTTCGGCGCCCCGCGCCACCACGGTGATCGCGTTCTGGGGCGAGCCCGGCTGGGCGGCGTTGAGCTCGTACGACTGCTGCCAGTGGTCCAGCCCATGCTGCTTGCGTTCGCTGAGGAAATCGTCGAACTGCGACTGGACGCCGGCGCCGAACGCTTCCAGGCCTTCGATCTGCGCCAGCGGCTCGCCCTCGTGCGCGGCCAGCGGCACCCGCAGGATCCGCGTCGCCCCGGGGTTGGAGGTCAGCACCCGGCCCTGGGCATCGAGCACGATGACGCCGGCGGTGAGGTTGTCCAGGATGGTCTGCAGGTTGGCCCGCGCCGCGTTGACCTGCACCATGCTGCGGTCCACCGCGTCCCTCGCGTCGGCGAGCTGCTGGGTCATGTCGGCGAACGACCGCGTCAGGCCGCCGAGTTCGTCCTTGCCCATCAGGATCGGCTTGGGACTGAGGTCGCCGGCCGCCACTTCGCGCACGCCGGCTGCCAGCAGCAGCAGCGGCTTGGCCAGCTGGTTGCCCAGCAGGATGGCCAGCAGGACGGCGCCGAAGATCGCCAGGAACAGGCTGAGCGTGAGCGTGCCGATGTACATCCGCCGCAGTCCCTGGCGCCCCAGCGCCCGCTCCTGGTATTCCCGGTTCGCCTCCTGCACCGCGATGGCATTGGCCACCAGGGTCGGCGGCAGGCCCTGGGTGACCTGCAGGAACCGTGGCTCGGCCAGCAGCCCGACCCCCGACGACGTGACCACGGCCATGGCCTTGACCCGGGCGTTGGATACCGATGCCAGCGTGGGGTCGTCCAGCCCTTCGATGATCGCGACCGATCGCTGCTGCCTGGTGTTGCGCAACTGCTGGGGCGTCGGCCGCTCCGGATTGAGCTGGAAGCGCGACTGGCCGGCGCTTGCGATCAGCTGGCCATTGCCGCTCCACAGGATGGCGTCGTTCGCCGAGAGCTGGTCGCGGATGCGCTCCAGCGTCAAGCCGGCCGCCGCGTCGGGCGTGTCCCCCAGCTGCGATGCTGCCACCCGGGTCTTGTTGGCAAGATCGTTGGCCAGCGTGTCCAGCGTCGCGCGCCCCAGGCTGAGGCCCGCGTCGAGCGCGCCCTCCACTTTGACGTCGAACCAGCTCTCGATCGAGCGCGACACGAACTGGTACGACACCACGTAGATCAGCATTCCGGGGATGAAGCCCACCAGCGCGAAGATTGCGGCCAGCTTGACCAGCAGCCGGCTGCCGAACCGGCCGCGGCGCAGGCGCGACGCCAGCCGCACCACGATCCAGCCGATCACCAGCAGCAGCAGGCCCGCCACCAGCACGTTGACGGCGAACAGCCGGCCGTAGTTGCGCTCGTACAGCTCCCGGTTGTTGGTGGCCTGGGTCAGCAGGAACAGCAGGACGATGCCGATGGCAACCATCACCGTGGCGCCGGCCGCGATCGCCCAGCGAAACGCGCGCGACGTCTGTTGCGAAGGATGGCTCAGGTCGTCGGGCGACATGGCGGGGCGCCGCTAGCGCGCGCTGTCGGTCGGCAGCCGCTGGTTGCGGTACACCGAAATGTTCCAGTCGGCCTGGCCGACCGCGCCGATCTGGAACGGCCGGGGCAGCTGCGAGACATCGAGCCGGAAGCGGAAGTCGACGTTGTAGCGCTCGTCGGGGCTGATCTCGCCGGCTTCGGCGATCTTCCAGCGCGAAAAGCGCTGCACTGCGGCCATCGCCTCTTCCTGGCTGTCGAAGCTCTGGCCCAGGGCAACGCCCGAGTTGCCGATCACCGTCGGCGAGATGGTCAGGCGCCAGCGCCGGGTCAGCGGCTGGTACGACAGCCGCATGTGGCGCCGGACGTGGGAGATCTCGCGGTCGTACCAGTACCAGCGGTCGCGGTAGAGCACCGCTTCCGAGACGAAGAACATCGGGATGCCCTTGAGCAGCGCCTCCTCGATCACCTGCGGCAGGTCGAAGCGGACCGCGGCCGACAGCAGCACGCCTTCCTCGCTGCGTTCGAGCTGGAACTGCGTGATCTCGGCCGCCGGCGACTGCGCCAGCACCGGCCAGGCCAGCGCCAGCAGCATGCAGGCAGCCAGCAGCCGAGCGGTCCGCTCAAGCCAGTTGCGGAGCTTGCAAGGCAGAGGCGGACTTTTTTTCGAGCAATGCGTAAAAAAAGCCGTCGTGGTCACTCTCTGGATTGTCCGGGACGCCATTGCCATTTGCCCCGCTTTGGGGCAGGAAATGACCCGGCGCCGGCAGCAAAAAGGCGTCTTTGTTGTGCGCAACAAACGTTTGCATCTGCGCCTCGCCTTCGGCCCGAAACACCGAGCACGTGCAATACAGCATCCGTCCGCCGGCAACCACCAGCGGCCACAGCGCCGCCAGCAGCCGGGACTGCTGCGCGGCCAGCTGCGCAATGTCGGTTTCACGCCGCAGCCAGCGCACGTCGGGGTGGCGGCGCACGATGCCGGAGGCGGTGCAAGGCGCGTCCAGCAGGATGGCGTCGAACGGCACGCCGTCCCACCACGTCGACGGCTGCGCCGCGTCGGCGGCGACCACCTTCGCCTGCAGCCCGACCCGCCGCAGGGTGTCGGTGATCCGTTCGCAGCGCACCGGATCGACGTCGAGCGCGGTCACGTCCGCGTCGGCGATCTCCAGCAGGTGGGCGGTCTTGCCCCCCGGCGCGGCGCAGGCGTCGAGCACCCGCAGGCGTTCGCCGGCCGGCGCCAGGCCGTCCAGCAGCAATGGCGCGGCCAGTTGCGCGGCCGCATCCTGCACCGAGACCAGGCCGGCGTCGAAGCCCGGGATCTCGTGCACGTTGCGCGGCCGGTGCAGCAGCAACCCGTAGCGGCCGACCGGCGTGGCGGCCATCTGCGCGTGCGCCAGCGTCTGCAGGACGGCGGCGCGTGGCCGCTTGCGGTCGAACACGCGCAGTGTCATCGGCGCCTGCGCGTTGCTGGCGCGCAGGATGTCTTCCCAGTGCTGCGGATGATCGGCCTGCAGCCGCTCGATCCACCAGCGCGGATGGTTCCAGCGTGCCACCGGGTCGCGCTCGGTTGCGGCCAGCAGCGCCTCGCGTTCGCGCAGGAAGCGGCGCAGGCAGGCATTGATGAAGTTGGCCTGCCCGCGGGTCGCCGGATCGCGCTTGGCCGCTTCCACGGCCTGGTCCACCAGGGTGAAGACCTCGTACGGGCTGTCCTGCGGATTCCAGGCCAGCGCCAGCGCGGCGCACAGCAGTGCGTCGGCCGCCGGCGGTGGCGGCCGGTTGGCAAGCAGCCGGCGCAGCGCCTCGGCGCGGCCGAGATTGCGCAGGGCCTGGAACGACAGTGCCTGGGCCGCCGGCCGCAGCCCGGCCTCGACCCGCGCCAGGGCCGGCGTGGTCGATTCGCCATCGCGCACGGCGGCCAAAACGCGGGCGGCAGCCTGTAGCTGCCGCCAGAGGGGAACTGGAGTGTTGTTCAACCGAGTGTGTCCGCCCAGATGTTGTGGGCCCAGTTCATTGCATAGGTGCCTTCCAGCTGGCTCGGGGCGCCGCTCAGGCCGCCGGAACCGGCCACGGCCTTGAAGGTCTTTTCCGCCGCGACGTATTCGTGCACGCTGGCGACGTGGATCACGTTGACATTGTCGACGAAGCTGTAGCAGGTGTTGGTCAGCATGGGCGCGGGATTGGGTTCCCAGCCCGAGAGCCTGGCCACGACCGCCGCGGCTGCGACCTTGGCGTGGGCATTGGCCATGTGCCCGCTCTTGGGCATCGCCGGCGCGACCTGGATGGCATCACCGATCACATGGACGTCGGCGGCCGCGGTCGCTTCGAAGGTCTGGTAATTCACGCCGACCCAGCGGTTGCCGACCATGTTGGCCAGCCCCGACTGCACCGCGATCAGGCCCGCGCGCTGGGGCGGCACGACGTTCAGCACGCCGGCCTTCACGTCGTCCTGGACCTCGAACCTGAGCGTGCCGGTGCGGGCATCGACCCCGGTGAGCTTGTGCTGGGCGCGGTACTCCACCATGCCGGGGTACTGCTCGGCCCAGACCTTCTTGAACAGCGCGCCCTTGGATGTCACGTCCGGATTGGCGTCCAGGATCAGCACCTTGCTGCGCGGCTTTGCATTCTTGAAGTACCAGGCCACCTGGCAGGCCCGCTCGTAGGGCCCGGGCGGGCAGCGATACGGAGCCTCGGGGATCGAGATCGCATAGACGCCGCCGTCAGGCAGGGCTTCGAGCTGGCGCCGCAGCGCCACGGTCTCGGCGCCGGCCTTCCACGCATGGAGCGCCTGGCCGGACGCGTGCGCCTGCGCCAGTCCCTCGACGCGATCGAGTTGCATGTCCACGCCCGGCGACACGATCAGCTTGTCGTAGCCGATGCTGGCGCCGCCCGCGAGCCGCACGCTCTTGGCGGCCAGGTCGATGCCGGCAACCATGTCCTTGACCAGCTGCACACCGTGCCGGCTGGAGAGGCCGGTGTACGGCGTGGTGATCTCCGCCAGCTGCCGGCTGCCGCCCAGGACCAGGTTCGAGATCGGGCACGACACGAACGCGTCGCCCGGCTCCACCAGCACCACGTCGATGCGGTAGTCCGACAGCAGCCGGACGTACTTGGCCGCCGTCGCGCCGCCATAGCCGCCGCCGACCACGACGACCCGGGCCCGCGCCGGAATCCGCGACGTGGCGCAGCCGGCCAGTCCGAGCAGCCCGAGCGCGCCGCCCGCGGCAAGAAGAGAGCGTCTTTGCATGTCCGGCCCCTTCATGGCTTCTGCGCCGAGAAATAGCCGGCTAGCTGGTCGATCTGGGCGTCGCTGAAGCCCTTGCTCAGCTGGGTCATGATCGTCGCGGGCCGGGTGCCGGCCTTGAAGGCGCGCAGCTGCGCGGCGATGTAAGGCCCGGGCATGCCGGCCAGCCCCGGGATGCCGGCGCCGCCGACGGTGCGCCCGTCGGTGCCATGGCAGCTGGCGCAGTTGGCTGCCAGGCTCCTCACGTACAGCGCGTCCTGGCCCTGCGCATGCACCGATGCGCCGAGCATCAGCAGCAGCGCGGGCGCAATCCATCGGGTCTTCATGCGCTCTCCTGGAATTGACTTCGCACTATAGGTTTGGCGCCGCCCGGCATGCAACTATTTCTCCGCCCCGCCGGCCCGGATGCCGCGCGCCGGCCGGAAGCGGAACATCCCCGCCAGCAGCAGCGCGGGGAACTGGCCGATGCCTTCGTTGTAGCGCGCGACCGCCTGGTTGAAGCGCTCCGCCGCCGCGCGCGACTGCGCCGACAGCTGGGTCCATTGCTGCTCCAGGCCGGCGGGGATCGACGAGCCGGCCAGGTCGTTGGCCTCGTGCGAAACCCGGATCCAGGCGCCGTTCAACACGTCCCGGGCTTCCGACAGCGCGGCCGCGGCTTCGGGATCGAGCGGGCGCGGCCGCATCGCCGCCAGCGACGTCATGAGCTGGGTGGCGGCGGCGCGCAGGCCGGACCACAGCTCGGTCACCTCGTCGAGCAGGTCACCGGGCTGGGTCAGTCCGGTGTGGATCATCGACGCGGGCATGATCGCGTGGACCAGTTCGGCCTGGTGGGTGAGTTCCAGCGCGAGCGCGGTGAACGCTGCGTTGGCATCCGAGCGCAAGCGCACCAGCCGGTTGTAGGCACCGACCGACCAGAACAGCAGCAGGGCGGCAAGGCCCCAGAGCACAAGCGAATTCGGCATGCGGCGTATTGTCCCAGCAAAAAAAACGCCCCGGTCCGCGTGTGCGGGCCGGGGCGCTGCGGGTCGGCAGGCTGGCGCTGTTACTCGGCCTGCGCGCCTTCGCTGGCTTCGGGGGCGGCGTTCGCCTCGCCGATGCTGGCCAGTTCCGCGGCTTCGGACTCGGCGATGGCGCGGCGTTCGGCCTCGTCCATCATGTCCTTGGCCTTGCGTGCCTGGTGGTACGCCATGCCGGTGCCCGCGGGAATCAGGCGGCCGACGATGACGTTTTCCTTCAGGCCGCGCAGCTCGTCGCGCTTGCCCATGATGGCCGCTTCGGTCAGCACCCGCGTGGTTTCCTGGAAGGAAGCCGCGGAGATGAACGAGTCGGTCGACAGCGAGGCCTTGGTGATGCCCAGCAGCAGGTTGCTCCACGTCGGCGGGATCTTGTCTTCGCCGCGCAGCCGGTCGGTGGTGTCGAGGATTTCCGAACGCTCGACCTGTTCGCCCGAGATATAGCCCGAGTCACCGACGTTCTCGACCACGACCCGGCGCAGCATCTGGCGCACGATCACCTCGATATGCTTGTCGTTGATCTTCACGCCCTGCAGGCGGTAGACGTCCTGCACTTCGTCGACGATGTAGCGGGCCAGTTCTTCCATGCCCAGCAGGCGCAGGATGTCCTGCGGATCGGCCGGGCCGTCCACCACGGACTCGCCCTTGTTCACGACCTGGCCTTCGTGCACCAGGATGTTCTTCTCCTTGGGCACCAGCTCCTCGTGCACGCCGCCTTCCGGATCGGTGATCTGCAGGCGGATCTTGCCCTTGGTCTCCTTGCCGAACGACACCGTGCCGGTCATCTCGGCCAGCACGCCCTTGTCCTTGGGCGAACGGGCTTCGAACAGCTCGGCCACCCGCGGCAGGCCGCCGGTGATGTCGCGCGTCTTCTGGCCTTCGATCGGGATGCGGGCCAGCACTTCGCCGGGGCCCACGTCCTGGCCGTCGCGCACCTGCACCAGCGAGCCGACCTGGAAGCCGATCGTCACCGAGTGGTCGGTGCCGGGGATCTTCACTTCGTTGCCCTGGCCGTCGATCAGCTTGACCTGCGGACGGATCACCTTGGCCGAGCCGCGGCGCTTCGGGTCGATCACGACCAGCGTCGACAGGCCGGTGACTTCGTCCACCTGCTTGGCGACCGTCAGGCCCTCTTCGACGTTCTCGAACCTCGCCTTGCCGGCGAATTCCGTGATCACCGGGCGGGTCAGCGGATCCCAGTTGGCCAGCACCGTGCCGGCCTTGATCTGCTGGTCGGCCTTCACCGCCAGGATCGCGCCGTACGGCACCTTGTGGCGCTCGCGCTCGCGGCCGTGCTCGTCATGGATGACGATCTCGCCGGAGCGGGCGATCACCACCAGCTCGCCCTTGCCATTGGTCACGTAGCGCATCGTGGCGTTGAAGCCGATCACGCCGTTGGACTTGGCTTCCACGCTGGAGGCGATGGCGGCGCGCGAGGCGGCGCCACCGATGTGGAAGGTCCGCATCGTCAGCTGCGTGCCCGGTTCGCCGATCGACTGGGCGGCGATCACGCCGACCGCTTCGCCGATGTTGATCAGGCCGCCGCGGCCGAGGTCGCGGCCGTAGCACTTGGCGCAGATGCCGAAGCGGGTGGCGCAGGTCAGCGCCGTGCGCACCTTCACCTCGTCGACGCCGGCGACTTCCAGGGTCTCGATCAGGTCTTCGTCCAGCATCTCGCCGGACTTGACCATCACGGCGCGGGTCTCGGGGTGCAGCACGTCTTCGGCGGCGGTCCGGCCCAGGATCCGGTCGCGCAGCGATTCGATGACTTCACCGCCCTCGACGATGGCGCGCATCAGTGAACCGTCGTGGGTGTCGCAGTCCTGCTCGATCACCACCAGGTCCTGCGTCACGTCGACCAGGCGACGCGTCAGGTAACCGGAGTTGGCCGTCTTCAACGCCGTGTCCGCGAGGCCCTTGCGGGCGCCGTGGGTGGAGATGAAGTACTGCAGCACGTTCAGGCCTTCGCGGAAGTTGGCCGTGATCGGGGTCTCGATGATCGAGCCGTCCGGCTTGGCCATCAGGCCCCGCATGCCCGCCAGCTGGCGGATCTGCGCGGCGGAACCGCGGGCGCCCGAGTCGGCCATCATGTAGATGGAGTTGAACGACTCCTGCTCCACTTCCTTGCCGTGGCGGTCGATGGTCTTTTCCTTGCCCAGCTGGGCCATCATGACCTTCGACACTTCGTCGCCGGCCTTGCCCCAGATGTCCACCACCTTGTTGTAGCGCTCGCCGGAGGTGACCAGGCCCGAGACGTACTGCTGCTCGATCTCCTTCACTTCCTTTTCGGCGCGGCCGATGATCTCGGCCTTCTGCGGCGGCACCAGCATGTCGTCAACGCAGATCGAGATGCCGGCCTTGGTCGCCAGGCGGAAGCCGTTCTGCAACAGCTTGTCGGCGAACACGACGGTCTCTTTCAGGCCGCACTTGCGGAACGACACGTTGATCAGCTTGGAGATTTCCTTCTTCTTCAACGCCTTGTTGATGTTGGAGAAGGGCAGTCCGCGCGGCAGGATCTCGGACAGCAGGGCGCGGCCGGCGGTGGTTTCCACCAGCGACGTCGACGAGGTGAACTCGCCCGTGTCCTTGTCCTTGGCCCACTCGGTCAGGCGCACCGTCACCTTGGCGGTCAAATCGACCTCGCCGGCGTCGAGCGCGCGCTGCACTTCACCGGTGTCGGCGAAGACCAGGCCTTCGCCCTTGGCGTTGATGCGCTCGCGGGTCGTGTAGTACAGGCCCAGCACCACGTCCTGCGACGGGACGATGGAGGGCTCGCCGTTGGCGGGGAACAGCACGTTGTTGGAAGCCAGCATCAGCGTGCGGCACTCCATCTGCGCTTCCACCGACAGCGGCACGTGGACGGCCATCTGGTCGCCGTCGAAGTCGGCGTTGAAGGCGGCGCAGACCAGCGGGTGCAGCTGGATCGCCTTGCCTTCGATCAGGATCGGCTCGAACGCCTGGATGCCCAGCCGGTGCAGCGTAGGCGCCCGGTTCAGCATGATCGGGTGCTCCTTGATCACCTCTTCGAGGATGTCCCAGACCACCGGCGTGCCGGATTCGACTTCCTTCTTCGCCGCCTTGATGGTGGTGGCGATGCCCATGGCTTCCAGGCGCGAGAAGATGAACGGCTTGAACAGCTCGAGCGCCATCAGCTTGGGCAGGCCGCACTGGTGCAGCTTGAGCGTCGGGCCGACCACGATGACCGAACGGCCCGAGTAGTCGACGCGCTTGCCCAGCAGGTTCTGGCGGAACCGGCCGCTCTTGCCCTTGATCATGTCGGCCAGCGACTTCAGCGCGCGCTTGTTGGCGCCCGTCATGGCCTTGCCACGGCGGCCGTTGTCCAGCAGCGAGTCGACCGCTTCCTGCAGCATCCGCTTTTCGTTGCGGGCGATGATTTCCGGAG
The DNA here is from genome assembly GCA_943372495.1 of Ramlibacter sp. 2FC. GTDB lineage: Bacteria > Pseudomonadota > Gammaproteobacteria > Burkholderiales > Burkholderiaceae_C > Ramlibacter. Next base: position 9,083 of record CALRYV010000017.1, on the reverse strand, counting down.
CCTTCAGCTCCAGCAGACGGCGCAGCCGGCTGTTCCGGTTGATGACGCGGCGGTACAGGTCGTTCAAGTCGGATGTCGCGAAGCGGCCGCCGTCCAGCGGCACCAGCGGACGCAGGTCCGGCGGCAGCACGGGCAGCACGTCCATCACCATCCAGCCCGGCTTGATGCCGGACTTCTTGAAGGCTTCGAGGACCTTCAGGCGCTTGGCGTTCTTCTTGACCTTGACTTCGGAGCCGGTCAGGTCGCCGCGCAGCTTCTCGATCTCGATGTCGACGTCGAGTCCTTCGAGCAGGTCCTTGATGCCTTCGGCGCCCATCTTGGCGATGTACTCGTCGCCGTATTCCTTGCGCTTGGCGTCATAGTCGTCCTCGGACATGATGCTGAACTTCTTCAGCGGCGTCATGCCGGGGTCGGTCACCACGTAGGCTTCGAAGTACAGCACGCGCTCGATGTCGCGCAGCGTCATGTCCAGCACCAGGCCCAGGCGCGACGGCAGGGACTTCAGGAACCAGATGTGGGCGCAGGGCGCGGCCAGGTCGATGTGGCCCATGCGCTCGCGGCGCACCTTGGTCTGGGTGACTTCGACGCCGCACTTCTCGCAGATCACGCCGCGGTGCTTCAGGCGCTTGTACTTGCCGCACAGGCACTCGTAGTCCTTGATGGGGCCGAAGATCTTGGCGCAGAACAGGCCGTCACGCTCGGGCTTGAAGGTGCGGTAGTTGATGGTTTCCGGCTTCTTGACCTCGCCGAAAGACCACGAGCGGATCTTCTCGGGCGAGGCCATGCCGATGCGGATGGCATCGAAATGCTCGTCCGGCGTGAACTGCTTGAACAGGTCGAGTAAAGATTTCATGTGTTCTGTCCTTCCTGATTAGCTGCGTTCGAGTTCCATGTCGATGCCCAAGGAACGGATTTCCTTGACCAGGACATTGAACGATTCCGGCATGCCGGCTTCGATGGCGTGCTCGCCCTTGACGATGGACTCGTACACCTTGGTGCGGCCCTGCACGTCGTCGGACTTCACGGTCAGCATTTCCTGCAGCGTGTAGGCGGCGCCGTACGCCTCCAGTGCCCACACTTCCATCTCGCCGAAGCGCTGGCCGCCGAACTGCGCCTTGCCGCCCAGCGGCTGCTGCGTGACCAGCGAGTACGGGCCGGTCGAACGGGCGTGCATCTTGTCGTCGACCAGGTGGTGCAGCTTCAGGACGTGCATGTAGCCGACCGTGACCGGGCGCTCGAACTGGTCGCCGGAGCGGCCGTCATACAGCATCGCCTGGGTGCGGGTTGCCGTCAGGCCCTTGGCCTTGGCAGCAGCTTCCGGATAGGCCAGCTTCAGCATGCCGCGGATTTCCTCTTCCGAGGCGCCGTCGAACACCGGGGTGGCGAACGGCACGCCGCGCGACAGGTTGTCCGCCATCTCCAGCACGTCGGTGTCGGACAGGTCGGCCAGTGCTTCCTTGCGGCCGGAGCCGTTGTAAAGCTCGTCCATGAACTTGCGCAGCTCGGCCACCTTGGCCTCCTGCTGCAGCATGTCGCCGATGCGCTGGCCGATGCCCTTGGCAGCCCAGCCCAGGTGCACTTCCAGCACCTGGCCGACGTTCATCCGCGAAGGCACGCCCAGCGGGTTCAGCACGATGTCGCACGGCGTGCCGTCGGCCATGTAGGGCATGTCTTCGACCGGAACGATCTTGGACACCACACCCTTGTTGCCGTGGCGGCCGGCCATCTTGTCGCCGGGTTGCAGGCGGCGCTTGACGGCCAGGTAGACCTTGACCATCTTCAGCACGCCGGCCGGCAGCTCGTCGCCCTGGGTCAGCTTCTTGCGCTTTTCTTCGAACGCCAGGTCGAAGCTGTGGCGCTGCTGCTCGATCGAGTTCTTGATCGATTCGAGCTGCGAAGCCACTTCGTCGTCCGCCGGGCGGATGTCGAACCAGTGGAACTTCTCGACCGAAGCCAGGTAGGCCTTGTCGATCTTGGTGCCCTTGGCCAGCTTCTGCGGGCCGCCGTTGGCGACCTTGTTGTTCAACAGCTTCTCGATCCGGTCGAACGCGTCGGCTTCGACGATGCGCAGCTGGTCGTTCAGGTCGAGGCGGAAGCGCTTGAGTTCGTCGTCGATGATCTGCTGGGCCCGCTTGTCGCGCTGGATGCCTTCACGGGTGAAGACCTGCACGTCGATGACGGTGCCTTGCGAGCCCTGGTCGACGCGCAGCGAGGTGTCCTTCACGTCGGAGGCCTTCTCGCCGAAGATGGCGCGCAGCAGCTTTTCTTCCGGTGTCAGCGTGGTCTCGCCCTTCGGCGTGACCTTGCCCACCAGCGTGTCGCCCGGCTGCACTTCGGCGCCGACGTAGATGATGCCGGACTCGTCCAGCCGATTGAGCTGCTGCTCGCTCAGGTTCGGGATGTCGCGGGTGATTTCCTCGGCGCCCAGCTTGGTGTCGCGGGCCATCACCACCAGCTCCTCGATGTGGATCGAGGTGTAGCGGTCGTCGGCGACGACCCGCTCCGAGATGAGGATCGAGTCCTCGAAGTTGTAGCCGTTCCAGGGCATGAACGCCACCAGCATGTTCTGGCCCAGCGCCAGCTCACCGATGTCGGTGGAGGCGCCGTCGGCGATCACGTCGCCCTTGGCCAGCTTGTCGCCCTTCTTGACGATCGGACGCTGGTGGATGTTGGTGTTCTGGTTGGAACGCTGGTACTTGATCAGGTTGTAGATGTCCACGCCGACCTCGCCGGCTTGCGCTTCAGCGTCGTTCACCCGAACCACGATGCGGGTGGCGTCGACATAGTCGACCACGCCGCCGCGGGTTGCGGTGACCACGGTGCCGGAGTCGATCGCGGAGACGCGCTCGATGCCGGTGCCGACGAAGGCCTTTTCCGGACGCAGCACCGGCACGGCCTGGCGCTGCATGTTGGCGCCCATCAGCGCGCGGTTGGCGTCGTCGTGCTCCAGGAACGGCACCAGCGATGCCGCCACCGACACGATCTGCGCCGGCGACACGTCCATGTACTGCACGCGCTCGGCGCCGCACAGGATGGATTCGCCGCGCTCACGGGCCGAGACCAGCTCGCCGGTCAGCTTGCCGTCCTTGTCCAGCGTCGCGTTGGCCTGGGCGATGACGTACTTGCCTTCCTCGATGGCCGACAGGTAATCGATCTGCATCGTCACCTTGCCGTCGATCACCCGGCGGTACGGCGTCTCGATGAAGCCGTATTCGTTCAGGCGGGCGTACAGGGCCAGCGAGTTGATCAGGCCGATGTTCGGGCCTTCCGGCGTTTCGATCGGGCACACGCGGCCGTAGTGGGTGACGTGCACGTCGCGCACTTCGAAGCCGGCGCGCTCGCGGGTCAGGCCGCCCGGGCCCAGGGCCGAGACGCGACGCTTGTGCGTGATCTCGGACAGCGGGTTGGTCTGGTCCATGAACTGCGACAGCTGCGAGGCGCCGAAGAACTCCTTCAGGGCCGCGGAAATCGGCTTGGAGTTGATCAGGTCGTGCGGCATCAGCGGCTCTTGCTCCGCTTGGCCCAGACGCTCCTTGACGGCCTTCTCGATGCGAGCGAGGCCGGTGCGGTACTGGTTCTCGGCCAGTTCGCCGACGCAACGCACGCGGCGGTTGCCCAGGTGGTCGATGTCGTCGACTTCGCCGTTGCCGTTGCGCAGGTCGACCAGGATCTTGACGACCGCCAGGATGTCCTCGTTGGTCAGCACCATCGGGCCGGTCGATTCGTCGCGGCCGACCTTGGCGTTGAACTTCATGCGGCCGACGCGCGACAGGTCGTACGTGTCCGGGTTGTAGAACAGGCGCTGGAACAGGGCCTGCACCGCGTCTTCGGTCGGCGGCTCGCCGGGACGCATCATGCGGTAGATGGCGACGCGGGCGGCGAATTCGTCGACCGTCTCGTCGCTGCGCAGGGTCTGCGACATGTACGCGCCCTGGTCCAGTTCGTTCGTGTAGATGACCTGCAGGTCCTGCACGCCGGCCGTGCGCAGCTTCTTGAGCAGCGCTTCGGTCAGTTCGTCGTTGGCCTTGGCGATGATCTCGCCGGTGTCCTGGTCAACGATGTTGCGGGCCACCACGCGGCCGACCAGGAAGTCTTCCGGCACGCTGATGTGCGTCGTTTCGGTGGTCTCCAGCTCGCGGGTGTGGCGGGCGGTGACGCGCTTGTCCTTGGCGACGACGACCTTGCCCGACTTGTCGGTGATGTCGAACCGGGCCACTTCGCCGCGCAGGCGCTCGGAGACGAACTCCATCTGCGCGCCGCTGTCCATCAGGCGGAAGTTGTCGTTGACGAAGAAGTTCGCCAGGATCGATTCCGGCGTCAGGCCGATCGCCTTCAGCAGAATCGTGACCGGCATCTTGCGGCGGCGGTCGACGCGGAAGTACAGCACGTCCTTGGGATCGAACTCGAAGTCGAGCCAGGAGCCGCGGTACGGGATGATCCGGGCCGAGAACAGCAGCTTGCCCGAGCTATGGGTCTTGCCCTTGTCGTGCTCGAAGAACACGCCCGGCGACCGGTGCAGCTGGGACACGATGACACGCTCGGTGCCGTTGATGATGAAGGAGCCCTTCTCGGTCATCAGGGGCACTTCGCCCATGTAGACCTCCTGCTCCTTGACTTCCTTGACCACCTTGGACTGCGAGGTCGACGACTCGCGGTCATAGATGATCAGCTGGACCTTGGCGCGCACGGCCGACGCATAGGTCAGGCCGCGGGTCTGGCACTCGCGCACGTCGAACGCCGGCTTGGCCAGGTTGTATTCGATGAACTTCATCTCCACAAAACCGTTGTGCGAGACGATCGGAAACGCCGCGTCGAACGCGGCCTGCAGACCTTCGATGGTCCGTTTCTGGGGGCCGATATCTGCTTGGAGGAACGCGGTGTACGCGTCCTTTTGCATCTGCAGCAGGTAGGGAACTTCCAGCACGCTGTCGCGGCTGCCGAAGCTTTTGCGGATGCGCTTGCGTTCGGTATAGGAATAGGCCATGAGATCTCCGGGCTAATGAGCTCTTGCGCAACTGTCTGACCCGCAGCCGGGCCGGGCTGGGGCGTTCTTGGTGGGTTGGCCACTACCAACCATGGCGGACGGCGATGCATTGCACATCGCCCGAACCAAGGCGTCTTCTGCAGTCGGGGTCAGAAGACACTTGAAAAAACTGGGGAGCCTGCTATTGGACCAGTCTTTTCAGGTGTGTTCTCGGTCGCTTTCTAGAAGCACCAAAGGCTGGAGGCCCTTTCGGACGCTCCAGCCTCGGGCCGGGAACCGAATTACTTCAGTTCGACCTTGGCGCCGGCATCCACCAGCTTCTTCATGGCGGCGTCGGCGTCAGCCTTGTTCAGGCCTTCCTTGACAGCCTTCGGTGCGCCGTCGACCAGGTCCTTGGCTTCCTTGAGGCCCAGGCCGGTGATTTCGCGCACGGCCTTGATGACGGAGACCTTCTGGGCACCGGCTTCCAGCAGTTGCACGGTGAACTCGGTCTTCTCTTCGGCGACTGCGGCGGCGGGGCCGGCAGCACCGGCGGGTGCAGCCATGGCGGCTGCGCTCACGCCGAACTTCTCTTCGATGGCTTTCACCAGGTCGTTGAGTTCCATGACCGTCATGCTGTCGAGCGAGGTCAGAAATGCGTCTTTATCGAATGCCATTTTGATTTCCTAATAGATTGGGTTGGTTGCTGCGCTTACGCTGCAGCAGCTTCGGTCGTTGCTTCGGCCGGGGCTTCTTCGCCACCGCCACGCTTGGCTGCCAGCGCGCCGAGCACCACTGCGGTGCGCGAGATCGGCGACATCAGCAATCCGCAAAGCTGCGCCAGCAACACTTCCTTGGAGGGAATGCTTGCCAGCTGCTTCACGCCGTTGACGTCCAGGGCCTTGCCACCGTAGGCGCCACCGCGAATCACCAGCTTGTCGTTGGTTTTCGCGAAGTCAGCCACCACTTTCGCGGCGGAGACGGCATCCACGGAGAAGCCATAGATCAGCGGGCCGGTCATCTGGTCGGCGACAACGTCAAACGCGCTACCAGCGACAGCACGGCGGGCCAGGGTGTTCTTCAGAACACTCAGGCTGACGCCCTTGCTGCGCGCATCGTTGCGCAGTTTGGTCATGTCGGCGACCGTGATGCCGCGGTATTCCGCCATCACCAGCGTTTGAGCTTTTGCCGCGAGGCCGGTCACTTCGGTAACGACCGCTTCCTTCTCACTGCGATTCAGACTCAAGGTCTACTCCTTAAAGAGCCTTGGGGTCCGGGGACCCTTCGGCTCGCCTTACCTGCAGCGACCAACTGTCATCAGAAATCTCTCAATTCCATCTGCAGCGGGATCGCCATCTGCGTTGGTTTTTCGCTATTAAGCGCAGTTGCCTGCACACCAACGGTCTTGGATGGCCTGCGGAACCCTTGCGGATTCCCCAGCCCACCACACCAGGCCCGCCCTGCGGCCGGCCCGGCTCTTCTTGCGATTACGCCGAGATGGTTTGCGTGTCCACGCGGACACCCAGACCCATCGTCGACGAAACCGCCACTTTCCTCAGGTACACACCCTTGCTCGTTGCCGGCTTGGCCTTGGTCAGCGCGTCGATCAGCGCCACCAGGTTGCCCTGCAGCTTGTCCGCATCGAACGAGCGGCGGCCGAGCGTGGCGTGGATGATGCCGGCCTTGTCGGCGCGGAACTGGACCTGGCCAGCCTTGGCGTTCTTCACCGCGGTCGCGACGTCGGGAGTGACGGTGCCGACCTTCGGGTTGGGCATCAGGCCGCGCGGGCCCAGGATCTGGCCCAGCGTACCGACCACGCGCATGGCGTCCGGCGCGGCGATGACCACGTCGAACGGCATGTTGCCGGCCTTGACCATGGCAGCCAGGTCGTCCATGCCGACGATGTCGGCGCCGGCGGCCTTGGCTTCTTCGGCCTTGGCGCCCTGGGCGAACACGGCCACGCGCTTGGTCTTGCCGGTGCCGTTGGGCATCACGACCGCGCCGCGAACGACCTGGTCGGACTTCTTCGGGTCGATGCCCAGCTGCACGGCGACGTCGATGGATTCATCGAACTTGGCGGTGGCGGCTTCCTTGACGATGCCAAGGGCTTCGGGCAGCGGGTACAGCTTGAGGCTGTCGACCTTGCCTTGCAGGGCTTTTTGTTTCTTGGTCAGCTTGGACATTTACACGCCCTCCACATTCACGCCCATGGAACGGGCAGAGCCAGCCAGGGTGCGCACCGCAGCGTCGATGCTGGCGGCGTTCATGTCCTTGAGCTTGGTCTTGGCGATTTCCTCGAGCTGGGCCCGGGTGATCTTGCCGACCTTGTTGTTGTGCGGCGTGGCCGAACCCTTGTCCAGCTTGATCGCCTTCTTGATCAGGACCGTCGCGGGCGGGGTCTTGATGATGAAGGTGAAGCTCTTGTCCGCGAACGCGGTGATCACCACCGGCAGCGGCAGACCGGGCTCGACGCCCTGGGTCTGGGCGTTGAACGCCTTGCAGAACTCCATGATGTTCAGGCCGCGCTGGCCCAGTGCCGGGCCGATCGGCGGCGACGGATTGGCTTTACCTGCTGGGACTTGCAGCTTGATAAAACCGACGATTTTTTTCGCCATGGTTTACTCCTTGCGGGTGATAGCGCCTGGGCACGAAGGCCTCGGCTCCCCGGGGTGACAGCTCTGGAACAATCTTTCGCGCCGAGCTGGAAGGCGCGAAAGACAAACGGATCAGGTCTTTTCGACCTGTGAAAACTCGAGTTCGACCGGGGTGGCGCGACCGAAGATCGTCACCGACACGCGGACCTTGTTCTTCTCGTAGTTGACTTCCTCGACGGTGCCGTTGAAGTCGGTGAACGGGCCGTCCTTGACGCGCACGTACTCGCCCACGATGAACTCCACCTTGTGGCGGGGCTTCTCGGTGCCCTCTTCCATCTGACCCAGGATCTTGGCGACTTCGTCTTCGGAGATCGGGGCCGGGCGGTTCTTGGCGCCGCCGACGAAGCCGGTGACCTTGTTGGTGTGTTTGACCAGGTGCCAGGTGTCGTCGTTCATGATCATCTGGACCAGCACGTAGCCGGGATAAAAGCGCCGCTCGGACGTCTTCTTCTGGCCGTTCTTGATCTCGACCACTTCTTCGGTGGGCACCAGGATCTCGCCGAACATGTCCTGCATGCCGGCACGCAGGATCCGCTCGCGGATGTTGCGCTCGACAGCCTTTTCCATGCCGGAATAGGCATGGACCACGTACCACCGCAGGTCCGGGTTCACCGGCTTGGCGGGGGTTGCGGGCTGGGAGTCACCGGCCAGGGTTTCGATTTCGCTCATTACTTTTTCCACCCCAGAATCGCGTCATAGAACAGCCACTCGAGCGTCTTGTCGGTCAGCCACAGGAACAGCGCCATGACCACCACGAAGCCGAACACATAGAGGGTCATCTGGATGGCCTCCTTGCGGGTCGGCCAGACCACCTTCTTGACCTCGCGCCACGAATCGCGGCCGAAGGCGACGAACTGCTTGCCCGGCTCGGAAATCATGAACACCACGACGGCCGCCACCAGGCAGGCGATCAGGGCGCCCCACTGGGCGATCTGGCCCTGCTTGCCCAGCAGGTAGAAGGCAGCAATGGCGCCAATGACCAGCGCCAGTGCAGCGGCCAGCTTCGCCTTGTCGGCGCTGGTGCTGACGGTTTCAACTTGAGACGTGGCCATGTTGGCGTTCTTCCTGCTTCAAATTCAACGTGCTTTTGAAGGCACTAACCCGCCGGGTTACGGCGGGTTTTCGATTGCCACCGCCGGCCGGCGGGTTTGGCGTTTGCCACTCAGGTGGCAGGGGCAGTAGGAATCGAACCTACAACCTTCGGTTTTGGAGACCGACGCTCTGCCAATTGAGCTATACCCCTATGTAACCGCTTCGCTCCAGAACAAAACGTCCCTGCCTCGCAGGGCCGTTCTTGGCATTTATTCCAAAATCTTTGCGACGACGCCGGAGCCGACGGTCTTGCCGCCTTCGCGGATGGCGAAGCGCAGGCCTTCCTGCATGGCGATCGGGTTGATCAGCTTGACGGTGATCGACACGTTGTCGCCGGGCATGACCATTTCCTTGTCCTTGGGCAACTCGATGGC
>CALRYV010000016.1:0-135891 GCA_943372495.1 Ramlibacter sp. 2FC | reverse complement strand
CACGGCCATGCAACGCGAGCAATGCGGCGAGTCCAAGCGCATCCTGGTGTCCAAGCGCGCCCGCACCGACCTGACCGAGGGCGAGAAGGCGGAGTTGCAGCGGTTCGAGACCAACTACCGGGCGCGCTGCGGCTGAGGCAGGCCCTTAGCGCTCGTCGTAGCTGACCACCAGCGTCTCCGTCAGCGGACGGGCCTGGCAGGTCAGCACGAAACCTTTTTCGATCTCCCAGGGTTCGAGCGTGTAATTGCGCTCCATCTCGGCCCGTCCCTGCAGCACCCGCGCCCGGCAGGTGCAGCAGACGCCGCCCTTGCACGAATAGGGCAGGTCGAGTCCGGCGTCGAGAGCGACGTCCAGCACCCGGTCCCGCGGCCCCATCGCCAGCGAGTGGGTCTTGCCGTCGAGCACGATCTCGAGGCGCGTGCGGGCTGAGTCGCCGGCGGCAACCGGCACGCTGGGCGCCGGCGTGGCGGGCGCCGGCGCTGCCAGTGCGCCGTCCGGGTAGAAGCGTTCGGCGTGCACCCGCTGCGGCGCCACACCCGCGGCCAGCAACGCGGCCTGCGCCGCGTCGATCATGCCCTCGGGCCCGCACAGGAAGGCTTCGTCGATGCTGTCGGCCGGCAGCAGCGTGCGCAGCAACTCGTCGACCTTGGCCGCGTCGATGCGGCCGTTGAGCAGCGCCGTCTCCTGCGGCTGCCGCGACAGCAGGTGGATCAGCGTGAGGCGCGCCGGGTAGCGGTCCTTCAGGTCCTGCAGGGCCTCGTTGAACATGATGGTGTTGACGCGCTGGTTGCCGTAGACCAGCGTGAAGCGGGAGCCAGCGTCTTCGGCCAGCGTGGTCGCGATGATGGCCAGCAGCGGCGTGATGCCGGAGCCGGCGGCAAAGCCGACCCGATGGCGCGCGCCGGCGACGCGGGGCGTGAAGCGGCCCTCCGGCGGCATCGCTTCGACCGTGTCGCCCGCAGCGAGGGCTTGCACCGCCCAGCGCGAGAAGCTGCCGCCCTCCACCGGCTTGATGCCGACGTCGATCTCGCCGTCCTGCGCATAGCGCTGGTGCGGGCTGCAGATCGAATAGCTGCGGCGCGCCTCCTTGCCATCGAGCACCGCGCGCAGGGTGAGGAACTGGCCGGGCCGGAAATCGAATGCCGTGCGCAGTTCCGGCGGCACGTCGAACGTGATGGCGGCGGCGCCGGCAGCCTCGGGGCTGACGCGCTTGATGCGCAGGGGGTGGAAGTGGACGGCCATGATTCCTTTGACTTTGCGGGACAGACGTTCAGCTCGATCCTGGTCAGAACGGCTTGAAGTAATCGAACGGCTCCAGGCAGTCCAGGCACCTGTACAGCGCCTTGCAGGCGGTGGAACTGAAGTGCGAGGTCTCGGTCGTGTTGACCGAGCCGCAATGCGGGCAGGCGATGTCGGTTGCGGCATCGCGCGGCCTGGTCTGGAAGCGCAGCACCTGCTCCGGCTGCCGCGTGGTGTGCGGCGGCGCGATCCCGAAGGCGCGCAGTTTTTCTTTCGCGCCGGCGGTGATCCAGTCGGTGGTCCAGGCCGGCGCCAGCCGCGTCACCACCGTGACCGGCAGTCCGGCGGCGGCCATCGCGCTGCGGACGTCGTCCTCGATCTGGCCCATTGCCGGACAGCCGCTGTAGGTCGGCGTGATCACCACCTGGACGCCGCCCTCGTGCTCGGTGATCTCGCGCAGGATGCCCAGCTCGCGGATCGACACCACCGGGATCTCGGGATCGGGCACCTGCTCCAGCAGGGCCCAGGCCTGTTCGACCGCTGTCACCACGTCGCTGCGGGGTGCTGCCGCGCCAGGCTCTGCAGCTCGCCCAGCAGGTAGCTCAGGTGCTCGGAGTGCTGGCCGTGCTTGCCGCGCGGCAGGAAGCCCTGGCCGCTCGGGCGGCGCAGGGTGGCCTCGGCCAGCGCTTCGTCGACGGCACTGTCCCAGTCCTGCTTCAGCGCGCCGGGGTCGGCGCCGCTGCCGTCGGCAATCGCCGCGGCCTCCTCGGGCGACACGGTCCAGAACTCCTCGGTGTAGGGCAGCAGATGGTCGAGCGCCGCCTGCATCCGCGCGTGCGATTCGGCGGTGCCGTCGCCCAGCCGCACCAGCCAGTCGCGCGCATGGCGCAGGTGGTAGCGCACTTCCTTGAGCGACTTCGCCGCGATGGCCGCCAGCTGCGCATCGGCGCTGGACTGCAGCGCCTGCCATTGCCGCACCACGAAGGCGCTGTAGAGGAAATTGCGCGCGATGGTGGTGGCGTAGTCGCGGTCCGCCGTGGCGCTGCCGGCCAGCGGGCCGTGGTGCGGCAGCTCCAGCAGCGTGAAATTGCGAAAGTCCTGCTGGTCGCGGAAGTAGGCCAGGCTGTCCTCGGTGGCGCCGTTGCCCAGCACCGCGGCCGCGTGCTGGTACAGCATCCGGGCCTGGCCGATCAGGTCCAGGCTGATGTTGGCCAGCGCGATGTCTTCTTCCAGCACCGGGCCGTGGGCGCACCATTCGGCATTGCGCTGGCCCAGCACCAGGGCGTTGTCGGCCAGGTGCAGCAGGTAGCCGGCCGGAGCAGTCGTCGCCGCCATCACATGTGGCCGACTTCGTCGGGAATGTCGTAGAAGGTCGGATGCCGGTAGATCTTGTCGCTGGCGGGGTCGAAGAATTCGCCCTTGTCATCCGGCTGGCTGGCGGTGATCTGCGCCGACGGCACCACCCAGATGCTCACGCCTTCCTGCCGCCGGGTGTACACGTCGCGCGCCATCTGCAGCGCCTGCTGCGCGTCGACCGCGTGCAGGCTGCCGCAGTGCTTGTGCTCCAGGCCCTGCTTGCTGCGCACGAACACTTCCCACAGGGGCCATTCGGCCCCCGTTCGGGCTGAACTTGTCGAAGCCCTTGCGCGCCCTTCGACAGGCTCAGGGCGAACGGTACTTTCAGTCATGCTGCTTCCTTCAGGGCCCGCGCCTGCTGCTTGCGCGCATAGGCCAGGGCCGCGTCGCGCACCCACTGGCCGTCCTGGTGCGCCTTCACGCGGGTCGCGAGCCGCTCCTTGTTGCAGGGGCCGTTGCCGTTGACCACCGCCCAGAAGTCGTCCCAGTCGATCGCGCCGTAGTCGTGGTGTCCGCGCGCCTCGTTCCATTTCAGGTCGGGGTCGGGCAGGGTGACGTCCAGGACCGCGGCCTGGGGCACGGTGGCGTCGACGAATTTCTGCCGCAGGTCGTCGTTGCTGATGCGCTTGATGCCCCAGCGCATGCCCTGCGCGCTGTTGGGGCTGTCGGCATCGGGCGGGCCGAACATCGCCAGCACCGGCCAGTACCAGCGGTTCACCGAGTCCTGCACCATCTGGCGCTGGGCCGGCGTGCCCTGCATCATGGTCATCAGGTTCTCGAAGCCCTGGCGCTGGTGGAAGCTTTCTTCCTTGCAGATGCGGATCATCGCCCGGGCATACGGCCCGTACGAGCAGCGGCAGATCGGCACCTGGTTCATGATCGCCGCGCCGTCGACCAGCCAGCCGATCACGCCGACGTCGGCCCAGGTGAGGGTCGGGTAGTTGAAGATCGAGCTGTACTTGGCCTTGCCCGAATGCAGGGCGTCGAGCAATGCGTCGCGGCTGACGCCCAGCGTCTCGGCGGCGGAATAGAGATAGAGACCGTGGCCGCCCTCGTCCTGCACCTTGGCCAGCAGGATCGCCTTGCGCTTGAGCGAGGGCGCGCGCGAGATCCAGTTGCCCTCGGGCTGCATGCCGATGATCTCGCTGTGTGCGTGCTGGCTGATCTGCCGCACCAACGTCTTGCGGTAAGCCTCGGGCATCCAGTCCTGCGGCTCGATCTTGCCGTCGGCGTCGATCTTCTGGTCGAAGCGCAGTTGCAGCGTGTCGGCGCCGGCGTCCGGCACGGCCTTGAGCGCGGGCTGCTGCGGGTCGGGCAGGTCGATGGCTTGCGTGTACATCGAAGCCATTATAGGGATTCACCGACCAGGTGGTCGGCGAATGATTGGGGCATCTCGAGTGTGTCCAATTGAACGGGCCTTGTCAGCCGGATCCGACAAATCAGCCCGACACTTGCTTACAGGCGCGCCGGCACGGTGACTAGACTCGGCCGCATGAAAAACAGTCTCTCCCATTCGAAGGTCGACAGGTGGCGCTGGTCGTTTGCGGCCCTGGTGCTGGCGGTCCAGGCGTGCGGCGGCGGTGGTGACGGCGGCACCGGCAACCCGGGCTCGGCATTCTCGAACGGCGCCCCCGCCGCTGAAGTGCCACCGGCCCCAGCGCCCGCGCCCCAACCGGCCCCCGTCCCGGTCGCCGTCGCTCCCGCTCCCGCCCCTGCGCCGGTTCCCGCCCCGGCGCCAGCCCCGGTGGTCTCGCCGTCGCCCGCGCCGACGCCGGTGGTGACGGCGCCCGATGCATCGACCTCTTCGACGCTGATCCAGGCGTCGGCCGCCACGACCTGCTCGATCCCCGGGCTGCGCGAAACCTTGCTGGCCGAAATCAACGCGGTGCGGACCGCCGGCCGCGTTTGCGGGTCGGAGATCATGCCGGCGGTGGCACCCGTGACCTGGAACGACATCCTGTTTTCTGCGGCGGCCCGGCATTCCACCGACATGGCAGTGCGCGACTATTTCTCGCATACCACCCCGGACGGAGTCAGCTTTGGCCAGCGCCTGTACAACGAGGGCTACTACGCGCGGGCGGGGGGCGAGAACATTGCCGCCGGCCAGGGCACGGCGACCGGCGTGATGTCGAGCTGGCTGAACAGCTCGGGCCATTGCCGCAACATCATGCAGCCCGCGTTTTCAGAGGTGGCCGTGGCCTGCGTGAGACAGGACGGCTCGATGTATGGCACCTACTGGACGATGGACCTCGGCGCCCGCTAGTGCGCGCTCAGCGTGAGGTCCGGGCCAAAGTGTTGTCATCATCCGCTATGCGTGATCACGGGATACTCCTGCTGCCCTTCAGTTGGGCCGTCGCTGCGCTGGTAGGCGGCTGCGTCATGCGGGCGGCTGCTCCGGCGCCGCCGCCGGCTTCCGTTCCCGCAGCGGTCGCCCGGCCAGCCCGGGCTCCCGCGCCGGTCGCCGGGGAGATCACCAGCGACTGCGGCATCTCCCGGCTGCGCGATTCGGTCCTGAAGCAGGTCAACATGGCGCGCGCCAGCGCCCGGTCCTGCGGTGGCCGGCAGATGCAACCGGCCCGCGAGCTGGCCTGGAACCGCGCGCTGGCCGAGGCGGCCGAGCAGCATTCGGTCGACATGGCGGCGCGCCGGTATTTCGACCACGTCAGCCCCGACGGCAAGCGGGTGTCGCAACGGGTCACGGCGCAGGGCTACCCGTGGCGCATGGTTGGCGAGAACCTGGCGGGGGGCGACACATCCGTGAACAGCGTCATCGCCGGCTGGTTGAAGAGCCCCGAGCACTGCCAGAACATGATGAGTCCGTCCTATGCCGACGTCGGCGTGGCGTGCGTGCGCCAGCCGGGATCGCAGTGGGGCACCTACTGGACGATGGTGCTCGCCACCCGCCGGTGAGGCTCAGCCGCCCGCTTCGACCGTCTGCGACTGGCCGCGGCCCCGGCCCAGCACCTGGAGCATCTGCGGCAATGCCAGCTGCAGTGCAGCTTTCAGGGTGTGCGGCGGATTGATCACGAAGATGCCGCTGGCGGTCAGGCCCTGGCCGCGTTCCGGCTCGCCCGGCACGTTGCGCTCTTCGGCCTGGCCGATGTTGAGCGTGGCGTGCAGCCAGGGCCGGCCGGCCTGGGTGGCCAGCGTCTTGAGCCGGCGCGGCACCTCGTGCGCCTCCGGCCGCGGGATCACCGGATACCAGACTGCATAGCTGCCCGTGACGAAACGCTTGAGGCTGTCCTGGATCGACGCCGTGACCTTCTGGTAGTCGGTCTTGATCTCGTAGCTGGGGTCGATCAGCACCAGCGCCCGGCGCGCCGGCGGCGGCAGGAAGGCCTTGAGGCCTTCGAAGCCGTCCTCGCGGGCGACCGCGACCTGGCGTCCGGCCTGGAGCTGGGAGATATTGGCCACCAGCGACTTGATGTCGGTGGGGTGCATTTCAAACAGCTTGAGCTTGTCGCGGGCTTCGTCCCGCAGCAGGCGCTGGATGATGAAGGGCGAGCCCGGGTAGACCTTGAGCTGGCTCCCGGTATTGAAGGCGGCGACCAGTTCCAGATAATCCTGCAGGGCCGGGGCCACCTCCGGGATCGCGGGCGGGGTCTTGCCACCGGGTTTCAGGGCCGCGAACAGCTTGAGCACGCCGTCGGCCGCTTCGCCCGAGGTGCCGGCATAGTCGCCGTCCAGCCGGTACAGGCCGGCGCCGGCGTGAGTGTCCACTACCGTGAGGGCCGTGTCTTTCTGGGTCAGGTGCCGCAGCATGGCAATCAGCACGGTGTGCTTGAGCACGTCGGCATGGTTGCCGGCGTGGAAGGCGTGGCGGTAACTGAACATGGGTCGATGGTACCCGTGGCTGGACGCCAAGGCCCCGTCCTTGCGCCAAGTCCTTGATTCTTCGTATAATCTTGGGCTCCGTAGCGTCTTGTGGCCCCGCGCCGGAGATAGAGAGTCAACACGTTGCGAATCGCGTTGACGCTACCCCCACCTAAGAGATTCCCGTCAGAGGAACGCCGACCGTGGAAAAGGGCCCGCCAAACCGCTTTCGAAAGAAAACTCATGAAGACCTTCAGCGCAAAACCCGCTGACGTGGTGCACGAGTGGTTTGTGATTGACGCGACCGACAAGGTCCTCGGACGAGTAGCCAGCGAAGTTGCTCTCCGTTTGCGCGGCAAACACAAGGCCATTTACACGCCTCACGTCGACACCGGTGACTTCATCGTCATCATCAACGCTTCGCAGATCCGGGTCACCGGCACGAAGAACCAGGACAAGGTGTACTACCGCCACTCCGGTTATCCGGGCGGCATCACGGCCACCAACTTCCGCGACATGCAAGCCAAGCACCCCGGCCGCGCGCTGGAAAAGGCCGTCAAGGGCATGCTGCCCAAGGGCCCGCTCGGTTACGCCATGATCAAAAAACTCAAGGTGTACGGTGGTGCAGAGCATCCCCACACCGCCCAGCAGCCCAAAGTGCTGGAACTTCCTGACGCGCAGATCGGAGCCAGAGCATGATCGGTGATTGGAACAACGGCACTGGCCGCCGCAAGTCCAGCGTGGCCCGCGTGTTCATGAAGAAGGGCACCGGCAAGATCACGATCAACGACAAGGACATCGAGGCCTTCTTCGGCCGCCAGACGTCCATCATGATCGTCAAGCAACCCCTGTTCCTGACCAACCATGTCGAAACCTTCGACATCAAGGTCAACGTGCACGGCGGCGGCGAATCGGGTCAAGCCGGCGCCACCCGCCACGGCATCACCCGCGCGCTGATCGACTATGACGCGGCCCTCAAGCCGGCGCTGTCGCAAGCCGGCTTCGTGACGCGTGACGCGCGCGAAGTGGAACGCAAGAAGGTCGGCCTGCACTCCGCACGCCGCCGCAAGCAGTTCAGCAAGCGTTAATTCGTTTTCGCTACCGGATACAAAGCCGCACAAGTTCGCTTGTGCGGCTTTGTGCTTTTGGGGTGTTCTGAGGCAGGATTCAAGCTCATGCGTTTCAAGCTTTTGCGTCGTCGCCTGACGATCAGTGCCCCCCAGATGGCGATCCGCAGCCACCGGCCGTGGATCCGCTGGGCCGGCATCGCGATCATGACCGGCTTCTATGCCGCCATCGCGCTGTGGACCTTCGAACTCGGCAAGACCTTCGCCGGTGTCGATACCGGTAGCAAGGAAGAGCTGGTCCGGTTGCGGGCCGATGTCGCCAAGCTGCGCGACGAGCGCGACAAGGCGCAATCCGTCCTCAACACATCGGCCAGCCTGATCACCACGGAAACCTCCACCAGGGAGCGCCTGGCGGCCCAGATCAAGGTGCTGGAGGCCGAGAACCGGGCCCTGCGGGACGACCTGGGCTTCTTCCAGAAACTGATTCCGGCAACTGGTTCCGAAGGCGTCGCGATCCGGGCGTTGCAGGCCGAGGTCTTGGCCGGCACCCAGCTGCGCTGGCAGGTCATGGTGATCCAGCCCCAGAAGAACGCTCCCGAATTCCGCGGCAAGCTGCAGATCAGCATGTCGGGCACGCTCGACGGCAAGCCCTGGATGGTCGACGTGCCCGGCGGCCCGCAGGCTCTGCAGTTCCGCCAGTACCGGCGAATCGAGGGCCTGGTCGATTTGCCGCCCGAAGCCGTGGTAAAAAACGTCTCGGCCAGGGTCGTCGAAGGAACGGCGACCCGCGCAGTCCAGAGCATCAAGCTGTAAACCCCGATACCACGTTGAGGAGCAAGACCATGTTTGGCAAGAACGCACAGCCGCCGATCAAGAGCCTGATCGCACAAGGCAGCCGGATCGAGGGCAACCTCCGGTTCACCGAGGGACTGAGAGTCGACGGCGAGGTGTTCGGCAACCTGAGCGCGACCGCCGACCAGCCCAGCATCCTGGTGATTTCCGAAGAGGCCGTGGTGGAGGGGGAGATCGACGCCGACCACGTCATCATCAACGGCACCGTCAAGGGGCCGGTCAATGCCCGCCAGCTGCTGGAACTGCAGCCGCGCGCACGGATCGAGGGTGACGTGTCCTACAAGGCCCTGGAAATGCACCAGGGCGCCATCATCGCGGGCCAGCTGAAGCCGCTGGTCGATGGCGAGGAAAAGCCCTTACTCAAGCTGGCGGCAAAACAACTGCTGGCCTGATACCCGAGCGAATTGGCGTACTATTCCGCCTCAAGAGTCACCCGGAGTTCTCCCATGAGCGCACTTGCCGAAAACGTCCAGACCGAGATGCCAGCACCGCTGGTGTTTACCGACAGCGCGGCCGCCAAGGTCGCCGACCTGATCGCCGAAGAAGGCAATCCCGAGCTGAAGCTGCGGGTGTTCGTCCAGGGCGGCGGCTGCTCCGGCTTCCAGTATGGTTTCACGTTCGACGAAATCACCAATGAAGACGACACGGTGATGTCGAAGAACGGTGTTTCGTTGCTGATCGATGCCATGAGCTACCAGTACCTGGTCGGCGCCGAGATCGACTACAAGGAAGACCTGCAAGGCGCCCAGTTCGTGATCAAGAACCCGAACGCCACCAGCACCTGCGGCTGCGGCTCCAGTTTCTCAAGCTAAGCCGGATAGACGCATCCCAACACACGGGCGCCTCGGGCGCCCGTTGTGCTTTCCAGCTCCAGCTTTTCGCGCCGGACCGTCTTGCGGGCCAGCCAGGCGAAAGCCGTGGCTTCGACCTGCAGCGGCGGCAGGCCGGATTGCGCGCTGGATTGCACCTCGACACCCGGCAGCAAGGCCGCCAGCCGCCCCATCAGGTGGGTGTTGAGGGCGCCGCCGCCGCACACGATCAGGCGTGACAGCTGGGGCTCGTGGCGCAGGACGTCGGCGGCGCAGGCGCTCGCGGTGAGTTCGGTCAGGGTGGCCTGCACGTCCTGTGGCGACGCGGCCGGAAAGCCCTGCAGTTGCCGATCCAGCCAGGGGCGGTTGAACAGGTCGCGGCCGGTGCTCTTGGGCGGCATGCGGCCGAAATACGGGTCGGAGCGCAGCGCCTGCAGCAAGGGTGGCAGGACGGTCCCACCGGCCGCCCAGCCGCCTTTGTCGTCGTAATCGAGGCCCTGGTGCTGGTGGATCCAGCCGTCGAGCAGCGCGTTGCCCGGACCGCAGTCGAATCCGAGCATGGAGCCGTCCCGCCGCAGCAGCGTGATATTGGAGATGCCACCGATGTTCAGTACCCCGATGGCGCGGCCCGGCTGGGCAAAGAGCGACCGGTGGAAGAACGGTGCCAGCGGCGCACCCTGGCCGCCCGCGGCGACATCCCGGCTGCGGAAGTCCGCCACCACGTCGATCCCGGTCAGTTCCGCCAGCAGCGCCGGCTGGTTCAACTGCAGGGTGTAGCCGGTGCCGTCGAATTCCTGGGGCCGGTGCCGCACGGTCTGGCCGTGGGCGCCGATCGCGATCACCGCAGAAGCAGGCTTGCCGGCGCTGCCGAGCAAGTGCTGCACCACGTCCCCGTAGACCCGCACCAGGCCATTCCCGGCGAGGGCGGCGCGATGCAGTTCGTCGCTGCCGCTCGTGTTCAGGGCCAGCAGTTCGCTGCGCAAGGCGGCCGGGAAGGGCCGGGAGGCATGGCCGATCACCTGCGGCGTGGGCAATGAGAAATCGGCCAGCACGCCGTCCACGCCGTCGAGCGACGTGCCGGACATGAGGCCGATATAGAACTCGGACATGCGGCGATGGTAGCCCGGCGCCCGGGCGGGTTCCTACTGGGCGCTGGCGACCGTCGACGACGCCGCGGCGGCGAGCTGGCTGCGCATCACGTGCGACAGGCGCTCGAAGGCCGGACGGGCGGCGGCAGAGACCGGGGCCGAACCGCTGTCGCGGCCTGCCAGCAGCGGGTCCTGGTGGATGCCGTTGACGCGGAACTCGAAATGCAGGTGCGGGCCGGTGGCCCAGCCGGTCGAACCGACGGCGCCGACGTTCTGGCCCTGCTCCACTTTCTGGCCCGGCCGCACGTTGATGCGGCTCAGGTGGGCGTAGACCGTCTCGGCGTTGCCGTGCTTCACGATCACCACGTTGCCGAAGCCGTTCTGCACGCCGGCGAACTCGACGACGCCGTCGCCCACCGTCCGCACCGGGGTGCCGGTGGGCGCGCCGTAGTCCACGCCCAGGTGGGCGCGCCAGGTCTGGTGGATGGGGTGGAAGCGCATCGCGAATCCGCTGGTCACGCGCGAGAACTCCATCGGCGAGGCCAGGTAGGAATGGCGCAGGCTGCGGCCGTCCAGCGTGTAGTACGCGCCCTTCTGGCCGGGCTCCTGGAACCACATGGCCTGGTAGGTCTTGCCTGCATTGACGAACTCGGCCGACAGGATGCGGCCGGTGCGCAGGGGTTCGCCGTCGGCCTCCAGCGCTTCGTACACGATGTTGAACCGGTCGTCGCGGCGCAAGGCGCGGTGGAAGTCGATGTCGGCGGAAAAGATGTCGGCCAGCTGGGTGGCGACCGCTTCCGGGATCCGGGCTTCGTCGGCGGCGGCGAACAGCGAGGTGCGGATCGCGCCGCTGGCCAGCCGGGCCGATGCGGTGAGCGGCGCGCTCTCGATGCGCGAGGCGAAGTGGCCGGCGGCGTTGCGCTCGATCACCAGGCGGCGGAAGCTGCCGTCGTCCTCGGGCGCCCAGCGCACCGTGAGCTTCTCGAGCTTGTGGGTGTCGGTGGCTTCCACCGTCACATTGCGGCCGGCGCGACCCAGCACCACGCTGCGATAGGCCGGCTCGTTGCGCAGGAAATTGGCTGCGGCCAGATCGTCGACGCCCACGCGCGCCAGCAGCGCTTCGACGGTGTCGGTGGAGCGCGTCACTTCCGAACGGAACAGCTTGAGGCTCTGCAGGTCGGCAAATTCGGCCTGGACCGCCAGCGGCAGCGGCATCACATCTTCGAGCACCTGTCGCACCGGCAGGGCCGACGCGTCGGGACCGAGGGAAGCCACGGCGAAGGCGCCACCACCGCCGCCAAGCAGCAACGCGGCGAGGATGGCCGTCACATGCCTGGGATGGTGTTCGAGGGCGTGAGCCGCGCGTGCCAGCAGTCTTTCGCCGGCGGCAATGAAACCGTTGTTCAAAATCGAAGAATCCTTTGACAGACTGGCCGGACAAGTCCTACACGAAGGCGGGATGGTTCCTGACACTTACAACCACCCGGGCCCATCCGTGAAACTGCGGCATTTAGAATCGGCTGCAGCCAGTCGGGTGCCGGAGTATGCCATCCCCGGATGCTCCAGAACCGAAAAACCCCTTATGAATCAAGCTTCTGTTACAAAAAACCATCCCGTGACCGAGGCCGTCCGGGAGGCGCTGGCGGTGTCCCTGCGGGGTGTTGATGAGCTCCTACCCGTGGAGGACTGGACCTACAAGCTGGCGCGGTCGGCGGCGACAGGCGTGCCGCTGCGGGTCAAACTCGGCCTCGACCCGACGGCCCCGGACATCCATATCGGCCACACCGTCGTGCTGAACAAGATGCGCCAGCTGCAGGATCTCGGCCATACGGTCATCTTCCTGATCGGCGACTTCACCTCCATGATCGGCGACCCGTCCGGACGCAACAGCACCCGGCCGCCGCTGACGGCCGAACAGATCAAGGCCAACGCCGAGACCTATTACCGCCAGGCCAGCCTGGTGCTGGACCCGGAAAAAACCGAGATTCGTTACAACAGCGAGTGGAGCGACCCGCTGGGCGCCCGCGGAATGATCCAACTGGCCGCCAAGTACACGGTGGCCCGGATGATGGAGCGCAACGACTTCCACGACCGCTTCAAGTCCGGTGCCTCGATCAGCGTCCATGAGTTCCTCTATCCGCTGATGCAGGGCTACGACTCGGTGGCGCTGAAGAGCGACCTGGAACTGGGCGGCACCGACCAGAAGTTCAACCTGCTGATGGGCCGTCACCTGCAGCAGGAGTATGGTCAGGAGCCGCAGTGTGTGCTCACCATGCCGCTGCTCGAGGGGCTGGATGGGGTCGAGAAGATGTCCAAGAGCAAGAACAACTACATCGGCATCAGCGAAGACGCGAACACCATGTTCGCCAAGGTGCTGTCGATCTCGGACACCTTGATGTGGCGCTGGTTCACGCTGCTGAGCTTCCGCAGCGAGGCCGAGATCGCGGCCTTGAAGCGGGAAGTGGAGGGCGGCCGCAATCCCAAGGACGCCAAGGTCATGCTGGCCAAGGAGATCACTGCCCGCTTCCACAGCGCCCAGGCCGCCGATGGGGCGGAGCAGGACTTCAACAACCGCAGCAAGGGCGGCGTGCCCGACGAGATCCCGGAGGTCAGCCTCGGCGGCGCGCCGCTGGGGATCGGCGCGCTGCTCAAGCAAGCCGGACTGGCGCCGTCGACCTCGGAGGCCAACCGCCTGATCGAAGGCGGCGGCGTCCGCGTCGATTCGTCGGTGGTGAGCGACAAGGGCCTGAAGCTGGCGCCCGGGACCTACGTGGTCCAGGTCGGCAAGCGCAAGTTCGCCCGCGTGCTGCTGGCCTGACCTGCCGTCACTTCGCGCCGGCCTGTTCCAGCATCCGCACCATCTCGCCGTAGCCGCGCGACCGCGCCAGCGCCAGCGGGGTCTGGCCCTGCCGGTCGGCCAGCTGCAGGTTGGCGCCGGCGCCGATCAGCGCCTGCAGCGAGCGCTGGTGGCGTGGTCCGCCGTCGCCCAGCACCACCGCCTCGATCGCAGCCGTCCAGTGCAGGTTGTTGACGTGGTCGACCGGCGCGCCAGCGGCAATCAGTTGCCGCACCACGCCGTCGTGGCCCAGGTGGGCGGCGGCGATCAGCGCGGTGCCGTCGTAGCGGCTGGTGACCAGCTTCGCGCTGGCGCCCAGCGCCAGCAGCAGGCGCAGCGTCGCTTCGTCGCCCGCGACCGAGGCGATCGTCACGGCGTCATAACGGTCGGCGTCGAGCAGGTGCAGGTTGGCCCCGAGCCGGGCCAGCGCGCGGATCGCTTCGCCCTGGCGGGCGAACGTCGCGACGTGCAAGGGCGTGCGGCCATTGCCGTCGCGGGCGTTGAGGCCGGCGCCGGCGGCGGCGAGCGACTGGAGTTGGGCCAGCTGGCCGCGGTGCGCGGCGGCATGCAGGCCGTTGTAGGCCGCTGCCTCGGCGGCGGTCGGGGCGGTCTGGGCGCTGGCCGTGCCCGCACCCAGGCCGAGGCACAGCGCCAGCAGCAGGCAGGAGCGGCGATTGGATGTCATGGCGGGCTCCAGCTTATTTCAGCAGGTCCTTGACCTTGTCGAGGCCGGCGACGGCGCATTGCTCGTCGAGATGGCCGCCGGGCGCACCGCCGACGCCGACGGCGCCGATCACGTCGTTCCCCACCCGCACCGGGACACCGCCACCCAGCAGCAGGAAGCCGGGGATGTCGGTCAGGTTGGCCGCGGCCGGGTTCTTCTGCGCACCCTCCATCATCGCCAGCGTGTTGTTGCGGGCCGAGGCCGAGGTGTAGGCCTTCTGCAGGCTGGCAGCCAGGGTGTGCGGGCCGGCGTTGTCGGCGCGCTGGACCGCGCGCACGCCGCCGGAGCGGTCGACCACGGTGGCGGTGACGGCATAGCCGGCGGCGGTGCAACTGGCGACCGTGGCCGCCGCGATCTGGTTGGCGAGGTCCAGCGAGATGTTCTTTTCGCTGCGCACGGCCTGGGCCTGGGCGGCAGTGGCCAGCAGGGCGGCGAGGGCGAGGGCAGTGAGGCGGGCGAGCTTGGTCATGGGGCTTTCCTGGGGGTTGGACACGGTTCGATCAACCGTGCAGCCACTGTAGGAAAACCGGGCCGCCGCGCCCATTCGTACGGCTACGCCGCCCCCTCCGTAGAACTACGGAGCGCCGTCGCGCTCCGCCAGCTCCGCGTAGTTGCGAATCAGCTGCGCCAGCGACTGGGTCTCGAGCTTGGCGAACAGGTTGGCGCGGTGCGTCTCCACCGTGCGCGGCGACAGTTGCAGCGAGCGGCCGATCTCCTTGTTGGTCAGGCCCGCCACGATCAGGGCCAGCACCTCGCGCTCGCGCTCCGAGAGCTGCGCGTAGCGTTCGCGCGCCAGCCGGTCGGCCTGGTTGCGCTCGCGCGACCTGACGTGGCGCCGCACGCCGCTTTGCAGCGCCTCCAGCAGCGCCTCGTCGTCCACCGGCTTTTCGAGGAACTCCGCGGCGCCGGCCTTGAACGCGCGCCGGCACATCTCCACGGTGCCGTGGCCGGTGAGCATGACCACCGGCTGGTCGACGCCCTGCGCCATCAGCGCCTCCAGCACGGCCAGCCCGCCCATTCCGGGCATCCGGACATCGAGCACGATGACGCCGATGGCCTGCCGGTCGAAGCCGGCCAGGAACGCCTGCGGGTCGGCCCAGGGCTGGACCCGCAGCCCCACGGTGCCGATCAACAGCGCCAGGCTGCTGCGCACCGCCTCGTCGTCGTCCACCAGGTGCACGATCGGGGAGAGGGTCGCGCTCATGGCTGGGCCTTCGGCAGCGCGAGGCGCAAGACCGCACCGCGGGGCGCATTGTGGCCGGCGGTCAGCTGGCCGCCCATTCCCAGCGCCAGCGATTCGCACAGGCTCAGGCCCAGTCCCAGGCCCTTGTCGCGGGTGCTGAAGAAGGGCTCGAACAGCCGCGGCAGGTGCTCCGGCGCGATGCCCGGCCCGCTGTCCGCCACCTCCACCTGGCCCCGCTCGCCGCTGGCCGACAGGGTCAACGCCAGCGAGCGCTGGGCGGTTGGCACCTGCTCGAGCGCCTGCAGCGCGTTCATCAGCAGGTTGTGCAGGATCTGTTCCAGCGCCACCGGATCGGCCAGCACGCGCAGCGGTTCGGTCGGCGCGTGCAGCACCGGCACCACCTGGCGCTTGGCCAGTTCCGGTTCGACCAGGTAGAGCGCGTTGCGCAGCGCCTCCTGCAGCACCACCGGCCGGGCCGGCGCGGCGCTGTCGGCCGGCTCGACGACGCGCCGCAGCCGGCCCACCACGTCGGACGCGCGCCGCGCCTGCTGCGCCGCCTGGTCCATCGCCTGCCGCGCCGTCGCCAGGTCCGGCGGGTCGTCGGCCAGCAGCCGGCCGGCCGCCTGGGTGTTGGCCAGGACGGCGGTCAGGGGTTGATTGAGTTCGTGCGCCATGCCGGCCGCCAGCTCGCCCAGCGCATTGAGCCGCGACACCTGGCCCAGGCGCAGCAGCTCCTCGGCCCGTTGCCGCGCCTGGCGCTGGGCCTGCCAGGCGCGCAAGCCGGCCAGCAAGGCGGCGACGGCCAGCGACCAGGCCAGCATCGGCAGCCAGGGCAGTTCGCCGGCGCCGACGAAGCGCGAGGCGACGGCGTTGAATGGCTGGCTGTCGGACGCCAGGTGCATGGCGAAGTCGAAGCGCCAGCCCCAGCGGCCTTCCTTGCCGGGTTGCAGCACGAAGGTCTGCCCGTCCTGCTCCAGCGCCACCCGCACCGGGCTGGCCTCGGGCTGCATCGGCCACTCGGACCACGGCACGACGGCGCGCAGGTCCATCAACAGCGCAAAGCTGGCCGGCTCGGCGGCCAGCACCAGCTCGTAGCGCCCGGCCTTGAAGTCGACCTGCGACAGCGTGGCGTGCCGCAGCGCGCGCGAGACCACTTCGGCCGCGTGCTGGCGCGGGTCGGGCCAGTCGGCGCCGCGATCGCGCCGCTGCACCCGCAGGATCTGGGAATAGAGGGCCGGCAGCCGCTGCTCCGCCGGATCGGCCTGGGCCGGCGGCTGCAGCAGGGCCAGCGTCGCGAGCACCGCGTCATGCTGCACCACCCGCTGGCTCAGAAGCCGGTGGGCGATGCGCATGTCCGTGTCGAACGCGTCGCGCAACCGGGCCAGCTCGAACCGGGCGATCGCCACGCTGCCGAGCCCGCAGGCCAGCAGCCCGGCCGCGATCCAGCTTCCGTGGCGGCGCAACCAATCCATGGCCAGATTGTGCCTGCGCCACAATCGACCCATGGACCTGCGAACCCTGGCCAAGGCGGCTTCCCCGACTGCGTTGCTGCGGCTGTCCATCATCGTGGCGATCATCACGATCGCCCTGAAGACGCTGGCGTGGTGGATCACCGACTCGGTCGGCCTGCTGTCGGACGCGATGGAATCCCTGGTCAACCTGGCCAGCGCCGCGTTCGCCCTGCTGATGGTGACGATCGCGCGGCGGCCGGCGGATGCCGACCATCCGTACGGGCATCACAAGGCGGAGTATTTCTCGTCCGGCTTCGAGGGCCTGATGATCATCGTCGCGGCGCTGGGCATCGCGTGGGCCGCGGCCCAGCGGCTGCTGAATCCGCAACCGCTCGGCATGCTGGGCTGGGGCCTGACGCTGTCGGTGGTCAGTTCCGCCATCAACGGCGCGCTGGCCTGGGCGATGCTGCAGTCGTCGCGCCAGCACCGGTCGATGGCGCTCGAGGCGGATGCCCGCCACCTGCTCACGGACGTCTGGACCTCCGCCGGCGTGATCCTGGGCGTGGGGCTGGTGGCGCTGACCGGCTGGCAATGGCTCGACCCCGCCGTGGCGATCGGCGTGGCGCTCAACATCCTGCGCGAAGGCGCCCACCTGATGTGGAAGTCGTCGCAGGGGCTGATGGACGAAGCGCTGGAACCCGAGGTGATGGCCGAGGTCGAGAAGACGCTGCAGGGCTTCGAGCATCCGACCATCCGCTTCGACCACCTTTCGAGCCGGCGTTCGGGCCAGCGCCGCTTCATCGACCTGCACATGCACATGCCGGCGGACTGGTCGCTGCGGCGCGCGGCGGCCGTGCGGGGTTCCGTGGAGCAGGCGCTCATGAGCGCGGTGCCGGGTCTGCGGGCCACAATCCAGCTGCTGCCCAACGACGTCGAAGTCCACTCGCAGGACGAGGACGACCTGATTTGATCAGCCTCATCCAGCGCGTGAGCCAGGCCCGGGTCGAGGTCGGCGGGATCACCATCGGCGCGATCGGGCCCGGCCTGCTGGTGCTGGTCTGCGCCGAGCGCGGCGACAGCCAGGCGCAGGCCGACAAGCTGCTGGCCAGGCTGCTCAAGCTGCGCATCTTCAGCGACGCAGCCGGCAAGATGAACCGCAGCCTGCAGGACGTGAATGGGGGACTGCTGCTGGTGAGCCAGTTCACCCTGGCCGCCGACACCAGCGGCGGCAACCGGCCCAGCTTCACCGGCGCCGCGCCGCCCGACGAGGGCCGCCGGCTCTACGACTACCTGGTGGCCCAGGCCCGCGCGGCGCATCCCGACGTCGCCACCGGCGAGTTCGCCGCCGACATGCAGGTGCACCTGGTCAACGACGGGCCGGTGACGATCCCGCTGCGGGTGCAGTAGCTAGTACGGGTTCTCGAACCCCAGCGCCGCCAGCAGCAGGATCTCCAGCGTCTCCATCTCGAGCGCCTCGCCTTCGTCCTCTTCGTGGTCGTAGCCCTGGGCGTGCAGCGCGCCGTGCACCAGCAGGTGGGCGTAGTGCGCCTGCAGCGTCTTGCCCTGCTCGCGGGCTTCGCGCTCGATGACCGGGCCGCACAGCACCAGGTCCGCCATCACCACCGGTTGCCGGGCATAGTCGAAGGTCAGCACGTTGGTAGCGTAGTCCTTGCCCCGGTACTGGCGGTTCAGCGCCCGGCCTTCGTCCTCGCCGACGATTCGCACCGCGATCTCCGCCGGCGCCGCGAGCGCGTGGGTGATCCAGCGCGCGACCGCGGCACGCCGCAGCACGGCGCGATGGGCCGCCACGTCAGGGAAAGCGGAAAACTGCAGCTCCAGGTCGAGCGCTTGCGTCTTCATTTCGCACCGCGCTTGCGGTCCGCGTCATAGGCGTCGACGATGCGCGCCACCAGCGGGTGCCGCACCACGTCCTTGCTGGTGAAGCGGGTGTGGGCGATGCCCTTGACGCGCTTGAGGATGTGCTCGGCTTCCACCAGTCCCGAAAGCTGGCCCTTGGGCAGGTCGATCTGGCTGATGTCGCCGGTCACCACCGCCTTGGCGCCGAAGCCGATGCGGGTGAGGAACATCTTCATCTGCTCGGGCGTCGTGTTCTGGGCTTCGTCCAGGATCACGAACGCGTTGTTCAGCGTGCGGCCGCGCATGAAGGCCAGCGGCGCGATCTCCAGCGCCGACCGCTCGAAGGCCTTCACGACTTTCTCGAATCCCATCAGCTCGTACAGCGCGTCGTACAGCGGTCGCAGGTACGGGTCGACCTTCTGGCTCAGGTCGCCGGGCAGGAAGCCGAGCTTTTCCCCGGCTTCCACGGCCGGCCGCGTCAGCACGATGCGCTGCACCGCGCTGCGCTCCAGCGCATCGACGGCGCAGGCCACCGCGAGGTAGGTCTTGCCGGTGCCGGCCGGTCCGATGCCGAAGGTGATGTCGTGGGTGGCGATGTTTTCCAGGTACAGGCTCTGGGTCGGGGTGCGGGCCTTCAGGTCGCTGCGCCGGGTGTGCAGGATGATGGCGCCGTCCTCGTCCTGCTCCATCGCGCCGTCGCCCGCCAGCATCAGCTGCACCTTGTCGGCGGCGATCGGCCGCGCCGCGATCTCGTACAGCGCCTGCAGCACTTCCATCGCCCGCTGCGCCTTGGCCTTCGGGCCATCGATCTTGAACTGCTCGTGTCGGTGGGCGATGCTCACCTGCAGCGCGGTTTCGATGGTGCGCAGGTGTTCGTCCATGGCGCCGCAAAGATGGGCGAGCCGCGCGTTGCTCGGCGGAGAAAAAGTGTGTCTGAGAATCAAGCTGATAATTCCGGTGGAGGATCCCAATGATAGGCAGATTGACCGGAACGCTCAGTGACAAGAACCCGCCGCAACTGCTGGTGGACTGCAACGGCGTCGGCTACGAGGTCGACGTGCCCATGAGCACGTTCTACAACCTGCCGTCCGTGGGCGAGAAGGTGTCGTTGCTGACGCATTTCGTGGTGCGCGAGGACGCGCAGATCCTGTACGGCTTCGGCACCGCCAGCGAGCGCGACGCCTTTCGCCAGTTGATCAAGATTTCGGGCGTCGGCCCGCGCACGGCGCTGTCGGTGCTGAGCGGCATGAGCGTCGGCGACATCGCCCAGGCGGTGACGGCGCAGGACGCCGGCCGGCTGGTCAAGGTGCCGGGCATCGGCAAGAAGACCGCGGAGCGGTTGCTGCTGGAGTTGAAGGGCAAGCTGGGCGCGGACATCGGCGCCGGCAGCCTCGGCGCCACCAGCGATGCCCAGGCCGACATCCTGCAGGCGCTGGTCGCGCTGGGCTACAGCGACAAGGAGGCGTCGGCCTCGGTCAAGGTCCTGCCCAAGGACGTGGGCGTCAGCGACGGCATCAAGCTGGCCCTGAAGGCTCTGGCCAAATAGAACCTGACATGAGCATCCAGACCGACGACTTCGACATGCCGCCGTCCAAGCGGGTGATCTCCACGGAGCCGGCCTCGCCGCAGGAGGAGGCGATCGAGCGGGCGCTGCGGCCCAAGCTGTTCGACGACTATGTCGGCCAGGCCAAGACCCGCGAGCAGCTCGAGATCTTCATCGGCGCCGCCCGCAAGCGCGGCGAGGCGCTGGACCACGTGCTGCTGTTCGGCCCGCCCGGCCTGGGCAAGACCACGCTCAGCCACATCATTGCCCACGAACTCGGCGTCAACCTGCGCCAGACCTCCGGCCCGGTGCTGGAAAAGCCCAAGGACCTGGCGGCGCTGCTGACCAATCTCGAGAAGAACGACGTGCTCTTCATCGACGAGATCCACCGGCTGTCTCCGGTGGTCGAGGAAATCCTGTACCCGGCGCTGGAGGACTACCAGATCGACATCATGATCGGCGAGGGCCCGGCGGCGCGCTCGATCAAGCTGGACCTGCAGCCGTTCACGCTGGTCGGCGCGACGACGCGGGCCGGCATGCTGACCAATCCGTTGCGGGACCGCTTCGGCATCGTGGCGCGGCTGGAGTTCTACACGCCCGAAGAACTGGCGCGCATCGTCAGGCGCAGCGCCGGCCTGCTGAACGCGCCGATGGACGAACAGGGCGGCCAGGAAATCGCCCAGCGCTCGCGCGGCACGCCGCGGATCGCCAACCGGCTGCTGCGGCGGGTGCGCGATTACGCCGAGGTCAAGGGCACCGGCCGCATCACGCTGGAGATCGCCAACATGGCGCTGGCGATGCTGGACGTCGACCCGAAGGGCTTCGACGTCATGGACCGCAAGCTGCTCGAAGCCGTGATCCATCGCTTCGACGGCGGACCGGTCGGCCTGGACAACGTCGCGGCCAGCATCGGCGAGGAGCGCGACACGATCGAGGACGTGATCGAGCCCTACCTGATCCAGCAGGGCTTCCTGCAGCGCACGCCGCGCGGTCGCATCGCCACGCTGGCAGCCTACCGGCACCTGGGCGTGACGCCGCCGCAGGCCGCGTCGGGCCTGTTCGAGAGCTAGGGCAGCAAAGGCAACCATGACCAGCACGGAGTTTTCATGTTGAAGCGCCGCTGGTGGTGGGGCGTCGGCGCCGTGGCCGTGGCTGCTCTCGCGGTGCTGGCCGCCGTGAAACTGCGGGCCCCGGAGGTCGATGCCTTCATCGTGCAGCCGGCGCCGCTGGTGCGCACGCTGCAGTTCTCCGCCCGCGTCAACACGCTGTCGCGGGTGAACGTCGGCGCCACCCTCACCGGTCGTGTCGCCCGGGTGCCCGTGGACGAAGGGGCCCAGGTGCGTCGCGGCGACCTGCTGGTGCAACTGGAAGCCGGGGAACTGGAGGCGGCCCTGGCCCAGGCCCGCGCCGCCGAGCGGCAGGCGCAGGCCCGGCTGGCCGGCCTGCGCAGCACCGGCCGCACCGCCGCCAGCGCCGCCTTGCTGCAGGCCCAGGCCACCCTGCGGGCCGCCGAGGCGGAACTGGCGCGCACCCAGCAACTGGTCAGGCAAGGCTTCCTCAGCGAAGCGCGGCTGGACGAGACGCGGCGCGCGGTGGACGTGGCGCGGGCCCAGGTGACGGGCGCGCAGGCCCAGGCCCGGGCCAACGAGGAAAACGGCACCGACGTCGCCCAGGCCCAGGCGCAGCTGGCGCAATCGAGCGCCGCGACCGCCGCGGCGCAGCAGCGGCTGGCGCAGGCGGCGGTGCTGGCGCCCACCGATGCCCGGGTCCTGACCCGCAACGTGGAGCCGGGCCAGATCGTCCAGCCGGGCGCCGCCCTCATGAGCCTGGCGCTGGCCGGGCCGACCCAGCTGGTGGCCCAGGTGGACGAGCGTTTCCTCGACCAGTTGCAGGCCGGCCAGAAGGCGACGGTGCTCGCCGACGCGTTCGCCTCCCGGCCGTTCGCCGCGCGGGTGCTGTCGATCGCACCGGCCGTCGACGCCCAGCGCGGCGCGATCGAGGTCAAGCTGGCCCTGGCCGACGCGGCGCCGGCGTTCCTGCGCGAGGACATGACGCTGTCGGTCGAGGTCGAGACCGGCCAGCGCGAGCGGACGCTGGTCGTGCCCTTGCGCGCGCTGCGCGGCGACGCCACGGCCGGCGCGGCCGCCGTGCTGGTGGCGCAGGAGGGCCACGCCCGCGCCCGGCCGGTCCGGCTGGGGCTGCGCACGCTCGACGCCGTCGAGGTGCTGGACGGCTTGCGCGCCGGCGAGGCGGTGCTGCTGGGCGCCGACCTCAGGGACGGCAGCCGGGTGCGGCCCCGGACCGTGGCCTGGAAGCCCGGCGCCGCCGCGCCCGCGGCCACCCGCGAAGATGCCGGCTCCGCCATGACCAACGCCGTGGCGCGTTGAGCGGCAGCATGCCTGCCTGGCTCGGCTTCGAAGTCCTGGTGGCCTGGCGCTTCCTGCGCGAGGGCCGGATGCAGACGGTGCTGATCATCGTCGGCGTGGCGGCCGGTGTCGCCGTCATCGCCTACATCTCGGCGCTGATCACCGGGCTGCAGGGCAACACCTTGAACAAGACCCTGGGCGCCCAGGCCCACATCACGCTGCGCGCGCTCGAGGACGTGGTGACGCCGGCGCGTGCGGTGGCGCCCGGCGCCACCGCGCTGACCGAGACCCAGCCGCGGGCCCAGCGGCTGCGCTCGGTGGCGAACTGGCAGGCCTTGTTGCCGCTGCTCGAACAGCGGCCCGAGATCGCGTCGGTGTCGCCGATGGTGTCGGGTGGCGGCCTGGCCCTGCGCGGCGAAGCGACGCAGGCGATCGCGCTGCTGGGCGTGGAGCTCGATCGCTACGACCGCATCGTCGGCCTGCGCGGCAAGGTGGTGAGCGGCACCGCGCGCCTGGAGCCGGGCGAGGCCATCGTCGGGCGCGAGCTGGCCAGCGACCTGGGCGTGCGGGTGGGCGACCGCATGACCGTCAACACCGGCACTGTGAGCGATTCGTTCCGGGTCACCGCGCTGGTGGACCTGGGGGTGAAGGACCTCAATCGCCGCACCGTGATCGTGCCGTTGCGCGCGGCCCAGAGCCTGCTCGGGCTGCCGGGCGGCGCGACGGTGCTCGAGATGCAGGTGCGCGACGTCTGGGTCGCCGATGCCACGGCGCGGGACCTGCGCGCCGAATTTCCGTTCAAGATCGAGAGCTGGCAGGAGAGCAACGCGCAGCTGGTGGCGGCGCTCAACGCCCAGTCGGTCAGCACCGCCGTGATCCGGGGCGTGGTGCTGATCGTGGTGGTGCTGGGGATCGCCAGCGTGCTGGTGGTGTCGGTGGTGCAGAAGCGGCGCGAGATCGGCATCCTGCGCGCCATGGGCGCGACCCGGGGCCAGGTGCTGCGGGTGTTCCTGGTGCAGGGAGCGGTGGTCGGCGCACTCGGTTCGCTGCTGGGCGTGCTGCTGGCGGTGGTGCTGATCTGGCTGTTCACCACCTTCGTGCGCGGCTCCGACGGCCTGCCGCTGTTCGCCATCACCCTGTCGGTGAAGACGGCCGTGCAGGTGGCGCTGCTGGCGACGGTCTGCGGCGTGCTGGCTGCGGTCGCCCCGGCGCGGCGGGCCGCGCAGCTGGACCCGGCCCAGGCGATCAGGATCTAGCCGTGGCGCCGCTGATCGAACTGTCGGAGGTCCGCAAGAGCTACAACATCGGCTTGCCGAGCGAGGCCGAGGTGCTGCACGGCGTGGCGTTGAAGGTGGTGCGCGGCGAGTTCATCGCGCTGATGGGCCCGTCCGGTTCGGGCAAGAGCACGCTGCTCAATATCGTCGGCCTGCTCGAACGCATGACAGCGGGCAGCTACCTGTTGCAGGGCGAGGCCGTGCAGGACCTGGACGATGCGGGGCTGACCCTGCGCCGGCGCAAGACGCTCGGCTTCGTGTTCCAGTTCCACCACCTGCTGCCGGCGTTTTCGGCGCTGGAGAACGTCACCTTGCCGGCGCTGCTCAGCGAAGGTCGGGTCAGCGCGCTGCAGCGCGAGCGGGCCCGCGAGCTGCTGGCCGCCGTGGGCCTGGCCAAGGCGATGGACAAGCGGCCGTCGGAGCTGTCCGGCGGCATGCAGCAGCGGGTGGCGATCGCGCGGGCGCTGGTGCTGGACCCGCCGCTGGTGCTGGCCGACGAACCGACCGGCAACCTCGACACCGCTTCCTCGGACGAAGTGTTCGTGCTGCTGCGGCGCATGCACGCCGAGCGCGGCACCTCGTTCGTGATCGTGACCCACGATCCGCGGCTGGCCACGCGCTGCGACCGGCTGGTGGAACTGATCGACGGCCGGATCGCGCGCGACGAGGTGGTCACGCCACCTGCGCCGCCGCTCGAGCCGGTGCGGCCCGCCTGACGTTCGCCGCCTGCGGCGCCCGCAGCATGCCGCCGACGATCAGGATCTGCGCCGCGTAGTAGGTGGCCAGCACCCAGAACTGCGCCATCGGCAGCGGCGCCGAGAACTTGTTGATGGCCAGCAGCGCGTCGCTCAGCATGAAGAAGCAGGCGCCGACGGCAACCGCGACCGAGGGCCGGTCGCGCAGCACGGTGGCCCGGCCGATCGCCTGCGCCGCCATCAGGGCGATCACGACCACGTAGGCGCCGACGGCGATGCGCAGCACCGGGGCCAGCCCGGGAAACAGGAAGGCGTAGATCGCGATGCCGACGCCGAGCGTGGCCACCAGCGCGCGCCGGCTGGCGAACCACGGCAGGCCGCGCCGGAACAGCGCGATGTAGAACAGGTGGGCGACCAGGAACGACACCAGCCCCGGAATGAAGAAGCCCGGGACCATCAGGAAGCAGTCGCCGGTCAGCGAGCACGCCAGCCCCGCCAGCAGCAGGAGCTGCGGCTGGCTGGTGGCCCTGGCGCCGCGCGCCCTGGCCACCACCAGCAGCGCGATCGCCAGCGCCAGCGGCTTGAAGATGCGGTGCAACGTGACCAGGCTCTCGGCGCCGGTCGCGACCGACAGCGCAGCGGCCTCGATCAGCAGCGCTTCCAGCACCGTGATGCGGCCTTGCAGGACCGCGCCGACCGACCACAGCCCCGCGGCCAGGGCCGCCAGCCAGACCGTCGATTGCGCCAGCGGCATCCGGTCGGCCTGCCACAGAAACAGCGCCACGCAGTGCAGCAGGATCACGAACTGGATCGCGCCGAACCACGCCACGCCCCGGCTGACCGGCGGGCCAGCCCAGCTTGCCGACGTGCTCGGTGTGGACCCAGAACTGGTACAGCAGGTCGATCAGGGCCACGGTGCCGAAGACGATCGGCGGCACGCCGGCCAGCGCCATCGGCAGGTAGAAGACCCAGCCCACCAGCGCGCCCGAACTGGTCTGGCGCAGGGCGGTGGACAGGTTGTAGTCCTGGCTCTGGTGGTGCACCACGTGGGCGGCCCAGAACAGCGCGCATTCATGGCCGGCGCGGTGCAGCCAGTAGTAGCAGAAGTCGTAGCACACCAGCGCCAGCAGCCAGCCGTACCAGGTGGTCCAGAACTCGCGCGCCTGCTCCAGCGGGACCAGCGACACGGTGGTGTAGACGGCGCCGTAGATGCCCACCCGCAGCAGCCGGGTGAACACCTTGGTGGTTTCGCTCAGCATCCCCAGGCTGATGCTGTTGACCGCGTCGCTCAGGCGGTAGGTGTTGCGCTTTTTCTTCCAGCCCCACGCGAATTCGAGCGCGATGAAGAGCAGGAAAACCGGCGTTGCGAGGACGATGATTTGCGACGGACTCATGTTCCGCCCATTGTCCGCAAGCTAGGTCAGCGCGCCTCTGGCATCAACCCTGATGATCCGCTCGACCTTGCCGGTGCGCAGGCCGCCCGTGACGCCGATCATGGTGTCGTGCAGGTTGACCGTGGGGTCGCAGTGGCCGGGGATCAGCCACAGCGTGCGTCCCAGCGCCGGCAGCTGGCCGCCCGGCACGGTGGCGCGCAGGATGCCGTGCTCGTCGCCGCCGTTCAGGTACTCCAGCTCCGGGCCGGGGCCGAAGCTGTGGACTGTGGGCAGGCCCGAATCGATGGCATGGCTCTTGTGGCCGGCATCGCAGACCGCATGGTCGGCGGCAGCGCTCATCACCTGGGTCTTGACGAACAGGGCATGCTCGAACTGGGGCTGGGCCGGGTCGCGCTCGTTCTTCGCGTAGTCGGCGTCCAGGAACAGGAACGAGCCCGCCTGCAGTTCGCCGAACACGCCGCTGGCCGCTTCGAGTACGAAGCTGCCGGTGCCCGCGCCGGTCACCAGCTCCACGCCGATGCCTTCGGCTTCGATCAGCTTGCGGGTGGTCTCCACGGCCTGCACCACGCCGGCGATCGCGTCGCGCCGTTCCTGCGGGCTGCGCAGGTGCTGGGCCTTGCCGTGGTAGGCCTGCAGGCCGGCGAACCGCAGGGCCGGGTGCTTGCGGATCTCGTGGACCAGGGCCACTGCGGCCTGGCCCGGGCGCACGCCGCAGCGGCCCTGGCCGACGTCGATCTCGACGAAGACGTCGATCACCGCCGGAATGCCGGTGCTGGCCCGCCGCTCGTTCATCGCCTGCGCCAGCCGCGTCACGCCTTCGGCATGGTCCACCGCGATGGCCAGCTGGCCCAGGTCGGCCGCGAGCTGGTGCGCCAGCGCCGCCACCCGCGCCAGCTTGTGCGGCGCGATCACTTCATTGCTGATGTAGACGTTGGTCACGCCGCCGGCCACCATCGCCTCGGCTTCGGCGGTTTTCTGCACGCACACGCCCACGGCGCCGGCCTGCATCTGCAGCTTGGCGAGCGCGGAACTCTTGTGCATCTTGGCGTGCGGCCGCCAGCGGATGGCGTGCTTGCGCGCGAATTCGGCCATCCGGCCCAGGTTGCGCTTCATCGCGTCGAGGTCCAGCACCAGGGCCGGCGTGTCGATGGCCTCGACACTCTGGCCGACCAGCAGCCGCAGGGCCTCAGAAAGAGGTGTTTTCGTCGGCAGGTTCATCGTCCAGGTGCTGGGTGTCGGACCAGCCGACAAGGGTGAAGCCCTGGGGAGTCCACAACAGGCGATTGATCGCCCCGTTCGGCAGTTGCCAGGTGCGGGGCGAATTCACTTCCTGGCCGGTGGCGATGCGGTACAGCGTGTCGAGCACGCCGCCGTGGGCCACCACCACGATCTGCTCGCCCGGGTGCCGGGCCGCCAGGTCCATCATGGTCTGGGTTACCCGCGCGCGCAGCTGCAGCAGCGATTCGCCGCCTTCGGGCGGGGCCCACTCCGGCAGGCGCTTGCGCCAGTTGGTGGCGTGGTCCGGCCAGGTCTCGCGGATCTCGTCGAAGGTCTTGCCCTCGAAGATGCCGAAGCTGCGCTCGCGCAGGCCTTCGTTGGGAATCACCGGGATGCCGGCGGCTTCGGCGATGGGCGTGGCGGTCTGGTGGGCGCGCCCGAGATCGCTGGAATAGACGGCGCTGATCTTCTCGCCCTTGAGGGCCGCGCCGACCCGGCTGGCCTGCCAGCGCCCGGTCTCATTGAGATCGATGTCCTTCTGGCCCTGGATGCGCGCATCGACGTTCCACGCGGTTTCCCCGTGGCGGACGGCAATGATTCGGGTGGCTTCCATGCGAAAGCATTTTATTGTCCCGTTGAAGCCGGCGCGGGAATTGCGTTGCGAATCGTATCGCCGACGCAAAAAATCTATTGGCCGACCGTCACGTTGACCTGGCGGACCCCGGCAGGCGCCTTCGGAAAGCCCTGCAACGCGGCGTCGAACATGGCCGGAAACACAGCAGCGTTGTCGCTCCAGGGGCCGTCGTTGGTCGCATGGGTCTCGTAAACCACCCGGCTGGAGGCCAGTTCGCGCACCACCAGGCCGACCTCCCGGTGGAACCAGGGGGTCTCCATGCGCGGGAACGGACCGCCGAAACCGTGCCGGTCCCAGCCGCCCCAGCGACCCCAGCCGCCGAAACCGCCCCAGCCGTCCCAGGGATCGCCCCAGGGCGACTGCGCCCGTTGCACCCGGGCCAACACCTGGACGCTGTACTGCGGCGCGGCGTCGTCGCGGCGCAGGCCGGCCCGGAACAGGGACGGGTCGGCCATGGCTTCGAGCTGGCCCTGGAACGGGAACGCCTGCTGCGACGGCAGGCGTTCGAACCGGTAGGTCGGCTGGGCCGGCAAGGCGGGCAGGCTGGAGAACGACTGGACGCTGTTGTCCAGCACAAAGCTGGTGGCGCAGCCGGACAGGGCGGCAGCCGCCAGCACGAGGATCGCCAGCAGACGCGTCGGGTTGGCCATGGCGGATTCTCCTGATCAGTGGGGACAGAGCTGAAGGTTCTGTCCCCAAGGCCTCAAAACTTGATGACTTGCAGCCCGGGCAGTGCCGTCGCGACCGGCAGCTCCGGCGGATCGAACGCCTTGTCGCCGTCTTCGCTGGGCACGCCCGTGATCGTCAGACCCTTGAAGTCGTACTGCGTTCCGTCGGCCAGGTGCGACGGGACCACATTCTGTAACGCCGAGAACATGTTTTCGACCCGGCCCGGGTGGGTCTTTTCCCATTCGCGCAGCATCAGGCCGACCTGCTTGCGCTGCAGGTTCTCCTGGCTGCCGCACAGGGTGCAGGGAATGATCGGGAACTCGCGGTGCGCGGCCCAGCGCACCAGGTCCTTCTCGGCCACGTAGGCCAGCGGCCGGATCACGATGTGCCGGCCGTCGTCGCTCACCAGCTTGGGCGGCATGCCCTTCAACTTGCCGCCGAAGAACATGTTGAGGAAGAAGGTCTGCAGGATGTCGTCGCGGTGGTGGCCCAGGGCGATCTTGGTGGCGCCCAGTTCGTCCGCCACCCGGTACAGGATGCCGCGGCGCAGGCGCGAGCACAGGCTGCACATGGTCTTGCCCTCGGGAATCTTGTCCTTGACGATCGAGTAGGTGTCCTGGTTCTCGATGTGGAACGGCACGCCGGTCCGGGCCAGGTACTCGGGCAGCACGTGCTCGGGGAAGCCCGGCTGCTTCTGGTCGAGGTTGACGGCGATCAGCTCGAAGTGGACGGGCGCCCGCTGCTGCATCTTCTGCAGGATGTCGAGCATGGCGTAGCTGTCCTTGCCGCCCGACATGCAGACCATGACCCGGTCGCCCTCCTCGATCATGTTGTAGTCGGTGATGGCCTGGCCCATCAGCCGGCACAGGCGCTTTTCGAGCTTGTGGGTTTCGCGCTCGATCTTCTGGTCGCGCAGCAGGGGGGTGGGTTCGTGGTCGATCCAGAGGGCACTCATGGCGCTATTTTCCCACCTCGGGCTACCACTGGCCGGCTTCGATCCGGATCGCCACTTCGCAGTCGTCGAAGATCTCCAGCTTGGCGATCTTCACCCGCACCCCCAGCACGCCGGGCAGCTGCATCAGCCGCAGCGCCAGCTTGCCGATCAGGCTTTCCAGCAGGTTGACGTGTTCGGCGGTGCACTCGTCGATGATGATCCGGCGCACCTTGCGGTAGTCCAGCACGTGGGTGATGTCGTCGTCGTGGGGCAGCAGCGGCTGCGGCCCGAGGTTCAGCTCGGCGTCGACCAGGATCGGCTGCGGCGCCGTCTTTTCGTGGTCCAGGATGCCCAGGTTGGCGTCGAAACGCAGGCCCGTGAGGGTGAGGATCTGGGTTCCGACGGCTTTCATGGCATCAGCGAAAAATCGCGTTCGAACTTCATCAGGTGCTGGCCGCCGTCGACCAGCAGGGTGGTGCCGGTGATCGACTGGTTCTCCAGCGCGAATTTCACGGTAGCCACCACGTCCTGCGGGGTGGACGAGCGGCCCAGAGGCGACAGCTTGTGCAGCTCGCGGAACTTCGCCTCCGGCATCAGGTGGCTGGTGATCGTCAGGCCCGGCGCCACCCCGACCACGCGCAGCCGCGGCGCCAGTGCCAGCGCCAGCATCGTCGTCGCGGCTTCCAGCGCCGCTTTCGACAACGTGTAGCTGACGAAGTCCGGGTTCTGGTTCCACAGCTTCTGGTCCAGCAGGTTCACCACGGCGCCGGTGCCGGCGCGCGACTGCAGGTGGGCATGCAGCGCCTGCGCCAGCAGGATCGGCGCGCCGGCGTTGGCGCGCAGGTGGGCTGCCAGCGACTCGTAGCCGAAGCTGGCGAAGCTGTCGTGCTCGAACATCGAGGCGTTGTTGACCACCGCATCGACCGCGCCGAAGCGCTCGATCACCCGCGGCAGCAGGGCGCGGACCGCGGCCTCGTCCTGCAGGTCGGCCTGGAACGCGTCGAAGCGCGCGCCGTCCGGCGCCAGCCCGGCGCAGTCCGCCACGGTCCGCGCGGCGTCGTCCGCGGAGCCGCGGTAATGCACCGCCACCTGCCAGCCGCCCGCGGCCAGCGCCAGCGCGATCTCGCGGCCGAGCCGACGGGCGGCGCCGGTGACCAGCACGGTGCGAGGCGGCTGCGGTGGATTCATTCGAACGACAATCGGGGCGATGACAGAAGCAGGCAGTTTAACGAGCGCCCCCCAGTTGCTGGTGGAAAAGGCGATTGCGCGGGCCGGAGGCTGGATTCCGTTCGACCGCTTCATGGCCCTGGCCCTGTACGCGCCGGGGCTGGGGTATTACGCGAACGACTCGCGCAAGTTCGGCACCATGCCGGCGTCGGGCAGCGATTTCGCGACAGCGCCGGAGATGACGCCGCTGTTCGGCGCCAGCGTCGCGGTGCAGGTCGCGCAGGCCCTGCGCGCCACCGGCACCAGCGAAGTCTGGGAATTCGGCGCCGGCTCGGGCGCCCTGGCAACGCAACTGCTCGAAGCGCTGGGCGACGCGGTGAGCCGCTACACCATCGTCGACCTGTCCGGCAGCCTGCGCGCGCGCCAGCAGGAAGCGCTGGCGCAATACGGCGAACGGGTGCAGTGGGTGAGCGAGCTGCCCGAGCGCCTGAGCGGCGTGGTGGTCGGCAACGAGGTGCTGGACGCGATGCCGGTGAAGCTGCTGGTGCGCACGGGCGGCGTCTGGCACGAGCGCGGTGTGAGGCCGGGGCTGGCATGGAGCGACCGCCCCACCGAGTTGCGGCCGCCCAAGGAGATCGAGGGCGACCAGGACTACCTGACCGAGATCCATCCGCAGGCCGAGGCCTTCATCCGCACGCTGGCCGACCGGCTCGAGCGCGGCGCCGCCTTCTTCATCGACTACGGTTTCGGCGAGGACGAGTACTACCACCCGCAGCGCACCATGGGCACGCTGATGTGCCACCGCGGCCACATGGCGGACACCGAGCCGCTCCGCGATGTCGGCCGCAAGGACATCACCGCCCATGTCAATTTCACGGGGCTGGCGCTGGCCGCGCAGGAGGCCGGCCTGGCGACGCTGGGCTACACCAGCCAGGCCCGCTTCCTGATGAATTGCGGCCTGGTCGAGCGGCTGGTCGACGCGCCGCTGGAGGAGCGCATCGCCGGCCAGCGCCTGCTGGCCGAGCACGAGATGGGCGAGCTGTTCAAGGTGATCGGCTTCCACCAGGGCCCGTACTGGGATGCCTGCGGCTTCGCGCAGGGCGACCGCACCGGCCGGCTCTGAGCCCGGTCGCCAGCCCGTAAACTCGAAGCCATGATTCGCTGGATCATCGTCATCTTCCTGGCCCTGATGCTGATCAGCTGGTTCACGCCGCTGCTGCAGAAGATGGGCTTCGGCAAGCTGCCTGGCGACCTGCGCTTCCGGCTGTTCGGCCGCGAATGGTTCATCCCGCTGACCACCACCATCATCCTGAGCATGCTGGCCGCGCTCGTGTCCAAACTGATCTGAAGTTCCAGCGATGAAAGCCTGCATCGACATCGGCGGTACCAAGGTCGCCGTCAGCCTCAACAGCGGCAATGACCTCGACCTGATCGCGCGGCGCGCCGAGCCCACCGCCAAGATTGGCGACAACGATGCGCTGGCGCTGCAGGTGATGCGGATGGTCGATGCCGCCTGCGCCGAGGCCGGCGTCGCGCCCGCCAGCGTCCAGCGCGCCGGCGTCTCGTCCTGCGGCCCGTTCGTGATGCGGGGCGGGCTGATCGAAGTGGCGGCGCCCAACATCTGCGGCGGCATGGCCGGGCCGGCCCGCGGCCTGCCCAACGACTGGGACACGGCACCGCTCGAAGCGCCGTTGCGGCAACGGTTTCGCGAGGTGCGGGTGGAGAACGACTGCGTCGCCGCGCTCGAAG
Organism: Ramlibacter sp. 2FC; assembly: GCA_943372495.1. GTDB lineage: Bacteria > Pseudomonadota > Gammaproteobacteria > Burkholderiales > Burkholderiaceae_C > Ramlibacter. The sequence goes on along the minus strand of CALRYV010000016.1, from coordinate 103,972 downwards.
CGGAACGGCGCTGGGGCGCGCTGCAGGGCGTGGACCATTGCGCTTACGTCACCTGGAGCACCGGCATCGGCACCGGCCTGTGCGTCGACGGGCGCGTGCTGCGCGGCAAGAACGGCAATGCCGGCCACGCCGGCCACATGTTCGTCTCGGACAACGACGATGCGTTGTGCGGTTGCGGCAACATCGGCGACGTCGAGGCGCTGGTCGCCGGCAACGCCATCGGCCGGCGCTTCGGGCTCGACGCGGCGTCGCTGCTGCAGCGCGCCAAGGCCGGCGACGCGGCATCGCTGTTGCTGGTGGACGACCTGTGCCGGGTGCTGGGCCGGACCCTCTACAACATGGTCATCACACTCGACCTGCAGCGGATCAGCCTGGGGGGCAGCGTGTTCTGGCACCACCGCGACTTCCTGCTGCCGCGGCTGACGGCGCAGATCCGCGGCAAGCTGGGCGCGCTGACCGACGGCTGCGACCTGGTGGCCGCCGGGCTCGAAGACCGCGTCGGCGACTACGCGGCGCTGGCCCTGATTGCCTAATCGGGGCTGGGTAGTCCCTGCTGCACGGCGGTGATCCGCGCCTGGTGGATCAGCTCGCCGATCTTCGGCCCCTGGGCGCCGGCCGCCATGGCGGCCTCGGCGATCGCATGGGTCGCCACTTCCAGCGCCGCGTTGAGCGCCGCCAGCAGGCGCGCGCGCTGCGGGTAGGGCCGCTCCTGCATGCCGCCGCGGCCCCGGGCGTCGCACTCGCAGGCCAGCAGCGCTTCGTCGAACCGCAAGGGCTTGCGGAACGCATCGCAACGTTCCAGCAGCCGCACCAGCGCCGCCGCGCCGAACTCGGAGCTGCGGTGGATGTTGCCGTGCTCGCGGGCCACCACGTCGGCCAGCTCGCGGCATTCGTTGGGAACGCGCAGCCGGTGCGCCAGCGCCTTGAGCAGTCGCGCGCTGCGCTCCTCGTGGCCGATGTGTTTGGGCAGCATTTCCGCCGGCGTGGTGCCCTTGCCGAGGTCGTGGGTCAGGCAGGCGAAGCGCACCGTGAGCGGCGCTTCCAGCCGCGCGCACATGTCCAGCACCATCATCATGTGCACGCCGGTGTCGACTTCCGGGTGGTATTCGGCGCGCTGCGGCACCCCCCACAGCCGATCGAGCTCGGGCAGCACCCGCTCCAGGGCGCCGCACTGGCGCAGCAGGTCGAACATGCGCGATGGCGTCGGCTCCATCAGCCCGCGCGAGAGCTCCTGCCAGACGCGCTCGGCCACCAGGTGGTCGGCTTCGCCGTCCTGCACCATCTCGCGCATCAGCTGCAGCGTCTCCGGCGCCAGGCTGAAATCGGCAAAGCGCGCCGCGAATCGCGCCACCCGCAGGATCCGCACCGGGTCTTCACGGAACGAATCGGTGACGTGGCGCAGCACCTTCAGGGCCAGGTCGCGCTGGCCGTGGAAGGGATCGACCAGCACGCCGTGCTCGTCCTGCGCGATGGCGTTGATGGTGAGGTCGCGCCGGGCCAGGTCTTCCTCGAGGGTGACGCCGGGATCGGCGCTGACCGCGAAGCCGCGGTAGCCGCGGGCCGTCTTGCGCTCGGTGCGCGCCAGCGCGTGCTCCTCGCGCGTGCGCGGATGCAGGAACACCGGGAAGTCCTTGCCCACCGGCAGGAAGCCCTGCTCGATCATCGCTTCGGGCGTGCCGCCCACCACCACCCAGTCGTGGTCGTTCACCGGCCGGCCCAACAGGGCATCCCGCACCGCACCGCCCACCATGTATGTCCGCATGGCGGCAGTTTACGGTGAGCGCTCTCAGGAGTTCAGGCGGTCCCAGACGTCGCGGGCCCGCGACCGGACCTCGGCCGGCGCCGGCAGCAGCGGCAGCCGGCAGTCACCCACGTCCTGGCCCAGGGTGCGCAGCATGGCCTTGATCGACATCGGGAACACCGACGCGTCGCTGTTGACGAAGGCGAACGATTCGAGCAGGCGGGCGTTGATGGCGCGCGCCTCCTGCACCCGGCCGTCCTGGAACGCGGCGACCATTGCCGCGAATTGCGGGCCGGTCCAGTGGGTGGTGGTGCCGACCACGCCGACCGCGCCGACGGCGAGCAGCGGCAAGGTCATGGCGTCGTCGCCGGAGTAGAGATCGAAGTGCCCGCCCGCCTCGGCGACGAGCGCGGCGGCGGCCGGCGGATCGGCCGTCGCGTCCTTGAAGGCCACGATGTTGGACACCTCGCGGAACAGCCGCAGCAGCACGTCCTGGGCGATGCGGCGGCCGGTGCGCAGCGGCACGTCGTACAGCATCACCGGCAGGTCCGTGGCCGCGGCCGCGGCGCGGAAATGCGCTTCGATGCCGGCCTGGGGCGGGCGGTTGTAGTAGGGCCCCACCAGCAGCACGCCGGCCGCGCCCAGCGATCTGGCCTGGCGGGTGAGGGCGACGGTGTGGGCCGTGTCGTTGCTGCCGGTGCCGGCAAGCACCGGGACCGTCACCGCCTCGCACACCGCGCGCACCAGGTCGCTGCGTTCGGCGTCGCTCAGGGTCGGGGCCTCGCCGGTGGTGCCGGCCAGCACCAGGCCGTCGTTGCCGCGCGCCACCAGCCAGCGGGCCAGCCGCTGCGCCGCGTCCAGGTCCAGCCGGCCCTGGGCGTCGAAGGGCGTGACCGTGGCGCTCATCACGGCGCCGAAGTGGCGCGGAGCGTTCATGCGCGCGCGGTTCGGTACGGCTCGTCGAACGGGATGAAGTCGTGCTCGGCCAGCGCGCCGTCGTTCCAGGCCTGCACGCCGGGCAGCGCCAGCACCCGCTCGACGTAGGCGCCGATCGGCGCGGGCACCGGCAAGGCGTAGGTCTTCAGCCGCAGGCAGACCGGCGCGAAGAAGGCGTCGGCGGCACTGAACGGGCCGAACAGCATCGGCCCGCCATGCTGCTCCAGCAGGCCGCTCCACATCGAGACGATGCGCCCGACGTCCGAGCGCACGGCAGCCTGCTCCTGCCAGACCTTGGCACCGATCTCCGGCAGCGCCGCTTCGACGTTCATCGGGCAATGGCTGCGCAGGGCGGAAAAGCCCGAGTGCATCTCGGCGCAGACGCTGCGGGCCCGGGCGCGGGCCTGCCGGTCCTGCGGCCAGACGCCGCGGTCCGGGAAGCGTTCGGCGATGGTTTCGATGATCGCCAGGGTGTCCCAGACCGCGAAGCCGTCGTCCACCAGCACCGGCACCTTGCCGGCCGGGTTGACGCCGGCCAGCGCCCGCTTGAACGCGGAGTCGCCGTCGAACGAGTCGAAGCGCACCATGACTTCCTCGAACGGGATCTGCAGCTGCTTGAGCAGCACCCAGGGCCGCATCGACCAGGACGAATAGTTCTTGTTACCGATGAAAAGCTGGAGCATGGAGGCGTCTCCGGTTGAGGGGATTTCGATGCTAGCCGCACGGCCGGGCGCCATTGATGCAAAAACCGGCCGGAATTGATGCGCGTCAGGCGCGTCGTCGGGCCAGCCGGCTCAAGGGCTGTTCCAGCGCCAGGATGGCAAAAGCGAACAGCGCGCTGAGCACCGCGGTCATCTCGCGCCCCATGCCGGCGGCCACACCGATCGCCGCGGTCATCCACAAGCCGGCGGCCGTGGTCAGCCCGCGCACCTGGTCTTCCCCCGCCGTCTTGAGGATGGTGCCGGCGCACAGGAAGCCGACCCCGGCCACCACTCCCTGGATGACGCGGCTCAGGTCGGAAGGCTCCATGCCGGCCTGCAGCGGGACCAGCACGAACAACGCCCCGCCCAGCGACACCAGCATGTGGGTGCGCAGGCCGGCGGCCTTGCCGGCGAACTGGCGCTCGAACCCGAGCAGGCCGCCCAGGATGACGGCCAGCAGCAGGCGCAGGGTGACGCGGGTCAACTGCTCGAGGTCGCTGATGTCCGAGAACTCGGAGGCGACGGTCGCCGTGATGCGGTCCCAGACACCCATGCTCAGGGAATGTCGCGGTAGGGTTCGGGCTGGCTGGCATCGCGCGGACCGACCCGGCCCAGCCTGGCCTTGAGCGACTGCGGCTGGCCCGTGAGCAGGGCGGCGTAGTTGGTGGTGTTGGACAGCACCTTCTTGACGTAGTCGCGGGTCTCGGTGAAGGGCACGTTCTCGGCCCAGGCCGCGGCTTCGATCACCGGCCCGTTGCGCCAGGCCCGCGGCCGCCCGGGGCCGGCGTTGTAGGCCGCCGCGGCCATCGGCATCGAGCCGTTGAAGTCGTCGAGCACCAGCTTGAGGTAGCCGGTGCCGATCGCGATGTTGGTCTCCCGGTCATTGAGCTGGTCGACGGTGAAGTTGCCCAGGCCGATCTTCTTGGCGGTCCAGCGGGCGGTGGCCGGCATCACCTGCATCAGGCCCGAGGCGCCGACGTGGGAGCGGGCGTCCATGATGAAGCGGCTTTCCTGGCGGATCAGGCCGTAGACGTAGGCCGGATCGAGGCTGATCTCCTTGGCCCGCCGCACCACCGACTCGCGAAACGGCGTCGGGTAGCGCTGCTCGAAGTCGATTTCGGCCTTGGTCCGGTCGCTGGTGTTGATGCAGCGGTCCCAGAGCTGGCGGTCGCAGGCCAGCTGCGCCGCGGCCAGCAGTTCGCGATCGTCCATGCCGCCCGGTTTGTGCAGGTTGGTCGAGTAGTTCCACTCGCGCACGCCCTCGGGGCGCAGGCCCAGCAGCATCGCGTAGATGGCGCGTTGCAGGCCGACGTTCTGGCGCGCGGCATCCTTCTCGGCGTCGGTCAGCGGCGCCGGCCTGGGCGGCGCGACGATCTTCTGGCCCAGCTCCTCGAGCGCCAGCTGCTCGTAGAAACCGCGCACCGACGCGATCGACTCGAGCAGCTTCTGCGCTTCGGCGCGCGAGGCCTCCGCGTTGCCGGCCGCGAGCAGGGCGCGGGCCTTCCAGTAGACCCAGGTCGGGTCCTTGCGGGCCTCCTCGCTCATGGCGTTCACCGCCTGCGCCACCAGGTGCCACTGGGTGCCCTGCGGCGAGCGCAATGCGGCGCGCGCCTTCCAGGCCAGCATCTCGTCGGACAGGTCGCTGTCGCGCGTCACCTTGCCGTAGTAGTCGAGCGCGTCCGAGCCCAGCTTGCCGGCCGACTGGCGAGCGATCACGCCCCAGATCCAGTTGCGCTCCTCGGCCGACAGCTGCGGGCCCCACTTGCCCGCCAGCAGGGCCGCCGCGCCGTCCAGGTCGGTGGTGGCCAGCTTGATCAGGGCCAGCGTCACCATCTCGCGGCGGGTGCGCAGCACCGCCAGCTTCGCGCTGGTGAGGAACTTCGCCGGGCTGGCGTTGAGTTCGTTGAACAGGGGGACCGCGTTGGGCGCGGCGATTTCCACCGCCGCCAGGGCGGCGCGGGGCCGGTTGGCTTCGGTGGCGAGCCGCGCCTTGCGCCAGGCATCGTTGATGGTGAGCGGCCGCGGCCCGTGGCTGTCCGCGATCAGGAATTTGGCGGCCAGGGTGCAGCCGTCGTCGGCATCGCGCAGGGCGAACCAGTTGCGCCGGACTTCGTCGGCCAGGCCCGCAGGCGCGCCCGTGCCTTCGCGCAGGTGCTGCGCCAGCAGCGCGTAGCAGCGCAGCTCCTTGTCGTCGTTCATGCGGTAGCGCGGCAGCTCGGCGGCGAAAGACGCCCAGTCCCGGCGCTGGCCCAGCACCATCAGCCAGTCGGCGCGCAGCCGGTCTTCCTGGTAGGTGCCGGCATAGCGGCTGGCGAAGTCCTGCACCTCCTGCGCGGTCGCGGCGCCCAGGCGGGCCCGCAGTTCCCAATAGGCGGCGTACGGCTCCAGCGCGTGGCCACGGGCCTGCGGCAACAGCTGGGTGAGGCGTTGCCGGTCGCCTTGCTTGAAGGCCTGGTTCATCTCCAGGATGATCTCGTCGCGCGACTGGGCGCCAGCCTGGCAGCTCAGCATCACCGCGATCAGTGCCAAAATCGTTCGTAACTTCATTGGGGGATTATGGACAAGCCGCAGGAAAAAAGGGCTTTGCGCCAGCAGCTCATCGAGGAGCGGCTGGCTCTGCCGGATCGCGTCTACCGCTGCGACCTGTTGCAGCGGGTGATGCGCATCTGGCTGGTCAATCGCCCGGACACCGTCATCGGCGCCTACTGGCCGATCAAGGGCGAGTTCGATCCCCTGCCGGCGCTGCACCGCTGGAAGGAAGACGGCGAGCTGCTGGACGAGCCGCAGTTGCGCCGCATCGGGCTGCCGGTGGTCGACAAGATGCACAAGACGCTGAAGTTCCACGCCTGGCATCCGGGCTGCCCGATGGAAGAAGACGCCTACGGCATCCCCAAGCCCAAGGACACCGAGGTCATCGTCCCGACGTTGCTGTTCGTGCCCTGCGTGGGCTACGGGCCGGGCGGTTACCGGCTGGGGTACGGCGGCGGCTTCTACGACCGCACGCTGGCTTCGCTGCAGCCCCGGCCCTACACGGTCGGCCTGGGGTTTACCGGCGGCTTCCTGGGCGAGCTGGAGCCCGAGCCGCACGACATCCCGCTGGACGCGATCCTCAACGACAACGGCGTCGTCTGGCCGATAGGATGACCCCCTTCGAGGACCGGGCGGAGCAACGCGCAGCCCGGTCCCGCCTGTGAACACGGTCCGGCTTTGCCGGTCGCCTTCACACCGACCAGTGAACGTCTAGTCGATGTTGTCCACCGTGTCCGGATCGGGCACCTCGCCGACGGTCTTGCGGGTCGCCTTGGCCTGGCCGACCAGCCAGGCGCAGAAGTCGCGGATCTCCGGACGCTGGGCGCTGCGGGGGCCGACGATCAGCCAGTAGGCGTGTGGCGATTCCATCCGCAGCCCGGGCAGGGGCTCGATCAGGTCGCCGTTGGCGAGGTTCTCGGCCACCATCGGCAGCCGGGCCAGCACCACGCCCTGCCCGGTGAGCGCGGCCTGCACCATCTGGTAGGCGTAGTTGAAGTACAGCCAGCGCTTGGGCACCAGCTTGGACTGCTGGTGCGCGTCGAACCAGCGCCGCCAGGTGAGCCACTCGAGGTGGGTGCGATGCGCGTCACCCGCCTCGATCAGCGCGAACTGGGCCAGGTCCGCCGGCTGCTTGAGCGGCGCGCTGCTCTTGAGCAGCCAGGGGCTCACCACCGGCGTGAGCTGCTCGCCGAACAGCCGCACCGCGCTGGGCGGCATGTTGGCCACCGGGCCGTAGCGCAGCGCCAGGTCGACGTCGGCCACGTCGAGGTCCAGCGACACGTCCGAGGCGTCGATGCGGATGTCGATGTCCGGGTTGTCGCGCTGGAACTGCTCCAGCCGCGGGATCAGCCACATCGAGGCGAACGACGCGAAGGTGGTGAGCGACACGCTCTTGCGCCCGGCGCTCTGGCGGATCTGCCGCACGGCCCCGTCGATGCGGGGCAGGGCCTGGTTGACGGCCAGCAGCAATTGGGCGCCGGCGCTGGTCAGCTCCACGGCCCGGGTGTGGCGCAGGAACAGGCTGACCCCCACTTCTTCTTCCAGCGACTGGATCTGCCGGCTTACGGCCGACTGGGTCAGCGCCATTTCTTCCGAGGCGGCCCGGAAATTCAGGTGCCGGGCCACCGCTTCGAAGGCCCGCAGGTTGCCGGCCGAGATCGGCCGGCTGCGCAGGTGGGTCTGGGAATGCTGCATGGGCATTGATGCGGTTTTGGAATCAATAGCCTACCCGGATTTCATTGGACTGCCAAGCCGCGGGCGCCGATCATCCAATGGCACCGGCAGCAACAGGAGAACCGCCATGGCTTCGCAAACATCGACCCAATCGCATCAATCCGCAGTCTCGCTGGCGGGCAGCTGGAAGCTGGTCGGCGGCCGAGCGCTGACGCTGCAGCCGCGCGAAGCCGGGGTGCTGCGGGTGGCGCAAGGCGGGCTCTGGGCCACCACCGACGGCCCGCACCGCGGCCCGCTGAACGACCAGGGCGACCGCTTCCTGCAGGCCGGCGAGCAACTGCAGCTGCGCAAGGGCGAGCGGGTGGTGATCGAGGCCTGGATGGCGCAGGCGCCCGCCTACTTCAGCTGGGATCCGTTGCCGCAGCCGGTCGCGGCTCGGGTCCGGCCGGCCGACCTGATTCAGCCGGTCGAGGACTTGCGCTTGGCGCTGGTGCTCGGCGCCAGGGCGGCCGGCCGGCTGTTGGCCGCCTTGGCCGGCCTGGCCTGGCCCAGGCGGGAGCGGCCCTCCTTGGCGGACCGCGCCTTCAATGCGCATTCGAGCGCCTGCCGGGCCCACGGCGCCATGAGCTGAGGCGATTCCATCGCCTCGGCCGGCGCGCTGTAGTAGTTGACGCTGCGCTCCACGCCCTTGGCGGTGTAGGTGAAGCGTTCGCAGCCGGCCACCTCGTAATAGCTGCGGATCGCGCCGTCGGCCTTGAGCCAGAGCCGTTCGCCCGAGCCCCGGTCGGCGACGATGGCGATGTTGAAGCCGCCGGTGCTGATGCCCCAGGCGCCGAACATCGGCCGGACCTCGCATGGGCCGGCGCTGGCGAGCAGCTCGCAGCAGTGGCGGGCGAAGGTGCTGGGTGGCATGTCCCGACGATAGCAGCGGGCCGCGATAATTCCAAGATGGCGCGCCCCAAGTCCTCCCAGCACGAATTCCGGCGCGACGAGATCCTGGACATCGCCGCCCAGTGCTTCGCCGACCGCAGCTACCCGGCCGCCAGCATGAACGACATCGCCAGCGCCGGCGGCACCTCGAAGGCGCGGCTGTACCACTATTACGAGAGCAAGGAAGCGATCCTGTTCGACCTGCTGGATCGCTACACCCAGCGGCTGCTGGCGGTGATCGGCCAGGCCGAGGCCACCGCGCAACGGCGGGACCTGGACGAGCGGGCGGCCCTGCACGAGCTGATTCGCAGCTTCCTGCAGGAGTACGAAAGCTCGGCCACCCGGCACGTCGCGCTGCTGAACGACACCAAGTTCCTGGGCGAGCAGCAGCGCGAGTTGATCCTGGACCGCCAGCGGGATGTCGTGTCGGCGGTCACCCGCTTCCTCAAGCGCGCCTACCCCCAGCGCTTCACCGCCGCCAACCAGACGGCGTTGACGATGATGCTGTTCGGCATGATCAACTGGACCTTCACCTGGCTGCGGCCCGGCGGCCCGATCAGCTATGCCGACTTCGCCGAGGAAGTGATCGCCGTGCTGGAGCGGGGGCTGGCGCAATGAACCCGCTGCACGTCGTCGTGATGGGTGTCGCCGGCTGCGGCAAGTCCGCGGTCGGCGAGCGGCTGGGCGCGGCGCTGGGACTGCCGCTGGTGGAGGGCGACAGCTTCCATCCGCCCCGCAACATCGCCAGGATGCAGCAGGGCGTGGCCCTGACCGATGCCGACCGGGCCGGCTGGCTCGCGGTGCTGGGGCAGGAACTGGCGCGGCGGCCGCAGGGCGCGGTGATGACCTGCTCGGCCCTCAAGCGCAGCTACCGCGACAGCCTGCGGGCGGCGGCGCCGGGCCTGCGCTTCGTGCACCTGGCCCTCAGCCAGCAGGACGCGCTGCAGCGGGTGGCGGGCCGGGCCGGACATTTCTATCCGCCGAGCCTGGTGGCCAGCCAGTTCGAGGCGCTGGAAGATCCGGCCGGCGAACCCGGCGTGGCGGTGGTCGACGCCTTGCTGCCCCTGCCGCAGGTGGTGGAAAGCGCGTTGCGGGCCCTGGCCGCGCCGCATTGATTACGATCGGGCAGTTCGCCCACCCCCGCATCAGGAGACCCCCCATGTCCAAGGCATTCGCCAGCCAGGCCGATCTGGCCGACAAGAAGATCACTTTCGAGCAGCTCAGCGCCCATTGCTGGGCCTACACCGCCGAAGGCGACCCGAATTCGGGCGTGATCATCGGCGACAAGTTCATCATGGTCAGCGACGCCACGGCCACGCCGGCGATGGCGCGCGATCTGATCGCGCACATCCGCACCGTGAGCGACAAGCCGATCAAGTACGTCCTGCTGACCCACTACCACGCAGTCCGGGTCCTGGGTGCGAGCGCTTACGCCGCCGAGGGCGCGACCGAGATCATCGCCAGCCAGGGCACGCTGGACCTGATCGTCGAGCGCGGCAAGGAAGACATGCAGTCCGAGATGGAGCGCTTCCCGCGGCTGTTCCGCAACGCCGAATCGGTGACCGGCCTGACCTGGCCGACCATGGTCATCGGCGGCGGCAACCCGGTCCAGGGCGAAGTGCCCGGCAAGCTGACCGTGGACCTGGGCGGGGTCAAGGTCCAGATCTGGCATCCGGGTCCGGGCCACACCCGCGGCGACACGGTGGCCTGGGTCGAGGACGAGAAGGTGCTGTTTTCCGGCGACCTGGTGGAATACAACGCCGGCGTCTATACCGGCGACGCCCACCTGCAGGAGTGGCCCGCCACCCTGGAGGCGCTGCGGGCCCTGCGGGCCGAAGCGATCGTTCCCGGCCGGGGCGAGGCGATGAAGGGCGCGGCCGAGGTCAACAAGGCGCTCGATTACACCAAGCGCTGGGTGGAGACGCTGTTCGCCGCCGCCAAGGAAGCCGCCGCCGCCAACATGGATCTGAAAGCGGCGATGGACCACACGCGCAAGAGCATGGATCCGGTCTTCGGCCATGTCTTCATCTACGAACACTGCCTGCCGTTCGACGTCAGCCGCGCTTACGACGAAGCCAAGGGCATCAAGAACCCGCGGATCTGGACGGCGGAGCGCGACCAGGAAATGTGGGCGGCGTTGCAGGCCCTGTAGTCCGGCGCCGACAGGCGCCACGCATCGCCGCTGACAAATCGGGTTCTGCGCCGCTCCTAAGCTGAGCGTCACGCACAGGAGAACCCGAATGTTTCCCAGATCCAAGCCCCGCATCCTCCAGCAACAACCGCCCCGCCACAGCGACCCGCAGCAACAGCAGGCCGGTTCCAGCGATTTCCAGCCCAAGCCCGCCCCCGGCAAGCCCCAGCAGATGGGTGAAGGCAGCTACGAAGGCAGCGCCGATTACAAGCAGCGCACCGAGGACTACCTGAAGAAGGCCGATGTCGAGGCGGACGCCGCTGCGGCCAAGCCCAAGTCGGCGCAAGAGGCGCGCGAACTCGAGCAGGCGGAAGCCGAAGGCAAGTCGCACTCCAAGGGCGAACACTAAGCACCCGCCCGCCGGCCTCAGGGTTCGGTGGCGAGTTCCGCGAGATCGCGCTGGTAGGCGCGAAGACGCCGCACAGCGTTTTGCCGCTGCTGCGGTGTCGTGCTTTGGTGGACGGCCGCGAGGCTGCTGCAGGTTTCCTGCAGCAGCGTGTCCTGGTAGCCGCGATAGCGGCGGTCGGGCGATTGCAGGCCCCGTTCGATCAGGCCGTGCAGCATCGCACGAGCCTCGGCGGGCGGCATCGGCCGCCCGGCGATCCCGCGCAAGGTCTGCAGGATGTCCTGCTGGCGCCGCTGGCGTTCCTGCAGGTTGGTCTGGGGATCGAACACCGTGCGCGCCATCTGGCTGCGCAGGACGTCGCGCTGGGCGTCGTCGAGCCGGCCGTAGACCATCTCCGTGCGGTCGAGAAACTGCTTGAACCGCTTGTCTCGCAGTTCGTCGGGCGCCAGGTCGAGCCACTCCTTGCGGTAGTCGCGGTTGTTCTTCTGGTACTTGCGTTCGAGATGCTCGAGCTGCGCGGGCACCAGCGCGAGCGCCAGCGTGGCGGCGGCCGGTTCCGCCTGTTCGCCGGCCGCCAGCACCCGGGCGCGGATCTCCGGCACCAGCTCGCACGCTTCCTGCGCCGTGAACTCGCCCGCCACCAACCGCTCGGCCTGTTGCAGCAGGGCCGAAATCTTCGGCAATTCCTGGCGGCGGTGCCACTGGTGCAGGCGCCCGATGTCGTCCCGCATCCGCTGCTCCTGTTCGTCGCCCAGGTCGATGTAGCCGTCGATCCACCAGGCGCCGACCTGGGGCAGGGTGTTGTAGCCCAGCTTGATCGCGCTGCACCCGGACAGGGCCACGGCGAGGCTGAGCAGCCCGATAATCCGGACCAGATTCGCGATGCGATGCATGAACAACGAGGATTCCCTATGACAGCATTGGATGTGGTCGTCATGGCCGCCGGCAAGGGCACGCGCATGAAAAGCCGCCTGCCCAAAGTGTTGCATCGTTTGGCCGGCCGCGCGCTGATCCAGCATGTGATCGACACCGCCGCAGGGCTGCAGGCGCGCCGGGTGGTGGTGATCACGGGCCATGGCGCCGCGGAAGTGGAGGCGGCGCTGGCAACGTCGGCCGAGGCCGCCGGCGTCGCCGTGCCGGCCTTCGCCCGCCAGGAGCCGCAGCTGGGGACCGGCCACGCCGTGCAGCAGGCGGTGCCGCTGCTGCCGGACGACGGCGTGACGCTGATCCTCAACGGCGACGTGCCGCTGATCGAGGCCGGGACCTTGCGCGAGCTGGTGGAGCGCTGCGGCGGCGAGCGGCTGGTGCTGCTCACCGTGGACATGCCCGACCCGACCGGTTACGGCCGCATCGTGCGCAGCGGCGACGCCGTGCAAGCGATCGTGGAGCACAAGGACGCCAATGCGGACCAGCGCCGGATCAACGAGATCTACACCGGCGTGATGGCGCTGCCGACCCGGTTGCTCAAACGCTGGCTGGCGGGCCTGACCAACGACAACGTGCAGGGCGAGTACTACCTGACCGACATCGTCAAGCTGGCGGTGGCCGAGGGCGCGGCGGTGGCGGCGGTCACGACGACGGACAAGGTCCAGGTCGACGGCGTGAACAGCCCGGTGCAGCTGGCGGAACTGGAGCGGGCCTACCAGCTGCGCCACGCCCGGGCGCTGATGGAGCAGGGCGTGCGCATCGCCGATCCGGCCCGCTTCGACGTCCGCGGCCAACTGACCTGCGGCCAGGACGTGGAAATCGACGTCAACTGCGTGTTTGCCGGCGTCGTGTCCCTCGGCGAAGGCGTGCGCATCGGCGCCAACTGCATGATCGCCAACGCCAGCATCGGTGCTGGTGCCGTGATCCACCCCTTCACCCACATCGACGGCGAGCAGGCCGGCGTGAAGGTCGGCGCGGGCGCGCTGGTCGGCCCGTTCGCGCGGCTGCGTCCGGGCGCCGACCTCGGCCCCGAAGTGCACATCGGCAATTTCGTCGAGGTGAAGAACTCGACGCTGGCCCGCGGCGCCAAGGCCAATCACCTGGCATACCTGGGCGACTCGGTCGTCGGCGAACGCGTCAATTACGGCGCCGGATCGATCACGGCCAACTACGACGGCGCCAACAAGCACCGCACGGTGATCGAGGCGGACGTCCACGTCGGCAGCAATTGCGTGCTGATCGCGCCGGTCACGATCGGCCGCGGCGGCACCGTCGGCGGCGGTTCGGTCATCACCAAGGACACGCCGCCCGAGGCGCTGTCGGTCGCTCGCGGCAAGCAGGTCAGCATCGCGGGCTGGAAGCGGCCGAAGAAGGCCGCCAGGTAGCGTCCCGTCAGCGCGCGAGCGGCAGCCGGGGCTCGAACTTGGCGCGCTTGATCGAAAAGAACGCCTTCACGTTGCGCACGTTCGCGTCGCTGGTGAACAGGCGTTGCGCCAGCGCCAGGTAGGCCGGCATGTCGGCGCCGTGCACGACCAGGATGAAGTCCGGCCCCGGCGACACGCGATAGCACTGCTGCACGGCGCCATCGGGCGCGACGCGCTGTTCGAAAGCCTCCACCGCTTGCTGGTCCTGCCGGTCCAGCGTGATTTCGACGATGGCGGTCAGGCCATGGCCGATGTGCCGGGCGATCCGGTCGGCATCGAGCACCGCGATCTGGCGCTCGATCAGGCCGGCGTCGTGCAGCCGCTTGACGCGGCGCAGGCAGGTCGGTGCCGAGATGTGGACGCGCTGGGCCAGGGCCTGGTTGCTGGTCGACGCATCGTCCTGGAGCGCGTTCAAGAGCGCGAAGTCCAGGGCGTCGAGGGTGATTTGATCCAGATCCTTCTGCATTTTGCAATCTTATTGCAGGCCGCCGACTGGGTGAAATTTTCATTCATCCTAGAGCTGATATAAATCGCATATTTCCTGGTGTTCACCCTACAGTCGGGCGCATCTCAAGGAGCAAGCATGTGTGGAATCGTCGGAGCGGTGTCCAGCCGCAATATCGTGCCGATCCTGGTCCAGGGCCTGCAGCGGCTCGAGTACCGGGGCTATGACTCCTGCGGCGTGGCCGTGCATGCCGGCGGCCTGAAGCGGGCCCGCAGCACCTCGCGGGTGGCGGAACTGCTGGATCAGGTCACGACCGACCATGTGGAAGGCACGACCGGCATCGCCCACACCCGCTGGGCCACCCATGGCGCGCCGGCCGTGCACAACGCCCACCCGCACTTCAGCCATGGTCCCGGCGAGGGCGCCGAGTCGCGCGGCGGCCGCATTGCGCTGGTCCACAACGGCATCATCGAAAACTACATCGAGCTGCGCACCGCGCTGCAGGCCAAGGGCTATGCCTTTGCCAGCCAGACCGACACCGAGGTGATCGCCCACCTGGTGGACAGCCTGTACGACGGCGACCTGTTCGACGCGGTCAAGGCCGCCGTCAAGCAGCTGCACGGCGCCTATGCGATCGCCGTGTTCTGCAAGGACGAACCGCACCGCGTGATCGGCGCCCGCGCCGGCTCGCCGCTGATCCTGGGCGTGGGCAAGGACGGCGCGGAGACTTTCCTGGCCAGCGACGCGATGGCGCTGGCCGGCGTCACCGACCAGATCGTCTACCTGGAAGAGGGCGACCTGGTCGACGTCCAGCTGGGACGCTACTGGATCGTCGACAAGGCCCACAAGAGCGTGACCCGCACCGTCAAGACCGTGCATGCCCACAGCGGCGCGGCCGAGCTCGGGCCGTACCGCCACTACATGCAAAAGGAGATCTTCGAGCAGCCGCGCGCCATCGGCGACACGCTCGAAGGCATCCAGGCGATCGTGCCGGAACTGTTCGACGGCGCCGGCGACCGGCACGCCAGCGCTCACCGCGTGTTCCAGGAGATCGACTCGGTGCTGATCCTGGCCTGCGGCACCAGCTATTACAGCGGCTGCACCGCCAAGTACTGGCTGGAGAGCATCGCCAAGCTGCCGACCCAGGTGGAGATCGCCAGCGAATACCGCTACCGCGACTCCGTGCCGAACCCGCGCACCCTGGTGGTGACGATCACGCAGTCCGGCGAGACCGCCGACACGCTGGCCGCGCTGCGCCACGCCCAGTCGCTGGGCATGACCAACACGCTGACCATCTGCAACGTGTCCACGTCGGCGATGGTGCGCGAGTGCAAGCTGGCCTACATCACGCGGGCCGGCGTCGAGATCGGCGTGGCGTCGACCAAGGCCTTCACCACCCAGCTGGCCGGCCTGTTCCTGCTGACGCTGGCGCTGGCGCAGGCCAAGGGCCGGTTGTCGCCGCAGGACGAGGCGCTGCACCTGAAGGCCATGCGGCACCTGCCGGCCCAGCTCTCGGCCGTACTGGCGCTGGAGCCGCAGATCATCAGCTGGGCCGAGGACTTCGCCCTGAAGGAGAACGCGCTGTTCCTGGGCCGCGGACTGCACTACCCGATCGCCCTGGAAGGCGCGCTCAAGCTCAAGGAGATCACCTACATCCACGCCGAGGCCTACGCCGCCGGCGAGCTCAAGCACGGTCCGCTGGCGCTGGTCACCAGCGAGATGCCGGTGGTGACGGTGGCGCCCAACGACACCCTGATCGAAAAGCTCAAGAGCAACATGCAGGAAGTCCGGGCCCGCGGCGGCGTGCTGTACGTGCTGGCCGACGCCGACAGCCACATCGAGAGCGAAGAGGGGATCCACGTGATCCGCATGCCTGAACACTACGGGGCGTTGAGCCCGCTGCTGCACGTGGTGCCGCTGCAATTGCTGGCCTATCACACTGCCTGCGCAAGAGGAACGGACGTCGACAAGCCGCGCAATCTGGCCAAGAGCGTGACGGTCGAATGAGCGCCGTATGATGGCAAGCATCCCATGCCGCAAGACCTCCCCGAAGCGATCGTCGAACTGCGCCACCTGACCTTCGGGTACGGCGAGCGCGTGATCCTGCACGACGTCTCGCTGCGGGTGCCGCAGGGCAAGGTGACCGCCCTGATCGGCCCGATGGGCTCGGGCAAGACCACGACATTGCGCCTGATCGGCGGGCTGAACCGGCCGCAGTCCGGCCAAGTGCTGTTCGAAGGCCAGGACCTGGGCCGGATGGACCAGACGCAGCTCTACGCGGTGCGGCGCCGCATGGGCATGATGTTCCAGTTCGGCGCCCTGTTCGCCGACATGAGCGTGTTCGACAACGTGGCTTTCCCGCTGCGCGAACACACCGAGCTGCCCGAGGCCCTGATCCGCGACATCGTGCTCATGAAGCTCCACGCCGTCGGCTTGCGGGGCGCGCGCGACCTGCAGCCCAGTTCGCTCTCGGGCGGCATGATGCGGCGCGTGGCACTGGCGCGCGCGATCGCCCTGGATCCCGACCTGGTGATCTACGACGAGCCGTTTTCCGGCCTCGACCCGGTTTCGCTCAGCACGGTGGCGCGGCTGATCCGCGAACTGAACGATTCCATGGGCCTGACCAGCATCTTCGTCTCGCACGAACTCGAACAGACCCTCGAGATCGCCGACCACCTGATCATCCTGGCCGAGGGCCGCGTGGTGGCGCAAGGCACGCCGCAGGAGATGGGAGGCAGCGCGGATCCGCTGGTCCACCAGTATCTGAAATCGCTGCCCGACGGTCCGGTCCGGTTCCATTTTCCGCAGGCGCCGAGCGCGCAGGACTTTGCCTGAGCGAGGACCGCGCGTGCGAAATTGTCACGAAGTTGCCCAAAGCATCACGTTTCTCCAGTTCGGCGGCGCCAAGTTGACAAGCCTCGGGCCGCTAAATATTCTCGAACGATGACAAATGCCACGCCAGCCGCGCACGAGCCGGCAGTTCCCAGTTCCGTGGCCCGGGCCGAGGCTGCCCGCTACGCCCTGCTGCGGCGGCTGGCGCCGTCGATGCGCCACCATCTGGTGGTCAACCTGCAGCCGATCGGAATGATCTACGAGGTGATGGACCGGCGGCTGCGCGCGCCCAGCCCGGACCTGGCCAGCATCCATGACGGCGCCCACAAGATCAACGGGTTCGCCCGCGCCGCGCTCGCGTCCTGCCTCGACGTGGTGACCTGGCTCGCGCCCGACCAGGCCGCGACCACCCCGGTGGCCGAAGGCGTGCGCGAATGCGTGGGTCTGCTGGCCACCAGCCTGGGCTTCCGGGGTTACGCGGTCCGCAACGAGGTGGCCGCGGTGCCGGGCGAAGTGTCCCGGGCGTCGCTGCGCAACGTGCTCACCGCGGCCCTGATCCACGCCACCGACCAGAGCCCGCCGCCGGCCGACCTGGTGCTGACGGCCGCGGCCGAGACCGGCGGGCTGCGGCTGGCGCTGGCATTGCGGTCCACCGACGGCAGCCAGGGCTTCGCCAACGAAGCCGGCTACCGCAAGCTGGACTGGACCGACGTGCAGGCGCTCGCGCAGGCCGAAGAGGTTCAGGTGGCGCGTGAGGGCCAGGCCCTGCAGATGCTGTTTCCCTGGGCCACGGCGCGCCGCCCGGCCTGATTGGTTCCCTAGGAACAGAGCTGGTGCAGCGCGGCCGGTACTTCCGCCGGCAGTTCGCGGGCCAGGAATCCCAGCGGTCCGCTGCTGGCCAGCCTGGCACCCGCGGTGGCGTGCAGCACGATGCCCCAGGCGCAGGCCTGCTCCAGTGAAGCGCCGCGCGCCGCCAGCCCGCCGATGATTCCCGCCAGCGTATCGCCGGAGCCGGACGTGGCCAGCCCGGCCTCGCCGCCGCGGTGGGTCCAGACCCGGCCGTCCGGGGCGGCGATCACCGTCAGCGCCCCCTTGAGCGCGACCACGGCATTCCAGCGCCGCGCCGCTTGCGTGGCCGCAGCCTGCGGGTCTGCCGTGATCTCCTCCTTGCTGCGGCCGATCAGGGACGCCATCTCGCCGGCGTGCGGGGTCAGCAGCACCGGCTGATCGAACGGCGCCAGCCGCGCGGTGACGGTCATGGCCAGGGCGTCGAGCACCACGGTGCAGTGCGCAAGCAAGGGCAGCAGGGCGGCGACGAACTCGCCGCTGCCGCGCTCGTCCATCATTCCCGGCCCGATCACGGCGGCCGCGCAGCCCGCGGCGATCTCCTGCAGCTGCGGCGCGCCGGCGGCGGCAAGCCCGCCTTCGGCCGTCTCCGGCAGGTCGACGACCCGCGCCTCCGGCATCGACAGGGCCATCCCGGTGGCCATCGAGGCGGCCGTCGCGATCACCAGCTTGCCGGCACCGGCCCGCAAGGCCGCGGTGGCGGCCAGCAGCGCCGCGCCGGGGATCTCGCGGCTGCCGGCGACCACCAGGATCCGGCCCCGGTCTTCCTTGTCGGCGTCGTCGGCGATGGGCGGCAGCGGCCACGCCCGCAACGCCTGGGCGTCGAGCACCAGCACCGGCTGCGCCTCCCGCTTCATGGCTTGGCCGCCACGTTGACGTCGGGCTCCGCGGTGACCGGGGCGCCGGCCTGCCGCAGCGGCGCGATGAAGTTCACCAGGTCGGGCACCAGGGCAGCCTGGCCGGGGTCGTACTCGTAGGACGTGACACTGCAATTGGGAACGTCGGCCAGCTTGTCGATGGCCAGGATCTGCGCTTCGTCCATGCATTCGAGCAGGTAGCGCATGCAGTTGACGGTCACCTGGTGCGCGACCACCAGCACGCGCTGGCCGCCGTGCTCGCGGGTCGCCATTTCCACCAGGCTGCGCAGCCGCAGGATCACGTCGCACCAGCTCTCGCCGCCGGGCGGGCGGAAGTAGAACTTGCCGACGTGCGAGCGCTGGTCGCTGAGCTCCGGGAACTTCTGCTTGATGCCGTGCACGGTGAGCCGGTCGAGGATGCCGAATTCCTTCTCGCGCAGGCGCTCGTCCATCCGTACGCGGACCGACTTGCTGTCGATGCCGGCGGCGTCCAGCAGCAGCCGCGTGGTCTCGCGCGCCCGGACGTAGGGCGAGCACAGGATCACTTCGGGCCGGCGGTCGGCCGGCAGCGCGCCGAACCAGTGGCCGAGCGCCGCCGCCTGGCGCTGCCCCAGTTCGGACAGCGGGGTGTCGATGTCCCGGTGCTCGATGTCGATCACGTGCAGGCCATTGGCTTCGGCGTGGTCACGGGCCACGTTGCCGGCGCTCTGCCCATGGCGGACGATCCACAGCGTGCGGGGCCATTGCTGCTGCATGCCGTTCAGGTCCTTTCGAATCCGAGCAGCTTCATCGCCGGGCCCAATGCGACGCGACTGGCCTCGTAGTCCTGCCACGGCGTGTTGCCCTGCGCCAGCCGCTCGGGCACGGTCGCCACGGTCCATTGGGCGCCGCTGGCCAGGCCATCGAGTTCGTCCCAGCCGATCGGCACCGAAATGCCCAGCCCGGGCCGGGCCCGGGCCGACCAGGCGCAGGCCGTGGTGGCGCCGAAGCCGTTGCGCAGGTAGTCGATGAAGATGCGGCCGACCCGGTTCTTCGGTCCGCTCTTGGCGACGAAGCGGTCGGGGATGGTGCGCGCGAGGTGCTGCACGATGGCAGCCGAAAAGTCCTTGACCGTGTCCCAGTCGAGTTGTCGCTTCAGCGGCACCACCACGTGCAGGCCCTTGCCGCCGCTGGTCTTGATGAAGGCCGGCAGCTTCAGCTCGGTGAGGAAGGCCCGCACCAGCTGCGCGGCCTGCTGCACCTGCTTCCAGCTGACGCCTTCGCCGGGGTCGAGGTCGAACGTCATGCGGTCCGGCTTGCCGATCGCGCTCTTGACGCCGTTCCAGGTATGGAACTCGATGACGTTCATCTGCGCCGCCGACAGCAGCCCCTCCGCCCGCGCGATCTCGAGCATCGGCTTGTGATCGGGCGACAGCGCCGGGTCGAGTTGCTCGACGCCCGGCATGTTGTAGCGCTCGGCGTGTTTCTGGAAGAACAGTTCGCCGCCGACACCGGCCGGCGCCCGCACCAGCGCCACCGGCCGGCCCTTCAGGTGCTCCATCATCAACGGCCCCACCAGCGCGTAATAGCGCACCAGGGCGATCTTGGTGGTGCCGCTTTGCGCATCGATCACGCGGTCGGGGTTGCTGACCCGCAGCGTGGAGGGCAGTTCCGGCGCCGCCACCGGTGCCGCGGCCTTCGCTTTCGGCTTCGAACCGGCCGCGGCGGCCGGCTGGTCGGGCAGCGGATCGTGCTGCGGCTGCTCGCGCACGATGGCGGCCGCCTTCTTGTCGGCACGCAGCCCGTGAAACACGGAATGGCGGATGCGCCCGGTGCGGGTCCACTCGCCGAAGGCGACCTCGGCCACCAGCTCCGGGCGGACCCAGTGCGCATTGCGCGGCAGCTCCGGGTCCGGCGCGAAAGCAGGCTTGTCGGTGGCCAGCGCGTCCAGACGCTCGCGGATCTCGCGCAGCGAACGTTCGTTGAAACCGGTGCCGACGTTGCCGGCATAGCGCAGCCGGCCCGCGTCGTCGTGCACGCCGAGCAACAGCGAGCCGACGCCGGTGCGCGAGCCCTTGGGGTCGGTGTAGCCGCCGATGACGAATTCCTGGCGCTGGCCGCACTTGAGCTTGATCCAGTCGGACGAGCGCCGCGTCACATAGGCGGAGTCGCGGCGCTTGGCCACCACCCCTTCCAGCCCGAGCCGGCAGGCCGACGCCACGATGTCGAGCGGCGGCGCGTCGAAGACGGCGCTGAACCGGACCTTGTCGGCGGGCTTGCGTTCCACGATGCGCCGCAGCACCTCGCGCCGCTGCTCCAGCGGTACGTCGCGCAGGTCGTGGCCGGCGCAGTAGGGCAGGTCGAACAGGTAGTAGACGATGTCGGCGGTACGCGCGCTGTCGAAAGCACCCTGCAACGCCTGGAAGTCCGCCGGCACGCGCTCGCCGGGCATGATGATCTCGCCGTCGTACCAGCCGTCGGGCAGCTCCATGCCCTCCAGCGAGCGGACCAGTTCCGGCAGCTTGCGGGTCCAGTCGTTGCCGTTGCGGGTGACCAGGCGCACCTGGCCGCCTTCGGCCCGCGTGAGCATGCGGTAGCCGTCGAACTTGATTTCGTAGATCCAGTTGGCCGGATCGGTCGGCGGGCTGTCGACCAGGGTCGCCAGTTCCGGTTGCAGCGTTGCCGGCAGGTCCGCCGGGCGCGCGCCGGCTGGGGGGCCGGATGGGGCCGGGTTTGCCGGTGGCGCTGCGGCGGCCGGCCTGTCCGGCAGCGACTTCACACTGTCTGGCATCGCGTCCACCACGCTGTAATCGGCCGCCGGTCGGGCAGCGTCGTCCTTTTCCTTGATCAGCAGCCAGGCCTCCTGGCGCTCGCCCGGCCGGCCCTTCATCCGCACCAGCGTCCAGTGGCCGTGCAGCTTGTGGCCGCGCAACTCGAACTTGAGCTTGCCGTCGCTGTAACCCTTGCGCGGGTCGCCCAGCGGGATCCAGGTGCCCTTGTCCCAGATGATGACCTTGCCCGCGCCATATTGCTTGGGCGGGATGGTGCCCTCGAACTGGTTGTACGACAGCGGATGGTCTTCGACGTGCACCGCCATGCGCTTGTCGGCGGGGTCGAAGCTCGGACCCTTGGGCACCGCCCAGCTCTTCATGGTTCCGTCCAGTTCCAGCCGGAAGTCGTAATGCAGCCGCAACGCCCAATGCTTCTGGATCACGAACACCCGTTCCTGCTCGTTGGGGACCCCGCCGTCGGCTGGCTCCGGCGTGATGTCGAAGTTGCGTTTGTCGCGGTAGGCCTTCAGGGCGCTTGGGGATCGATCGTCCATGGCGTGTTGTTCCTGGTTCGACCTTAAGAGGGCGGGCGGGGGAAACCTGTAGGACAAGCCTGCTATGCGGCGTGAGCTTGACTTAACGCAACGCCGACAGGAACGCCACCAGCCGCTTCTCGGCCGCGTTCAGGCCGCTGCCGCCGGCCTTGGCAGCTGGCACGTGGTCATCGAACCGGGCCTCGCCTTTCAGTGCGGCGAGCCGGGTGCCCAGTTCGAGCACGCCGGGGTGGATGTAGGCCTTGCGGCAGACCGCCGGCGTGTTGCCCAGGCTTTGCGAAACCTCGGCCAGCAACTGCTGGAGCGTGAAGCCGTCATCGGCCGCGCCGCAGAACTTGCGCAGTGTCTCCAGGGCCAGCACGGTGCCGTGCCAGGTGCGGAAATCCTTCGCCGTGAAACGCTCGCCGCCGCACAGCGAGGCGATGAAGTCGTTGACGTCTCCCGATCCGATGGTGTGGCGCTGGCCGTCGTCGCCCAGGTACTGGAACAGCTCCTGGCCGGGCAGGTGCAGGCAGCGCCGGACCACGCGCAGCACGCGCTGGTCCTTGACTTCGACCTCATGGCGCACACCGCTCTTGCCGCGGAACGAGAGCTGGAGGCGATCACCCTGGATCCGCACGTGGCGGTTGCGCAGGGTGGTCAGGCCGTACGAGCCGTTTTCCCTGGCGTACTGGTCGTTGCCGACCCGGATCAGCGTGGTGTCGAGCAGGCGCACGACGGTGGCGAGCACCAGCTCGCGCGAATGACCGGATTGCCTCAGGTGCTGCTGCACCTTGCGCCGCAGGCCGGCCAGCGCCTTGGCAAACTGGAGCAGGCGGTCGAACTTGCCGCTGTCGCGCTCCTCGCGCCACGTGGCGTGGTAGCGGTACTGCTTGCGGCCGCGCGCATCGCGGCCGGTCGCCTGCAGGTGGCCATTGGGCGAGGCGCAGATCCAGACCGACTCGTAGGCCGGCGGGATGGCGAGCTGGCGAATCCGGGCCAGCTGCGCCTTGTCCTTGACCCAGCGACCCTGGCTGTCGCGGTAAGCGAAATCGTTGCCGCGCCGGACGCGGGTGATTCCCGGTTCGGCGTCGCTGGAATAGACGAGGCCGGCGGGAACACCGCCGGCCTCGGAGGATGCCGTCTCAGCGGCGGAGCCGGGCGCCAGCAGCATCGCGGTGGCGGCCCGGCCTGCCGATCAGGAAGCGGCGCGGAACTGGTCGCGCAGCATCTTGATCTGGTCGTGGTTGCGCTGCAGGCCCTGCATCTGGCGCTCGACCACCAGCTTGATGGCCGCCGGCAGCGGCTGCTTCAGCGCCTTGGCGTAGCGGGCCTTGGCGTTGTCTTCGCCGCGCTCGGCTTCCTCGAGCACCGCCTTGTCGTCGTAGGTGCTCAGCGTGGCCTTGACGGCGACCCAGCCGCGATGCAGCGCGCCGGCGACGCTGCCATGGTCTTCGACCTCGCCGCCCAGGCTGCGGATCTGGTCGTTGAGCTCCTGCGCCGCGCTGCGGCAATCGTCGGCGCGCTGCAGGAAGGTCGATTTGAGGTCCGACCGCTCGGCCTGCTCGGCGCAGGCACGGAAACCGTATTCGCCGTCCTTGCAGCACTCGGCGAGATCCTGCAGGGCGTCGATGACGTCGCCGGTGTCGCCGGACATGTTGCCGGCGCTCTGGGCCTTGCCGACTGCAGCGGCGGCGCCGCCGGTGTGCAGCGTGTCATTGGTGATGGGGTCGTGGTTCAGGTCCTTGGCAGCCATGGCTTGCTCCTTGTGTGGGGGATGGAAGTTGACGCGCAACGCCGTGTGGTGGGGACGTCGTCGTGTGCAGAAGTCATCTTGGGCGCTGGCGGCGCGGCGGTCGTCAGCCAAACCGGGACAGTGCCTGTAGGAGGTCTCCCACCGGGCGGCCGATGCGCCCGGCGCCGCCCACAGGGGTTTGCTGGCTTGTCCTACAGCTTGTTGGCTGCCCCGGGCGCACCCTGATCCGCAAGGCCCCGTCATGAAGCAATCGCTGCGCAAGACCCTCACCCAACTCCACCTGTCGTACAAGTACGGCGGCGGCAGCGACCGCCTGACCGGGCGCAACCTGACGCTGTTGCGGGACGGCGCCGTGCTGACCATGGTAATCGACCTGTCGGCCAATCTGCAGACCCGCAACAAGACGGCCGCCGCCTATCTGGACGCCGTCAACCTGCTGCACAACCACCACAAGCTGCGGTCGCTCCAGTGCAGTGACAACCTGGTGCGCGCCCGCCTGATCAGGGCTTGGGAACAGGTCGCCAGCCCCCAGCTGCGGATGTGCCTGGACCTGGGGCCGCGCGGTCGCTTCCTGTATTCGGTGCAGCCGCATTCGCTTTTCACCGGCGGCATCCAGCTCGACGTCGAAGACGTGCTGGAAGAAGACATGCGGCCGAGCCGGCCGCTGTCACCGCAACAACCGGACAACACGAGGAGTCACCCATGATCGACCGCTTCCTGACGAACCTGGCGCGCGTCGGCGCTGCCGTCGCCATCGGGTTCGCCTCGCTGCACGCGCTGGCCGACGACGCGGCAAGCCTGCGCGCCAAGCACGGCGAGCTGCGGGACCAGTTGCGCAACAACAGCTTCCAGCGCCCGATGGTGATCGACTCGGCCCAGGCCGGCGACAACCTCAAGGGCGACGTCTACGCGGTGCTGGACCACCCGTTCGGCACCGTGAGCGGCGAACTCAAGAACCCCGAGAACTGGTGCGACATCCTGATCCTGCCGTTCAACACCAAG
The DNA here is from genome assembly GCA_943372495.1 of Ramlibacter sp. 2FC. Lineage (GTDB taxonomy): Bacteria > Pseudomonadota > Gammaproteobacteria > Burkholderiales > Burkholderiaceae_C > Ramlibacter. The sequence goes on along the minus strand of CALRYV010000016.1, from coordinate 79,552 downwards.
TACTGCCACGCGATCGACAATGGCGGCGCCACCAACCTGATGGTGCGCATCGGCCGCAAGTTCGACCAGCCGGTGCAGGACGCGTACAAGCTGATGTTCTCCTACCGCGGCGTCGCCGCCACGCCGGAGTATTTCGAGAGCCGGCTGGCAGCCAAGGAAGGGCCGATCGGCACCCGCGACTACCACATCACGGTGTCGGCGGTGCCGCTGGACGACAAGCGCACGTTCATGCACCTGAGCTATTCATACGGCTACGGCTTCGCCGGCAAGGTGGCGATGCAGGCCTACCTGGCGACCGCGGGCGCGGACAAGGTCGGCTTCAGCGTCACCGGCAAGGATGCCAACGGCCAGGCGATCTACATGGGAGGCGTGCGGGGCGCGGTGGAGCGCAATGCGATGCGCTATTACCTGGCCATCGATGCGTACCTGGATTCCCTGCGGGCCCCCGCCGCCCAGCAGGTGGAGCGGCGGATCCAGGGCTGGTTCAACGCCACCGAGCGCTACCCGCGCCAGCTGCGCGAAATGGACCGTCCGACCTACGTCGCGATGAAGCGCAACGAGGTCGAGCGGCAGCAGGCGATCATCCAGTAGACCACTGGATCCCGGCGCAAGGCCGGGATGACGAAGCCCTTACTTCAGGCCAGCCGCTGCCCGCAGCGCGGCAGCTTTGTCGGTGCGCTCCCAGCTGAAGTCGGGCTCTTCGCGGCCGAAGTGACCGTAGGCTGCGGTCTTCTCGTAGATCGGGCGCAGCAGGTCCAGCATCTGGATGATGCCCTTCGGACGCAGGTCGAAGTGGTCGTGGATCAGCGAGGCGATCTGGTCGTCCGGGATCACGCCGGTGCCTTCGGTGTAGACGGTGATGTTCATCGGCTTGGCCACGCCGATCGCATACGCGACCTGGATCTGGCACTGGCGCGCGATGCCGGCGGCAACGATGTTCTTCGCCACATACCGGGCGGCGTAGGCGGCCGAGCGGTCGACCTTGCTCGGGTCCTTGCCCGAGAACGCGCCACCGCCGTGCGGGCAGGCGCCGCCGTAGGTGTCGACGATGATCTTGCGGCCGGTCAGGCCGCAGTCGCCCTGCGGGCCACCGATGACGAAGCGGCCGGTCGGATTGATCAGGTACTTGGTGTCCTTGAGCCACTCCTTGGGCAGCACCGGCTTGATGATCTCCTCGATGATCGCCTCGGTGAAGGACGCCTTCATCTTGTGGCCGTCGCTCTGCTCCGGGCTATGCTGCGAGGAGATGACCACGGTGTCGACGCTGTGAGGCTTGCCGTCCACGTAGCGCATCGTCACCTGGCTCTTGGCGTCGGGCCGCAGGAACGGCAGGCGGCCGTCCTTGCGCAGTTGTGCCTGGCGCTCCATCAGCCGGTGGGCGTAATGGATCGGCGCGGGCATCAGCTCCGGGGTCTCGTCGCAGGCATAGCCGAACATCAGGCCCTGGTCGCCGGCGCCGGTGTTGAGGTGGTCGTCGCTGGCGTGGTCGACGCCCTGGGCGATGTCGTTGGACTGCTTGTCGTACGCCACCAGCACGGCGCAACCCTTGTAGTCGATGCCGTATTCGGTGTTGTCGTAGCCGATCCGCTTGATGGTGTCGCGCGCCACCTGGATGTAGTCCACATGGGCGTTGGTCGTGATCTCGCCGGCCAGCACCACCAAGCCGGTGTTGGTCAGCGTTTCCGCCGCCACGCGGCTGCGCGGGTCCTGCTTGAAGATCGCGTCGAGAATCGCATCCGAGATCTGGTCGGCCACCTTGTCGGGATGGCCCTCGGACACGGATTCGGACGTAAAGAGAAAGTCGTTCGCCATTTGAATAAACTCCGTCGGTTGGTTGCAAGGCGCGTTGCCTTGTGCCGGAGCTTGGGGCGAACGCTTTAGCAGAACTTTTTTAACGTCGCCCTGCAAGTAGTTCATAACTCGGCGACGAGCGGATTTTAACCTCTTTGAAAACCCTGTTCCGCCTGTTGGCCGTCCTGCCCCTGGGGGTACTGCACCTGCTCGGCGCCGCCCTGGGATGGATCGCCTTCGCCGGGTCGCCCACCTACCGGCGCCGCTTTCTCGCCAATGCAGCGCAGGCCGGCCTGGACTTCAGCGACATCCGGCACGCCGTGGCAGCCGCGGGCGCCCTGGTCGCCGAACTGCCGCGGCTCTGGTTCGGCCGCCCCGCGCGGATCGAATGGGATGGGGCCGAGCTGATCGACCAGGCCCGCGCCGGCGGCCGCGGCGTGGTGTTCCTCACCCCGCACCTGGGCTGCTTCGAGGCCACGGCGCAAGGCTACGCGGCGAACTACGGGCCGATCACAGTGCTGTACCGGCCGGCCCGCAAGGCCTGGCTGCGGGCCGTGATCGAGACCGCGCGCAGCCGGCCCCGGCTGGCGACCGCGCCGACCACCCTGGCCGGCGTCAAGCAGATGCTCAAGGCGCTCAAGGCGGGCGAGGCCGTGGGCCTGCTGCCGGACCAGGTGCCGCCGCAGGACCTCGGTACCTGGGCGCCCTTCTTCGGCCGCGCGGCCTACACCATGACGCTGCCGGCCAAACTGGCGCAGCAGACCGGCGCCCGCATCCTGCTGGCCTGGGGCGAGCGGCTGGCCTGGGGCCGCGGCTACCGGATCCACCTGCGGCCGGCGCCGGCCGCGTTGGCCACCGATCCGGCGGCGGCGGCGGCCCAGGTCAACGCGCTGATGGAAGCGCTGATCCGCGAATGTCCGGGCCAGTACCTCTGGGGCTATGCCCGCTACAAGTCGCCGGGGGCGGCGCGCTGATGGCCAGCCATCTGGGCATCCTGCTGATGCGCGTGCTGGCGTTGTTGCCGCTGGCGTGGGTGCGCGGCCTCGGCTGGCTGCTCGGCTGGGTGCTGTATGCGGTCGTCGGCTCGCGGCGGCGGGTGGTGCGGGTCAACCTGGACCAATGCTTCCCGCAGTGGAGCGCGCGGGAGCGCGCGGACCTGGTGCCGCGGGTGTTCATCCGGTTCGCGCAGGCCTGGCTCGATCGCGGCTGGCTCTGGCACGCGCAGCCCGACGTGGTCCGGCGCCGTCTGAACCTCACCGGCGCGTTGTCGGAGTTCGAAGGCGACACTCCGATCGTGATTTTCGCGCCGCACTTCGTCGGCATGGACGCGGGCTGGACGGCGGTGACGCAACAACTGGCGCGGCATTTCACCGGCATCTACACCGACCAGACCGACAAGGTGGTCAATGCGTGGATGCTCCAGGGCCGCCAGCGCTTCGAGACCGCGCGGCCGTTCGGCCGGGCCGACGGCGTCAAGGCGATCGTTTCCTCGCTGCGCGGCGGCTCGCCGCTGTACCTGTTGCCGGACATGAATTTCGGTCCGGAAGAATCGATCTTCGTGCCGTTCTATGGCGTGCCGGCCGCGACCGTGCCGTCGCTGTCGCGCTTCGCGCGGCTGGGGCGGGCCAAGGTGGTGCCGGTGGTGGCGCGGCTGACGCCGCATGGCTATGACGTGACGGTGCTGCCGGCCTGGCAGGACTACCCGACTTCCGACGTCGAGGCCGACACGGCCCTCATGAACCGGCGGCTGCAGGAGTACATCGATGCGATGCCGGACCAGTACTACTGGGTGCACAAGCGCTTCAAGACCCGGCCGCCGGGCCTGCCGGAGATCTACTGACAACTTGCGGGACAGACCTTCAGCTCTGTCCCCAACTGATTAGGCGCGCAGGAAGTTCGCGAGCCGGGCGGCGACGAAGTCCGGCCGCTCGTGCACGATCCAGTGGCTCGCGCCTTCGACCTGTTCCAGCGTGAGGCGGGGAATGTATTGCTCCAGGCCGTCGATCAGCTCGGGCGGCAAGGCGACGTCGTCGAGGCCCCACAGGACCAGGGTCGGCAGCTCCACCCGCAGCATTGCGGCCGGCAGGTCGACGGCCGCCGCGGCCGGGTCATCCGGGCGCGGCGGGCGCAGGGGTGAGGCGCGGTAGTAGTTGCACCCGCCCACCAGGCCGGTGCCGGCAGGGCTGCCGGCGGGACCGTCCCAGACCTGCCGGTACTGGTCTTTCACGGCCTCGGTGAGCCAGCCCGGAGCCGCGCCGCCCTGGGCAAAGAACGGCCACATCCGCGCGTAGTCGTTCTGGGCCAGCAACTGCTCCGCGTCGGGCCGGATCAGGAAGTTCATGTAGGCGCTGGCGGCCTGCTGCTTCGGGTTGCCTTTCAGCTCGCGCAGGAAGGTGCCGGGGTGCGGCGAGTTGATGATCGCCAGCCGGTTCATGAGGCCGGGCGCCTGGTTGGCCAGGTTCCAGGCCACTGCGCCGCCCCAGTCGTGCGCCACCAGGCATTCAATCGGCGCTGGGCCGACGCTCCCGATCAGCGCCGCGATGTCCTGCACCAGCGCCTTGGCGCGGTAGTCCCTGACGTCGGCGGGAGCGCTGGAGCTTTCGTAGCCACGCAGGTTGGGCGCGATGCAGCGGTAGCCGCCGTGTTCGGGCCGGGCGAACTGCTCCAGCAACCCGTCCCAGACGAACGCCGCTTCGGGAAACCCGTGCAGAAACATGAGCACCGGCCGCCCTGGCACTCCCGCCGCGCGGCAGCTCAGGGTGATGCCGTGCGGCAGCGCCTGCTGGAAGGTTTCGATCGTCAAGCCGGCTCCGGATGGATCCATTGCCACAGCAGCAGGGCCGCTTCGTCCACGCCCTGCTTCTTGAGCGCCGAGAACAGTTTCACCTCGCCGCCGCCGGCCTGCAGCCGCGCGATCGACAGCGCCTTGGCCTGTTCGCTGCGATTGAGCTTGTCGGCCTTGGTCAGCACCAGCATGAATTTCAGGCCTTCCTCGACCCGCGGCCTGATCACTTCCAGCAGGATCTCGTCGAGCTCCGTCATGCCGTGCCGGGGATCGCACAGCAGGACCACCCCCTTCAGGTTCTCGCGCGACACCAGGTAATTGGCCATCACCTGCTGCCAGCGCAGCTTGTCGTGCTTGGGGACGGCCGCATAGCCGTAGCCGGGCAGGTCGGCCAGCACCGCATCGGTGACGCCCTGCTTGCCCAGGGTGAACAGGTTGATGCTCTGGGTCCGGCCCGGGGTCTTGGAGGCGAAGGCCAGGCGCTTTTGCTGCGTCAGGGTGTTGATGCAGGTCGACTTGCCGGCGTTGGAGCGGCCCACGAAGGCGATTTCGGGGTAGGCGTGCGGCGGCAGGAACTCCAGCGTCGGGGCGGTGGTGAGGAATTTGGCCGTGTGGAGCCAGCCCATTGCCACCTTGGCTGGGTCTTTCTCGGCGGGGGGCGGGCTCTCGGGCGGGGTCGCGGGCTTGGTCATGGAGAGCTTCGTTAGCGGGAGGGACCCGGGGAGGGCATTGTAGAATCATGGGGTTTTGCGCCAATAAACCGAACCTCGAATATGAAGTTTCTCGCATCCCTGCTGATGGCCGCCTCGCTCGCGGCGCCCTGTCTGTCCGTTTTGGCAGCGGACGAAAAGCCGGCTGCGCCGGGTGCGCAGCCCGCCGCCCACGCTGCGGCGCCGGCGGCCGCAGCCCCGGTCAAGCCCGACCTGGTCCAGGGCGAGGCGAAGTACACCGCCGTGTGCGCCGCCTGCCATGGCGCCGACGGCAATTCGGGCATCCCCGCCAATCCCAAGCTGGCGCAGCAGCACCCGGAATACCTGGTCAAGCAGCTGCAGGAATTCAAGGCCGGCAAGCGTCCGAGCCCGATCATGCAGCCCATGGCATCGCAACTGAGCGACGCCGACATGAAGAACATCGCCGCCTGGCTGGTGGCCAAGAAGGCCAAGGCCGGCTTCGCCAAGGACAAGGAACTGGTGACGATGGGCGAGCGCATCTACCGCGGCGGCATTGCCGACCGCCAGGTCGCGGCCTGCGCCGGCTGCCACAGCCCGAACGGCGCCGGCCTGCCCTCGCAGTACCCGCGCCTGTCCGGCCAGCACGCCGACTACACGGCGATCCAGCTCACCGGCTTTCGCGACGGGGTGCGCAAGAACAGCCCGCAGATGACCCAGATCGCAGCCAAGCTCAATGACCGCGAGATCCGCGCCGTTGCCGACTACATCGCCGGCTTGAGATAAGCGGCCGACCGCGGGAACCAAGCCCGCTCCACAGGACACTATCGAAGGCGGGCTCTGCGGATGCCCGCCTTTTTTCCTTTGACCGAACTCCATGACCGTCTCGACCCAAGGCCTTCGCGTGCGGACCGGCTCGCCCTTCCTGCGCGGGGCGGTCGAACTGCTGTCGTCGATGCGGTTCTCGATCTCCCTGCTGACGGTGATCTGCATCGCCTCGGTGATCGGCACCGTCCTCAAGCAGCACGAGCCGGTGGTCAACTATGTCAACCAGTTCGGGCCGTTCTGGTCGGCGGTGTTCCTGGCGGTGAAGCTCAACGCCGTCTACAGCGCCTGGTGGTTCCTGCTGATCCTGGCCTTCCTGGTGGCCAGCACCTCGCTTTGCATCGCGCGCAACACGCCCAAGATCTTCACCGACCTGAAGGCATTCAAGGAGAACATGCGCGAGCAGAGCCTGCAGGCCTTCCACCACCGGGCCACGGCGCCGCTGCCGCTGGCGCCCGAGGCGGCGGCGCAGCGCATCGGCAAGACCCTGGCCGGCGGCGGCTGGAAGGTGCGCCTGCAGCAGCGGGACGGCGGCTGGATGGTGGCGGCCAAGGCCGGTGCGGCCAACAAGCTGGGTTACATCGCCGCCCACAGCGCCATCGTGCTGGTGTGCGTCGGCGGCCTGCTCGATGGCGACCTGATCGTGCGGGCCCAGATGCTGTTCAACGGCAAGACGCCCTACATCGGCGGCGGCATGATCGCCGACGTCAAGCCCGAGCACCGGCTGTCCGCCGCCAATCCGACCTTCCGCGGCAACCTGCTGGTGGCCGAAGGCACGCAGTCCGGCACCGCGATCCTGAACCAGTCGGACGGCATCCTGCTGCAGGACCTGCCGTTCTCGATCGAACTGAAGAAGTTCATCGTCGAGTACTACTCCACCGGGATGCCCAAGCTGTTCGCCAGCGACATCGTGATCCACGACCGCGAGACCGGCGAGAAGATCCCGGCGCGGGTCGAGGTGAACCATCCGGCCAGCCACCGGGGCATCGAGATCTACCAATCCAGCTTCGACGACGGCGGCTCGCGGGTCAAGCTCAAGGCCCTGCCGATGAACGCCGCCAGCAAGCCGTTCGAGGTCGAGGGCACGATCGGCGGCAGCACGCAACTGGTTCGCGGTGAAGGCGCCGAGAAGCTGACGCTCGAATTCACCGGCCTGCGCGTGATCAACGTGGAGAACTTCGGCGCCGGCGAAGCCTCGGGGTCCGGCACCGACGTGCGCAAGGTGGACCTGCAGTCGCTCGATTCGCGCCTGGGCGCCGCCAACAAGACGGCGACCAAGAAGGAGCTGCGCAACGTCGGGCCGAGCATCAGCTACAAGCTGCGCGACACGGCCGGCCAGGCGCGCGAGTTCAACAACTACATGCTGCCGGTGGACATGGGCGATGGTGGCGGCCCGGTGTTCCTGATGGGGATGCGCGAGACCCCGGCGGACAGCTTTCGCTACCTGCGCATGCCGGTGGACGACCAGGGTGGCATCGACGGCTTCGTGCGGCTGCGGCTGGCGTTGATGGATCCCGCCATGCGCGAGCAAGCGGTGCGTCGCTATGCCGCGAAGGCGACCGACGCGTCCCGCCCGGAACTGGCCGGCCAGCTCGAGGCGTCGGCTTCGCGCGCGCTCGCCCTGTTCGCCGGCGAGTCGCTGCCGGGCAAGGCCGGCGCCGCCAAGGGCGGCCTGCAGGCGATTTCCGAATTCATGGAAGCCAACGTTCCCGAGGCCGAGCGGGCTCGCGCCGGCGAGGTGCTGGTGCGGATCTTGAGCGGAGCGCTGTTCGAGCTGGCCCAACTGACGCGGGAGCAGAACAGGCTGCAGCCGCTGCAGCCGGACGAAAAGACCCAGGCCTTCATGAACCAGGCGGTGCTGGCGCTGAGCGACGCCAACCTGTATCCGGCCCCGGTGGCGTTCCAGTTGACCGACTTCACCCAGGTCCAGGCCAGCGTGTTCCAGGTGACCCGCAGCCCCGGCCGCAACATCGTCTACCTGGGGTGCGCCTTGCTGATCCTGGGTGTATTCGCGATGCTGTATGTTCGTGAGCGCCGGGTCTGGGTCTGGCTGGCTCCGCGCGATGGCGCCAGCCAGGCCACGATCGCCCTTTCCAGCAACCGCAAGACCATGGACACGGACCGTGAATTCGCCGTGCTGAAGGACAAACTCATGGGGCTCGCAGCATGAACACCGCTACCACCACCACCAACTACGACCTGCACGAAGGCTTCTTCGCCCGCCGCAACTGGCTCGACTGGCTGTTCGCGGCGATCGTCGCCGCCGGCGGGCTGTTCGCCTTCTCGCGCTACGCGGCCTACATGGACGTCTACGAGAAGGGCATCCTGCTGGCGGCGGTGCCGGCGGCGATCTGGATGGGCTGGTTCTGGCGGCCGCTGCGCGCCCTGATGCTGGTGGCCGCAGTCTTCGCGCTGCTGGCGATCGCCTCGTACCAGGGCAGCCTGGCGCGGGCCGAGACCGTGTTCTGGCTCAAGTACTTCCTGTCCAGCCAGTCGGCCATCCTCTGGATGAGCATGCTGTTCTTCATGAGCACCATCTTCTACTGGCTCGGCATGGTGTCGCGGGGCGAGGGCGCGGCGATGTCCCTGATCGGGTCGCGGCTGGCCTGGGCTGCCGTCGCCATGGCGCTGATCGGCTCGCTGGTGCGCTGGTACGAAAGCTACCTGCTGGGCGCCGACATCGGCCACATCCCGGTCAGCAACCTGTACGAAGTGTTCGTCCTGTTCTGCTGGCTCACCACCGCCTTCTACCTGTATTTCGAGGACCAGTACCAGACGCGTGCCCTGGGCGCCTTCGTGATGCTGGTGGTGAGCGCGGCCGTCGGCTTCCTGCTCTGGTACACGGTGGTGCGCGAAGCCCACGAGATCCAGCCGCTGGTCCCGGCGCTCAAGAGCTGGTGGATGAAGCTGCACGTGCCCGCCAATTTCATCGGCTACGGCACCTTCGCGCTGTCGGCCATGGTCGCCTTTGCCTACCTGATCAAGCAGCAGGCCGGCGAGACCCGCTGGTACAAGCTGGCGCCGCTGTGGCTGCTGGGCGTCGTGCTGTGCTTCGAACCGGTGGTGTTCCGCAAGACGATCGAAGGCGGCAGCAGCTACTGGGCGGTGTATTTCGGCATTTCGGCCCTGATCGTCGGCGGCATCCTGTACGGACGGCAGCGGATCGCGTCCAAGCTGCCGCCGCTGGAGGTGCTCGACGACGTGATGTACAAGTCGATCGCGGTCGGTTTCGCCTTCTTCACCATTGCCACGGTGCTCGGCGCGCTGTGGGCGGCCGAGGCCTGGGGCGGCTACTGGAGCTGGGACCCCAAGGAAACCTGGGCCCTGATCGTCTGGCTGAACTACGCGGCCTGGCTGCACATGCGGCTGATGAAGGGACTGCGGGGCACGGTGTCGGCGTGGTGGGCCCTGGTCGGCCTGGCCGTCACCACCTTTGCCTTCCTGGGCGTGAACATGTTTCTGTCGGGGCTGCACAGTTACGGGACGCTTTAGCCCGCCAGCGGGGTTTTTGAATCCTTGTGAGAATGGCCTGCGTATCCAGAGCAATGGCTAACCAAGGATCGAAGACATGCTGATCAAGACCCACCGCGACGGGTTCATCCACCCGGTTTCCAGCGAAATCACTCCCGAGGCGATCTACCGCAACCGCCGTGACCTCATGCGGCTGATGGCCGGCGGGGTCGCCGGGGCGGCGCTGGCCTCCTGGGCCGGACGGCAGGCTTTCGCCCAGGTCGCCAAGCCCGGCAAGCACGCTGCCATCGCTACGACCAAGTCCGCCGTCCCGGGCGCGATGACGATGGAAAAGCTGACCGAGTACAAGGACGCCAGCAGCTACAACAACTTCTATGAATTCGGCACCGACAAGGCCGACCCGGCGAAGAATGCCCACACCCTCAAGACCACGCCGTGGACGGTGGAGGTCGAGGGCCTGGTCAAGAAGCCGGCGAAGTACACGCTCGACGACCTGATGAAGCTCAGCGCGCAGGAGGAGCGGATCTACCGGCTGCGCTGCGTCGAAGGCTGGTCCATGGTGATCCCTTGGGTCGGCTATTCGATGAGCAAGCTGATCGAGAAGGTGGAGCCGCAGGCCGGAGCCAAGTATGTCGAGTTCGTCAGCCTGGCCGATCCGAAGACCATGCCCTATGTCGGCTCGCGCGTGCTGGAGTGGCCCTATGTCGAGGCCCTGCGCCTGGACGAAGCGATGAACCCGCTGACCCTGCTGACGTTCGGCATGTACGGCGAGGTGTTGCCCAACCAGAACGGCGCGCCGGTGCGGCTGGTGGTGCCCTGGAAGTACGGCTTCAAGAGCGGCAAGTCGCTGGTGAAGATCCGCTTCACCGACAAGGAGCCCAAGACGGCCTGGAACAAGGCGGCCGCGAATGAATACGGCTTCTACTCCAACGTCAATCCGGAAGTCGATCACCCGCGCTGGAGCCAGGCCACGGAACGGCGCATCGGCGAGGACGGCCTGTTCGCCAAGAAGCGCAAGACGCTGATGTTCAACGGCTACGAAGCCCAGGTGGGGCAGCTGTACGCCGGCATGGACCTGAAGAAGAACTTCTGATGGCAGTCGGCCCGGCCAGGCGCCGCACGCCCGCGGCGCTGCTCCTGCAACCCGCAGCCAAGCCGGTGCTGTTCCTGCTGGCGCTGCTGCCGTTCGCCTGGCTGTTCTACGGTGCGCTGACCAACCAGCTCGGCGCCAATCCGGCGGAACACCTGATCCGCGCCACCGGCGACTGGACCCTGCGCTTCCTGTGCCTGACGCTCGCGGTGACGCCGCTGCGCGTGATCACCGGCACACCGGCGCTGGCGCGGTTCCGTCGCATGCTGGGGCTGTTCGTCTACTTCTACGTCGTGCTGCACCTCCTGAGCTACAGCTGGTTCGACATGGGCTTCGACGTCGCCGACATCGCCAGGGACATCGCCAAGCGGCCATTCATCCTGGTGGGCTTCAGCGGCTTCCTGCTGCTCACGCCGCTGGCAGCGACGTCCTTCAACCGCGCTGTCAAGGCCATGGGCGCGCCCCGCTGGCAGGCATTGCACAAGCTGGTGTATGGGATCGCCGGCCTGGCGCTGCTGCACTTCTTCTGGATGCGCTCCGGCAAGAACGACTTCGCCGAGGTCGCGGTCTACGCGGCGATCATCGGCCTGCTGCTTGGCTGGCGGCTGGTGCAGTTCGGCAAGAAGAAGCGCGCGACGGCTGCGGTCCCCGGCGCGGGCGCCCTCTCGCGCCGCTGACCGTCAGGGGACCAGCCGCTCCGCGCGCATCTGGTCCGCCGCGCTCTCGCGCTCCCGGATCAGGTGGGCCTGGTTGCCGTCCACCAGCACTTCGGCGGCGCGGCCGCGGGTGTTGTAGTTGCTGGCCATGCTCATGCAATAGGCGCCGGCCGACATCACGGCCAGCAGGTCACCGGCCTGCACCGACAGATCCCGGTCGTGGCCGATCCAGTCGCCGCTTTCGCAGACCGGGCCGACCACGTCGTAGCGGCCGGGCATGCCATCGGTCGGCCGCAGCGGGACGATCGCGTGGAAGGCCTGGTACATCGCCGGCCGTGGCAGGTCGTTCATCGCGGCGTCGATGATGCAGAAGTTCTTCTGCTCGCCCGGCTTGAGGTACAGCACTTCGGTCACGCAGACGCCGGCATTGCCCACCAGCGAGCGTCCCGGTTCGATCATGAACTGGCGGTCGCCGAAGCCGCGGGCGTCGATCTTCGCGAACAGCTCGCTCCAGAGCGCGTCGGCCTTGGGTGGCTCGTCCCCGTTGTAATTGATGCCCAGGCCGCCTCCAAAGTCGATGTGCGGCAACGGGATTCCGGCCGCCTCGACTGCCTGCACCAGGTCCAGGATCCGGTCCATGGCGTCGAGGTAGGGCTCCTGGTCGGTGATCTGGGAGCCGATGTGGCAATCGATGCCCACCACCTTCAGGCCGGGCAGTGCCGCCGCTCGCTGGTAGGCATGCAAGGCCCGCTCGTGGGCCACGCCGAACTTGTTGCCTTTCAGGCCGGTGGAGATGTAGGGGTGGGTCTTGGGATCGACGTTGGGATTGACCCGCAGGCTCACCGGCGCCATCTGCCCCAATGCCTGGGCGACCTCGCTCAGCACTTCGAGCTCGGCCTCGCTCTCGACGTTGAAGCAGCCGATGCCGACCTGCAGCGCCCGCCGCATCTCCGCGCGGGTCTTGCCGACACCGGAGAAGATGATGTTGCGCGGCGCAGCGCCGGCGGCCAGCGCGCGCTCGAGTTCGCCGCCGGACACGATGTCGAAGCCGCAGCCGGCCTGCGCGAAGACCTGCAGCACGCCCAGGGACGAATTGGCCTTCATCGCGTAGCAGATGCTCGCCTTGCGCCCGGCGAAGCCCCGCTGGTACGCGGCCAGCGCATCCAGCATCGCGGCCTTCGAATAGACGAACAGCGGCGTGCCATGCTGGCGCGCCAGCGCGGCGAGCGGCTGGCCCTCGACGCACAGGTTGCCAGCGATGAAGTCGAAGTGAGGACGGCCGGGAAGCATTGATGGGATCATGGGGTCGTGGGAAGAGGCGAGGCGGTCCCGGTGGCGGGCGGGGCGGAGGCGGGACTGGCCGGCGCTGTGGCCGCGGCCGGGCGGATGGTTTCGGTCAGGGTGGCGCGGCCTTGCGCGGCAGGGTCGGTCGGCAGGAACAACGGCCCCTTCTGCCCGCAGGCCGCCAGCAGCGCAACCACGCTCGTCGCAAGGGCAACGCGGCGCAGCGATGCGCTCACTAGAATTTGGCAGACGTTCAACATGGTGAAATTGTAATGACCGACCTGGAATTCATGGACCGCGCCGAGGCGCTGCTGGCGCGAGTCGAGTCCAGCTGCGACCGGATCAATGACGAATCGGACGCGGACATCGACAACCAGCGCGTCGGCGGCATGGTGACGCTGTCGTTTCGCAACGGCACGCAGATCGTCGTCAATCTCCAGAAACCGTTGCAGGAAGTGTGGCTGGCGGCCCGGGCCGGCGGCTTTCATTACCGGTTCGATGGTCGGGAATGGAGCGACACCAAGGGGCAGGGCGAATTTTTTGCCCACCTGGCGCGCTATGCCAGCGAGCAGGCCGGCCAGCCGCTGACGTTCGAGGGCTAGTTGCGGAACAGGTCCAGGATGCTCTTGCGCTCGTCGGTCGCCGGCAGCGGCTGGCGGTTGGGCGGCAGCCCTTCCGAGTTCATCAGGCTCTTGTCTTCCGGCGGTGTCTGCGGGGAGCCGGTCGCGGCGGTGGGCGCGACCCCCAGGCTGGAGACGCCGCCGCTGCGCGCGTACTCTTCGAAGTACCACTCACCGCCCACGTTGACGACACCTTGCGGGGCCGATGGCTCGGACACCGGGACGCCCTTGAGTGCCGTCTCCATGAAACTGATCCACACCGGCAGGCTCAGGCCGCCGCCGGTTTCGCGGTCGCCCAGCGAGCGCGGGTTGTCGTACCCCATCCACACGATGGCGGTCAGCGTCGGCTGGTAGCCGGCGAACCAGGTGTCGATCGAATCGTTGGTGGTGCCGGTCTTGCCGTGCAGGTCCACGCGCTTGAGCATGGCCTGGGCTCGCGCGGCGGTGCCCGATCGCGCGACTTCCTGTAGCAGGCGGTTCATGATGAAAGCGTTGCGGGCGTCGATCGCCCGCACCGCTTCGTTGGGCAGCGGCGGCTGGCTTTCCACCAGCGTCTTGCCCTTCTGGTCGGTGACCTTGGTCACCAGCCAGGGGTTGATCCGGTAGCCCCCGTTGGCGAACACCGAGTAGGCCGTGGCCATCTGCATCGGCGTCACCGATCCGGCGCCCAGCGCCATGGTCAGGTAGGCGGGATGCTTCTCGGCGTCGAAGCCGAAGCGGGTGATCCAGTCCTGCGCGTTCTGGGCGCCCACGGCTTGCAGGATCCGGATCGAGACCATGTTCTTCGACTTGGCCAAGGCCGTGTGCAGCGGCATCTGGCCCTCGAACTTGCCGTCGTAGTTCTTGGGCTCCCAGGGCTGGCCGCCGGTGACGCCGGCGTCGAAGAACAGGGGCGCGTCGTTGACGACTGTGGAAGGCGTGAAGCCCTTTTCGAGCGCGGCCGAGTAGATGAACGGCTTGAAGCTGGAGCCTGGCTGGCGCCAGGCTTGCGTCACGTGGTTGAACTTGTTCTTGTTGAAATCGAAGCCCCCCACCAGGGCATGGATCGCGCCATTGCGCGGGTCGAGTGCGACGAAAGCGCCTTCGACCTCGGGCAACTGGGTGATCTCCCAGGTGTTCTTGGGCGTCCTGGCGATCCGGATTACCGCGCCGGGACGGATCTTGATCTTGGGCGGCGCCTTGTCGGACAGGCCGGACTGGGCGGGCCGCAGGCCCTCGCCCACGATCTCGATCTGCTCCCCCGTCTGCCGCACGGCAACGATCTTCTTGGGGCCCGCTTCCAGCACCACCGCTGCCAGCACGTCGCCGTTGTCCGGGTGCTCGGCCAGCACGTCGTCGATCGCGTCCTCGGCCTCCTTGGTGTCCGCGGGAAGGTCGATGAACTCTTCCGGGCCGCGGTAGATCTGGCGCCGCTCGTAGTCCATGATGCCCTTGCGCAGGGCCTTGTACGCGGCGTCCTGCTGGTCGGCCTTCACGGTGGTGAAGACGTTCAGTCCGCGGGTGTAGGTTTCGTCGCCGTACTGCGCGTAGACCAGCTGCCGGACCGTTTCGGCGATGTACTCCGCGTGCACCTTGGTGTTGTCGCCGCCGCTACGGACATGGAGTTCCTCCTTCTTGGCCGCCTCGGCTTCGGCGGCGGTGATGAAGCCGTTCTCCAGCATGCGCTCGACGATGTACAGCTGGCGCGAGCGCGCCCGGCTGGGATTGCTGATCGGGTTGTAGGCGGAAGGAGCCTTGGGCAGGCCGGCGAGCATGGCCGCCTCGGCGACGGTCAGGTCCTTCATCGGCTTGCCGAAGTACGCTTCCGAGGCTGCGGCAAAGCCGTAGGCCCGGTTGCCCAGGAAGATCTGGTTCATGTAGATCTCCAGGATCTGGTCCTTGGAGAGCAGGTGTTCGAGCTTGAACGTCAGCAACACCTCATAGAGCTTGCGGGTGAAGGTCTTTTCCGAGGAGAGATAAACGTTGCGCGCCACCTGCATCGTGATGGTCGACGCGCCCTGGCTCTTGACCCGTCCCAGATTGGCCAGCGCGGCCCGCAGCAGGCCCTTGTAGTCGACGCCGCCGTGCGAGTAGAAGCGGGCGTCCTCGATCGCCAGCACCGCGTTGACCATGACCTTGGGAATCTCGCGGATCGGGGTCAGGTTGCGCCGCTCTTCGCCGAATTCCCCCATCAGGAGCCCCTCGGCGGAATAGACGCGCAGCGGTAATTTTGGGCGGTAATCCGACAGATCGGAGATGTCCGGCAGATTTGGGTAGGCAACCGCCAGCGCGACTCCTACGATGATGACGACGCTGAACAGGCCGGCCAGGAACAGGCCCCCGGTCCAGAGGGTCGCCCGCAACAGGCGGCCACGCCAACTCGGCTGCGGGGACGGACCTGACGACTTGGAGGGCGCATCGGATGAGGAATCGGAAGGCATAGGTGTCCAGGTAACGTCCCGCGGCAGATTATAGAAATGGCCTGGTTGGCGCAGGGAGGTGGTGCGGCGGGATCAATCCGGTGCCGCCAGCGGGGTGGCGGTCAGCGCTTCATTATTGCAGGTCACAGCGTCGGTTTTTGGCAACGATCAGCAGCCTCAAAAGAGAAAATCCCTTTGCGGGACAAGGATGTTGCAGCTAGCATTGAAGTGATTTCTTAACTTTGTTACGCCGCGAAATCCGGGGTATCAGGAGACAGTCTGTGAGCTTACTGGGGTCGTTGTTTAGCCGCCAGCCGGCGCCTTTGCTAGGCCTGGACATCAGTTCTTCGAGCGTCAAGCTGGTTGAGCTGGGCCGGGACAAGGAAGGCAATCTGGTTCTGGAGCGCTGTGCGATCGAGCCCCTCGAGCGGGGCTGGATCACCGATGGCAATGTCGAAAAATTCGACGAAGTGGCCGAAGCCATGCGGCGGGTGGTCAAGAAAAGCGGCACTCGAACCCGCAACGTGGCCATGGCGTTGCCGCCGTCGGCCGTGATCACCAAGAAGATCATCCTGCCCGGCGGCATGAGCGAGCAGGACCTGGAAGTCCAGGTCGAAACCGAGGCCAACCAGTACATCCCGTTCTCCCTGGACGAAGTCAGCCTGGACTTCTGCGTGATCGGACCGAGCTCGACGTCGTCGGGCGACGTCGAAGTGCTGATCGCAGCTTCCCGCCGCGAGAAGGTCCAGGACCGGCAAGGTCTGGCCGAGGCAGCCGGACTCAAGCCAGTGATCATCGATGTCGAATCCTATTCGTCCCGGCTGGCAGCGGGCCGCCTGATCGAGGCTCTTCCCAACCGCGGCGTCGACACGATGGTCGCGCTGTTCGAAGTCGGCGCCTTCACCACCAGCATGCAGGTGATCCGCAATGACGAGGTGCTGTACGACCGCGACCAGGCCTTTGGCGGCGCGCAACTCACCCAGTTGATCGTCCGCCAGTACGGTTTCTCGCCGGAAGAGGCCGAAACCAAGAAGCGCAACGGCGACCTGCCCGAGGATTACGAACTGGGCGTGCTCAAACCGTTCGTGGACAGCATGTCGCAGGAAATCGCCCGCGCCCTGCAGTTCTTCTTCACCAGCACGCCGCACAACAGGGTCGATTACGTGATGCTGGCCGGCGGTTCGTCGGCGCTGCCCGGCCTGACCGAGACGGTCACCGCGCAGACGACATTCCCGTGCATGCTGGCCGATCCGTTCGAAGGCATGCACATCGGCGACGGTGTCCGCGAAAAGAAGATGCGCCGTGAAGCGCCGTCTTACCTGACGTCCTGTGGCCTGGCCATGCGGAGGTTCCTGCAGTGATTCTGATCAACCTGCTGCCGCACCGCGAGGCCGCGCGCAAACGCCGGCGCGAAGCCTTCTTCGCCACCATGGGAGTGTCGGCGCTGATGGGTGGCGTCATCGCCGGAGGGATCTTTCTCTGGTACGCCGCCCAGATTTCCAACCAGCAGGGCAAGAACGTCGTCCTGCAGACGGAGATCAAGCGGCTCGAAGGCCAGATCAAGGACATCGCGACGCTGCAGGAAGAAATCGCCGCGCTGCGCGCACGCCAGCAGGCGGTGGAAGATCTGCAGGCGGATCGCAACATGCCGGTCCACCTGCTCAACGAGCTGGTGCGGCAGTTGCCCGATGGCGTTTACGTCACCAACCTGAAGCAGGAAAACCAGGTCGTGTCGATCCAGGGCGTGGCCCAGTCGAACGAGCGCGTCTCCGAACTGCTGCGCAACCTGAGCAACAACAGCCCCTGGCTGACCAAACCTGAACTCGTCGAAATCGTGTCCTCGAGCGTGGCCCTGGGCAAGGAGCAGCGCCGGGTGGCCAACTTCCAGATGAAGGTCAAGTTGTTGCGGTCCAGCGAAGCACAAAAGGCCGCTGCCGCCGCTGCGAGCGCCGCATCCGCTCCGGGGAAGACCTGATCATGGCGACCAAGACCACTCCCAAGTTCGACTTCGCCGCGATGCAGCAGTCATTGCGGTCGCAGTTCCAGGGCCTCAATCCCAACGACCCGTCATCGTGGCCGGTCCTGCCCAAGTTCGCGCTGTGTTTCGTGTTGATGGCAGCGATCGTTGTCGCCCTGTGGTTCGTGTGGCTGAACAGCTCCGATGCGGAACTCGAGGCCGAGCGCGCCAAGGAAGTCGCGCTGCGCGCGGACTACAAGAAGAAGCTGGTCCAGGCAGTGAACCTCGACGCCCTGAAGAAGCAGCGCGAACAGGTCCAGCAATATGTGACGCAGCTCGAGAAGCAGCTCCCCAGCAAGGCCGAAATGGATGCGCTCCTGTCCGACATCAACCAGGCCGGACTCGGCCGCAGCCTGCGGTTCGAATTGTTCCGCCCGGGTTCGGTCAGCGCCAAGGAGTATTACGCCGAGTTGCCGATCGCCCTGCGCGTTTCCGGCCGCTACCACGATGTCGGTTCGTTCGCGTCCGACATTGCCAACCTGTCGCGCATCGTGACGCTGAACAATCTCAGCATTCTGCCGCTGCGTGACGGCGGGTTGCAGATGGAAGCCACTGCCAAGACCTTCCGGTATCTGGACAGCGATGAGGTCGCGGCCCAGCGCAAGGCCACTCCCGGAGCGAAGAAGAAATGATCCACCGACGCGTCGGCGCCTGCGCCGTACTGATCGCCCTGCTGGCCGGGTGCGGCTCGTCCGGCCAGGAAGAGTTGCAGCAGTGGATGACGGAACAACGCAACCAGACGAAGCCCAAGGTCGAGCCGATTCCCGAGCCCAAGAAGTTCATTCCGCAGGCCTACACCCAGGAGGCGGCCACGGATCCGTTCAGCAACCTGAAACTGACCCAGGCCCTCAAGCGCGATTCGTCCCAGGCCAGCGCCAATGCGGGCCTGGTCGCTCCGGAACTGGCGCGGCGCAAGGAGCCGCTCGAAAGCTTCCCGCTGGACACGATGAGCATGGTCGGCAGCCTGATCAAGGAAGGCAAGCCGGTGGCCCTGGTGAAGGTCGACAACCTGCTGTACCAGGTGAAGGCCGGCAACTACCTGGGCCAGAACTACGGACGAATCACGAAAGTGGGAGAAACCGAGGTGACGCTGCGCGAGATCGTGCAGGACGCCGGCGGTGAATGGATCGAGCGCACTGCCAAATTGCAACTGCAGGAGAGGGCAAAATGAATAAACATCACTGGACATGGCAACTGTGCGCGGGGTTTCTGCTGGCAGCGCTGGCATTTGCGGGCCAGGCCCAGACCCAGACCGTGGTGGAGTCGGTGTCGAGCTCGATCCAGGGCGGCGTTGAAGTCATCCGGGTCGACTTTTCCCAGCCGCTGGACGCGGTGCCCGCGGGTTTCGCGATCCAGGCGCCCGCGCGCATTGCGCTGGACATTCCCGGCGCATCCAATGGCCTGGGCCGGTCGACCGTGGAAATCAACCAGGGGAACGTGCGCTCGGTCAACGTGGTCCAGTCCGGAGAGCGGACCCGTCTGGTGTTGAACCTCAAGTCGCCCACCCCCTATCGGGCCCAGCTGGTCGGGAAGTCGTTGATCGTGTCGCTGGATGCGGTCGCCGCCTCGGCGCCGGCAACCAGCGCCGCGCCGGTCTTTGCCGAGAGCCGCAATCGCGACACCCAGCCGTTGCGCGACCTGGATTTCCGCCGCGGTCCCGACAGCTCGGGCCGGGTGATCGTCGACCTGCCCAACAACCAGGTGGGTGTCGACATTCGCCAGCAAGGTCAGACGCTGGTCGTCGAATTCCTGAAGTCGACGCTGCCGGAAGGCCTGCGACGCCGGCTCGATGTGACCGACTTCGGCACGCCGGTGCAGACCGTCACGACGTTCCAGACCGGCGACCGGGTGCGCGTCGTCATCGAGCCGAAGGGGGCCTGGGAACATAGCGCCTACCAGAGCGACAACCAGTTCGTGGTGGAAGTGCGGCAGCAGAAGATCGACCCGAACAAGCTCACGCAAGGCCCCGGCTACGCCGGCGAGAAGCTGTCGCTGAACTTCCAGAATATCGAGGTGCGCTCGCTGCTGCAGGTGATTGCCGACTTCACGAACTTCAACATCGTGACGTCCGACTCGGTCACCGGTGCGGTGACGCTGCGGCTCAAGGACGTGCCGTGGGACCAGGCGCTCGACATCATCCTGCAGGCCAAGGGCCTGGGCATGCGCAAGAGCGGCAATGTGCTGTGGATCGCGCCGAAGGACGAAATCGCGGCCAAGGAAAAGCTCGAACTCGAATCGCGCGCTGCCATCCAGAGCCTGGAGCCGTTGCGGACCCAGTCGTTCCAGCTCAATTACACCAAGGCTGCCGAGATTGCGGCCCAGTTGACGAGCGGCACCGGTGCCGCCCGGATCCTGAGCATCCGCGGCAGCGTGATTGCCGAGCCGCGCACCAACCAGCTGTTCGTGACGGATGTCCCCGGCCGGCTGGAGCAGGTGCAGCAGCTGATCGCCAAGCTCGACATCGCGGTGCGCCAGGTGTTGATCGAAGCGCGCATCGTCGAAGCCTCGGACTCGTTCGGAAAATCACTGGGCGTCCGGCTCGGCGGCAGCGACCTGCGCGGCCTGCGCGGCGGCGACCCCGGTTACTCGGTAGGCGGCGGCAATCGCGTCGCACTGGGTGGCACCTACAACGCGGTAGCTTCGACCACCGGCGAAAGTTCGGGCACCATGGACACGCTCAACACGACATTCGTGAACCTGCCGGCGCTCGGCCAGGGTGGCTTTACGCCGTCGAGCTTTGCGATCTCCCTGTTCAGCGCCGCGGCGAACCGCTTCCTCAATCTGGAGCTCTCGGCGCTGGAAGCCGACGGCAAGGGCAAGCTGGTGTCGAGCCCGCGCATCGTCACGGCCGACCAGACCAAGGCGCTGATCGAGCAGGGCACCGAGTTCCCATACCAGCAGGCGACTTCGAGCGGAGCCACCTCGGTGGCTTTCCGCCGCGCGACGCTGAAGCTGGAGGTGACGCCCCAGATCACGCCTGAAGGCAACATCATCCTGGACCTGGACATCAGCAAGGACAGCCGTGGCGAGACCACCGCGGCCGGCATTGCCATCAACACCAAGCACATCAAGACCCAGGTGCTGGTCGAGAACGGCGGGACCGTGGTGATCGGCGGGATCTTCGAGCTGACCGAGACGGACAACGAGGCACGGGTTCCGTTCCTGGGCGACCTGCCCGCCGTCGGCAACCTGTTCAAGACCCGCAACCGCACCTCCAGCAAGCAGGAAATGCTGGTGTTCATCACGCCGAAAATGATCGCAGACCGCGCCGCCGCGCGTTGATTTACAACCCAAGACCACGAGTTCCACCATGCGCTTTTTGTCCTATCTAGCTACATTGCTGTTCGTAGTACTGCTCGCCGCTTGCGGCGGTGGCGGTGGGTCACCAGGGGCGACCGCCGGAGATCGCGTCTTGTTCACGACCGCGCCAGGCAGCCTGACGCTCACCGTTGGTAGCGCCCAGGAATTCAACCTCGGCGGCGGTCGGCCCGGGTATTTCGCGGTCAGTACCAACGCCACCGTCGCAGTGGCCGCAGTGAGCGACACCAAGTTGACGATCGGAGCGGTCAGCCCGGGAGCTGCTGAAATTTCGGTGAGAGACTCAGCAGGTGCGACGACCGTGATCTCCGTCACCGTTACTGCTCCCGTGCTATTTTCGACCTCGCCACCGACGGTTACTCTGCCGATCGGGCCCGCGGGCGCCCAGACGTATCGTATTGGCGGGGCGGGTCCATTTACGGCGACCAGCAGCAATATCGCCGTTGTCACGGCGGCGCTCGGCCCCGATAACACGCTGGTATTGACAGGCGTGGCTGCAGGCGCCGCGAACGTCGTGTTGCGTGACAAGTTCGGCACGACGATCACCATCCCGGTCACAGTGGCGACGGGCAGCAACCTGCCCCTGTTCACCTCAGCTCCGCCGTCTGTGACGATCGCGATTGGCGGCTCTGCGTCCTATCTCGTCGGTGGAGGCGCGCCCGCCTACATGGCTACCAGCAGCAATACCAATGTGGCGACGGTCTCGATTGCTGGCGGAAACCTGACCGTTATCGGGGTGGCAGCCGGCTCGGCGAACATCCTCATCCGCGACTCAGCGGGTGCGAGCCTGACCCTGGCCGTGACGATCGGCGGCGGAACGCTGACGGTGAACCCAAGCGGCGCGACGGCCTTGATCGGCGATGTGCTGATCGCCAAAGTGACCGGCGGCCGTGCGCCCTATTCGGCAGTGGTCAGCAATGTCGCGGTCGCGGACGCGACCATCTCCTTCGATGGCACGTTGCAGGTCACCGTCAAGCAGCAGGCCGCCAACGTCCCCATCCTGATCAGTGATGCGGACGGATTGACGACAAGCTTTGCCTTGAGCTCTTCGGTCGGCCAACCCTCGATCCAGCTTTCGCCCTCGTCCCTGACCATCTCGGAGTTGAGTACTGACCCGATCGCACTCCGGGTTTATGGTGGAAATGGCGCTGTCACGGCCTTCAGCAGTGATACTTCGATGCTCAGCGCCATCGTTTCTGGCAATACCGTCACCGTCTCCACGGGCAGCAAGGGCAACCGCTGCGTCGGAGTCGACACACCAGTGACGATTTCGGTGGTGGACTCGACTGGCGCACTTGCCACTTCGGTCATCACAATCAAGAACAGCACGAGCCTGGTCTGCCCCTGAACGAATTGCTGGCGCTTGTCGGCTTGCCCGGCTCGGGCAAGTCCTCCGTCGGGCGCCAGCTGGCACGGCGGCTGGGCCTGCCCTTCACCGATTCCGACCACGTGATCGAGCAGCGGATCGGCTGCTCGATCCGTTCCTTTTTCGAACGCGAAGGCGAGGGCGCCTTTCGCGACCTCGAGGAAACGGTGATCGACGAGCTGATGCAAACCGGGAGCGGGGTGTTGGCCACCGGCGGGGGCGCGGTCCTGCGCCAGGTCAACCGCGAGCGGCTGCGCGCCGGCGCCAATGTGATCTACCTGCGTTCGACCCCGGAAGAGGTCTATCGGCGGGTGCGGCATGACACCGCCCGGCCCCTGCTGCTGGTCGACGACCCCATGGAGCGGCTGCGCGCGCTGCACGCCGAACGCGACCCGCTGTACCGCGAGACTGCGCACTTCATCATCGAGACCGGCCGGCCGTCCATTCCGACGCTGGTGAACATGATCCTGATGCAGCTCGAAATGGCTGGCGTGATCGCGCCGCGCTGAGCGACTTAAACTTGCGGCAAATGTCCGCAGCCAACCACTCTCCGTCCAGCCGCCGGGTCGCCATCGACCTTGGCGACCGCAGCTACTCCATCGATGTCGGCGGCGGCCTGCTCGCCGACCCCGCGACCTGGTCGTCCCTGCCGGGGGCGACCTCTGCGCTGATCGTCACGAACGACGTCGTCGCGCCGCTCTATGGCGAGCGCCTGGCGCAGTTGCTGCGCGGTCGCTACCGCAACGTCCAGACCGTGGTGTTGCCCGACGGCGAGGAGCACAAGGACTGGGCGACCCTGAACCTGATCTTCGACGCGCTGCTGCGGCACGGCTGCGACCGCAAGACGGTGATCTTCGCCCTGGGCGGCGGCGTGGTCGGCGACATGGCCGGCTTCGCGGCGGCGAGCTACATGCGGGGCGTGCCCTTCGTCCAGGTGCCGACGACGTTGCTGGCGCAGGTCGATTCCTCGGTCGGCGGCAAGACGGCGATCAACCACCCGTTGGGCAAGAACATGGTCGGCGCGTTCTACCAGCCGCGCCAGGTGGTCTGCGACCTGGACACGCTGCAGACCCTCCCGGCCCGCGAACTGAGCGCCGGCCTGGCCGAGGTGATCAAGTACGGGCCGATCACCGACCTGGAGTTCCTGGCCTGGATCGAAGCCAACATCGAGGCGTTGATGGCCCGGGACCCCGCGGCGCTCGCGCACGCGGTGGTCCGCAGCTGCGAGATCAAGGCCTGGGTCGTGGGGCAGGACGAACGTGAGGCTGGCCTGCGCGCGATCCTCAATTTCGGCCACACCTTCGGCCATGCCATCGAGGCCGGGCTGGGCTACGGCCAGTGGCTGCACGGGGAAGCCGTGGGTTGCGGCATGGTGATGGCGACCCGGTTGTCGCAGCGCCTGGGCGGCGTCGATGCGGCTTTCGCTGAGCGTCTGACCGGCCTGATCCGCAAGGCCGGACTGCCCGTCAAGGGTCCGGCACTGGGCGCCGACCGCTACCTGGAACTGATGCGCGTCGACAAGAAGGCGGAGGCTGGCGCGATCAACTTCGTCGTGCTGGACCGCCCGGGACACGCCGTGGTGACCGGCGCGCCCGATGTCCTGGTGCGTGAGGTCATCGCGCAGTGTTGCGACTGACGCCAAGGGAGCTGCAGCGGTGAGCCTCTCCCCCTGCGCATGCGACCCGGCGCAGTCGCGCGGCCGCCGTCATCCGGAGGCGGGCGCCCCGACCCGGACCGAATTCCAGCGCGACCGGGACCGCATCGTCCACTCCACGGCGTTCCGGCGGCTGGTCTACAAGACCCAGGTCTTCCTCAACCACGAAGGCGACCTGTTCCGCACCCGGCTGACCCATTCGCTCGAAGTGGCGCAGCTCGGGCGCTCGATCGCCCGGTCGCTGCGCCTGAACGAGGACTTGGTCGAGGCGGTCGCCCTGGCCCACGATTTGGGCCACACCCCATTCGGCCACGCCGGGCAGGATGCGCTGGACGAGTGCATGCGCCCCCATGGCGGGTTCGAGCACAACCTGCAAAGCCTGCGGGTGGTCGACCGGCTGGAGGAGCGCTACCCCGCGTTCGACGGGCTCAACCTCACCTTCGAGACCCGCGAGGGCATCCTCAAGCACTGCTCGCGCGCCAATGCGCAGCGGCTCGAACTCGCCGAGCCCGGGGGCGTCGGCCGGCGCTTCCTGGCCCGCCAGCAGCCCAGCCTGGAGGCGCAGCTGTGCAACCTGGCCGACGAGATTGCCTACAACGCGCATGACATCGACGA
This sequence comes from Ramlibacter sp. 2FC, assembly GCA_943372495.1. Classification (GTDB taxonomy): domain Bacteria; phylum Pseudomonadota; class Gammaproteobacteria; order Burkholderiales; family Burkholderiaceae_C; genus Ramlibacter. Next base: position 54,993 of record CALRYV010000016.1, on the reverse strand, counting down.
CGGCGTACGCTCGGGACTGATCACGCTGGAGCAGCTCGAGGAGGTTGAACTGTTCCAGTTGCACGCTGCGCAGTCGCTGGCGGACCACCCCGGCCTGCACGGACGGCGGCTGCTGTACGAATCGATCCGCCGGATGCTCAGCGCCCAGGTCTACGACGTGATCGACGCGACCGCCGAAGCAGTTGCCCGGGTCGGGCCCGCCAGCGTGGACGAAGTGCGGGAGAGCGAGCCGCTGGTTCGCTTCAGCGCAGCCATGCGCGAGCGGTCCGGCGCGCTCAAGAGCTTCCTGATGCGCAACCTGTACCGCCATCCCCAGGTGACCCAGATGACCGGACAGGCCAAGCGCGTCGTGCGCGAGCTGTTCGAAGCGTACTGCGTCGAGCCGGCGCAGATGCAGGCGGGGTTTGCCGCGCGGCCGGACACGCCACGGGCTGTTGCCGACTACATCGCGGGGATGACCGATCGTTTCGCCGGACGCGAGCACGAGCGGCTGACCGGCAGCAGGCTGCTGGCGTGACGGCGCCATGACCAGCCGCCAGCCGTCCGGGCTGGTCATCGTGGCCGGCGTCTGCGCCGCACTGCACGTGGGCAAGCTGCCGGCCGCACTGCCGGCGCTGCGCGACGCTCTGGGCGTGAGCCTGCTCCAGGCGGGCTTCCTGCTGTCGCTGGTGCAACTCGCGGGCATGACCCTGGGGCTCGCCGTCGGGCTGCTGGCCGACGGATTGGGCCTGCGCCGCACCATGCTCGCCGGCCTGTGGCTGCTGGCCGGCGCGAGCGCCCTGGGGATCTGGGCCGACCAGCCTTCGCAACTGCTGGCGCTGCGGGCGATCGAGGGCATGGGCTTCCTGCTGGCCACGATGCCGGCTCCCGGATTGATTCGCCGGCTGGTGGTGCCGGGCCGGCTCAGCGCAGCGCTGGGGATGTGGAGCGCTTTCATGCCGTTCGGCACCGCCCTGGCCTTGCTCTGCGGTCCGTTCCTGATCGGCGTGGCGGGCTGGCAGTCGTTGTGGGCGACGCTCGCGGCCATCACGGCGGCCGTGGCAGTGGCTCTCGGCGCGGTCGTTCCTGCCGACGCGCGATCCGGGAGCGGGCATGCCATGCCGGCCGGATGGCCGGTCCGGCTGCGGCAGACCCTGAGTTCGCGGGGACCCTGGCTGGTGGCTCTGTGCTTTGCCGTCTATTCCGCGCAGTGGATGTCGGTGATCGGCTTCCTGCCGTCGATCTATTCGCAGGCCGGCCTGGCCGCGGGCTGGACGGCAGTGGCAACGGCCGGCGCGGCCGCCGTCAACATCATCGGCAACGTCGCCTCGGGCCGCCTGCTCCAGCGCGGCGTGCCCCCGGATCGACTGCTGCTGGCCGGGTATGCGTCCATGGGGCTGGGTGCGTGGATCGCATTCGGCCCGATCGCCGCGGAATTGCCGCCCGCCGCCGCCGCGGCCGTGCGTTATGGCGCGGTGCTGGCGTTCTCGATGCTCGGAGGCATGATTCCCGGCACCTTGTTCTCCGCCGCCGTGCGGCTGGCGCCGGGTGAACAGACGGTATCGACCACCGTGGGCTGGATGCAGCAATGGTCCTCGTTCGGTCAATTCGCGGGACCGCCACTGGTCGCCTGGCTCGCGCACCGGGCCGGCGGCTGGGAATGGACGTGGCTGGTCACGGGCACCTGCGCGCTGGCCGGCATGGCACTGGCGCAGGGTGCGCGCGCCCGCCTGCGGGGCGCCATTGCCGGTCCCTGAATTCGCGCCCCCTCTAAAATCGGCAGATGCCGCGCCGACTCCGGAGGAACGAATGAGCTTCCTCGACCAACTCAAGCTCCAGGCCGATGCCGTCAAGGACCGCCAGGACCGGCAACAGGCCGAGCACGACGCCAGCACCAATGCCACCGAGCTGGCCTGCCAGACCGTGTTCCTGTATCTCGAGCAACTGGTCCGGCAGCTCAATGTCATCGAGCCCGACGGACCGCGCCTCAGTCTCGATGGCAAGACCCCCTGGCCGGCCATGAAGCTGACCGGCTTCCAGCTCGATGCGCGCCGCAAGATGCTGCGCAACCGGGAAGTGTTCGAGGTCATCGGCATGGGCTGGCAGATCGTGCCGCGCATCGGCCAGCCGGTTGCCGGCAGCGTCTCCGCCAACTTCACGCCGGACCTGCAGCGGCTGGAAGAACGGCTGGCCACCGGCTGGGTGCAACACGAACGGCAGGAAATTCGCCATCCGGAGAAGAACACGCTGCAGCTCGTGCGGATGGACTACACGACGCAGTCCCGGGGCAACATCAAGGTGACGCCCGACCACGACAACGGCCAGCTGGCGTTCCGGCTCGCCAACCTCACCGGTTTCGGCGTGGTCCAGACGACCTGGCCCGCCGCGCAAATCCAGGCATCCGTGCTGGATGAACTGGCCAGGCTGGTCTGCGGCCAGCCCAGTCGTTTTGGCTGAAGCCATGCCCACGGACGAAGCAGTGACCGCGGCCACCCGAGGCTGGCTGGAGCGGGCCGTGATCGGGCTGAACCTGTGTCCCTTCGCCAAGGCGGTGCACGCCAAGGGGCAGGTTCACATGGCCGTGAGCGCGGCGACCGCGCCCGACGAAGCGCTCGCGGACCTGGCCCGGGAGCTGGACGCGCTGGTGGCCCTCGACGCGCAGGAGCGCGACACCACGTTGCTGGTCGTGCCGCATTGCCTCGACCAGTTTCTCGACTTCAACGCTGTCGTCGCGCGCGGCGAGCGCATGATCCGCAAGAAGGGCCTGGAAGGCGTGATCCAGCTGGCCAGCTTCCATCCCCATTACTGCTTTGCCGACGCGGCCGAGGACGACGTGACCAATTTCAGCAACCGCTCCCCTTATCCGACCCTGCACCTGCTGCGCGAAGCCAGCATCGACAAGGCGGTCCGGGCCTTTCCCGACGCGCAGGCGATCTACGGGGCCAATCTCGAGACGCTGCGGAAACTGGGTCCCGAAGGCTGGGCCGCGCTGCACGTGGGGCCGGCCCGATGAAGGCGGCCCGGGCCCGGCGCGGCAACGGCGCGCCAGACGTCGCGGTGCTAGACCCGGACATCCGGCCCGGCCAGTCGGTGGAGCTGCTCAAGGAGCTGCACATCCTGACGCGCGAGGGCAAGCTGAACCAGGACTCCCGCCGCAAGCTCAAGCAGGTCTACCACCTGTACCAGTTCATCGAAAAGCTGTTGCTCGAACTCGAGGCCGAAGCCACGGCGGGGTCGGAGCCGACCCTGGCCGACCACGGCGCGGGCAAGTCGTACCTGGGCTTCATCCTCTACGACCTGTTCTTCAAGAGCCGTTCCGGCGGCCACATCTACGGCATCGAAACCCGCGCCGAGCTGGTGGAGAAATCGCGCGAGCTCGCTGCCAGGCTCGGCTTCGACCGGATGTCGTTCCTGAACGTGAGCGCTGCCGATGCCGCGGACACGGCGGAACTGCCGCAGCAGATCGACGTCGTCACTGCGCTCCATGCCTGCGACACCGCGACCGACGATGCGATCGCCTTCGGCTTGCGCAAGCAGGCCCGCTTCATGGTCCTGGTCCCGTGTTGCCAGGCCGAGCTGGCCGGCTGCCTGCGCCAGAACAAGGCGCTGTCGCTCGCGCGGACGCCGCTCGCCGAGTTGTGGCGGCACCCGCTCCACACCCGGGAGATGGGCAGTCAGCTCACCAACGTGTTGCGCTGTCTTTATCTCGAGGCAATGGGCTACCAGGTCACGGTCACCGAGCTGGTCGGCTGGGAGCACAGCATGAAGAACGAGCTGATCCTGGCGCGCCGGACCGGCCAGAAAAAGCAGTCGGCCGCCGACCGCTTGCGGGCCCTGCTCGCCGAATTCGGACTCCAGGCCCTCGAGCCGCTGCGCTACCCCCTCTAATCGGGGTCAGACTCCAATTATCATGGGCGGATGGCGCGTCTTCCCCGTCTCACCGTTCCTGGCTATCCCCACCACCTGATCCAGCGCGGGAACAATCGCCAGGCGATCTTCGCCACCGACGCCGACTACCAGACCCTGTTGTCGATGCTGGACGAGAACGCGCGCCGGTTCGAGGTGGAACTGCACGCGTATGTGCTGATGACCAACCATTTCCACCTGCTGGCCACGCCGGCAACGCAGACCGGCCTGCCATCGCTGATGCAGGCGGTGGGCCGGCGTTACGTCCGGTATTTCAACCAGCGCCAGGGCCGCAGCGGCACCTTGTGGGAAGGGCGCTACCGCTCGACGCTGATCCAGGCGGACCGGTATCTGCTGGCCTGCATGGTCTACCTGGATCTGAACCCAGTGCGCGCCGGGATCGCCGCAACGGCGAAAGACTATCCCTGGTCCAGTCACCGCCACTACATCGGCCTGCACGACGACCGCCTGGTGACACCGCATGCGCTTTGGTGGTCGCTCGGCAACACGCCCTTTGCCAGGGAAGCCGCCTATGCCGAACTGGTCGCCGCCGGCATCAGCACCCAGCAGCAGCAGGCGCTCACCGACTCGGCGTTGCGGGGATGGGCGCTCGGCACCGCCGACTATGTGGAGGAACTGCAGAAGCGAACGTCGCGCCGGGTCGCGAAGGCGAAGGCTGGGCGGCCGGTGCGCATGGTCCAAAAGCCGATTGATCTGTCCCCAAATAAAAACACTGGCTAGCCAAGTAGCCTTAATTGGAATCTGACCCCAATTATTGAGCTTGGCATTCGTGTTGCAGTGCAGTATGCTGGCCGTCCCGCGAAATTTGAGGAGTGCGCCATGACCACGGCCGCCGAAATTACCCATCTGCAGACCCACGGCCTCTATTCGGGCGCCAATGAGCACGACGCCTGCGGTGTCGGCTTCGTCGCCCACATCAAGGGCGAGAAGAGCCACAGCATCGTCCAGCAGGGGCTGAAGATCCTGGAGAATCTCGATCACCGCGGCGCGGTCGGCGCCGACAAGCTGATGGGCGACGGCGCGGGCATCCTGATCCAGCTGCCGGACGCGCTGTACCGCGAAGAAATGGCCAAGCTCGGCGTCGAGCTGCCGCCACCGGGCGAGTACGGCGTCGGCATGGTGTTCCTGCCCAAGGAACATGCCTCCCGCCTGGCTTGCGAGCAGGAGCTGGAGCGGGCCGTGCGGACCGAAGGCCAGGTGCTGCTGGGGTGGCGCGACGTGCCGGTCGACAAGGACATGCCGATGTCGCCCGCCGTGCGCAAGAAGGAGCCGATCCTGCGCCAGATCTTCATCGGCCGCGGCAACGACGTGATCGTGCAGGACGCGCTGGAGCGCAAGCTGTATGTGATCCGCAAGACCGCCAGCGCCCACATCCAGGCCCTCAAGCTCAAACACAGCAAGGAATACTACGTTCCCAGCATGTCCAGCCGCACGGTGGTCTACAAGGGCCTGCTGCTGGCCGACCAGGTCGGCACCTACTTCATGGACCTGAAGGATCCGCGCTGCGTCTCGGCCCTGGGCCTGGTGCACCAGCGCTTTTCCACCAACACCTTCCCCGAGTGGCCGCTGGCCCACCCGTACCGCTACGTCGCCCACAACGGCGAGATCAACACGGTCAAGGGCAACTACAACTGGATGAAGGCGCGCGAGGGCGTGATGTCGTCGCCGGTGCTTGGCGCCGACCTGCAAAAGCTCTATCCGATCAGCTTTCCCGGCCAGTCCGACACCGCCACCTTCGACAACTGCCTCGAGCTGCTGACGATGGCCGGCTATCCGATCAGCCAGGCCGTGATGATGATGATCCCCGAGCCGTGGGAACAGCACACCACCATGGACGAGCGGCGCAAGGCCTTCTACGAATACCACGCCGCGATGCTGGAGCCGTGGGACGGCCCGGCCTCCATCGTCTTCACCGACGGCCGCCAGATCGGCGCCACGCTGGACCGCAATGGCCTGCGCCCGTCGCGCTACTGCGTCACGGACGACGACCTGGTGATCATGGCTTCGGAGTCCGGCGTGCTGCCCGTGCCGGAGAACAAGATCGTGCGCAAGTGGCGCCTGCAGCCCGGCAAGATGTTCCTGATCGACCTGGAGCAGGGCCGCATGATCGACGACGAGGAACTGAAGGCCAGCCTCGCCAACAACAAGCCGTACAAGCAGTGGATCGAGAACCTGCGGATCAAGCTCGATGACCTGTCCGACACGTCCGGCAGCGTCCCCGAGAGCGACGTCGAACTGCTCGACCGCCAGCAGGCCTTCGGCTACACCCAGGAAGACATCAAGTTCCTGATGTCGCCGATGGCCCAGGCCGGCGAGGAGGGCATCGGCTCGATGGGCAACGACAGCCCGCTGGCCGTGCTCTCCAACAAGGACAAGCCGCTCTACAACTACTTCAAGCAGCTGTTCGCGCAGGTGACCAATCCGCCGATCGACCCGATCCGCGAAGCCATCGTGATGTCGCTGGTGTCCTTCATCGGCCCCAAGCCGAACCTGCTGGACATCAACCAGGTCAACCCGCCGATGCGGCTGGAGGTGAGCCAGCCGATCCTGGACTTCGCCGACATGGCCAAGCTGCGCGACGTCGAAAAGCACACGCACGGCAAGTTCCGCAGCTACACGCTGGACATCACCTATCCGCTGGCCTGGGGCAGCGAGGGCGTGGAAGCCAAGCTGGCCTCGCTGAACGCCGAGGCGGTCGACGCGATCAAGAGCGGCAAGAACATCCTGATCATCAGCGACCGCACGGTCGGTCCGGCGCAGGTGGCGATCCCGGCGCTGCTGGCGCTTTCGGCGATCCACCAGCACCTGGTGCGAGAAGGCCTGCGCACGACCGCCGGCCTGGTGGTGGAAACCGGCACGGCGCGCGAGGTCCATCACTTCGGCGTGCTCGCCGGGTACGGCGCCGAAGCCGTCCACCCGTATCTCGCGATGGAGACCCTGGTCTCGATCCACAAGGACCTGCCGGGCGACCTGAACCCGGACAAGGCCATCTACAACTACGTCAAGGCGATCGGCAAGGGCCTGTCCAAGATCATGTCCAAGATGGGCGTGTCCACGTACATGAGCTACTGCGGCGCCCAGCTGTTCGAGGCCATCGGCCTGAACAGCGAGACCATCGACAAGTACTTCACCGGCACCGCCAGCCGGGTCGAAGGCATCGGCGTGTTCGAGATCGCCCAGGAAGCGATCCGCATGCACAAGGCCGCCTTCGGCGACGACCCGGTGCTGGCCACGATGCTGGACGCCGGCGGCGAATACGCCTGGCGCACCCGCGGCGAAGAGCACATGTGGACGCCGGACGCGATCGCCAAGCTGCAGCACAGCTCGCGCGCCAACAACTGGAACACGTACAAGGAATACGCCCAGTTGATCAACGACCAGAGCCGCCGCCACATGACGCTGCGCGGCCTGTTCGAGTTCAAGCTGGATCCGGCCAAGGCGATTCCGGTCGACGAGGTCGAGTCGGCCAAGGAAATCGTCAAGCGGTTCGCCACCGGTGCGATGTCGCTCGGTTCGATTTCCACCGAGGCCCATGCCACGCTGGCCGTCGCCATGAACCGCATCGGCGGCAAGAGCAACACCGGCGAAGGCGGCGAGGACCCGGCGCGCTACCGGCAGGAGCTCAAGGGCATCCCGATCCAGCAGGGCCAGACGATGGCCCAGATCATCGGCAGCGACGTGGTCGAAGTCGACATCCCGCTGCAGGCCGGCGATTCGCTGCGCTCCAAGATCAAGCAGGTCGCGTCCGGCCGCTTCGGCGTCACGGCCGAATACCTGTCGTCGGCCGACCAGATCCAGATCAAGATGGCCCAGGGCGCCAAGCCGGGCGAGGGCGGCCAGCTGCCCGGCGGCAAGGTCTCCAAGTACATCGGCAAGCTGCGCTATTCGGTGCCGGGCGTCGGCCTGATTTCGCCGCCGCCGCACCACGACATCTATTCGATCGAGGACCTGGCCCAACTGATCCACGACCTGAAGAACGTCGCGCCGCACGCCTCCATCAGCGTCAAGCTGGTGTCCGAGGTGGGCGTCGGCACCATCGCCGCCGGCGTCGCCAAGTGCAAGAGCGACCACGTCGTGATCGCCGGCCATGACGGCGGCACCGGCGCCTCGCCCTGGTCGTCGATCAAGCACGCCGGCAGCCCCTGGGAAATCGGCCTGGCCGAAACCCAGCAGACGCTGGTGCTGAACCGCCTGCGCGGGCGGATCCGGGTGCAGGCCGACGGCCAGATGAAGACCGGCCGCGACGTCGCCATCGGCGCGCTGCTGGGCGCCGATGAGTTCGGCTTCGCCACCGCGCCGCTGGTGGTCGAGGGCTGCATCATGATGCGCAAGTGCCACCTCAACACCTGCCCGGTGGGCGTTGCCACGCAGGACCCGGTGCTGCGCAAGAAGTTCGCCGGCCGCCCCGAGCACGTGGTCAATTACTTCTTCCACGTCGCCGAGGAAGTGCGCCAGATCATGGCGCAGCTGGGCATCCGCAAGTTCGACGACCTGATCGGCCGGGCCGACCTGCTGGACACCAAGCAGGGCATCGAACACTGGAAGGCGCGCGGCCTGGACTTCGGCCGCCTGTTCGCCCTGCCCAATGTGCCGGCCGAGGTGCCGCGCTTCCACGTCGAAGAGCAGGACCACGGCCTGCACAAGAGCCTGGACCGGGTGCTGATCGAGAAGTCGCGGCCGGCCATCGACCGCGGCGAGAAGGTGCAGTTCATGGAGGTGGTGCGCAACGTGAACCGCACCGTCGGCGCCATGCTGTCGGGCGCGGTCACCAAGGTGCACCCCGAGGGCCTGCCGGAAGACACGATCCGGATCCAGCTCGAAGGCACCGGCGGGCAGTCGTTCGGCGCGTTCCTGGCCCGGGGCATCACGCTGTACCTGATCGGCGATGCGAACGACTACACCGGCAAGGGCCTGTCGGGTGGCCGGATCGTCGTGCGCCCCAGCATCGACTTCCGCGGCGCCGCCGTCGACAACATCATCATCGGCAACACCGCCCTCTATGGCGCGACCACCGGCGAAGCCTTCTTCAGCGGCGTCGCCGGCGAGCGCTTCGCGGTCCGCCTGTCGGGTGCGACGGCGGTGGTCGAAGGCACGGGCGACCATGGCTGCGAGTACATGACTGGCGGCACGGTGCTGGTGCTGGGCAAGACCGGCCGCAACTTCGCGGCCGGCATGTCGGGTGGCATCGCCTACGTCTACGACGAGGACGGCCAGTTCGCCAGCCGCTGCAATACCTCGATGGTCACGCTGGAGAAGGTCGGCACCGCGGTCGAACAGCATGCCGGCGTCAAGTCGCGGCTGCACAAGGACCAGGCCGACGAGACCCTGCTGCGCAAGCTGCTGGAAGACCACAACCGCTGGACCGGCAGCCGCCGCGCCCGCGAATTGCTGGACCACTGGACCACCTCGCGCACGAAGTTCGTCAAGGTGTTCCCCAACGAATACAAGCGGGCCCTGGCCGAGATGTACGAGCGCGAAGTGGAAGCGGCCAGCGCGGGCACCAACGCCCATGTGGCGATGAAGCCTGAAGCCGTCGCGGCGAAGTAAGAAGAGGAAGAATCATGGGAAAAGTCACCGGCTTCATGGAATTCGAGCGGGTCGAGGAGGGCTACCGCCCGGTCGACCAGCGGCTGAAGAACTACAAGGAGTTCGTCATCGGGCTCGATGACGCGCAGGCCAAGGTCCAGGGCGCGCGTTGCATGGATTGCGGCATCCCGTTCTGCAACAGCGGCTGCCCGGTCAACAACATCATTCCGGACTTCAACGACCTGGTGTACCGGGGCGACTGGCGCAATGCCTTCACGGTGCTGGACTCGACCAACAACTTCCCCGAATTCACCGGCCGCATCTGCCCCGCGCCCTGCGAAGCCGCCTGCACGCTCAACGTCAACGACGAAGCGGTCGGCATCAAGTCGATCGAGCACGCCATCATCGACCGCGCCTGGGAACACGGCTGGGTGCAGCCGCGCGTCGCCCGGATCAGGACCGGCAAGACGGTGGCCGTGGTCGGCTCCGGCCCGGCCGGCATGGCGGCGGCGCAACAGCTGGCGCGCGTCGGCCACGACGTCACGCTGTTCGAGAAGAACGACCGCATCGGCGGCCTGCTGCGCTACGGCATTCCCGACTTCAAGATGGAGAAGAGCCACATCGACCGCCGCGTCGAGCAGATGAAGGCGGAGGGCGTCACGTTCCGCGCCGGGGTCATGGTCGGCAAGCTGCCCGAGGGGTCCAAGGTCATCAACTGGGCCAAGGAAACGATCGCGCCCGAGCAGTTGCAGCAGGACTTCGACGCCGTGATCCTCACCGGCGGCGCCGAGCAATCGCGCGACCTGCCGGTGCCGGGCCGCGAGCTGGCCGGTGTGCACTTCGCCATGGAGTTCCTGCCGCAGCAGAACAAGGTCAACGCCGGCGACAAGGTCAAGGGCCAGATCTCGGCCGCAGGCAAGCACGTGATCGTGATCGGGGGCGGCGATACCGGTTCCGACTGCGTCGGCACCAGCAACCGCCACGGCGCGGCCAGCGTCACCCAGTTCGAGCTGATGCCGCAGCCGCCGGAACAGGAGAACAAGCCGCTGACCTGGCCCTACTGGCCGTACAAGCTGCGCACCAGCTCCAGCCATGAAGAGGGTTGCGAGCGCGAGTTCGCCATCGCCACCAAGGAATTCATCGGCGAAAAGGGCAAGCTCACCGGCCTGAAGACGGTCCGGGTCGAGTGGAAGGACGGCAAGATGGTCGAAGTCGCGGGCAGCGAGCAACTGCTGAAGGCCGACCTGGTGCTGCTGGCCATGGGCTTCGTCAGCCCGGTCGCGACCATTCTTGACGGATTCGGCATCGAGAAGGACGGCCGCGGCAATGCCAAGGCCACGACCGAGTTCATCGGCGGCTACGCCACCAACGTGCCCAAGGTGTTCGCGGCGGGCGACATCCGTCGCGGCCAGAGCCTGGTGGTGTGGGCGATCCGCGAGGGCCGCCAGGCGGCGCGCGCGGTCGATGAATTCCTGATGGGATTCTCCGACCTGCCGCGTTGAACGGGGAGGCCGGGCGGGACTGGGTACAAACCCGTATGATCCCGGCCTGTGCTTCTGCCGGCCGGGCTGTCCCGGTCAACTGCCTTCCGGATGACCGAATCCCCTTCTCCCAACCTCGTCGAATGTCGTCATCTCAGCTTCGGCTACGGTGAGCGGATCATTCTCGACGACGTGAGCTTCGTCATCCCGCGCGGCAAGGTCACGGCCCTGATGGGGGCTTCGGGCGGCGGCAAGACCACGGTGCTGCGGCTGATCGGCGGCCAGGTGCGCGCCCAGCAGGGCGAGCTGCTGTTCGACGGCCAGGACGTCGGCAAGCTCGATCAGGACGCGCTCTACAAGGTGCGGCGGCGCATGGGCATGCTGTTCCAGTTCGGCGCGCTCTTCACCGACCTGAGCGTGTTCGAGAACGTGGCCTTTCCGCTGCGCGAACACACCGGCCTGCCCGAACACATGATCCGCGACATCGTCTTGATGAAATTGAATGCAGTGGGCCTGCGCGGTGCGCGCGACCTGATGCCCAGCGAAGTCTCCGGCGGCATGGCCCGCCGCGTGGCGCTGGCCCGGGCGATGGTGCTGGACCCCGAGCTGATGATGTACGACGAGCCGTTTTCCGGACTGGACCCGATTTCGCTGGGCACCGCGTCGCGGCTGATCCGCCAGCTCAATGACACCCTCGGGATCACCAGCATCGTGGTGTCGCATGAAATTCCGGAGACGTTCCACATGGTCGACCACGTCATCGTCCTGGCCGGCGGCAAGGTGGCCGCCGCTGGCACGCCGGACGAGGTCCGCGACACGCAGGATCCGCTGGTCCACCAGTTCGTGCGCGGCCTGCCCGACGGACCGGTGCGCTTCCACTATCCCGGCACGACCGTGGCCCAGGATTTCAGCGGCGGTCTGCAATGAGCTGGTACCGCCCCGCCGACGTCGGCTACAGCACCCGCGTCACCCTGGCGAACTGGGGCAATGCCGCGCGCCTGCTGCTGCGCCTGGTCATGCTGTTCGGCTCCAGCATGCGGCGCTTTTCGCTGGTGCGCGACCAGATCCATTTCCTGGGCAATTATTCGCTGGCCATCATCACGGTGTCCGGGTTGTTCGTGGGCTTCGTGCTCGGGCTGCAGGGCTACTACACCCTGCAGCGTTACGGGTCGTCGGAAGCCCTGGGCCTGCTGGTGGCCCTGAGCCTGGTGCGCGAACTGGGGCCGGTGATCACGGCGCTGCTGTTCGCCGGCCGGGCCGGCGCGTCGCTGACCGCGGAAATCGGCCTGATGAAGGCGGGCGAGCAGATCGCAGCCATGGAGATGATGGCCGTGGACCCGGTCAGCCGGATCCTGACGCCCCGGTTCTGGGGCGGCGTGATCGCCATGCCGCTGCTGGCGGCGGTGTTCAGCGCGGTGGGCGTGCTCGGCGGCTACGTGGTCGGCGTGCTGTTGATCGGCATCGACGCCGGCTCCTTCTGGAGCCAGATGCAGGGCGGCGTCGACGTCTGGAAGGACGTCGGCAACGGCATCGTCAAGAGCTTCGTGTTCGGCGTGGCCGTGACCTTCATCGCCTTGCTGCAGGGGTTCGGGGCCCAGGCCACCCCGGAGGGCGTCTCCGCCGCCACGACGCGCACCGTCGTGATCGCTTCGCTGTCGGTTCTGGGTCTGGATTTCATCCTGACCGTCATGATGTTCAGTATCTAGGAGGAAGCCCCATGGAGCGTTCCAAAAATGATGTGTGGGTGGGCTTGTTCGTGATCATCGGCCTGGTGGCCATCCTGTTCCTGGCCTTGAAGTCGGCCAACCTGCTCAGGCTGAGTTTCCAGTCCGAATACAAGGTCACGGCGAAGTTCGACAACGTGGGCGGGCTCAAGCCGGGCGCGGCGGTCAAGAGCGCCGGCGTCGTGGTCGGGCGGGTCGAGACGATCACCTTCGACGACAAGGCGTTCCAGGCCCGGGCGACGCTGTCGATGGAAAAGCGCTACGTGTTTCCCAAGGACAGCTCGCTGAAGATCCTGACCAGCGGCTTGCTGGGTGAGCAATACATCGGAATCGAAGCCGGCGCTGATGAAAAGGTTTTAGCGGCAGGCGATACCATCAGCACCACGCAGTCCGCCGTGGTGCTGGAAAACCTGATCGGCCAGTTCCTGTTCAGCAAGGCGGCGGAAGGCGGCAACAGCAACGCGGCAGCGCCGCCGGCAAAAAAATGAACACTCCGAAATTCCCGGCCCGGGCCTTCCGGCGCTTCGGCTCCTGGATCCTGGCTGCAGGGCTGCTAATGACGCTGGCTGGCTGCGCCAGCGGCCCGGCCAATCCGCGCGACCCCTTCGAGCAGTTCAACCGCAAGTCCCTGCAGTTCAACGAGGGCGTGGACGCCATGGTGCTCCGGCCGGTGGCGACGGTCTACAAGTCGCACGTGCCGCCTTTGGTGCGTACCGGAGTCAGCAACTTCTTCGGCAACATGAGCGACGGCTGGTCGTTCGTGAACAGCGCGCTGCAGTTCAAGTTCCGTAACGCGGCCGAGAACTTCATGCGGTTGAACGTCAATACGTTCTTCGGCCTGGGCGGCATCCTCGACATCGCCAGCGACCTCAACATCGAGCGCCACCGCGAAGACTTCGGCCAGACCCTCGGGCGCTGGGGCGTTCCGTCGGGGCCGTTCATCATGCTGCCGCTGCTCGGCCCGTCGACCCTGCGCGACGCCCTGTCGCTGACGATCGACCGCAAGGGCGATCCCGTGCATTACGTCAGCCCGGTGGACGACCGCTACGAGCTGTATGGGCTGCGGATCGTCGACAAACGCTCGAATGCGCTGCGGGTCGGGGTGGTGCTCGAGGAGGCCGCGCTGGACAAGTACACGTTCATCCGCGACTCGCACATGCAGCGGCGCCGGGCGGAGATTTCGGAGAAGGACCCGGCCGACATCCCGACCGACACCGGCGCCGAGCCCGCTGCGGCGCCGGCTCCCGGACAACCGGAAGCTCCGGCGGCGCGTTAGACGGGTTGCAGGCTGTTTCAATCGCAGGCGCCGGCCCGGAACCCCGGCGGCGCCGGCTGTTCCAATCGGGTCACGCGGACATGCCGCACGAAAGAATCCCAATGAAAAGACGTTTATTCGCCCACTTCGCCGCCGCCGTCCTGGGGCTGGCCGCCATGGGGCTGGCGCCGCTGGCACGGGCCGCCGACGAAGCCCCCGATGCGATGATCAAGCGCCTCTCGGAGGAGGTGATGACGGCCATCAAGTCCGACAAGGCCCTGCAGGGCGGCGACATGAACCGGATCATGGCGCTGGTGGACAGCAAGGTCATGCCGAACATCAACTTCCAGCGCATGACCGCGGCGGCGGTCGGCCCGGCCTGGCGCCAGGCCACTCCGGAGCAGAAGAAGCGGCTGCAGGACGAGTTCAAGACCCTCCTGATTCGCACCTACGCCGGCGCGCTGGACCAGGTGAACGACCAGGTCATCAGCGTCAAGCCCCTGCGCGCAGAGGCTGCAGATACCGAGGTGGTGGTGCGTACCGAAATCCGCGGCCGCGGCGATCCGATCCAGCTCGAGTACCGGATGGAGAAGTCGCCCACCGGCTGGAAGATCTACAACCTCAATGTGCTCGGCGTCTGGCTGGTGGAAACCTATCGCAGCCAGTTCGCCCAGGAAATCAGCACCAAGGGCGTCGACGGCCTGATCGCCACGCTGGCGGAGCGCAACCGCTCCAATGCCGCCAAGAAAGGCTAGGATGGCCCCCACGCTTGTCACTTCGTGGACTGCGCTGCCCCCCACGGGGGCTTCAGTGTCCTTGGGGCGGCCCGGCGGGAACTGAGGACCTCGCATGCTGGTGCTGCCTGCCGAACTGACCCACGAGCACGCCGCGGCGTGCAGCCACATGCTTGCACAGGGCGTGCGCAGCGAGCAGGCGGCCGCGGTCGTGGCGGACGCGACGGCGCTGTCGCGCTTCGATTCGTCGGCGCTGGCGGTCCTGCTCGATTGCCGGCGCGAGGCGCTGGCCCTGGGCAAGGCGTTCTCCGTCAAGGGCCTGCCGCCCCGGCTGCGGGTGCTGGCCGGGCTGTACGGCGTCGCCGAACTGCTGCCCGCCGCCTGAGGGCATCGGGCGCAGGCCCGGCCGTCGTTGCGGCGGCAGCTTAAAATCATGGGCTCCGATGCCCGCGATCTCCTTCCAGTCCGTCTCCAAGACCTTCGCTTCAACCCGCGGGCCGCTCAAGGCCCTAGACGGCGTGAGCTTCGACATCCAGCAGGGCGAGTTCTTCGGCCTGCTCGGGCCCAACGGCGCCGGCAAGACCACCCTCATCAGCATTCTTGCGGGACTGGCGCGACCCAGCTCGGGGCGGGCCCTGGTCCTGGGCAGCGACGTCCAGTCCGACTACGGGCAGGCGCGGCGCAAGCTCGGCGTCGTGCCGCAGGAACTGGTGTTCGATCCCTTCTTCACGGTGCGCGAAGCGCTGCGGATCCAGTCCGGCTACTTCGGCGTGAAGAACAACGGCCCCTGGATCGACGAACTGCTCGAAAACCTGGGCCTGGCCGACAAGGCCTCGTCCAACATGCGGCAGTTGTCCGGCGGCATGAAGCGGCGCGTGCTGGTGGCGCAGGCCCTGGTGCACAAGCCCCCCGTCATCGTGCTGGACGAACCGACCGCCGGCGTCGACGTGGAATTGCGCCAGACCCTCTGGCAGTTCATCGCGAAGTTGAACAAGCAGGGCCACACCGTGCTGCTGACGACGCACTACCTCGAAGAAGCCGAGGCGCTCTGCGGTCGGATCGCGATGCTCAAGAACGGGCGCGTGGTGGCGCTGGAGAGCACCAGCGAGCTGCTCAAGTCGGCGTCCAGCAATGTGCTGCGGTTCAAGATCGACAGCGCGCTGCCGCCTGAATTCGACGGCAAGGCGCGCATCACGGGCCGGATCGTGCAGCTGCCCGCGCATGACGCCCACGAGATCGAGAGTTACCTGGCGATCATCCGCCGCGCCGGCCTGCGGGTGGAGGACGTGGAGATCCGCAAGGCCGACCTCGAAGACGTGTTCCTCGACCTGATGGCCGCGGAAAAGGTGAGCGTCGACGGACCGCCCCTAGACGCGAAGGCCCCCTCGGGGGGCAGCGCAGGACGCGAAGTGACGAGCGTGGGGGCCACATCCTCATGACTGGTTGGCGGACGCTTCTGTACAAGGAAGTGCTGCGGTTCTGGAAGGTGGGCTTCCAGACCGTCGGTGCGCCGGTGCTCACCGCCGTCCTGTACCTGCTGATCTTCGGCCATGTGCTGCAGGACCACGTGAAGGTCTACGGCCGGATCGAGTACACCGCGTTCCTGGTTCCGGGGCTGGTCATGATGAGCGTGCTGCAGAACGCCTTCGCCAACAGCTCCTCGTCGCTGATCCAGAGCAAGATCATGGGCAGCCTGGTGTTCGTGCTGCTGTCGCCGCTGTCGCACTGGAGCTGGTTCATCGCCTATGTCGGCTCGTCGGTGGCGCGCGGACTGGTGGTCGGCCTCGGCGTCTTCGCGGTAACGTCGTTCTTCGCCCGGCCGGACTTCGTCGCCCCGGTCTGGATCCTGGTCTTCGCGGTCATGGGCGCCGCGATGCTGGGAGCATTGGGTGTCATCGCCGGCCTGTGGGCGGAGAAATTCGACCAGATGGCGGCGTTCCAGAATTTCGTGATCATGCCGATGACGTTTCTCTCGGGCGTGTTCTATTCGATCCGTTCACTGCCGTCCTTCTGGCAGGATGTCAGCCACCTGAACCCCTTCTTCTACATGATCGACGGCTTCCGCTACGGCTTCTTCGGTGTCAGCGATGTGTCGCCCTGGCTCAGCCTGGGCATCGTCGGCACCGCGCTGCTCCTGGTGAGCGCCATCGCCGTCAACCTGCTGCGGATCGGCTACAAGATCCGTGGCTGAACCTGGAAATCCCTGAAATGACCGCCGCCGAACTCCAGTCCCTCATCGCCGCCGGCCTGCCCTGCACCCATCTCGAGGTCGACGGTGACGGTCGGCACTGGGCGGCCGTGATTGTTTCGGCGGAATTCGAAGGCAAGCGGCTGATCCAGCGCCACCAGCGCGTTTACGCCACGCTGGGTGCGAGAATGCAGACCGACGAAGTGCATGCCCTGTCGATGCAGACCCTGACGCCGGCCGAGTGGTCGGCATCATCCAAACAAGACTGAGACTTCCATGGATAAATTGCTGATTCGCGGGGGGCCCCAGCTCCACGGCGAGGTCCGGATTTCCGGGGCCAAGAATGCGGCCCTGCCCGAGCTGTGCGCGGCGCTGCTGACCGCGGAGCCGGTGACCTTGTTGAACCTGCCGCGCCTCCAGGACGTGGCCACCATGCTGCACCTGATCCGTAACATGGGTGTCACCATCGAGCAGGTCGAGGGCGGCGTGCGCATCGATTCGAGCAAGCTCAGCTCGCCCGAAGCGCCTTACGAACTGGTCAAGACCATGCGCGCGTCGGTGCTGGCCCTCGGCCCGCTGCTGGCCCGGTTCGGTGATGCCACCGTGTCGCTACCCGGCGGCTGTGCCATCGGCTCCCGTCCGGTCGACCAGCACATCAAGGGCCTGCAGGCGATGGGCGCCGACATCGTGGTCGAACACGGCTACATGATCGCGAAGCTGCCCAAGGGCCGCGACCGGCTCAAGGGCACCAGCCTGCGGACCGACATGATCACCGTGACGGGCACGGAGAACTTCCTGATGGCCGCCACCCTGGCCGAGGGCGAGACCATCCTCGAGAACGCCGCGCAGGAGCCGGAGATCACCGACCTGGCGGAGATGCTGATCGCGATGGGCGCCAAGATCGAGGGCCACGGCACCAGCCGGATCCGGATCCAGGGTGTCGAAAAACTGCATGGCTGCACCCACCACGTGGTGGCCGACCGGATCGAGGCCGGCACCTTCCTGTGCGCGGTCGCCGCGACGGGGGGCGACGTCGTGCTGCGGCACGGCCGCGCCGAGCACCTGGAGGCGGTCATCGACAAGCTGCGCGATGCCGGCGCCACCGTCGAAGCGGTGGATGACGGCATCCACGTGAAGTCGCAGGGTCGGCTGGTGGCCCAGAGCTTCCGCACCACCGAATACCCGGGGTTCCCGACCGACATGCAGGCGCAGTTCATGGCGCTCAACGTCATTGCCGAGGGACCGTCCAAGGTGACCGAGACCATCTTCGAAAACCGCTTCATGCACGTCAACGAGATGGTGCGGCTGGGCGCGAAGATCCAGGTCGACGGCAAGTTCGCCGTGATCGAAGGCGTGGAGAAGTTGTCGGGGGCCGTCGTGATGGCGACCGACCTGCGGGCCTCGGCCAGCCTGGTGATCGCCGGCCTGGTGGCCGAGGGCGAAACCATGGTCGATCGCATCTACCACCTCGATCGCGGCTACGACCAGATGGAAGCCAAGCTGCGCGGCATCGGCGCGGACATCGAGCGGATCAAGGGCTGAATGTGATCACGCTGGCGCTGTCCAAGGGACGCATCTTCGAGGAGACATTGCCGCTGCTCAAGGCCGCCGGCATCGAGGTGCTGGACGATCCCGAGAAGTCTCGCAAGCTGATCCTCGAGACCCGCGACCCGCAGGTGCGGGTGGTGCTGGTGCGGGCCAGCGACGTCCCGACCTATGTCCAGTACGGCGGCGCCGACCTGGGCGTCACCGGGCTCGACACGCTGATCGAGCACGGCACCCAGGGCCTGTACCAGCCGCTGGACCTGAAGATCGCCAAATGCCGGGTCAGCGTCGCCGTCCGGTCGGACTTCGACTACGAGTCGGCCGTGCGCCAGGGCTCGCGCCTGAAGGTGGCGACCAAGTATGTGGCCATCGCCCGCGAGTTCTTCGCCGCCAAGGGCGTGCACGTCGACCTGATCAAGCTCTATGGCAGCATGGAACTGGCGCCGCTGACCGGCCTGGCCGACGCCATCGTCGACCTGGTGTCCACCGGCAACACGCTCAAGGCCAACAACCTGGTCGAAGTCGAGCGGATCATGGACATCAGTTCCAGGCTGGTCGTGAACCAGGCTGCGCTCAAGCTCAAACGCGACGAGATCCGCCGCATCATCGACGCCTTCGAAGGGGCAGTGGTTGCCTGATCCCATGACACCGACCGCCGCGCCCGCCCGCCTGTCCACGGCCCTGGCCACCTTCGAAGCCGACTTCCGCGCCCGCCTGCACTGGTCGGCCGAGACCGATGCGGAGGTCGAGCAGCGGGTGGCGCAGATCCTGGCCGACGTGCAGCAGCGCGGGGACGCTGCGGTGCTGGAATACAGCAACCGGTTCGACGGCCTTGAGGCCACGGCGATGGCATCGCTCGAACTCACCCAGGCCGAACTGAAGTCTGCCTTCGAGGGGTTGCCCCCGGCCCAGCGCGATGCGCTGGTGGCGGCCGCCGGCCGGGTCCGCAGCTACCACGAGGCCCAGAAGCGGGCCAGCGGCGAGAGCTGGAGCTACCGCGACGAGGACGGCACCCTGCTCGGGCAGAAGGTGACGCCGCTGGACCGGGTCGGCATCTACGTGCCGGGCGGCAAGGCGGCCTATCCGTCTTCCGTGCTGATGAACGCGATCCCGGCCCACGTCGCCGGCGTCGGCGAAATCATCATGGTGGTGCCGACGCCGCGCGGCGAGAAGAACGCACTGGTGCTGGCAGCCGCGCACGTCGCCGGCGTGAGCCGCGCCTTCACCATCGGCGGCGCACAGGCGGTGGCAGCGCTGGCCTATGGCACCCACACCATTCCCAACGTCGACAAGATCACCGGCCCCGGCAATGCCTATGTGGCCAGCGCCAAGCGCCGCGTGTTCGGCACGGTCGGCATCGACATGATCGCCGGGCCGAGCGAGATCCTGGTGCTGGCCGACGGCAGCACGCCGCCGGACTGGGTGGCGATGGACCTGTTCAGCCAGGCCGAGCACGACGAACTGGCGCAGAGCATCCTGCTGTGCCCCGACCTTGCCTACATCGACCAGGTGCAGGCCGCGATCGACCGGCTGCTGCCGCAGATGCCGCGCGCCGACATCATCGCCAAGTCCCTCAACGGCCGCGGCGCCCTGATCCACACCCGCAGCATGGAAGAGGCCTGCGAGATCAGCAACCGGATCGCACCGGAACACCTGGAAGTGGCGAGCAACGAGCCGCACCGCTGGGAGCCGTTGCTGCGCCACGCCGGCGCGATCTTCCTGGGCGCGTTCACCAGCGAGTCGCTGGGCGACTATTGCGCCGGTCCCAACCATGTGCTGCCCACCAGCGGCACGGCGCGCTTTTCCAGCCCGCTGGGCGTCTACGACTTCCAGAAGCGCAGCAGCCTGATCGAGGTCAGCGAAGCCGGCGCGCAGAAGCTGGGCGCCATCGCGGCCGAACTGGCCTATGGCGAAGGCCTGCAGGCCCACGCCCGGGCCGCCGAAATGAGGTTGCGCAAATGACGGTGCAACGCGACCTGAAGGCGCTGATCCGGCAGGACATCCAGTCCATGCACGCCTACGCCATCCAGCCGTCGGCCGGACTGGTCAAGCTCGACGCGATGGAGAATCCGCACCGGCTCGCGCCGGAGCTGCAGGCCGAACTCGGGCGCCGGCTCGGCGCGCTGGTGCTGAACCGCTATCCGGCCGGGCAGGTGGACGACCTGCGCCGGGCGCTGGCGTCGCATGCGCGGATGCCCGAAGGCTTCGACATCATGCTGGGCAACGGCTCGGACGAACTGATCTCGCTGGTCGCCATGGCCTGCGACGTTCCCGGCGCGTCGATCCTGGCGCCGCTGCCGGGCTTCGTCATGTACGGCATGAGCGCGCAGTTGCAGGGCCTGAAGTTCATCGGCGTCGACCTGACGCCGGACTTCGAGCTCGATCGGCAGGCGATGCTGGCGGCCATCGCGCAGCACCACCCTTCGATCATCTACATCGCCTATCCCAACAATCCCACGGCCAACCTGTGGGACGACGCGGTGATCGACAGCATCATCGACGCAGCGCCCGGGCTGGTGGTGATCGACGAGGCCTACCAGCCGTTCTCCAGCCGCAGCTACATCGACCGGGTGGCGCGCCACAGCCACGTGCTGCTGATGCGCACCCTGAGCAAGTTCGGGCTGGCGGGGGTGCGGATCGGCTACATGATGGGCCCGAAGGCGCTGGTCGCGGAGTTCGACAAGGTGCGCCCGCCGTACAACATCAGCGTCCTCAATTGCGAGACCGCGCTGTTCGCGCTCGAACACCACGCCGTTTTTGCGGCGCAGGCTGCAGACCTGCGCCAGCAGCGCGCGCGCCTGCAGGCGGCGCTGGCTGTGCTGCCTGGCGTCAAGGCCTGGCCCAGCGACGCCAACATGATCCTGGCGCGCTTCCCCGATGCCCAGAAGACTTTCGACGGCCTGAAGGCGCACGGAGTGCTGGTGAAGAACGTTTCTAAAATGCATCCATTGCTGGCGAACTGCCTGCGGCTCACCGTCGGGACCGAAGGCGAGAACACGCAGATGCTGTCGGCGCTCAAGGCTTCCCTATGAATTCACCCCTGACCACCGACCGGCAAGCCGAGGTCGTGCGCAACACCGCGGAAACGAAGATCTCGGTGCGCGTGAACCTGGACGGCACCGGCAAGGCGAACCTGGCGACCGGGATCGGCTTTTTCGACCACATGCTGGACCAGATCGCCCGCCACGGGCTGATCGACCTGGATATCCAGGCCACGGGCGACCTGCACATCGACGGCCACCACACCGTGGAAGACGTCGGCATCACCCTGGGCCAGGCGGTGTACCAGGCGGTCGGCGACAAGAAGGGCATCCGCCGCTACGGCCATGCCTATGTTCCGCTGGACGAGGCGCTGTCGCGCGTCGTGATCGATTTCTCGGGCCGCCCGGGCCTGGTGATGAACGTGCCGTTCAAGAGCGGAATGATCGGCACCTTCGACAGCCAGCTGGCGCACGAGTTCTTCCAGGGCTTCGCCAACCACGCCTTCGTCACGCTGCACATCGACAACCTGCGCGGCGAGAACGCCCACCACCAGTGCGAGACCGTGTTCAAGGCCTTCGCCCGGGCGTTGCGGTCGGCGCTGGAGCTGGATCCGCGTGCCGCCGGCACCATTCCCAGCACCAAGGGTTCGCTCTGAATCGATGAAGACCGTCGCAGTCGTCGATTACGGCATGGGCAACCTGCGCTCCGTGTCGCAGGCCGTGCAGCACGTGGCGCAGGCAAGCGGCTTCGAAGTGGTCGTCACGTCGCAGGCCCAGGACGTGCGCAACGCCGAGCGGATCGTGCTGCCCGGACAGGGCGCCATGCCCGACTGCATGCGCGAGCTGCGCGAATCGGGGCTGCTGGAGCCGGTGCTGGAAGCGGCGGCGACCAAGCCGCTGTTCGGCGTCTGCGTCGGCATGCAGATGCTGCTGGACCGAAGCGAGGAAGGCCCGACCGAAGGCCTGGGCCTGATCCACGGCGAGGTCGTCAAGTTCGACCTGGCCGGGCGGCTGCAACCCGATGGCAGCCGCTACAAGGTGCCGCAAATGGGCTGGAACCGGGTCTGGCAGACCCGGCCGCCGCATCCGCTGTGGGCGGGAATCCCGGACGGCAGTTACTATTATTTCGTGCACAGCTTCTATGCCCGAACGTCGGATGCGCGCCACAGCGTCGGCGAGACCGAATATGGCGCGCGCTTTACCGCCGCAATTGCACGCGATAATATTTTCGCAACCCAATTCCACCCCGAGAAAAGCGCCGACCACGGTCTGGCGCTGTACCGGAACTTCCTGCACTGGAACCCCTGATCCAAGCTCAGGGCGGATCGCCTGCGATCTGCCTTGCCATCGTCCCGTTATGCTCCTCATCCCCGCGATCGACCTGAAAGACGGTCATTGTGTCCGCCTCAAGCAAGGCGACATGGACCAGGCCACCACCTTCAGCGAGGACCCGGCCGCGATGGCCCGCAGCTGGCTCGAGCGCGGCGCGCGCCGGCTGCACCTGGTCGACCTGAACGGCGCCTTCGCCGGCAAGCCGCAGAACTTCACGGCGATCCGCTCGATCCTCAAGGCGGTCGGCGACGAGATCCCCGTGCAGCTGGGTGGCGGCATCCGTGACCTGGACACCATCGAGAAATACATCGACGGCGGCCTGCGCTACGTGATCATCGGCACCGCCGCGGTGAAGAACCCCGGCTTCCTCAAGGACGCCTGCACCGCGTTCGGCGGCCACATCATCGTCGGGCTCGACGCCAAGGACGGCAAGGTCGCCACCGACGGCTGGAGCAAGCTGACCGGCCACGAGGTGGTCGACCTGGCGCGCAAGTTCGAGGACTGGGGCGTCGAATCGATCATCTACACCGACATCGGCCGCGACGGGATGTTGTCGGGCATCAACATCGACGCCACCGTGAAGCTGGCGCGGGCGCTGCACATCCCGGTGATCGCCTCGGGCGGGCTGTCGAACATGGCCGACATCGAGAATCTCTGCGCGGTGGAAGACGAGGGCATCGAGGGCGTGATCTGCGGCCGCGCCATCTACTCGGGCGACCTCGACTTCGGCCAGGCCCAGGCCAAGGCCGACGAATTGCGGCCGTAACCGGGCTTCCTCTTGCTGGCCAAGCGCATCATTCCGTGCCTGGACGTCACCGGCGGCCGGGTCGTCAAGGGCGTGAACTTCCTGGAGCTGCGCGACGCCGGCGATCCGGTGGAGATCGCCGCCCGCTACAACCTGCAGGGCGCCGACGAACTCACGTTCCTGGACATCACCGCGACCAGCGACGGCCGCGACCTGATCCTGCCGATCATCGAGGCGGTCGCCTCGCAGGTGTTCATTCCCCTGACGGTCGGCGGCGGCGTGCGCACCGTGGCGGACGTCCGCCGGTTGCTCAATGCCGGCGCCGACAAGACCAGTTTCAACTCGGCGGCGATCGCCAATCCCGCCGTCATCGATGCAGCGTCGGACAAGTACGGCGCCCAGTGCATCGTGGTGGCGATCGACGCCAAGCGCCGCTCAGCCGCGGAAGCCGCGACGCGCGGGCCCGGCTGGGACGTGTACAGCCATGGCGGACGCCAGAACACCGGCCTGGACGCGGTGGCCTGGGCGGTCGAAATGGTCCGCCGCGGCGCCGGCGAGATCCTGCTCACCAGCATGGACCGGGACGGCACCAAATCCGGCTTCGACCTGGAGCTGACGCGCGCTGTCAGCGACGCCGTCACGGTCCCGGTGATCGCATCGGGCGGCGTCGGCACCCTCGACCATCTGGCGGATGGCATCCAGCAGGGCGGCGCCGACGCCGTGCTGGCGGCGAGCATCTTCCATTACGGCGAATACACCGTCGGGCAGGCCAAGGCCCGGATGGCCGAACGCGGAATTCCGGTCCGGCTCTGACCCGCGGTCCGGGGATGCCGGACAATACCCGCATGGATTGGCTCGACGAAGTGAAATGGGATGCGCAGGGGCTCGTGCCCGTCATCGCGCAGGAAATCGGCACGAAGGACGTGCTGATGTTCGCGTGGATGAACCGCGCGGCGCTCCAGAAAACAGCCGAACTGGGCCGGGCGGTGTATTTCAGCCGCTCCCGCGGCAAGCTCTGGTTCAAGGGCGAAGAGTCCGGCCATGTCCAGACCGTGCACGAGATCCGGCTCGATTGCGACAACGACGTGGTGCTGCTCCAGGTGACGCAGCTCGGGCACGATCCGTCCATCGCCTGCCACACGGGCCGCCACAGCTGCTTCTTCAGCCGCTTGCGCGATGGCGCCTGGGAGGCCATTGAACCCGTGCTGAAAGACCCCAGCTCCATCTACAGCCACAAGCCATGAGCACCAGCAACCCAGTTCCGCCGCAGCCGCTTTCCCGCAATGGCGTGGACGCGCTGGCCCGCCTGGCCGCGGTGATCGAAAGCCGCAAGCCCGCCAGCGGCGGCGATCCGCAGGCCAGCTACGTCGCCCGGCTGCTGCACAAGGGCCCGGAAGCGTTCCTCAAGAAGATCGGCGAGGAGGCCACCGAGGTGGTGATGGCCGCCAAGGACGCCGACCATGGCGGCGACCGGCAGCGCATCGTCGGCGAGGTCGCCGACCTCTGGTTCCACACCATGGTGGCACTGGCACACTACGGGCTGGCCCCGGCGGACGTGATCGCCGAACTCGAGCGGCGCGAAGGCACCAGCGGAATCGATGAAAAGGCCTTGCGCAAGGCCGCGGATCGCGAAGGAGAAGGCAATGTCTGAAACCGATTACGCCGAGCTCGAGGGCAGAAGTTCGGGCGACCGCACCGTGATGCACGTGCTCTACGGCATGCACACGCTGGCCTGGTTCAGCGCCGGCGTGCTGGCGGTGGTCGCCGTCATCCTCAACTACATCAAGCGCGGCGACGAGCAGGACCCGCTCTACGTGATGCACCACAACTACATGATTTCCACCTTCTGGTGGACTTTGCTGTGGCTGGTCATCACCGCGCCGCTGTGGCTGGTCTTCGTCTTTCCCGGAATGATCGCGTATTTCCTGGTCTGGCTCTGGTACCTTTACCGTTGCGTGCGCGGCTGGATCCGTTTCAACGACGGCAAGCGCCCGCGCTGAAACCTGCCACTTTCTGCCATGAGCGAAGACCATTCCGACTGCCTGTTCTGCAAGATCGTCCGCGGCGACATCCCGTCGCGCAAGGTCTACGAAGACGACGACATCCTCGCCTTCCACGACATCCATCCCTGGGCGCCGGTGCATTTCCTGCTGGTGCCCAAGCGGCACATCGACTCGCTGGCCCAGGTGCAAGAGACGGATGCTCCGTTGCTGGGGCGGATGCTGGCGCTGGCGCCAAGGCTGGCGCTGCAGGAAGGCTGCCGGCCCTATCCGGACGGTGGCCACCGGGTGGTGGTCAACACCGGCCGGGAGGGCGGCCAGGAAGTGCACCACCTGCACGTCCACGTGATGGGCGGGCCGCGCCCCTGGCTCAAAGGCTGAGTCCGGCAAGGGCATCCGGGCTGAACTTCGGCCCGCGACTAAAATCAATCAGTTCGTTTAGGAGTACTCCATGGGTTCATTTTCAATCTGGCATTGGCTGATCGTGCTGCTGATCATCGTCCTGGTGTTCGGCACCAAGAAGCTCAAGAACATCGGCACCGACCTCGGCGGCGCCGTCAAGGGCTTCAAGGACGGCATCAAGGAAGGCTCCACCCCCGAGACGCCGGTGCCGCCGCAGCAGGTCGCAACCGCCCCCGGCGCTGCCGACAAGACGACGATCGACGTCGAAGCCAAGAACCGTTCCTGATCGCCGGCCGTGATCGATCTCGGCATTGAAAAGATGATGGTGATCAGCGTGGTCGCGCTGATCGTCATCGGTCCGGAGAAACTGCCGCGCGTGGCGCGGACCGTCGGCACCTTGCTGGGCAAGGCGCAGCGCTATGTCGCCGACGTGAAGGCCGAGGTCAACCGTTCGATGGATCTCGAGGAACTCAAGAAGATGAAGGACACGGTGGAATCCGCCGCCCGCGACGTCGAAGGAACGATCCACAGCGGGGCCGCCGACTTCGAGAAGCAGTGGTCCGAGGCCACCAGCACGGCCCAGACGGCCCTGCCCGAACCGCCGTCCTTTCCCGAGTACCGGCACCCCAAGAAGAAGTGGCGCATCAAGCAGGGTGCCACGCCCACCTGGTACAAGGCGCGCAACGGCATCCGGACCAAGGCGCTGTCAGGCGCCGCCCGTGTCGCGCGCTACCGTCCGCACAAGTTCAACTGATGTCGGACACCCCCAACAAAGAAGACGAACTCGCCGGCACCGAACAGCCCTTCGTCGCCCACCTGGTCGAACTGCGCGACCGGTTGATCAAGGCGATCATCGCCATCGCGGTCGTCGCCGCGGTGCTGTTCCTCTACCCCGGCCCGGGCGCCCTGTACGACATCCTGGCGGCGCCGCTGATCGCGACCCTGCCCAAGGGCGCGACGCTGATCGCCACGTCGGTCATCTCGCCGTTCCTGGTGCCGCTGAAGATCCTGCTGATGACGGCCTTCCTGGTCGCCTTGCCGGTGGTGCTGTACCAGGCTTGGGCCTTCGTCGCTCCCGGCCTGTATTCCCACGAGAAGAAGCTGGTGATGCCGCTGGTGATTTCCAGCACCCTGCTGTTCTTCGTCGGCGTGGCCTTCTGCTACTTTTTCGTGTTCGGCCAGGTCTTCAAGTTCATCCAGGGTTTCGCGCCCAAGAGCATCACGGCGGCGCCGGATATCGAGGCCTACCTCAGTTTCGTGCTGACCATGTTCCTGGCCTTCGGCCTGGCGTTCGAGGTGCCGATCGTGGTGGTGGTGCTGGCGCGGCTGGGCTTCGTGACGATCGAGAAGCTCAAGGCGGTCCGCGGTTATTTCATCGTGCTGGCCTTCGTCATCGCGGCCGTGATCACGCCGCCGGACGTGGTGTCCCAGCTGGCGCTGGCGATCCCGATGTGCCTGCTGTACGAGGTGGGCATCTGGGCGGCGCAAATCTTCATCCGCACCACCCAGCCGCCGGCCGAATCGTCCGCGGGGACCGCCGACTCGTAACGCCGGTCAGCGCTGGACCGCCCGCGGCTTGGGCCGCACGCCGGGCGTGACCTTGAGTTCGACGTTCTCGTCGCGGCGCTGCAGCCGCACTCCGGCGGCGGTGCCGGGCTTGAGCGCCGCGACCTGGGACAGCAGCTCCGACACCGCGGATGTCTGCTTGCCGCCGACCTCCACGATCACGTCTCCGGGCTTGATCCCGGCCTGCGCGGCGGGACCGTTCTGCAGCACGCCTGTGATGAGCACGCCGCGCTTGGCCTTCACCCCGAAGGTCTCCATCAGTTCGGGCGACAGCTCGGCCGGTTCGACACCGATCCAGCCGCGGGTGACGACGCCGTCGCGCACGATGCTTTCGAGCACCAGCTTGGCGGTCGACACGGGAATCGCGAAGCCGATGCCCATGCTGCCGCCGGAGCGCGAATAGATCGCGGTGTTGATTCCCATCAGCGTGCCGTTGACGTCGACCAGGGCGCCGCCTGAATTGCCGGGGTTGATCGCGGCATCGGTCTGGATGAAGTTCTCGAACGTGTTGATCCCCAGCTGGTTGCGCCCGAGCGCCGACACGATGCCGCTGGTGACGGTCTGGCCGACGCCGAACGGATTGCCGATGGCGAGCACCTGGTCGCCCACCTGCAAAGCATCGGAATTGCCCAGCGTGATCACCGGCAGCCGGTCGAGCTCCAGCTTCAGGATCGCCAGGTCGGTTTCCGGGTCGGTGCCGATCACCTTGGCACGGGCCCGCCGGCTGTCGTTGAGGACGACTTCGATCTCGTCGGCGCCTTCCACCACATGGTTGTTGGTCAGGATGTAGCCGTCCGGGCTGATGATCACGCCGCTGCCCAGTCCGGCCTGCGGCTGGCCGCCGCCCTGGTCGCCGAAGAAGAAGCGGAACCAGGGATCGTTGGCTTGCGGATGCTTTTCGGGCGCCTTGCTGGTGTTGATGCTGACGACCGCGGCCGATGCGCGCTGCGCCGCCAGCCGGTAGCTGCCCGCCGGCGGGGCGGTCGCGGGCAGCGGCGGCGCCTCGATCAGGGCGATGCCGGTCGACCCCAGGGTGACACCGCGGCCGACCCACTCCGGCTTGAGCGTGCTGACGACGAAGAAAGCCGCCAGCAGGACGGTGACAGCTTGCGAAAAAACCAGCCAGTAACGACGCATGATGGGTTGGACTTTAATCAGTTGGGGACAGAGCCAAAGGTCTGTCCAGCAAAGTCTCAGAGGAAGCCGCCAGTGTAGACGGGCGGCCCCGGTTGCGGGCGTCAGCGGCGCAGCGCGCGATGGCTGGCGGCGGCGCGCACCGGGTGCGACGCCCGGCGAAGGGCGAGATGGGCCTGTTCGACCGGGACGACGTTGCCGGTTTCAGGATCCAGCATCGCCGTGCGTGACGGCATGCTGCGCGCTGCCTCCGCCATCCGTTCGGCATCGTGCAGGACATCGTCCAGGTTGGTGTCGAGCGGCGTGAGGTGCACGATGCCGACGCCGATGTCGGGATGGATGTCGATGCGCTGCCCGTCAGCGGTGCCGATCTCCATCGGCCGGCGCAGGCTGCACGCGACCCGCAAGCCGAGCGTGCGCAACCACACCGGGGCGTCGATGGTCTCGACCAGGCAGACGAAGCAGCGGTCGTAGTAGCGGCCCACCGGATTGACCACGCCGACCTGGCGCTTGATGCGTCCGGCCAGTGCGATGAACATGTCGTTGACGCCGCGCGCACCCGCCTGGGCCTTGACCCGGTCGACGTTGAACACCATCACCGCCAGCACCGCGCCGTCGCGTTTCATGCGGCGCCGCCGCAACTGGGCCTTGACCAACCTTTGTCCGAGGGTGACGCCGGTCTGCAGGCGCGTCACCGGATCGAAGTCGGAACCGGAGTCCTCGTGCCGGGCCCGCCAGTCGTGCTGGTCGCGGCGCCAGAGCACGAAGCCGATCAGGCCGTTGGCGAGCGCGGCGCACAGTGCGAACAAGGCTTGCCAGAGCGCCGTGATGTCCGGCAGCTGCATCGCCGTTGCATACAAGCCGGCGATCGCCGGCAGCGTCAGCAGGCAGCCGAGCGCCATGACTGGCGCCAGCCCGTCTCCCAGCAGTGAAGCGCGCCAGATCACCCAGAGCGTCAGCGACGCGGCCAGCAGCGCGAGCGCGCCGGCGACCGGCAGGCGCAGCTGCGCCGGCAGGGCGAAACAGGCCAAGGCTGCCAGCGGGGTGACCAGCGCCGCCAGGCGCAGGGTGGCGGCCATCAGCCGCTCGCGATGGCGCGCGTTGAGCCAGCCGCCGATCCAAAATGCGGACAGCCCCACGCAAAGCGGGCCGGCCATCACCTGGGCGACTTCCAGCAGGTCGTGATCCGACAGGGTGTCGAGGACGTCGGCCAGGCCGCTCAACACCGCGACCAGGGTGGACACCGCAACATGGAACGCGGCGCTGTGGAACCGCGAGAGGCTCGGGCGGGCTGCGAGATCGACCACGCGGCCGAGCGCCACGGCGCCGATCGCGCCGAGAGCCAAACTCCAGATGATGATTTCCACCGCAGTCATTGCGACGGCCGCCCCTGTCTTCTTGTTGGATATTGGTCGTTCTCGGCTGACCGGGAGAATTATTGGGGTCCGGCATCGACGCCTTATGCGGGAGTTCCCTAGGCCCGGCGACAATCCGGTCATGGCCACCCAGCAACAGCTTCTCAGCGCGTTCGACACCCTGCTCCAGCCGGGCCGGTTCAAGGATTACGGGCCCAACGGCCTGCAAGTCGAGGGCAAGGCCGAGGTCGCGCGCATCGTGTCGGGTGTCACCGCCAGCCGGGGCCTGATCGAGGCCGCGATCGCCGCCCGGGCCGACGCGATCTTCGTGCACCACGGCCTGTTCTGGCGCGGCCAGGACGGGCGCGTGACGGGCTGGGTGAAGCAGCGCCTCGCCTTGCTGCTCGGCCATGACATCAATCTGTTTGCCTATCACCTGCCACTGGACGCCCATCCGGACCTGGGCAACAACGCCCAGCTGGGGCTGAGGCTGGGGCTGCGTGCGACCGGACGCTTCGGCGAGCAGGAGCTGGGGTTCCTGGGCCAGCGCGACGATGGAACGGCTTTCGCCGACGGCGCCGCGCTGGCTTCGCATCTGGAACTGGTGCTCGGCCGCGCAGTCGTCCACGTGCCCGGGGCGACGCGACCGCTGCGGACGGTCGCTTGGTGCACCGGCGGAGCGCAAGGCTATTTCGAGGACGCCATCGCCGCCGGGGCCGATGCCTTCATCACCGGAGAGATCGCGGAGCCGCAGGCGCATTACGCGCGCGAGTGCGGCGTTGCCTATTTCGCCTGCGGCCACCACGCGAGCGAGCGCTATGGCGCCCCGGCGGTGGCGGCCCATGTGGCGGCCGCCTGCGGCATCGAGCACCGCTTCATCGACATCGACAATCCCGCATGAAACCGATCGCCATCACGCTCGGCGATCCGGCCGGCATCGGCCCGGAAATCATCGCCAAGGCCTTCCGCGACGGTGGCGAGCTGATGCGCGGCTGTTTTGTCGCCGGCGACCTGGCTTGCCAACGCCGCGGCGCGGCCGCCGTGCAGGCCGGCCAGGTGGGGCTGCCGATCGCGCTGATCGACTCGCCGGCCCAGGCTCTTTCGATGCCGCCGCGCTGTATCCCGCTGCTGCAGGTGGTGCCCGCGCAGCAGCCGCCGCAGCTGGCGCAGGTCAGCGCCGCCGCCGGCAGGATCGCCGCGGACTGCGTGACCTGGGCCGCCCGGGCGGCGCTGCGGGGCGAGATCGCCGCCCTGGTGACCGCGCCGTTGCACAAGGAGGCGCTGTCGGCGGCCGGAGTCCGGTTTCCGGGCCACACCGAACTGCTGCAGGCGGAAGCGGCGGCGCACCTGGGGCTTGCGGTGGCGCAGGTGCCGGTGCGAATGATGCTGGCGAGCGACGAACTGCGCACCGTGCTGGTGAGCATCCACATGTCGATGCGCGATGCGATCGACGCCGTGACGTTCGACAACGTGCTGCAGACGCTGCAGATCACCGACGTTTCCCTGGCGGCCGTGCTGGGCCGCCGGCCGCGCATCGGCGTCGCCGGCCTCAATCCGCACGCCGGGGAGGGCGGGCTGTTCGGGCGCGAAGAGCTGGACTTCATCATTCCCGCAGTGCGCGCCGCGCAGGCGCAGGGCGTCGAGGCGCTGGGCCCATTCGCGCCGGACACGGTGTTCATGCGGGCCCGCTCCACCACCGGACATCCCGGCGAATTCGACGTGGTGGTGGCGATGTACCACGACCAGGGCCTGATCCCGGTGAAGTATCTGGGCGTGGACAAGGGGGTGAACGTCACGCTCGGACTGCCGCTGGTGCGCACCAGCCCCGACCATGGAACCGCCTTCGACATCGCCGGCAGCGGCCGGGCCGACGCGTCCAGCCTGCTGGAAGCCGTCCGGACCGCGCGAGCGCTGTCCTTCAGGACCGCCTGAGGCTGTCGCGGATCTCGCGCAGCAGCAGCACGTCCTCGGCCGGGGCCGGGGTGACGACAACGACCGGTTCGTCGCGGCGCATCCGGTTGATCTGCCGCACCATCAGGAAAATGATCAGCGCCAGGATCAGGAAGTTGACCGCCACGGTGATGAAATTGCCGTAGGCCAGCACCGGGACGCCGGCTTTCTTCAGGGCTTCGAGAGTTTGCGGCGTTCCGGGCGGAACGGCCCCGAGCACCACGAACAGGCTCGAGAAGTCGAGCTTGCCGAACACCGTCGCCACGACCGGCATGATCAGGTCGTTCACCATGGAGTCGACGATCTTGCCGAACGCCGCGCCAATGATCACGCCGACGGCCAGGTCGACGACGCTGCCCTTGACCGCGAATTCGCGGAATTCCTTGACCATTCCCATCGTTTCTTCTCCATTGGTTTGTCGTGCGCAGTATCGGCGCAACGCGCCGGAGGGCGCCTGGAAAACGTGACAAACGGTCAGCTACAATCGTCGGTTGACCCTGACAGCGACATCCTTGAGGACCCCCATGAGCGACACCCCAGTGGACACCAGCAAACGGACGTGGCTGATCGCGTCCGGTTGTGCCGGTGCTGTGGGCGCCGGCTTCACCGCCGTGCCCTTTGTGAGCAGTTTCCAGCCCTCGGAGCGCGCAAAGGCCGCGGGTGCACCGGTGGAGGCCGACATCTCCGCGCTGAAGCCGGGTGAAAAGATGACGGTGGAATGGCGTGGCAAGCCGGTCTGGATCGTGCGCCGGACCAAGGAGCAGGTCGCCGAGCTTCCCAAGATCGACAACCAGCTCGCTGATCCCAAGTCGCAGCGCAAGCCGGACGAACTCACCCCTGAATACGCCCGCAACGAAGGCCGCTCGATCAAGCCTGAGTTCTTGGTCGTGGTGGGCATCTGCTCGCACCTGGGCTGCTCGCCCTCGGACAAGTTCCAGGCCGGGCCCCAGGCCTCGCTGCCGGATGACTGGCAGGGCGGCTTCCTGTGCCCCTGCCACGGTTCGACCTTCGACCTGGCCGGCCGTGTGTTCAAGAACAAGCCCGCGCCCGACAACCTGGAAGTGCCGCCGCACATGTACCTCTCGGACAGCCGGCTGATCATCGGTGAAGACAAGAAGGCGTGACCATGGCTGAATTCAAGGAAATCTCCCCGAACGCCACCATGGGCGCAAAACTCGGCAACTGGTTCGACAACCGCTTCCCGACCGCCGGCTCGGCCTACCGGGAGCACATGTCCGAGTACTACGCGCCGAAGAACTTCAACTTCTGGTATTTCTTCGGTTCGCTGGCGATGCTGGTGCTGGTGATCCAGATCGTCACCGGCATCTTCCTGGTGATGCACTACAAGCCGGACGCGGCCAAGGCCTTCGAGTCGGTCGAATACATCATGCGCGACGTGCCGTGGGGCTGGCTGGTGCGCTACATGCACTCCACCGGCGCGTCGGCCTTTTTCGTGGTGGTCTACCTGCACATGTACCGCGGCCTGATCTACGGCAGCTACCGCAAGCCGCGCGAACTGGTGTGGATCTTCGGCTGCGCCATCTTCCTGGTGCTGATGGCCGAAGCCTTCATGGGCTACCTGCTGCCGTGGGGCCAGATGTCCTACTGGGGCGCCCAGGTGATCGTGAACCTGTTTGCCGCGATTCCTTTCGTCGGCCCGGACCTGGCGCTGCTGATCCGCGGCGACTACGTGGTGTCCGACGCGACGCTCAACCGCTTCTTCAGCTTCCACGTGATCGCGGTGCCGCTGGTGCTGCTCGGTCTGGTGGCCGCGCACATCCTGGCACTGCACGACGTCGGATCGAACAATCCGGACGGCGTGGAAATCAAGGGCCCGAACGCCCTGAAGGATGCGAACGGCAAGCCGCTGGACGGCATTCCCTTTCATCCCTTCTACACCGTCCATGACATGTTCGGCGTGTCGGTGTTCCTGATGGTGTTCTCCGCGATCATCTTCTTCGCGCCAGAACTCGGCGGCTACTTCCTCGAGTACAACAACTTCATTCCGGCCGACCCGCTGAAGACGCCGGCGCACATCGCTCCGGTGTGGTACTTCACGCCGTTCTATTCGATGTTGCGAGCCATCACCAGCGAGATGATGTACGCGCTGATCGCCTGCGTGGTGGTGGCGGCCGGCTATGCCGTCGTCAAGGCCCGCCTGTCCAGCCTGACCAAGATCGTCGTGGCAGTGGTGGCGGCGGTGGCCGTCGTGCTCATGCTGTCGATCGACGCCAAGTTCTGGGGCGTGCTGGTGATGGGTGGCGCCGTGATCATCCTGTTCTTCCTGCCCTGGCTGGACAACAGCCCGGTCAAGTCGATCCGCTACCGTCCGGGCTGGCACAAGTGGGTGTACGGCGTCTTCGTCGTGAACTTCGTCGTGCTGGCCTACCTGGGCGTGCAGCCGCCGTCGCCGATCGGCGAACGCGTCTCCCAGATCGGCACCTTGTTCTATTTCGGATTCTTCCTGCTGATGCCGTGGTGGAGCCGCCTGGGCGAATTCAAGCCCGTGCCGGACCGCATCACCTTCGCCGGGCATTGAGAGCTGGAGACTGTCAAGAATGAAAAAACTGATCCTCACCCTGGTGGCTGCTTTCGGCTTCGCCTTCGGCGCGCACGCCTCGGGCGGCGAGGGGATTGTCTGGGACAAGGCCCCGGCCAACACCAATGACCTGCCGGCGCTGCAAAACGGCGCCAAGCTGTTCGTCAACTACTGCCTGAACTGCCACTCGGCCGCGTTCATGCGATACAACCGCCTGCGCGACATCGGCCTGACCGAGCAGCAGATCAAGGACAACCTGCTGTTCACCACCGACAAGGTGGGCGATACCATGAAGGCCGCGATCGACCCGAAGCAGGCCAAGGAGTGGTTCGGCGCCAATCCTCCCGACCTGACGGTGATCGCGCGCTCGCGTTCTGGCCACGGCGGCACCGGCGCGGACTACATCTACACCTACCTGCGCACCTACTACCGCGACGCCGGCAAGGCCACCGGCTGGAACAACCTGGCATTCCCGAACGTCGGCATGCCGCATGCATTGTGGGAATTGCAGGGCGACCGCGCGCCGCAGTTCGCCACCCGCGATGTGCACGGCCACCCCACGCAGGTGTTCACCGGCTGGAAGCAGATGAGCCCCGGAACACTGACGCCGCTGCAATACGACCAGGCCGTCGGCGACCTGGTGGGCTACCTCCAGTGGATGGGCGAGCCGGAGCAGAACACCCGCGTGCGGGTCGGGGTCTGGGTCCTGCTGTTTCTCGGCGTCCTCACCATCTTCACCTGGCGCCTGAACGCGGCGTTCTGGAAAGACATTCACTGACAAGGCGAAACGCCGGCGGCGACCCGCTGGCGCGTCCTTCCATGAGTGGGCTGCTTCACGCGCCCACTCTTTTTTGATTTAAGGAGCCTTCATCATGATGGTGCTGTATTCGGGAACCACCTGCCCTTTCTCCCACCGTTGCCGCTTCGTGCTGTTCGAAAAGGGAATGGATTTCGAGATTCGCGACGTCGACCTGTACAACAAGCCGGAAGACATCAACGTGATGAATCCGTACGGCCAGGTCCCGATCCTGGTGGAGCGCGACCTCATCCTGTACGAGTCGAACATCATCAACGAGTACATCGACGAGCGCTTCCCGCATCCGCAGCTGATGCCTGGCGACCCGGTCGACCGGGCCCGCGTGCGGCTGTTCCTGCTCAATTTCGAAAAGGAACTGTTCGTCCACGTGAGCACGCTCGAATCGCGCGCAGCCAAGAGCAACGAGAAGGCGCTGGAAAAGGCGCGCGCCCACGTCCGCGACCGCCTCACGCAGCTGGCCCCGGTGTTCCTGAAGAACAAGTACATGCTCGGCGAGAATTTCTCGATGCTTGACGTGGCCATCGCGCCGCTGCTGTGGCGCCTGGATTACTATGGAATCGAACTGTCCAAGAATGCGGCGCCGCTGCTGAAATACGCCGAGCGCATCTTTTCCCGCCCGGCCTACATCGAAGCGCTCACCCCGTCCGAAAAGGTCATGCGCAAGTAGTCCTGCTCCATGATGAACGCACTGGAATCCACTTCCACCCGGCCCTACCTGATCCGGGCCCTGTACGACTGGTGCACCGACAACGGGCTCACGCCCTACGTGGCGGTGCTGGTGGACGATTCCGTGCAGGTGCCGCGCGAGTACGTGAAGAACGGCGAGATCGTGCTGAACATCAGCTTCGACGCCACCAGTTCGCTCAAGCTCGGCAACGATTTCATCGAGTTCAAGGCCCGTTTCGCCGGCAGCGCGCGTGAGATCATGGTCCCGGTCAGCCGGGTGATCGCGATCTACGCCCGCGAAAACGGACAGGGCATGGCATTCCCGGTGGTGGTGCCCGGCGCGGCGGAGGAGGCGTCCAAGCCGTCCCCGTTGTCCAGCGTTCCGGCCGCAGGGACCGCCACCGAAGGCGAGCCGCGGGTGGTGCAGCTGGTCAACCCCGAACCAGGCATGGACGGCAACGAAGGCCAGGAGCCGCCGCGGCCCCCGAGTGGTCCCAGGCCGTCGCTCAAGCGCATCAAGTAGATAGAATTTCTCCGAAGCCGATTTAGCTCAGTTGGTAGAGCAACCGCCTTGTAAGCGGTAGGTCGTCAGTTCGATTCCGACAATCGGCACCATTGGCCCGCCAGGCGGTCGCCCCGGCACTCTTGTTACCTTTGACCGCTTTGAACTTTCAAACGGATTGAAGTAACCTGCCACCCGCGGTCGACCAGACAGCTCTGGAGGGCGGGCAGAACCTGTCTCAATTTGGCGGCCGCGGCGTTGTTGCCGACCAGGAGACACCAGCTGGTTCCCTCGATCGGGCCAGCCTTGACCGCGGGGCGCAAGGCCTCCGGGATCAGGGGCTGGATGGCCTTGAGGCGTTCGCCGGATTCGCGCGCCAGTTCCGTCAGCCGGGCCAGGGTCGGGGAGTCTTCGGCGGCCTGCAGCAGCGTGACCGGATGGTGGCGTCGGGTGGTCAAAGAAAAGACAGACAAGAGAGCGAGGGGATCAAGTGCATTTCATTATCACGGACGCCTGGCTGGCGAAGAGCCGCGCGGTGCATCTGAGCGGCACCCGGCTGATGTTGTCATTGATGGCGCTCTCGCTCGGCCTCATGGTCTTTGCGGCGGGGCTGTACCACTGGGTGTTCCTGAAGGGCGCGCGCGAGGGCTGGCCGGTCATCGGGGCGCTGGTGCGGCTGGTGGTGAAGGATGAATTCGAGCAGCGCGACCGCTTCATGCGCGAAAACCTCGACGCGATGGCCCGCAAGCTCGGCGAGATGCAGGCCAAGATGGTGCAGCTCGAAGCACTGGGCGAGCGGGTCTCGGGCCTGGCCGGGGTCAACCCGGCGGAGATCAAGGTCGCTCCGGGCCGCGGCGGCGCACTGGTCCCGGGCCGTTCGCTGACCCTGGAAGAGTTGCAAGCGACCCTGCGCGACCTCGACCAGATGGCCGAACACCGCACCGACCTGATGACGGTGATGGAAACCCAGCTGTTCGACCAGAAGATTCGCCGGATGATGGTGCCGACGCAGCGACCGGTGCACGACGGCCATCTCGGGTCGTCCTTCGGGTGGCGGATCGATCCGTTCACCGGCCGCTCGGCTCTGCACACCGGCCTCGATTTCCAGGCAGATCCCGGGACCGCCATCCTGGCCGCGGCCGGCGGCGTGGTCGTTGCCCAGGAACTGCACCCGGCCTATGGCCAGATGGTCGAAATCGACCATGGCAACGACCTGATCACCCGCTACGCCCACGCCTCCCGGGTCTGGGTCAAGAAGGGGGACTTCATCAAGCGCGGCCAGAAGGTGGCCGACGTCGGCACCACCGGCCGCTCCACGGGTCCGCACCTGCACTTCGAGGTGCTGGTCCAGGGGGTGCCCCAGGATCCGCAGAAGTTCCTGGCGGCCGGCCAGAACCTGGCGGCCACCCGTTTGGCGAAAGCCGTCGTGATCGACCCCGTGCAGTTGTCCGGCCGCAGGTAAAATCAGCGGCTTTGCTGGATCTGCCGGTGCTCTTGCATTGGCCGGCTCCGGCCTCATTTTCATCCTGATCAACAAAGGATTGCGCTGCCCCTGCGGGCCCATGTGGGCCGGCAGGGCGGTAACGCGTTCATGGCCACCAATCTCCTGACAAAAATCTTCGGCAGCCGCAACGACCGCCTTCTCAAGCAATACCGCAAGACCGTCGAGCGGATCAACGCGCTGGAGCCGGAGTTCGAAAAACTCAGCGACGACGAACTGCGGGGCAAGACGCAGGAGTTCAAGGCGCGGGTCGCGGGCGGCGAGGCGCTGGACGATCTCCTGGCCGAGGCATTCGCGGTGGTCCGCGAAGGCTCCAAGCGGGTCATGAAGATGCGGCACTTCGACGTCCAGCTGCTGGGCGGCATGGCGTTGCACAACGGCAAGATCTCCGAGATGCGCACCGGCGAAGGCAAGACGCTGACGGCCACCCTGCCCGTGTACCTGAATGCGCTGACCGGACGCGGCGTGCACGTCGTGACGGTGAACGACTACCTGGCCAACCGCGACGCCAAGTGGATGGGCAAGCTGTACAACTTCCTCGGCCTGAGCGTGGGCGTCAACCTGCCGAACATGCCGCGCGAGGAGAAGCAGGCGGCCTATCGCTGCGACATCACCTACGGCACCAACAACGAGTTCGGCTTCGACTACCTGCGCGACAACATGGTCTACGAAGTGGCCGACCGCGTGCAGGGCGCCCTGAACTACGCGATCGTCGACGAAGTGGATTCGATCCTGATCGACGAGGCCCGCACGCCCCTGATCATCAGCGGCCAGGCCGAGGATCACACGGACATGTACATCGCCATGAACAAGGTGGTGCCGCTGTTGACCAGGCAGGAAGGCGAGGCCGACCCGCGCACCGGTGAAGGCATCACCAAGCCCGGGGACTTCACGGTGGACGAGAAGAGCCGCCAGGTCTTCCTCACCGAGCAGGGGCACGAGAACGCCGAGCGCCTCCTGTTCAACCTCGGGATGATTCCCGAAGGCGCCACGCTGTACGACCCGGCCAACATCGCGCTGATGCACCACCTGTACGCAGCGCTGCGGGCCAACAAGCTGTATTTCCGCGACCAGCACTACGTGGTGCAGCCCGGCGAAGACGGCAGCCAGGAAGTGGTGATCGTCGACGAGTTCACCGGCCGCCTGATGTCGGGACGGCGCTGGAGCGATGGCCTGCACCAGGCCGTGGAAGCCAAGGAGGGAGTGCCGATCCAGGCCGAGAACCAGACCCTGGCCTCGATCACCTTCCAGAACTATTTCCGGCTGTACGGCAAGCTGGCCGGCATGACCGGCACGGCCGACACCGAGGCCTACGAGTTCCAGGAGATCTACGGCCTCGAAACGACGGTGATCCCGCCCAACAAGCCGAGCCGCCGCGACGACCAGCTGGACCGGGTCTATAAGACCACGCGCGAGAAGTACGAAGCGGCGATCAAGGACATCCGCGAATGCTACGAGCGCGGCCAGCCGGTGCTGGTCGGCACCACCTCGATCGAGAACTCGGAGATCATCGACGAGCTGTTGAACAAGGAACAGCTGCCGCACCAGGTGCTCAACGCCAAGCAACATGCCCGCGAGGCGGACATCGTGGCGCAGGCGGGCCGGCCGAAGATGATCACCATCGCCACCAACATGGCCGGTCGCGGCACCGACATCGTACTGGGCGGCAACGTCGAGAAGGCCGTCGAGGGGGTCGAAGCCGACGAGTCGCTGGATGCCGCGGCCAAGGCGAAGAAGATCGCCGAATTGCGCGAGCAGTGGACCAAGGACCACGAAACGGTGACGGGCCTGGGCGGCCTGCGGATCATCGCCACCGAGCGCCACGAATCGCGCCGGATCGACAACCAGCTGCGTGGCCGCTCCGGCCGCCAGGGCGACCCGGGCTCGTCGCGCTTCTACCTGAGCCTGGACGATCCGCTGATGCGCATCTTCGCCGGCGACCGGGTCAAGGCGATCATGGAGCGGCTGAAGATGCCCGACGGCGAGGCCATCGAGGCGGGCATCGTCACCCGCAGCATCGAAAGCGCGCAGCGCAAGGTGGAAGCGCGAAATTTCGACATCCGCAAGCAGCTGCTGGAATACGACGACGTGTCCAACGACCAGCGCAAGGTGATCTACCAGCAGCGCAACGACATCCTGGACGCGGCCGACCTGTCGGCCCAGATCGCCTCGCTGCGCGAAGGCTGCTTCACGGACCTGACCCACCAGTACGTCCCGGCCGAGTCGGTGGAAGAGCAGTGGGACGTCCCCGGCCTCGAGAAGGTGCTGGCCGACGAATGGGGCATCCCCGTGGCGCTGCAAAGCGAGATCCAGAACGCGAGCTCGATCACCGACGAGGAAGTCCTGGAGAAGGTGCTGCGCGAAGCCAACCAGGCCTTCGAGCTGAAGGTGCAGCAGATCGGCCCGGAGAACTTCACCCAGTTCGAGCGCATCGTGCTGCTCCAGAGCATCGACACGCATTGGCGCGAGCATCTGTCGGCGCTCGACTACCTGCGCCAGGGCATCCACCTGCGCGGCTACGCGCAGAAGCAGCCCAAGCAGGAATACAAGCGCGAGGCCTTCGAGCTGTTCGGCCAGCTGCTCGATTCGGTGAAGAACGAGGTGACCAAGCTGCTCATGACCGTCAAGGTGCAGTCGGGCGAGCAGCTCGAACAGGCGGCCGAGGACCTGGAAAGCCGCGCCGAGCGCATCGCCAACGTGACCTATACGGCGCCGACCGAGACCGGCGAGGTCGAGACCATGGTGGACGAAAGTACCACCCGGGCGCCGCTGGGGCAGGTTGCCCGGGTCGGCCGCAACGATCCCTGCCCCTGCGGTAGTGGAAAGAAGTACAAGCAGTGTCATGGCCGGCTCGCCTGAGCCTGCGTCGCAACTCGCTTACGTTTCGTAGCAAAAGACCCGGTTGGCAACAATCTACCCCTGTCAACGTTGACAGGGGGTGACTGACGCAACAAATCGTTTCCGCCTTCAATGAGTGCACAGCAATTCCCGGTGCACCATGGAAGTCATTAACAGCCCTATCCCGGCGAGCGCCGCTCGTCGTCCCCAGTTATCCACCCGTCTCCAGCAACGGATCGAGACCCAGTTTTCGGCGCGCTTGCGTGACGAGTGGGGCGGCAAGTTCGTCACCCACGGCCGTGCTCCGCTCAGCGACGATGTCCGTCTCGACGGCAACGATTACCTGTCGATCACGGGGCATCAGGACATCGTCCAGGCCCAGCTGAGTTCGATCCGCAGCGACCGCGAGTTCGTCCTGCAATCCGGTGTCTTCCAGCTCGAAGGCAATAGTGCCTGGCAGCTCGAACGCGCCATGTGCGACTGGCTGGGCGTCGAGGACGGCCTGCTCTGCCAGTCCGGCTACACCGCCAACCTCGGCCTGCTGCAGGTCGTGGCGGATGCGAGCACTCCCGTCTACATGGACAGCCTGGCCCACATGTCGCTCTGGGAAGGCGCACGCGCGGCGCAGGCGCCGGTCTACGCATTCCGCCACAACGATCCGGCGCACCTCGCCAAGCTGCTGGAGCGCCACGGGCCGGGGCTGGTGGTCGTCGACTCGGTGTACAGCACCACCGGTGCGCTGTGCCCGTTGCGCGAGATCGTCGAGGCGGCCGAATGCAACGGCTCCATGCTGCTGGTCGACGAGTCGCACTCGGTCGGGACCCACGGGCCCGCCGGCGCCGGACTGTGCGCCTTGCTGGGCCTGACCGATCGCGTCCAGTTCATCACCTGCAGCCTGGCCAAGGCCTTCGCGGGCCGCGCCGGGTTCTTCTCGATGCCGGCCGAACTGCGCAACTACCTGATGTGCCACAGCTTTCCGAGCATCTTCAGCTCCTGCCTGCTGCCGCACGAAGTGGCGGGCCTGCGCGCGACGCTGGAAGTCGTCAAGGGCAGCGACGACGCCCGCGGCAAGCTCCATGCCAACACCCGCCGGCTGCGCGCCAGCCTGGCGGAGCTGGGTTACCCGATCCACCAGGGCAGCGAGCAGATCATCTCGCTGGAAGCCGGCCTTGAGTTCGACACGCTGGCGCTGCGCGACGCCCTCGAGCAGCAGGGCGTGATCGGCTCCGTGTTCTGCGCGCCGGCGACCAGCCGCAACCGGGCGATGGTGCGGCTGACGCTCAATGCCGGATTGACAGCGGCGGAAATGGACCACGTGGAGGCCGCTGCGCGCACGATTGCGCCGCAGGTCAAGCCCTGGGATTGGCCGATCGCCCGACGCAACCGCGCCGCCCGGACGCCTTAACCCTGGACGGTCCGCTGCTCCTGGCGTGCCAGCCAGTTCGAGTAGCTGTTCACCACGTCCGGCGAATGCGGCGAGTCGACCTCGAACAGGGCGCCGAGCAGGCCGTCGCCCTGGCCGATCGGCGTCGCCGCCATCAGTTGCGGCGCACCGATGCGCCCGAGCGCCTGCCGCAGTTCCAGGTCGGCGAGCTTGCGCCCGGCGCGGATCTCCTCCAGGCCGGACGCCGGCACGCCCTCGATCTCGGCGAGTTCGGCCTGCGCCCGCAGGCCCTCCCGGGTTTCCAGCTGCAGCCAGCTGACTTTGCCCGCGCTGTCCATGCCCAGCACGCCGAACGGCTGGCCGATCACCACGTGCTCGATCCAGTGCTTGGCGGCGAACGCCTTGAGGTCGCGCGCCGCCGCGGCGCCGCGCAGCAGGGCGTTCTGCTCGGGATTGAGCGTCACCCGCCAGGTCTGCTCATGCCGGGCATTGGGCGTCGCCAGCAGCTGCTCCACCGCGTCGATCAGGCGGCGGGAGATGTCGGGCGTCTGCTTGGCGATGAACTGGTCGATCAGGCCGCGGTTGAAGGCGCGAACCGCCACCTGTTCGTCGGCCTGGCCGGTCAGCAGCACCCGGGAACCGGGCCAGTCCATCAGCTCGCCAAGGGCCTGCAGGCCGTCCATCCCGGGCATCGAGTAATCGACCACGCAGACG
Organism: Ramlibacter sp. 2FC; assembly: GCA_943372495.1. GTDB lineage: Bacteria > Pseudomonadota > Gammaproteobacteria > Burkholderiales > Burkholderiaceae_C > Ramlibacter. Next base: position 12,208 of record CALRYV010000016.1, on the reverse strand, counting down.
CGGGTCAAGGCATAGCGCTCGGTGTACTTGGACCAGTAGGCGAGGATCTGCGGAATCAGGGGCTTGCCCTCGCCCCACTCGGTGATCAGCTGCTGCTGGTTCCAGGCGTCGGCCTCCCAGAACGGCGGCTCCTGCTGCAGGTAGTTGATGCATTCGGCCGGCCGCATGAACAGCTTCACGTGCCAGCGCTTGGGCAGCACCAGCGCCAGCATTTCCAGGTAATCGGGGTCGTCATCGAGGAAGACCACGGTCCCTGGGCGGTGAAAGAGGGGAAAGCTCATCGCAGATCCTGGGGTCGGAGGGCTTGAAGGTGAGTCATTGTGCTAGGCCAGCAGGGGCAGTTCAATGGTGAATATCGCGCCACGCGCCGGTTCGGACTTGACCCGGATCGTGCCGCCGGCGGCCTGGACCACGCGCTGGCAGAAGGCCAGCCCGAGGCCGTGGCCAGTGCCGCGGTCGGTCGAGAAGAACGGTTCGAAAATGCGGGGCTGCAGCGCCGGATCGATCCCGACCCCGCGGTCGTTGACGACGATGCGGCCCCGGTTGTGCATGGTTCCGATCTCGACCAGCAGGTCGCCGGGCTGGCTGGCCGTGGTGGCAGCCGCGAGCGAGCGCAGGGCATTTTTCAGCAGATTGGCGACCACCTGGGCGAACAGCGCCTGCGAACCCTCGAACAGGAAGTCGCGCCGCACCAGCACCTGCACGCATTCGCGCTCCTTGGTGCTGCGGTACGGATAGTCCGCCGCGGCCTGGCGCACCAGATCGGCGGCGGAGATCGCCTCCTTGTGGACCGGCAGCCGCATCAGTCGCGCGTTGGCAATCTGCATGTCGATCTGGTGGTTCATGTTGCGCACCAGCGTATTGAGCCGCGCACCGAGCTTCTCCAGCTTCTGCGCGGACGCGTTGCCGCATTCCGGGGCTTCGGCCCGCACCGCGTCCCCGATCAGCGACATGGTGGCCAGCGGCGTGCGCAGTTCATGGGCCATGATGCCCATGGTGCCCAGGGTGTAGTTCAACTGCTCGCGGCGCAGGTTGGACGACGAGATGCCCAGCACCAGCCCCATGAACCAGCTGAAGGAAATCACGACGGCCGCGGTCAGCACCTGCGTCCCCGGCATGTCCGGCAGCTGCGGCCCGAAGGCGTTGAACAGCACCCAGGCCAGTGCGACACCGGAGACGCTGCCCAGGGTTGCGATCCGCCAGTCGGTCAGCTGGTAGTAGATCAGGAACATGGCGCCCAGGCTGGCGAGCCAGACCGGGTTGCCGCTGTTGCAGAAGTACATCCACGAGAAGAACAGCGGCAGCGTGACCCAGAAGATCGCGGTGAAGGTGGCGGCCGACGCGCGGCTCGGGGGCGTGGCGCTGAAGCGTGGAAACACCAGCAGGCTCAGTCCCAGTGCTCCCATCAGCAGCCGCAGCGTGAGGCTTTCATAGGGTTGCGGCAACAGCGTGCCCCAGATCCAGTAGAACAGGGGGTGGCCCAATGCGGTGGACAGGCCGAGCGCGCGGATGCGCCACCTGGACGGATGCAGCACCGGCTCCAGCAGCGGACGGACCACCTCGTTGGAAGCCCATGACTGAAGCAGCCCGGTTCCACTGGCGTAAAGCACTCGGATCGTCGACAAATGTTCCCTCTTCCCCAGGCCGGCACTCGCTCGGATGAGCGGCGAAGAATGATGATATTGTCTCAGCCGCGGCAGAAAGGCCATTGAAATGCCCCTTGGGGTCCCTGTTAACTTTGACAGCGTCAGCCTCGACGGCATCCTGAGCGACTGGATTGCGGCCTTGCGTGAGTTCTCGGTCGAAGCGGTCGTCATCCTCGGTCCCGATCCGTTCGGCGCCAGGGATGACCGCCATGTCGTTGCCGTCCATCCCCCGTTCCTCGCCGAAGCCGCGCAGGCGCTGGCGCAGAGCCGCGATTTCGGCGCGCCCTGGCGCGATTCGGACGCGCCGCTGGTGGCATGGCAGTCGATCGCCAAGTCCGATCACCTCGGTGCGAGCCGCTGGCGCCAGTTGTGGCTGGCCCACGGCTACCAGACCGTGGTCCGGGTCGAATTCAGCCTGCCCGCCGGGCGCGCGTTTGAATGCTTCATGTTCAGCCCGCGCGAGCTGACCGACCGCGCCGAGGCGGCTTCGCTGGCCTGGTCGGCCCTGAACATCTGGCCGCTGGTGAAGCGTTCGATCACCCAGGCCCGTTCCACCCTGAGCCCGCGCGAGCGCGAGTGCCTGGTGCTGGCATTCGAAGGACTGACGGCGCGGGAGAGCGCCAAGCGCCTCAGCTGCACCGAGCGGACCGTCAACTACCACATCGCCAATGCGATGGGCAAGCTCAAGGTGGACAACAAGATGGCCGCGATCCAGCGCGCCTGCTGGATCGGCGCGCTCTGAGGAGGCCCCGGCAGGCGACCGGTTATATTGCGGCAAAAGGGAACCCCATGGACGAGTCCGATCGCACAGCATCCCTGATGTCACCGGCCAGACTGGCGCAGATGAAGCCGAAAGCCGCGACCACGCCGGCGGCGTGGCTCACCCAGATGGCCGCCGACGCCGGCCACATGCACGTCAGGCGCATCGGCGAGATCGGCGACCTGCTGCGGGCGCAGGCCAGGGTCCCGGGACTTGGCGGTGTCGCGTCCCGGCTCGAAGAACTCGTGGAGGTGTTGCCCCGGCTCGACTTCTCGCTGCTCGAGCCCAAGGGCTGGTGGGCCCGCACCAGCGGCAAGAGCAAGTCCAGCGGCAGCGAATTCGCCGGGCAATTCGAGCAGATCGATGCCGCGGCCGCGGACGTGGCCAAGGCCGCGGGCGCGCTGCCCGTCGGTCAACCGGCCGATGCCGCGCAGATGGAGCGTGTGCTGGTGGAACTGGAAGTCGAATACCGCGCCGTCGAAAAGATCATCGACCAGGGCGCGCGCTGGCTGCAGGACATGCGCAACCAGATCAAGGTGCGGCAGGCGGCAGCCACCGATCCGCAGGCGCAGCGCGCGGTGCTGGACGACTCCGTGCGCTGCGACATCCTGGTGGACCGGCTGAAGCTGCTGCGCGCGCTCTGCAACGCCGCATCCCCCGTGCCCGAGCAGGCCCGTGCCAACGCGCAGAGCCGGGTCACGCTGCTCCAGGCCTTGGGCAAGCCACTGACGTCCGGGCTGAAGGACTGGCGGGCCGCGCTGTCGGCCGTGGCCGGAGCCGCCACGGAAGGCAGGAGTCCGGCCCCGGGAATCGCAGGCGCGCAGGAAACGCACCGGGAACTGCAGGCAAGCGCGAAGCGGGCCATCTCCGCCTGCGAGCAACTGCTCGCGCAGGAGCAGGGCCTGGTCCGCAGCCTGGCGGGCCTGAGCGGCCAGCAGCCACCGGTCTGACGGACATGTCCTTTTTCGCCATCGACGTCGGCAACACGCGCCTGAAATGGGCGCTGTACGACGCTGCCGCACCCGGCGCGCAAGTGCTGGCGCACGGCGCGGAATTCCTCGAGAACATCGACCGCCTGGCGGAAGGCGAGTGGGCTGATCTGCCCCGGCCCTCCCGGATGCTCGGATGCATCGTCGCGGCCGACGCGGTGCGGCGGCGGGTCGAAGAGGATCTGGCCGAGGTCTGGGACCTGACGGCGCAGTGGGTCGTGCCCGGCGTTGCCGAGGCCGGGCTCACCAATGGCTACGACCACCCCAGTCGCCTGGGCGCCGACCGCTGGGTGGCCATGATCGGCGCCTGGCACCGGATGCTCGCCCAGGGGCCGGCCCGGCCGCTGGTGGTGGTGATGGTCGGCACCGCGGTCACGGTGGAAGCGGTGGAAGCGGTGGATGCCGGCGGCAGGTTTCTTGGCGGCTTCATCCTGCCGGGCCACGGCATCATGCTGCGCGCGCTCGAGTCGGGCACGGCGGGCCTGCATGTGCCGACCGGCGAGGTGCGCGAATTCCCCACCAACACCAGCGACGCCCTCACCAGCGGCGGCACCTACGCCATTGCCGGAGCGGTGGAGCGCATGGTGCAGCACGTGCGTGAGCATTGCGGGGCCGAGCCGGCCTGCTTCATGACCGGCGGCGCGGGCTGGAAGATGGCCCCCAGCATGTCGGTGAAGTTCGAGCTGGTGGACAGCCTGATCTTCGACGGCCTGCTGGAGATCGCCCAGCGGCGCTTTCGGGACTGACTCAGTGCCCGCCGGGCCGCCCCAAGGGCACTGAAGCCCCCTCGGACGGGCAGCGCAGTCCACGAAGTGACAAGCGTGGGGGCCATCCTAAGACGCGATCCCGTCCGCGGCCTGCAAGAGTGCTTCCCGCGCCTGGGCGACGACCTGCTCCTTCCACTGCGTCGTGTCGGTGTAGAAAGCGTCCTTGAGCTGCTGGCGGATCGCGCGCGCCAGGTCCGGCGCGGCTTCGGGGTGGCGGTCGAGCCAGCGTTCGCCCCGCAGCGCCTGCAGCGTCTGCATCACCGGCACCGTCCCGTATTCCATCGCCATTCCCGTGTATTGCGCCTGCGGACATTCGTCGTAGACGGCGTTGAACATCATCCCGGTCAGGAACGACGAGGTGGAGGAGCCGTCGTAGATCGACGTCACCGGCGTCCGGCCGTTGCCGTCCCACCATTGGCGCGCCCGCTGCAACGCGGCCGCGTCGTCCCGCGCCGCGTAGATGCGCTCGCCGACGCCGCTGGGCCCCAGCCCGGTGTGGATGTCGATCCATGCGATGCGACGGGCCCGGCCGCCCTGTTCGCGGAGCACTTCGCGCAGCGTCCGGTTGCTCCAGCACGCCTCGATCCCGCCGAAGAACAGGCCGTCCGGAAATTCGTGCTGGCCGCGCGAGATGGCGGCCTGGTAGGCGGCCTCGCCGTTCCTGCCCACATAGCTTTCGATCTCGGACGTGTTGGCGGCTGTCGGTGGCCATTCCTGCGGCAACAGCAGGGCTTGGACCTCGCGGTAGGCTTCGTTGACCGGCAGCGGCCGGGAAAAATCGTGGAAATTCCGGTTGAGGTCGACGTTCTCGTGGGTGGTGCGCCGCAGGTGCGAAAAACCGTAGGGGTTGAGGCCGTGGATATACAGGACGGCCACACCGGCGGCTTTCGCATGACGCCGCCACTGGGAGTCGCGCAGGGCGGCCACCTGGACCCCGCTGCCGCAGAAACCTTCGACACCGTGGCAGGCGCTGCTGAGGATCAGGAGGGCGGTGGCATCGGCGGAGCCGTCGCGCGCGACATCCAGCGCGAGTTCCTCGCCCTCGGCGCCCGGGAGCGGATGGACCCAGGAGCGCACCGGTACGCCGGCGTCAGCCGCGGCGGCCAGGAACTTCCCGCGCGCCCGCGCGTAGGAGTCCGCGAACGCTTCGGGCGCACCGTTCATGCGCCGTCCCTGGCCAGCCAGGCTTGCGCCAGCCGGACCCAGTAGGTGGCGCCCAGTGGAATCAGGTCGTCGTTGAAGTCGTAGCTCGGGTTGTGCAGCATGCAGGGCCCGCCCCCGTGGCCCATCTCGCGGTGGCTGCCGTCGCCGTTGTGGATGAAGCAATAGGCGCCCGGCTTGGCTTGCAGCATGTAGGCGAAGTCTTCGGCGCCCATGGTGGGTTCCTGGGCTTCGACGTTGGCTTCGCCGACGATGGATGCCATCACCTGGCGCGAGAACTCGGCCTCGGCGGCGGAGTTGATCGTGGGCGGGTAGTTGCGCACGAACTCGAATTCGCAGGTCGCGTCGTGCGCCGCGCAGACGTGCTCGGCCACCTTCTTCATGCGTTGTTCGATCAGGTCCAGCACTTCGAGGGTGAAGGTGCGGACCGTGCCCTGCAGTTCGCAGCTGTCGGGAACCACGTTGGTGGCTTCGCCGGCGTGGATCATGGTGACGGAAATGACGCCGGCGTCGATCGGCTTCTTGTTGCGGCTGATGATGGTCTGGAACGCCTGCACCATCTGGCAGGCCACCGGCACCGGGTCGATGCCGTTGTGGGGCAGCGCGGCGTGGCTGCCCTTGCCGCGGATCGTGATCTTGAACTCGTTGGACGAGGCCATCACCGGGCCCGCGCTCACCGCGAAGCGGCCGACCTCTCCGCCGGGCCAGTTGTGCATGCCGAACACGGCGTCCATCGGGAACTGCTCGAACAGGCCGTCCTTGATCATTTCGCGGGCGCCGCCGCCGCCCTCTTCGGCTGGCTGGAAAATCAGGTACACGATGCCGTCGAAATCGCGGTTCTTCGCGAAGTGCTGGGCCGCCGCCAGCAGCATCGCCACGTGGCCGTCGTGCCCGCACGCGTGCATCTTGCCCTTGTTGCGGCTGGCGTGGCTGAAGGTGTTGTACTCCTGCATCGGCAGGGCGTCCATGTCGGCGCGCAAGCCGATCGCGCGGGTGCTGGTGCCCGACTTCACGATGCCGACCACGCCGGTCTTGCCCAGGCCGCGGTGGATGGGGATGCCCCACTCGGTGAGTTTCGAGGCCACCACGTCGGCGGTGCGCGTTTCCTCGAAGCAGAGTTCGGGATGGGCATGGATGTCACGCCGGATGGCCGCGATCGAGGCGGCCTGGGTGACGATGGAGTCCAGGGTGTTCATGGCAGCTTGCGGTTTGCGAAAGACCTGCCAGTCTAGCGCTGCCACCCCTGCGCCGCTTGGCGGATATCCGCGAGAATGGGGCATGGAAACCAAGACCTTGTCCCCCGGTTCACTCGAACTGGCGCAGACGCTGGTGCGCATGAACACGGTCAGCGCCAACTCGAACCTGGCCCTCATCCACTTCGTGCGGGACGAACTGCAAAAGCTCGGTGTCGCCAGCCGCCTGACCTTCAACGCCGACCGGACCAAGGCGAACCTGTTCGCCACGCTGGGCGAGGGCAAGCCCGCCGGAGTGATCCTGTCGGGCCACACCGACACGGTGCCGTGGGATGGCCAGGACTGGAGCATGGACCCGCTGGGCGCCGTCGTTCGCGACGGCAAGCTGTTTGGGCGTGGCAGCGCGGACATGAAGAGCTTCATTGCACTGGCCGTGGCGCACGCGCCGCTGTTCCTGGAAAGCCGCGCGCCGTTCGCCGTCCACCTGGCCTTGAGCTATGACGAGGAGGTCGGCTGTCTCGGCGTGAAGGAACTGATCGCCGACATGCGCGATGCCGCCATCCGGCCGCTGGCCTGCATCGTGGGCGAACCCACCAGCATGGTGCCGGCCATCGCCCACAAGGGCGTGTACCGCTACCGCTGCTGCGTGCGCGGCAAGGAAGCCCATTCCTCGCTCACGCCGCAGTCGGTGAACGCCATCGAACTGGCCGCGCGGATGGTGGTCAAGGTGCGGGACATGGCGGAAGGCTTCCAGCGCAACGAGCCGCGCTATGACGGATTCGACGTGCCGTTCTCCACGGCGAGCGTCGGGCAGTTCCACGGTGGCATCGCCGACAACGTGGTGCCGCGTGATGCGGAGTTCCGCTACGAATTTCGCGACCTGCCCACCGCCGACGCCGCAGCGATGCAGGCAGAAGTGATCGCGCATGCGCGGTCGCTGGAGCCGGCGATGAAGCAGGTGGCGCCCGAGACCGGGTTCCGGTTCGAAACGATCTGCGAAGTGCCCAGTTTCCTGGGCTCCGCGGCCGATCCCGTGACCCGGATGGCGCAGCGCCTGTCAGGCGCGCAGGGAACCACGCTGGTGGCCTTCGGCACCGAGGCCGGAATCTTCAAGCGCTCGGGGATCCCGACGGTGGTGTGCGGGCCCGGCAGCATCGAGCAGGCGCACCAGCCCGACGAATACGTCAGCCTGGCGCAACTGGCGCGCTGCGAGGATTTCCTGCGTGGCCTCGCGGCCATGCAGGAGATCGGCTGAAGCCGCTCAGGGCTTGATCGGTGCCGGCTGGGACGGTGCCGGGGGCAGCTTGTTGGCGATCTTGTCGCCCGTGTTGCGCACGGCGTTGGCCGTCTTGTGGCCCGCGCGCTTGACGGCCTTCTTGGTCTTCTTCGCGACGCGCTTGGTGGCCTGGGCCGGACGCGAATCCTGGGCTTTCTGGATCACGGCCATCTTCGGCTTGTTGGGGTTGGCCGCGTTCGGGTCGTTCGGATAGGCTTCGCCGGCCTTGTTGGTGTTGGTGTTGGCCGGGCCCGTGGGGCTGGCGGACTGGGCGCTGGCGTTGAGGGCGAACGCCGCGGCGGTCAGGGCGAGCACTGCGGAGGCGCCGCGCAGGAATGTTTTGGTGGACATGTGGGTCCCTTTCGGTTGATGAGCTACCAGTATCGCGCGATCCGGCTTCAAAACGCCGCACTGCATCAACACGACGCCAAAAACGAATCCCGCTGACAGGCGCGTAGGCCGCGGCTGACACCGCCTTCAGGTTCGGACCCGTCCGTCACCCGTCAGCATCGACAGCTCCACGAAGGTGGACGCGACGTGGTCGGCGGGCGAGAACGACACCGGAAAGCCGCCGTAGTTCTGGTTTCCCAGCGACTCGAGGCCGGCGATCAGAAGTTGGCCTGGTAGTCGCCGCCCGCCTTCTTCACGGCGTCGACGAACTCGCGCGCGATCGGGCGCGCGGCGTTGTACGGCGAGGGCATGACCTGGGACACGACCACGCCCGCGCCGTCCGGATGAAAGCGGCACATGCCTTGTACGCCCCGATCTGCACGATCGCGTCGGGAGCCGCTGCCGCCAGGGTCTTGACGGCCGCCGTCACCTTTACGGAATTGCGTTCGACCGTGGCCAGGGCCACGGGCTTGAGATCCAGCCTGCCCAGGGCCAGCGTCACGCCGTCGAGCCCCGCCTTGCCATAGGCATCGTTCTGGTAGAACACCGCGATCTTCTTCAGGCCCAGGCTGGTCAGCTGCTTCACGATCAGTGCGGTTTCGTCGTTGTACGAAGCCCGCACGTGGAACGCGTAGCGGTTGAGCGGTTGGCGCAAGGCCATCGCACCGGTGAACGGCCCGAAGAACGGCACCCGCCCGGCCGTGGCCAGCGGCAACGCGGCCACGCTGGTCGCGTGCCGATGTAGCCGAACAGGGCGAACACGTCGTTGGCGAGGAGCTTGCGGGTGTTGTCGACGCAGCGATCCGGTTCGTAGCCGTCGTCCAGGTGCACCAGTTCGATGTCCCGGCGGGCCACCCCGCCTTGCGCGTTGACCTGCTCGAAGCAGAGCTTCGCGCCGCGGTTGAACTGGATGCCCAGTTGCGCGGCGGGGCCGGTGATGGGGGCAGACTGGCCCAGCACGATGCGATCGGCCTGGGCCCGCACGGACGGCGCGCCGACGACGGCCAGTGCGCTGAGCGCGCGGGAGAAATGTCGGCGATTGAGCATGAGCCGATTTTCGCTGTAGCTCAGGGGGAACCCTGTCGGTCGATGCCTTAACCAGAAACGCCTAGCCCGATGGGCGGCTACCATGGGCGGATGGCCAGCAGCATCGAAATTCAGGCAATTCCCGGCGCACCGGACCGCCACGAAGTCCGGGGCGCCTGCCCCCACGACTGTCCCGACACCTGCGCCCTGGTGACCACCGTGCACGACGGCGTCGCGATCAAGGTCCAGGGCAATCCGGCGCACCGTCCGACCGACGGTGTGCTGTGCACCAAGGTCTCCCGCTACACCGAGCGCAGCTACCACCCGGAGCGGCTGCTGCAGCCGCTCCGGCGCGTCGGCCCCAAGGGGTCCGGGCGCTACCAGCCGGTGGGTTGGGATGAGGCCCTCGATGACATCGCCGCAAGGCTCAAGGAGATCGCCGGCCGCGACCCCGAAGCCATCCTTCCCTACAGCTATTGCGGAACCATGGGCCTGGTGCAGGGCGAGGGCATGGCCGCGCGGTTCTTCAACCGCCTGGGCGCTTCGCTGCTGGATCGCACCATCTGCGCCAGCGCCGGCGGCGAGGGCCTGACGCAGACGCTGGGCGGCAAGATCGGCATGAAGGTGGAGTTCTTCGCCGAATCGAAACTGATCGTGATCTGGGGCAGCAACTCGATTGCCAGCAACCTGCATTTCTGGCGGCTGGCGCAGGTCGCCAAGCGCAATGGCGCGAAGCTGGTGTGCATCGATCCGCGCAAGACCGAAACCGCCGACAAGTGCCACGCGCACCTGCAACTGCGGCCCGGCACCGACGCGGCGCTGGCGCTGGCGGTGATGCGCGAGCTGATCGTCAACGACTGGCTCGACCACGATTACATCGCGCGCCACACGCTCGGCTGGGAAGCGCTGCGCGATCGGGCGCTGCAATGGGACGTCGAGCGCGCCGCGCAGGTCTGCGGCATCCCCGCGCAGCAGATCCGCGACCTGGCGCGTGACTGGGGCACGACGAAACCGGCCGCGATCCGCCTGAACTACGGCATGCAGCGCGTGCGCGGCGGCGGCAACGCGGCCCGCGCGGTCGCCTGCCTGCCGGCCCTCACGGGCGCGTGGCGCCATCGCGCCGGTGGGCTGCTGCTGTCGAGTTCCGGCATGTTCCCGGTCGACAAGGCTGCCTTGCAACGCCCCGACCTGCTGGCCGGACGGACGCCGCGCACCATCAACATGGTGACCATCGGCGACGACTTGCTGCGGCCGTCGTCGCCGCAATTCGGCCCGCGGATCGAGGCGGTCGTGGTCTACAACTCCAACCCGCTGGCGGTGGCGCCAGAGTCGGCCAAGGTCGTACAAGGCTTCGCGCGCGAAGACCTCTTCACCGTGGTGATCGAACAGTTCCAGACCGACACCGCGGACTATGCCGACTACATCCTGCCGGCGACCACGCAGCTGGAGCACTGGGACATCCACACGTCCTACGGCCACACCGACGTCCTGCTGAACCGGCCGGCTGTTGCGCCGCTGGGCCAGGCCCGGCCCAACTCCGAGGTGTTCCGGCAACTGGCCGCGCGCATGGGTTTCGCCGAGCCCTGTTTCGCCGACGATGACCAGGCCATGTGCCGGCAGGCGTTCGGCGACCGCGTCGACTACCAGCAGTTGCTGGACCAAGGCTTCGCGACGCTGCAGCTCCCGGACGCGCCGTTCGCCGACGGCGCCTTCCCGACACCGTCCGGCAAGTGCGAGTTCTTCAGCGCGCGGCTGGCGCGCCAGGGACTGGACGGACTGCCGGATCACCTGCCGAACCACGAACTCGCCGGCTCGTCGGCCCGCTACCCGCTGGCAATGATTTCGCCGCCGGCGCGCAACTTCCTCAATTCGACTTTCCCCAACGTGCGCAGCCTGCGCGACATCGAAGGCGAGCCGCTGCTGGAGATCCACCAGAGCGATGCGGCGGCTCGCGGCATCGCCTCCGGCGGCGTGGTGCGCGTGTTCAACGACCGCGGCGAGTACCGCTGCAAGGCGCAGGTGTCGGACCGCGCGCGGCCCGGCGTCGTCAACGGGCTGGGCATCTGGTGGCGCAAGCTGGGCCTGGACGGCACCAACGTCAACCAGCTCACCAGCCAGAAGCTGACCGACATGGGACGCGGGCCGGTCTTCTATGACTGCCTGGTCGAAGTGCAGGCGGCGTGAAGGCGGCAGTCGCGATGGCACTTGCGGGAGTTGTGACGGCGGCGATGGTGGGCGCGCTGTGCCTGACGGGCTGTTCCACCGTCGGCTATTACTGGCAGTCGGCCACCGGTCACCTCGGGCTGATGGCCGCGGCGCGGCCGGTCGCGGACTGGCTGGATGACGGCAGCTCGCCGGCGCCGCTCAAGACCCGGCTGGCGCTCAGCCAGCGGATCCGCAGCTTTGCCGTCACCGACCTGAAACTGCCGGACAACCCCAGTTACCGGCGCTACGCCGACCTGCGCCGCAGCGCCGCGGTCTGGAATGTCGTGGCGGCGCCCGAGTTCTCGCTCACGCTCAAGACCTGGTGCTTCCCGGTCACCGGTTGCGTCGGCTACCACGGCTACTTCGACGAGGCGAAGGCCCGGGCGGAGGCGGCGCAGCTCAGGACCGAGGGGCTCGAGGTGTCGGTCTACCCGGTGCCGGCGTATTCGACCCTGGGCTGGATGAACTGGGCCGGCGGCGATCCGCTGCTCAATACCTTCATCAACTACCCCGAGGGCGAACTGGCCCGCCTGATTTTCCACGAGCTGGCGCACCAGGTGCTCTATGTGAACGGCGACACCACCTTCAACGAATCGTTCGCGACGGCGGTGGAGCGCCTGGGCAGCACCCGCTGGCTGACGACCCAGGCCAGCGAGGCGGCGCGGCGCGAATACGCGGAGTACGACGGCCGCCGCGCGCAGTTCCGCGCCCTGACCCAGGCGACGCGGCGCCGGCTCGCCGCGATCTACGAGGACCGGCCGGATGCTGCCCGCAAGCAGGCGGCGCTTGACGACT